>CAMCVS010000007.1 GCA_945881965.1 Paracoccus haematequi | reverse complement strand
CACGATGCCGCCGCCCGCCGCAATGTTACACGAACAGGAACTGGCTGGCGTTCAACTGACCGACCAGCAGGTCTTCGATGGTGATGGTTCCGCTTGCCAGCGCGATCACCACATCGGTGCCGATCTGGGTGGCCGCTGCCTGCACGTCGCCAAAGTTGGCCAACCCTGTCGCCGCGATATCCAATTCGATATCGTCGGCGTTGCGCTGAAAATCGGTGATGATGTCATTGCCGGTGGCCGCGCCAAAGACAAAGATATCCGCCCCCGCGCCGCCGGACAGCAGGTCATCATCCGCCCCGCCCGTCAGGCGGTCCAGACCGGCACCACCCCGCAGGTCGTCGGCACCGGTGCCGCCGTCTAGCACGTCGTTGCCACCGTCGCCTTGCAGGAAATCGGCCCCTTCGCCGCCGATCAACGTATCATGCCCGTTCTCGCCCCAGGCGGCATCATCGCCTTCGCCAAGGTCGACATAGTCATTGCCGGTTCCGGCGCTGACATGATCGACGCCGCCATTGGTGAACACCTCGTCATGGCCCGATCCGGCCTTGACCACGTCATGGCCATCCCAGAGAAAGACCACGTCATCGCCGCCGCCCGCGTCCACGGCGGTGTTGCCGCCGACATCGACGATCAGATCGGCCCCGCCGCCGGTGACATAGATGTCCTCACCCGCCCAGTCATAGATCACTTCGGACCCTGACCCGCCCTGAATGCCGCTGTCGAGATAGGAATAGGACGGCCCGCCCGGCGAGCTGGACCCCGAGGCGATCGTGTAATAATAGGTCGCGTTCGGGAATTGCGCGCTGACGTCATTGACGACAGTGCCGTAGCCCAGCTCGGCGAAACCGGATTCCATGAAATCGTCCACAAAGGCCGCCGTGTAGCCCAGGCTTGTCAGGTCCTGCCCAACGGGCGCGATCCAGCCCTGCGCATTGAAGACATAGGAATGTAACGGCTTGGTTGCCGGATTGAAATTGGTGGTGGTGAAAATATCGAGAGTCGGCATGTGTCAATTCCTCGCTCATAAATCAGGCGACAGCGCTTAAAAATGGTGCGCTGTCGATGGGCGTTGATATGACAGGGTTTTTGCGCAGGCAACAGTCGGGTTTTCCCCACCGTCCGGGCGTCAGGTAGGGCGGGTGATATCACCCGCCCTACGGGTTATTTCATCGCCATGCTCGCCGCCGATTCCGGCAATTCCTCGCCAAAGCACCGCTGATAGAATTCGGCGACCGTCTGGCGTTCCAATTCGTCGCATTTGTTCAGGAACGACAGCCGGAATGCATAGCCGACATTGCGGAAGATCTCGGCGTTCTGTGCCCAGGTGATCACGGTGCGGGGGCTCATCACGGTGGACAAATCACCGTTCATGAACGCCGTCCGCGTCAGCGCGGCCAGATGCACCATCTGGGAAATCGTCTTGCGGCCCTTGTCGGTGTTGTAATGCGGGCTTTTCGCCAGAACGATGGCGGTTTCCGCGTCGTGGGACAGATAGTTCAGCGTGGCGACAAGGCTCCAGCGGTCCATCTGCGCCTGGTTGATCTGCTGGGTGCCGTGATACAGCCCCGTCGTGTCGCCCAAGCCCACAGTGTTCGCAGTGGCGAACAGGCGGAAATAGGGGTTCGGCGTGATGATTTCGTTCTGATCCAGCAGCGTCAGCTTGCCGTCATGTTCCAGCACGCGCTGGATCACGAACATCACATCGGCGCGGCCTGCGTCATATTCATCGAACACAATGGCCACCGGATTGCGCAGCGCCCAGGGCAGGATGCCCTCGTGGAATTGCGTCACCTGTTTGCCGTCGATCAGCTTGATCGCGTCCTTGCCGATCAGGTCGATCCGGCTGATGTGTGAATCGAGGTTCACCCGCACCGTGGGCCAGTTCAGCCGCGCGCCGACCTGTTCGATATGCGTCGATTTGCCGGTGCCGTGATAGCCCTGGATCATGACGCGGCGGTTGTTGCGGAACCCTGCCAGAATCGCCAGCGTGGTGTCGGGGTCGAATTTGTAGGTCGGGTCGATCTCGGGCACACGGTCGCTGCGGTCGGCAAAGCCCTTGACCATCATGTCGGTGTCGATGCCAAAGACGTCGCGCACCGAGATATCTTCGGTCGGTTTCGCGCCGGTGTCGATCTTGCCGTCCGCCATGTGTCTTGTCCTTTCGCCGGGCTATGCGCCCATTCCGTGCGTCGTCTGTCGCCGCGTTTTTGATCTGGGTGTTTGGTGCATCATAACGCGGCGCGGGGCAAGGGGAAGGGCCGCCGCGCACACTGGACCGGCCCCGCGTTTCCTGTCACATCAGCGGCCATGACAGAGGCACGCGACCGTATCGAAGCACTGATTGCCCGCACGGCCCTGGGGGACCGGGCGGCGTTCGCGGCGTTGTATGATGCGACCTCGGCGAAACTATTCGGCATTGTCCTGCGTGTCTTGAGCGACCGTGCCGCCGCCGAGGATGCCTTGCAGGATATATACATCAAGATATGGCATAACGCCGCGCGCTATCAGGCGAACGGGCTGAGCCCGATCACCTGGCTTGCGGCGATTGCGCGCAACACCGCCATTGACCGGCTGCGCCGCACCAAGGGCGGGCATGCCACGCTGGAAACGGCGGACGAGGTGGCAGATGCCGCGCCGGGGCCAGAGGCGCAGGCGATTGCGGCATCTGAACGTGCGCGGCTAGCGGATTGTCTGGGCACGCTGGAACCCGACCGGGCCGAGGCGGTGCGCCGCGCCTATCTGGATGGTGACAGCTATGCCGATCTGGCGGACCGTTACGGTGTTCCGCTGAACACAATGCGCAGCTGGCTGCGCCGCAGCCTGATCCGGTTGAAGGAGTGCCTGACAGCATGACCGGACTTCTGAGTGACGACGACGTGGCGCTGGTGGCGGAACACGCCCTTGGGCTGTTGCCCGCCGACGAGGCCCGCGCGCTGGAGGCGCGGCTGGCGGTCGAGCCCGCCTTGCGCGCGGCCTATCGCGGCTGGACGGAACGGCTGGCGGGGCTCTTGGAGGATCTGCCAGCCGTCGCCCCGCCTGCGCGCACCAAGACGGCGCTGATGGCGCGGCTGTTCCCGCAGCCACGGCGCGGGCGGTTTTGGCTGGGTCTGCTGACGGGCACGGCGCTGGCGGGGTTGGGACTGGTGCTGGTGCTGCCGGTGCTGCGCGCCTTGCCGCCGACTTATCAGGCGTCACTGGGCGTTGCGGGTGCGGCGGTGCAACTGACCGCCGCCTATGATGACCGCAGCGGCGAGATGGTGTTGACCGGGATCACCGGGCGCGCGGCCCAAGGTCGCGATCATCAGCTGTGGCTGATCCCGGCGGGCGCGCCGCCGGTGTCGCTGGGGCTGTTGCCCGCGCGGGACATGACGCGCCTGACGGTGCCTGCGGCGCTGCGCCCCGCGCTGGCGGGGGGGGTGTTGGCGGTGTCGGATGAACCGGCGGGCGGGTCGCCAACGGGCCTGCCGACCGGGGCGGTGCTGGCGACGGCCTTCCTGCGGGCACCCGTTACCGGGTCGTGATCACAGAGTCGTGATCGGGGCGCCCGCAACTTTGGTCCGCGCGCCCGCGTGGCTGGGCCTGTCAGCGGGGATCATCCCGCGCCCCAAAGAGAGACACGCCATGACCCTGACCCGTTCGGTCGCGACGCTGGCCGCGCTGGCCCTGACCACAGCGGTATTTGCCGACACCAAGAACCCCGATGTAGGCGGTGCCGCCATGTTCGCCGACAAGCATATCCTTGAAAACGCAGTCAATTCCGCAGATCACACCACGCTTGTGGCCGCTGTTCTGGCCGCTGGTCTGGTGAATACGCTGTCCGGTCCCGGCCCGTTCACGGTGTTTGCCCCCGTCAATGCCGCCTTTGACGCGCTGCCCGCAGGCACGGTTGACACGCTGTTGCAGCCGGAAAATCAGGTGATGCTGACCAAGATCCTGACCTGCCATGTCATTGGCGCGGCGGCGATGTCGGATGCGATTGCCGGACTGGTCGCAGACGGCAACGGCGCGCACAAGGTGCAGACGCTGGGGGGCTGTGTGCTGACCGCGACGCAGGCCGATGGCAAGCTCACACTGACCGATGAGAACGGCACCAAGGCCACCGTCACCATCGCCGATGTGCGGCAGTCGAATGGCGTCATCCATGTCATCGACGCGGTGATGCGGCCCAAGGGCTGACCAGATCGGGGGTGGGGCGGGTGGTCCTTTCCCAGGAAAAAGCGGCAGACACGGCCCCCATCGTGCGAAACCTGCGCGCATATCCGCCTGTCACATCCCCGTGCGCCGTCCCGGTTTTTCTGTGACCGGGGCGGCGCGCCTTTTGTTTTCGTGTAATGTGCGATCAGCCATCCTGAAAGGATCACGCCGATGAACCGCCGCGTCTTTACCGCCACCGCGCTGAGCAGCCTGCTGTTTGGCCGTGCAGCCCATGCAGCTTTTGAGGTCACCCGCACCGACGCCGAATGGCGCGCGATGCTAAACGATCTGGAATACAAGGTGATGCGCCGCGAGGGCACCGAACGCGCCTTTACCTCGCCCCTGGACCGCGAAAAGCGCGCAGGCCTGTTCCATTGCCGGGGCTGCGATCTGGCGTTGTATGATGCCGCGCACAAATTCGACAGCGGCACCGGCTGGCCGTCGTTCTGGCAGGCGCTGCCCGATGCCATCGAAACCAAGGACGACCGCAGCCTGTTCGGCCTGCGCACCGAATGTCACTGCCGCCGCTGCGGGTCGCATCTGGGCCATATCTTTGACGACGGCCCCAAGCCAACCGGCAAGCGGCACTGTATCAATGGCGTCAGCTTGGTATTCAAGCCGGCATAGCGGCGGCGGTCGGGGCGAACACCTCGACCGGATCGGCCAACCCGCGCAGGGCATGGAACCCGAGGGCGTGATGGGGCGTTGACAGGTGCTGCGCCACCTCTGCCGTCATCAGGATCGGATGCGCCAGCGATTTGGTCAGCCCCTCGATCCGGCTGGCCATGTTGACCGCGCGGCCCAGCACGGTGAAATCCAGCCGGTCCGCCGCGCCGATATTGCCAAAGAACACATCGCCCGCATGCAGCCCGATGCCTGAGCGCAGCGGCTGCCACCCGGCAATCCTTGCCAGCGACGGCGGCGGGGACTGGTTCAGCCGCTGTTGCGCCGCCAACGCAGCCTCGGCGGCGGCAACCGCCGTGGTGGCTGCGTTTTGCCCACCATAATCGCGGTCCAGCGGAAACACCGCCAGCACGCCGTCGCCGATGAATTTCAGCACCTCGCCGCCAAATTCCGCCACCGTCCCGGCCATGGTCGAGAAATAGGCGTTCATCACCAGCAGCATATCCTCGGGGGCCAGCCGGTCCGACAGGTCGGTGAAGCCGCGCAGGTCCGATATCCAGATCACGGCATTGATCCGCTGCCCCTCGCCGCGCCGGATCGTGCCGTGCAGCACCTGTGCGCCCGCATTGGCCCCCAGATAGGTGGTGGCGACATTCTCGGCGATGCGCTGTGCGGTGTGGCGTTCGACATGCAGCGTCAACAGCCGCAGCAGATGAGTGATCGTGCCATATTGGTCTGCCGTGAACCCGCCCGGCTGGCGGGTGGCCATCGACGCCACGTTGTAATACCCGCTGCCCCCCATCGGCAGCGCGGCATAGGCGGTGAACCCCTGCGCGCGCAGGTCGGCGGCGATGGGATAGCGGTCGGAACTGGGATGCGTCAGGTCCAGCCGCAGCGCGCCGCCCGTCTCGAACACAACCGCCAGCGGACTTTCCCGAAAGCCCGACAAGTGCAGGGTTTCTTCAGACACCTGTATCTCGTCACAGAGCCCGTCGATGATGTTCCAGTTCCAGGTGAACCCCACCAGCAACGGGTGCAGCGTGCCGACATGCAACCCTGCGCGGTCCAGCGGCAGACCTGCGGCGACCAGCCGCCACACAAATTCCTCGAACAGCGGCAGCAGGTCGGGAATACGGATCGCGTCGCCCAGCAGCCATTCCGCAATCGACGCGGCATCCTGCACCGCAGGCGCGGCATCGCGCCCGCGCGCAGACCGCGCCCGCAGGGTGATCGAGATCGGATAGGTCCGGGGGGCGGGGTCGATCATTGCGCGGCTCGCTTTCGATCACAGCGGCAAAAGGGGCCGCAACCCGTCTCGGTCACTTGAAATTCCGGCTGTCCTTGATCTGGTCCCAGGCCCAGACCACCAGTTGCAACTGGTCTTCCTGGCTGCGGTCGCCGCCGTTCATGTCGGGGTGCAGCACCTTGATCAGCGCCTTATACGACGCGCGGATTTCCGCCTTGGTGGCGCTGTCGCGCACCTCCAGCACCTCGATGGCGCGGCGTTCGGTCGGCGGCAGCTTGCGCGTCGCGATGCCCTCGGGGGTCTTGCCGGGGTTGCGGGTGGCGTTCTGGCCCAGCACCTGATGCGGGTCTTCGATGCCAAGGCGTGCCCAGGCCTTGGCCTCGGGGTCGGTCATCGGCTTGGTGGGGCGGTCCCAGACCCGGTCCCGCGTCATCTGCGCGTTCAACTCGGCCTCGGAGGTGCCGTCAAAGAAATTCCATTTCAGGTTATACTCGCGGACGTGATCGCGGCAAAACCAGAAGAAATCATCCAGCACATCGCGGGCCTTGGGCGCGCGGAACTGCCCGGCCTCTGCGCAGCCGGGGTGATCGCATTGCCGCTGCGAGGTTTCCACCGCGCCCGTCACCGTGCGACGGCCACGCGGGTTCTTTTTCTTGGCGGAAGACACCGAGATGTCGAATCCGAAGGGATCGGTCTTTCTCATGCGCGCTCCAGATATTGCGAGGGCAGCAGTGTAGCGCAGCCACGCGCGAGTGAAAGAGGCACGGGCGATTTTTCGCGCCCGTTTTGGGGGGGCATCACGCGCGGGTTGCCCCGGAAACAGGGGGTGTCAGCGGCGCGGCAGGGGGTTCGTCCTCGGTCATCGGATCATAGGGCAGGGTGGGGCGCATCAGCGGCGGCTCTGGCGGCAGGTCTGGCGGCAACGTGCGGGGCGTGTCCTGCGGCAGGTCGCCAGGTGCTTCGCTGGGCGTATCACCCGGCAGATCGGCAGGCGGGGCCACAGCGGCCCCGGTGGCGGGGCGGCGAAACACCAGAATGTTGCGATAGACCGTGGTGGTGGAGGTCAGCCCCGCGCGTTCGGTCGAGGGCAGCGTCTCGGCGCGCTGGAATTCCCAGCCATCGGCGGCCATGCGGTTCAGCACGTCCTGAATCGCATAGGCAAACCGCGCCTCGGTGGTCCGCACGCCGCGCGCCTTCAGGCCACGGCTGGGGGCGGGGATCACCTGATAGTCATAGATCATGCTGGCCTCCATGCTGGGCGGCTAACCCTAACAGGGCTTTGCGGGAGGGGCCAGAGGCGAGGGGCCAGCCCCTCGCGCTCCCCGGGATATTTTTGAACCGAAGAAGCCGGGGGGCGGTCAGGCGCGCGGGATGGCAATCCGCCGTCCGGCGCGGTCCGGGTAGGGCAGGGACGCCTGCGCGGCTTGCATCGCGGCCAGTTTTGCGGCGATGTCGGGCGGAAACGGCGCAACGCGGGGGCCGGAGGTGTCGATGTGCAGCGCCAGCCCCTCGGCGGTGGCGGCGAGCCAGCCATCCTCGTGCCACAACTCTTGAAACGTGTGAAAGCGTTTCGCGTCATGATCCAGCAGCCGGAAGGTGCAGCGGACCCGGTCGCCCAGATGCAATTCGCGCACATAGCAGACGTGAAATTCCGCCGTATAAGTCGTGTGCCCGCGCGTCGCGATGTAGTCGGGGCCGATGCCCAACAGCGGATAGGCCTCATCCGCGCCCCGGTCGAACAACACCGCGTAATAGGCCATGTTCATGTGGCCGTTATAGTCGATCCAGGCCGGGTCAACGCCCATCAGGTCCGAGGTAAAGGGGGCGGTCAGTGTCATCGCGTGGTCCTTTTTCGCGCCAGATTGGCCGGGGATTGCCGAAAATGCCAGAGGGCCTAGGCGTCGATGTCGAAATGAAGCACGTCCGCGCGCTGGCCCAGTTTCGTGTACAGCGCGATGGCAGGCGGGTCGTCGCGGTCGGCCTGCACGAAGGTGACATGCGCGCCCGCGTCGCGCGCCGCCGTAACGAAGGCACGGATCAGCGCAGTGGCGATGCCGCGCCTGCGGTGCGGTTCTGCCACCGCCAGATCATAGATATAGCCCTCGCTGCGGGCCTGTTCGAACTTGGGCAGAAGATAGCCCGCGATGGCCCCGACGCAGACGCCATCGGTTTCGGCCACGAAGGCAAGGAAGGTGTCGCGGGCCAACAGCGCCCGCACATAGGCGTCATCGGGCGGGGCGGCGGCATCGGGCGCCTCGAACGCCGCGGCGAATACCGCGTTCATGGCGCGAAAGCGGGGCAGGTCGGCAGGGGTCAGGCGGGTGATTTGCACGGTGCGCTCCGGTTGGCGGGCAAGATGGTCTGCCGCCGCGCGCGTTACAGCCCCAGCTTTTGCGCCACGATCTCGTTGACGGCGGCGGGGTTGGCCTTGCCGCCGGTCGCCTTCATCACCTGCCCCACGAACCAGCCCGAGAGTTTCGGGTTGGCGCGGGCCTTTTCCACCTGCGCGGGGTTCTCAGCGATCACCTGATCGACAGCGGCGGCAATCGCGCCCATGTCGGTCACCTGCACCATGCCGCGCGCGGCGACGATTGCGGCGGGGTCGCCGCCTTCGGTCCAGAGGATTTCGAACAGGTCCTTGGCGATCTTGCCGGAAATGGTGTCCGCGCCCAACAGGTCCAGCAAGCCGCCCAGCTGTGCGGCGGACACCGGCGAGGCGGTGATATCAAGCCCTTCTTTGTTCAGGCGGCCGAACAATTCGTTGATGACCCAGTTCGCCGCCTGTTTGCCGTCGCGGCCCTGCGCCACCGCGTCAAAGAAATGCGCGGCGTCCAGTTCGGCGGTCAACACCGAGGCATCGTAATCGGTCAGGCCGTAGACCCCCATGAACCGGGCCTTCTTGGCGTCAGGCAATTCGGGCATGGCGGCTGCGATATCATCCACCCAGCCCTGGTCGATTTCCAACGGCAGCAGGTCGGGGTCGGGGAAATAGCGGTAATCATGCGCCTCTTCCTTGGATCGCATCGATCGCGTCTCACCCTTGTCGGGATCGTAAAGCCGGGTTTCCTGCGTGACACTGCCGCCTGCCTCCAGGATCGTGATCTGGCGGCGGGCCTCATACTCGATCGCCTGTTGAATAAACCGCATCGAGTTCATGTTCTTGATTTCGCAGCGCGTGCCCAGATGGCCGAAATCCTGCGTCGCCTGATATTTCTCATACTGACCGGGCAGGCACACGGACACGTTCACGTCCGCGCGCAGGTTGCCGTTCTGCATGTTGCCGTCGCAGGTGCCCAGGTATCGCAGGATCTGGCGCATCTTTGCGACATAGGCGGCGGCCTCTTCGGGGCCGCGAATATCGGGGCGCGACACGATTTCCATCAGCGCGACGCCGGTGCGGTTGAAATCGACGAAGGACATCGCCGGGTCCATGTCATGGATCGACTTGCCCGCATCCTGTTCCAGATGGATGCGTTCGATCCGCACACGGCGCGCCACGCCGAGGCCCATGTCCACGATCACCTCGCCTTCACCCACGATGGGGTGATACAATTGGCTGATCTGATAGCCCTGCGGCAGGTCGGGGTAGAAGTAATTCTTGCGGTCAAAGGCCGAGGTCAGGTTGATCTGCGCGCGCAGGCCCAACCCGGTGCGCACGGCCTGGGCCACGCAAAATTCGTTGATCACCGGCAACATGCCCGGCATTGCGGCGTCGACGAAGCTGACATTCGCGTTGGGTTCCGACCCGAAAGCGGTGGAGGCCCCCGAGAACAGCTTGGCATTGGACGCAACCTGGGCATGGATTTCCATCCCGATCACCAGTTCCCAGTCGTGCTTCGCCCCGGCGATCACCTTGGGTTTCGGGCTGTCAAAGGTCAGGTCCAGCATCGCATACGCCTTTCGCGGTTTCCCGACTTTTAGGCGGTGCAGCGCGGGACGACAAGTGGGACGGGTCTAGATGCCCTGCGGTTCGACCCACAGCCCTGACGGCCCCGCCACCACGCGCCCGCCGCGCCGCAGGTCGCGTTCGAAATGCCGCGAAATGCGCAGCAACGCCTGTGTGCGCCCTTGACGCGCCAGATCGGGCAGCGCGGGCAGGGCGCGGTCGGGGGCCTGCCCCGCCAGACCCCATACCAGCGGATGTATTTCGCGCAGGTGCTGTTGCAGGATCCAGCCGAAATTCCCGGCAATCGCAGTGGCGCGGGATTTTTCGGCGGTCAGGCGGAACCGGTCGGCGGTCAGTGTCACGGCGCAATAGGCGGCCAACTGGTTGACGGTGTGCTGATCGCCGCGCCGCGCGAGGATATCGACGAACCCGGCGCGCATCCGGTCGGCGTCGACCACGGCCAGCGCTCCGGGATCAATCGCCAGAGCGTCCAGCATCATATAGGCATAGCCCCCATCCGTGCCCCAGACATCCGCAAGCCGCCGCGCGGTGCGATCCGCCTCAGACGCCAGCCGGTCATAGGTGCCGAACCAGCGCGGCAGCAGGTGATAGCCATAGGCGCGCAGATGTCGGGGGTTCTGCGGGTCAAGGTCGATCAGGTCTTCGTAATCATCGTTGACGCGCACCTGCGGGGCGTTGGCGGCGGCCAGCAAGGCGCAGCGCGCGGCGGCAAGCGCGGGGCTGTCCTCTTCGAACGGGTCAAAGCCGTCGAGGATATCGGCGGCGCGGGCGAAATGGGTCTGGAATTCGCGCCAGTTGCGGTCGGGAACCTGCGCCGACCACCCCTGACCGCGCCAGGCCCAGCCGATGTCGATATGCGCCTCGGCCACCACAAGCGCGATGCCGTAATCGCTGGGATAATCCTCCAGCACCTCTTCCAGCGCGGCCAAGCCCCCCTTGGGGGCATGGGCGGGCATCAGGCCGGGATCGGTCAGCGCGGATTCGACCGGTTGCACCACATCGGCGCGCGCGCCATGCGACAACAGCGCGGCAAAGCCCAGACCGGAACAGGTTGCCCCCCGGTCGCGGTCATGCGCGCGCATCCGCGCCCCCAGATCGTCCCAGCGGTCTTGGCGGGCCAGAAACTGGCCGGTGCCGGTCATCTCGGCGCGCAGGCGGTCCTCGTCGGTGTCGGTGCTGGTCGGAATAGCCAAGGCACCCGCCGTGCGTTCGGCGGCCTGTTTGTCGCGCCCGCGCAGACGCGCCAAGGCCTCGGACGGCAACAGCGTCTTGAGGCGGGCTGTGGTTTTGTCGCCGAAAGCGAGCATGGCGGGTCTTTCCGGGTTATCGCGTCTTTGGGATAGGCGGCGTTTCGGGCCAAATCGCGGCAGGCGCGGGGAGTTTCCGCGCCTTCTCCCGGGCGGGGTCTTGCATCGTTGCGGCTGTGGCGGGCATTCTGCGGCCATGCAAGGGATTATGCGCAAACTGGAAATTCTGGCGCTGCTGGTGACGCTGGCCGGGTCGGCGGCGGCAGAGCCCGTGCGCCCCGTGGCCCGCATCGAGGGACGTCCGCCTGCGGTCTGGGACGGGCGCGCGGGGGCAGACCGGTGGACCCATGCGGTCATGAGTGGCCTGCGCGGTCCGGCCTTAACCCTCGTGCGCGCGGTGCCGCGCGATATCGCCGGGTGGTGCCCCGGCTATGGCGCGGCGGGGCCGGGGGCGCGGCAGGCGTTCTGGCTGGCGTTTGTCGGGCTGTTGGCGCGGCACGAAAGCGGCCTTGACCCGCACGCACAGGGCGGCGGCGGGCGCTGGATCGGGCTGATGCAGATATCGCCCGCGACGGCTGCATGGCGCGGCTGCGCGGCGGCGTCCCCTGCGGCGCTGGCGGATGGCGGCGAAAACCTCGCCTGCGCGCTGCGGATCATGGCGCGCGCGGTGGCCCGCGATGGCGTGATCGGCGGGGCAGACGCCAAAGGCGCGGCCGCTGATTGGGGGCCGCTGCGGCAACAGGCCACCCGGACGGCGATGATGGCGCGCACCCGCGCCTTGCCTGCCTGCCGCGCGGGGGCGCAGATCCGGCCGCGCGCGCGACCGGTTGATGTGCCCGCAGGCCGGACATCTGGCTAGGGCTGCACTTCTCCGACCAAAGCCGTCGCAATCAGACGGGACCGCGCCGTGTGGGCCGGGTTCTCTGCCGCGACACCATCAGGGAGGCGGCAGATGCGGGTAGGATTTATCGGATTGGGCAGCGCGGGCGGCGGCCTTGCAGGCACATTGTTGCGCAATGGCGTCGATCTGACGGTGTTCGATCTGGACGCCAGCCTTGTCGCGGGCTTTGTCGCGCGGGGTGCGCGGGCGGGGACGTCTGCGGCCGATCTGATGCGCGATTGCGATACGGTCATCACCTGCCTGCCGTCACCCGCTGCAAGTGCTGCCGTGCTGGACCAGATGCTGCCCGAGGTGCGCGCCGGCAAGACCTGGATCGAGATGTCCACGACAGACGCCACCAAGATCGGCGATCAATGCGCCAGCGTCATCGCGCGCGGGGGCCGCGCGGCGGAATGTCCGGTGTCGGGCGGGGTGCATCGCGCCGCCACCGGCAATATCAGCGTGTTTGCCGGGTGCGACCGCGCCACCTTTGACCATGTGCTGCCTTTGTTGACCATTCTGGGCCAGCGTGTGCTGCATACCGGCGACGTCGGCACCGCCAGCACGCTGAAGGTGATGACGAACTACCTGGCCACCGCCAATCTGCTGACGCTGTGCGAGGCGCTGACGACGATGGCGGCGGCGGGCATGGATATGGCCGTGACCTATGAGGCGATCCGCATTTCGTCGGGCAATTCCTTTACCCATGAAACCGAAAGCCAGCTGATCCTGTCCGGGTCGCGCGATGTGCATTTCCCGATGGATCTGGTGCAAAAGGACATCGGCCTGTTCCAGCAGATCGCCGAGCGCCACAATGTGCCCTTGGAAATCAGCCCCTTGATGATCGCCATCTTCAACGATGCGCAGGCCCGCTATGGTATCCGCGCGCAATCCGACCGCGTGATCGAGCGGCTGGAAGAGGCGACGGGTCTGAAAGTGCTGGCACCGGGGTTCCCGCTGGATCTGGTGGATGACGAACCCGAAACGCCGGGCTATGAGGTGCATCCGCGCCGCTGAGCGCGCGGGAAACCTGAGGGGCGGCACATGGCAGAACTGGCACGGCTGGACGCAGGTTCGGCGCGGCGCGGCGTGGCGGCGGGGCTGGTTGCGGGCGCAGGCGGGGCGTTGATGATCGCGGCCAATGATGTGGCGGGCGGAGCGGGGCTGGTGCTTGCGGTTCTGGGCGGGGTGGGCGTCGTGATGGCGGCGGTGCTGTGGCGGGCAAGTGCAGGCCATGTTGTGCTGACCGAGCAGGGGCTGTTCGATCACGCGGGCACCTGTCTGGCAAAGCTGGCCGAGATCGACGCCGTGACCGCCGCGCCCTTTGCGTTCAAGCCGTCAAACGGGTTTACGTTGATGCTGAACACGCCGCAGACCCGGCTGTGGGTGCCGGGTCTGTATTGGCGGTATGGGCGGCGTCTGGGGATCGGCGGGGTGCCAGCGGGACAGGCGGCACGCGCCATGGCAGAGCGCATCGCGGCGCTGATCGCACAGCGTCAGGTGTTGGACCAGACCACCTGAGGCGCGAAACGCGGTCGGGTAAAGACAAAGTTGTACAGGTCTTGTTCCGGCAGCCCCACCTTGAACGGCGGCGCGTATTTCGACCAGGTCTCGACGATGATCACACGCTCGTCGGGCACCATCACCGGCAGCTTGTTCTTCAGCGCTTCGACCTGCGCCGCGTTCAATGCGGTCACGCCGCCCTTGGTCTGGGACCATTCCAGCCGGTATTTCTTGGCGGGTGCGTCCCAGCGGGCAATCGTCACGCGCAAACGTGTCGTTGTCGGTGACCGCGTCAACAATTCCAGCAACGCATGCGCGCCATTCATATAGGCCGGGTTCAAGGCGAGCGTTTCGCGCGAGATCATGTCGGAGATCGTGTAGGCCGCCTTGACGTTGATCGAATTCTGCCGATACGCGTCAAAAAACGTGAACATCGACACATAGCCCCAGAACATCATCGGCAGCATGACGATGGATTCCACGGCAACAACAGCGTCTTCGTCCTGTGCAAAACGGCGCAGATGCGCGGCAATGCGATGGGTCAGATCGGATTGAAATGCGCGCACGTGCATCATTTCGGTTCCTGCACAAATGCCGATTGCGCGACCATCGCGGCAAATCCGCCATTATTCTTTTGCAAAGCCTTGCCCAGACCGGTGGACGGAATGATCGGCTTGAACAGTACACAGGCACGCAGCAGCATCAATTCGTTGACGTTGCCATTTTCGAATGTGCGCGCGGGCTTGACCACCTCGGGGTTTTCGACGCAGTCGATATCGGTCCGCGGCGCGACCCATGCGCGCATGTTAAGCCGGATCATTTCCAGCCGCAGGTTTTTCGAACAATTGTCCAGCATCTCTGCGCGGTCGCAAATCTTTTTCTTGATGTCGTCGTGCTGCGGAATTTTGCCTGTGCCCAGCCGGATTTCCCGCACGGTCAGGTCAAGCGCCCGTTCCAGCATCGTCTGTTTCAAAGTGATCATGCCCAATTCCACCGTGCCCATCATAGCGGTGATGAACAGCGGGAACATGATCGCGAATTCGATGGTCAAGCTGCCGCTATCTTCGCGGCGAAACCGACGCAGAAAGGAGGGGCGTTTGATCATTGTGTCAGCTTCAACTGGTTGATCTGGCGGGCGATGGATTGGAAGGCGGCGGTGATTTCGATGCCATTCACGTCGAAGAAATGCGACGGGGACGAGGCGCAGTTGCGCAATTGCGTGTCGCCGGACGCGTTGACTTCGAACCCGATGGCCCAGATCACGACGCCCTTGTTCTTTGCAGCCGTGCAGATGTTCTGCATCAAGGTGTTGCCCTTGGTGTTGTTATACTTTTCCCAATACCAGGACGAATGCTGACGCGAACTGACATAGTTCGTCAGATAGTAGTTGAAGTTATAGCTGTCCCAATGCGCGTAATGGCTGGGGGTCGCATAAACCGAGCTGGTGATCCGCACCGACCGGTCATTTTCGCCGTCCGACATCACCACGATGGTTTTCAGCGTCTTGCTGTCGGTATAGGCCGCAGGGCGGTTGACGAATTTCGGATCGGTCAGGTTCTCGTCTTCCAATTCCGCGTTCACCGTCTGGAACGACGGGTCAAGAAGATAAGTGCCCCATTTCATTCCTAGGAAAATCGAAGTGCCGGCCCGCGGTCGAAGCGCGTCGATCTGATTGCGCAGCGCTGTTGCGTTCTGCGACATGGCCGTCACTGATTCGTAAGTGTTGCGGGGGCAGATCGTGTCGAACCGGGTGTTCTGGGTGTTGCCGCTCTGGATCGAATAGGTGTTCCACTGGAAATGCTGCATCTGCTGATGCAGTTTGTTCTTGTCAATGGCCAGATTGCTGAAGTCGGCATCGTCGAATTCGATGCAATAGGAATAGCTGTGCACCTGATTGACGTTCAACTCGTCGAACAGTTTGGCACCGACGTTGACATGTTCAGAAAACGGAACAATGTTCACCGAAACGCGGTCAATGGTTTCCGGCTTGATCACCGCATTGATGAATTCCTTCGCCGCCGTGCGCAGGTTGGTCATGCGGCTGTTCGAATTCATCGACCCGGACACGTCAAGGACCAGCGAAATCTCGACATGCGGAATACGTTCTTCGGCGGTTGCGTTGCCTGGCATGGACAGCGTATCGACGCCGCCCATGTGCATGAATTGGGTGTTGATGGTGCGAACCGCCTTTGCGGTCACGGTCTTATAGCCCACACCGGTCAAGGGGGTGACGGTGGGCACCACATCGGTGATGCCGGCCTTGACGAAATAGTCCTTGACCACATCCGTCGGCGGCAGGGTCTGATCCAGGTCAGCCGCAGCCAGCACGGCACGGTCAATGGTGTTTTGCAGCTTGGTGCGTTCCATCTCGTAACGCATGGTGTCCACGCCGATGCCGCCCACCATCAGGATGATCAGCACCACGAACATCGAGAACATGACCATGACGCCGCTTTCATCGCGGGTAAACTGTGTCAGGCGCTGGCGCAGGCACTGGGCCCGCATCGCGGCGCGTGTTTTGAACACTGGGTACTTGTCTAACACGCTCATGGTCGCTTCCCGATTCGGGCCATAGTCCATTCATCTGGACCCTGCCGGACGTGTTTGGCATGTGTTTGTGGCGAAATTGGGGCAGCCAACCGACTGATATTGTGGCACTTTATTCGGATTTCGCAACAATCTGCCATGCGGGGGCTGGACGTTTCGCGGGGGTGGACAATCAGGCCCCGTTTGGCGGGCAATTCCGCCCTTGACCCTGAACATCGAGGCTGCATTGCCCGGAATTGGGCGCAAGGCTTAACGGTGGTTGCGACCCAGCCCCGTCTGACCCGCACAACGCTGGCACAGATTGCGGGCGCTGAGCCACCGAAAACGACGCTTTATGTCGCGTGGCAGGGGTCAAGCGGGGCGCGGGGGCTTGATTATCGGACGCAGACCGGGTTTTTCGACCGCGAGGGAGAACCGCATGACTGTCTCGGCACCATTTTCTGCGTTGCGCATCCTGAAGGAGGGTCTGACCGGCAATACCGGATGGACGCGGCATTGGCGCGACCCGGCCCCCAAGGCTGCTTATGACGCCATCGTGATTGGCGGCGGCGGCCATGGCTTGGCGACGGCGTATTATCTGGCCAAGAACCACGGTCTGACCAATGTCGCGGTGCTGGAAAAGGGTCACCTGGGGTCAGGCAACATCGGTCGCAACACGACCATCGTGCGCGCCAACTATTTCCTGCCCGGCAACTCCGAGTTCTACAGCCATTCCCTCAAGCTGTGGGAGGGGATGGAGGCCGACCTGAATTACAACGTGATGCACAGCCAGCGCGGGCTGATCAACCTGTTCCATTCCGACGGCCAGCGCGATGCCTTTGTGCGGCGCGGCAATGCCATGATCAATCAGGGCGATGACGCGATCCTGCTGGACCGTGACGGGGTGCGGGCGATCCTGCCTTACCTTGATTTCGACAACACCCGGTTCCCGATCTTTGGCGGGCTGCTGCACCCGCGTGGCGGCACGGCGCGGCATGATGCGGTGGCCTGGGGCTATGCGCGCGGGGCCGACCGGCGCGGCGTCGATCTGATCCAGAATTGCGAGGTGACGGGGATCGACATCGCGGATGGCCGCGTCACCGGCGTGCAGACCACGCGCGGCGCGATTGCCGCGCCCAAGGTGGCGATTGTGGTTGCGGGGCGGTCGTCACAGGTTGCCGCGATGGCGGGGCTGCGGCTGCCCATCGAATCCCATGTGTTGCAGGCCTTTGTCACCGAGGGGCTGAAGCCCGTCATCAACCACGTCATCAGCTTTGGCATGGGGCATTTCTATATCAGCCAGTCCGACAAGGGCGGGCTCGTGTTTGGCGGCGACATTGATTTCTACCCCAGCTATGCGTCGCGCGGGAACCTGCCGATGATCGAACATGTGATGGAGGCGGGCATGACCCTGATGCCGATGATCGGGCGCGCGCGTGTGCTGCGGTCATGGGGCGGGATCATGGACATGTCGCCGGATGGCTCGCCCATCATCGACAAATCACCCATCGACGGCCTCTTCCTGAACTGCGGCTGGAACTATGGCGGGTTCAAGGCGGTGCCTGCGTCGGGGTATTGCCTCGCGCATCTGATGGCGACAGGCCAGCCGCACCCCGTGGCCGCCGGGTTCCGTCTGGACCGCTTCGCCACCGGGCGCGGGATCATCGACGAAGAAGGCACCGGCAGCCAGCACAACCTGCATTGAGGTTTTCCCATGCGTATCCCTTGCCCCCTTTGCGGCGACCGTGACCGGCGCGAATATTATTTCGGCGGCGCGGCGCTGACCCGGCCTGCGGCGGATGCCGATGCACAGGCGTGGGACGATTACATCCACAACCGCGACAACCCGGCGGGCGTTTCGCGCGAGTTCTGGCAGCACGAGGGCGGCTGTGGCGCGTGGTTGGTCGTGACGCGCGATACGGTGTCCCATGCGGTCATCGCCGTTGCCCGAACCAAGGAGGCGCAGGCATGAGGTTGTCCACAGGTGGCCTGATCGACCGCGCGCGCCCGGTCACATTCTCTTTCGACGGTGTGACGCATCGTGGCTTTGCGGGCGATACGCTGGCGTCGGCCCTGATCGGCGACGGGGTGCGCGTGGTGGCACGGTCGTTCAAGTATCACCGCCCGCGCGGCATCCTGACCACCGGCAGCGCCGAACCCAATGCGCTGGTCACTCTTGGCACGGGCGCGGCCCAAGACCCGAACGCGCGCGCCACCATGGTGGAATTGACCGAGGGGCTGGCGGCGCGGTCGCAAAACGCCTGGCCCTCGCTGCGGTTCGACCTGCTGGCGGCGAATGATCTGTTTGCGCCCTTCTTAGGCGCTGGGTTCTATTACAAGACCTTCATGTGGCCGCGCGCGTTCTGGGAAAAGGTTTATGAACCCGCGATCCGCCGCGCGGCGGGCTTGGGCGCGCTGTCGGGCCTGCCCGACCTCGATGACCATGAACGGGTGCAGGCGTTCTGCGATCTGCTGGTGATCGGCGGCGGGCCTGCGGGCCTGATGGCCGCGCTCACAGCCGCGCGCGCCGGAGCCGACGTGATCCTGTGCGACGAGGACAGCGTGCTTGGCGGGCGGCTGCTGCTGGAAACCCATACGGTCGCAGACCAGACCGGGGCGGAATGGGCGGCAGGCGTGGCCAATGAACTCGCCTGCCTGCCCAATGTGCGCGTGATGACGCGGACGGCGGTGGTGGGCGCCTATGACCATGGCACCTATGCCGCGCTGGAAACCCTCGGCCCCGATGCCATCCGCCGGGGCGCACCGCGCGCCGCGTTCTGGCGCATTGTCGCGCGCCGCGCCATTCTGGCCGCCGGTGCCTTGGAACGCCCCATCGCGTTTCGCAACAACGACCGCCCCGGCGTGATGCTGGCAGGTGCGGTGCGCGGCTATGTCAACCGCTGGGCGGTCAGCCCCGGACGGCAGGTGGCGGTGTTCGGCAACAACGATGACGCGCATCGCACGGCGGCGGACCTTCTGGCCGCAGGCGTGCATGTCGCGGCCCTGATCGACGCGCGCGCGGCGGCCAAGACCGATCTGCCGATCCGGTTTTTCGCCGGGGCGGTGGTCGAAGACTGCATGGGCCGCACGGGCGTTGAGGCGATCACGATCCGCACGCCCAAGGGCACGGAACGTTTGCAGGTCGATACCCTTGCCGTGTCCGGCGGCTGGAACCCGATGGTGCATCTGACCTGCCACATGAATGGCCGCCCCGATTGGCGCGACGATATCGCGGCCTTCGTGCCGCGCGTGGGCGCGGTGCCGGGGCTGACCACCGCGGGCGCGTGTCACGGCGCGATGTCCACCCATGCCGCGCTGGCGCAGGGCCAACAGGCCGCCCTGGACGCATTGGCCGATCTTGGCCTGACCGCAGCGCCGGACCTTCTGCCCAGTGCAGAAGACGCGCCCTGTCGCATCACCCCGCTGTGGGCAGTTCCGGGAAAGGGCCGCGCCTGGCTCGATTTCCAGAACGATGTGACGGTCAAGGACGTGCAGATGGCCGCCACCGAAGGCTATCAATCCGTCGAGCATATGAAACGCTACACCACCCAAGGCATGGCCCCGGATCAGGGCAAGACGTCCAATGTCGCCGCCTTGGCCGTGCTGGCCGACGCCACGGGGCGCGGCATCCCGCAAACCGGCACCACCACCTTTCGCCCGCCCTTTGTCCCGGTGCCGATTGCCGCGATGGGATCGGGCGGGCAGGGCGCGGGGTTTGCCCCCGAACGCTTCACCACGTCGCACCTCGCCAGCATCCGCCGCAACGCGCCGATGATCGCGGCGGGGCTGTGGTGGCGTCCCAGCTATTTCCCCGCACCCGGCGAAACAAATTGGCGGCAATCCTGCGACCGCGAGGTGGGCTATGTCCGTAACGCGGTGGGCATCTGCGACGTGTCCACGCTGGGCAAGATCGAATTGCAGGGGCGGGATGTGGGTGCGCTGTTGGACCTCGTCTATACCAACACGTTCTCCACACTGGCCCCCAGCAAGGTCCGCTATGGCCTGATGCTGCGCGAGGATGGCCATGTGATGGACGACGGCACCACCGCGCGGCTGGAGCCTGACCGCTGGGTGATGACCACCACCACCTCGGCGGCGGGGCTGGTGATGCGGCATCTGGAATTTTGCGCGCAGGTGTTGCGCCCGGATATGGACGTCAGCGTCGCCTCGGTGACGGAACAATGGGCGCAGTTTTCTATCGCGGGCCCCAATGCCCGCGCATTGCTGACAGCCCTGATCCCCGGCTTCGCGCCCTTGCCCTTCATGGGCTGTGGCACCGTCACCGTCGCAGGCATCGCGGCGCGACTGTTCCGCATCTCTTTCTCGGGCGAGGAAGCCTATGAAATCGCCGTTCCCGCCCGCTATGGCGCAGCGCTGTTTGGCAGGCTGGTGGAACGGGCCGAGGCGATGGGCGGCGGCGCCTACGGGCTGGAGGCGCTGAACGTGCTGCGGTTGGAAAAGGGCTTTATCACGCATGCCGAAATCCATGGCCGCACCACGGCCTTCGACATCGGGATGCAGGGGATGCTGGCGAAAAAGGACTGCATCGGCAAAGCGGCCAGCCAGCGCCCCGGCCTGATGGACCCCGCGCGCGAACGCCTCGTGGGCCTCAAACCCGCAGGTGCGGTCAAGATGCTGACCGCAGGCGCGCATCTGTTCGCAAAAGACGCGCCTGCCACCCGCGAACACGCCGCAGGCTACGTCACCTCGGTCGGCTTCTCGCCCAGCTTGGGGCATTTCATCGGGCTGGCCTTTCTGAAACACGGGCCGGACCGGCGCGGCGAGGTGATCCGCATGGTCGATCACCTGCGCCAGATCGAGACGCTGTGCGAGGTCTGCGATCCGGTGTTTTTCGACAAGGATGGAGCGCGCGCTCGTGGTTGATACTGTGAATGATCTGATCCTGACGCCGCGCAGCCCCTGCGCCGACATGCTGCCCGTGACCGTGGGTCGGATGATGCTGACGGAAACGTTGCCCGCGCAGATGTGGCTGGTCGCAGGCACCGTGCCGGGCGCGCTGCCGTTCAATCACGCGCATGGCCTGCTGATCGACCAGACGCCACCGCAGGGCACCCGCGCCACCGATCAATCCGATGCTTGGGCCGTAGTCACGCTTGCGGGGCCGGGGGCCACCGACGCGCTCGCGCGCCTCGCCACGCTCAACCTGCGTGCCATGACCGACGGGCAGGCCACCCGCAGCCATATCGGCCACATGCCCGGCCACATCACCCGCATCGCGCCCGATATCTGGCGGCTGATGGTGTTCCGGTCCATGGCCGCCACGCTGGTGCGCGAACTGACCCATGCGATGCACCAGGTCCACGCGCGCCACGGCTGACCTTTCTGCGCATTCATTTTGCCGGAAATACTCCGGGGGGGCGCGGCACGCGCGGGGGGCAGCGCCCCCCTCTCGCCATCCGCCGTCTGGCGGCCTATATTCGCTGCATGAGCCTGCCCCCCGCCTTTTTCGACGAACTGCGGTCCCGCCTCAGCCTCGTGCAGGTGGTGGGGCGCAAGGTCGTCTGGGACATGCGCAAATCCAACCAGGCCAAGGGCGACTGGTGGGCGCCATGCCCGTTCCATCAGGAAAAATCCGCGTCTTTCCATGTCGATGACCGCAAGGGGTTCTATTATTGCTTTGGCTGCCACGCCAAGGGCGACATGATTTCCTTCGTGCGCGAGACCGAAAACGCCGGTTTCATGGAGGCGATCGAGATTCTCGCCCGCGAGGCCGGTCTGCCGATGCCCGCGCGCGATCCGCGCGCGGCGGCGGTGGCGGACAGACGCACGCAATTGTCCGCCGTGATGGATGCGGCGGTGCAATGGTTGCGCTTGCAGTTGAAAACTTCTGCGGCCAGTGACGCCCGCGCCTATCTGGCGAAACGCGGGCTGACGCCCGACGCCATCGACCGCTGGGATATCGGCTTTGCCCCCGACACGCGGCAGGGCCTGTTCGCGGCCCTGACGGCCAAGGGCATCGCGCCCGACCTGATCGTCGCGGCAGGGCTGTGCGCCACGCCTGACGATGGCGGCGCGCCTTATGACCGGTTCCGGGGCCGCATCATTTTCCCGATCCGCGACGCGCGCGGCCGCGCCATATCTCTGGGTGGCCGCGCGATGGACCCGAACGCGCGGGCGAAATACCTCAACGGCCCGGAAACCGACCTGTTCGACAAGGGCCGCAACCTTTACAACCTTGCCCGCGCGCGCGACGCGGTGGGCAAGGGCGCGGCGCTGATCCTTGCCGAAGGCTATATGGATGTGATCGCGCTGTCCGAAGCGGGTTTCGGTGGTGCAGTCGCGCCTTTGGGCACGGCGGTGACCGAGGATCAACTGCGGATGCTGTGGCGTGTTGCGCCCGAACCCGTCGTGGCGCTGGACGGCGACAAGGCGGGCATCCGCGCGGGTCTGCGCGTGGTCGATCTGGCGCTGCCGCTGCTGGACGCCGGGCAAAGCCTGCGCTTTGCCGTGCTGCCCGATGGCCAAGACCCCGATGACCTGATCCGCGCGAAAGGCGCGCCCGCCATGCAGGCCGTGCTGGAGGCCGCAAAACCCATGGTGGACCTGCTGTGGGCGCGCGAAATCGAGGGGCAGGTGTTCGACAGCCCCGAACGCCGCGCCGCGCTGGACAAGGCGCTGCGCGCGCGGCTGACGGCGATCCGCGACCCGTCGCTGCGCGCGCATTACACGGAGGCGATCCGCGACAAGCGGGCCGCGCTGTTCGCAGCCTTGCGGCAGGTCCCCGAAGCGGGGCTCCGCAATTGGGGCAAGCGCTGGGTCAAGGGGGCACAGCCGCCGCTGTTGCCCGCCTCGCCGACCGCGCGCGCCTCGGCGCTGGTGGCGGACCCCGCAGCGGCGGACCTGTTGCGTGAGGCGGTGGTGCTGGCGACCTGTCTGGTGACGCCCGCGTTGGTGGCGGAATTCGAGCCGGACCTGGAACGCATGGAATGTCGCGCGCCGGAACACACCGCGCTGCGCGACGCGATCCTGCGCGCCGGGTCCGGGCCGGATTTGCGCGCGCAGGTCGCGGCAATCATCGGGGCCGACGCGCTGGACCGGCTGTTCGCGCGCCCCTATGTCGCAATCTGCCCGACGGTGCGCCATCCCGGCGATCTGGACAAGGGCCGCATGACCATGGCCGAGGAACTGGCCAAGCTGCGCGCCGAACGTGGCCGTATGGCCGAAATCGCCGAAGCCTGTGCCGAGATGCAGGATGACGCCCTGTCCGACGATGACGAACGCCTGACACGGCGCCTGCGCGAGGCGGCGGCCACCGCCGAAAAGGCACAGCGCAGCCAGTCCGAAGACCGCGCCGAATACGATACGGCCCCGAATGGTGCGCGGGTCAAACGCGACGAGCGCGAGGCCTTTGCACAGCTTCTGGCCCGCATCGCCCCGGAAAAACCGCTGCAATGAGGCGCTCTGCGACAGAATCCCGCCGGAAACCCGGCGGCAGCCCTTTCCGAATCACATCGTTCCGGTATTGATTCGTGTAACGAATCACCCATATGCCGGGCTAACACGCGCGCCCGTACTTTCCCGCCCCAGCTAGACCCCGCATGAAGGAGACCCCGATGGCCCTCAAGGACAGCGACGACGCCGCCGAAGCTCCGGAAGTCGAAGCCGAAGACGGGTTTGACCTTTCACAGGCCGCCGTCAAACGCATGATCGCCGAGGCGCGGGAACGCGGGTTCATCACCTATGAACAGCTGAACGCCGTGCTGCCGCCCGAACAGGTGTCGTCCGACCAGATCGAAGATGTCATGGCGATGCTGGACGAGATGGGCATCCGCGTCACGGATGAAGATGAGGGCGAAGAAGAAGAAGAGGGCAAATCCACCGCCGTCGTCGATGCCTCTGCCAACCGCGAAGTGGCGCTGGCGCAGGGCGCGGGCGAAAAGCTGGACCGCACCGACGACCCGGTGCGGATGTATCTGCGCGAGATGGGCAGCGTCGAATTGCTGTCCCGCGAAGGCGAAATCGCGATTGCCAAACGCATCGAGGCCGGTCGCAACACGATGATCCAGGGCCTGTGCGAAAGCCCGCTGACCTTTCAGGCGATCACGATCTGGCGCGACGAACTCTTGTCCGAAGACATTCTACTGCGCGATGTGATTGACCTTGAGGCCACCTTTGGCCGCAGCCTTGATGGCGACGAAGGCCCCGAAGGCATCGTGGACGCCGCCAACATCCCCGCCGCGCCGCGCATCAAGGAAGACGATGACCAGAACCTTGACGCCGACGGCAACCCGATTGGCCGCGATGACGACGACGAGGACGAAGATCAGGCCGGCATGAGCCTTGCCGCGATGGAAACCGCGCTGAAACCCCGCGTGCTGGAAACGCTGGAACGCATCGCGGATGATTACGTGCAACTGTCCGAAATGCAGGACAGCCGGATTTCCGCCACCATCAACGAGGACGGCACGTTTTCGGCGGCGCAAGAGGCGGGCTATCAGAAACTGCGGTCGGAAATCGTGCTGTTGGTCAATGAATTGCACCTGCACAACAACCGCATCGAGGCGCTGATTGATCAGCTTTATGGCATCAACCGCCGCGTGATGCAGATCGATTCCGCGATGGTGAAGCTCGCCGATCAGGCGCGGATCAACCGCCGCGAATTCATCGACGAGTACCGGGGCCGCGAATTGGACCCGAACTGGATCGACGATATGGGCCGCAAGGGTGGCCGTGGTTGGCAGACCTTGATCGAGAAAAGCCGCGACAAGCTGGAAGAACAGCGCGCCGACATGGCCCAGGTCGGGCAATATGTCGGTCTGGACATCCAGGAATTCCGCCGCATCGTCAATCAGGTGCAAAAGGGCGAGAAAGAAGCCCGCCAAGCCAAGAAGGAAATGGTCGAGGCGAACCTGCGGCTGGTGATTTCGATTGCCAAGAAATACACCAATCGCGGCCTGCAATTCCTTGACCTGATTCAGGAAGGCAATATCGGCCTGATGAAGGCGGTCGATAAATTCGAATATCGCCGTGGTTATAAATTCTCGACCTATGCGACGTGGTGGATCCGGCAGGCCATTACACGGTCCATTGCCGATCAGGCGCGCACGATCCGTATCCCCGTGCACATGATCGAAACCATTAACAAGCTGGTCCGCACGGGCCGTCAGATGCTGCACGAAATCGGCCGCGAACCCACGCCCGAGGAATTGGCGGAAAAGCTGCAAATGCCGCTGGAAAAGGTCCGCAAGGTGATGAAGATCGCCAAGGAACCGATTTCACTGGAAACGCCGATTGGCGACGAAGAAGACAGCCAGCTGGGCGACTTCATCGAGGACAAGAATGCCGTGCTGCCGCTGGACAGCGCGATTCAGGAAAACCTCAAGGAAACCACAACCCGCGTGCTTGCATCCCTGACCCCGCGTGAGGAACGCGTGCTGCGGATGCGGTTCGGCATCGGGATGAACACCGATCATACTTTGGAAGAGGTCGGACAGCAGTTTTCCGTGACCCGCGAACGCATCCGCCAGATCGAGGCGAAGGCGCTGCGCAAGCTGAAACATCCGAGCCGGTCAAGGAAGCTGCGGAGTTTTCTGGATCAGTAATGCCGCCTCAATCGTGGCCGCGCAGCCGCGCGCCGGACACCGCAGGACGATGAGACCGCTTCGCGGTGTTGCGTGTGTTTCGGCGATGCGCCGGACTTGTGGCATTCCACCAATATGTCTTGAAACAATATCGGCTAATTTGGGGGGCGAAATGCGCGCCGCGTTCCGGGGATTGCAACAAAAGACGCGGCTGATCCACTGACCCGGAAAGGCGACTCGCCGCCGATGGCCCAGTGGAAACATGTTGCATCAGATCGGTGCTGCGGCGTGGCCATCTGGACAGAGCATGGACATTTTCGAATTTTGCGCGCCATCGGTATCGATGCACGGTCCTGAAAGGGCGTCTTGGCCCGTAATGGCGCGACGCGCGGCGCGATTGTGCAAGACACGCTGTCGTGACAACGCAGAGCCGTGATCCTGCGGTTTCAGTTAATCCTCTTATCCTTGAAGCAGAAAAGGAGACTTTAAATGATTCGTATATTTGCTTTCGCTTGTGCACTGTTGGCCCCAGCTGCGGCCATGTCGCAGGACTACCGGTCGGACATTGGACTGAAGGTGCGTGCAATCGACGCCAGCCATTTCGTTGTCGCAGGCACCCCCAGCAGTAGCGCAAAAACCTATTGGTGCGCGGCCTCGGAATTTCTGCGCGACAGTTCGCGCAACCTGAACAAGGTGCGCATCACCGTTGTTGACCCCGTGGGCAGTATCGCCTCGGACCGACGCGATGTAGGGTTCAGCATCGCCGCTGATGCAGACAAGGGTAGCGCCGCTTCGGCGTCGATTTCGGTCACCGCCAAGGGGGCCAATCTGTCGCTGGCGCTTGCCGCCGAGTTCTGCTCTGATTTACGGCGTCAGGAGAACGGTCTTTGACCCTGAAACAGGAAATGCCACCCCACATCTTGCGGATCAAATCCCCCCTACCCAAGCCCTAGACAGTCGCCTATAGTAACTGTGGATAACCCGGGCGTCAGACCTATGGGGATCGCGGTAGGGGCAGTTATGGGGGTCGGCAATGCGCTGTCCGTTTTGCGGAAATATCGACACACAGGTCAAGGATTCGCGTCCCGCAGAGGATCATGTGTCGATCCGGCGGCGGCGGTTTTGCCCTGCCTGCGGCGGGCGGTTCACCACCTATGAACGCGTGCAACTGCGCGATCTGGTGGTGATCAAGACCTCAGGGCGGCGCGAGGATTTTGATCGCGACAAGCTGGAACGCTCGGTGCGGATCGCGCTGCAAAAGCGCCCGCTGGACCCCGAACGCATTGACCAGATGATTTCGGGCATCGTGCGGCGGCTGGAATCCTTGGGCGAAACCGATATCCCGTCCAAGGCCATCGGCGAGATCGTGATGGAGACGCTGGCGCGGATCGACACCGTGGCCTATGTGCGGTTTGCCAGCGTTTACAAGAACTTCCAGGCGGCGGATGATTTCGACAAGTTCGTGTCCGAGCTTCGGCCGGAAGGCCGCCACGAAGAGTGACCGATGCGCGCCACATGGCGCATGCGCTGACCCTTGGGCGGCGCGGGATGGGCAACGCCTGGCCGAACCCGGCTGTGGGGTGTGTGCTGGTTCAGGGTGACCGTGTTGTGGCGCGTGGCTGGACCCAACCCGGCGGGCGGCCCCATGCCGAGGCGATGGCGCTGGATCAGGCGGGGCCGTTGGCGCGCGGTGCCACGGCCTATGTCACGCTGGAACCCTGCGCGCATCATGGTCAGACCCCACCCTGTGCGTCGGCCCTTGCGGCGGCAGGCGTCGTGCGGGTGGTCTGTCCGTTGCAAGACCCGGATGAGCGTGTTGCCGGTCGCGGTTTTGCCATTCTGCGGGCGGAAGGCGTGACGGTTGATATCGGATTGATGGCGGATCGTGCGCAGTCCGATCTGGCGGGGTTCCTGTTGGCACGCACAGCCAATCGCCCGCTGGTGACGTTGAAACTGGCGACCTCGCTGGACGGGCGAATCGCTACGGCGACCGGGCACAGCCAATGGATCACCGGACCGGCGGCGCGGCGGCGGGGGCATGTTCTGCGGCTGTCACATGATGCGGTGATGGTGGGCGCGGGCACGGTGCGGGCGGATGATCCGCTGCTGACGGTGCGCGACATGGGCGCATTGCGTCAACCGGTGCGGGTGGTGCTGTCGCGGCGGCTGGACCTGCCATTGGGGCGGTTGGCGGCGTCGATCCCGGACGCGCCCTTGTGGCTGATCCACGGCCCCGATGCATCCGAAGCGGCCCGCCAAGCCTGGTCCGAACGTGGGGCGACGTTGATCGAGGTCGCCGTCGAAGGGCGGCAGATTGATCTGGGCGCGGCGCTCCGCGCGCTGGCCGCCGCAGGGCTGACGCGGGTTTTGTGCGAGGGCGGCGGGCAATTGGCGGCGGGGCTGATGGCGGCGGGGCTGGTGGACCGGATGGCCGTGTTCACCGCTGGCATGGCAATCGGGGCTGAAGGCTTGCCTGCCGTCGGCGTGCTGGGCCTGTCGCAGGTCGATGAGGCACCGCGCTGGCGGCTCATGTCAGATGAACCCGTGGGCGGCGATGTGTTGACGCAATGGGAACGCGTGGACTAGAGGCAGGCATTACCGCCAAAGATGGGCGTATCCGGCCAGCCAGCCTTGCATTTTTGCAAGGCTGCGCAGTGTGGGGCCTTGGATTGTACCGGTTCCTGTGGCCAGCCGGTCCACCACCACTTCGACCGGGCAGGGGCGGCGCGTTACCGGGTCCAGATAGCGCGGATAGTCAATCAACGCAGCGTGGACCAATCCGGCCAAGGTGGGCCGCGCGGTGCGGTGGGCCACCTGTGGACCCAGATGGCGCGTCAGGCCCCATCCGGCATAGAACGGCGCGCCCAGCGTTGTCACCGGCACACCGCGCAGCAGCGCCTCGAACCCTGTCAGCGAGGTCAGCGTCCAGACCGCCTGCACCTGTCCCAGCAGGGCGGCGATATCCGTGTCATGCAGCACGATATCGGCGAGCGTATCCGCCTCTGGCAAAGCGCCGGGGCGCAACCCCGCCACCACATCCGGGTGCGGCTTGTAAATCAGGATCGCGTCGGGGTTGGCGTCACGCGCGGCCTGCAACAGCGCGCGGTTGGTGCGCAACTCGCCACAGCCAAGGCGGATTGATGCGTCATCCTCGACTTGACCGGGCACTAGGATGCGATGGCCGTCGGGCAGGGCGGGCAATTCCCCGCCAAGGTTGTATTTCGACAAGCCTGCCTGCACCAGCCTGTGGATAAGCCGCTCCGCGCGCCGGGTCTGATCGGGGCGTAACCGGACGCGAGACGCGATCAGATGGTCCAGATCGCTGGGTTTTGCCGGATCGTAATAGATGCCACGGGTATCCAGCACCAAGGACAAGGGCGGCACCAGCGCGGCTCCCAGGCCCCGCGACCGCAGAAAGCCGTCCTCGACCCGCACCGCGTCGGGCGCGTCGGTCGCTTTGCCGGCCCAGACCATGTGGCGGCGCGGCGGGCTGGGGGGGGCGAACCGCACCGGGCTCACGCTGCCATAGAACCGTTGCAGATGTGCGCGTTTCCACGCCCGCATACCCGTCGCGGTCCAGCCCGCGTGATCCTCGCGCCAGGCGCGTGTTTCCGCCGCCAGCGCCTCCAGCGCCACCTCGAATGTCGCCAGCCGG
Source organism: Paracoccus haematequi (assembly GCA_945881965.1). Lineage (GTDB taxonomy): Bacteria > Pseudomonadota > Alphaproteobacteria > Rhodobacterales > Rhodobacteraceae > UBA9554. Next base: position 127,624 of record CAMCVS010000007.1, on the reverse strand, counting down.
TCATGGAATGGGTCGTACCATGTGGGCGCAAGGATCATCGCGCCCGCAAAAAGCTGCGCGCGGGTCAGGTTGCGGCCGCGCCGGGGCAGGGGCGTGGCGCTGCGATCATCGCTCAGGCCCCATCCGGCATAGAATGGCGTGCCGAACACCTGCGGGCGGTGCCCCGCAAGAATGGCGTCAAACCCCATCTGCGACGACAGGGTATAGACCGCGCGCGCGCCGTCCAGCAGGGCGCGGGGGCTGGCGCGGCCTGTGAACAGGGTCACGCCCGTGCCTGCATCGCTGGCGTCGAAATGGCCGGAGCGCAGGCCGCGCGCGGTTTCGGGATGGGTCTTGATCACGATCGCCACGCCCGGATGTTCATCCCGCGCAGATATCAGCATGTCGCGAAAGGTGGCCACATCGCCACCGCTGGCGCGCACCGACGCATCACCGCGCGTCTGGTCGATCAGCAGCACATAACCCGGCGGCGGCAGCGCAACCCCCGGATCATGCGCGGTGTATTTCGACAGATCGGCCTCGGTGATCCGCGCCATGCCCGCCCGCGCGCGGTCCAGCAGCGCGGTGTCATCCAAGGGATCGCGGGACAGGATCAGCTCCAGATCAGACGGGGTGGCGGCGTCGAAATGCACCCCGCCGCGCCGGTCGATCAACAGCCCCAAGGGCGGGCCGCCCGCGCGCCCCGGATGCAGGGACCGCAAAAACGCATCCTCTAGCCGCCACAGCGGTGCGCTGCGCGCCTGTGCCGCGCGTTCGCCGCGCGCGGCATAGGGGGATTGGCCCCAGACCGCCACCGCCTCGCCTGCGGCGGGCAAACCGGGCCGCAAGGGTGTGCCGGACAATTCCAGTATCCGCCGGATGCGCGATTGCGACAGAAAGCCCGCGTTCAGATAGCGCAGCCGCGACGGCACGACATCGGGCGAGGCCGCCCGCATGGATCAGCCGCCGCCAAGCGTCGTGGCGGCGGTGTTGACCGTGCTGATCGAACTCAGCGATCCGGTGGCCGCCGCGATGACCTTGTTCCACTGCGTGAACGGCGCTTCGGTCACATAGAGCGTGTCGCCATCCCGGATCGAAAAATCGCGCGCCAGAAACACGCCGTTGGGCTGCGTCAGGTCCAGCACATAGACCAGCCGCTGTTCGCCTTCCAGATCGTTGCGGCCCAGCACCTGGTTGGCGACCTCGGCGGGTTCATTGCGGAACACGAACACTCCGGTCGGGTCAGCCGACGAGGATTGCAACCCGCCGACCTGCGCGATGGCCTCGATGGCCGACAGGGTCTGGGTTTCGAACTCGACCAGCCGCTGGTTGCCGGTCGCGCCAAGCGCGGTAAAGGCGCGGCTGTCCTCTTCGACCAGAATCCGGTCGCCGCCGCGCAGGGCGATGTCGAAAGCGGGGTTCCTATACAGATCCTGAAACCAGATCTTAGCGCGATGCTTGCCCCGGATCACCGTGATCTGCGCAATCTCGGGTTCGATCGCCACCCCGCCCGCGCGCGCGAGCATGGTGGACAGGGTGCGCGTGGGGCGTTCGATGGCATAGACGCCCTGCGATCCGACTGCGCCAACAAGGCTGACCGTGGACCCGTCACCCGCCAACCGGCGCACCTGCACCTGCGGATCGGGGGTCTGTTCTTCCAGTTTCTTGGTGATGACCTGCCGCAACACCTCGGGCGTGTTGCCTGCGGCCTTGATGCGTCCGGCATAAGGAACGAAGATAAACCCGCCGCCATCCACCTGCACCTCTTCCAGCAGGGTGTTGCTGATCCCTTCGGACGCCAGCAGGCCGTCATCGACGTTTTCCCAGATCGTCAGGCCAAGCGTATCACCGGGGCTGATGATATCGCTGTCCAGCGTCGAGGCATTGAGAAACGCCTGCGTGAATCCCAGAGACGTGACCACGCCGGTGGCGCGCGTCACGCGGTCATTGACCGTGACCACAAAGGCATCGCCTTCGCGCAGCACCGAACCCGCAAAGATTTCCCGCTTGTTCGGGCCGACGCGCGGCAAACCGCAGGACGACACCACAGACAAAGCGGCCAACAAGGCGATGGATTTCGCCAAACGCGACGGGCGTAAAGTCACTGCGCGGTCTCCTCGACCTGATCTTGCCTGGTATTTGCGCGCCGTTTCGGGCGCGCGTGCTGCCTCACGAGGGTCATGTCGCCCTCTTTGAGCAAACCATAGGAGGAATCTGCGCCAAAATCCAGCGGGTTCCGCCGGAGGGGATCAGTTCACCAGCCGCAACTGTTGCCGTGGTGCCGCGGTTCCCGAGAAAAGCGCATCATACGGGTCTTCGGTCGCCAGCATCATGTCCACCACCTGCCGCAACAATTGCCGCCGCGCGCGGGTGGAATAGAACCCGCCGGGCACTTGGCTCGTTTCCAGCAGGAAGCGGCGGTATTCAGCATAGGCCTTGCGGTCGGGCCGCGCCGCGCCGCCAAAGAACTTGGCCAGCGGCTGATCCGAGACAAATTCCGGCTTGGCATAGACTGCCGCGCCGAACACCTTCAGCGGGATGCCGCGCCACAGCACCTGCTGCGCCGCGGTGGAATTGACGGTGACAGCACTGCGCGCGGCGTTCAACAGTTGCGCCAGCTTGCCGCCGCGCAGGAAATGCACCCGGCGCGTCACACCCTCGCGCGCGGCGATCCGCGCGATCTCGCGTTTCAGCGGCACCCGGCCATCTTCCAGCGGATGCGCCTTGATCACCAGATGATGGTGACGCGGCGCGCCTTCGGCAAAGCCCCGGATCACCACATCCAGAAATTCGGTCATGCTGGCAAAGGGCGAATGCATCCGGAAACTGGCGTCATGTTCAAGTTGCAACAGCGCCAGATGATAGGGAAAGCCGCCATGCCGGATCGCGCGGGTGGCAAGCGTGCGTTCCAGCGCATGCCAGGGCATCAGCACGAGGCGTTGCACGTAAAGCTGAAATTCCTTGGTGACCGGCAAATCGCGGTGCGGGCGAAAGGCGCGGTAATCGCCGTTCCGGAACATCACGAACCAATGATAGAGCGCGCCGTAAAAAATGTGCTGCCGCATGTCGCCCCATTTCGCGGGCGGCAGGGCGGTATCCAGATCGGATTGTTCCAGCGCGGCCTTCATCTCGGCCACACTCAGCGCCATCAGCCGGGAATGGCCATTCGCACCGCCGCGCTCATAGGTCACCCAATAGGGCCTCAGGTAACCTTCCTCGAACACATGCACGGTGATGCCGCGCGCGGTGGCGGCGGCGATCGCCTCGGCGTGGATGGCGCGGGTATCGCCATAAAGCACCAGATCGGTGACAGCCTTGTCCGCCATCAACGCGGCGCAGGTGCCAGCCCAGTCGGCAGGCCCGCCGCGATAGGGGATATAGCTTTTCGGGTCGAACCAGAACGCCCGGTCGCCCGCGTTGAATCCCACGCGCCACACTTCGGCCCCCGCCAGCCGCAGCATCCGCCCCAGTTGGTAAAAGAACGGCCCATGCGGTCCCTGCAGGAACAGGAACACGCGCGGGCGGGGGGCGGGGCTGGCGGTCATGACGGGTTCACAAGGTAAAATGCGGCGACAAGGTGGTGTGGGCCGCGCAAGGGCGATGCGGCCACGACATTAAACCGTTACCTAGCCCGCATCCCTGCCAAAATTAAGGCGCAAAAACATCTGCACTGCGGCGTGGCCGCGCGCCCGATTGCTTGCCAACAGGCTCCGCCCCGCCTAGGTCTGGCACAGCGCAAAACAGAGGGCAGCCCCATGTTCACCGGCATCATCACCGACATCGGCCACGTGTCTCGGCTGGATATGCCGGACAACGGACCTGACCATGCAGGGGGCGACCTGCGCGCCCGCATCGACACCCGCTATGACATGGCCACGGTCGAAATCGGGGCTTCAATCGCGTGCAACGGCGTCTGCCTGACCGTGGTGGACAAGGCCGATGGCTGGTTCGAGGTGGACGCGTCCGCGGAAACCCTGTCGAAAACCACGCTGGGCGGCTGGGCACAGGGCACGGCGGTCAATCTGGAACGCGCGCTGAAGGTCGGCGATGAACTGGGCGGGCATATCGTGTCGGGCCATGTCGATGGTTTGGCCGAGATCACCGCGATGCGGGACGAGGGCGCCTCGACGCGGTTCACCTTCCGCACCACGCCCGCGCTGGCGCGTTTCATCGCGCCCAAGGGGTCGGTGGCGCTGGACGGCACCTCGCTGACGGTGAACGAGGTCGACGGGGCGACGTTCGGCGTGAACATCATCCCGCATACCAAGACGCATACGACCTGGGGAACCCTGCGCGTCGGCGATCACGTCAACCTCGAGATCGACACGCTGGCGCGCTATGTCGCGCGGCTGGCCGAAACCGCCTGATCCCGCTGATCCAGCGGAGCGGCTGCGCCGCGCTTTATGTCTCGTCGCAGCGAAGGGCTGCGCCTCGGGGTGCCTCCGGCGGGGATATTTGAGAACCGAAGAAGTCGGGAGAATACGGGGGCTTTGCTTTGCTCCTTGGGCTTCTCTGGTTTCCAACTATCCCGGGGGGCTCCGGACTCTTTCCGGAGCGGGGGCAGCGCCCCCTCGACACCAGACATATTCATAAACGTTGTTGTGTGCGCCTGTGTGACGCAGCTATCCTGCCGCCAAATCCTTGAGGAGGACAGGACATGCTGATCACACCCAACCGCCGCGATATCCTGCGGCTGGCCGCGATGGCCCCCGCGTTTGCCCTGCCAGCTTTTGTCATGCCGGCTTTGGCGCGCGCGGACCTGGGGGCGCCGACGGTGGCCAACCCGGCGCATTTCCATTTCTCGCTGGGGGCGGCGCGGCTGACGGTGCTGTCGGACGGGTTCTTTACCCTGCCGACGTCGGGGCTGGGGGTGAATGCGGCACCCGCCGATGTGCAGGCGCTGCTGGCGGCGCATTACCTGCCCACTGACTTGGGCTATTCGCACACCAACCACCTGCTGGTGGACCTGGGCGCGGCGCGGGTGCTGGTGGATGTCGGGTCGGGCACGCGGTGGCTGGGCACCGCCGGACGGCTGATGGCCAACATGGAGGCGGCGGGGATTGCGCCCGACAGCATCACCCATGTCGTGATCACCCATGCCCATCCCGATCACATCTGGGGCATCCGCGACGAGTTTGACGAGGCGATCTTTCCGCAGGCCGAATATATCATTGGCGCGACCGAACGGGCGCATTGGACGCAGGACGGGCTGGTGGACCGCGTCGCGCCCGAGGCGCAGCAATTCGTGCTGGGCGCGGTCAATTCCATCGCCGCGCGCGAGGATTGGACCCTGGCCGAGGATGGCCACGAGATCGCGCCCGGCATCCGCCTGATCGCCACGCCCGGCCATACGCCGGGGCACATGAGCCTTGTGGTCGAGGACGGCGGCAAGCAGTTGATCGCCCTTGGCGATTCGATGTCGCATGCGGTGCTGAACTTTGCCCGGCCCGACTGGTTCAACGGCTTTGACACTGACGGCGCGCAGACGGTGGCGACGCGGGCGCGGCTGTTGGACATGGCGGCAGCGGATGGCATGGCGGTGCTGGGCTATCATTTCCCGTTCCCGGGGGTGGGGCATGTGCTGAAATCCGCAGAGGCCTATGAATTCCTGCCCGCGTTGTGGAAATTCTCCGAGTGATCCCCTGAACCACGGTTCGCGGCGTCACGGGGGCATCACGGGGGCGTGACGCTCTGGTCACGGCGGGCGGGGCGGGCTACATCGGCAGCAGCAATCCAGCGGGGACCCGATGTCTGAACATGATGCGCCGAAACCCGGCAGCCTGCCGTTTGAAACCCCCGGCCCGGTCGAAGGGGCGCATGCGGATGTGATCTCGTCGATCGAGGACATCATCGAGGATGCCCGCAACGGGCGCATGTTCATCCTTGTCGATCACGAGGACCGCGAGAACGAAGGCGATCTGGTGATCCCGGCGCAGATGGCCACGCCTGCGGCGATCAATTTCATGGCGATGCACGGGCGCGGGCTGATCTGCCTGTCGATGACGTCAAAGCGGGTGGATCAGTTGGGCCTGCCGCTGATGGCCTCGCAGAATTCGTCGCGGCACGAAACCGCGTTCACGGTATCCATCGAGGCGCGCGAAGGTGTCAGCACCGGGATTTCCGCGCATGACCGCGCGCTGACGATTGCCACGGCGATTGATGCGGCCAAGGGTGCGGCAGATATCGCCACACCGGGGCATGTGTTCCCGTTGCGCGCCCGCGATGGCGGTGTGCTGGTGCGGGCGGGCCATACCGAGGCGGCGGTGGATATTTCGCGGCTCGCAGGGCTGAACCCGTCCGGCGTGATCTGCGAAATCATGAACGAGGACGGCACGATGGCCCGTCTGCCCGACCTGATCGCCTTTGCGCAGAAACACGGGCTCAAGATCGGCACCATCAGCGACCTGATTTCCTATCGCCGTCGTCATGACAATCTGGTCAAGGTCGCGCGCGAAGAGGTGGTGGCGTCGGAATTTGGCGGCGACTGGCGGATGATGGTCTATACTGACGAAACGCAGGGCGCGGAGCATCTGGTGTTCCTGCGCGGCGATCTGACCACGGACGCGCCGGTGCTGGTGCGGATGCATGCGCTGGACGCGCTGCGCGATGTGGCGGGGCTGGGCCCCAAGGGCCGCGCGGCGGAATTTGGCGCGGCGATGCGGGCCATCGCTGCCGAGGGCCGTGGCGTGGCCGTGCTGTTGCGTGACACCACGATGAAAATGGTCGCCCCGCATGAGATCAGCCCGCAAACACTGCGGCAATATGGGCTGGGTGCGCAGATCCTGTCGTCACTGGGTCTGCGCCGGATCGAACTGCTGACCAATTCGCCACAGCCCAAGGTGGTCGGGCTGGAGGCTTATGGTCTTGAAATCACGGGCACACGGCCCATCACGCTGGAGTAAGCCATGGCTGGTTCGGAAACGCATTACACGCTGCCCCGCGCGACGTTTGAACGGCCCGTCAAGCTGTTGATCGTGGTGGCGCCTTACTACCGCGAGATCGCCGATGACCTGATCGCAGGGGCCAAGGCCGAGGCCGAGGCGTCGGGGGCTACATGGGAGGTGGTCGAGGTGCCCGGCGCGCTGGAAATCCCCACCGCCATCGGCATCGCGGAACGGCTGTCCAGTTTTGACGGCTATGTCGCGCTTGGCTGCATCATCCGGGGCGAGACGACGCATTACGACACCGTCTGCAATGACAGTTCGCGCGGGCTGATGATGCTGGGCTTGCAGGGCCTGTGTATCGGCAACGGCATCCTGACGGTGGAAAACCGCGATCAGGCTGTGGTGCGCGCCGATGCGGCGGGCCAGAACAAGGGCGGCGGAGCGGCGGCGGCGGCCTTGCATCTGGTGGCGCTGGCGCGTAGGTGGGGCACCGCGCGCAAGGGGATCGGGTTCCAGCCCTCCCGCGACGCCATTCAGATCGCGGGCAGCACACAGGATACCACCACGGCATGACCGACACTGCGACCCCCGGCCCCAAGGAACCTTCGGGGAACATGAAACGCCGGATGCGGTCGGCCTCGCGGCTTTATGCGGTGCAGGCGCTGTTCCAGATGGAACAGGCGGGCACGGCGCATGACCGGGTGCGGCGGGAATTTCTGGACCATCGCTTTGGCGCGGTCATCGACGGCGAGGAATTGCTGGACGGCGATATCGACTTGTTCCGGTCAGTGCTGGAACAGGCGGTGGAATGGCAGGCGCGCATTGACCAGATGACCGACCGTGCGCTGGTGGCGAAATGGCCGATTGGGCGGATCGACCCGACCTTGCGTGCGCTGTTTCGCGCGGCGGGGGCGGAACTGGTGCAGGCCGACACGCCGCCCAAGGTGGTGATCACCGAATACGTCGATGTCGCGCGCGCGTTCTTTCCGGATGGCAAGGAAGCGTCGTTCGTCAACGCCGTGCTGGACCATATGGCGCGCGAGGCGCGTCCAGAGGCGTTTTGAGCTTTGGCCTGGGCGGCGTTGCGGCGCGAAAATGATCCTCGGACCATCGCCGCCTTTCACATGCCTGCGACATACAGGCTGTTGCCCAATACGGGCTTGCGATTCGTCCGGTTAGGTTTACCTTCGGGTGATGCAGGAGGTGCTTCATGCCCAAACTCATCCGCCTTTATATCATCAGCGTGACCATCGGCTTCGGCCTCGCCGGCGTATTCGTCGGGCTGATGTTGTGGTTCAACGTGGCGAACCTGTGGCATCTGGTCAGCACGTCCGACAAGGGGCTGCTGGCCGTCATCATCCTGTGGGCCTCGAACGGCATCGTGTTTGCAGGCGTGCAATTCGCCATCGCGGTGATGAACATGGCCGACAAGGACGACGACGAACCCCGCGGCGGGTTGCGCGCGCCAAATATCGAACGCCCTCGCGTCCTGGCGCGGGTCAAGGTGACAGCCGACAAACCCGGTCTGCGCCAGCCGCGCCGCTGAAATCCCGTTCTGTTGCACGGGTAAAGCCGCCGGGTTTCGGCGGCTTTTGCGTGTCTGACGGTCAAATCTGTGGGGATGCAGGTGGCGGGCCCGCAGCGGCCGTGGGGTGAGCGATTCCCGAGGACCTGTGTTTACAGGTGGGCGCCGGGTAAACAGACCACGGTCTGCGCAGAGCCAGCTCCCTCGGAGATGCTTAAGGCCACTGGAATTGTCACCGGGTCACGAGAAGAGCAGCACCCGCCGCCCCAACAGTTAGGCGCGCAGGCGCGTGGGTGCAAGGGTCGCTGAGGGGACTTGTCATGTGTTTCTGGTTTGTTCATGGTAATCGCATGACCCATCCGCCAGAATCCGCCGTGTTGCCTGATTTTCCCCTGCTGCCGGGCCAGCGCCTGCAACGGGGCGTGCTGCGGCATCTGGCCAGTCTGGGCATGGCGGGGATCGAAGAGTTCACCCCCGAGCGCGGCCTGCGCGTGGATGTGATGGCCCTGACCCCCAAGGGCGAGGTCTGGGTGATCGAATGTAAATCCAGCCTCGCCGATTTCCGCGCGGACGCGAAATGGCAGGGCTATCTGCCGTGGTGCGACCGGTTTTTCTGGGCGGTGCCGCCCGCATTCCCGCGCGCGGTGTTGCCAGACGACACCGGCATCCTGTTGGCCGATGATTTTGGGGCCGAAGCCTTGCGCGCGGCCCCGCTGACGCCCTTGGCGGGCGCGCGGCGGCGCGCGCTGATCCTGCGGATGGCAATGGTGGCGTCGCGGCGATTGGCGGCACTGCGCGATCCGGGCGCGGCGATCAGCGACGGGTAACCGCGCGGGTCAGCGCGCGCCGATGGCCCGGGCGGCCTGAACGGCGGCGAGGATTTCCTCGGCGATTTCCTCGGCCTCTTCGGGTTCGAAATCCATCGGGATTTCCACGCCGGGGGCCTCGATGAACAGCCGCACCATACCCTTGTCGGTCGGCCCGATTTGCAGGTTGGCCTCGATGTCGCGTTCGGTGTTGATACCCATGCTGCGGTCCTTCTGTTGCGCATCGGCCTAGCGTTTTCGGACTTGCAGGACAAGCCCGCGCCGGGGCAGGCTGCGCGCATGGACATCGCGTTTCGTGATCTTGAACCCGGCGACGCCGGGTGGGTGCTGGACCGGCACGGCGCGCTTTATGCGCGCGACGAGGGCTATGACGCCACCTTTGAGGCCTTGGTGGCGGAAATCCTTGCGGATTTCCTGCGCAACCGCGACCCCGCGCTTGCGCGGGGCTGGATCGCCCATGCGGGCGAAGCCCGCTTGGGCTGTGTGTTTGTGGTCCCGGCAGCGTCGGGCGCAGCGAAGCTGCGCCTGTTCCTCGTAGACCCCGCTGCGCGGGGTCAGGGGCTGGGGGCGCGCCTGCTGGCGCAGGCGATGGCCTGGGCCAAGGCGCAGGGCTATGCGACCATGGAGCTGTGGACCCACGAAAGCCACCGCGCCGCCTGCGCGCTTTATGCCCGCAGCGGTTGGCGCATGGTGCGGTCCGAACCCGCGCGGGCGTTTGGTGTCGATGTCGTGGACCAGTTCTGGGAGATCACGCTGTAACCCCCCGCCTGCCGGGACATCGCCTGCAATCAAATTGCTTGCAATCATGGGGCGCGGGGACTAAGTCACCCGCCAGTGCCGCCTTAGCTCAGTTGGTTAGAGCGCCGGATTGTGGATCCGGAGGTCTCCTGTTCAAGCCAGGAAGGCGGTACCACTTTCCGGGTCATCTCACTTTTCTGGTCGTCTGCCCTGACGCCGCGTCCGGCGCGCAGGGTGTGGCGCGCGCGGTCTGGACATTCGCGCAGCCTGCGGGAAACCTGTGGCCGACAGATCGAGAGGCGGACATGACATTGGACCAGTTGATCGCGGGCTTGGCCAACCTCACATTGCAGGTCGAGGATGACGGCGTCTGGATCGTCACCCTGAACCGCCCCACCAAGCGCAACGCGCTGGATGCCGCTACGGTCGAGGAGATGATCGACGTGTTCAGCCGCGCCCGCATTCTGGGCGCGCGCGCCATCGTGCTGGCGGCGAATGGTCCGCATTTCTGCGCCGGTCTGGATCTGGTGGAACACCATCAGGCCGACCGCAGCCCGGAACAGTTCATGCATCTGTGCCTGCGCTGGCACGAGGCGTTCAACAAGATGGAATATGGCGGCGTGCCGATCATCGCAGCGCTGAAGGGTGCGGTGGTGGGGGGCGGGCTGGAACTGGCGTCCGCCGCGCATATCCGGGTGGCGGATGCGGGGACGTATTTTGCCCTGCCCGAGGGCACGCGGGGCCTGTTCACCGGCGGCGGGGCGACAATCCGGGTCGCGGACCTAATCGGCAAGGCGCGCATGATCGACATGATGCTGACGGGCCGGGTCTATAAGGCCGAAGAGGGTGTGACGGTGGGGCTGGCGCAGTATCTGGCAGAGGACAGCCTTGAGATGGCCATGCGGCTGGCGCGGCGGGCGGCGGAAAACCTGCCGCTGACCAATTTCGCGATCTGTTCCGCGATCAGCCATATGCAGAACATGTCGGCGCTGGATGCCGCCTATGCGGAATCGGTGGTGGCGGGCGTGGTCAACACCCAGCCCGATGCGCGGTCGCGGCTGGCGGCCTTTGCCGGCAAGACAGCGGCGCGGGTGCGGCCTGATTGAACCGCTGACGCCGCGCACATCGTTTGCGCGTGGTTTGCGCGTGTGGCGCGACCGGGATGGGTGCTGTCATCTTTTCTTCACCAAACTGTCGCCCATGCGTCACCGGACGGGGCTACGCGCAGCTACGGTTTCAATCCCACCTCATCCGGAGTTATCCAAATGGCACTTTCCCGCCGTTCTGCCCTGCAACTGGGCACCGCTGCACTTGCTGCCCCGATGATCCTGCGCGCCACTGACGCGCTGGCGACCTCGGGTTCGGTCAAGGTTCTGGCCTGGCAGGATTACATCCAGCCGAACATCGCCGAAAAGTTCGAAAAGGACACCGGCATCAAGCTGGAGCTGACCACGTTTGGCTCGAACGACGAAGCCGAATCGACCATCCGCGCGGCCGGTGGCAAGGGCTTTGACGTGGTGTTCCCCTCGATCACCAACGCGTCCGGCTATATCGACGGAAATGGCGAGTCGTTCTTTGATGCCATCCCTGCCGACGTGAAGACCGCCAACGTGATCCCGTCCTTCGTGCGCGACAGCGCCACGCTGGGTGGCCAGTTCAAGGGCGCACAGATCCTGCTGCCGCTCGTGTGGGGCACCGAAGGCATCACGCTGAACCGCAAGGCAATGCCGATCGCGGACGCCGACCTGTCCTATGGCGATCTGTTCGCCGCTGGCACCGAAGGCAAGTCGGCCTTCCGCCAGAAGTCGGTCATCATGGGTGTTGGCCTCTATCTGGACGCGACCGGCGAAGTGCCGTCGAACCGCATGCTGGACGTCTACAAATCCGAAGAAGACGCCCGCCGCGTCTGGGGCGCCGTTGCCAAGTGGATCGTCGAGCGCAAGGCCAGCTATGGCGCGTTCTGGAACAACGCCACCGAAGCCACCGCTGCGTTCAAGGACGCGGGCTGTGTCATCGGCCAGACCTGGGACACCACCGGCCTGCTCTTGAACCGCGAAAACGCCGATTTCGTCTATCGCGCGCCCAAGGAAGGCATCATCACCTGGCTCGACTCGTTCGGTCTGCTGAAGCAGGCAGAAAACCGCGAGCAGGCTGTAGCGTTCATGAACTTCATGCTGATGCCCGAAGTCGGCGGCATGTTCGCCAACAACACCGGCTATAACTCGGCCGTGGCCGGGGCTGCTGATTTCGCCTCGGAAGACTTCAAGCGCCAGTTCAACGACGTCTATACCGCCGACGTTCTGGGCAACATGTGGTGGTGGCAGGCGGACACGCCCTTCTTCGCGCCGATCCGCAACGAGATGGTCGATATCATCACCAACGCCTGATTTCTGGTGCCTAAGAAAGCCGGGGAGGCCCTGCCTCCCCGGACCCCTCCGGAGTATTTCCGGCAAAATGAATGGGAAAGAGGGCGCGTGATGCGGGGACAGGATGTTGTGCTCGACGGGGTCGAGATCACCTATCCCAATGGCTTTCGCGCCGTGGAACGCACCGATCTGACGATTGCGGCGGGTGAGTTTTTTTCGATCCTCGGGCCATCGGGCTGTGGCAAGACCACGCTGTTGCGCGCGGTGTCGGGGTTTGTGACGCCGTCATCGGGGCGGGTGCTGATCGGCGGGGCCGATCAGGCGGGCAAGGGGCCGAATGCGCGCCCGACCGCGTTGATATTCCAGAACCTCGCGCTGTTTCCGCTGATGAGCGTTCGCGACAATGTGGCCTTTGGGCTTGAGGCGCGCGGCGTGGCGCGGCGGGAACGCCATGCGCGGGCCGAGGAATTGCTGGCGTTGGTGGCGCTGGCGGATCAGGCCGACAAGAAACCCACGGAATTGTCCGGCGGGCAGCGGCAGCGGGTGGCAATTGCGCGCGCGCTGGCGGTGGAGCCTGCCGTTTTGTTGCTGGACGAGCCGCTGTCGGCGCTGGATTTGAAGCTGCGCAGTCACATGCGGGCGGAATTGCGCGCGATCCAGAAGCAGACCGGCGTGACGTTCATCTATATCACCCATGACCAGGGCGAGGCGCTGACGATGTCGGACCGCGTCGCGGTGATGAACAAGGGCCGGATCGAACAGGTGGGCACCGGGGACGCGATCTATTCCGCGCCCGAGACGGCCTTTGCCGCCACATTCGTGGGCGAGGTGAACCGCATCGCGGGGCGCGTGGTGGCGGTCGAGCCGGAATATGCCCGCGTCGAGACGCCCTTGGGCGTGTTCCGGGCGCGCAATCCGCGCGGGTTGGCGGTGGGGGCGGTGGCCTGGCTGTTCGTGCGGCCAGAGGCGATGCAGATCGGTCTGGACGAGAACGCGATCCCGGCGACATTGCAGCGGCGCGATCTGGAAGGGCCGTTCGTGGCGTTGCATTTCAGCGCGGGCACGGAAGCGGGTATGGGGCAAGCCTTGTCGCTGCACCGCACCAACATGGGCGGGATCGAGGTGATCGGCACCGAGATGCGATTGGGCTTTCGCGCGGCGGATGCGCTGGTGCTGCCCGAAGGCGCGCTGGCCGAAACGGGGCAGGAGCTGGCGGCGCAATGACCAGCCTGCTGCGCGCCTTTGGCCCCTGGTTGACGGCGGGTTTTGTCGGGGCCGTGGTGATCTGGGCGGTGTTTCTGATCATCGCGCCGCAATTTGCCATGCTGGACCGCGCGCTGACCGCGCCGAAACGCACGCTGGACAGCTCGGTTGCGGCGTCGCTTTCCCAGGATGCCGAGACCTGCATATCGGTGCTGCGCACCTTTGCCGCGGCTGATGCCGCGCCGCCACCTGCGACCGGAGGCATGGCGGTGCCGAGCATGGGCGGCATGGCCGTGCCGTCGATGGGGGGCATGGCGGTGCCATCCATGGGCGCGGGGCGGCAGACTACGGGCGCGGTGCGGCCCTATATCCTGCAATGCGACCGCGCGGATACGCACCGCGCCATGGTGCGCTCGTCGTCGGTATCGGTGCAGGGCGTCACGGAATATCTGGACGAATTGCACGGATTGCCCCGGTTGGCGGTCAAGGACAGCGATCCGATTGCCACACAGAACGCCACCGCGCGGCAGATTGCGGACCTTGCCAGCGATCTGGCCGCGCGGCTGCGCGCGGAAGAGGCGCAGCGGTCGTCCCTGACCTTGCAGAATTTCGAGGCGCTGTTTGCCGCCGCCAGCCTGCCGCAATCCGCGGATCGCAAGGCGGACGAGGATGCGCGCCTGATCAACCGCGTGCAGACCGCCATCGGCCTGCGGTTTCAGGAGGATGGCGTGACGCGGGCGCGGATTGGGCTGATCGTGCTGGGGCGGACGATTTTCTATGCCATGCTGGTCACCGCGCTGGCTTTGGTGATCTGCTATCCCATCGCCTACAAGGTGGCGCTGGCGAGTACCCGCGAGCAGGCGATCTGGTTGTTCATGGGGCTGATCGTGCCCTATGCCATCGTCGAGTTGATGCGCATCTACGCTTGGACCACGATTCTTGACAATAATGGACTGATCAATTCGGCGCTGATGTGGGCGGGCGCAATCACCGAGCCGGTGCAGTTCAAGCGCATGCCGGGCACGGTGTTTCTGGTCGTGGTCTATACCTATGTGCTGTTCATGGTATTCCCGATCTATAACGTAATGTCCACGCTGGACCGCAACCAGATCGAGGCGGCGCGCGATCTGGGGGCGCGGCCCGCGCGGATGCATTGGCGCGTGGTGATCCCACATGCGAAACCGGGCATTGCGGTGGGGTGCATCGCGACATTCATGCTGGCGGCAGGGGCGTTTTCGGTGCCGCGCATCGTGTCCAGCGGGTTGCAAGCGGAATGGTTTGCGCAGACGATTTACAACAAGTTCTTTGAATCCGAGAATTCCAACATCGGCGCCGCCTATAGTTTCGCCTATACCGCGCTGTGCTTTGTCATCGTGGCGCTGTTCATGCGGCTGATGCGGACGCGGCTCAAAGACTTTGCGCGCGTGCAGGGGTAATGGAATGACATCTGATCGCTTGCTGACCGCCTTCACATGGACGTTCCTTGCCTTCATGTTCGCGCCGCTGGCGTTGATGATCGTGGCGTCGTTCAACGATGTCTCGCCACCGTCTGTTACCGATTGGCGCGGGTTTACCTTCAAGTGGTATGAGTTCTTCTGGATGGATGAGGCGCGGCTGCGCGCGGACCCGGTGCTGCGGACGCTGGACCGCGAGCGGTTCTATGGCTGCATGGGCAATTCGGTGCAGGTGGCCGCCGTGGTGGTGCCCTTGGCGCTGGTGCTGGGGCTGGCGGGCGCGGTGATGCTGACGCGCTGGCAGAGCCGCGCCAACGGGCTGTTGTGGTGGGTGCTGTTGTCGCCGATGCTGGCACCGGGGGTCATTCTGGGGCTGTCGGCCTTGGTGTTCTGGAACCGGCTGGGGGTGGATGCGGGGCTGTTCACCATCATGATGGCGCAGGTCACGTTCGTGGCGGGCTATCCGATGCTGATGCTGATGGCGCGGTTGCAACGCCAGCCGCCCGAGTTGGAAGAGGCGGCGCTGGACCTTGGCGCGGGGCCGTTCCGGGTGTTTCGCCGGATCACGCTGCCTTATCTGGCCCCGGCGCTGGCCTCGGCGGCGGTGATCTGCGCGCTGGCTTCGGTCGAGAACTACAACACCACGATGTTCGCCAAGGGCGGGGCCTGCACATTCGCCACCGAAATCGGCGCAATGGCGCGCAACGCAAACGGCCACCCGCCGGTGATCAACGCGGTGGGCACGATCATCATTCTGGTGACGGTGGCATTTGCGCTGGCAGGCGCGCTGACCCGCAAGCGCGAGGCGCGGGTGTGACGCGTATCCTTGCGCGCTGTCATCCGTTGCTGGAACCCCTGTTGCCGCGCCCCACGCCTGCGGCGCGCGCACTGCCGGATTGGTTACGCGCGATGCCGTCCGAGGTCGCGGCCCCGTCCTTGGGCGGCGAGATGGTGCGCACCCTGAAACACTGCCCGCCGTTCATCGACGCGCTGAGCCTTGGCGTGATGATCCCGCTGGCGACCGATATCCATGTCGCAGGCGGGGAATTGTCTTGGGACTGGGACCCGCCGGTGATCGCGGATGCGCCGATCACGCGCGCGCCACTGGGCCTGCATGTGCCGGAACAGGCGGCGGGCGCGCGGTTTCGGCTGGATGGTCAGGTCGCGATCAAGTTCACCAATTACTGGACGCTGGAGGTGCCCGCAGGCTGGCAGATCCTTGTCACCCATCCGCTGAACCGCCCTGATCTGCCGTTTCAGACCTTGTCGGGTGTCGTTTCAGCAGCGCGTTTCGGGCTGGGTTATGTGCATTTTCCGGCGCTCTGGACCGATCCGGGGTTCACGGGCACCTTGCCGCGCGGCACGCCGGTGGCGCAGGTGATCGCGCTGCCGCTGGACCCGGCGGGGCTGGAGGTGCGGGCGATGGACGACGCCGAGATCGCCCAATCCCGCGCCATTGCCGAAGCGCTGCAAACCACCCCCGGCGTGTATCGGCGCGATTTCCGCGAATAGTCCTCGACAGGTCGTGACGGTTTTGTAACATTTGTCTGACAGAGTCCTGTGGAAAAGGATGCCGTCCGATGCTGCGTATCGCCATTCTCGCCCTGCTTGCCACGCCCGCGATGGCCGATGACCGCGAGGCGCGACGCGCGCAATGTCTGGGCTGGATGATGGCGGGCGGCTATCCCAACGGGCTGGTGGAAAAGGCGTGTCAGGCGGATTTCGCGCTGCCCTCGGCGTTTTTGTTCAAATGCTCGCGGGCGCAGACGCAGGGGTTCCATGATGATCGCCAACGCGCGGCCTGCACGGTGTTCTTTGCCCAGGCGTCCACGCAGGCCGAACGCGGCTATGTGATCAACTGACGGGGGGCAGGCGCAAGGGGATCGTGCCGCGCGCGACGCGGGTCAGGGCCTTGATCGCCTCGGGGCGCATCGCGGGGTCTGACAACAGCGCGGCGCGGTCGGCCGCTGTGGCGCGGCCCGTCTCGGCCAGCAGGCGATAGGCGGCCACCCGCGTCTCGGCATCGGTGGGCAAGTGCGCCAGCGCCGCCGCCAATCGCGGCCAATCGCACAGCCGCAGCGCCAGCCGCAGCACCATCCGCCAGGCATCGCGGTCATCTGGTGCCAGATCGGCGGCACGGTGGAACGCGGTCAGCGCCGCCGCTGGCGTCTCGATCCGGGCGCGGCCCAGTTCGAACCACGCCGCCGCATGATGCGGGTCGCGCGCAACCGCACGGTCCAGCCACGCGGCACGGTCGGGCTTGCCCTGCATTTCCAGCACCTTGGCCAGATTATAGAACACCGCCGCAGGGGCACTGTCGACCGCCGCGCGGCGCAGCAATGCTTCGGCCGCCGGCCAATCGGCGCGGGCAAGCATCGCGGGCAGGGCAGAAAGATCAACCATGCGGTCCCTTGTCACTATCGCGTAACAGTCGGATGAAAAGACGCCGCAGTCAAATGCCGCTGTCCAATGCCGCTGTCCAACCCGGAGTGACCCTGATGACGCCTGCTTTCACCAATCCCGGCCGTTTCTGGCGCGGCAACCTGCACACCCATTCGACCCGGTCCGACGGCGTGTTGCCGCCCGAAGAGGTGCTGCGCCGCTACCGCGCCGAGGGCTATGATTTCGTGGCGCTGACCGATCATTTCGTGGGCGTTTATGGCTATCCCATCGTGGATACCACGCCCTATCGCGGCAACGGGTTCACCACCATTCTGGGGGCGGAAGTCCATTCCGGCGCGATGGCGAATGGCGAGCTGTGGCATATCCTTGCCGTGGGTCTGCCTTTGGATTTCGCGCCGTCCAACAGCCCGCATTTCCGCCCCGTCGCGGATCAGGAAACCGGCGCCGAACTGGCGCAGCGGGCGCGCGATGCCGGGGCCTATGTCGCCATCGCGCATCCCGAATGGTCGGGCCTGACGATGGAAGATGCCCGCGCCATCGACGCCGCCCATGCCGTCGAGGTCTATAACCACGGCTGCGCCACCGGCTGTGATCGTCCGCACGGGTTTCACACGCTGGACCTGTTGCTGACCGAAGGCCGCCGTCTGGACCTGATCGCCACGGATGACGCGCATTTCAGCGAGCCCGACCATTTCGGCGGCTGGGTCATGGTCAAGGCCGAGGAAAACACCCCCGAGGCGCTGCTGGCGGCGCTGAAGGCGGGCGCGCATTATTCCAGCACCGGGCCGGAACTGCGCGGGATCGAGATCGAGGGGCGCACGTTGCGGGTGCAATGTTCCGCCGTGGCGGCGATCATCGTGCAGGGGCAGGGCAGTGCGGCGGTCGCGCTGCATGGCAATTCGATGACGCAGGGCGAATTGCGGCTGGACCGGCTGGAGGCATCGCCCTGGCTGCGGGTGACGGTGATCGACCGCGCGGGCAAGCGGGCGTGGTCGAACCCGATCTGGCGTTGATTGTCAGAACCGCCAGGTCACGACACAGCCCGCGCCAGTGGCCCAGACATCCTTGCGGTCCACGACGCCGCCGAATTTCGAATCGGCGGCCTCTTTGATCACGCCGACCGCGAGCGATGCCGCGCAGGCTTGAAGGGGCGTGCCGCCATTGCGGCTGACGACATGCGACACCATCGCGCCCGCAACCCAATGCGCGGTCTTGTCGGGGCCGTCGGCACAGCCGGACAGGGGGAACAGGGCCAGAAGGACCAACAGAACGCGCATCGGATCACCGCTTGGATGAGGCCCGCGTTCTGCTGGCAGGGATAGCATCTGATAGGCCGCGCAGGCGTGTGCGGCAACAAAATGGTTGCCAAAGGGTTAATTGGTCCCGGTGCCAGGCCCTGTGTTAGCCCCGGTCGTCACGCGGATTTCCTGCCGCAGCGCGCCTGTGCTGCGGTCAAAGATGAACAGCCGTCCGTCCGTGGTCACCACGCCGATCCAGTCCTGCGCCTGTGTCACGGCTTCGGCCACCGCGCCTGCAGGCAGGGCCAGCGTTTCGGGCAAAGCGGGCGGGGCGGTGCGCAGGGTCGTGACAAGCAGCCCGATGATGACTAGAACCCCGCCGATCATCACCGCCGTCAGCACCGTCACGAGGGTTTTCAGAAACCTCAGGCTGGGCGGCAGGCCATCTTCCGGAGCATCCGACATGGGCGCGGCCCTTTTGCAGTTCACCATCGCGGCGGATCCGCCGCCGCGTCTTGATAAGGCGCTTTCGCGCGATGCGCCAGCCGACGCCGACCTGTCGCGCACCCGGCTGATGCGGTTGATTGCGGACGGCGCGGTGCGGCTGAACGATGTCGCGGTGACCGATCCCAAGGCGCGCGTGGCCGAAGGTGATCACATCGCAATCATGATCCCGGTGGCCGCCGCCATCGCGACCGTGGCGCAAGAGATTGCCCTGAACGTGGTCTATGAGGATGCCGAATTGATCGTGATCGACAAGCCCGCAGGGCTTGTGGTGCATCCCGCTCCCGGCAGCCCGGACCGCACGCTGGTCAATGCGCTGCTGTATCATTGCGGCGACAGCCTGTCGGGGATTGGCGGCGAACGCCGTCCCGGCATCGTGCATCGCATCGACAAGGACACGACGGGCCTTCTGGTCGTGGCCAAGACGGACCGCGCGCATCACGGGCTGGCGGCGCAATTCGAGGCTCATGCCACCGAACGCGCCTATCTGGCGATCTGCCACGGGGTGCCTGATGCCGCCGACCCGCGCCTGCGCGGGGTGCCCGGCGTCAGTTTCGAGGCGGGCGGGGTGCTGAAGATCAATGCGCGGCTGGCCCGGCACAAGTCTGATCGCCAGCGGCAGGCGGTGGTGATGGCGGGCGGGCGGCATGCCGTGACACGCGCCCGCGTGCTGGAGGGGTTCGGTATGCCGCCCTGCGCGGCGTTACTGGAATGTCGGCTGGAAACCGGGCGCACCCATCAGATCCGGGTGCATCTGGCCCATGTCGGGCACGGGCTGATCGGGGATACGGTCTATGGCGGGCGGCGGAAGCTGCCCGCCCGCGCGCTGCCTCCCGGCGCGCCCGAACTGGCAGACGGGTTTCCGCGACAGGCGCTGCATGCGGCCGTGCTGGGGTTTCAGCATCCGGTGACGGGGGCCGCGCTGCGGTTCGAGGCACCCTTGCCCGCTGACATGGCCGATTTGCTGACGCGCTTGCGGGGGTGACGCTGCGCTGCCGCATCACGCGCGCAGAAACGAGTTGAAACATCGCCGTGTTCGCATTAACACTTGATGATTGCCGCCACGACGGTAACGATGCGGAGTTTTCGCAACTGTCCTCAAGGACGCATTGACACGAACTCGGCCTGTAAACCCGGACGCGGGGCCACATGGCTGAAATGTCGGCCAAGGTTCGTGTCACCCCCCCCAAATCGCCTGAAAACCCCAATTGCAAACACAGTCATCATTCAAGGAATGATCCGATGCCCCCTGATATCATGGATCAGTTGCGCAGTGGCGCGTTGGTTCCCGCAACCCCGCAGGACGAAGGCGCGTTGGATATCGCGGATTTCCTGCACGATGAGCCCCCGCCGGAAAACGCGGACGTGGCGCGTCAGCAGGCAGGCTTTGCGGCGCTGACGCTTGGTGCTGTCGGGGTGGTTTACGGCGATATCGGCACCTCGCCGATCTATGCGTTTCGTGAGGCGTTGAGGGCGACGGGGGGCGAACCCGGACGGCCCGAAGTGCTGGGTCTGCTGTCATTGCTGATCTGGACGCTGGTTCTGATCGTGACGGTGAAATACGTGTTTGTGCTGTTGCGCGCCGACAACCGGGGCGAGGGCGGTATTCTGGCCCTGTACACGCTGGTGCGGCTGGCCATCGGCAAACGGTCGATCCCGGTGCTGTTTCTGGCCATGGCGGGGGCTGCGCTGTTTGCGGGGGACGCCGCGATCACGCCTGCGATTTCGGTGCTGTCGGCGGTCGAGGGCATGGGCCTTGTCGTGCCCTCGCTTGAACGGGTCGTTTTGCCGGTGACGCTGGCGATCATCTTCGCGCTGTTTCTGGTGCAGCGCGGCGGCACGGCGCGGGTGGCGCGGCTGTTTGGCCCGGTGACCGGGTTATGGTTTCTGGTGCTGGCCGGGTTGGGCATTTGGCACATGCTGGAATATCCCGGCGTTTTAGCGTCGGTGAACCCGTATTGGGCGGCAAGTTTCCTGATCAACCACCCCAGCGTTGCCTTTATGGTGCTGGGCGCGGTTTTTCTGGCGGTGACGGGGGGCGAGGCGCTTTATGCCGATCTGGGCCATTTCGGACGGCGGCCGATCACTGCGGCGTGGTTCGGGTTGGTGATGCCCGCGCTGGTGCTGAATTACCTGGGGCAAGGCGCGATGGTGCTGGCGCATCCCGAACTGGCCGAGAACGCGTTTTTCGCGATGGCCCCCGAGGCATTGTTGCCCGGTCTGGTGATACTGGCGACAGCGGCCACGGTGATCGCCTCGCAGGCGGTGATTTCCGGCGCGTTTTCGATGGCGCGCGGGGCGGTTCAACTGGGCTTTCTGCCGCGCCTGATCATTCGGCACACCGCCCAGAACCAGTCGGGGCAGATCTATATCGGCACCGTCAACTGGTTGCTGCTGGCTGGCGTGATCGCGCTGGTGTTGTCGTTCGGATCGTCCAGCGCGCTGGCCTCGGCCTATGGCATTGCCGTGACCGGCACGATGGTGCTGACCACGGTCTTGGCAGCGCTGCTGTTGATCCACGGCTACCGGATGTCGGTCTGGCTGGTGCTTCTGCTGGTCGCGCCCGTGGCGGCGGCCGAGCTAGTGTTTCTGGCCGCCAACCTGACCAAGATCGCGGACGGCGGCTATGTGCCGGTGCTGATCGCGCTGGCGCTGACCGCGCTGATGTGGCTGTGGTGGCGCGGCACACAACTGGTCAAGGCAAGGGTGCTGAAAACCGCCGTGCGGATGGATACCTTTGTCGTCGCGATGCAATCGAGTTCCGTGCATATCGTGCCGGGCACGGCATTTTTCCTGACGTCCGACCCGGACATGGTGCCCTCTGCGCTGCTGCACAATCTGAAACACAACCGTGTGCTGCATGACCAGACCATCATCCTGACTGTCGAGACATTGCGTGTCCCGTTTGCGACCGCCACGGAACGGGCCCAGTTCGACCTGATCGCCGGACATTTCGCGCGGCTGACGCTGCGGTTCGGGTTCATGGAAACGCCGAACGTGTCGCGCGCGATGGTGCATGCCCGCCGCGCCGGTCTGAAATTCGACGTGATGGCGACCACCTTCTTTCTGGGGCGTCGCCGTCCGGTCGCGACGGGCACCGGGTTGGAACGGCTGGCGGATTCGGCCTTTGCCACGCTGGCGCGGTTTTCGGCCGATCCGACCGAGTTCTATCACCTGCCGCGCGACCGTGTGGTGGAATTGGGCGAACGCGTGCCGATCTGACCGCGCATCTGTCGCAGGGCGGCGCTGATGCAGGTTGCACGGTTGCGTGAACCCTCTGTCATAGCCTGCGTGACCCGACAGAAATTCGTTTACGATCCGTTCATCCTGTCGGGTTCCGGTGCTTGAAACGCGCCGGAACCAGCCTTACATCACAAGTTAAGCCCATAAACATTCGCGAGGCCTCCATGAGCAGCTATGCCAATCTGCCCGCACCCTCACCCGAAGGTGGTCTGAACCGGTATTTGCAGGAAATCCGCAAGTTTCCCCTGCTGGAACCCGAAGAAGAATACATGCTGGCGAAACGCTGGGTCGAAGATGGCGATACCGTCGCCGCGCACCGCATGGTGACCTCGCATCTGCGGCTGGCGGCCAAGATCGCCATGGGCTATCGCGGCTATGGCCTGCCGCAGGCCGAGGTGATTTCCGAAGCCAACGTGGGCCTGATGCAGGCGGTCAAACGGTTCGACCCGGAACGCGGGTTCCGGCTTGCGACCTATGCGATGTGGTGGATCCGGGCGTCGATCCAGGAATATATCCTGCGGTCGTGGTCCTTGGTGAAACTGGGGACAACGTCCGCGCAGAAAAAGCTGTTTTTCAACCTGCGCAAGGCCAAGGCGCGGATCGGCGCGCTGGAAGAAGGCGACCTGCGCCCCGAACATGTCGCCAAGATTGCGCATGATCTGGGCGTGACCGAAGACGAGGTGGTCAGCATGAACCGCCGCCTGTCAGGCGGCGACAGCTCGCTGAACGCCACGGTCGGGTCGGACGGCGAAGGCACGATGCAATGGCAGGATTGGCTGGAAGACGAGGACGCCGATCAGGCCGGCGATTACGAGGCCCGCGACGAATTGGACGCGCGCCGCGCGCTGTTGACCCAGGCGATGGATGTGCTGAACGAGCGTGAACGCGATATCCTGACCCAGCGGCGGCTGAGCGAAGTGACCGTAACGCTGGAAGACCTGTCCGCCCGCTATGACGTCAGCCGCGAGCGTATCCGCCAGATCGAGGTGCGGGCCTTTGAAAAGCTGCAAACCCGGATGACCGAACTGGCCCGCGCCAAGGGGATGCTGGAACCGGCTTGAGAGGTGTTGCAAGCCCTCCTGACCGGACAAAAGCAGCCGGGCGAGCCCCCCTGACCACGCCAAAGCAGGGGGGCTAGCCCCCCTGACCCCCCAGGATAGTTAGGAACCGAAGAAGCCGGGGTGGCGGTGCCTTTTTGGGCGTGGCATGAGGCTGGGATGGACCCGATCATCTTTCACTGGCCCGCCGAATGGGTGGCTGATCCGGCGCGGATGCTGCCGTTCTATGCCAGGATCACAGCGGGGCTGACGACGCGCGGGCGGGATTGGCGCGCGGTAACGATTGACCGCGATGGTCTGGCAGATCGGATCGACGCGATGCCGGGGCTGCACGTGGTCAATCATGGCCGGGTGCGGCACCCGCGCGCGTGGAATGCCGGGATCGCCTATGTCTATCCGTTCTGGCATCTGGACCGGGATGGCATCCGGGCGTTTTCGTCCATCGGCGGGATGGCCATGCCTGCGGTAGACCGGGGCGCGGCGCGGCGGTTTGCGCAGCGGCTGCGGCAGCGGCTGGTGGCGGGGCGGACCTCGCGCTATGGCCAGCCTGCCGAGGTGGTGGCCCTGCCGCGCGCGAGGGCGGCGGTGTTCCTGCAGGCCGAAGCCAGCCGCGCGCAGGGAGAAACGGTCTGGGTCGACCGCTGGACGATGCTGGACACTGTGCTGCGCTGTGTCGCGGGGCCGGTTCTGGTCAAACCGCACCCGCTGGATTTCGACCCCGCGACCGGGGACAGGCTAGAGGCGATGGCGGCGCAGTTCCCGCAGATGGTGGTGACGCTGGCCAATATCCACGATGTGATCGTCGCAGCCGACCGCGTGGTGACGATCAATTCCGCCGTGGGGATCGAGGCCTTTGTCCATCCCCGCCCGGTGATCCTGTGCGGGCGGGCGGATTTTCACCACGTGGCGGTCACGGCGCGGGATGTGGAGGCGCTGGTGGCGGCGCTGCGCGCGCCCGCGCCTCAGATGGACTACGACGGGTTCCTGTGGTGGTATTTCGGGCAGATGTGCCTGAACGCCGGGGCGGGCGATCTGGTGGACCGGTTTCTGGCGCGGGTGGGGGCGTAGGGTGGGTGATTTCACCCACCTTCACCCCTCCATCGCCTCCAGCTCGTCGATGAAGCCTTCGATCATGCTCAGCCCCTTGTCCCAGAACCTTGGATCGGACGCGTCCAGTCCGAAGGGGGCCAAAAGCTCGCGGTGATGTTTCGATCCGCCGGCCTTCAGCATGTCAAAGTATTTCTCCTGGAACCCCTCGGGGGCGTCCTGATATGCGGCGTAAAGCGCATTCACCAACCCGTCGCCGAAGGCATAGGCATAGACGTAGAACGGCGAATGGACGAAATGCGGGATATAGGCCCAGAAGGTTTCATACCCGGCCATGAAATCAAACGCCGGGCCCAGCGATTGCGCCTGCACGGACATCCACAACTGCCCGATATCCTCGGGGGTCAATTCGCCCTCGCGGCGCGCGGCGTGCAGTTTGCATTCGAAATCATAGAACGCGATCTGGCGGACGACGGTGTTGATCATGTCCTCGACCTTGCCCGCCAGCAGCGTCTTGCGTTCGGCTTGGGTTTTGGCGCGGTCCAAGAGCGTGCGGAAGGTCAGCATTTCACCGAAGACGGATGCGGTTTCGGCCAGCGTCAGCGGCGTGGACGACAGCATTTCGCCCTGGCCTGCGGCCAGCACCTGATGCACGCCGTGCCCCAGTTCATGCGCCAGCGTCATCACGTCGCGCGGTTTGCCAAGATAGTTCAGCATCACATAGGGATGCACCTCGGTGACGGTCGGATGGGCAAAGGCGCCGGGGGCTTTGCCGGGTTTCACGCCTGCGTCGATCCAGCCGCGGTCAAAGAACGGGCGGGCGAGGTCAGCCATGCGCGGGTCAAACGCGCCGTAGGCGTCCAGCACCAGCGCCTGCGCCGTGGGCCAATCCACCACGCGGGGTTCCTCGATCGGCAGGGGCGCGTTGCGGTCCCAGACCTGCATCCGGTCCAGCCCCAGCCACTTGCGTTTCAACTCATAATACCGATGCGACAGGCGCGGGTAGGCCGCGACCACGGCATCACGCAGCGCCTGCACCACCTCGGGTTCCACATCGTTCGACAGGTGGCGGCCGGTCTGCGGCGTGGGCATCTTGCGCCAGCGGTCCATCACCTCTTTTTCCTTGGCCTGCGTGTTGTGGACGCGGGCAAAGGTCTTGATATTGGCGTCGAACACGCGGGCCAGTTCGCGCGCCGCCGCCTCGCGTTTCGCGCGTTCCGGGTCGGTCAACAGGTTCAGCGTGCCTTCGATGGTCAGGGGTTCGCCGTTCACCTCGAAGCCAAGCCCTGCGATGGTTTCATCGAACAGCCGTTCCCAGGCATCGCCCACCACGCCCATGTCGTGCAGGAATTTCTCCATCTCGTCGGACAGTTGGTAGGGCTTCATCGCGCGGATGCGGTCGAACACCGGCTTGTAACGGGCGAGGTCCGCATTGGCGGCGAACAGGCCGGTCAGATGGTCATCGTCCAGCCGGTTCAGTTCCAGCGTGAAAAACACCAAGGGCGTGGTGGCATTTGTCACCCGTTCCTGCGCGTCGGACAGGAATTTGGCGCGGGTGCCATCCACGGTCAGTTGGTAATAGCGCAGCCCCGCATAGGACATGATGCGCCCCGCCTTGGTGCTGATCGCCTCGTTGCGCTGCACGCATTCCAGAAAGGCCGCCGCGTCCAATGTGGCCAGCTTGCCTTCGTAATCGGCGGCGAAGCGGGCGCATTCCGCGTCAAGCCAATCCATGTCGGCCCGCAGTTCCGGCGCGTCGGGCGCGGAATACAGGTCGGACAGGTCCCATTCCGGCAGGGTGCCGAAAGCGTCAGAACCGTGGCTGGCATTGGCGTCATAAGCGATCATGGTGCGGCCTTTCATTGCGTTGCGTCACAGATAGGCGCGGGGGCGCGCAGGCTCAACCATATTGCGCCAGCATCGCCTTCAGGTGATCCAGCGTATCGGCCTGATCCGGCTTCTTGTCGCGCCGCCAGCGCAGGATGCGGGGAAACCGCAGCGCCACGCCGGATTTGTGGCGCGGGCTGGCCTGGATGCCTTCAAAGGCGATCTCGAACACCAATTCGCCGGGCACCGCGCGCACGGGGCCGAATTTTTGCAGCGTATGCGCGCGGACCCAAGTGGTGATTTCGCGGAATTCGGCGTCCGTCAGGCCGGAATAGGCCTTGGTGAACGGCACCAGCCCGTTGCCGTCGCGCACTGCAAAGGTGAAGTCGGTGTACAACGTGGCGCGTCGCCCGTGGCCCGCCTGCGCATAGATCATCACGGCGTCGATGGTCAGCGGGTCGAGTTTCCATTTCCACCAATCGCCCACCTTGCGCCCGATGAAATAGCGGCTGGCGCGGCGTTTCAGCATCAGGCCTTCGGCGGTGGCGTCGCGCGCGGTGGCGCGGGTGGCGGCGAGCATCGCCCAGTCGGTGAACGCCACTTCGGGCGACAGGCGCAGCGGCAGCGCGGCGGGCAAGGGGGCCAGCAGGGCGGTCAACAGCGCGCGGCGGTCGGACAGGGACGCATCGCGCAGGTCGCGGCCCTCATGTTCCAACAGATCATAGGCAAGGAAGGCGGCGGGCGCGTCCGCCAGCACCTTTTTCGTCAGCGTCTTGCGCGCGATGCGGGTTTGCAGCGCGGCAAAGGGCAGGGGGGCAGCACCACCCCAGGCGACGATTTCACCGTCCAGCACCGTGCCGGGGGGCAGGAAATCCGGCAGCGCCGCAAATTCGGGAAAGCGGTCGGTCAGCAAATCCTCGCCGCGCGACCACAGGTGATGCGCGCCGCCGCGCAGCACCAACTGGCCCCGGATACCGTCCCATTTCCATTCCGCCAGCCAATCGGCGGCGGGGCCAAGCGCCTCGGGGGCCCCTTCCAACCCATGCGCCAGCGCGAACGGATAGGGCCGCGACAGATCGCCGGTGCCGTCGCCCGCGATCAGCGCGGCGAATGTTGTGGTATCCGGCGTCCAGTCGCCCATCAGGCGGTGCGCGATGTCTGCCTCGGGCGTGTCGGTGGCCATGGCCAGCGCGCGCGTCATCAGCTTTTGCGACAGGCCAAGACGAAAGCCGCCGGTGAGCAATTTGTTGAACACCAGCCGCTGGTCGGTGGGCAGCGCGTCCCACAGGGCGATGATGCGCGCGCGGCGGGTGGTGTCGTCCATCGCGGCCAAGGCGCGCACCTCGGCAATCGTCTGGGTCAGGGTCAGGTCGCGCGTCTGTGTGGGCGGTGGCAGCAGATGCGCGATGGTTTCGGCCAGATCGCCCACCACGCTATAGGATTCGGTGAACAGCCACGGCGGGATGCCCGCCAGTTCGGTGGCCCATTCGGTCAGCCGGGTCGTCGTCACCGCGCGTTTCGGGCGGCGCCCTGAAAACAGCGCCACGCACCACAGCCGGTCATCGTCGGGGGCCGTGCGCAGATAGGCGGCCAGCGCGTCAACCTTGGCATTGGTCGCGGTGGTGCCGTCCAGCGCGGCAAACAGCGCAGCAAAGGCCTTCATGCCGCGTCCTCATCTGGTGCTTCACCGGCAAATTCGGTCTGGATCGCGGTGGCGTTGTGCCCTGTCTCGCGCAGGTATCGCGCGAAGGTATCGGTGTAACCATGCGTCAGATATATGTTTTCTGCGCCCGTCGCCGCGATCGCCGACAACAGCCCCGGCCAGTCGGCATGGTCGGAAATCACGAACCCCCGGTCCATGCCGCGCCTGCGCCGCAAGCCGCGCAGCGCCATCCAGCCCGAAGCAAAGGCCTCGGACCCCGGCCCAAAGCGGCGCGCCCACGGCGATCCCAACAGGCCCGGCGGACACAGGATCAGCGCGCCAGCGGCGGATTTGCGATCCGTATCAGGCATGATGCGCTGCGTTTCCGGCAAGGCATAGCCCTGCGCGCGCAGGATATCGGTGGTGCTGGCGATGCCCGCATGGGTCAGGATCGGGCCTTGGTCGGGGTCCAGCATCGCCAAGAGCCGCTGCGCCTTGCCAAGGCTATAGCCGCCAAGGATCGACACCCGCCCCAAAGCGGCATTTTCCGCCCACCACGCGGCAATGCTGGCGGCGGTTTCAACTTGGGGCCGCCAGCGGAACACCGGCAGGCCAAAGGTGCATTCGCTGATAAAACTGTGGCAGGGTACCGGGGCGAACGGCTCGGACACGCCGTCATCCTCCAGCTTGTAATCGCCGGACACCACCCAGACCTCGCCCGCCACCTCGATCCGGACCTGCGCCGATCCGGGCACATGACCTGCGGGATGGAAGCTGACTGTAGCCCCGCCGATTCGGCGGGGTTCGCCATAGGCAATGCCATCCGCCGTGATGTCGCCCAACCGCATCCGCATGACGGGCAGCGCCTGATGGGTGGCCAGATAGGCCGCCATGCCGGGGCGCGCGTGGTCGGAATGGCCATGCGTGACCAGCGCGCGGGGCACGGGCCGCCACGGATCGACATAGAAATCCCCGGCCTCGCAGTAAAAGCCACGGTCGGTAAAGCGCAGGACAGGTGTGCGGGTCATGCGCGGAGGTTAGCGCAACACGCCCGCGTTCACAGGGTGAAATGCGCGGCCAGTTGATCGGCGATGCTGGCGCGGGTCGCCGGGCCTTCCATCAGCACCTCGTGTTCCGCGCCCGGCACGATCACCAGCCGCCCCTTGGGCCAGCGCGCCATGCGGTCATGCACGCGGGGCAGGTCGATGATGCGCTCTTGCGCGCCCACCAGCGTCAGGCAGGGCAGGTCGGGCGAGGGCTGGCGGTGCAGCCACGCGGTTTCGCGCAGCGCCTGCGACACCCAATGCACCGATGGTCCCGCCAGTTCCAGTTCGGGCACCGCCGTGATCTGGTGCCGCATCATGTCCCACATCGCGGCGTCCGTGGTCAGCTTGTTGTCCGCGAACGGGGCGGACAGCACATAGTTGCGGGTGGCCGTGGACGGCGCATAGCCGTTGGCGCGCCCGATGGCCGACAGAAAATGCGCATAGTTGGTGGCAAAGGGCCGCACCCACGGCGTCAGGTGGATGCCCCACATCGGCCCGGTAAAGGCACAGGCGGCGACGGGCACACCTTCGATCACCGACCGCAATCCGATCCCGCCGCCCATCGAATGGCCGATCAGGAACCACGGGCGCGGTGCATCGACGGCGCGGGCCAGATCGAACAGCGCCCGCACATCCTTTTGATAATCAGGCAGACGCCCGATATGGCCCACCAGCCGATCCGGCAGCAGCCGGTCCGACAGGCCCTGACCACGCCAGTCCACGCACAGGCTGGCAAACCCGCGCGCGGCCATGTCAGCGGCGAACATCCCGTATTTCTCGATGAACTCGGTGCGCCCCGGCAGGATCAACACCGTGCCTTTTGGCGCGGCGTGATCCGTCCATTGCGCGATGCGCAGCCGCAGACCGTCTGCCGTCCGCACCCAATGGGCACGACCGCCCGTAGGGCCTTGCGCCAGATCGGCGTGGAACGGCGCGGGCGTCATATCAACCCAGAACCGTGCCCAGTTTCATCGCCAGACCGATGTCGCCGTCCACCGTCAGCTTGCCCGCCATGAAGGCCGCCGTGGCGTTCAGATCACCGGCCAGAATCGCCTGAAACGTCTCGGCAGAGGCGGTCAGCGTCACATCTGCGGCGTCATCACCCGCATGGGCGCCGTTCGCGTCGATCATGACCGCGCCTTCGCCTTCGATCATGAATTTCGCCACGCCGTCAAAGCCTTGGCCGCTCATCTTGTCATTCAGGGCCGCGACGGCCCCTGTTACGATATCGCTCATTCCGGTGATCTCCGCATCACGTGATGCGCGGGGTCTGGATTTTGCCCGGCGCAAGGTTACTGTTGCGGTATGAACATCTTCGGACGCGATATCAAATCCCACGTTGCGGCAGTTTTGGCCATGGTATGGTTTTCCATACCTCTGTCCGCGCCGGCCCTCGCAGAGACGGCGAAATTGCAACCGTTGTATGACAGTTTGGCGACATCCGGTCCCGAAGCCGCCGAGGTCATCCTGCGGGAAATCGCGCTGGAACGGCGGCGGTCGGGGTCGGTGGCGATGGATTTGCTGCTGAAGCGCGGCATTGATGCGCTGGAACGCGGCGAGGCGGCGGTGGCGGCGGAACATCTGTCTGCGCTGGTCGAACATGCGCCGGACTTTGCCGAAGCCTGGCACACCCGCGCCAAGGCGTTTTTCGCGCTGGAAGAATTGGGGCTGGCGATTGCCGATCTGGAACAGGTGCTGCGGCTGGACCCGCGCCATTTCGAGGCGATGCTGGGTCTGGGCGCAATCCTGGAACAGCTTGACCGCCTTGATGCCGCCCGCGACGCCTATGCGCTTGCCCTCAAGGCACACCCGCATTACGACGAAGCTCAAGAGGCGGTGACGCGGCTTGAGGCCAAGACGCGTGGCGCGACGCTCTGATTTATCCCCGGAGAGCGGGCCATGGCCGAGCCCACGCGCATCACGGCGGTCCTTGGGCCAACGAACACCGGCAAGACCACCTATGCCATTGACCGGATGCTGGGCTATCGCACCGGGGTGATCGGTCTGCCGCTGCGGCTTTTGGCCCGCGAGGTCTATGACCGCATCGTGGCCATCCGTGGCCCGTCGGTGGTGGCGCTGGTGACGGGCGAAGAGCGGATCGTGCCCGACCGGGTGCAATACTGGGTCTGCACCGTCGAGGCGATGCCCGAGGGCATGGGCGCGGATTTCGTCGCGGTGGATGAAATCCAGCTCTGCGGTGACCCGGAGCGCGGACATGTGTTCACCGACCGGCTGTTGCGGTCGCGCGGGTTGTTGGAAACCATGTTTCTCGGCGCGGAAACGATGAAATCCGCGATTGCCACGCTGGTGCCGCAGACCCAGTTCATCCGCCGCGACCGGATGTCGAACCTGACCTATGCAGGTGAGAAAAAGATAAGCCGGATGCAGCTCCGTAGCGCGATTGTCGGATTTTCGGTTGAAAATGTGTATGCGATTGCAGAATTGCTGAAACGCCAGCGTGGCGGGGCGGCCGTGGTGATGGGCGCGCTGTCGCCCCGCACCCGCAACGCGCAGGTGGCCATGTATCAGGCGGGCGAGGTGGATTTTCTGGTCGCTACCGATGCCATCGGCATGGGGCTGAACCTGGATATCGCGCATGTGGCGTTTTCGGCGCTGACCAAGTTCGACGGGCGGCGGATGCGGCCCCTGATGCCCAATGAATTGGCCCAGATCGCGGGGCGCGCGGGGCGCGGGTTGGTGGACGGCACCTTTGGCGTCACCGGTGAGGCGGGGCCATTGGACCCCGACGTGGCCGAGGCGATCATGGAAAATCAGTTTGCCCCGGTGCGCCGCCTGATCTGGCGCAACGCCGACCTGCGGTTCGGCACGGTGGATGCGCTGATATCGTCGCTGGAACGGATGCCGGACCATCCGTTGCTGACCCGCGCGCGCGATTCTGACGACCTGTCGGCGCTGAAAACCCTGGCCGAGGTGGCCGAGGTGCGCGCGCGCGCGTCGGACGCCGCCTCGGTCCGGCTGTTATGGGATGTCTGCCGTGTGCCGGATTTTCGCGGCATCTCGGCGGCGGAACATGCCAGCCTGTTGGAACAGATTTTCATCCACCTGCATCAACGCGGCCAGGTGCCCAATGATTGGCTGGCGGGGCAGATCCACCGCATCGACCGCACCGATGGCGAGATCGACACCCTGTCGCGCAGGCTGGCGTTTATCCGCACCTGGACCTATGTGGCGCAACGCCGTGGCTGGGTTGATGATGAAAGCCATTGGCGGGATGAAACCCGCGCTGTAGAAGATCGCCTGTCGGATGCCTTGCACGCCCGATTGACGCAACGCTTTGTGGACCGGCGCACCTCGGTGTTGTTGCGGCGGCTCAAACAGAAGGAGGCCCTTTTGGCCGAGGTAAACGACAAGGGCGAAGTGACGGTTGAGGGCGAGTTCGTCGGCCGTCTGGAGGGATTCCGGTTCCGGCAGGACAAGGATGCCACGGGGGCAGAGGCAAAAGCCATCGCGCAGGCATCGACCGCCGCGCTGGCGCCGCATTTCCACCTGCGGGCGGACCGGTTCTATAACGCGCCCGATACCGAGATCGACTTTACCGAACAGGGCGGGCTGATGTGGGGCACGGCGGCTGTGGGCAAGCTGGTCGCGGGCGCGGATGCGCTGAAGCCGCAGGTCACCGCCTTTGTCGATGACGAGGCCGGCCCCGACGTGCTGCAAAAGGTGCAGCGCCGGTTGCAGCATTTCATCGACCGCAAGATATCGGCGCTGTTTGACCCGCTGATGGCGTTGCAGCGCGACGAAACGCTGACAGGGCTGGCGCGCGGCTTTGCGTTCCGGCTGGTCGAGAATTTCGGCATCATCGAACGGGCCTCGATTGCCGAAGAGGTCAAGGCGCTGGAACAGGACGCGCGCGCGGTGCTGCGCAAGCATGGCGTCCGGTTCGGGCAATACACGATCTTTCTGCCTTTGGTGCTGAAACCCGCGCCGACGCGGTTGCGTCTGGTGCTGTGGTCGCTGGCCAAGGGTCTGGCGGAATTTCCCGAAGCCGCCCCTGCCGGTCTGGTCACGGTGCCGGTCATTCCGGGGATGCCCGAGGGCTATTTCACCATGGCGGGCTATCGCGTTGCCGCTCACCGCGCGATCCGCATCGACATGCTGGAACGGCTTGCGGATCAGTTGCGCGCCGTTGACAGCCGCGCCGGGTTCGAGGCCAAGCCGGAAATGCTGTCGATCACCGGCATGACGCTGGAACAGTTCGCGCTGCTGATGGACGGGCTGGGCTATCGCTCTGAAAAAGCCGAACGCCCCAAGGTCAAACCCGCGCCCGAAGCCCCCGTGCCGGTGGCGACGCTGTTGCCGCAGGGTGACGCAGAAGCCGTTACGGTGTCCGAGGCAGCGCCCGAGGCGGTCGCCGCGGCCGCACCGGAAGCTTTGACTGAGACTTTGACTGAGGCTGTGGCAGAGACTTTGGCGCGTGACGATGCAGCGCCTGCACAGGCGGAAACCCCCGCCGAAATCCCCGCCGAAACTCCGGTCGAGATGGAGGTGTTCTATACCTTCGTCTGGGGCCGCAAGCCCGCCGCACCGCGCGAAAACCGTGGTCCGCGCCGCGATGCC
The DNA here is from genome assembly GCA_945881965.1 of Paracoccus haematequi. GTDB lineage: Bacteria > Pseudomonadota > Alphaproteobacteria > Rhodobacterales > Rhodobacteraceae > UBA9554. The sequence continues at coordinate 94,062 of CAMCVS010000007.1, read as the reverse complement.
AATGCAGCCCGCCCGCCGCGCGCACCCCGCGCAGGCCAGGGCCAGGGCCAGGGTGGGCAGGGTCAGGGTGCGCAGAGTCAGGGCCAAGTGGGCCAACCCACCGCTGATGCAGGCCCGCGCCCGCCGCGTGGCCCGCGTCCTGATGGCGCACGCAATGATGCCCCGCGCGCAGACGGCGCTGCGGCGAACACCCCGCGCCCGGATCGTCCGCGCCCCGAAGGTGGTGATGGACAGGGCCGTGGACGGCGCGGCCCTGACAATCGTGGTGAAAATCGCTCCGAGAACCGTGCAGGCTTTGCCAAGGACGGCGGAAAGCCTGCAAGTGACCGTGGCCCAGATCGTAGCCCCGACCGCAGCGGTGATCGCGGCCCGCGCGAGGACCGCTTTGCGGGCAAGCCGGGTGGGAACGCTGGTGGCAATGCGGGCAATAACGCGGGCAACAAGGGCAACCGCCCTGATCGTAATGACCGCAACGAGCGCCCGGATCGCAACGACCGCAACGGCCCCAAGGTCCATTCCGCCGCCCCGCCGCGCGCGGAAAAATACGACCCCGACAGCCCGTTTGCCGCGCTTTTGGCGCTCAAGGGCAAACTCTGACCCGGCATGGCGGCGGAGCCCCGTCTGCGCATCGACAAATGGCTGTGGCAGACGCGGTTCTATAAAACACGCGGGCTTGCGACCGAGATGGTCGCAGGCGGTAAGCTGCGGCTGAATGGCCACCGCATCGACAAGCCATCGCGCGAGGTGGGGCCGGGGGATGTGCTGACCATCCCGCAGGGCGACCGAATCCGGGTGGTCCGTGTGATCGGCCTGCCGGACCGGCGCGGCCCCGCGACCGAGGCGCAAACGCTGTATGAAGAGTTGTGACCGCAGGCACCGCCCGCGCGACTTGAACCCGGCACCGAAGCGGTCTAGGTCTTTCTGTGACAAAGATAAGAGACAGCCATTATGACCTATGTCGTGACTGATAACTGCATCGCCTGCAAATACACCGACTGCGTCGAGGTATGCCCCGTGGATTGTTTCTACGAAGGCGAGAACATGCTGGTGATCCACCCGGATGAATGTATCGACTGCGGCGTGTGTGAACCGGAATGTCCCGCCGACGCGATCCGCCCGGATACCGAACCGGACATGGACAAATGGGTGACCTTCAACCGCAAGTATTCCGAGATGTGGCCGGTGATCACGGTCCGCAAAGATCCGCTGCCCGAAGCCGAGGCCCGCGACGGAGAAACCGGCAAGCTGGCCACGCTGTTTTCGGAAAAGGCAGGCGCGGGCAGCTAAGGCGATTCGCGGGCGCTGACGCTGCGTTACCGGCGTCAGCGCGTTGAAAAGACGTGGTTTTACCGTGTTTCTTCAGCTTTGACGTGATGCTTCCGAATCTGCGTTTTTTGTGCTATGATGACACGCACATGACGAAGACCGCCTGACATCCACACTGTCACGCCGCACTGGGGAAGCAATCCTGCGATCATAATCCGGAGGCCGGGACAGCGTGCGCGTCCTGTCACAGACGTTGTGCCCGCCGGGGCTGATCTTTTGCAGGATACCCGCCAGATGCGTTCGCGCCTGACCGTGAGACCCGGGATGTGGGTCTTTTGAGGAAGGAACCGAATGACCAAGACCAAGAAGCCCGAATTCCGCCCCAACGATTACGTGGTTTATCCGGCGCATGGCGTCGGACAGATCGTGTCGATCGAAGAGCAGGAGATCGCGGGGATCAAGCTGGAACTGTTCGTGATCTCGTTCGAGAAGGACAAGATGACCCTGCGGGTGCCGACGCACAAGGCCACCGATATCGGGATGCGGTCGCTGTCCTCGCCCGATGTGGTCAGCCAGGCGATGAAAACGCTGCGCGGCAAGGCCAAGGTCAAGCGCGCCATGTGGTCGCGCCGTGCGCAGGAATATGAACAAAAGATCAACTCGGGCGACCTGATCGCGATTGCCGAGGTGGTGCGCGACCTGCACCGCGCCGATGACCAGCGCGAGCAAAGCTATTCCGAGCGGCAGTTGTACGAGGCGGCTCTGGAACGGCTGACGCGCGAAGTGGCGGCTGTGGCGGGGGGCGACGAGGCATCCGCCGCGCGCAAGGTCGGCGAAGTGCTGGTCAGCCGCGCCGCCTGAGCCATTCATGGCATCAAGGCCGCGCCTTGGGGTGCGGCCTTTTTCATTAAGGTTTCGTTCAGGCCAGTGCCAGCAGGGTCAACAGCGCGGCCAGATCTGCCATGACCTGCGCCGCGCCCAGCACATCGCCGGTCTGTCCGCCGATCTTGGTTTGCGCAAGGCGCGCCACGCCCGTTGCAGCAGCCCCTGCCGCCAGCGCCGCCACAAGGCCCGCCATCCCGGTCAGCGCAACCGCTAGCGCCAACGCCAGCGCCCCGCCCAAGATGACCGTGTCCCACGGCGGGCGTCCGACGCTGGCCGCCAACCCGCCCGCGCGCGCAAAGGGCAGGGCCGCCATAACCCCCGCCATCGCCGCGCGGGACAGCATCGCCGCTGCCGCGACGGCTCCCCAAGCCTCCACGGCTACCAGCCCCGCCAGCGCCTGCCAGATCAGGCCCATCCCAAGGATCAGCGCCAGCGTGCCATAGGCGCCAATGCGGCTGTCTTTCAGGATTTCCAGCCGCCGCGCGGGCGTATGCCCGCCCCAGAACGCATCGGCACAATCCGCCAGCCCGTCGGCATGCAGCCCGCCGGTGGCGACGATCATCACCGTCAGCATCAGCCCCGCCGCGATATCGGGGCCCAGGCCCGCGCTCAGCCACCCCACCATCAGCGCAGGCAGCGCCACAGCCAGCCCAGCCAACGGCCAGGCCCAGGCCGCCCGCGCGCCGCGCGCCATGGCGCGGTCGCCATCCACCTGCACCGGGAACCGCGTCAACAGGCCAAGTGCGGCGGGCACATCGGCCCAGATCATCCGCGCGTCGTTCTGTGTGGTCATTCTGCCGCCCCGCCCGCTTGCACCCGCTGGCGCAAGCGATAGACCGGGCGCAACCCATCTGCAACGCGAGGACCGATGCCCCGTTTCCCCACCCTTGATGCCATCCGCGCGGCGCTGGCCGCACAGCCCGCCGCTGATCCCGCCGCCCGCGACGCCGCCGCCGCGCGCAACGCACAACTGACCAAGCCGCCGGGATCGCTGGGGCGGTTGGAAGACCTCGCACAGTGGATGGCGGCGTGGCAGGGCACGGATCGCCCGCGCTGTGACCGCCCGCAGGTGCTGATCTTTGCGGGCAATCACGGCATCTCGGCGCGCGGCGTGTCGGCATTTCCCGCCGAGGTGACGGCACAGATGGTCGGCAATTTTGCCGCAGGTGGTGCGGCGATCAACCAGCTGGCGCGCGCCTTTGGCGCGGACCTGACGGTGACGCCGCTAGACTTGGACCGGCCCACGGCGGATTTCACCACCGGCCCTGCGATGTCGGACGCGGACTGTGCGGCGGCGTTTGCGGCGGGCTGGGACGCGGTCGATCCCACCGCGCATCTGGTGGTGCCGGGCGAGATGGGGATCGGGAACACCACATCGGCGGCGGCACTCGCGCTGGCGCTGTATGGCGGCGCGGCCGAGGATTGGGTCGGGCGCGGCACCGGCGTGGATGATGCCGGTCTGGCGCGCAAGGCCGCCGTGGTCGCCGCGGGTGTGGCGCTGCATCAGGGTGCTGCCGATGGGCTGGATATCCTCTGCCGTCTTGGCGGGCGCGAGATTGCGGCCATGGCGGGGGCCATCGCGGGCGCACGCGCCGCGCGCATCCCTGTGGTGCTGGACGGGTTCATATGCACCGCCGCCGCCGCCTGTCTGGCCGCGACACAAGCGGGCGCGCTGGACCATGTGCAGGCAGGCCATGTCAGCGCGGAACATGCGCATGGCGCGCTTTTGGCGCGGCTGGGGTTGGAGCCGATCCTGAACCTTGGCCTGCGGTTGGGCGAGGGGTCGGGGGCGGCGCTCGCCATCGGCGTGATCCGGGGCGCGGTCGCCTGCCAATCCGGCATGGCGACATTTGCCGAGGCGGGCGTATCAGGCGCGTGACGCCGCCTCAGTCGCGTTTGTGTTCTTCCAGCCGCGCGGCAAGGGCGGCTTCCAGATCGCGTTCAAGTTCCTTGGTCTTGGCGATGTAGGCCGGGTTACGGGACGCAGGCGTGTTTTCATCCCACAGCTTGGCAAGTTGCTTGAGCGATTCGCGGTCATGATAGAAAAAGACCTCTTCCGCCATCGCGGCCTCGTATTGCGACAGGCCAATCTTTTCCAACACACAGCGTCCGGCGCGCAGGGACGAATCGAACATCTCGCGCACGATGTCATTGGCCCCGGCCCTGAACAGCTGGAACACATGCACCCGGTCGCGGGCGCGCGCCACGATATGCAGGTCGGGCCGTTCGCGCCGCGCATAGATGACCAGCCGCGTCGTTGCTGCCGGATCGTCCAGTGCCACCACCAGCACACGCGCCTCGCGCAAGCCTGCGGCATGCAGGATTTCGGGCCGCGTCGGATCGCCAAAGAACCCCTTGAACCCGAATTGCCGGATCAGGCGGATGGTTTCCATATCGTGATCAATCACGACCGTCTTGAACCCGGATGACTGCACCAGACGGTTGACGATCTGGCCGAACCGCCCGATGCCTGCGATGATCACCGGGCCTTGGTCGTCCACTTCGTCGGGGGCGTGATCCTCGCCATCCTCGGATATGCGCCGCGTCAGGATGTCATAGACGATAAACAGCAGCGGTGTGACCAGCATCGACAGCGCCACCACCAGCAACAGCCGGTCCGACAAGACCTGGGGCAGCACGTTCAACTGACCGGCGAAATTCAACAGCACAAAGCCAAACTCCCCCGCCTGCGCGAGGCTGAGGGTGAACAGCCACAAGGTGCGGCCCTTGAGCGCGAAGGCGCGCCCCAGCGCATACAGCACCGCGCCCTTGACCACGATCAGGCCCAGCGTCAGACCCAGAATGGTCAGCGGCGCGGCAAACAGCACCGGGAAATTGATCCCCGCGCCCACGGTGATGAAGAACAGCCCCAACAGCAGGCCCTTGAAGGGTTCGATGTCGGATTCCAGTTGGTGCCGGAATTCCGAGTTGGCCAGCATCACCCCCGCCAGAAACGCGCCAAGCGCGGGCGACAGGCCCACCATCCCCATTACAAAGGAAATCCCCAGCACGATCAGCAGGGCGACGGCGGTATACATCTCGCGCAGCTTGGCGCGGTGGATGAAATGGAACAGCGGCTGCACCAGATAGACGCCCGCAAGGATGATCGCGCCCACCGCGCCCAGCGTGACCAGCGTGACGGCCCAACCGGGCAGGCCCTCGACCAGGGTATGGGAATACTGCGCCGCCTCGGCCATTTCGGACGGGCGCAGGATCGACCCGTCGGGGCCAAGTTGCGGCAGGATCGGCAGCGCCAAGAGCGGCAGGATCGCCAGCATCGGGATCACCGCGATATCCTGCGTCAGCAGCACGGAAAATGTTGACCGCCCGCCTTGGGTTCGGATCAGGTCTTTTTCGGTCAGGGTCTGCAACACGATGGCCGTGGACGACAGCGTGAGGATCATGCCGATGGCAAAGGCGATGCTGACCGTCTGCCCCAGCGCCAATGCGGCGGCAAAGATCGCCACGCCGGTGCCCAGAATTTGCAGGCCACCCAGCCCGATCAGCCGATGCCGCATATCCCACAGCGTGCGGGGTTCCAGTTCCAGACCGATCAGGAACAGCATCATAACCACGCCAAACTCGGCAAAATGTTGTAATTCAGCGGTTTCCGACCCGATCAGCCCCAACACCGGCCCGATCACGATCCCGGCCGCCAGATAGCCCAGCACCGACCCCAATCCCAGCCGCGCGGCCAGCGGCACGGCGATCACGGCGGCAATCAGATAGATGGTGGCTTGGTAGAGAAATTCCTGCATCGGGGGCTTTCGGTCAAAGAAGGGTGCGAATCAGGTCGGCAGCGGCGCGTCGGGTTTCACCTGATCCATGACGATCTGACTTTGCACCCGTGCGACAGCGGGATGCGGCAGCAGCGTTTCGTGGATCAAACGGTTCAGATCGCCCAAACCGTTGCAAAAAACCCGCAGCAGGTAATCCGCCTCGCCGGTCAAGGTCCAGGCGCTGATGATTTCGGGACGCGTCGCGCACAGCCGGGCGAAATCGCGGCTTTGGGTGGGGCCGTGGCTGCCCAGTTGCACCTGCACAAAGGCCTGCACGCCTAATCCCAGCCGTTCGGGGTCTAACAGCGCGGCATAGCCACGAATATAGCCTTCGGTTTCCAACCGCTGGCGGCGACGTCCGGCCTGACTGGCGGACAGGTGCAGGGCGTCGCCCAGATCCTGCGCGGTCAGATGCGCGTTCTTTTGCAACAGCGCCAGCAGGCGCTTGTCGATGTCATCCAGCATCTGCGGGAACCTTGCGTGATTTGGCGCAACCATGCGGGATTTTCGCGCCAAATGAAAGGATGCTGCCCGAAAATGCGCAAAATCCGCGCCGTGATGGCGGTATCCTGCTGATAAATCCAGCAACAGGAGACGCCGATGGGCCCTTTCCCGCATAACGCCCCGCCCGCCACGATCAGCGACGCCAATCCTGCCGGTCTGGACGGGTTCGAGTTTGTCGAATTTTGCCACCCGGAACCGCAGGCGTTGCGCGATCTGTTCGGGCAGATGGGCTATGCCCGCGTGGCGCGGCATAAAATCCGCGATGTGGAACTGTGGCAGCAGGGCGACATCACCTATGTGCTGAACGCCGACCCTACGTCGATGGCGGCGCGGTTTGCCGCAGACCACGGGCCTTGCGCGTCGGCGATGGGTTGGCGCTGTGTCGATGCGCAGCACGCCTTTGATCATGCGGTCGCACAGGGGGCCACGCCCTATACCGCCGCCGACCGCACACTGGACCGTCCCGCCATCGTCGGCATCGGCGGATCGCTGATCTATTTCATCGACGGCACCCGCACCGCCAGCCCCTATAACGCCGAGTTTGACTGGCTGACGACGGCACACCCCGCGGGCGTGGGGTTCCATTACCTCGACCACCTCACGCATAACGTGTTCAAGGGCAACATGGAGACATGGTTCCGGTTCTATGAACGGCTGTTCAATTTCCGCCAGATCCGGTTTTTCGACATCGAGGGCAAATATACCGGCCTGTTCAGCCGCGCGCTGACCTCGCCCTGCAATAAGATCCGCATCCCGCTGAACGAGGATCGCGGCGAGACGGGGCAGATCGTCGCGTATCTGAAGAAATACAACGGCGAGGGCATCCAGCATATCGCGGTGGGGTCGGACAACCTGTATGACAGTGTGGACGCGATTGCCGAACGCGGCATCCGGTTCATGCCCGCGCCGCCGCAGGCGTATTATGACCTCAGCCATGCCCGTGTTGTCGGCCATGCTGAACCGCTGGATCGGATGCAAAAGCACGGCATCCTGATCGACGGCGAAGGCGTGGTGGATGGCGGCGAGACGCGTATCCTGTTGCAGGTGTTTTCGAAAACCGTGATTGGACCGATCTTTTTCGAATTCATCCAACGCAAGGGTGATGACGGTTTCGGCGAGGGCAATTTCAAGGCATTGTTCGAGTCGATTGAACGCGAACAGATCGCGTCGGGGGAATTGACGACCGGCTGAACGCTGCGGCACGAAACGGATAGCCCGTTGACGCCGCGCTGTGCGGCATGGCATCCCTGAGGCAGTTTATGAACGCTTGTTCAATAACGCATCGCTCTGGGGAGGGCCGCCATGTTCAACGCCACGATGACCTTTGACCTTGGGGATGATATCCACAGCCTGCGCGAGGCGGTGCATCGGTTCGCGCAAGACCGCATCAAACCGATGGCGGCCCAGATCGACCGCGACAACGCCTTTCCCCCCGCGCTGTGGCGCGAGATGGGTGAACTGGGCCTGTTGGGCGTCACGGTGCCCGAGGAATACGGCGGGCTGGGCATGGGATACTTGGCCCATACCATCGCGGTGGAAGAGGTGGCGCGCGCGTCGGCATCGGTGTCGCTGTCCTATGGCGCGCACAGCAACCTGTGCGTGAACCAGATCGCGCTGAACGGGACAGATGCGCAAAAGCGGCAATATCTGCCCAAGCTGTGTTCCGGCGAACATGTCGGCGCGCTGGCGATGTCGGAACCGGGCGCCGGGTCTGACGTGGTGTCGATGAAACTGCGCGCGGACAAGCGGAACGGCTATTACGTGCTGAACGGGTCGAAATACTGGATCACCAACGGCCCCGACGCCGATACGCTGGTGGTCTATGCCAAGACCGACCCGGATGCAGGGTCCAAGGGCATGACTGCCTTCATCGTCGAAAAGGGCACCAAGGGTTTCACCCAGGGCCCGCATTTCGACAAGCTGGGGATGCGCGGGTCGAACACCGGCGAGTTGATCTTCGAAGACTGCGAAATCCCGTTCGAGAATGTCTTGGGTGAAGAGGGCAAGGGTGTGCGCGTCCTCATGTCCGGCCTGGACTATGAACGCGTGGTGCTGTCGGGCATCGGCACCGGCATCATGGCCGCCTGTCTGGACGCGATCATGCCCTACATGGCGGAACGGCGGCAATTCGGCCAACCCATCGGGGATTTCCAACTGATGCAGGGCAAGATGGCCGATATCTATACCAAGATGAACTCGGCCCGCGCCTATGTCTATGCCGTGGCGCGCGCCTGCGATCTGGGCCGCGTGACCCGGCAGGACGCGGCGGCCTGCGTGCTCTATGCCAGCGAAGAGGCGATGGTGGTCGCGCATCAGGCGGTGCAGGCGATGGGCGGGGCGGGATACCTCAACGACAACCCGGTGGGGCGCATTTTCCGCGATGCCAAGCTGATGGAAATCGGCGCGGGCACATCGGAAATCCGCCGCATGCTGATCGGGCGCGAAATGATGGGGGCGATGCGATGATCCGGGGCTTGATCTAAACCACTAAATAGTGTAGTTACTATAGTATATAGTTACCAATCCGGAGTGACTCGATGCAACCGTCGTCAAATTTGCAGTCCTCCTTGGACGCCCTGCCGTCAAAGGCGGCACGGATAAGAGCCTTGCGCGCCGAAGGTCACCGTCAGGCAGATATCGCGCGCATGCTCGGCCTGTCCGATCAGCATGTTTCCAATGTATTGCGTCGCAGCGAAAAGGCCGGGATTGTGCCCGAGCGGCTGGGTCAGGGACAACAGCCCTCGCATTTGTCGCAGACAGACCGTGGATTGGAACCGAACGGCTTGGCCGATCAGGTTTTGCGGATTGATGTCACGGCGGACGGCATGATGGTTTTGCCGCGCGATGTTCTTCAGGCCCTCGAAATCCCGCAGGGCGGTGTTCTGGCGGCAGAGGTCACGGACGGCCAGTTGACCCTTGCCGCGCCGATGGCCGCACTGCGCCGCATCCAGCGACTGGCGCAGAAGTACCGCACCCCGGATGAAAGCGTGGTGGATGGCTTTCTGGCAGAGCGCCGCGCGATGTGGGGCGAGCCGTAATGGTGGTTCTGGACGCGTCGGCGGTTCTGGCGGCAATCTTTGACGAGGCGGGCGCAGACCGGGTGGCTCGGCATCTGGCCCCCGATATGGCGGTTCTTAGCGCGGTCAATCTGGCCGAAGTCGCAAGCAAGCTGGTCGATTGCGGCTATTCCGACACGGATGCAAAGATTACGCTGGGCACGCTGAAGCTGTTGGTTGGTCCGTTTATGGCCGATACGGCGGTTGCGACCGGGTTGTTGCGACGCGCGACACGACAGCATGGCCTGTCGATGGGCGACCGCGCCTGTCTGGCCGAGGCGCAGTTGCGTGGCCTGCGGGTGCTGACGGCAGATCGGGCCTGGGCTGATCTGAAGATTGACATCGACATAGAGGTGATCCGATGACGCGGGCGGGCAATCAGGCAAGAACGGCATGGCGCAGCGCGGCGGCGTTTGCGGCTTTGATCTTGGCGGCGGACACGACTTGGGCGCAGCCGAAATTCGACATCCAGCCGACGCTGGATTGTCTGGAACAGCAGGGCCATGATGGCGACCGTCGGCAATGCATCGGTGTCGCCGCCGGCGTCTGTATGGAGGCCAACATGTCCACCCCCGCCATGTCCTATTGCCTCGAACAGGAGTTGAACTGGTGGGACGCGGCGCTGAACGACACCTATAAACAGGCGCGGGTGGCGGCGAAACAGGCCGACACTGAAAACGCCGCGCCGAACAACGTGCAAGACAGCAGCTTGCGCGACATGCAGCGCGCCTGGATTGCCTATCGCGATGCCCGCTGTGAATGGGAGGCGTCGCTGTGGGGCGGCGGCACTGGCGCGGGACCGGCCTTTGTCGGCTGCCTGATGACGATGACCGGCGAGCAGGAAATCCTGATTGGTATCAACGGGTTGGGCCAGTGACGCACTCTGCGCCGGACTGGGACGCCTTGCGCGCCGGGTTTCGCTGGGAACTGCCCGCACGGCTGAACATGGCGCGGCAGGCCTGCGACGATTGGGCGGACCGCGATCCGACCCGTGTGGCCATCATCGACGGCGGGCCGGTGACCTATGCGGCGCTGCGCGGGATGGCGGATGGTTTGGCGCGGTCCTTGGTGGCGCTGGGTGTGGCGCGCGGCGACCGCGTGGGCGTATTGCGCACCCAAAGCGCGTGGACGGCGGCGGCACATCTGGCGATCTGGAAACTGGGCGCGATTTCCATCCCGCTGTTCAAACTCTTCGGCCCCGAAGCGCTGCTGTCGCGGCTGACCGATGCGGGCGCACGGCTGGTGATCGGCGATGCAGAGGGGCATCCGGGGCTGACGGAATGGGGCGGCGCGGTGCTGGTGCCGGAAACCGCTGATTTGCCTCAGGGACGGGTCGATGCCGCCGACACCGGCCCCGATGACCCTGCCGTGCTGATCTATACAAGCGGCACCACCGGGTCGCCCAAGGGCGCGCTGCACGGACACCGGGTGCTGACCGGCCATTTGCCGGGGGTGGCGCTGAGCCACGACCATCTGGGGCAACCCGGCGACGTGATCTGGACGCCTGCGGACTGGGCCTGGATCGGCGGGCTGTTCGATGTGCTGATGCCGGGGCTGGCCCTGGGTGTGCCGGTGGTGGCGGCGAGAATGGCGAAATTCGATGTGGACGTCTGTCGGAACATCATCGGGCAACACCATGTGCGCAATGTGTTTTTCCCACCAACCGCGCTGCGGATGCTGAAAGCGGCGGATGCCACGATCCCCGGTCTGCGATCGGTCGCATCGGGCGGCGAACCGCTGGGGGCCGAGATGCTGGATTGGGGTCGGCGCGCCTTTGGCGTGGCGATCAACGAATTCTACGGCCAGACCGAATGTAACATGGTTGCAACCTCTTGCGGCGCGATGTTTGCGGCGCGGCCCGGCTGGATCGGGCGCGCGGTGCCGGGGTTCGATGTGGCGGTGATCGACAAAGATGGGCTGGTGACGGCGGCAGAGGGAGACATCGCGGTGCGTCGGGGGGCAGCGTCGATGATGCTGGGCTATTGGAACCGGCCCGATGACACGGCGGCCAAGTTTCGCGGCGACTGGATGCTGACCGGGGATCGGGGTGTGATCACGGACGGCTTCATCCGCTTTGTGGGCCGTGATGATGATGTGATCACATCGGCGGGCTATCGCATCGGCCCGGCAGAGATCGAGGATTGCCTGCTGACCCATCCCGCCGTGGCAACCGTTGGCGTGGTGGGCAAGCCTGACCCGCTGCGCACCGAGATCGTCAAGGCCTATGTGGTGCTGAAACCGGGGCATGTTGGCGGCAACGATCTGGTCACAAATCTTCAGGCGCATGTGCAAGAACGGCTGGCAAGGCATTCTTATCCAAGGGAAATCGCCTTTCTGCACGCCCTGCCGATGACGGTGACGGGCAAGGTGATCCGCCGCGAACTGCGCGCGATAGCGGCAACAGAGGAGAGCGGGACATGAAACTGGTGTCGAAAGTCCTGACCGGGTCCGAGGCGTTTCGTGCCAATCGCGCCGCGCATCTGGATTTGCTGGCGCAGGTGCGGGAAGCGGCGGCGATGGCGGCGGCAGGCGGCGGGGCCAAGGCCAGCGAACGCCACGTCGCGCGCGGCAAAATGCTGCCGCGTGACAGGGTGGCCAACCTCTTGGACCCCGGATCGCCGTTCCTGGAGGTGGGCGCGCTGGCCGCGCATGGCATGTATGGCGGTGATGCACCGGGGGCGGGGATGATCGCAGGCGTGGGCCGCATCCATGGCCGCGACGTGATGGTTTTGTGCAATGATGCCACGGTAAAGGGCGGCACCTATTATCCACTTTCCGTCAAGAAACACCTGCGCGCGCAGGAAATCGCGGCAGAGAACGCGCTGCCCTGCCTCTATCTGGTGGATAGCGGCGGCGCGAACCTGCCCAATCAGGACGAGGTGTTCCCCGACCGCGACCATTTCGGGCGCATCTTCTATAATCAGGCCCGCATGAGTGCGGCGGGCATCGCGCAGATCGCGGTGGTGATGGGGTCTTGCACGGCGGGCGGCGCCTATGTGCCCGCGATGTCGGATGTGACGATCATCGTGCGCAATCAGGGCACGATCTTTCTGGCCGGGCCGCCCCTGGTCCGCGCCGCGACCGGCGAAGTGGTATCGGCCGAGGACCTGGGCGGCGGCGATGTGCATACGCGGTTGTCCGGCGTGGCGGATTATCTGGCCGAGGATGACGCCCATGCGCTGGCGCTGGCGCGGCAGGCGGTTGGGTCACTGAGGGGCGCGGGTGGCGGGTGGCAAGCACCCGCCCTACGCGATACCGATCCCCCGGCCTATGACCCGGACGAGATCCTGGGCGTGGTCCCTGCCGACCTGCGCACGCCCTATGACATCCGCGAGGTGATCGCGCGGGTGGTGGACGGATCACGCTTCGACGAATTCAAGCCGCGCTTTGGCGAGACGCTGGTGACCGGCTTTGCGCATGTCATGGGCCTGCCGGTGGGGATCGTCGCCAACAATGGCGTGCTGTTTTCCGAGGCCGCCGTCAAAGGCGCGCATTTCGTTGAACTCTGTTCGCAGCGCAAAATCCCGCTGGTCTTCCTGCAGAACATCACCGGTTTCATGGTGGGGCGCAAATACGAAAACGAGGGCATCGCGCGGCACGGGGCCAAGATGGTGACGGCGGTGGCCTGCACGGCGGTGCCCAAGATCACCATGTTGGTGGGCGGGTCGTTCGGCGCTGGAAACTACGGCATGGCGGGGCGGGCCTACAGCCCCCGTTTCCTGTGGACATGGCCCAATTCGCGCATCTCGGTCATGGGGGGCGAACAGGCGGCGGGCGTGCTGGCCACGGTGAAACGCGACGGCATCGAACGGGCGGGCGGCACGTGGTCGGCGGAAGATGAGGCCGCGTTCAAGGCCCCCACGGTGGCGATGTTCGCCGAACAGTCGCACCCGCTCTATGCCTCGGCGCGACTCTGGGATGACGGCGTGATCGACCCGCGCAAGACGCGCGCCGTGTTGGGCCTGTCGCTCGCCGCCAGTCTAAACGCGCCCATCGCCGACACCCGCTTTGGCGTGTTCCGGATGTGATCGCCATGCAAACCCTGCAACAGATCATCGACGCGAACCCCGAGGCCGAGACGTTCCGTTTTGGCGACAGCCGCGCGTCTTGCGACGCCATTCTGGCGCTGATACGGGCGGGGAAAAAGACGGCGACCTGCGAGGCCGCGCATCATTACGGCCCCGGCAAGGACACCTGGCCCGAGGTCGGACGGCGTGATGTGGCGCTGGATTGGGACGGCAACCCCGCGCTGATGATCGAAACCGTGGCCGTCGAAACCCGTCGCTGGTCGCAGATGGACGCGGAGTTTGTCGCAGCCCAGGGCGAGTTCCGCGATTTGGCCGACTGGCAGGCGCAATACCGCGCGTATTTCGACCGCTCGGGCGGCTGGTCGGCGGAGATGAAGATCATGTGCGAACGGTTTCGCGTGGTGGTGGATTATGCAGCGCGTTGAGACGTTGCAAGGCAGGGGGCGCTGCCCCCTCTGGGCCTTCAGCCCATTCACCCCCGGGATATTTGGAAACCAGAGAAGCCGGGGACGAGTTCGGTCCTGCTCTGGCACTTCTCCTGCGGCTTCTTCGGTTCATAACTATCCCGGGGAGCGCGAGGGGCTGGCCCCTCGCATCCTGTCCGCGCCATGCGCAGAACGCAGAAAGGACGCGCCATGTTCCACACCATCCTGATCGCGAACCGGGGCGAGATCGCCTGCCGGATTGCACGGACCGCCCGCGCGCTGGGGTGCCGTGTGGTGGCGGTCTATTCCGATGTGGATGCGGGGGCGGCGCATGTGGCCGCCGCCGATGTCGCGGTGAATATCGGCGGGGCGCGGCCCGCGGACAGTTACCTGCGCGGCGAGCGGATCATTCAGGCGGCGCTGGAGACGGGGGCGCAGGCAATCCATCCCGGCTATGGCTTTCTGTCGGAGAACCCGGATTTCGTGGCGGCGGTCGCGGCGGCGGGGTTGATGTTCATCGGCCCTTCTGAATCCGCCATCCGCGCCATGGGGCTGAAGGATGCCGCCAAGGCGCTGATGGAACGGGCAGGTGTGCCGGTGGTGCCCGGCTATCACGGGGCCGACCAGGACCCGGCGCATCTGGCGGGGATGGCCGAGATGATCGGCTATCCGGTGCTGATCAAGGCGGTGGCAGGGGGCGGCGGCAAGGGGATGCGGCTGGTCGAACGCGCGGGCGATTTCGCCGCCGCACTGGCCAGCGCGCAGGGCGAGGCGGCAACCGCCTTTGGCAATGCGAATGTGCTGATCGAGAAGTACATCACCGCGCCCCGCCATATCGAAGTGCAGGTGTTCGGCGACGGCACCCGCGCGCTGCATCTGTTTGAACGCGACTGTTCGCTGCAACGCCGGCACCAGAAGGTGATCGAGGAAGCGCCCGCGCCGGGCATGACCGACGCCGTGCGCGCCGCGATGGGGCAGGCGGCGGTCAGGGCCGCCGAGGCGATCGGTTACAAAGGCGCGGGCACGGTCGAGTTCATCGTCGATGGATCGGGGCCGCCGCGCGCAGACGGGTTCTGGTTCATGGAAATGAACACGCGCTTGCAGGTCGAACACCCGGTGACCGAGGCGATCACCGGCGTCGATCTGGTGGAATGGCAGTTGCGGGTGGCGGCGGGCGAGCCTTTGCCGCTGGCGCAAGGCGATCTGGGGATCACCGGCCATGCGTTTGAGGCGCGGCTTTATGCCGAGGATGTGGCGGCGGGGTTCCTGCCTGCGACGGGGCGGATTGCGCATCTGGCGTTTCCGGCGGGTGTCAGGGCGGATACCGGCGTGCGGTCGGGCGATGCGATCAGCCCCTGGTATGACCCGATGGTGGCCAAGGTGATCGTGCATGGGCCCACGCGGGATATCGCGCTGGCGCGGCTGGCAGCGGGGCTGGAAGGCACCGAAGTGGCGGGGACCGTGACCAATCTTGGGTTCCTTGCGCGGTTGGCGCGGCATCCGGGGTTCGCGGCGGGGCAGGTGGATACCGGGCTGATCGCGCGCGATCTGGCCGGGTTGCTGCCCGATATCGGGGTTGATCCGGCCTCGGATGCGCTGGCGGCGGTCATGCTGGGTGGCTTCCCGGCTGATCCCGGCGCGGGGTTCACGCTGTGGGTGCCTTTGGAACGGCGGGTTGATCTGGTC
Organism: Paracoccus haematequi; assembly: GCA_945881965.1. Lineage (GTDB taxonomy): Bacteria > Pseudomonadota > Alphaproteobacteria > Rhodobacterales > Rhodobacteraceae > UBA9554. Next base: position 78,433 of record CAMCVS010000007.1, on the reverse strand, counting down.
GAAAGCGGGCGCCTGATAGCGGCGCGGGCGGTATTGGATGACGCCGGCGCGACAGTGCGGCTTGACGGCGGCGCGGTCACAGTCGCGCGCGGACCGCAGGGCTGGACCATGCCGGGGCGGCGGGCCGTGCTGACGGACGCAGCGCTGCATGTGTTCGACGGCACGGGGGCCTGTCGCAGTTATGCGCTGGTTGACCCCTTGGCGCGCGATGTGGCCGCAGGGGCGGGGGCGGGCATCACGCTGTCGCCGATGCCGGGGCTGGTCAAGGCGGTGTTTGTAACGGCGGGGCAGGCGGTGGCAGCGGGCGACCGGCTGGCGATATTGGAGGCGATGAAGATGGAACATACCCTGACAGCCGCCCGTGATGGCGTGGTGGCCGAGGTGTTGACAGCGGCGGGCGCGCAGGTCGAGGCGGGCGCGGCGCTGATCCGGTTGGAGGACGCAGCATGATAACCCTGCACCATGTGCAATATGGCCGGTCATTCCGGGTCTTGTGGCTGCTGGAGGAAATCGGCGCGGACCGCATCGGTCCCTGGCAGATCGTCGAACACCGCATCGGCACGCCGGAAATGCGCGCGGGCGATCTGCCGCGCCTGTCGCCTGCGGTGCGGATCCCGGCGATTGCGCTGGACGGGCTGGAAATGGCGGAATCCGGCGCCATCGTGGAATACCTGATCGAAACCCGCGCGCCGGAATTGGGCCGCGCGGTCAGCCATCCCGAACGCCCCGCCTATCTGCAATGGATCCATTACGCCGAAACGCAGGCCAGCCTGATCGAGAACCTGAACCTGATGCATCTGTTCCTGCGCCCGCCCGCGCGGCCTGACCCGGTGATGTGCAAGCTGTTGGCGGCGCGGCTGAAATCCACATTGGCGGGGATCGAGGCGCGGCTGGCGGATGGGCAGGACTGGCTGTTGCCGGGGGGCTTCAGCGGGGCGGATATCATGCTGGGCTTCAACCTGTTCGCGGCCCCTTACTATGTGCGGATGGAGGGGTTTCCGCGCCTGACGGCCTATCAGGCGCGCATGGCGGCGCGGCCCGCCTATCAACGCTGTATCGCGATGGAAGGCCCGCAGCGGTTCTATGCGCAGGATTTCTATCCTGTCCCGGAGGCATGAATGGAGGCTGTCGAGATTTTCGAGGTCGGCCCCCGCGACGGCTTGCAGAACGAGGCGCGGCTGATCCCGGCGGCGGAAAAGATCGCGCTGGTGGACCTGTTATCGCAGGCCGGGTTCCGGCGGATCGAATGTGCCAGTTTTGTCAGCCCGAAATGGGTGCCGCAGATGGCGACATCGGCGGAGGTGCTGGGCGGCATCACTCGCGCGCCGGGTGTGCGCTATGCCGCGCTGACACCGAACCTGAAAGGGTTCGCGGGCGCGTGGGCGGCAAGGGCGGATGAGGTGGCGATCTTCGGGTCCGCGTCCGAGGGATTCAGCCGCGCCAATATCAACGCCAGCATCGCCGAAAGTCTGGAACGGTTCGTGCCGGTGATGGACGCGGCACAGGCGGCGGGGGTGCCGGTGCGTGGCTATGTATCCTGCGTGGTCGAATGTCCCTATGACGGGGCGGTGGCCCCCGCCGATGTGGCCCGCGTGGCGGGGGCGCTGCGGGATATGGGCTGCTATGAGATCAGCCTTGGCGACACGATTGGCCGCGCCACGCCGGATGCGGTGGATGCGATGCTGGATGCCGTGCTGGCGGTGGTGCCTGCCGGCATGCTGGCGGGGCATTTCCACGACACGGGCGGGCGGGCGCTTGACAATATCGCGGTTGCTTTGGCGCGCGGGGTGCGGGTGTTTGATGCCGCGGTGGGGGGCCTTGGGGGGTGTCCCTATGCGCCGGGGGCGGCGGGCAATGTGGCGACGGAAGCGGTGCATGACAGGCTGGAGGCACTTGGCTTTGACACCGGGCTGGACCGCGATGTGCTGGCGCGGGGGGCAGAGATGGCCCGCGGGATGCGGGGGGGCTAAGGCATGGATACCATCGAGATCACGCAAGATGCACGCGGCGTCGCCACGCTGTGGTTGGCGCGGGGCGACAAGCACAACGCGCTGTCCGGCCAGATGATCGGCGACATCCACGCTGCTGCCGATGCTTTGGCGGCGGATGACACGGTGCGGGTCGTCGTTCTGGCGGCGCGGGGGCGGACGTTTTGCGCGGGTGGCGATCTGGGGTGGATGCAGGACCAGATGGCCGCGCCGCCCGCCGCGCGCGCCGCCGAGGCGGGGCGGCTGGCCTATATGCTGCAGGCGCTGAATACGCTGCCGAAGCCGCTGGTCGGGCGCATCCACGGCAATGCGTTCGGCGGCGGCGTCGGCATGGCGTCGGTCTGTGACGTGGCTGTTGGCGCGGATCATGTGCAGATGGCGCTGACGGAAACCCGGCTGGGCCTGATCCCGGCCACCATCGGGCCTTATGTCGTCGCCCGCATGGGCGAGGCCCGCGCGCGGCGCGTGTTCATGTCGGGGCGGCGGTTCGATGCCTTCGAGGCGGTGGACCTTGGTCTGTTGGCGCGTGCGGTGCCCGAGGCCGCATTGGACGCCGCCGTTGAGGCGGAAATCCTGCCCTATCTCGCCTGTGCGCCCGGTGCTGTGGCGCGCGCCAAGCGGCTGGCGCAGCGGCTGGGGGCGGGGATTTCTGAGGCCGATATCCAGCACACCATTTCTGAACTGGCGGCCTGCTGGGAGGGCGACGAGGCCCCCGAAGGGATCGCCGCGTTTTTCGCCAAACGCCCGCCGCGCTGGCAGGTGGGCTGAGAATCAGCACAGCGCGGGCAGGGCCGCGCGCCGGACGCGATGCCGCTTTGCAGCATGGACCGGCACCACCCCCCGCCGGTTCCCGTCAAATCTGCCGGATTTGTCACAGCGACTTTGACCCGCGTCATGGCGTATGCCATTGTGTGCAAGGCTTTGCGTCCATGTGCAAAGATGCGAATGTGACGGCGTCCGAGTTGACCCGGCCCCTGCCGGGGGATAAATCCTCGCCAAGAGATAGACCAAGGTTGCGCCCGGTCTTTGGGTGCCCCGCCAAAGGAGCCGATCATGGACGCGATGCTGCGGGAATATCTGCCGATCCTGGTGTTTCTGGCCATCGCCATCGCGCTGGGGCTGGTGCTGATGCTGTCGGCGCTGCTGATCGCGGTGCGCAATCCGGACCCGGAAAAGGTCAGCGCCTATGAATGTGGCTTTAACGCCTTCGACGATGCACGGATGAAATTCGACGTGCGGTTTTACCTCGTGTCGATCCTGTTCATCATTTTCGATCTGGAAATCGCCATGCTGTTTCCCTGGGCGGTGGCGTTCGCCGACATCTCGATGACGGCCTTCTGGTCGATGATGGTGTTTCTGGCGGTGCTGACCGTGGGCTTTGCCTATGAATGGAAAAAAGGAGCGCTGGAATGGGAGTGACCACCGGAGCCTATGCCGCAGGCGCGGACAAGGACGTTGCCACCCGCGCGCTGAACGCGGAACTGGCCGACAAGGGGTTCTTGCTGACCTCGACCGAAGACATCATCAACTGGGCGCGCATCGGGTCATTGCACTGGATGACCTTCGGTCTGGCCTGCTGCGCGGTCGAGATGATGCACACGTCGATGCCGCGCTATGATCTGGAACGCTTCGGCACCGCCCCGCGCGCATCCCCGCGCCAATCCGACCTGATGATCGTGGCGGGCACGCTGACCAACAAGATGGCACCTGCGCTGCGCAAGGTGTACGACCAGATGCCCGAGCCGCGCTATGTGATCTCGATGGGATCCTGCGCCAATGGTGGCGGCTATTATCACTATAGCTATAGCGTCGTGCGCGGCTGCGACCGGATCGTGCCGGTCGATATCTATGTGCCCGGCTGCCCCCCCACCGCAGAGGCGCTGTTGTACGGGATTTTACAATTGCAGCGTAAGGTCCGCCGCACCGGCACGATAGCGCGCTAGATCGCGGAAAAGGCGATAGGCCCATATCAGGGCCGAAAGGAAGGACAAGAATGACCGACGCATTGCAAGAACTGGGCACCCATATCGCCGCCCGCCGCCCCGATTGCGTGCTGTCCTGGGCTGTTGCCAACGGCGAATTGACCGTCGAGGTTGCGCCGTCGAACATCGAAGGGCTGGTGGAATTTCTGCGCAATGACCCGAATTGCCGGTTTTCCTCGCTGGTCGATATCACCGCCGTCGATCACCCCGCGCGGGCGAAACGGTTCGACATGGTCTATCATTTTCTGTCGATGTATCGGAACCAGCGTATCCGACTGCGCGCCGCGTTGCGCGAGGATGACATGATGCGCTCGATCACGCGGGTGCATCCGTCGGCCAACTGGTTCGAACGCGAGGTGTTCGACATGTTCGGCATCCTGTTCTCGGGCCACCCGGACCTGCGCCGCATCCTGACCGATTACGGGTTTCGCGGCCACCCGCTGCGCAAGGATTTCCCCACCACCGGCTATGTCGAGGTGCGCTATGACGACGCGCAAAAGCGTGTGGTCTATGAACCCGTGAACTTGGTGCAGGAATACCGCCAGTTCGATTTCCTGTCCCCTTGGGAAGGCGCGAAATACATCCTTCCCGGCGATGAAAAGAAAGCAACATGATCGAGTTTCTGCTCTGGGTCGCGCTGACCGTGGCCACCATCATCCCGATGCTGAAACTGCTGCCGCATTTCGGCGTTGACGCGAAATGGGCGCTGATCTGCGTGTTTCCCATCGCCGTGCTGGTGTTGCTGTGGGTGATGGCGACCAAGCTGCAAGCGATGGAGAAACGCTGATGAACCACGCGGCCCAAGATCATGCGGACATGCTGGCGCAGGCAGTGGCCTATTGCGAGGCGGTGTGGTTCGCACGGGCGGATGTGTTCGCGACCATGTGCCATGACCGGTTCTTCATGACCCATACCGACGGCGGCGCGTTGCAGCATTGGGACAAGGCGGCGTTTCTGGCGCGGGTCGCGGCGCGCAAGCCGTCCGAAGGTGCGGCATCCTATCAGATCATGGGCATCGACGTCAGCGGCGACATGGCGCGCGCGCATCTGTGGGTCGATGTGCCGGGCCTGCGGTTCGAGGACCATCTGGGGTTTGTGAAACTGGATGGGCAGTGGAAACTGTTGACCAAGGTGTTCCGGACGCTGGCGCGGTTGAATGAACAGGGGCAGGTGGCATGATGGACGGGTCGAACGAATTCAACGACGTGCTGACCGGCGAACAGCGCATTCGCAATTTCAACATCAACTTCGGCCCGCAACACCCTGCCGCGCATGGTGTGCTGCGGCTGGTGCTTGAACTGGACGGCGAAATCGTCGAACGCTGCGATCCGCATATCGGGCTGTTGCATCGCGGCACCGAAAAGCTGATGGAAAGCCGCACCTACCTGCAAAACCTGCCCTATTTCGACCGGCTGGATTACGTGGCCCCGATGAATCAGGAACATGCCTGGTGTCTGGCCATCGAACGGTTGACCGGCACCGTCGTGCCGCGCCGCGCCAGCCTGATCCGGGTCTTGTTCTGCGAGATCGGCCGCATCCTGTCGCATCTCTTGAACGTGACCACGCAGGCGATGGACGTGGGCGCGCTGACCCCGCCGCTGTGGGGGTTCGAGGAACGCGAAAAGCTGATGGTGTTTTATGAACGGGCCTGCGGGGCGCGCCTGCACGCGGCCTATTTCCGCCCCGGCGGTGTGCATCAGGATCTGACCGACAAGCTGATCGACGACATCGAGGAATGGGCGATCGAATTTCCGCGCCTGTTGAACGACATCGACGGGCTGTTGACCGAAAGCCGCATCTTCAAGCAGCGCAACGTCGATATCGGCGTGGTCAGCGAACAGGACATTCTGGACTGGGGCTATTCCGGCGTGATGGTGCGCGGATCGGGGCTGGCATGGGATTTGCGCCGCGCGCAACCCTATGAATGTTACGACGAATTTGACTTCCAAGTCCCCGTAGGCACCAAGGGCGACTGCTATGACCGCTATCTGTGCCGCATGGCCGAGATGCGCGAAAGCGTGAAAATCATCCGGCAGGCGGTGGTCAAGCTGCGCGAGACACCCGGTGATGTGCTGGCGCGTGGCAAGCTGACCCCGCCCAAGCGCGCCGAGATGAAACAGTCGATGGAGGCGCTGATCCATCACTTCAAGCTGTATACCGAGGGCTTCCGTGTCCCTGCGGGCGAGATTTACGCCGCTGTCGAGGCCCCCAAGGGCGAATTCGGCGTCTATCTGGTGTCGGATGGCAGCAACAAACCCTACCGCGCCAAGATCCGCGCGCCGGGGTTCCTGCATATGCAGTCGATGGACCATATCAGCAAGGGCCACCAACTGGCCGATGTCAGCGCGATTATTGGCACGATGGATGTGGTGTTCGGGGAGATTGACCGGTGAAGAAGTTCCTGATCCTCGCGGTCGCACTGACGCTGGCGGGCTGCGATGTGCCGCCGCAGGGCACCACGCCTGCGTCACTGGCGGCGTTTGATGGCGCGGTGAAATCGCTGGGCTGCCAGTTGGTGGTCGAGGGCGATTATCTGGCCACCGAATTGCAGACCGGCATGACCCGCGCCCAGATCGTGCAGACGGTGCAATACAAGGTGCTGTTGCAACAGGCGAAAAAGCGGCCCGAAGGCGGGTTCGTCTTTACCGCGGGCCCCTGCAAGGCCTGACCCGGATCGCGCCGCCACGGCGCGCATGACAGAAAGACACGACGATGCTCAGACGCCTGCACCCCGACCAGCCCGCCGGTTTCGCCTTTACCCCCGCCAATCTGGCCTGGGCCGAGGCGCAGATCACCAAATACCCCGAAGGACGGCAGGCGTCGGCGATCATCCCGCTGTTGTGGCGCGCGCAGGAACAAGAGGGCTGGCTGACCCGGCCCGCCATCGAACATGTGGCGCAGATGCTGGGCATGGCCTATATGCGCGCGCTCGAAGTGGCGACGTTCTATTTCATGTTCCACCTGGCGCCCGTGGGGTCGGTCGCGCATGTGCAGGTCTGCGGCACGCTGTCCTGCATGATCTGCGGGGCCGAGGATCTGATCGCGGTCTGCAAGGATCGCATCGCCCCCAAGGCGCACCAACTGTCCGAGGATGGCCGGTTTTCCTGGGAAGAGGTCGAATGTCTGGGCGCCTGCGCCAACGCGCCGATGGCCCAGATCGGCAAGGATTATTACGAAGACCTGACGCCCGACGGGTTGGCCGCGATGATCGACGCGATGGCCGCGGGGCAGGTGCCGGTGCCGGGGCCGCAGAACGGGCGTTATGCGGCGGAACCGCTGACGGGGCTGACCACGCTGACCGATTTTGCCAGCGGACGGCAGCAGTACAACGCCTCCGCGCAACGCGCGGTGGACCTTGGCGACAGCATCAAGCGCATCGACGGCAGCGAAGTGCCGTTGCGCGCGCCGTGGCTGGGGGCGGGGCTGGGGGCGGAAAGCGCTGAAATGACGGCAACAACTGTCACGACGTTGCCGTCCAAAGATGATATGGCAGAACCGGGTCACTGAAGGCGGCCTGCAAAAACCGGGACAGGAGAGTTTGGTGATGGACGGGACGAACGGACGGAACGGCTGCGCGATGGGATGCTGGATGATGGCGGGGGCCATCGGCATCGTGGTTTTCGTGATGATGAATGTGCTGGGTGACATGGCTTTGGCGGGGGCCTTGCTGGGCGCGCTGGTGGTGACCGGGGTGATCGGCCTGCTGCTGACCTGGATCCTGTGCCGTCCGTCGGATGTGGCGGCCAAATCCTCGGTTCCGGCCAAGCCCACGACAGGCGCTGCGTCCACGACCAACACAGTCGCCGCCCGCGCCGCCGGGTCCGTGACGCCGGGAACTGCGACCTTGGCGACGGCTGATGCAGCGTCTGCGGCGCAATCCGCGCCGGTGACCGTGGCATCAACGGTCGCTGCCGCCAAGGACATGGCAGAAGACGTGGCAGACGCCGCCAAGGTTGGTGCTGCAGCCGTCGGGGCCACCGTGGTCGCCGGAGCCGTCGCTGCCAAGGACATGGCGCAAGACCTGGCCGAAAACGCGATAGATGCCGCCAAGGATGGCGCAGCCGTGGTGGTCGAGGCTGTCGCCTCGGGTGTTGCCGCTGCCAAGCACATGGCAGGCGATGCGATGGACAGGGCCAAGGCCGGAATGACCGCCGCAGGCGATGCGATTGCATCCGGGGCCGCCGCCGCGAAAGATATGGCTGAAGACGCTGTCGCCTCGGTTCAAGCGATGGCATCGGATGCGTCAGGGTCGGCCAAAGCGGGTGTGACGGCGGCGGGTGAAGCAGTAGCGGCGACGGCGGCAGAGGCCAAGGACATGGCGGCTGGGGTTGTGGCGGAGGCGTCAGTGATGGCGTCGGACGCGGCAGATACCGCCAAGGCGGGCGTGACGGCGGCGGGCGATGCGATCGCGGCGACGGCGGCAGAGGCCAAGGACGCGGCGGCTGTGGCTGTGGCGGAGGCGTCAGTGATGGCGTCGGACGCGGCAGATACCGCCAAGGCGGGCGTGACGGCGGCGGGTGAAGCAGTGGCGGCGACGGCGGCAGAGGCCAAGGACATGGCGGCTGGGGTTGTGGCGGAGGCGTCAGTGATGGCGTCGGATGCGGCGGACACCGCCAAGGCGGGAATGACTGCGGCGGGCGAGGCGGTCGCGGCGACGGCGGCGGAGGCCAAGGACATGGCGGCTGGGGTTGTGGCTGAGGCCGTGACCACCGCCAAGGACATCGCGGCTGAGGTTGCTGCGACGCCAGTGCTGGAAACCGCAACCCCTGCGGCCCTGATGACGGCACACGAAAACGCGGCTTCGCTGCCCGTCGCGGCCAGCTTTGCCGACCTTGATGACAGCGCGATTGCGGCGGCGGGCGAGGGGACCAAACCCGCAGGTCTGGCCGCGCCGCGTGATGGCAAGGCGGATGACCTCAAGATCATCGAAGGCGTCGGCCCGGTGCTGGAACAGCGCCTGAACGACTGGGGCGTGTTCCACTTTGACCAGATCGCGGCCTGGGGTCCGGCCGAGATCGCCTATGCCGACCAGAACGTGCCGCGGTTCAAGGGCCGCGCCAGCCGCGACAAATGGGTGGCGCAGTGCCGCATCATCGTCGCCGAAGGCATCCCGGCGTTTCTGGAACGTGCCAAGACCAACAACTATTGAGGACGTCTAAGTGGCCGGGATCGAGGACAAAACTATCGCCAAGGCCGGACAGCGGATCGCGCTGTTCGTGGCGGGCGTGGGGGTGTTCTGGATCCTGGCCACCCTCGTCGGCGAGGCGCTGGGGCTGTCGCAACGGGTGCGCGTGCTATTTGATCTGTTTGCCTTGGCCGGGTTCGGTTGGGCGCTTTGGATGACGATCGACATCTGGCGCAAGCGCCAGACCAAGGGAAGGTGAGCCATGCTCAAGGATCAAGACCGGATTTTCACCAATATCTACGGCATGCATGACCGCAGCCTTAAAGGCGCGATGGCGCGCGGGCATTGGGATGGCACGGCCGACATCATCGGGCGCGGGCGCGACACGATCATCGACCAGATGAAGAAATCCGGCCTGCGCGGGCGTGGCGGGGCGGGGTTCCCCACGGGACTGAAATGGTCGTTCATGCCGAAACAGTCGGACGGGCGGCCCAGCTATCTGGTGATCAACGCCGACGAATCCGAGCCCGGCACCTGCAAGGACCGCGAGATCATGCGCCATGATCCGCATACCCTGATCGAAGGCGCGCTGATTGCATCCTTCGCGATGAGCGCCAACGCCTGTTACATCTATATCCGTGGCGAATATGTCCGCGAACGCGAGGCGCTGCAGGCGGCCATCGACGAATGTTACGACGCGGGGCTGCTGGGGCGGAACGCCGCGAAATCCGGCTGGGATTTCGACCTGTATCTGCATCACGGCGCGGGGGCCTATATCTGCGGCGAAGAAACCGCGCTGTTGGAATCCCTCGAAGGCAAAAAGGGCATGCCCCGGATGAAGCCGCCGTTCCCGGCGGGATCGGGCCTTTATGGCTGTCCCACCACGGTGAATAATGTCGAATCCATCGCCGTGGTGCCCACCATCCTGCGGCGGGGCCCGGAATGGTTCGCGGGCTTTGGCCGCCCGAACAATGTCGGCACCAAACTGTTCGCCATCTCGGGGCACGTCAACACCCCCTGCGTGGTCGAAGAAGCGATGTCGATCACGTTTGAAGAGCTGATCGAAAAGCATTGCGGCGGGATTCGCGGCGGCTGGGACAATCTGTTGGCGGTGATCCCCGGCGGCAGTTCAGTGCCCTGTGTGCGCGGCGAAAAGATGCGCGATGCGGTGATGGATTTCGATTACCTGCGCGGCGAGCTGGGGTCGGGTCTGGGCACGGCGGCGGTGATCGTGATGGATAAATCCACCGATATCGTGAAGGCGATCTGGCGGCTGTCCAAGTTCTATAAACACGAAAGCTGCGGCCAGTGCACACCCTGCCGTGAAGGCACCGGGTGGATGATGCGGGTGATGGAACGGCTGGTGACAGGCGATGCCGACCCAAAGGAAATCGACATGCTGTTCGATGTCACCAAACAGGTCGAAGGGCACACGATCTGCGCGCTTGGCGATGCGGCGGCCTGGCCCATTCAGGGGCTGATCCGCAATTTCCGCGATGTGATCGAGGATCGGATCGCGCATAAACGCGTGGCTACGCCGCGCCGGGTGGCGGCGGAATGATGCGCGGGGCGGTGATTGCGGCGATGGTGGCCACGTTGGCCCTTGCTGGCTGCGCGGGCGGCGTGCGCAACGCGCTGAAACCGTCGGGATCGCGCGCGTTGTTCGACGGCAAGTATTATCCGGCGCGGCTGACCCGCGACCGCGATGACCGCGCCGCGTTTAGCGTGACCGTCAGCCGCGTGGCCCAAGGCACCGATGGCGCGCGCGAGGCGGGCCGCTATGAGGCGACGAAGTATTGCATCGCACAGTATGGCAATTCCGACGCGACCTGGACCATCGGCCCGGATACCGAAACGCTGACCGCGCGCGATGACCAGATCACCTTTACCGGACGGTGCGCGGGGTGAGCGGGCTTGCGGTCATATCGGGGCTGTTGCCGCGCTGTTATTGCATAGCAGCCGCGCCTATCCCCATCTCTGGATCGTGCGCGGGGCATGTGGCCCGGCGGCTGATGCAGGGGTATGACATGATCAAACGGGCATTTGCGGCACTTGCCGTCGTTATGGCGGCAACGGCCGGGACGGCGCGCGCCTTGCCGCCGTTGTCGCAGCAATCCGAGATCAACACGGGGCTATTGGCGATCGGCATCGCCGACGAGGTGCGCAAGCAATGCGACCGTATCGCGCCCCGGATGCTGACCGCGTTTGGCTATTTGCAGACGCTGCAATCCAAGGCGGCCGACATGGGCTATTCGCGCGCCGAAATCGACGCTTATGTCACGTCGGCGGAGGAAAAGGCCAAGATGCGCGCCCGCGGCGAGGCGGTTCTGGCCGCCGCAGGCGTCCGCCGCGACGCGCCGGATACATTCTGCACCTATGGGCTGGCGGAAATCGCCAAGGGCAGCCTGATCGGTTCATTTCTGAGGGCAAGATGATGTGGAAAATTCTGGTTCTGACATTGACCGGGACGGCGGCGCTTGCGGATGTGAACGGCATCCCGCAGGCGATCTATGATCATACCCTGAACCGGTTTTTCGCCGAAAAGATCGCGGCGACCTGTCCGGAGTTCACCTTTGACAAGGCGCGCGCCGACACGGACGGCAAGCTGATCGAAGCCTCGGTCGGGATGGACGCCAAGACATTTGCCGATCTGGTGAACAAATTTCCGACGGACAGGCTGGCTGCGGATGTGGCGGCGATGTACGCGGAGCGGAAAATGGTTGTCACCAACTCGAAATCCTACTGCGCCGCCGGGCGCAACGAAGTGGCGGCCGGGTCCGCCATCGGTTCCTATCTGAAAGCAAAGTGATCCTGATGTCCGACGTGAAACCCGACCTCAAAAAGCTTATCATTGACGGCCAAACCATCGAGGTTCCGGGCGCGATGACCCTTATCCAGGCCTGCGAGGTCGCGGGGATCGAGGTGCCGCGGTTCTGCTATCACGAACGGCTGTCGATTGCGGGCAATTGCCGGATGTGTCTGGTCGAGGTGGTGGGCGGCCCGCCGAAACCGACCGCAAGCTGTGCGATGCAGGTCAAGGATTTGCGCCCCGGCCCGGATGGCGCGCCGCCGGTAGTGAAAACCAACTCGCCGATGGTAAAAAAGGCCCGCGAGGGCGTGATGGAATTTCTGCTGATCAACCACCCGCTGGATTGCCCGATCTGCGATCAGGGCGGCGAGTGCGATTTGCAGGATCAGGCGATGGCCTATGGCGTCGATTTCAGCCGCTACCGCGAGCCGAAGCGCGCGTCCGAGGATCTGAACCTTGGGCCGCTGGTCGAAACCCATATGACGCGCTGCATTTCCTGCACCCGCTGCGTGCGGTTTACGACCGAGGTCGCGGGCATCACCCAGATGGGCCAGACAGGGCGCGGCGAGGACAGCGAAATCACGTCCTATCTGAACGAAACGCTGTCATCGAACCTGCAAGGCAACATCATCGACCTGTGCCCGGTCGGCGCGCTGACCTCGAAACCCTATGCGTTTACGGCGCGGCCCTGGGAGTTGACCAAGACCGAAACCATCGACGTGATGGACGCCCTGGGGTCGAATATCCGCGTCGATACCAAGGGCCGCGAAGTCATGCGCATTCTGCCGCGCAACCATGACGGCGTGAACGAGGAATGGATTTCCGACAAGACCCGCTTTGTGTGGGACGGGTTGCGGCGGCAGCGGCTGGATACGCCCTATGTGCGCGTGAACGGCAAGCTGCGGCGCGCCACATGGCCCGAGGCGCTGGCTGCGGCGGCGTCGGCCCTGAAGGCGGCGAAGAAACCCGTGGGCCTGATCGGTGATTTGGCCCCGGTCGAGGCGGTGTTCGCGCTGAAGCAATTGATCACCGGGCTGGGCGGCCATGTCGAATGTCGCACCGATGGCGCGCGCCTGCCTGCGGGCAACCGGTCGGCCTATGTCGGCACCGCGCGGATCGAGGATATCGACGATGCCGCGATGATCCAGTTGATCGGCACCAACCCGCGCGATGAGGCCCCGGTGCTGAACGCCCGCATCCGCAAAGCGTGGCTGCGCGGGGCACAGGTGGGACTGGTGGGGCCTGCCGTCGATCTGACCTATGATTATGCGCATGTGGGCACGGATCGCGCCGCGCTGGAACGGCTGTCGTCGATGCCGATCAGCGATGAAACGAAGGCCAAGAAAACCATCGTCATCGTCGGCATGGGGGCCTTGACCGAAGCCGATGGCGCAGCGGTGCTGGGTCATGCCATGCAATTGGCCACTAATAGCAATTCGCTGTTCATGGTGCTGCACACGGCGGCGGCACGTGTTGGCGCGCTTGATGTCGGCGCGGTGACGGATGGCGGGCTGGCGGCGGTGGCGGATGCCGATGTGATCTATAGCCTTGGCGCGGACGAGGTGGATATCGCCGCAGGGGCCACGGTGATCTATCAGGGCAGCCACGGCGACCGTGGCGCGCATCGCGCCGATATCATCCTGCCGGGGGCCGCCTGGGTCGAGGAAAACGGCCTGTTCGTGAATACCGAAGGCCGCCCGCAACTGTCCTTCCGCGCCAGTTTCGCGCCCGGCGAGGCCAAGGAAAACTGGGCGATCCTGCGCGCCTTGTCCGCCGAGTTGGGGGCTGTGCAGCCGTGGGACAGCCTCGCCGCGCTGCGCCGCGCGTTGGTGGCCGCGCATCCGCATCTGGCGCAGGTCGATGCCGTGCCCGCGAATGACTGGCAGCCTGTGGCGACGGGCGCGTTGGGCAGTGTGGCGTTCCGGCCTGCGCTGCGCGATTTCTACCTGACCAATCCCATCGCGCGGGCCAGTGCGTTGATGGCGGAATTGTCGGCATTGGCCGCTGCGCGCGGGATGAAAGTGGCGGCGGAATGATGCGCCGCCGCATCCTGATCGGCCTCGCGCTGGCACAACTGGCAGGCTGCGGACAGGCGGCTCCAGAGGCGCGCGGAGCGTTCGAATATCGCGGCGTCGAGACGCGGCTGTTGGACGGCGATCTGGTGAATTTTCGCGTCCGCATGGTGGGGGCCAATTCCGAGGCGGACGTCACCGCCTATGCCGAATGTGCCGCCGCGCAATATACCCTGATCCGGGGCTATGGATTTGCGCGGCCTATTCGCGCGGAGGTGACGCAATCGGGTGGTATCTGGACCGCAGATGCCGTCTATACGATCTCGCCCGCCTTGCCCGACGGCGCGCGCACGATTGATGCAGAGGTCGTGACCGCGGCCTGTGCCGAAAATGAAATACCGATGGTGTGAGGACATGATGGCCGATTTCTTTACCACGCCTGGGGGCATCGCGGTGATCATTGTGGCACAGTGTTTGGCCGTGCTGGGCTTTGTCATGATCAGCCTGCTGTTTCTGGTCTATGGCGACCGCAAGATCTGGGCAGCGGTGCAGATGCGGCGCGGACCGAACGTGGTCGGTGCCTATGGTCTTCTGCAAACTGTGGCCGATGCGCTGAAATATGTCGTCAAAGAGGTGGTGGTGCCCGCAGGGGCCGACCGCCCGGTGTTCTTCCTTGCGCCGATGCTGTCCTTCGTGCTGGCCGTGCTGGCCTGGGCGGTGATCCCGTTCAACGACGGCTGGGTGCTGTCTGACATCAATGTGGCGATCCTGTTCGTGTTCGCGGTGTCCAGCCTTGAGGTTTATGGAGTCATCATGGGCGGATGGGCGTCGAACTCGAAATACCCGTTCCTCGGGTCGCTGCGGTCGGCGGCGCAGATGATTTCCTATGAGGTGTCGCTGGGCCTGATCATCATCGGCATCATCCTGTCGACGGGCTCGATGAATTTTTCGAATATCGTGGCGGCGCAGGACACGCCCTATGGATTCTTCGGCTGGTATTGGCTGCCGCATCTGCCGATGGTATTCCTGTTCTTTATCAGCGCCTTGGCCGAAACCAACCGCCCGCCGTTTGACCTGCCCGAGGCGGAATCGGAACTGGTGGCGGGGTTCATGGTGGAATATTCCTCAACACCTTATCTGCTGTTCATGGCGGGCGAATACATCGCGATCTTCCTGATGTGCGCGCTGATGAGCCTCTTGTTCTTTGGCGGCTGGTTGTCACCCATTCCCGGCCTGCCGGACGGCGCGCTGTGGATGGTGGCGAAAATGGCGTTTTTCTTCTTCATGTTCGCGATGGTGAAGGCCGTCGTGCCACGCTACCGCTATGACCAGTTGATGCGGATTGGCTGGAAGGTGTTCCTGCCGATGTCGCTGGGATGGGTCGTCATCGTGGCGTTTCTGGCGAAATTCGAGGTGCTGGGCGGTTTCTGGGCCCGCTGGGCAATCGGGGGGTGAACCATGAATGACAACGTGGAAAACCTGATCCTGGCGCAGTTGCGGGACATTCGTGACGAGTTCCGGCGCATGGACCAGCGCTTTGACGCCTTGGAAGCCAAGGTTGACGATCTGGCGATCCGCGCGCAATCGACCGAGGGTGTGCTGTTCGGGCTGGGCGGCTATATCCGGTCCATCGACCAGCGCGTTGAGCATATCGAACAGAAGTTGGGGATTGAGTGATGGCAAACATCGACTATGGCCGCGCGGCCGGGTATTTCCTGCTGACGGATTTCTGGCGCGGGTTCCGGCTGGGGCTGAAGTATTTCTTCGCGCCCAAGGCGACGCTGAACTATCCCCACGAAAAAGGCCCGCTCAGCCCGCGTTTCCGCGGCGAACACGCGCTGCGCCGCTATGCGTCGGGCGAGGAACGCTGCATCGCCTGCAAGCTGTGCGAGGCGGTCTGCCCCGCGCAGGCGATCACCATCGACGCCGAACCGCGCGAGGACGGCTCGCGCCGCACCACCCGCTATGACATCGACATGACCAAATGCATCTATTGCGGCTTCTGTCAGGAAGCCTGCCCGGTCGATGCCATCGTCGAAGGCCCCAATTTCGAGTTTTCCACCGAGACGCGTGAAGAGTTGTTCTACAACAAGGACAAGCTGCTTGCCAACGGCGACCGTTGGGAGGCCGAGATTGCCCGCAACCTCGAACTGGACGCGCCCTACCGCTGACGGTGGCGCGAGGATCACATGACCGACCCGATCAACCCCTTCGAGATCATGATGGCGCAGGCGCAGGCCATGGCGCGGACCCTGAACCCGGCGTTGGAAACCTTTTCGCCCAAGGGGTTCGAGGCGCTGTGGCCGACCATGCCGAAAGAGATGATGGAAATGGTCTTTGGCCGGGGCATTTCCAAAGAAGGGCTGGACGCCAAGACGCGGTTGCTGTTGACGCTGGCGGGGCTGACGATGCAGGGCGCGCAGAACGAATCCGCGATCCGGCTGACCGTGCGCCACGCCCGCACCGCCGGGGCCACGCGCGACGAGATCGCCGAAACGATAGCGCAGATGTCGGTGTTTGCCGGCATCCCCAGCATGACCCGCGCGATGGAGTTCGCGCGCGAGGTGATGGACGCCAAGGAGGACGACAAATGACCGTAATGGCGCTGGCTTTTTATCTGTTTGCAATCTCGGCCATCGCGGGCGGGCTGTTCACGGTTGTCTCGCGCAACCCGGTCCATTCGGTGCTGTGGCTGATCCTTGCGTTCCTGTCATCCGCAGGGCTGTTCGTGCTGTTGGGCGCGGAGTTCGTCGCCATGCTGCTGATCATTGTCTATGTCGGCGCGGTGGCGGTGCTGTTCCTGTTCGTCGTGATGATGCTGGACGTGGACTTTGCCGAGCTGAAGGCGGAAATGGCGCAGTATCTGCCCTTGGGGCTGCTGATCGGGCTGATCCTGTTGATGCAGTTGGGCATTGCCTTTGGCGCATGGGATGCGGCAGACGGTGCCGCGGCCGCGCGCGCGGCGGTGGCCCCGGAAGGGGTCGAGAATACCGCCGCGCTTGGTCTCTTGATCTATGACCAGTATTTCCTGCTGTTCCAACTGGCGGGGCTGATCTTGCTGACGGCGATGGTGGGGGCGATCGTGCTGACCCTGCGCAAGCCGCGCGACATCAAGCGGCAGGACGTGCTGCAACAGATGTGGCGCGATCCGGCCAAGGCGATGGAACTGAAAGACGTGAAACCGGGGCAGGGCCTGTGATGTAGGTCGGGTGATCTCACCCGACCCAGGTTGGGTGAGATCAACCGACCCAAGGTGCTGCCGCGCAACAAGAACGAGGGACGCGATGATTGGCTTGGAACATTACCTGACGGTGGCGGCGACGCTGTTTGTGATCGGGATCTTCGGGATTTTCCTCAACCGCAAGAACGTGATCGTGCTGCTGATGTCCATCGAGCTGGTGTTGCTGGCGGTGAACATCAATCTGGTGGCGTTCTCCAGCTTTCTGGGCGATCTGGTGGGCCAGGTGTTCACGCTGTTCGTGCTGACGGTCGCGGCGGCCGAAGCGGCGATTGGTCTGGCCATTCTGGTGACCTTCTTCCGCAACCGCGGCACCATCGACGTCGAAGACGTCAACGTGATGAAAGGCTAAGCCGATGGCAACGATCATCCTGTTTGCGCCCCTGCTGGGCGCGCTGATCGCGGGCTTTGGCTGGCGCATCATCGGCGAGGCGGCGGCGCAATGGCTGACCACGGGGCTGTTGTTTCTGGCGGCGCTGCTGTCGTGGATCATCTTTCTGGGCGGCGATTTCCCCGAGGGCCCGATCACGCTGATGCGCTGGATCGAAAGCGGGTCGTTGTCTATTGATTGGGCGATCCGGCTGGACCGGCTGACCGCGATCATGCTGGTGGTGGTCACCACGGTGTCCGCGCTCGTGCACCTGTATTCCATGGGCTACATGGCGCATGACCATAACTGGGGCCATCACGACCATTACAAGGCGCGGTTCTTTGCCTATCTGTCGTTCTTCACCTTTACCATGCTGATGCTGGTGACGGCGGATAACCTCGTGCAGATGTTCTTTGGCTGGGAAGGCGTGGGGGTCGCGTCCTATCTGCTGATCGGGTTTTACTACCGCAAGAACAGCGCCAACGCGGCCGCGATGAAGGCGTTCATCGTCAACCGGGTCGGCGATTTCGGCTTTGCCTTGGGCATTTTCGCGCTGTTCTATCTGACGGACAGCGTGAATTTCGACGTGATCTTTGCCGCCGCCCCCGAATTGGCGCAAACGCAGATCACCTTCCTGTGGGGGGAATGGAATGCGGCCAACCTGATCGCGGTGCTGTTGTTCATCGGCGCGATGGGCAAATCGGCGCAACTGTTCCTGCACACATGGCTGCCCGACGCGATGGAGGGGCCGACCCCGGTGTCGGCGCTGATCCACGCGGCGACGATGGTGACAGCGGGCGTGTTCCTGATCTGCCGCATGTCGCCCTTGATGGAATTTGCGCCCGAGGCGCTGGCCTTTGTCACCTTCCTGGGCGCGGCGACCGCCTTTGTCGCGGCGACCATCGGATTGGTGCAGAACGACATCAAGCGCGTGATCGCCTATTCGACCATGTCGCAGCTGGGCTACATGTTCGTGGCCGCAGGCGTCGGCGTCTATTCGGTGGCGATGTTCCACCTGTTCACGCATGCCTTCTTCAAGGCGATGCTGTTTCTGGGGGCGGGGTCGGTGATCCACGCCATGCACCATGAACAGGACATGCGGAATTACGGCGGGTTGCGGAAAAAGCTGCCGATGACATTCGCCGCGATGCTGATCGGGACGCTGGCGATCACGGGGGTCGGCATCCCCCTGACCCATATCGGTTTCGCCGGGTTCCTGTCCAAGGACGCGGTGATCGAATCCGCTTGGGCGGGCACAGCGGGCGGGTTTGCGTTCTGGATGCTGGTGGTCGCGGCGGCGTTCACGGCGTTTTATTCGTGGCGGCTGATGTTCCTGACCTTCTGGGGCGCGCCGCGCGGCGATCATCACACCCATGACCACGCGCATGAAAGCCCGCTGGTGATGCTGGCCCCGTTGGGTGTGCTGGCTTTGGGGTCGATTGCGGCGGGGATGATCTGGTTCGGCAGTTTCTTTGGCGATCATGATCAGGTGAACAGCTATTTCGGCCTGCCGGTCGCACATGCCGAGGCAGCAGAGACGCACGGCACAGCGGCGACCCATGGCGCAGAGGCCGCGAAAGGCGCGGATGCGACCCACGGCGCAGAGGCCGCGAAACCCGAAGGCGCGGCCCCCGGCTGGACCACCGGTGCCATCTATATGCACCCCGACAACCATGTCATGGACGACGCGCATCACGCGCCGACATGGGTGAAACTGTCGCCCTTTGTGGCGATGGCGTTGGGGTTCCTGACCGCCTACTGGTTCTACATTCTCAATCCGGCCATGCCCGCGTGGTTGGCCTCGGTGCAGCGCCCGCTGTATCTGTTCCTGCTGAACAAATGGTATTTCGACGAGATTTACGACCTACTGTTCGTGCAATCGGCCAAGGCCATCGGGCGTTTCCTGTGGTCCAAGGGCGATGGCGCAGTGATTGACGGGTCGATCAACGGCGTGGCCTTGGGGCTGGTGCCGATGCTGACGCGGGCCGCCGGGCGGGCGCAGTCGGGATATATCTTTACCTATGCGGCGGCGATGGTGGCGGGGATCGTGATCCTTGTGACCTGGATGTCGATGACCGGAGGCGTGCAATAATGGAAAACCTTCTGTCCATCGTCACCTTCCTGCCTGCGGTGGCGGCCGTGATCCTTGGCCTGTTCCTGAAGGGCGAGGATGCGGCGGCGCAGGCCAATGCAAAATGGCTGGCGCTGATCGCGACCTCGGCCACCTTCCTGATTTCGCTGTTCATTCTGGCGCAGTTCGACCCGGCGAACCCCGGTTTCCAGATGGTCGAAGACGGGCCCTGGCTCTTGGGCCTGTCCTACAAGATGGGCGTGGACGGCATTTCGGTGCTGTTCGTCATGCTGACCACGTTCATGATGCCGCTGGTCATCGCGGCCTCGTGGGACGTCACGACCCGCGTCAAGGAATACATGATCGCCTTCCTGATCCTGGAAACGCTGATGCTGGGCGTGTTCATGGCGCTGGATCTGGTGCTGTTCTATCTGTTCTTCGAGGCCGGCCTGATCCCGATGTTCCTGATCATCGGTATCTGGGGCGGCAAGGCGCGGATTTACGCGGCGTTCAAGTTTTTCCTGTATACCTTCCTTGGCTCGGTGCTGATGCTGGTGGCGATGGTCGCCATGTTCTCGGACGCGGGCACCACGGATATCGCCAAGCTGATGGCCCATCGCTTTGCGTCGGATGATTTCAGCGTGCTGGGGATCACCGTGGTGGGCGGGTTGCAGACCATGCTGTTCCTCGCGTTCTTTGCATCCTTCGCGGTCAAGATGCCGATGTGGCCGGTGCATACCTGGTTGCCCGACGCCCATGTGCAGGCCCCCACGGCGGGGTCGGTGGTGCTGGCGGCGATCCTGTTGAAGATGGGCGGCTATGGATTTTTGCGGTTCTCGCTGCCGATGTTCCCGGTGGGCGCGGATGTGATGGCGCCGCTGGTGCTGTGGCTGTCGGCCATCGCGATTGTCTATACCAGCCTTGTCGCGCTGGTGCAGGAGGACATGAAGAAACTGATCGCCTACAGTTCCGTGGCCCACATGGGCTATGTGACGATGGGGATTTTTGCGGCCAACCAGCAGGGCGTCGATGGCGCGATTTTCCAGATGCTGAGCCATGGTTTCGTGTCGGCGGCGTTGTTCCTGTGCGTCGGCGTGATCTATGACCGGATGCACACCCGCGATATCGACGCCTATGGCGGGCTGGTGAACCGGATGCCCGCCTATGCGCTGGTGTTCATGTTCTTTACCTTTGCCAATGTCGGATTGCCCGGAACGTCTGGATTCATCGGTGAATTCCTGACCCTGATGGGCGTGTTTCAGGTCAACACATGGGTCGCGGTCGTCGCCACGTCCGGTGTGATCCTGTCGGCGGCCTATGCGCTGTGGCTGTATCGCCGCGTGGTGTTCGGCGACCTGATCAAAGAGGCGCTGCGGTCGATCACCGACATGTCGGCGCGCGAGCGGTGGATTTTCGCGCCGCTGGTGGCCGCGACGCTGATCCTTGGCGTTTATCCGGCGCTGATTACCGACCGTATCGGGCCGTCGGTCACGGCGCTTGTCACCGAATATCAGGCCGAGGTGGCGCTGCCGCGCGCCGCTCTGGCCCAGAATTGAGGAGAGGCAGATGACCTCGACGGATCTGAACATCATCCTGCCCGAAATCCTGCTGGCGCTAGGCGCGATGGCGGGATTGATGGCGGGGGTCTATGGCGGCAAGGACCGCAGCGCAGGCCTGATCTGCTGGGGCATCGCCGGATTGATGGCGGCGCTGGCGGCGTTTATCGGGTTGACCGGATTTGGCGACAACGTGGCCTTTGGCGGCATGTTCCACGATGACGGCTTTGCCCGTTTCGCCAAGGTCGCGATCCTGTTGTCGGCGGCGGGTGTGCTGGTGATGGGGCAGGATTACATGGCCCGGCGCGGGCTTTTGCGGTTCGAATACCCGGTGCTGGTGGCGCTGTCGGTCGTCGGCATGATGGTCATGGTGTCGGCGGGCGACCTGATGGCGCTGTATATGGGGCTCGAATTGCAATCGCTGGCGCTGTATGTGGTGTCGGCGCTGCGCCGTGACAGCGTGAAATCCACCGAGGCCGGGTTGAAGTATTTCGTCCTTGGCGCGCTGTCGTCGGGCCTGCTGCTGTATGGTGCGTCGCTGGTCTATGGTTTTGCGGGCACCACGGTGTTCTCGGGGATTCTGGCGGCGGCAGGTGACGGGCAGGCGCCCATCGGCCTGTTGATCGGGCTGGTGTTCGTCATCGCGGGGATGGCGTTCAAGGTATCCGCCGTGCCGTTCCACATGTGGACGCCGGATGTCTATGAAGGCTCGCCCACGCCCGTGACCGCGTTCTTTGCCACCGCGCCAAAAATCGCCGCGATGGCACTGTTTGCACGGGTGATGCACGGCGCCTTTGGCGGTGTCACCAGCGACTGGAGCCAGGTGATCGCGCTGATCTCGCTGCTGTCGATGTTCCTTGGTGCGATTGCCGCGATTGGCCAGATGAACATCAAGCGCCTGATGGCCTATTCGTCGATTGCGCATATGGGCTATGCGCTGATGGGGCTGGCGGCGGGCACGCAGTTCGGCGTGCAGGCGATGCTGATCTATATGGCGATCTATGTCGCGATGAACGTGGGCACGTTCGCTTTCATCCTGTCGATGGAACAAGATGGCACCCCGGTCAGCGATATCCGCAGCCTGAACCTCTATGCGAAGGCGGAACCGGGCCGCGCGCTGGCGCTGCTGGTTCTGTTGTTCAGCCTTGCAGGCGTGCCGCCGTTCCTGGGGTTCTTTGGCAAGCTGTATGTGCTGCGCGCGGCCTATGAGGCGGGGCTGGTCTGGCTGGCGGTGGCGGGTGTGATCGCGTCGGTGATCGGGGCCTATTATTACCTGCGGCTGGTTTACCTGATGTGGTTCGGGGCCGAAGGGTCCAGCGTGGACACCAACCGCGCCCCGGTGCTGTGGGTGTTCCTGATGGGCTCGGCGGCGGTGATGGTGTTCGGCGTCATCAACCTGTTCGGTATCGAGGGCGCAGCGGCGGCCGCAGCGGCGACATTGGTTCCGTGACCGATTGGCCTGCGGGCTATGGCCGCATCGTTCTGGATGAGGTGACAAGCACGATGACGGCGGCGGCACTGCGCGTGGCTGATGCGCCGCTGTGGGTGCTGGCGCGGCGGCAGACAGCGGCCAAGGGGCGGCGCGGCCGGGTCTGGCACATGCCTGCGGGCAATTTCGCGGCCTCGCTGGTCATGCGCCCAGGTGATGCGCCCGCGCAATTGGCGCTGCGCAGTTTCGTGGCCGCCTTGGCGCTGCGCGATGCTTTGGCCCTGCATGTCGCGGCGCTTGCCCTGAAATGGCCGAATGATGTGCTGCTGGCGGGCGACAAGGTGGCGGGCATCCTGTTGGAAAGCACGGGCGGCGCGCTGATCATCGGGATTGGTGTCAACCTGGCCGCAGCCCCCGCGCCGGACGCGGTGGAACCCGGCGCGCTGCGTCCCACCGCGCTGGCGGATCACGGGGTGACAGTGACGCCCGAGGATTTCCTGACCCCGCTCGCCGCGGCCTTTGCCCAGTGGGAAGCGCGGTTCGTCCGCGACGGGTTCGATCCCATCCGCACCGCATGGCTGGCCCATGCCGCCCGGCTGGGGGAACAGATCACTGCGCGCACCCCGCGCGATACCTTTACCGGGCGGTTTGACACCGTGGACAGCGCGGGCAATCTGGTGCTGGCCACGGCAACGGGACGCATCACGCTGCCCGCCGCCGACGTGCATTTCTGAAAGGAACGGCCATGCTTTTGTGCATCGACACCGGAAATACCAACACGGTCTTTTCGATCTGGGACGGCACGCAATTCCTGTGCACCCTGCGCACGTCCACCGAACATCAGCGCACGGCAGACCAGTATTTCGTCTGGCTGTCCACGCTGCTGGAACATCACAAGATCCCGTGGGATATCGACGCGGTCATCATCTCGTCCACCGTGCCGCGCGTGGTGTTCAACCTGCGGGTTCTGGCGGATCGCTATTTCAACTGTCGCCCTTTGGTGGTGGGTAAACCCGACTGCCTGTTGCCCGTGATGCCGCGCGTGGATCAGGGCACGACTGTGGGCCCCGACCGGCTGGTCAATGCGGCGGGTGCGTTTGACCGGCATGGCGGCAACCTGATCGTGGTGGATTTCGGCACCGCCACCACCTTTGACGTCGTCGATGACGATGGCGCCTATGTCGGCGGCGTGATCGCACCGGGCGTGAACCTGTCGCTGGAGGCGCTGCACATGGCCGCCGCCGCCCTGCCGCATGTGGATATTTCCAAGCCGCAGGGCGTTATCGGCCGCAATACCATCGCCTGCATGCAGTCCGGAATTTTCTGGGGCTATGTCGGGCTGGTCAAGGAAATCTGCACCCGCATCAAGGCGGAACGCGACCGCGATATGCGCATCATCGGCACCGGGGGGCTTGCGTCGCTCTTTGGGGCGTCGGATGTGCTGTTCGACAGCATCGAAGACGATCTTACCATTCATGGCCTGACGGTCATTCACAAACATAATCAGGAATTGGGCAATACATGAGCATCGAACGGCTGATCTATCTTCCCCTTGGCGGTGCCGGGGAAATCGGGATGAATTGTTACGTCTATGGCTATGGGCGGCCCGAGGCCGAACGGCTGATCGTGGTCGATCTGGGCGTGACCTTCCCCGATATGGACGGCAGCCCCGGCGTGGACCTGATCCTGCCCGATGTCACTTGGTTGATCGAACGCAAGGATCGCATCGAGGCCGTGTTCATTACCCATGCCCATGAGGACCATCTGGGCGCGCTGGCGCATCTGTATGACCAGTTGGGCCGCCCGCCGGTCTATGCCCGCGCCTTTACCGCCAATCTGGGGCGGCAAAAGATGGACGAGCACAGCCATGATCCCAAGGCGATCAAGACGGTGTCGAAATGGCCGCAGATGACGGCGGCAGGGCCCTTTAACGTGGGCTTTGTGCCGATATCCCATTCGATCCCCGAAAGCTCGGGTCTGGTGATTGACACGCCAGCGGGCCGGATCATCCATACCGGCGATTTCAAGATCGACGAGAACCCCGGCGTGGGCGAACCCTTTGATCGCGCGCTGTGGGCCGAGATCGCGGCGGGCGGGGTCAAGGCCTTGGTCTGCGATTCCACCAACATCTTCTCGCCGCTGCCGGGGCGGTCGGAATCGACCATCGGCGGCAATATCGAGGCGCTGGTGGCGGGTGCCAAGGGCCGCGTGGTGGCAACCACATTCGCGTCCAACGTCGCTCGGTTGAAAACGCTGGCCGAGGCCGGGGACCGCGCCGGTCGGTCGATCTGCCTGATGGGGCGCGCGATGCGGCGCATGGTCGATGCCGCGGTGGAAACCGGGGTGCTGACGTCGTTCCCCACGGTGATCGCCCCCGAAGATGCCGCGCAATTGCCGCGCGATAACATCATGCTGATCGTCACCGGCAGCCAGGGCGAACGCCGCGCTGCGTCCGCACAACTGGCGGCGGGCAAGTATAACGGCATCGAGTTGAAGGACGGCGATCTGTTCCTGTTCTCGTCGCGCACCATTCCGGGCAACGAAAAGGGCGTGATCAAGATCATGAACCAGTTGTCGGAAAAGGGCGTCGATGTGGTGGATGACGCGGGCGGATTGTATCACGTGTCAGGCCATGCCAACCGTCCTGACCTTGAGGAAATGCATGCTATCATCCGCCCGCAGATCCTGATCCCGATGCACGGCGAACACCGCCATCTGCGCGAACATGCCCGTCTTGGTGCGGCGCGCGGGTTGCAATCCATCGTTGCGGTCAATGGCATGATCGTGGCGCTGGACGGCAACGCGCCCAAGGTCGCGGGCTATGTCGAGACAGGGCGGACCTATCTGGATGGGCGGGTATTGATCGGCGCGATGGACGGCGTGGTGCGCGACCGTATCCGCATGGCGCTGAACGGGCATGTGATGGTGAACGTCATTCTGGACGAGAACCATGAGCCATTGGGCGAGCCGTGGTGCGAAATTCGCGGGCTGGCGGAAACCGGGCGGTCCAAGGCGCCGCTGGTCGAGGTGCTGGAGGCCGATCTGGACCAATGGCTGAAGCGCGCGTCCGACAAGGTGCTGAAAGACGATGACAAGGTCGAAGAGGCGTTGAAGCGCGTGACGCGGCAGACCGCGCTGGATGAAATCGGCAAGAAGCCCGAAGTGACCGTGGTCATCAGCCGCCTGACGTAATGCGCGCAAAAAAGGGTGGGTGCAAAGCACCCACCCTACAAGTCTGGTCTGCACGGCGCGTCAGGCGCACGTGTCAGGCGCTGCGGCGTTCGTCGAAACTCAGCGCGATGAATTCGGGCAGGTGATCGCCCAGACCCAGCACCTGCGGATCACGGTCGCGGCTGCGGCCATAATCACGGGTATTCTCGCGGCGGTCGCTGCGGTCTGGGCGTTCTGCGCGCTCGGGCAGGCCAGAACGTTCAGCGGTGCGTTCGGGGGCACGTTCGGGCGCGCTGTCTGCCTCGAGGGCGGCCACCGGCGCAGAGTCTGCTGCGGCCCTTGTGGCACTTGACGGGGCGCGGGGACCGGCGCCCCGGCTGCGGGACCGCGACCGCGCGCCTTCGGAACGACCCTCAGACCGGCCTTCAGAACGTGCCACCGGCTGCGCCGCGCTTTCGGCCATCTTGGCCCCCAGACCCTCGGGCAGGTCCAGACGCGGCACCGCTTTTTGCAGCAGTTTTTCAATCGCCTCGAAATATTTCACATCGCGCGGCGTCCAGATCATGAGCGCCTTGCCAGACCGGCCCGCGCGCCCGGTGCGGCCGATGCGGTGCACGTAATCCTCGGCATGGCTCGGCACGTCAAAGTTGAAAACATGGCTGACCGCCGGAATGTCCAGCCCGCGCGCAGCGACATCAGAAGCGACCAGAAACCGCAGCGTGCCATCGCGGAACCCGTCCAGCGTCCGCGTCCTTTGCGATTGTTCCAGATCGCCATGGATCGGCGCAGCGTCATAGCCGTATTTCTGCAAGGACTTGGCGACGATATCCACATCCGTCTTGCGGTTGCAGAAGATGATGGCGTTGGAACAGGCCTCGCCCTCGGCGTCGATCATGGCGCGCAGGAGGGCGCGCTTTTCGCTGGCTTCAGCATCCTTGCGTGAAGGCGTGAACATCAGCACGCCCTGCGTGATGGTTTCCGACGCGGACGCCTGACGCGCGACCTCGATCCGGGCGGGGGCGGTCAGGAAGGTGTTGGTGATGCGTTCGATTTCCGGGGCCATGGTCGCGGAATAGAACATGGTCTGCCGGGTGAAGGGCGTCAGCGCAAAGATGCGTTCGATATCGGGGATGAACCCCATGTCAAGCATGCGATCCGCCTCGTCCACCACCATGATCTGCACGCCGGTCAAGAGCAGCTTGCCGCGTTCGAAATGGTCCAACAGACGTCCCGGCGTGGCAATCAGCACATCGACGCCGCGGTCGATCAGCATGTCCTGTTCCTTGAACGACACGCCGCCGATCAGCAAAGCCTTGGTCAGCTTGAGGTATTTCGTATAGGTATCGAAATTCTCGGCCACCTGCGCGGCCAATTCGCGCGTCGGGCACAGCACAAGGCTGCGCGGCATCCGGGCGCGGGCGCGGCCCTTGGCCAACAGCGTGATCATCGGCAGCGTGAAGCTGGCGGTTTTCCCGGTGCCGGTCTGGGCGATGCCCAACACATCGCGGCCCAACAGGGCGGGCGGGATCGCACCGGCCTGAATAGGCGTGGGGGTTTCATAACCCGCGTCTGCAATCGCTTGCAGGACTTTGGGATCGAGATTCAAATCGCTGAACTTGGTCATGTGTGTCCGTAATTTACGGACGCTGCATGGCCCGTAGCGTCAGATGCGGATCGGACCCGGTCGGTCCTGCGGCCTCTGCGCATGAGTGACCCGCTGCGGACCGCTTAGCGGAAACTGCGGCGGCGGTCAATGCGGCGGTCAAGGCGGCGGGGTGGAGCCGGGTCACGCGGGTGGAAAATGCCGCGCGCGGGCCAGTTCGGGGTCAAAGTCGCGGGTCAAAAGCCGCCCCGCCTGCGCCAATCCGGCCAGCAGGTCGGGCCGCGCCGTCGCGATTTCGGTATAGAACGCGGTCAGGCCGGCCTCGCCCTCGGCCGCTTCGATCCGGGACAGCAGTTCATGCATTGACAGCCCGCCATCTTCGCGCGGTTTGTTCGGTTTCAGGTCGGCGCGATAGGACCCCTTGGTCAGCCGATAGCGATAGGCCGCCATGAAATGCGCGCGGTCGGCGGCGTGAAAATGCAGCAGGGGCACATCGTCCAGCTCGACCATGCCGGGATTTTCGATATCATTCTGATAGATATTGTGGATACGCACGGAAAGCGGTTTCAACCCGGTGCGCCAGATCAGTTTCCCCGCCGTATGGCTGAGGAACCCGCCGTTCAGCCATGGCCCGAAGCGGGGATAAAGCGTCAGTGTCTGATCGCGGCGCGCGCGCGGGTCGCGGGTGAAGCCCTTGAAATGCAGGGGACTATCCGCGACCGGTTCCAGCGCTTCCCAGGGGCGCAGGCGGGCGCAGAGCACATCTGCGGGCAGCGCGGCGAGCGTGTCGGCCAACGGCACATCCGGCGCAATGAACTCGTCCACGTCGATATGCGCCAGCCAATCCAGATCGCGCGCGGCGCGGTTATGCGCGTGAGTGGCGTTCATGGTCTGGCGGACCTGATGTTTGTCGGGCCGCCGCCCGCGCCCCTGCCAATAGCGGTCATCGCAGGCCGTGACCCGCAGTTTCGGGTGCCGGTTCAGCGCATCGGCCAGCACCTGATCCCCTTCGTCCAGATAGATCAGCACCCGGTGCGCGCCCTGATCCAGATGCCAGGCGGCAAAGCGTTCGATGGCCGCGCGCGGGGCCTTGATCGTGGCGACGATGCCCCAGCGGGTCATGCAGAAACCCCGAAATGCCGCATGACCGCGCCGTCAAGATCCAGCGGATACCGCACCAGCATGCCGTGGTCCTGCAACCCCGCCACCAATGCAGGGCTCGCCAGACACACCTCGTCAAAGAACGCGCGCAGGCCCGGTTCGCCGTCGGTTTCCAGCAAATAGGCCAGCACATCGCGCAGGCGGAAGCCTTCGTCCTCGGATTTGCGATACGATCCCCGCGCCATGCGAAAGTCCAGATGGGCGCGAAAGCTGTCCCAATCCGGGGCATGGGCATGGCCCAGCCGGATATCCGCGCTGACCCCGCGGTTCTCGACCGCAGCCCCGTTCAGCGTCAGACCATGCACCCCCACCCGCAACCCGGCAATCCCGGTGCGGGCGAACATCTTGCCCTCCAGATGGCTGATATAGCCGCCGCGCAGATGCGCGCCAAAGGTCGGGTATAATTCGGTCAGCACGGATTTATCCTGCCGGGCCATGCGCGCGGTGGTCTTGAACCGCGCCGTGGTGGACGGCACGGGTTCCGCCAGCATCTCGACCGGATGCAGCAGCAGACCGGCGTGGTCGTTGGGCACTTCGGCCAGCACGTCATGTACGGGACGCGAGGGCAGCAGAAATTCGTCGACATCGATATGGGCCAGCCAATCGAGCCCGGTTGCCTGCGCATAGCATTGCGAGGCGACCCAGGCCTGCCGCATCTGATGCGCGGGCATGCGCGGCTTTTTCTGGCGGGCCCACCACGCCGCGTCGCAGGCTGTGACATGCAGCGCAGGATGCCGGGGCAGGGCATCGCATAGCGCCGGGTCAGCATCATCCAGATAGACATGCACCGCGCTCGCCCCCAGATCCAGATGATGCGCGGCAAAGCGCAGGATCGCGGACGCAGGGGCCTTGATCAGGCTGACGGTGCCCCATCGCGGGGTGTCGCTTTGCACCGTTGGAACCGGCGCGTCGATCGCGCGGCGTTCGGGCGGTTTGCGGCGACGGCCCTCGGGCACCGCCAAGGGCGCGGTGGGCGGCGGCGCGGGGGCAGGGGGGGGCGTTGCGGCGGCCACCTCGGCCCGCATGGCGCGCAGGCGGCGGAACACACCGCCCGTGTCGCAGATCAGCGCGTCCAGCAGATGCTGCGCCAAGGGGCCCAGCACCGCGTCGGTGTCTGCATCCTGCCACAGCCGCCCCAGCATGTTGACGTCAAGCCCGCCGCCTCCGATGGCATAGGCCGCCATGTCCAGCGGCAATCGGCGTGCCGCCCGTTTGCCATGCGGATAGGCGGTATCAGGGGCGTATCCGGAATACAGCCGTTCGGTTTCATACAGCTTCATCATCCCGAACAGCACACTCAGCGACTGGCCCAGACGGCGCTGCGTCTCGGTCTGACCGTGATCGCCAAAGGTCGTGACCGCCGATACCAGCCAGCGCGCGTCCAGACGCGCCCGCAGCCAATCGCCCTCTTCGGCCCACATCCGATGAAACAGCGCCGCACACTGCGGCGGTTGCGCGGTGCGGCGCAGGTTGGCGATCAACAGGCCGTGCAGCAGCAACAGGTCCGGCTGGCCGTGAAATTCGTCGGACAATTCGCGCAGCTTGCGCGCAAAGGAGGATCGGGACGGCATGTCCGCAGTATCCGCGCGGTCCACCAGACTGATTTTCAGCGGGCTCAGGTCGATGTCTGGCGGCGGCAGCGCCTCGCCGTCGGCATAGTGCAACGGGTCCAGCCGCGCCGCCATCTGGCGCAGGATCGCGGGAAAACCGCCGGGATAGCTGGGGTCGGGATTGCGCGCCATGCGCGTAGAATGGGGGTTGGCACCCGACGAGACAAGAGGGGCCGCCCCGCCCGCCGCCCGCCTGATGCAGCCATGCAGCACACCATTCCGAAAACCCTGCCCAAGGACGCGGGATGCGCGCGCGCGTTGACAGGTGTCTGACGCCCTGTCTAAGTCGCGCACAACAATGGTTAACTTCGGTTTTGTTCCATGACCGCTGCGCCGCAGCCCTTGCCCGATACGGGGTCGTCCGAGGTGCAAACCGACCGGGCCGCCGCAGCCGTGGAACCTGTGGCAGCGCAAGACGCCATACCGCCCGCGCCCCCGCCCGCATCCCCGGCTGACGCAACCACTGCGTCGCCCTACAGCGGCCCGCCCCCCGGTTATGCGCCATTTCCGGTCTGGCTGATGCCCGCCGTCTGGCCGCAACCGGGACCACAAGACGCTGGCCAGACGGGTTATCCGACAGCGCCGCCGCCCGGATTTCAGCCTGCCGTCGGCTTTCACGCGCCGCAATGGCCCGCCCCGCCGCCCTATCCTGCGCCACAGCCGGTCTATCTACCACAAGCCATGCCGCCCGCGCCGGACCCGTCCATCGCGCATAACCAGCGGCTGTTGACACTGGGGATCGTCGCGGCGGTGTTTGTGGTCCACCTGCCCTGGGTGCTGTATCTGATCGCGGTGCATGGCTGCGGCGGCAGTTTTCTGGAAACCTGTCGCGCCGGTGGCAGCGACGACGCCGCCTTGGCCGACAGCCCGTTTCTGTTCGCCTCCGTGGCGTTCTTCATGTTGCGGGTGCAGGCGGTGCTGGCGTCGGATTGGTCCCAGTTCAGCCAGATATTGCAAATCTCGACCGGGCTGGGGTCGTTTCTTCTGACCAAGATCATTGCGGCCAATGGCACGCTGACCCAAGGCAACCGCAGCCGCTTTTGGCTGGCAGGCAGCGCGGCGGTGGCGTTTGGCATCCTGTTCTGGGCCGAAATGCACCTGACCGGATCGGCCACGTATCCTGCGCTTGGCGGGGTGACGGTGCTGGATTACATCGACCAGGAACTGCCCGAGGATTTCCTGTCGGCACAGGTGGCGCAATCTGGTTTGATGCAATATCTGCAAATCCTGCGGCTGGCGGATGCGCTGATCCTTGGCGCGGCGCTGGCCATGCCCAAAGCGGTGGCCCCGGCGATGCCACCGCACCCAACCGGAAGGACGATGTGATGCGGTTTTGTTTTGCGGCCCTTCTGGCTTTGGGATGTGCGTTCGGGGCCACGGCGCAGGCCGATGTCGCGCTGCGGATCAGCTTTGCCTATCTGGACGCCGCCAGTGGTGCCGCCGTGCCCGCGCCGAAACTGACGGCGACCAGCCTGTATCGGCAGGCCCCCATAGCGGTGCTGGCCCCGGAATTGGCCCCTGAGGGGCGCGCGGAGCGGGTCGTGCAACTGTCAGACGCGGATTTCGACGGTCCCTATGCGCGGGTGCGCCTCGCGCTGGCTGACCTGCGCCTGCCCGATGGCGATGCCCGCGCGGACCGCGACCTCAGCTTTGCCTTCGAGGTCATCCTGCGCCGCGACCTGCTGGGCGATGAGGTGGCGCTGACCATCCCCGTCATCGTGTCCTCGCGCAAGGGGGCCGTGAAACCGCTGTTGGCCGATCCGCCGATTGCCGAGGATATTGCGGGGCGGTTCTTCATCGCGCAGCAATACATGGCAGCCTATCAGGCCCCGGTGGCGGATGTCGCCGCCGCGCCGGGCAGTTTCGCGCTGCACCGGCTGATTGCGCGGGCGATGGCGGATTTCGCGCTGAAACTGACGGATCAACGTGGGCAAGGGGTGCAACTGGTGCCTGCGCCCGAAATGGCGCGCGATATCGCGCTCTATTGGCAATCGGACCGCGACGGGCGGGCGCAGCACCTGCGCGCCTATGCCGATGCGCGCAGCATGTTGTGGACCGACCTGACCGAGGTGGAAACCATCCTGCGCGCCGCACGGCGTGGCGGGATCGCGGCGGTGGGGCTGTGCGCGGACGCGCGAGCGCGGCTGGATTTCTTTGAACGCCGCCTGCCGGATGACGGCGACGCCGCGCGGGTGGATCAACTGTTCCCGAACCCCGGATCGCTGGCAAAATATCTGGCGGGGCGGCGGCTGGACGTGAAATTCGCCTGCGGGCGTTTCGCGATCTGACCGCTTACCAATTCGGGCGGTCGTCTGCGGCGGACATGGCGGGGCGATAGCCTGCTGCCAGGATGGCGACCAACGGCGCGGGCGTGAGCAGCGGGGCGGGTGCATCGGGACGCGGGATCGCCGCGCCATAAGCGCCGTGCGTGAAGGGGATCAGATGCGTGCCCGCGATGCGGTGCGGGATGGCTTGCCACAAGATGAACGCGTGGTCGGGAAGGCGCGCAATATCCGTCACCGGACGCAAGCCCCGCGCGCCGTGCAGCACCCGGTCCATGTCGCGCGCCAGGTGACGCACCGGGCCCGGCGGACCAAACGCGTCGCCCCACGCCGCGCGAAACACCCGATAGGCCGCGCGCCGACACTCCGCACAAGGCCGGTGCCCCGCCGCCATCGCCACCGCCTCATCGGCAAAGAACAACCGGGTATAGCCGCGCGCGGGCAACACACCGGGATTGGGCCGCCCCGGCTTGTCGCGCAAGGTGCAGGTGATCCACGCGGGCGACGCCCAGGGGCGGCGAATCGCGCCCGTATCGTCATGCAACCGCCCCCGATTGCCCATGAACGCCCCGCGATGGGGCAGCGTGGTGAATGTGCCATCGGGGGCGATGCGGTTGGGGTGGGGCATGGGGGAAGGTTAGCGCAGTCCGAAATAGTCCGAAACATTATCCTGTTTTCGACAATGCCAAGCGCAGTAGAGCTCAATCAAATCTGAAACGGTAAGTATATCGCCGCAAGGACAGTCCGGGAACCGCGCGTACTGCTGCACTCACCCTGGGATGATGGTCCGCACCGATCAGATAGCCGCGAACATCGCCCTGCGTTTCGGCAGCAATATCGCCCATATAGCCCAATACTTGTGCAACGGCTTCTGGTCGGGTTTGTCCAGCCTTTAGTTCGATCACGACGTGCGCACCATCAGTGCCCCTTGCAAGGATGTCGATAAAGCCGCTCGGAACCCTGCGTTGACGCCCACCGTCCGCGACGGTCAGTCCAGGCTCAAGCTGCATAAGTTCCGCGCGCAATGCGGTCTCAAGGTCAGCTTCCAAAGCAAAGGTTAGCCCGTCGCTTTCATATTCATCGTCTATGTTTGAACCTAGAGGCAGTTCCGTATCTGCTGATACAACACCAAGGTCCCTAGGAATGTCGGCCTCGCGTGAAGGCGGGTGATCTTCACTGAACTTTCGATAGCTGTTAATTTGCGTGCGATACCACGCGACCTGCGAACGGATATCGCCGGACACAATATTCATGCGGGTCGGGTTTGGTCGTCCGGCTGCTGCATCGTCGGTGGAATACTGAAATTGGTCCAGCAATCCGGCTAGCCCGTCACGGGCATATTCGGCGTCAAGATCAATATCATAGGCGCGAGCAACCCGCGCAACCGCGCGGACCCGCATCGCGGCAGTGTGGGCATTTACCGGCTGGCCGCCGAGCCATCTGTGGAAACTGATTTCGCGCATGATGCAAGCAACCTTTGGAGGCAAATCCCGTTGCAATTCAATCTGCGCGAAAATCCGGTTCTACGCCATCATTTCCTTCGTCGCCGTCAGCCGGATCTCGGGGTGGTCGCGCACCACGCGGTCGATGTCCCATTGCAGGCGGGTCAGGTAAACCGGGTCGCCGTCGTGATCGGTGCCGATATGCTGCTTGTTGATGTTGATGAACCGTTCCAGCGCGTCCTTTTCGCCCGCGATCCAGCGGGCGGATGTGAACTGTGACGGCTCGAACCGCACCGGCAGGCCGTATTCCAGCTCGATCCGTGACGCCAGCACCTCGAATTGCAGCGCGCCCACCACGCCGACGATGAAGCCCGATCCGATCATCGGCTTGAACACCTTGGCCGCACCTTCCTCGGCGAATTGCATCAGCGCCTTTTCCAGATGCTTGGATTTCATCGGGTCACCCGCGCGGATGCCTTGCAAGAGTTCCGGCGCGAAACTGGGGATGCCGGTCGCGCGCAGCGTCTCGCCTTCGGTCAGCGTATCGCCGATGCGGAGTTGCCCGTGGTTCGGGATACCGATGATGTCACCGGCCCAGGCCTCTTCGGTCAGTTCGCGGTCGGCTGCGAGGAACATCACCGGGCTGCTGACTGTCATCGGCTTTTTCGTCCGCACATGGTGCAGTTTCATGCCGCGCAGGAAATGCCCCGAGGCAAGGCGCACAAAGGCC
This sequence comes from Paracoccus haematequi, assembly GCA_945881965.1. Taxonomy (GTDB): domain Bacteria; phylum Pseudomonadota; class Alphaproteobacteria; order Rhodobacterales; family Rhodobacteraceae; genus UBA9554. The sequence continues at coordinate 43,854 of CAMCVS010000007.1, read as the reverse complement.
ACGCGGTCGCGGTGTTTCGGGTCCATGTTGGCCTGCACCTTGAACACAAAGCCGGTCACGGATGGTTCTTCGGGGGCGATCTGGCGCGGCTCGGCGCGCTGCGGCTGCGGTTCGGGGCCATAGGTGCCGATGCCCTGCATCAATTCGCGCACCCCGAAGGAATTGATGGCTGATCCGAACCAGATCGGTGTCATGTGGCCTTCCAGCACGGCCTGCGGATCCAGACGGGGCAGCAGTTCGCGGGCCATTTCCAGATCCTCGCGCAGCTTGGCCAGCAGATCGGCGGGCACGTGGTCGGCCAGACGCGGATCGTTCAAGCCGTTGATCTGTATGGTTTCGGCGACGCGGTTGCGGTCGGCGCGGTCCATCAGTTCCAGCCGGTCATTGATCACGTCATAGGCGCCGATGAAATCCCTGCCCACGCCAATGGGCCAGGAGGCCGGCGTCACGTCGATGGCCAGGTTTTCCTGAATCTCGTCGATGATCTCGAACACGTCGCGCGATTCGCGGTCCATCTTGTTGCAGAAGGTCAGAATGGGCAGATCGCGCAACCGGCAAACCTCGAACAGTTTCCGCGTCTGGCTTTCCACGCCCTTCGCGCCGTCGATCACCATCACGGCGCAGTCCACCGCCGTCAGCGTGCGATAGGTGTCCTCGGAAAAATCCGAGTGGCCGGGCGTATCGACCAGATTGAACCGGAATTGCCCGAAATCGAACGACATGGCCGAGGCCGACACCGAGATGCCGCGATCCTTTTCCATCTGCATGAAATCCGACCGCGTGCGGCGCGCCTCGCCCTTGGCGCGGACCTGCCCCGCCATCTGGATCGCGCCGCCGAACAGCAGGAATTTTTCGGTCAAGGTCGTCTTGCCCGCATCAGGGTGCGAGATGATCGCAAAGGTGCGACGGCGGGCGATTTCGGGCGGCAGGGCGGGGCGATTGTCTAGCATGGGGTCGCGTATAGGCCGCGCGCCCGGTCAAGGCAACATCACCGCGTCGATGACAGCCGCAGCCGTTCCACCGCGTCGGGGGATTGCAGCAAGCCCTCCTGCACCTCGAAGCTCAGGTGCGGGCGGCTTTCGTGGCCGGGCAGGGTTTGCGCCAGTTTCGCGGCCAGATCGGCGGGCAGGGCGGCGCGGGTGATGGTATCGACCAGCATGGTTTCCGCCGCGATGCCTTCGGCATAGATGATGTGGTGGCTGTCGAACAGCAGCTGGAAATAATCGATATAGCCGCCCTCGCGCCGGATCACGCTTGTGCCGTTCACCAGATGGCGGGCGCGGACGAGGATTTCGGCGCGACCGGCCCCCAGCGCGTCGGATCGCTGATAGATGAACAGGCGGTGTTCCGGGCTGACCAGCAGGTCGGCGGCATTATGCAGCGTGCCGCGCGTCAAAAGGATCGGGGCCATTTCGCCCACCGCGCGCACGGTGGTGCGGCCAATCCAGCGCAACGGTTGCGGGCCGTCGTCACGGGTCAGCACACGGTCGCCCGCGCGTAAGGCTTCGACGCTGCGCTGTTCGCCCGAGGCCATGGTGATCTGGGTGCCACCAGTGAACGACACGCAGGCGATCTGCGCCAGCTTTGCGCGCGCGCCGTCGCGGTCGATCCCCACCAGAGTATAGGGCACGCGCGGCACGAGGGGCGACAGAGGCAGGCCGTAAATCTCGGTTACATCGCCCGCGTCATCGACCTCGACCAGCACGATCACTTCGGTCATCTGGCCATCGGGCGACATGAGGGTCAGCGCGCTGTCCAGATGGATCAGCGCACCCGGCAGGCCGGTCATGGTCTGCGGCGCGATGCGGAATGTGGCCCCGGCATCGGCGCGGAGCGCGAGGCGCTGCAGGTCGGCATGGGTGGCCAGTTCATAGGTGTCTTCGGGGACCAGTTCGCTGGCAAAGGACAGCGGGTCGCCAAGGTTCGCGCCATGGGTTACCTTCAGGTCCGCGCTGCGAAAGACCTGAAGTGTGACAGCTGAAAAGGTGGCGGTATTGGTCATATGGCTCGTCCCGGGTCGGGGTGGCAGCGATCCCGATTGCAAAGGAATAGACTAGGATTGTGGCGCGGCAGGGTCAATGTCGGGGTGATTTGCTGGCATTGGGGCGCGAAGCGGTGCTAATCCGGGTGAAAATGGCGGAGGACCACGGATGGATCTGGGGATCAGGGGCAAACGGGCGCTGGTGACGGCGGCGTCCAAGGGGCTGGGGCGCGGCTGCGCCGCGGCCTTGGCCGAGGCGGGTGTCGATCTGGTGATCAACGCGCGCGGCGAAGCCGCGCTGGCCGAGACCGCGCGCGCGCTGCGCGCGCGCTATCAGGTGCAGGTCATCGACGTGGCCGCTGACATTACCGCGCCCGAAGGGCGCGCCGCCGTTCTGGCGGCGGCAGGCGATGTGGATATCCTTGTCACCAATGCGGGCGGCCCGCCGCCCGGCCTGTGGTCGGATTGGGATCGCGCGGATTTCATCCGCGCGATTGACGCGAATATGCTGACGCCGATTGCGCTGATGCAGGCCTGTTTGCCCGGCATGATGACCCGTGGCTGGGGCCGGGTGGTCAACATCACCTCGCAATCGGTGAAAGCGCCCATTCCGCAGCTTGGCCTGTCCAATGCCGCGCGCGCCGGTCTGACCGGGTTTGTCGCGGGCACCGCGCGGCAGGTGGCCCCGTCGGGTGTGACCATCAACAACATGCTGCCGGGCATTCACGCCACCGACCGCGCCATCGCGCTGGACAGTGGCGTGGTGGCCGCCGAGGGCATCACGATGGACGCCGTCATCGCGCGCCGCGCCGCAACCATCCCCGCGCGCCGCTATGGCACGGCGGACGAATTCGGTGCGATGTGCGCCTTCCTGTGTTCGCAGCACGCGGGGTTCATCATCGGTCAGAATATCTTGCTGGACGGCGGGGCCACCAACCTGTCGATGTGACACGCCGATGTGACCTGCGCGGGGGTTGCCCCGTGTACTGCCCCCCGGCTAGCTGCCGAAAACGGAGGTTTTGCCATGAAAGACGCCACGACGCATGCGGCGGTGCAGGATTACTACGGGCAGGTGCTGCAAGGCTCGCAGGATCTGCAAACCGATGCCTGCTGCACGCCCGAGGACATGCCCGCCCATGTCAAGGCGGTGCTGGCGCGGCTGCATGACGACGTGATGACGCGCTATTACGGCTGCGGTCTGGTTCTGCCCGAGGCGCTGGACGGCGCGCGTATCCTCGACCTTGGCTGCGGGGCGGGGCGCGATGTGTTCGCGCTGTCGGCGCTGGTGGGCGAGATAGGGCGCGTCGTTGGGGTGGACATGACGCCCGAACAACTGGACGTGGCGCGCGCGCATCAGGACTGGCACCGCGATGCCTTTGGCCACGCCACGTCGAACGTCGCATTTCACCACGGGCTGATCGAGCGGCTGGACGAACTGCCCCTTGACCCCGGCAGTTTCGACATCGTGGTGTCGAATTGCGTCGTCAACCTTGCCACCGACAAGGCCGCCGTGCTGCGCGGTGTGGAACGCCTGCTGAAACCCGGCGGCGAGTTCTATTTCGCCGATGTCTATGCTGATCGCCGCATCCCTGCCGCATTGGCCGCTGACCCGGTTCTGTATGGCGAATGCCTGTCGGGCGCGTTGTATTGGAACGATTTTCTGGACATCGCGCGCGGCGCGGGCTTTGCCGACCCCCGCCTTGTGCGCCACCGCCCGCTGGCAATTGGCAACGCCAAGCTGGCGGAAAAGGTTGCCCCGATCCGCTTCACCTCTGCCACCTTCCGGCTGTTCAAGCTGGCCGGACTGGAATCCCAATGCGAGGATTACGGCCAGGCCGTGATCTACAAGGGCACCATCCCGCATGCGCCGCACCAGTTCGATCTGGACGGGCATCACGCCATCCAGACAGGGCGGGTGTTTCCGGTCTGCGGCAATACGTGGCGCATGCTGCATGATACGCGGTTCGCGCCGCATTTCACCTTTATCGGGGATTTTTCCACGCATTTCGGGGTGTTTCCCGGCTGCGGCGGGTCCAGCCCGTTCGATGCGGTCACAGCGCCCGCAAACGGTGATTGCGGCTGCTGAGACTTGCGCCCCCGCGTGTCGGTTGATAGTCCGAGTGAAATCGTCGGAAAGAACCGGGCCGCCACGTGACCGCCACCCCCCCCCGCCTTGAGGTGCAGAACCTTGTCCGCCGCTTCGGCGGGCGGGCGGTAGTGGATGACGTGTCGCTGCGGGTGCGGGCGGGGCAGGTGACCTGCCTGCTCGGCCCGTCCGGATGCGGCAAATCCACCACGCTGCGCATGATCGCGGGCGTGGAAATGCAGGACGAGGGCCGCATCTATGTCGATGGGCAACTGGTCTGCGACACCGTGTTCCGCGTGCCGCCCGAACGCCGCCATATCGGGCTGATGTTTCAGGATTTCGCGCTGTTCCCGCATCTGAGCGTGGGCGAAAACGTGGCCTTCGGCCTGTCGGGGCCGCGCAGCGACAAGGCGGCGCGGGTGAACGACCTGCTGGCGCGCGTCGGGCTGGGGCGGTTCATCGACCTTTATCCGCACCAACTGTCGGGCGGCGAGCAACAGCGCGTGGCGCTGGCCCGCGCGTTGGCCCCGCGTCCGCGCATCATGCTGATGGACGAGCCGTTTTCGGGGCTGGACAACCGCCTGCGCGACGGTATCCGCGATGAAACGCTGGAGGTGCTCAAGGCCGAGGATACCGCCGTCGTGCTGGTCACGCATGAACCCGAAGAGGCGATGCGCATGGCCGATGAGATCGCGCTGATGCGCGGCGGGCGCATCGTGCAGCGCGGTGCGCCCTATAACGTTTACAACGCGCCGGGTGACCGCGAAACGGTGGCGTTTTTCTCGGATATCAACGTTATCACGGGCCGGGTGCGCGGCGCGCTGGTGGACACGCCGTTTGGCCGGTTTCTGGCCCCCGGCATGCCGGATGGCGCGATGGTCGAGATTGTCATCCGCCCGCAACACCTGAAGATCGACTTTGACCGCGACGGGCGCGGCCCTCTGCCTACGCCCCAAGACGGGGTGCCCGCGCGTGGGCAGGTGGTGCGGGCGCGGTTCATGGGGGCGGAAAGCCTGGTAGAATTGCGCATGGACCATGACGGGTCGATCCTGAAGGCGACCGTGCCCAATGTGTTCCTGCCGAAACCGGGCCGCGCGCTTTGGCTTATGATCCGGCGGGATCGGTGTTTCGTGTTTCCGGCAAAGGTGTAGCCGCGGCCTCGGCGTCACGGCGCGCGAAGTAATCGGCCACGCTGCGGCCCGGTTCCGGGGTAAATGTCTCGCCGGTTTCCTGCACCGCCACCACGCGATCCAGACGAAAGCTGCGGAAATCGCCGCGCGCCTCGCAGAACGCGGCCAGCGTCCAGATACGCCCGGTCAGATCAAGGTCCAAGGGCCTGATATCGCGATGACTTTCCAGCCCCGACAGGTCGATGTAGCTGATGCTCAGCCGTTCGCGCGCGGCAATCGCGCGGCGCAACACGGGCAGATGCGGCGTCACCCGCGCAGCCGTATTGCCGTCAAAGACAAAGATATCCTGCGGATCACCCGTCGCGGGCGCAGGCAGCACGGTGGCGATCTTGCCCGCCAGACTGCGCGCGGCCCGCGCCAAAGCGGGGTCAGCCTCTTGGGCCGCCAAGGTCAGGCCGTGGTGCAGCGCGGCCATTTCCGCAGGCGTCAGGATCAGGGGCGGCAAAGTGATTGGCCCGCGCAGGATATAGCCCACGCCGCGCTCGCCCTCGATCGGCAGGCCGGTTGCAGCCAGCAACGCCATGTCGCGCCAGACTGTGCGCGTCGATACCCCCAGCCGCGCGCCCAGATCGGCGGCGCGGTGCAATCGCCCGTCGCGCAGGATCTGCATCAGGGCATAAAGGCGGTCATCACGGGCCATGCGTCTGATTAGCACGCGCCGGGGCAACTGACAAATAACTGGCAGCAATGTCCGGCGCGTCGGGCGCTTTGCCTTGCAGGGCGTGGCGACATGGGCAATGTCAAACCGGTCAACACGCGGCCCGCTGGTCGCTTTGAAAAAGGATAACACGATGCAGATGGGTCCCTGGCAGTTACTGCTGATCGCCGTTGTGGTGCTGGTGCTTTTTGGGCGCGGCAAGGTTGCCTCGCTGATGGGCGAGGTCGGCAAGGGCATCACCGCCTTCAAAAAGGGCGTGAGCGAGGGCAAGACGGAAATCGACACCGCCACCGCCCTGAAAGACGAGACGCCCGTGGTCAAAGACCCGGCCGATAAAGTCTGACCCACGCGTCCCGCCCCTTCGGGCCGGGATTTGCGACTGATGCACCGACTGCCAGCAGGGATGCCCCATGTTTGATATCGGCTGGACCGAACTATTGCTGATCGGCGTGGTGGCGTTGATCGTCATCGGACCGAAAGACCTGCCCGTGATGTTCCAGACCATCGGGCGGTTCACCGGGCGGATGCGTATCATGGCGCGCGAATTTACCAGCGCGATGGAACAAGCCGCAAAGGACAGCGGCGTCAAGGACGCGGCGAATGACCTGAAATCGCTGGCCTCGCCGAAAAAGCTGGGGCTGGACACCATGCGTGACGCCGCCGACCGGTTCGAGAAATGGGATCCGCTGAAACCCAAAGCAGCAACGCCCGCGCCCGTAGTGCCGACCATTTCGCCCCCGGTAAAGCCTGACACCACCCCCGCCGCCCCCGAAGGCCCGGAAACCGCCGCCCTGCGCCAGCAGGTCGAAGCCCGCCGCGAGGCCGCGCGTCCCGTCGCTGCCGACGTGACAACGGACGCGGGCGTGACATCCCCCCAGAAGGCCACTTCGGAATGAACTCTGACGCGCTTGACGATTCCGCCGCCCCGCTGATCGAACACCTCAAGGAATTGCGCACCCGCATCCTGTATTCGCTGGGGATTTTTCTGGTCTGCTTCATCATCGGCTACCTGATCTGGCAGCCGATCTTTCGGTTTCTGGCGCGTCCGATGTGCGACGTGATGACCGCGCGCGGCGAGACCTGCCAATTGGTGCTGATCAAGATGCAAGAGGGCTTTTTCGTCGCGATCAAGATCGCGATGTGGGGCGGGTTCGCGATGGCCTTCCCGATCATCGCCTATCAGATGTGGCGGTTCGTTGCGCCGGGGCTGTATCGCAACGAAAAAGCGGCCTTCCTGCCATTTCTGCTGGCCTCGCCGATCATGTTCCTGATTGGCGGCGCGTTTGCCTATGTCATCATGCTGCCCTTCGCGTTCCAGTTCTTTCTGACCTTTCAGGACAGTTTCGCGCAGGACATGGCCACCGGCGGGCTGGCGGCCCCCACGACCGGCGTGGTGTTCCAGGGCTCGATGGAGGCCTATCTGTCGCTGACCATGACCTTCGTGATGGCCTTTGGTCTGTGCTTTCAGTTGCCGGTGCTGCTGACCTTGATGGGCAAGGCGGGGATCATCTCGTCCGAAGGGCTGCGGTCCACGCGCAAATACGCCGTAGTGGGGATTTTGGCGATTGCCGCTGTGGTCACCCCGCCCGATGTGCTGAGCCAGATCATCCTCTTTGCCGCCGTCTATCCGCTGTATGAAGTGTCGATCCTGCTGATTGCGCGGTTTGAAAAGGCCCGTGCGGCCGATGACGCCGCAATGGACGCCGACCTGATGTCGGATGACGAGGCCGCCGAGGATTTCGATGATCCGCTGTTGCGGCAATTCGATGCCGATCTGGCCGCCGAGGACCGCAAGTCGTGAGCGACGTGCTGGAACGGATCGCTGCCGCGCTGGAACGCATGGCCCCGCCGCCGGGGGAGGCACCGGATTTTGCCGCCGTGGACGCCTTTGTCTGGCATGTAGGACCAGATCGGCTGGAACCCGTGGTCCGCGTGGCCGCCGTCGATCTGGCGCTGCTGGTGGGCATTGACCGGGCGCGCGATACGCTGATGGCGAATACCCGGCAATTCGCGCGTGGATTGCCCGCGAACAACGCGCTCTTGTGGGGCGCGCGCGGCATGGGAAAGTCCAGCCTTGTCAAAGCTGTGCATGGCGCGCTGCGGGCCGAAGGGCTGGCGCTGAAGCTGGTCGAATTGCAGCGCGAGGATCTGCCATCGGTGGGCCGCCTCTTGAACCTGCTGCGCGCCGCACCCCAGCACCGGTTCGTGCTGTTCTGCGATGACCTGTCGTTCAGCCACGACGACCAGCATTACAAATCGCTGAAGGCGGTGCTGGATGGCGGCATCGAGGGGCGGCCCGACAATGTGATCCTCTATGCCACGTCGAACCGCCGCCACCTGATGCCGCGCGACATGATCGAAAACGAACGCGGCAGCGCGATCAACCCGGCCGAGGCGGTCGAGGAAAAAGTGTCGCTGTCCGACCGGTTCGGGCTGTGGCTGGGCTTTCATGCCTGCGATCAGGACGCGTTCCTAGCCATGATCGCGGGCTATTGCGCCGCGCATGGGCTGGAGATCGACACAGGCGTGTTGCGCGCTGAGGCGATCGAATGGCAGGCCACGCGCGGATCACGGTCAGGCCGCGTCGCGTGGCAGTTCTTTGTCGATCTGGCCGGGCGGCACGGGGTGCAGGTTTAAGGCCGTTCCTGTGTGCTTTGCACGTGACGCGATGACCTGCATTGTCCGTGTCGGCATCTTTGCCAGCCATTTACAGCCGGACAGGTTCCCGATTTTCGCTGGATTGCAGGTGCGTTTCTATGGCTGAAACGATTGCGTCGGCCTGTTGATCTCCGAACAAATAGAGCGACATCACCGCCGCGCCCCGAAACGTATGAAGTCGCGCATGGCGGCTGCCGATTTTATGCATGACGCGGTTCTGGTTACCCTGCTCCAAAGGCGGCGTGGCATTGCGGTGAAATACGATGGCAACGGGCTTCTTGTCCGCACGCGGTCTGACCGCCGAAATCCCGGTGACACCTGCAAACGGGATACGTTGCGGGCCGCGCCCGAAATCAACGTCAATACCGCTGCGTGAAACCGCCAAAAATCCGCGTTCCGGGATCTGGGGGGCCTTTCTGCGTTCCAGAGCGAGTAGCCCGCCGAGAACCGCAAATACGCCCGCGATTGACCCGTAGAACATCGCCTCGACGAAGGGGGGCGACGCGGCGGCTCCGGCAAAGTCATAACCCAAGATGACAACGGCTGCGAACAGCACTATGACAATTGCCGGTGCCAGATAGGCTTTTTGCATCACGCGTACACGGTTTGGGTCCAGCGCGAAGCGAATGACATCGTAAGAGCTATCAGCGTTCATTTGGATACCTGCGTTATTACCACGCTCGCCAGAGTTAAAAGCCTTCTACGGCATTCTGATGGCATAATAGACTTATCTGGCCTTTGCAGTATGGGCAGCGGTGAATTGGTCTCTTCCTGCCATTCATATGATATTCGCGCCGTTCTTGCGCGGCTTTCCGCCCGCACCTTTTGCGCCAAGCCCCTGCGTCGGAACCTGCGCCAGACCCGAATTGGGCAATTTGCGATCCGGAAAGACCACTAGTTCAAATAGGGCGTCGGATCGACGCTGTCCAAGGCCTTGCGCACTTCGAAATGCAGGGAGCTTGATGTGCCGCCGCGCAGTTTCGCGGTGGTCTGTGCCTGTCCATGGCGGTCGTCACGCGGTTGTCATACCCTTGTGGCAGCGACCACAAGACTGCGACATCGGGCAGGCGTATCGATATGACAATCAAGACCATCACCGTCGAATTGACCGATTGCGCCGCGACGCATGATGCCATTGCCTTGATTGTTCCCCTTGGGATCGACACCGAATTCCAGCGGTTTCAGGCATGCGAGGTGCCAAAGGGCTGGGTCGTGACCATCGTTGCCGAACCGCGCACGGGGCAACGCGCGGCGGTGTTACAGCCGCCAGACCCCGCATCACGCGCACGGATCGTTCAAACCTTTTCGTCTGCCGGTTCGGCCCTGTCAGATGATGCATTCCTGCCGGAAGGCACGGCACTTGCCACCGCAGCGGCCGAATTGGCAACCGAGGCCCGCAGCATTGCGGCCCGTGCGGGTGGCGGTCTGGCGGGGATCGCGGCGATTGTTGCCGATACGAATGACCGGTTCGCATACGGTGAACTGCCCCTGACCGAACGCTGGTATCATGGTCAAGGCGCGGTGCCCATCGTCGCCTGCACAGCCGGAAACTGTATAGATATCAACACCTATTTGATGGCATCGCTGCGGGCCGCCAATTACCAGGCGGCCTATCTCACCTGCTATTTCTTTGATGACAATCCTGACGGTATCGCCAGCGGGATGCATTGCTGGGTGCGAACCCGCCATGACGGTGTGATCCAGGATTGGGACATTGCCCATTTCAAGAAGGTGGGACGGTCCGACATTTCGGCCATGATGAACCCGGTTCCCGGACAGCGGTTCGCGCTCGCCTACGGGCGCGATCATGTCTATCCGTGGCGCGGCTTCGACATCCGGTTGCCCACCCCGTCACGCCCGATGTGGGTTCGCAAAGACGGAACCGCGATATGGGGTGATCCGCCGGTTGTGCGCCTTGCCTGACCCTGTGCGTTCGGTGGGTCCGGAAATGTGCATCTCGCGCGGACCTTGCGATTGCTGCTGTCGTGACCACCGGCAGCTTCGGCGCATCAACAGCGGTTGATGAAACCCGCGTCAGCCATGGAAATCTAATTCAAATAGGGCGTGGGATCGACGCTGTCGAAGCCTTTGCGCACTTCGAAATGCAGGTAATTCGCCGTGCCTGCGCGCAGCTTGGCGATAGGCTGGCCGCGCTTGACGGTGTCGCCCTTGGCAACAGTGATGCCTTCGACATTGGCATAGACGGACAACAGGTTGTCAGGGTGTTTGACCACGATGATCGGCACCTGATCGGCATCGGCGGTGATGGCTGCAATGGTTCCGGCCTCGGCGGCGACGACGGATGTGCCTGGCGCGGCCTGAATGTCGATACCGTCATTGGTGCCCTTCTTGTAGTCGCGGATCACCTTGCCCTGCACTGGCATCGCCATGCGGCCCGTGGATTTGGCGGTCTGCGATTTGCCCAGATCGGGCGCGGCGCTGGCCACGGCGGCGGCGGCGGGCAGGGTCTTTTCGGCGGGCAAGGGTTTCGACGCCGACGGCGGCAGCGGCGTGGGTGACCCCTGTCCGGGCGGGATCACGGCTGTGTCTGTCGCGCGCGGGGCGGTCTGGTCCGTGGTGGGGATGATCAGCACCTGACCTTCGCGGATGGCGTATTCCGGGCCCAGCCCGTTCCATTCCGCAAGGCTGCGCACCGACACATTATAAAGCCGCGCCACGGTATAGGCCGTCTCGCCGCGCACCACCTTGTGGCGCAGGGGTTCTGGGCCGGGGGCAGGGGCCGGGGCGGCATTGGCGGGCGGCAGGGCGGCGGTCGCGACCTGCGGCGTGGCGCGGTCGATGGCTCCGCCTGCAAGGGCCGCGATATCGACCGGGCCGGTGGCCGTCGTGGGCGCAGGGGCCGTGTCCGCGATCCGGCGCGGCAGGGCCAGCACCTCGCCATCGCGCAGCGTGTCGCCGGTTTGCAGACCGTTGAACCGGGCGAGTTCCGCCGCATCCATGCCGATCCGCGCGCCCACGCTTTGCACCGTATCCCCGCGCCGCGCGACCGCGACCTGATAGCCGGGATAGGAAATCACCCCGCGCCCATCCGGGGTCGGACGCGCGGCGGTGGCCTCGCGCGCGGCTTCGGCGGTGGACAGTGCCTTGTCGCTGAACCCGCCGCGCAGGTCCAGATCAAGCGGTTGTGTACAGCCCGCGACCAGCAGCAGCGCGGGCAAAACCCGCAGAACGGGGCCAAGTTGGGGTCTGGAACGGCTCATGGTGGGATACCTCTGCGCGACAACCTCGGGTGCCCCTTGTTCAGCCGGGGCGATTGTGCCTGTTCTACCCGGTTTTGTGCGCCCTGTCACGGGGGACCACAGGGGGTGGGGCCGTCACGTCTCGCGCGCCAGGCCCTCGACCAAGGGCACAAAGCGCACCTTGCGCAACTCGTCATATTCATAGCCCGACGCGGTGCGCCGCACCCGGATCAGGCTTTGCACGTGATCGGATTGGCCCACGGGCAGCACCATGATGCCCCCTTCTTTCATCTGCGCCAGCAAGGGGCCGGGGGGATCTTCGGCGGCGGCAGTGACCAGGATACGGTCGAACGGGGCCTGTTCCGGCAGGCCGAACGACCCGTCCGCCGTGATCGCCATCACATTCGTCAGACCCATCTCGTCAAAGATCAGCCGCGCCTCGCGCACCAGCCGGGCGTGCCGGTCCACGGTGTAGACCCGCCGCGCCAGTTGCGCGAGGATGGCGGCCTGATAGCCCGACCCGGTGCCCACCTCTAAAACCTTGTCGCGCGCGGTGATCTGCAAGGCTTCGGTCATCATGCCCACCACCGAAGGCTGGCTGATGGTCTGCCCGCAGGCAATCGGCAACGGCATATCCTCATAGGCGCGGTTCGCGAACAGCCCGCGCACAAAGGGGCCACGGTCCACCTTTTCCATCGCTTCCAGCACACGCCGGTCGGTCACCCCCCGAGAGCGGAGCGCAAAGAGGAACTGCATCTTGCGCTCGGCTTCGGCGGGCGTCATCCCAGATCGTCCAACCCCGCCAGCGTGGCATAATCGGTCAGATCGGCCCGCATCGGGGTAATAGAGACATAACCGTCAAGGTTCAGCGCCGCATCCGTGCCGGGTTCCGTCGGGCGGTGCTGTTCGCCGCCCCGGATCCACAGGAACCGCCGCCCCGATGGCGACAGGTGCGGCTCGACGCTGAACCGCGTGTCGCGGCGGAACCCCTGCGCGGCCTTGCGCACGCCTTTGACCTCTGCGGCCAGCACGGGTGGGAAATTGACGTTGAAAAACAGCCGGTAATCGGCGCGGTCGCCCGCCATTGCGGGCAGCAGGCGGCGGATGATATCCGCGCCCATCACATCTGCGGCCTCGAACGGGTTTTCGGCCTGCACATTGTCGGGGCCCAGATACTGCGACAACGCGACCGCAGGCAGGCCCTGCAACGCCGCCTCCATCGCGCCGCCCAGCGTGCCGGAATAGAGCGCGTTCTCGGCGGAATTGTTGCCGCGGTTGACACCTGACAACACCAGATCGGGCGGCGCATCCGCCATCACGTCATGCAGCGCGGCCAGCACGCAATCCGCCGGACTGCCTTCGGTGGCATAGCGCCGGTCGCCCAGTTTCGCGATCATCATCGGGTGGGTATAGCTGATGCAATGCCCGACGCCGGATTGTTCAAACGCCGGGGCCACGGTCCAGACCTCGCCATCCGGTCCCGCCAACGTGGTGGCAATGCGGTGCAGCACCGCCAGCCCCGGCGCGTTGATGCCGTCGTCATTGGTGATCAGGATGCGCATGCGGTTCCCCCTCGGGCCCCCCTCGGGCTTTGCCAATCCCTATCCTTTGGCAGATAGGGCGGCAAGCCTGTAGGGCGCGCTTGGGGTCAAAGCAGCGCCAGCAGCCGCAGCGCCTCGTCGCGCGGCGGGGTCAGGGGCTTGCGGTCCTCGCCGGGAAAGAATCGCGCGCGGGTGGCGGTCGGCATCGGGCGGGGTTCCACCACCAGAACGCGCGGCCCGGTCTTGACGGTTTCCGACGCCCAGGACCGGGCGAGCGCGACCTGCGCCGCCTTGGTCGCGCCATAAGCGCCAAAGAACGGCGCGCCGGCGCGGGGATCGTCAAAGAACATCGCGGTGCCGGTATCCCCCAACAGGGGCGCGACGTAAGGGATCAACAGCCCCGTCGCCTGCACGTTGACCGCGATGGATTTGTCCCAATCCTTGATATCCATATAGGGCGCAGGCGTCAGCGGCGCGGCATGGACCGCCGCATGCACCCACAGATCGACCCGGCCCCAGCGGTCATGGATCGCGCGGCACAGTTGCGCCATCGCGTCGGGCAGGGTGATATCCATCGGGGCCAGCGTCGCCTCGCCGCCCTTCGCCTTGATGCGGTCGTCAAGCTCTTCCAGCGCGCCGATGGTGCGCGCGACCGCCACCACATGATAGGCAGGGGCCAGCGCCTCGGCGATGGCCGCACCCAATCCGCGTGACGCGCCGGTCACAAGGGCGATTTTCGGGGTCATCTGCGGCTCCTTCGCGGTCTGTCCGGTGCCGCGTTGGGTGCGACACGCCGCGTCCGCCGTCAAGAGGCCGCGTTGCCGCGTCCTAGCTGCGCATCAATTCCGGGCGCATGTCATGGCCAAGCGCGGCATAAAGATCCAGCAGCGCCTCAAAGGTCAGCGGCGCGGCAAAGGCCGGGTGCGCGGCCTGCGGGCGGGCTTCAGACGGAAAGCTGATCGCCAGCGCGTCTCCCAAACCGGCCAGCGCCAGATCATTGGCAAGCGTCCCGCTTGCCGCCGCAGGCGCGTCAGCGCCGTCGGTCGCATGGGCGACATAGGCATAAAACGTCGGGTGATCCACCTCGGCCCAGGGGGCCAGATAGGCCTGCGCATCACCGCCCAGAACAGCCACCTCGATCACCACGCGCAGGAACCGCCGATCCCCGCAACGACACAGATCCGAGGCCAACCTGTCGGCACCGACTGCCAACACCGGGGCATCCCCGCGGGGCCCGTGCGGCCAATCCTCGGGCTCGTCAAAGCCGATGTCCACCGGCCCGCCCAATTCCAGCAACCGCCGCCAGCGGGCATCCAGCATCAATATCGACATGCGCCCCTCTTCGGCTTCTTCGGTTCACAACTATCCCGGGGGTTAGGGGGCAGCGCCCCCTATTCCGCCGCCTTCAACTGGAACCCTTTTTCGATCATGTCGGACGGGGCCACCGGATAGTCACCGGAAAAACAGGCATCGCAATAGGCGGGGGCCGTGGCATCGCGGCCCGCCGCCTCGCCCACCGCGCGATAAAGCCCGTCGAGCGAGACAAACCGCAGGCTGTCCACCCCAAGATGCACCCGCATCTCATCCTCGGTCATCGTCGCGGCCAGCAGTTTTTCACGTTCCGGCGTATCGACGCCATAGAAACAGGGCCAGGCCGTGGGCGGGGACGCGATACGGAAATGCACTTCGGCGGCACCCGCATCCAGGATCATCTCCTTGATCTTGCGCGACGTGGTGCCGCGCACCACCGAATCGTCCACCAGCACCACCCGCTTGCCCCGGATCAGCGCGCGGTTGACGTTCAGTTTCAGCCGAACGCCCATGTTGCGGATCTGTTCCGTGGGTTCGATGAAGGTGCGGCCCATGTATTGGTTGCGCGTGATGCCAAGGCCGAACGGGATGCCGGATTCGGCGGCATAGCCGATGGCGGCGGGGGTGCCACTGTCGGGCACCGGGCAGACCAGATCCGCCTCGACGGGGGCCTCGCGCGCAAGCTGCACCCCGATCTGGTGGCGGGTTTCATAGACCGACCGCCCGCCGATGATCGAATCGGGCCGCGAGAAATACACATGTTCAAAGATGCAGAACCGCGACGGGCGGCGGCGGAACGGGAAATGGCTTTCCAGCCCGTTGGCGGCATCAATCACCACCATCTCGCCGGGTTCGACCTCGCGGACCAGTTCCGCCCCGATGATGTCCAGCGCGCAGGTTTCCGACGACAGCACCCAGCCATCCGGGCCGACCCGCCCCAGCACCAGCGGCCGCACCCCCAAGGGATCGCGCACCCCGATCAGCTTGGTCCGCGTCATCGCCACGATGGAAAACGCGCCTTCGACCCGGCGCAGCGCATCCTCCATCCGCTCGGTGATGCTGCGCTGCAACGACCGCGCCATCAGGTGAATGATACATTCCGAATCGGACGAGGATTGAAAGATCGACCCGCGTTCGATCAATTCGCGGCGCAGCGCATTGGCGTTGGTGATGTTGCCGTTATGCGCAATCGCCGCGCCCCCCATGGCAAACTCGCCAAAGAACGGCTGCACATCGCGGATCACCGCGCCCTTTTTCCCGGCGGTGCTGTAACGCACATGACCAATCGCCAACGGCCCCGGCAGGGTCTGCATCAAGGTGGCATTGGTGAAATTGTCGCGCACATAGCCAAAGCGGTGCGCCGAGTTGAACCCGTGGTCCGCGTCATGGGCGACGATGCCACCCGCTTCTTGGCCCCGGTGTTGCAGCGCATGCAGTCCAAGCGCCACGAAATTCGCCGCTTCCGACAGGCCCAACACGCCGAAGATGCCACATTCCTCGCGCAGCTTGTCATCATCGAAGGGATGCGCGGGGGGCAGCATGGCTTCTGTCACGGGACGTTCGGTCACGGGTGATCTCCGGTGGCTGCTTTGGGGTTGGCCCTGCTATAGGGCTTTGTCACCGCCCTGTCACGAAGCGATGCGGCACATCGCCCATCAGGTGCCGCCGGTGCAGACGCCGACAAGGCCCTCATACTGCCGCGTCACCCAGCCAAGCGCCTGATCAGGGTTGCGGGTTTCGATCTGTCCCGTCAGGCGGGCAAAGACACGGGCCGACCGGCTGTCATCGACCATCGCGATATCCTGCGTGGTCGCGATCGTCTGATAGACGAAAAATGCCACGGCAATCAACAGGATGCCGCGCAGCACCCCGAACAGGAATCCCAGCCCCTGATCAAGGCCGCCCAGGATCGACCGCTGCACCAGCGAGGAAAACAGCGGCGAAAACACCGAGAACAGGATCAGCACCACCGCGAATACCGCGCCGAACCCGGCGAGGATCGACAATTCGCAGCTGTCGGAAAACAGCGGCCCGACCATCGGGATTTCCTTGACCAGCGGGGCCGCTTGTCCTGCGAACATGAAACCAAGGATCGCCGCCACGACCCAGCCCGCAATCGCCAGCCCTTCGCGCACCAGCCCGCGCGAATAGGCCAAAAGCGCCGAGACGACGATGACCAGCGCCACGATGCCGTCGATGAGGGTAAAGCCGTCCATGCGCTGTCCTTTTGTCCTTTAGTCCGGCCCGGATCAGCCCGCGCCGAAAGTCTCGCCCACGAAAGAGGTCAGATCGCCGTGCTCGGTAAGGGTCATCCCCGCCACCGCCACGCCCTTGCCGCCCGCCGCCCCAGTTCCCGGCACAATCGCGCGTGTGAAACCAAGTTTTTGCGCCTCTTTCAACCGGTTTTCCATCTGGCCGACCGGGCGTAGCGCCCCCGACAGGCTGATTTCGCCGAAGATCACCGTATCGGGGGGCACGGCGGCGTCCTCACGCGCCGATAACAGCGCGGCGGCAACGGCCAGATCGGCGGCGGGTTCGGAAATCTTCAGCCCGCCTGCCACGTTCAGATACACATCCAGCCCCGCAAAGGGGATGCCGCAGCGCGCCTCCAGCACCGCGAGGATCATCGCCAGCCGCCCGCCATCCCAGCCCACGACGCTGCGGCGCGGTTGCGATTGCGGGGTGGGGGCGACAAGCGCCTGAATTTCCACCAAAACGGGGCGCGTGCCCTCGATGCCCGCGAACACCACCGACCCGGCCGTGGGTTGGCCGCGTTCGGACAGGAATAGCGCCGACGGGTTCAGCACTTCGGCCAGCCCCGCGCCGGTCATCTCGAAAACGCCGATTTCATCGGCGGGGCCAAAACGGTTCTTGACCGCGCGCAGGATGCGGAACTGGTGCCCGCGTTCGCCTTCGAAATACAGCACGGTATCGACCATGTGTTCCACGACGCGGGGGCCTGCGATCTGGCCATCTTTCGTGACATGGCCCACCAGCACCACGGATGTGCCGCGCCGTTTGGCGAAGGTGGTCAGCTCATGCGCGGCGGCGCGGACCTGTGACACCGATCCGGGCGCAGAATCCACCGTATCCACCCACATGGTCTGGATCGAATCGATCACCACCAGACCAGGGCGTTCGGCGTCCAGCGTGGCGAGGATGTCGCGCAGGTTGGTTTCTGCCGCGAGCCGCACCGGCGCGGACCCCAGCCCCAGCCGCTGTGCCCGCATCCGCACCTGCGCGGACGCCTCTTCGCCCGACACGTAAACCACCGGCAAGCCGGCTTGGGCAAACCGCGCGGCAGCCTGCAACAACAGCGTGGATTTGCCGATGCCCGGATCGCCGCCGACAAGGATCGCAGAGGCCGCCACCAGCCCGCCGCCCAGCACACGGTCCAATTCATCCATGCCGGAACGGGTGCGTGGCGGCGGAGCTTCAGACGTGGCCAGATCGGTCAGCGTGATCTTGGCGCCGCGTTTTGCGCCCATGACACCTGACGCCGCCGCGAGCGGCTTTTCTTCGGACAACGAATTCCATGCGCCGCAGGCGTCACAACGCCCGGACCAGCGCGGGTGGCTGGCCCCACATTCGGCGCAGGTGAATTGGGCGGTCGGTTTGGCCATGGCAGGCGGTATCGCCGATCCGGGGGCGCGGGTCCAGTGCGGTTACGCAGCCGTTATTCTGCGGGGCGCGCAGGTTCGTGCAGCGCATGGGTGGCGCGGCGCATCTTGGTCACTGTGCCCGCCTGTGGCCCCGGATCGGGCTGGGGCGGGGCAAATACCTCGGGCACCAGATCAATCAGTTCGGCGCGGAATTTGTCCAGGGCGCGGCGCGCATGGGCCTCTTCGATTTCGACCTCGTGCTTGTAGACCTTCAGGTCGGACACCGCCGCACGCGCGTCCCCCAGCCGCTGGGTGAACCGATGCACCTCTTCCTGCCGCTGGCGCAGGAACATGCGCGCGCGGTCCACCTTGTCATCGGCATAGACCTCGGCCAGATCGCGGGCGGCAAAGCTCATCTTGGCGGCAAGGTCCAGCAATTCGGGCTCCAGCGCGTCCAGATCAGGGTGGCGGCGCAGAAAGGCCAGCCGTTCCTTGACCGCGTCAAATTCTGACGTCAGCCGGAACGCCTGCGACCGGTCCGCAGCATGCGCGATGTGATAGGCGCGCGCGATATCCTGCATCGCGATGTCAAAGCGGCGGTGCGACAGTTCCAGCGCCATCATCCGCGCATTGGTCGGCAGGTGAAACGCAAGGATCAGCCCGAACAGCGCCAGCGCAACCTGCACCAAAATGCCCGCATAAGCGATCTCGGCACCGCCCCATGTCAGTGCCAGCCCCAGCCAGGGCCACAGCCCCAGCACGGACCCCAGCAGCGCCCCGAGCGCCAGAACCGCGAACACGAGGGTCACCCCAAACGACACGCGGTGCATGACATCGGCCAACAGCCGCGCCATGGCGCGCAGATGAACAGACATGATTTTCCCCATACACATCACAAAATTAACAAAACTTTACTTACGCCAGGTGGCAGGGGGCACCAAAGCGAAAAATGGCCGAAATGTGTCTGTTTCCCATGCCGCAACAATCAATGGGGGCAGGGCGTCGGACCCGCCTTGGGATCCTGAAAACCGCGGCCGGATCGCACGTGTCACAGCGCAGCAGGGCGCGGCGCGTCAGGGGCGCGTTGTGGCAAAGCCGCCACGCACGCGCCAAGCCGCTGGGCGGACTGTGCAATTTTTTGACAGTTTTTGCTTAAGGTGTAAGTCATACGTAACATTGCACGCGGGGCCTTCGTCCGGTTTTGTCCCCAGACGCAGTCACCCTGTCCTTTTTGAAAGTCATCCCGATGCTCAGACAATTCTCTTGTGCCAGTGCGATCGTGCTTTGTTTTGCGCCTGTGGCGGTTCATGCTCAGATGGTATTCCCGACAGATGCCAGGATCGAGGGCGACCTGACCAACCAGCCGCAGCTTCTGTTCCCGATCAACATCAGGGGGGGCAACGGGCTAGGTGCGCTCAGATCGTTTCAGACGCATCAGATCGTCATCGACACCGCTGGCAAACCGTTTCGGGCACTGGTCGATGCAAGCACCGGTCGCCCGCTGGCGACCACGTTCAACGTCGTGTCGGCGGAGAATCCAACGCCGGTGCTCCCGCGTCGCTGGTCGCCGAACCTGCTGCTCTACAAGGGCGCGTTCGTCACGGATAACCCGCTGCAGAACCTGGTCTCGCAGAATTCTGGCGTGACCTTCGTCGAGGTCGGTGTCGGACAAATACCGTTGGGCGGCCCGTTGAATGCAAATCTGCCGGACGTGCCGCTGGTCGTCGAAGATGGTGCCTATACCTTGGTCGTCATTCCGAGTGCGAACAGTGAGAACGAAGCCGGCGAAGGCGGAAAATACGTGCTGTATCTTGATGGTGCAGCCATCGCTGTCATCGAGCCAAATCCGGGCGATGTCGTGGTGGTGGTGCCCAGCCAGCCGAACCAGCCGCCCCAGGTCGTGGTGATCCCGCTGCCCAACCAGTTGCACGCCTTGCAGTCGCTGTCCGGCTTTGCCGGTCGTCAGAACCTGCGGGTGCTGACCGGCAACATCACCTCGGCGCTGATCGAAGGGCAGGTGACCCGCGCGGCCAATATCTCGACCCAGATATCGACCCAGGGCACGGCGGCAGAGCCGGGCATGTTCCCGTGGTTCCGCCTGTCCAATGCCAAAGACGTGGGCGGCACCAACAAGCTGTCGGTGCCCGCCGTGCAGTTCGGCGTTGACTGGTCGCTGGCCCCCAATCTGGTGGCGGGTCTGTCGCTGTCGGGTGCCACGATGGAGGCCAGCAACCCCACCGCCAGCCTGAAGGCGACGCAAATCGCGGTGCAGCCCTATGTGGGCTGGTCTGCGGGCAACTGGCGCGGCGCGGCCTCGGTGGTGCTGGGGCGGGTGGATTACGAAAGCCTTGTGACCATCGGCGGCACCGCTTCGGCCAAGGGCGACCTGCGCGCGGTGCTGCTGGATGCGGCCTATGACTTTGAACTGTCGCCCGCCGCCACACTGTCGCCCTTTGCGGCAGTGCGTCTGGGCCGCATTGATCTGAGCGAAACCGGCGGTTCGCTCGCCGCGACCGGAATCGGCACCGACGTCACGTTCGAAGAGGTCAGCATCGGGGCCACCTATGCCCGCAACATCGGGCCGGGCACGGCGCGTCTGACGCTTTCGGCGGATCATTTCGACACCAATGCGCCGATCAACCTGTCAGCCGGGGCGTTTGACCAGACCGGCTGGAGCGGCGGTTTGGGCCTGGGCTATGAGGCGGATATTGCCGCAGGGCTGAATATCAATGCCGACGCCAAGGTGACCGGGCTTGGCAGCGACAGCCGTGTGGGCGAGCTGTCCCTGACCTTCCGCTGGTCGTTCTGACGCGGGCCATCACGGCACGAACACCAGACGGGCGAGGTGCATCCCCGCCCGTTTCGCTTCACGGCCTATTTGCCATTGGCGGGTTTCGGGGTCAGCATCGCGATCAGCAATGATGCCAGGATACAGGCCGTGAACAGGTAAAGCCCCCAGGCGACCTCGATCCGGCCGACCCCGATGCCCTTGGCGATGGTGATATACAGCGCGATCAGGAACACATCCGCCATCGCCAGCTTGCCCAGCACCGTCAGCACCGGCATCGCCCGCCCGTCCAAGAGCCCGAATTGCACCAGCGCCAGTGCCGCGGTTTTCAGCAGAGGGGCCACCAGCGCAAACAGCGTCACCACTAACGCCAGCGGCACATCCGTGGCCCAAAGCGATTGCAGGCCGGTGATCACGCTGATGTCCGACAGCCCGAACAGTGGCAGCACGCCCGCGCGCAGCAGGGGCGCGAACCACGCGATGGGGAACAGGATCAGCAGGGACAGGTTCAGCCAACGCAGCATGGTTGTCCTTTCCGGCGCGGGGGCCGCCGTGTCACAGGCTGCGCAGAAAATCCACGATCCACACCACCATCCCCGCCAACCATAACATGGGGTCGATCCCCAGCAAACGGAACAGCCCCACTGGGTCCAAAAGCACGAACAGCACGATGAACACGGTGCCTGCGGTGGCGCGGAACTGGCGCTGGACATGCCGTTCCAGCTTTTCGCCCGCCTTCTTCTGCCGCCACAGCGGCAGGCCCAGATACAGCAGGACAAAGCCCTGCAACAGCAGGAAGCTCAGCAGGGATACCCAGACCGGGATGGCGGTGATCATCGGCTGTCCTTAACACGTCACCCGCCGCGACCCTAGCGGGGATCAGCGCAGGGTTTCAATCGGCCCCGTGGCGCGACCGTGGATGAATTGATCCACAAACGGATCACCGCTGTGGTCCAGATCGCCCACCGGCCCGGTCCAGCGGATCAGACCGCCATGCAGCATCGCCACGCTGTCGGCAATCGCGCGCACCGATGTCATGTCATGGGTGATGGTCATCGCGGTCGCGCCCATTTCCGACACGATCTCGCGGATCAACTCGTTGATGACGCCGGACATGATCGGGTCAAGCCCGGTGGTGGGTTCGTCGAAAAAGATGATCTGCGGGTCTGCGGCGATGGCGCGGGCGAGGGATACGCGTTTCTGCATCCCGCCGGACAATTCGGCGGGGAATTTGTCGGCCACATCGGGCGACAGGCCGACCCGGCGCAGTTTCGCGATGGCGATCTCGCGCGCCTCAGGCACGGGGCGTTTCAGCGCGCCGCGCAGCAGGCGAAAGGCGACGTTCTGCCAGACGGGCAGGCTGTCAAACAGCGCGCCGCCCTGGAACAACATACCAAAGCGGGCCAGAAACGCGTCGCGGTCGCCGTCCTGCACCGGGATGCCATCCACCGTGATGGTGCCCGCATCAGGCGTGACCAGCCCGAGGACGCATTTCAAGAGCACCGATTTGCCTGTGCCCGACCCGCCGATGATCACGCAGGACGTGGCGCGCGGCACATCGAGTGTGACCCCGCGCAGCACAGCGTTGGTGCCAAAGGTTTTATGGACGTCATGCAGCGCGATCATGCGGAAAAGAACAGTTCTGTCAGAAGGTAATTCGCGGCGAGGATCAGCACCGACGCCGCCACCACGGCGGATTTGGTCGCGCGCCCCACACCCTGCGCGCCACGGCCCGAGTTCATGCCGTGATAGCAGCCCATCAGCGCCACCAGAAACCCGAACACCGCGCCCTTGATCAGGCCCGACATCACGTCCCATGGCTCCAGAAAATCGACGGTGTTTTTCAGATAGGTCGCCGAATTGAAATCCAGCCGGGTGATGCCGACCAGCCAGCCGCCCATGATGCCGATGGCGTCGCCCACTGCGACCAGAACCGGCACCGCCAGCGTCGCGGCCAGCACGCGGGGCAGGGTCAGGTATTTCATCGGATGCGTTGACAGCGTCACCAAAGCGTCGATCTGTTCGGTGACTTTCATGGTGCCGATTTCGGCGGCGATGCTGGAGGCAACGCGCGCTGCCACCATCAGCCCGCCCAGAACGGGGCCAAGCTCGCGCACCATGCCGATGGCGACGATGGAGGGCACCACGGCCTCGGCGTTGAACCGCGCGCCGCCTGCGTAGATCTGCAACGCCAGCGCGCCCCCGGTGAAGAGCGCGGTCAATCCCACGACGGGCAGCGACAGCCAGCCGATCTGGACAAGGGCATGGCCAAATTCGCGGGCATAGAACGGCGGGCGGGCAAGGTGGCTGACGGTGTCCGCCGCGAACAGCGCAATCCGCCCGGTGCCTGCAAGCGCGGCCAGCACGGGGCGGCCCAAACGGGCCAGCAGGGCGGCGAGCGCGCGGATCATGTCACACCCGTATAGTTGCGGGCATAGCGCGCGCCAAGGCTGGTCAGGATTTCATAGCCGATGGTGCCCGCATTCACGGCCAGATCATCGGCGCGCTGGTGGGCGTTCAGGATTTCAAGCGCAGGCGGCACCTCGGGCAGGTCGGTGACATCGACGGTGATCAGGTCCATCGAGACGCGGCCCACGATGGGGCAGGGCGTGTCGCCCGCGTAAAGCGCTGTTTTCGGCCCCATGACACGGTGCAGCCCGTCGGCATAGCCTGCCGCCACGGTGGTGATCCGTGACAGGCGCGGCGCGGTCCATGTGGCGGAATAGCCGACGGTGTCGCCCGCGCTGATTTCGCGGGTCTGGATCACCGGCAGCGCCAGCGTGACCGCAGGGCGCCCCGCACGGTAAGGGTCCGCGCCGTGCAACCCGATGCCGGGCCGGGTGAAATCAAAGTGATAGTCCGGCCCCAACAGCAGCCCGCCTGTCGCCGCCAGCGAGCGCGGCACGGCCATGCCATCGGTCATGTCGCGAAACGCGCGCAATTGCCGTGCGTTCATCGGATGGGCGGGGTCGTCTGCGCAGGCCAGATGCGACATCACGAAGGCCGGCGCGGGGAAGGCGACCTGCCGCAGGCCTGACCAGTCATAGGCGGGCAGGCCAAGGCGGTTCATGCCGGTGTCCAACTGGATCGCAAAGCCGTGCCCCGGCAGCGCCATCAGGTGGCGCAGCACCTGATCCACGGAATTGAGGCAGGGCGTCAGGTCGGCATCGCGCAGCCGGTCGGCGTCGCCCTCCATGTGGCCTGACAGCACCGCGATCTGCGGGCCGGGGCCAAGCGCCATGCGCAAGCGGACGCCCTCTTCGGCCAATGCGACGAAGAACCGCCGGACGCCCCGGATGGCAAGCATCCGGGCTACGGGGCCCGCGCCACAGCCATAGGCATCGGCCTTGACCACGGCGGCGGTTTCGCAGCCGGTCATGGCATCCAGCGCCCGCCAGTTGGCAGCGATGGCAGACAGGTCGATGGTAAGGACGGGCGCGGTCATGGCGCGTAGATGCCAGAGGGGGCGGGGAGGTCAAGCCGGAAAGCGGGTGGTGATGTGGGATTGAGGGGGCTGTCTGCCCCCTCAAACTCCCCCGAGGATAGTTGTGAACCGAAGAAAAGGGGGATGTTGCACACCTGGTTTTGTTGCCTCAAGACGCAAAAATCCGGTTAGGGTTCGGACCAGTAGATCTGGTTGCGCTGCCAGAGTTTTTCGCCGATCTCGCAGTCGTAGGCGGCGGTGGGGCGCAATTGGGTGGCGGTTAGCCCGTCATGTGCCAGTCCCGAGATTTCCAGCACCAGCTTGCGGCGCACGGCATCGGCAAACTCGGGCCAGGCGCGGACGGGCAGCACGAAGGCCCCGGTGCCGCCGACCACGCAGGCGGCATAATACGCATCCAGATCGGGGATGGACCAGCGCCCGCCGCCTGCCTCGTCGGTCATCAGGGGCAGGCCGTTGATGGTGATGCCTTGCGCCACCAGCGCATCGCGGGCGTCCGTGACCAGCCCGCCCTGATTGTTCGGCCCGTCACCCGAGATATCGACGACGCGGCGCCAACTGGTATGCGGGCTGGCGTCCAGCAACGCTTCTGCGTGGCGCAAGGCACCTGTGATCGAGGTGCGGCGGAAGGCGGCGGAGGGGGCTGTGGCGATGGTGGCGGCGAGCGTGGCGGCATCCCCGGCGCTGGCGATCACGGTCCAGTCGGCGATGACGCGCTGGCTGTCGGTGCCCGCCCATTCGACATAGGTGATGGCCACCGCGCCAATCGACCCGCCGGTGATGGCGGCGATCACCTCGGGGGCCACCAGCGCCTCGGCATAGCCGGTGCGTTGCAGTTCGAGTTCGGCCGCCGACATCGAGCGCGAGACATCCACTGCCAGCACCAAGAGCAGATCGACCTCGGCCGCGTGGACGGGCGCGGCGAGTCTGGTCAGAAGGGCGAGAACGGCGACGCGCATGGGGCAAAAGTGCGCGGCGCGTTGCCGTCTGTCCAGTCACATCACTGTAATCTGGCCACGCGGCGCACCCTTTGCCCGATTTTCAGAACCGCCCGCCCGTGTCCTGTTGCCAGGCGCGCACCAGATTGCCGAAGCGGGTGAATTTGCCCTCGAAACTCAGGTCCACGCTGCCGATGGGGCCGTGGCGCTGTTTGCCGATGATCACCTCGGCCTTGCCATGCAGGTTCTCCATTCGCTGTTGCCAGGCCGCCATCTTGTCCAGCGCGTCATCCGACGGCTTTTCGCGTTCGACATAATATTCCTCGCGGAAGACGAACATCACCACGTCGGCGTCCTGTTCGATCGAGCCGGATTCGCGCAAGTCAGACAGTTGCGGGCGCTTGTCCTCGCGGGATTCGACGGCGCGCGACAACTGCGACAGGGCGACGACGGGCACATCGAGTTCCTTGGCAATCGCTTTCAGCCCCTGTGTGATCTCGCTGACCTCGTTGACGCGGCTGTCGCGCGCGGTGGCAGGGCGCACCAGTTGCAGGTAATCGACAAACAGCGCGTCCAGCCCATGGGTGCGTTTCAGCCGCCGCGCGCGGGCGGCAAGTTGCGAGATCGGCAGGGCAGGGGTGTCGTCGATATACAGCGGGCAGGATTCCAGCGTCTTGGCGGCGTCCAGAAAGCGGCGGAACTCGGCTTCGGTCATGTCGCCGCGCCGGATCTGTTCCGACGGGATTTCGGCGGCCTCGGACAGGACGCGGGCGGCAAGCTGTTCGGACGACATTTCCAGGCTGAAAAAGCCCACCACGCCGCCATCCACCGCGCCTTCACTGCCATCGGGCAGGCGGCCCCGGCGATAGGCCTTGGCGATGTTGAAGGCCATGTTGGTGGCCAGCGACGTCTTGCCCATCGACGGTCGTCCCGCAAGGATCAAAAGGTCGGACCGGTGCAAGCCCCCCAGTTTCTTGTCCAGATCAATCAGCCCGGTCGCCAGCCCCGCCATGCCGCCGTCGCGTTCATAGGCCGCGTTGGCGTTTTTGACCGCCGCTGTCAGCGCATTGACGAAGGACTGAAACCCGGTGCTGGTCGAGCCCTGTTCGGACAGTTTGTAGAGTTTCTGTTCCGCCTCGACGATCTGCTCAGAGGGCTCGGAATTGACTTCGACGCGGCGGGCCTTGGCCGAGATATCCTGCCCCAGCGCGATCAACTCGCGCCGGATCGCCAGATCATGGATCAGTTGCGCGTATTCGCGCACCGCATAGGCCGAAATCGCCGCCCCCGCAAGGCGCGCAAGATAGGCGGGGCCGCCCAGTTCGCGCAGGCCGGGGTCATCGTCAAAAAAGGATTTCAGCGTCACCGGCGAGGCCAGCGCATTCTTAGCGATGCGGGTGGCGGCGACCTCCCAGATCCGGGCATGGACGGGGTCATAGAAATGCCGCCCGTTGATGATGGCCGCGATGCGGTCATACAGATCGTTGTTGGTCAGCACCGCGCCCAGAAGCTGTTGTTCAGCCTCTATGGAATGCGGGAAGGTATCGGGCGCGGCGACACCCGGCTGAATCGGTGCAATCTCGTTCATCTCATGTCCCCTTCGTGGGGCTGTCGCATAGACTGCGCGCGCCTGATCAGGCAAATGGTATGTTTCGGGGGGTTAACCTGTGGGTAAGTTTTTCCTACCACAGATGGGGGTCCGGCACCATCCGCATTGCAGATGTTGTGATCGTGCAAGTGGCGCGACGTGAAATTCCTGCGCGGAAATCAGCCCGTGTGGCGCGCGCGCCATCCGTCGGGGTCGGTGAGAAAGCCTTCGACCTCGGCGAGCGTCGCGGGGGCGAACCGGCCCTGCGCCTTGGCCTCGGCCAACACATCCCACCAGGTGCAGAGGTAATGCAGGTCGATCCCGTGGGCGCGCAAGGCCGGCACGGTCTGCGGGAAGATGCCGTAGTAAAAGATCACCGCCGTATGCCCGCAGGTGGCCCCGGTGTCCCGGATCGCGTCCACGAACGAAAGTTTAGACCCGCCGTCGGTGGTCAGATCCTCGACCAGAAGCACCCGCTGGCCTTCCGTCATCGCCCCCTCGATGCGGGCGTTGCGGCCGTAGCCCTTGGGTTTCTTGCGCACATAGGTCATGGGCAGGCCCATCCGTTCCGCCACGAGCGCGGCGAAGGGGATGCCCGCCGTCTCGCCGCCTGCGATGTTGTCGAACGCCTCGAACCCCGCCGCGCGCATCACCGTGCAGGTCAGGAAATCCATCAGCGTGGACCGGATACGGGGATAGGAAATCAACTTGCGGCAGTCGATATAGACCGGCGAGGGCAGGCCCGAGGCAAAGATGAACGGCTTGTCTTCCATGAAATGCACCGCGCCGATTTCCCACAGCATGCGGGCGGTCAAACGCGCGATCTCGTCTTGCGGGGGGTAGCTGGCGGGGATCATGGCGGGCCTCCTTGAACGGCGCGGTTGTGGCGGGCGCGGAGCCCCTGGCGGGAGAAGATCCGGCAAGATGAAATCAGGTGCGACCCCAATGGCGGAACATCGCGGTGTCAGGGTGGTGGGGTTCCCGCCCGTGGATAAACCGGGCGAGGGCGTTTGACCATGTCAAGTGGAGTGTTTTGAGTTCGCAAAACCGCCTATGGCGACACTAGGACATCGACAGATACCGTTCCCCTGACGCGTGACAGGCAATTGCCGTCTGCCGCGCTTAGGATTGATTAGAGGCGGGATCTCAGGAAACATCTTTGGAAACATCCTTGGAGGCCTTCCGAAGCTTCTTTCTTTTCCGTGCGTTGAGCCTGACGCGATTGATGTCGCTTAAAACGTACTGAAGTTCGGATTTCTGGACTTTGGGCTTGGCGGGCGCGGCTTCCGTCTGGATTGACTCCCCGTCTTGGCTAGGTTGTTCACCATCGGGATTGTTTGATCTGGGCGCGGCCATGTGTTCCAGCGCATCTGAAACCGACGCCCCGTGATCAGCAAAAACTTTTCGCCAATGAAGAATGTTCGCGGCGACCGGATTGTCACGAAACAGCTCTACCTTCACGAAAGGCAAGCCGCAGCTGACAAGATAATCCCAGTAGGTGTGGGATATATTCAGCAGCGCATAATCTTCAAAGGCGGCCTGCGGAAAAATCGTCTGCATGCCAAAAATAGACTGAACGCCAAGATTCCAGTCCTCTTTTGCACGTGCCAGTAATTTAAGCTCATGCGCGCGCACAACCTCGCTCTTGTTAGAGAGAGTTTCGATGGTTCGCCAATAATTTTTCAGCGCATCAGATTGCAGTGCGGAGCCTTGCAATGTCAGAAAGTAGCTTTGGACGTGATGTTGATGCTGAAAGGATTCAGTTGCCGCAATGATATCTGCGGTGCCCGATCTGACTTTCTCAAAAAAGGTAGGCAACAGGTCGGGCATTACAAAAACGCTATCATTGATGAAGAAGAGCCGCCGTGCGTCAAAGCATTCCGGCAGAAGGCGCGTGCCACACCCCCAGGTGGAAAAGTCGTAGCCCCCGTTTTCCCTGACAATCACACCAGCAAGACCGTCAAACTCTGTGATAAAAAAGTCGGCGGTCGTGTCTTCGACCGCCAGACATAAAATCACATCAATGTCCTGCGCAATCAACGCGTTGACTGCGGCCAGGATTGATTTGGTCATCTTGGATTTGGGCGCATAGGCGGCGTAAAGACAAACATCCCGGCCCTTGAGGTTGCCCGGATGCTTGAGGATGTAAAAATGGTTCATGTCAGGGGCAGTTGTCGGGTCTTGGGCAATCAATTGCGCAAAGACGTCTTTGTGCCGCTGCTTTGCGATTTTCAGAAAATAGGCCGCTTCTCCGGCAAACTGCGCGGCCAGCTCGATTTCCTGTTCCATTACTTCGATCGCCGCAGAATACAGAGATATTTGCCGTTCAAGGCTTGCGCCAAGCCGCGCCTCTACTGAGCCCGCGTAAAGCAGGCCGCAGCCAAGCCACGATGGATAAACTTGATTATCGAGCGCAGGTCTGGTCCGCAGCCGCCGCAAGACGTAGTCTACATTGTCAAAATCAAAGTCGTAAAAATCTGCCGCGATCTTCTTGAACCGCGGATAAAGCCGTTCGGCGATATCGAACATTCCGAGATTGAACGAGTCCTTGACGACACGATAGAGAGCGCCGCCTGCGACGTGGTTATCAGAGTTTTCTGAAAGTTGTTCAAGGTAACGCAGATAGATTGGCCAGTCAGAGAATCCTTCCAATATGGTGGGAAGCGGCACCTTGGACGCCCACACGAACAATCTATGCCCCGCATCCTTTACTTCGACATGGTCAAAGCCACAGCGGCGCAGTAACTGCCGCATGGCGTCTGCGGAAGAAACAAAGAAATGAAATCCGGGCGATAAAGTAGCGAGCAACACAAGGTAATCAGAGGATGGGGTCAGCACTGAGGCGCTGGGTGTAGTCATTATCAATATGCCATCGTCAGTCAGTGCGGCGGAAATTTCCTTGACGAAAGCTTCGGGGTCTTCGACGTGTTCGATAACTTCACTGCTGAACACATAGTCGAATTGCTTTTCGTGCAATTCAACGGCTTCACTGTAATATTTCGGGACGATGGTTACGCCAAGTTTTTCCGCCCCCACAATTCCATAGCTGCTCATTTCGAGGCCGATAGCCTCGCCAAAGCTCATGCTGTTCCAAAAATGCGGAACAAACCCGAACCCACATCCGATATCAAGCAGTGATCCCTGTCGGGGACGGTCAATGGCAAGAATGGGTTCCAACATCGCGCTGATACCGGCGCCATTCTGAACGTAGTTATACCAGTAATTTTGTTCAAATCCGGAGTAGTTATATCCGAGCACCGGGTCGGGATCAGTGAAATAGCAAGTGCCGCAAGCATCGCATTTTGACATCGACAGGTTCGGCACGTCCGAAGATGGGTCGTTGATTGACAGAAGGGCGGTTTTACTTTCTGCCCGGCACATCGGACAGGATTTTACATGTGAAGGAACTATTTTGTCTGTAAACTCAATTTTAATCATGATGTCTGGTTTCCTTCACTATTTCGAATTATCAGGTGCAATGGGCCGTCAGCGTTGGTGCAACAAGAGCCAATTTGTCCATGTTTGGCTTTTGGGTGTGTACATCTGTTTCAATCACGCAACGTCAACTCTGTCTTCATTATCATCAGGGTCGCGTTGCCGTGTTTACTGGAACTTTAACCGCGCCGTTCACCGGCAGTGAATGCATGCCCTTCGTAGGCTTGATCCGGGTGCGCAATTCGCGGCAGGTGTCATGCCTGTCACCAAGAAAGCCGATCGCATCAAAAATGCCGCTAAGGTCGAAATAGCCATGCCGGGGGATGTCTTTGGCCTGCTCGGTCGCAATCTTGTTCATGGTCAACCATTCTGGACTAAATGTCCCGCAGACCGTTGCCGCCGGGATCAGCAGGCCAATGTCGATTGGGCGTAACGCGCAATGCACAAACTGTCAACCAAGGGTGGCTTGGACCGCTTTGCCAGTGCGGCCAATCACGTCACGCGCCAATGCAGCGGCATCATCGGGTCGAACACGGTCACGGGGCCCTCGCCAGTGATGATCTGCGCGGGGTAGGGCACCGCCTCGCCCTTGATCAACGTCAGTGTGCCCGTGTTGACCGGAACGCCATAAAACGCGGCACCGTGGCCTGCGACATAGGCCGCCAGACGGTCCAGCGCGCCTGCATCCTCGAACACCTGCGCGAGGATCGACAGTGTGTTGGTGGCGGTGAAACAGCCCGCACAGCCGCAGGCGGTTTCCTTGTTGGCGTCGGTATGGGGGGCGCTGTCGGTGCCCAGAAAGAACCGCGGATCGCCCGAGGTGGCGGCCGTGACCAGCGCCAGACGGTGTTCTTCGCGTTTCGCCACCGGCAGGCAATAGTAATGCGGGCGGATGCCGCCAGCGAGGATGTGGTTGCGGTTGATGATCAGGTGATGCGTGGTGATGGTCGCGGCGAGGCCCGTCGCGGCGGACCGGACGTAATCCGCGCCGTTGCGCGTGGTGATATGTTCCATCACCACCCGCAGGCCGGGGGTGGCGCGGCGGATCGGGTCCAGCACGCGGTCGATGAACACCGCCTCGCGGTCAAAAATATCCACCGCAGGGTCCGTCACCTCGCCATGCACACACAAGGGCAGGCCAATCTCGGCCATCCGGTCCAGCACGGGGCGGACGGCGTCGAAATTGGCGACGCCGGAATGGGAATTGGTGGTGGCCCCGGCGGGATAGAGTTTCACCGCCGTGATGATGCCATCGGCATGGGCGCGGGCGATATCGTCAGCGTCTGACGCCTCGGTCAGGTAAAGCGTCATCAGCGGGGTGAAATCGGCCCCCACCGGCAGCACGGCGCGGATGCGGTCGCGGTATGCGGCGGCCTGCGCGCCCGTCACCACGGGGGGCACCAGATTGGGCATCACCAGCGCGCGGGCGAAATGGCGCGTCGTTTCAGGCAGGACCGCGCGCAACATCGCGCCATCGCGCAGATGCAGGTGCCAGTCGTCGGGGCGGGGGATGATCACAGTCTGGGTCATGCCGCCTGTTAGCACAGGCGCGCGGGCCGCGACCAGATGGGTCAGCGCGGCGCGGATGCGCCCCGCACGGGGGGCGCGCGGAATTTGCCCTCGGCGGCGGCTTTTTCCAGCAGTTCCAGACGGCGGCGGATGCGCGGGGCGTTCATCCGGCCCACCACATTGCGCGCCAAGAGCATCGCGTGATAGAGCCGCCCGCGCATTTCCATATCGGTCAGCAGGTTGCGCAGATAGGCCGGGTTGTCGCGGCGCGCGCGGAACAGGTCGGCAAAGCTGCGCCAGTCCAGTTCGCCATCGGCGGCCAGTTCGAACAGCCGGTGCAGCACGTCCATGTCCAGAAGGCCGGTTTGCAGCGCGTCGCCCATGTGCCGCAGGCGCAGTTTCTGCACATTGGCGCGGGTGAACAGCGCGGCATGCATCGCGTCCATCTGTTCCTGCGGATCATACAGCACGAACCCCGCCTCGGCCGCGTCCAGCATGTCGGGCGCATAGCCATAGCGCGAGGTGAAATCCAGCCGCCGCTGATCGCGGAACCGGTCGTCCCATTCGGTGACGCGGGGGTCCAGCGTCGCCTGCGGCTGCACCGCGATGACCTGGGCTCCGGGGGCGGCCACGCTGAACGCGGCGGCGGCATAGCCGCAGGGACCGGCGCCGTAAAAAATCACCCGGTCGAAATCCTCGAAGAAACCATCGTCGATCAGCCGGTCGAAATAGGCCCAGACCTGCCGGTCACGGAACCAGGTGTCGCCGTCGGACACGAGGCACAGGTGCGACCAGCCGTGGCGGCGCACCATTTCCCAGCCGATGGGGTGGCCATCCTCGGACAGCGCCTGAATCCCGGCGATGGTTTCAAACGTCACCAGCAGGATACGGCCCGCGTCGATCAGCGTCGCCAGATGGCGCTTGCCCAGCGGTTCCAGATGGCCTTCGGTTTCGGCAACTTCGGCCAGACGCGCGACCCATTCGGCCTTGCCAAGGCCGTTCATCGGCGTGTCGATGCCTGCAAGCGTATCTGCCATGCTCATTATCCTCTGCGGCCTTTCAGACCTTTGGAGATTTACCTAAGCGGGCTTTGCGGCGGAAATACGAAAACACCGGGGGGTTTTCGGGGTCTGACCGCAGTCACTGATCCCGGGCGCGATTGGCATAGGCATAAAGAAACCGCAAGGCGTCCGGGGTCACGGGCTGTGACGGCGGGGTCATCAACAGCCGTCCCATCAGGGCGCGGAACGGCTCTTGCAACATCAGCGCGTCGAACCGCGCATGCCGCCATGCGACCGTTTCGGCGTGCAGGCGCGCGGTGTCCGGGTCCTCTGTCAGCGCCGCGCGCCGCGCGGCCACCGCCGGGGCCAGCGCCAGGATCGAGCGGTCCTCGTCGGTGTTGAAATTCCGTTCCACCCAGTAATCCAACCCCAGCAGGTGATCGGAATGCACCGCGCGGCCCCGGTCGGCCTTCAGCACATAGCTTTCCATGGCTCCCAGCGGGTAATGGTTCAATTGCACCAGCCGGTGATTGGGGCGGCCAAAGGGCGAGAACAGCCGTTTGGTGTGAAATTCGGACGGCAATTCGCGCCCCTCGCCATCGAACCACCGCGCGGCGGCGATGCGCGTCGGATCAGGGTCGCGGGGGCGATGCACACCGGGTTTCCGATAGGTGCCGTCATTGGCATAAAGCGTCTTGAACATCGCCGCGCGCCAGGGCCAGCCCATCACCGACGGCGCGGCGCGGGTGAATTGCTGCGGCACCGGATTGTCTGCATAACGCGCGATGCCGCCATTGCCGAACAGCCGCCATGTCAGCGTTATTGCCGTCGCCTCCGGCAGTGCCGCCAGCAGCGCGGGCAGGCTGCGGTCGCCCACATGAATATTGACGAACTCGTCGATGTCCAGCGGCAGGATCCAGTCCGCCGCGCGCGTCAGCGGGTGTTCTGCGGCGTCTTTCAGCGCCGTGAACTGGATGCCGCCCGCGTCGTAAGGGCCATAGTTATGCACATGCGCGACGATCCCGCGCGCCGCCAGCCGGTCCAGCAGCGTGTCGCTGCCATCCTGACAACTGTTGGAATAGACGAGGAAATCGGTGAACCCCACCGCCTGATGATGCGCGATCCAGTCGAGAAGGAACGCGCCTTCGTTGCGCTGGCACAGGATCGCAAGCGCGCGCATCGCGGCCTACCAGCCTTTCAGAAAGGTGACGACCTTGGCCTCGGAGGATTTCGGGAAATAGGTCAGCCCGGCCGCCGCAAAGGCGTCGAACACCGCCTTGACCCCTGCTTGTCCGATCCATTGCGGGTGCAATTCGACCACCGCCGCGCGCACCCCTTCGAGGGGCAGATAGGGGATCACCTGCGCCTCGGCGCCTTCGATGTCGCAGACCAGCACCGTGGGCTTCAGCGCCGCGAACACGTCACGCGCGGCGCGCACGTCAACCTTGGCGACCGACACATGCGGTTCGCTGTCCATTTCGGTCATGGATGAGGCCAGGATATTGGTCCGCACAAAGAAATCCGCTGTGCCCGCCGTCTCGCCGATCAGGGCGTGGTGAATGGTGGCGCGCGCGGCGTTGTTTTCGGCATGAACCCGTTTGATATAGGGGATCAGACCGGGATTGCCCTCGAAGGAATGGACGGTTGCGCCGCATTTCACCGCCATCAGCGTGGACATATACCCGATGCCCGCGCCCAATTCGATCACGGTATCATTGGCATTGACGATCCGCAGGACGGCATCGCTTTCCTTGCGTTCATACAGCGCGGCCTTCAGCGATTGGCGGATGCGCGGGCGCAATACCTCGCGGTCAATCGGAAACCGCAATCCGCGTGACCGCAAGACCGGGGTTTCGTCGCCTGCCTCGGGGGTATCCAGATCGGTCAGGTCTTCGTCTTCATGCGCCATTGTCAGCTTTCCATATCGAGGGCCAGCGCATAGGCGACCCGTTCCGTTGTCGTCAGTTTCACCTTCAGCGCCTGTTCATACAGATCCTGAAATTCCGGCGTTGCGTGTAATTCGGCGGCCTTGGCGCGGTGCCAGTCCAGCCCGGTCTGGTGCCATTTGCGCAATTCCGGATCGGCCAGCAGCCGGTCATATTCGGCGCGGAGCCGCGGGATATTGCGTTTGATGGTGATGTCGCGGTGATCGCACCAATCCATGCGGATCCAGTAATTGATGCCGATGGACCGGTCCACATGCAACGCGCGTCCGCGCTGGCGTTTGATCAGGAACGATTCCGCCGACCGCAGCGCGTAATGATTGAGTTGCAGCAGGTCATAGCCGATGGATTTGACCGAACTGCGCCAGCCGTTTTCGGCGGCCTCGCCGGTCATGTCCTTGCCCGACCCGTTGACCCATTTCACCCGGTCCTTGAAGGCGTCATCCAATTGGTTCGGGCGGTGGCAGGAAAACTTGGCATAGGCGCCGATATTGCGGAACATCGTCTTGAAGCCCCAGACCGTATGGGGTTTCGGACAGAATTTCGGCGCGCAGTGGTCGAACTGGTCAATGACGAATTCATCCGACAGGTCGGTGACGCCATTATGCCCGAACAGCCGCCATGTCATCGCCACATTGGTGGCATCCGGCACGGCGGCAAAGAAATCATCCAGCGTGCCATTGCCGCAGCGGACATTCATGAATTCATCCACGTCGATATGGATGATCCAGGCAGAGTTGACGATTACGGGCTCTTTCAGCGACCGGTTCAGCGCGTATTGCTGCGGCGAATTGCCTTTCCAGTCGTCGTTATTGCGGTGCTGCACGACGCCCATCGCAGTCAGCCGGTCAAGGATTTCCGCTGTGCCGTCTTCGCAGCCGTTGGTATAGATCAGGAAATTGTCCACGCCGATGGCGCGGTGATAGGCGACCCATTCCAGAATATACGGGGCCTCGTTTTTCATGCAGCCGACAATGACATTGCCGGTTGACCCAGCGCGCAACACGCGCGGCGGCATCGGGGCATAGGCGGCGGCCAGTTCCTCTTCGTTGACCATGCCCAGCCGGTTGTGCGGCTTGAACGACGAGGCGCGCAGTTTTTCGAAATTCTGCACCGCCAAGGGCGGCATGATCGCGCGCGCCTCGGGGGTCAGGCCATCGGCGTCAGACACCGGATCGCGCGGCGCGGCGCTGATGAGGGCCACCGGGTCCGGCGTGGATTTCAGCCGCGCCAGATCGGCGGCCATGTCCTTGCGCGCCTCTTCGGTCGCCTGATCAATGCGCCACAGGAAGGCCAGCAGGTATTGCGAGGCGCGATAGCCGCGCCCCGGCGTTGCCTCGGCCCAAGTGCTTTGCTCGGGCAGGGGGGTCAGCGCCGCCGCCGCCAGCGCCGGATGCGCGGCCAGCAGCCGCGCGTTCATGGCGGCAAAGCCCTGCGAAATCTCGGACAGGCTCGCGGGATCAATCGGCGCGCCATCCTCGCGGATTTCCGCCATGAATTTCCGCCACAGCGCGCGCGGCAGGATGCGTTTCGACGTCGCCAGCACATGCAACAGCAGCACGTTCAACTGCCGCGCGCGCGCCACCCATGCGGCAGAGGGTTCAGCGGGCGGCGTCGCGGTCACCGCGCGCCCGATGCCATCTTCAAGGCCGAACATGGCGCGGATTTCCTCAGTCACGTCGGGCCCATAGAACCGCGCGGCATCATAGGGCCGGAACGTCACTGTGCCCGCGCCGAACGTGCCCTCCCAGAACGCCTGCAACCGCGCGTAATCCAGCCAGAATGGCGGCGTCTGCGTCTCTAGAAACATCCCCCGGTCGGGCGCAATGCGGTGCGCGTCCAGCAGGCAATCGTCCCACCAATCGCCGCTGCCTGCCAATTCCAGTTCCAGATCCAGCGGGCGGCTGCGCCCCTCCAGCACCTGTTCGGCATAGTGCCGCGCCAACAGGCGGCCCTGTTCATCGACATGCGCGATGATGCGGATATCGTCGGACAAGGGTGTCAGCAGCGCCCGCAGGCGTTCCAATTCGCTGACCCGGTGCAGCGATGCGCCCAACTGGCTGGCCGACAGGATCAGCGTATGCGGATTGGTCGCGGCCACATCGCGCGCCAGTTGCAGCGCGATTTCCGCGCGCAAGGCGGCCTGTTTTTCCGCCATCATATAGCCCCGGTTGAACCGCAGCGTGTCGATGTGGTCGGGGTCGGTGACCGCCATGTAAAGCCGCGTGTGGTTCTTTGGCCCAAGGCTGCGCGGAAACAGGATGCCGCGCGCGGCAAGTTGTTCGCGCTTGTCGGCCAACACCTCTTGCAACCGGCCCGCGCCGACATGTTCCAGTCCGATATGCAGGTGGATACGCATCAGGCAGCGTCCTCTTGGTCGGCGTCACGCGCCGGATTGGCGTTGGCGGTGCCCCACCACGGCAAATCGCGCCCGATATGGGCAGCAATGCGCGCAGGGGCATCGGGCGCGGCTGTGTCATAGTCCAGATAGGCCGGATCGCCCGCGAAAATCGCCGCCAGATGGGCGTAATGCCCCTCGATCCAGGTCATCCGTTCGCGCGTTGTGGCGCCATAGCCTGCGGGCAGGCCCGGCACCTCGCCTTCGGGCAGGCGTTTGGTGCCAAGGTTCGACCAGCGCAACATGCTGTCCGACATCGCGCGGGCATCACGGCGCGAGGCCAGAAACAGCGCCGCCGGATGTGCGCGCCGCAGCGCCGCAATCAGCCCGTAATCCATCTGTGGCCACAAGGACCGCGTCGCCGTCAGGCAGGACACCTCGGCAAAGCCGTCAAATTCGTCCATATGCGCCAAGGGATCGCCGGTTTCGAAATAGCCGCGATACATGAGGTCCGCGACATAGGAGTTGTGGATCGCGCTTTGCGGCGTCTGGCGGCGGCGGATGCGGTGATCGGCCACCTTCAGCCCCGCCAGTTTCAGGGCATGGCCCAGCGTGGTGGTGCCCGATTTCGGCAGGCCCAGATTGACGATCCGCAGCCTCATGATGCGGCAGTGTCCAGAAGGCCAAGGCTGGCCAGCATCGCTTCTTCCTGCGGCGGCAGGGTGGACGCGGCGCGCAGTTGCGCCTGCATGGCGACATATTCGTCGCGGCGCAGCAGGTCGTCACGCTTGGCGATATGCAGCGCCACGGCCTCGCGGTGCAGGGCGTCGATGGCGGGGTCGGCGCGCAGCCGGTCCATTTCCGCCTGCAACGCGGGCAGATAGCGCCGGATCGACAAATCCTCCCACGCACCGTCATTGCGTTCGCGCCAATAGGTGTCGTCAAAGGCGCGGTTTTCGCGGTTCACATCGCCGCGGTCGTTCTTGACCAGATAGCTGTCCAGCGACCGCAGCGCG
Organism: Paracoccus haematequi; assembly: GCA_945881965.1. Taxonomy (GTDB): domain Bacteria; phylum Pseudomonadota; class Alphaproteobacteria; order Rhodobacterales; family Rhodobacteraceae; genus UBA9554. The sequence goes on along the minus strand of CAMCVS010000007.1, from coordinate 5,629 downwards.
TAATGGTTCAGCGTGGCGTGATCACGCACACCGGCGGCGGGGAATTTGCGGATACGACGCGGGTTGGCCGCGATCAGAAACTTGTGCGGCACCGCGCGCCCCGATCCATCCGTCCAAACGGGGTGGCGCTTCTTGGCCAGCGTGTCCTTGAAGAAAGGGCGGTGGGCGCCGTAATATTGCAACGGAAAATCGTGCCGCACCAGCGACTTGACCTCGATCGCGCTTTCACCGCACCACAGGTCGGGATTATGGCTGCGGGTGAACTGTTCGATCACCGGGCGGTCTTCGAACCCATCCACCCCGGCATTGGCAAAGAACTGGAACGTGACCGATATCGCCTGCGGGTTGCCACAGGCCGCGATCAGCGCGGGGATGGTGTGGTCGCCGACATGGATGTTCAGAAACTCGTCCACATCCGCGACCCAGACCCAGTCGGCCTCGGTCACGACAGGCTCTTTCGCCGCCGCCTTCAACGCCTCCATCTGGTAATTGCGGCCTTCTGCCGGGTTGGGCAGATGCTGCACGATGCCCTTGGCCGCCAGCGCGTCCAGCAGCCGGTCGGTGGCATCCGAACAATCATTGGAATAGAACAGGAAATCAGTGACGCCGATGACGCGGTTGAACGCGATCCATTCGATCAGGAACGGGCCTTCGTTCTTGACGCAGGTGACAGCGGTTATGCGCATGGGGGCGGCCCCCCGATCCGGAATGATGTCATCACATGCCTCTGCCGTTCGTGATCGCAATTGCCGGGGTTTGCCCCCGGTCACGATCCTATCATTCTTGTTCTGGGCACAATCATGGCAGGACGGCGAAATTGCGTCAATCTTTCCGCCTTATGCGTAGGGGTTCGCCGCGTGGGTCGTGGCGGATCGGCAACCGAGGCTTCATCCCGGCAGGGCTTGACGCGCCCCGCTGGGGGTGCAGTCTGGGGTCAGCGCACGGGAGGGCCAGCATGACCGATATCGCCTCGATTGACGGGGTCCAGCAGATGCTGGGCACTGAGGGCTATGTGGCCGACCGCGCCCTGTCCACCGTGGTGTTTCTGGCGCTGCGGCTGGGCCGGCCCTTGTTCCTCGAAGGCGAACCCGGCACCGGCAAGACCGAGATTGCCAAGGCCATCGCCGCAGCCCTTGGCCGCCGCCTGATCCGGCTGCAATGCTATGAGGGGCTTGATGCCGCCTCTGCGGTCTATGACTGGAACTTCGCCGCGCAGATGATCGCCATCCGCACCGCCGAGGCGGCGGGCGGGGCCGACCGCGACGCCCTGCGCGCCGAACTCTTCACCGAGGACTACCTGATCGAACGCCCGCTCTTGGCCGCGATGCGCCCGCAACCGGGTGGCGCGCCGGTGCTGCTGATTGATGAACTCGACCGCACCGATGAACCCTTCGAGGCTTTCTTGCTGGAAGCCCTGTCCGATTTTCAGGTCACCATCCCCGAACTTGGCACCATCCGCGCGCCAGAGCCGCCCATCGTCATCCTGACCTCGAACCGCACCCGCGAGGTGCATGACGCGCTCAAACGCCGCTGCCTGTATCACTGGGTGGATTACCCCAATTTCGACCGCGAGATGGCGATCCTGACCGCCCGCGCGCCCGAAGCCTCTGCCACGCTCAGCCGCGAAATCGTCGCCTTCGTACAGCGCCTGCGCACCGAAGACCTGTTCAAGAAACCCGGTGTGGCCGAAACGATTGACTGGGCGAAATGCCTGCTCGCGCTCGACGTGCTGACACTCTCGCCCGAGGTGATCGCCGACACGCTGGGGGCAGTCCTGAAATATCAAGACGACATCGCGCGCCTGCAAGGCTCCGAGGCGAAACGCCTGCTGGACGAGGCCAAGAAAAGCCTCGCGCCCGCATGATCTTTCATTTTGCCCTGAAAACTCCGGGGGTGTGGGGGCAGGGCCCCCACGCGACGTAGATGGCTGAATACATCCCGCTGGAACTGCCCGACAATCCGAAACTGGTGCAGAACATCACCCATTTCGCCCGCGCGCTGCGCCGGGCCGGGTTGCCCGTCGGCCCGGGTCGTGTGCTGACGGCGATCGAGGCGGTGGCAGCGGCGGGGTTTTCGTCGAAACCGGATTTCTACTGGACGCTGCATGCGGTCTTTGTGAGCCGCCCGGAACAACGCCTGATCTTTGCGCAGATATTCCGGCTCTATTGGCGCGATCCGCGGTTTCTTGAACACATGATGGCGATGATGCTGCCCGCCATTCGCGGCGTGCAGGAAGACCGCCCCGCCAAGGCGGCTGAAAAACGCGCCGCCGAGGCGCTCTTGGGCGACGCCAACCGCGACATCGACCAGCCCGACGAGACGCCGGAGGCCGACGAGGACACCCGCATCGACATCGACGCGTCCCTGACCATCTCCGCCGAGGAACGGCTGAAAACCCTGGATTTCGAGCTGATGAGCCTTGCGGAAGTGGCCGAGGCCAAGCGCATCCTCGCCCGCCTGACCCTGCCGGTGCCGCCCTTGGTGTCGCGCCGGATGCAATCCAACGCGCAAGGGGCGCGCATCGACCGCCGTCGCACGCTGGCGTTGGCGCTGCGGCGCGGCGGCGATATCCGCGATATCGCGCATCAGGCCCCGCGCACCCGCTGGCCCAATCTGATCGTGCTTTGCGATATTTCGGGTTCGATGTCGCAATACAGCCGGATGGTTTTGCATTTCCTTCATGCTGTGGCGAACCAGAAAGGCGCGGGCTGGGCCAAGGTCCACGCCTTTACCTTTGGCACCCGCCTGACCAACATCACCCGCCACCTGCGGCAACGCGACGTGGATGCCGCGCTGGCCGCCGCCGGGGCCGAAGCGCAGGATTGGCAGGGCGGCACCCGCATCGGCGGCTGTCTGCACACCTTCAACCGCGACTGGTCGCGCCGCGTGCTGGGGCAGGGGGCGGTGGTGCTGGTGATCACCGACGGGCTGGACCGCGATTCAGACGCCGATCTGGCGCGCGAGATGGAACGCCTGCACCTGTCCGCGCGCCACCTGATCTGGCTGAACCCCTTGCTGCGCTGGGACGGCTTTGCCCCCAAGGCGCGCGGCATCCGCGCCATGCTGCCGCATGTGGACAGCTTTCGCGCGGGCCATTCCATCGCGTCGCTGGCCGCGCTGGCCGAGGCGATTGGTCGCCCGCAAGACAGCGGCGAGAAGGCGCGCCTGATGCAGATGCTATCCAATTGAGGGCCGATGTTATCGCCTAGCACCGGCTTTTGTCGCATCCCTTGGCAAGGTGACGGGGCCATTCCCCGAATCGCAAAGGAAAATCCATGAAACGTCTGCTGACCTCGACCACGGCGCTTGCGCTGGTTCTGACCTCTGTGCCGACGGCCCCGCTGTGGTCGCGCACCCTTGACGCCGACGCGCAGGTTCTGACAGCCGAGGTCGGCGCGGGCGTCGTGTCAGGCGATCTGTTGGCACAGGCCGACACATCTGACGCCGCCGCTCAAGCTGCTGCCGCCGCCGCCGAGGCGGAACGCATCGCCGCCGAAGCCGCCGCCGCCGCTGCCGCCGAGCAAGCCGCGCAACAAGCCGCCGCCGCTGCTGCGGCGGAACAAGCGGCGCAGGAAGCTGCCGCCGCCGCTGCCGCCGAGCAAGCCGCGCAGGAAGCTGCCGCCGCCGCTGCTGCGGAACAAGCCGCGCAACAAGCTGCCGCCGCTGCCGCTGCCGCTGAACAGGCCGCGCAGGAAGCTGCCGCCGCCGCTGCTGCCGAGCAAGCCGCACAGGAAGCCGCCGCTGCTGCCGCTGCCGAGCAAGCCGCGCAACAAGCCGCTGCTGCGGAACAGGCTGCCAAAGACGCCGCTGCTGCCGCTGCCGAGCAAGCCGCAAAGGAAGCCGCCGCCGCCACAGAGGCCGCGCGGGTTGCAGCCGAAACCGCCGCCGCTGAGGCCGCCGCGAAAGCTGCCGCAGAGGCGACCCAGCCTGTTGCGCCCGTTGCTGCACCGGAAACGGCTGCTCCTGTCACCACGGAAACCCCCGCCACCACCGAAGCGCCCGCTGCGCCCGCACCGGCCATAACCGAAGCCCCAACCGTAACCGAAGCGCCCACCACCCCTGCGGCACCCGCCCCCGAAGCGCCGGCCGTCACCGAAGCACCCGCCGCGACGGACGCACCTGCCGTTACCGAAGCGCCTGCTGCAACCGACACCCCGGTCACAACCGAAGCGCCTGCGCCCGCCACAGATACCGCCACCGCCCCGACTGCCGCGCCTGTCACTGAGGCCGCCGTCATTCCCCCGGCCCCGGCCCCCGAAGCGGTAACGACCCTGGAAAACATTTTGGCCCCCGCCAACTCGGACAGCCCGGCGCCGGTTCCGGCGGCAGCGGCACTGGCAGACCCTGCGGCAGCGGCACCTGCGGCACCTCCGGCCCCCGGCACACCTGCAACCGCACCCGTCGCGGCGGCGCCTGTCGCGCCACCTGCCACCACGACGACAACCATCACCGAAGCCAATACCCGGAAATCGAACGAAGAATTCGCGCCTGCCCCGCAAGCGGGCCAAGATGGCAAGCGCGGGCTGTCGAACTTTGAAAAAGTCGGCCTCGTCGCGCTTGGGGCGCTGGTCGTCGGCGCGATCCTGAAAAACGGTGACAAGGTCGAACAGAACACCGGTGACCGCGTGGTCATGCGCAATGACGATGGCGATCTGTATCTTTTGAAGGATGACGATATCCTGCTGCGCCGCCCTGGGTCCGAATTGCAAACGCAGACCTTCCGCGACGGCTCGACCCGCACGGTTGTTGAACGCAATGACGGCAGCCGTATCGTGACGATCCGCGATGCGTCGGGCCGGGTGCTGCGCCGTGCCCGCGTCGATTATGATGGCCGCGAAACGCTGTTGATCGACGATACGCTGGCCTATGAGCCGGTCAACATCGCCACCCTGCCGCGCCTTGTCCGCCCGGTGTCGATCAGCACCAGCGACCGCAACCCGCAATTGTCCGCCGAACTAGCCGCGCTCAGTGCGCGCGAGGCAGGCCGCGCCTTCAGCCTGCAACAGGTCCGCGACCTGCGCGAGGTGCGCGCTCTGGTCCCGGTGGTCGACATGGCGCAGATCACCTTTGCCACCGGATCGGCAGCGATAGCCACGACCGAGGCCACCAAACTCGCCGCCCTGGGCCGGTTCATCGCGGAAACCATCGCGGTGCGACCGGGGGAATTGTTCCTGATCGAGGGCCATACTGACGCCATCGGGTCCGACAGCGCCAACTTGACGCTGAGCGACCGGCGCGCGGAATCGCTGGCGCTGGCGCTGACGGAATATTTCGACGTGCCGCCCGAGAATCTGGTGGTGCAGGGATATGGCGAAAGCGATCTGCTGATTGATACTGCCGCCGCCGAACCCCGCAACCGCCGCGTCGCGGTGCGGATGATCTCGCCGCTGCTGCGTGTGGCGCGCTGAGGGCGCGCGGCTGGTCCTGCGGTTGCAATAGCGCCGTCGCGAACCTTTAAACGAAAACGCCCCGCCTGGTCCGGCGGGGCGTTCCTTTAGGTCAGGTGGTTTGTCGCTCAGACGATCGCGACGAAATTGGCGTCGGTCAGGTCGTCGCGGTCGACGTTGACCAGCGTCAGCACCAGATCGTCGATGTCGATGCGGGTGTTCGCGCCCTGCTGACGCACCGT
>CAMCVS010000006.1 GCA_945881965.1 Paracoccus haematequi | reverse complement strand
CGCCCCCTGACCCTCATCATGTTGTGCTGCGGTATCTTGTCGGCGCTGTCGGTGCTGTGGGTGATCCGGCGGCAGCGCCAACTTGGACTGTAACGCGCTTGCGCGACTCGATTTGCAAACATAGGTTGAACGCATTGCAAAACCGGGGGAGCAGATGGCAACTCAGAAACTCTATGCCGGCGCAAAACTGCGCGAAACCCGGCAGCGTTTAGGTCTGACACAAAAAGATTTCGCCCAGAAACTGGGGATTTCGCTGCCCTACCTCAACCAGATGGAAAACAACAATCGGCCGGTGTCGACCTCGGTCGTGCTTGCTCTGGCGCAGGAATTCGGGTTCGATGTGACGGAATTGGCCACCGGCGACAGCGAACGCTTGGTATCCGACATGCGCGAAGCCTTGGCCGATCCGTTGTTTTCCGACGCGCCGCCCTTGGCCGACCTGCGATTGACCGCGTCGAACGCCCCTGCCCTTGCGCGCGCGTTCCTGGATCTGCACCGCGCCTATCGCCAGACCCATGAACGCCTTGCCAGCCTTGACGAGGCCTTGGGCCGCGAAGACGCGCGCGGCCAAGCCAGCCCTTGGGAAGAAGTCCGTGATTTCTTTCACTATTGCGACAATTACGTCGATGCCATCGACCGCGCCGCCGAACGCTTTTCCGCAGGTCCAGGCCCGCGCAACACCGGCATCCGCGCCGAGGCTGCCTTGGCGCAGGCCGGTGTTGCCATCACCCGGTCCGACGCGCCGCAGGTTCGGGATTATGATCCCGAAACGCGGCGCTTGACGCTGGCCGCGCGCGTCACGCCCGAAACGCAAACCTTCCAGATGTTGTTGCAATACGCCTTGGTGGCCCAAGATAAGCTGATTGAGGCCACATTGGATCAGGCACGGTTTCACTCGGACGCGGCGCGAGCCATCGCCAAGATCGGGTTGGCAAATTATTTCGCCGGGGCCGCCATGATGCCCTATGCCGCGTTTCTGGCCGCTGCGCAGACCACCCGGCATGATCTTGAGATGCTCGCACATCGTTTTGGCGCGTCGATCGAACAGGTCGCGCATCGGTTGTCCACGCTGCAACGCCCCAGCGCGAAAGGCGTGCCTTTCTTTTTCGTCCGCGTCGATCAGGCCGGTACGATCACCAAGCGCCATTCGGCCACGCGGCTGCAATTTGCACGGTTCGGCGGTGCCTGTCCGCTGTGGAACGTGCATCAGGCCTTTGAAATGCCGGGACGATTCCTGCGGCAACTGGCCGAGACGCCAGACGGCGTGCGCTATATCAGCCTCGCGCGCGACGTGTCGAAACCGGGGGGCAGCTTTGGCGCGCCAGTCCGCCGCTTTGCCATTGCCTTGGGCTGCGAGGTGCGTCACGCCCCCGCGCTGGTCTATGCCGATGGGCTGGATGTGGATAACCCGCGCGCCTTCGAGCCGATCGGGATTTCTTGCCGCATCTGTGAACGCCCCGCCTGCCACCAGCGGTCGGTCCCACCGCTGGAACGGCGGTTGACGGTCGATCCGAACACGCGCGGCGTGCTGCCCTATGTGGTGGATTGACCTTCGCGCGGATCAGGCGGTAATCATCTGATATAGCTGGTCTTTCAGCGCAGCGCGGGACTTGCGCAATTCGGTTTCGGCGAGGCTGTCCATCGGCTCAATCAAGGTTTCCGCGCGATGCACGGCGCGGTTGACCGTATGATACTCTTCAGCCAGTTTTGCAAATAGCGGATCTGCAATTTTCAAAGCATGGATGCGATCAGCGTGTTCCGGGAATTCTTCGTGCAGTTCATGCGGGGTATGGGACATTTTCGCCTCTCCAAAGGGTTGGTCAGGCGTCACCCTAGGCCGACGCGCCGGGCGCGGCCTTGATACGGATCAATCCATGTCCGCGCCATATTCCAGGATCAGCGGCACAATGATCTCTTCCTCATCCGACAGATGCCGGTCCAGAAACCGCCGGAACGCGGATTGTGCCGCCTCCAGCCGCCCCAGATCTTCCTGCGCGCGCGCGCCTGATTTCAGGGTCGCCAACACCGCATTCGTCGCCCCGGCCAGCGCGTGGATATGCCCATCCAGCGCGTGATGATCGCTGTCCAGAATGTCGAACCCTTGGGCAAGCCGCGAATCCAAGGCCATGAATTTCGGAAAATAATGTTGATCTTCAATGCCGTGGTGCCCGTGCAATTCGTTCAGGAAAAACCCGGTATAGCGCGAAAGTTCCGGGGCAAAGCGGGATTTCGGCGCGTCCAGTTGCGCCTGCGTATCGGTGAGGATCTTGTCCATCACCTGCCGGAACATGCCGTGGCGTTCCAGCCAGAAGGCGGTCAAACCGTTGAAATTGGCATGCCCCGTCCACACCGCGCGCGGATAGCGGTCAGCCAAAAGGCGCAGGTGCGGCGGCAGGCCCGTGCGGGCATCAAGAGCGTATGTCATGGCGTGAATTTAACGATCATGAACGTCACCGCCAGCCCCGTGATTGCACAATACCTGTGCATCAGACCTTTGACGCACGCCACCCCGCCGCCCGCGCCTCGGCAGGGCTGCAAAACCACCGCTCGCCTTTGCCGAGGCTGATCTTAGTCTGATCATAATAGCGTTGCCCCGGAACATGGTAAATCCGTTCGCCCTTGGACGAGATGTTGCCCTTGATCTGGCATTGCCCAGAAGCCGCAATCACAGGGGCCGCAATCGGTGCGGGCGCTGCATGGCGGAACGCCTCGGGGGATTGCATCCGCATCGCCCACAAGCCACGATCAGCTTTTGCTGCGTCGGCTTCTTGGGCAACGTAATCATCGGCATAGCGGCGATAGGCCGTGGCAAGCCCGGCGGTGACCAAGGCCGCGCCAATGTCATCACCCGCAATGGTGCAGCGGGCGACGGTGCGGCCATACCTGTCCGTATCCACGGCGGTGCAGGTTGCACGGCGGCCGTCATAGGCCTGTGTTACGCGGGCCTTGACCCATGCGCCGCAGGGCCATGCCACGCCCTGTTCGGTCTGGCAGGTCTGTTTCGCTTCGACCGCGTCGATGCCGAATATCCGCACCCGTGTATCACCGACATGCAGGGTGTCACCGTCGATAACGCGCACTGCACCCCCGAATTGACCGCCATGTGTCACGGCAGGCAAACCCAGCAAAACGGCGGCCAACAGGCCAATCAGGGCACGTGATCTTAACATTCATGAACAAGGCACCCGCTGCCCGACGGATGCAACCCTGAATGTTAACCAAGGTTAAGAAATGGTTAATGCGTCACCGCTGGGCCACTTGCCAATCCGGGTGCAGCCACGGCTGGGCATTGTCTGCGGGCAAACGGCGACCCAGAATATGATCGGCGATCTTTTCGCCCGCCATGATCGAGGGCGCATTCAGATTGCCGTTGGTCACGCGCGGAAAAATCGAACTGTCCGCAACCCGCAGGCCATCAACCCCGATCACCCGCCCCATCGGATCGACCACCGCGCCCGGATCATCCGCGCGCCCCATCCGCGCAGTGCCGCAAGGGTGATAGGCGCTTTCAGCATGATCGCGGATGAAGGCGTCGATCTGGTCATCTGTCGTAACCCCCGCCCCTGGCTGAATTTCGTGGCGCACATGCGCGGCCATCGCGGGCTGGGCAAAAATCTCGCGCGTCAGTCGGATGCAGGCGCGGAAATCCTGCCAATCCTGATCGGTGCTCATATAGTTGAACCGGATGACAGGTGCTGCTGCGGGGTCAGCAGAGCGCAGCGTGACGCTGCCCCGCGACGGGCTGCGCATCGGGCCGACATGGGCCTGAAACCCGTGGCCCTCGGCGGCGGCCTTGCCATCGTAACGCACCGCGATAGGCAGGAAATGAAACTGGATATCGGGATAGGCAACGCCCGCGCGCGACCGGATAAAGCCCGCGCTTTCAAACTGGTTCGACGCGCCAAGACCCTTGCGCGTGAACAGCCATTGCGCCCCGATCAGCGCCTTTCCGACGAGGTTCCAGTATTTATACAGCGTGATCGGCTGCAAAGCTGCAAATTGCATATAGACTTCGAGATGGTCTTGCAAATTTGCGCCGACGCCCCGCCGATCCGCGATCACAGGAATCCCATGCGCGGCCAGATGCGCCGCAGGCCCGATGCCCGACAGCATCAGCAGTTTCGGGGTGTTGATGCTGGACGCCGCCAGAATAACCTCAACCCGCGCCGGGATCACTTCAACCCGCCCCGCGCGTGCCACCTCGACCCCGACGGCGCGCCCCGATTGCATCACCACCCGCCGCGCCAAGGCCCGGATCACCTGCACCCGCCCGGATTTCAGCGCCGGTTTCAGATAGGCGTTGGCGGCGGACCAGCGATGCCCGCGATGGATGGTCTGATCCATCGGGCCAAAACCCTCTTGCCGCGCACCGTTATAGTCATCGGTCACGCCATAGCCCGCCTGCGCCCCCGCTGCGACAAAGGCATGAAACAGCGGGTTCTGCCGCGGCCCGCGCGTCACATGCAACGGGCCATCCGCGCCGCGCCAAGCCGGGTCGCCGCCATGGCCGCCGTCATGCCAGGCCTCCATCCGCTTGAAATAGGGCAGCACATCGGCATAGCCCCAGCCCTCGGCCCCCTGATCGCGCCAATGGTCATAGTCGCAGGCATGGCCGCGCACATAGACCATGCCGTTGATCGACGATGACCCGCCGATCACCTTGCCGCGCGGGCAGACCAATTGCCGCCCCCCTAGATGTGGTTCGGGTTCCGACAGGAACCCCCAGTCATAGCGGCGCATGTTCATCGGATAGCTCAGCGCGGCCGGCATCTGGATGAACGGTCCGGCGTCTGTGCCGCCATGTTCGATCACCAGCACCGATTTACCTGCCTCGGCCAGCCGATAGGCCACCGCGCATCCGGCACTGCCCGCGCCCACAATGACATAATCCGCCTGCATCCTGCGGTCCTTTGCAAAGGCGCGATCCAATCACAGCGCGCCGGGGTGGGTGGCAGACGCGGCACCGGGCCGCGCCCCATCAGAACGGGGCTTCGCAGACCCCCATGCGTACGAAAACCGATTTCATCTGGCTGTAATGTTCGATCGCGGCGCGGCTGTTCTCACGCCCCACACCCGACATTTTCGACCCGCCAAACGGCAATTCCACCGGCGCATCGTTGTAGCTGTTGATGAAACACGACCCGGCTTCGAGCGCCGCAATGACCCGGTGCGCGCGCGTCAGATCGCGGGTGAACACCCCCGCCGACAGGCCAAACTCGGTCGCATTCGCGCGGGTGACCGCCTCGTCCTCGCTGTCGAAATCCAACACGCACATGACGGGGCCGAAAATCTCTTCGCGCGCGATGGTCATGTTGTCGGTGACATCCGCGAATACAGTGGGGGTGATCCAGTAGCCCGGCTGATTCAGCCGGGTTCCCCCCGCGACCAGCCGCGCGCCTTCGGCCAGACCCTTGGCGATGTATCCTTCCACAATGCCCAACTGCCGCGCGGATACCATCGGGCCAAAGGTCGTGGCCTGATCCAGCGGATCGCCGATACGCGCGCCCTGCAGCCGTGCCGACAGCCGGTGCAGAAACGCCTCTTTCAGCCCGCGCTGCACGAACACGCGCGTGCCGTTCGAACATACCTGCCCCGAGGAATAGAAATTGCCCAGGATCGCGCCCGACACCGCGCTGTCCAGATCGGCATCGTCAAAGATGATCAGGGGCGATTTGCCGCCCAGTTCCATCGTGACATGCTTCATCCCCGCCGCCGCCGCCGCATAAACCCGCTTGCCGGTCGGCACCGACCCGGTCAGCGATACCTTGGCCACGCGCGGGTCCGTGACCAACGCCGCGCCCACCTCGCCCATGCCTTGGACGACGTTATACAACCCGGCAGGCAAGCCCGCCTCATGCAGGATTTCCGCCAGCGCCAGCGCCGACAGCGGCGTGGTTTCCGACGGCTTGAACACCATCGCATTGCCGCAGGCGAGCGCCGGCGCGCCCTTCCACGCCGCGATCTGGATCGGATAATTCCACGCCCCGATGCCGACGCAAACCCCCAACGGCACCCGCATGGTATAGCCCCAATTGTCACCCAAGGGCACATGTTCGCCCGTCAGCGCCCCCGCCAGCCCGCCGAAGTATTCCAGCGCATCCGCCGCGGATGTCGGATCGACATAGAGCGTTTCCGACAGCGGCTTGCCGGTGTCATGGGTTTCCAGCACCGACAGGTCATGGTTGCGCGCGCGGATCAGGTCGGCGGCGCGGCGCAGGATGCGGCCCCGTTCGACGCCCTTCAGCCGCGCCCAGTCCTTTTGCGCGGCCTGCGCACCCGCCAGCGCGGCTTCGATCACCGCAGGTGTTGCCGCATGCAATCGTGCGATCACCGCGCCGGTCGCCGGATAGACCACGTCGAACGCCGCGCCATCCGCATCGTCGATATACGCGCCATTCACGAAATGGCTGCCTTTTGGTTGCATCTGCATCGCGCCCCCTTTGCCCGGTCGCCCCGAACCATGTCTGCGCCGTTCATAACCGCCATTCGCGCGCCATGCAGCGTGTTATCGACCGGATTTGGCCGCAAAACGCCAAGGAAATGGTTGCACGCCGGGGCGTCACACCTTTACCCTCTGCCAAAACCTGAACGACCAACCCACCGGGAGACGACCCATGACTATCCGCGCCACGCTTGCTGCCCTCTTGCTGTCCACCGCGCCCGCCTTCGCGCAATGCGACAAGGTGACATTCTCTGATGTCGGCTGGACGGATATCACCGCGACCACGGCGGCGACCACGACGGTTCTCGGCGCGCTGGGGTATGAAACCGATATCAAGGTGCTGTCGGTGCCGATCACCTATGCCGCGATGGCCAAGGGCGATATCGACGTTTTCCTTGGCAACTGGATGCCCACAATGGAGGCCGACATCGCCCCCTACCGCGAGGCCAAGACGGTGGACACCGTGCGCACCAACCTTGTGGGCGCCAAATACACCCTCGCGGTCAACAAGGCCGCCGCTGACATGGGGATCCGCGATTTCGCCGATATCGTGAAATTCAAGGACAAGCTGGAAGGCAAGATTTACGGGATCGAACCCGGCAATGACGGCAACCGCCTGATCCTTGACATGATCGAGAAAGACGCCTTTGGCCTCAAGGGTTTCGAGGTCGCGGAAAGCAGCGAACAGGGCATGCTGGCGCAGGTCGCCCGCGCCGACAAGCGCGGCGAGCCGGTGGTGTTTCTGGGCTGGGAACCCCATCCGATGAACGCGAACTTCGCCATGACCTATCTGACCGGCGGCGATGAAGTCTTTGGCCCCGATTTCGGCGGTGCGACCGTGCTGACCAACACACGCGCGGGCTATGTCACAGATTGCGCAAATGTGGGCAAGCTGTTGACCAATCTGGAATTTTCGCTGGCGATGGAAAACCAGATCATGGGCGCGATCCTGAACGACGGGGCCGACCCCGCCAAGGCCGCAACCGCATGGCTGAAAGCCAACCCCGCCGTGCTGGACACATGGTTGGCTGGTGTGACCACCAAGGATGGCGGCGACGCGATGGCGGCGGTCAAGGCGGCATTGGGTCTGTAAGGCAAAAGGGGGCGGAGACGCCCCCGTCAGGCCATGGATTGGCTGACCTCTCATAAGCTGCCGGTCGGTGTCTGGCTGCGGTCGTTCTTTGACTGGATCGTCGGCACCTTTCCGGCGCTGTTCGAGGCGATCGACGACGGCCTGTCCGGCCTGATCGACGCCACGCTGGCGGGGCTGGAGGCATTGCCGCCGCTGGTCCTGATCGCAGCCTTTGCCGCGCTGACATGGGCGTTGCAACGGCGCTGGGGGCCGGTCGCCATTGTGGTCGGTTGCTTTGTTTACGTGGTGAACCAAGGCTATTGGGACGAAACGCTCGAAAGCCTGACACTGATCCTTTATGCCTGCCTGCTGTGCATGGGGCTGGGTGTGCCCATCGGCATCCGCGCGGCACATTATCCCAGCTTTTCCCGCGCGTTGCGCCCTGTGCTGGACATGATGCAGACCATTCCCACGTTTGTTTACCTGATCCCGATGATTGCGCTGTTTTCCATCGGCATGGTGCCGGGTCTTGTCGCGACGCTGATCTTTGTGCTGCCCGCGCCGATCCGGTTGACGGAACTGGGCATCGCGTCCGTGCCGCCCGCCCTGCGAGAGGCCGCGCTGGCATTTGGCGCCACCCCGCGTCAGGTGCTGACCAAGGTCGAACTGCCCTATGCCTTTCCCCAGATCATGGCCGGGTTGAACCAGACCATCATGCTGTCGCTGTCGATGGTGGTGATCGCGGCATTGGTCGGCGCGGATGGGCTGGGGGTGCCGGTGGTGCGCGCGCTCAATTCCGTCAACATCGCCTTGGGCTTTGAATCCGGTCTGGTGATTGTCGCCGTTGCCGTCGCGCTGGACCGGATGCTGAAGGTGGAACGCGCATGACTTTGCAAACATCCGCGCAGATGCAAATTGCAAAAGCAATCGAGTTTCACAACGTCTCCATCGTGTTCGGCAACCATCCGCAGCGCGCGCTGCCTCTGATGGACGCCGGCAAGTCGCGGGCCGATGTGCAGGTTGCCACGGGGCAGGTTCTGGGCGTGCATGACTGTTCGCTGACCGTGGCGGCGGGCGAAATTCTGGTGCTGATGGGCCTGTCAGGATCGGGCAAATCGACCCTGTTGCGCGGCGTCAACGCGCTGAACCCGGTCGTGCGCGGCCATGTCACCGTGCATACGCCCGAAGGCCCGGTGAACGTGACCGCCGCCACGCCAGACGCCCTGCGCGGCATCCGGCAACGCCATGTCGCGATGGTGTTCCAGCAATTCGGCCTGCTGCCATGGCGGTCGGTGCGCGAAAATGTCGGGCTGGGGCTGGAGTTAGCCGGGATGGACCGCGCCGCGCGCGCCGCCAAGATCGACGCACAACTGGCGCTGGTTGGCCTGTCCGATTGGGCGGATCGCCGGGTCGGCGAATTGTCCGGCGGGATGCAGCAGCGCGTGGGCCTGGCCCGCGCCTTTGCCACCGATGCGCCGATCCTGTTGATGGACGAGCCGTTTTCCGCGCTGGACCCGCTGATCCGCACCAGGTTGCAGGATGAACTCTTGGACCTGCAAGCCCGCCTGAACCGCACCATCCTGTTCGTCAGCCATGACCTTGACGAAGCGTTCAAGCTGGGCAACCGCATCGCCATCATGGAAGGCGGCCGGATCGTGCAATGCGGCACCCCCGCACAGATTTTCCGCGCGCCTGCAACGGACTACGTGGCAGAGTTTGTGGCGCATATGAACCCGCTTGCGGTGCTGACCGCGACGGATGTCGCCGTGCCCGGCGCGGGCGGGTCGCGCGTGATCGCGGGTGAAACACCCTTGTCCGAGGTGATGCGCCTGCTGGCCCAGGATCCCGATCCGCTGTCCGTGGACGGGGCGCGGATTGCGCCGTCGGATGTAATGGCGCGGCTGACTAAAGTTTGACCGCTGGCGCGGCTGATTAAAGTTTGACCGCTGGCGCGTCGGGCTAAAGTTTGACCGCTGGCGCGTCGGGCGTGATGCGGCGTTTCAGCATCGCCTCGCGCCAGGTGATGTAACTCACCGATCCCAGGATCACCAAGCCGCCCGCCACCACCCAAGGGTCCACCGGTTCGTTGAACACCAAGGCCCCCAAGGACACCGCCCACAGCAGTTGCAGGAAGGTCACAGGCTGCGTCACCGTCACCGGCGCGGATGCAAAGGCCAGCGTCATGGTGAAATGCCCCGCCGTTGCCAGCCCCGCCACAGCGAAGAGCACAGCAATCGTGTGCCATGACGGCGTCTCCCAGACCGGGATTGCCATCGGCAACAGCCCGACCGTGACCCAGACCGACAATTGCGCCACCACGACCGTGGCCGAATTGCGGTCGGTCAACAGCTTGGCCAGCAGATAGGACGCGCCGAACACCACCGCCGCCGCCAGCATGGCCAGATGACCGGCCCCAACCTCGCGGAAACCGGGTCGCAGGATGATCAGCGCCCCGATCAACGCGCCGACAATCGCCAGTATCCGCCGCAGCGCCAGCTTTTCGCCCAGAAACAGCGCCGCGCCAATGGTGACGTAAATCGGCGCAAGGTAATTCATCGCCGTCACATCCGCGATCGGGATTCGCGCCATCGCAAAGAACCACAGCGCCACCGCCAGCGAATGGCCCAATCCCCGCACCGCAAACAGCGCATGGTCGCGCCGGGTGATCGGAGCGCGGATCAGCGTCGGCACCATCGGGATCAGGAACACCAACCCCAACGCATAGCGCAGAAACGCCGCCTGCGCCGCAGGGACATCCGGCCCCAGATATTTCACCAACGCGGTGACGCCCACGAACAACAGCCCCGTGACCAGCATCCACAGGGCCCCGCGCACGGGGTGATAGGAACGATCCAAGGTCATGGATTTATTGATCACCTGTTCGGCCGGTGCCTGCAAGGGGTCATGCCGTCACCACCAGCTTGACCGCAATCGCCCACATCACCACGCCCACGCCCGCGTCCAGCACCCGCCACGCGGCTGGTCGCGCAAACAGCGGGGCTAGCAGCCGCGCGCCGAAACCAAGGCTGAAGAAGAACACGAAACTTGCCGTCATCGCGCCCAGCGCAAAGGCCAGCTTCGCGTCATATTGCGCGGAAATCGACCCCAGCAGCACCACGGTATCCAGATAGACATGCGGGTTCAGCCATGTCAGCGCCAGACAGGTCAACAGCGCCGCGCGCAAGGATTGCGCCCCCTCGCCCGCCTGCAACGCCGCGCCGCCCGCGACAGCCGCGCGAAACGCGCGCGCGCCATAGACGAACAGAAACGCCGCCCCGCCATAGCGCATCACCGGTTCCAGCCAGGGGGCGGCCTCGGCCAGCGTCCCGAACCCCGCCACGCCAGCGGCGATCAGGATTGCGTCCGATATCGCGCATGTCAGCACCACCGCCAGCACATGGGCGCGGCGCAGGCCCTGCCGCAGCACAAAGGCGTTCTGCGCCCCGATGGCAAGGATCAGCGACAGACCCAAACCGAACCCTGCGAACGCTGCGACAATCATCGCTGTCTCCTTGGTTATGGCGTGGGTAAATCGCCCCGCATCGCCCCGCAAGGCCAGGTTTGGCGAGAGACCCGATCAAACACCCGAAATGTCCGGTTTCCACAAACCTGCGCCCCGAACGGGGGACAATCGCGCCACGGGGGACTCGGAACTGCAAGTACAGTTTTAGGGCTGCGGCAACGAATGCGGGTGTCAGCCATTAACTATCTGTAAACGCTTGATAATGTTGCAGATCAGCTTCGCGGCGGAACCCGTTCGTCTGCAACGAAAAGGGCGCCGCAATGGACGCCCCCATGTCCTGTAACCCCAAAAACGGCTTACAGCTGCGCCATCACCTCGTCGGACGCCTCGAAATTCGCCGTCACGCGCTGCACGTCGTCGTCATCTTCCAGCGCGTCGATCAGCTTCATCAGCTTCTGCATCCCTTCCAGATCCAGCGGCGCGGTGGTGCCGGGTTTCCAGACGAATTTGGTCGATTCCGACTCGCCCAAACTGCCTTCCAGCACCGACACCACCTCGTGCAGATCGGTATCAGCGCACCAGATCACATAGCTGTCGGGCGTATCCTCGTCGCCTTCCACAGCTTCGACGTCTTCGGCCCCGGCCTCGATCGCGGCCTCCATCACGGTGTCGAACGTGCCGACCTTGGCGGGATAGGTGACCTCGCCCTTTTTCTCGAACATGAAGGCGACCGAGTTGGTTTCCCCCAGATTGCCGCCGTATTTCGTGAACAACGACCGCACGTTCGACGCGGTGCGGTTGCGGTTGTCGGTCATCGCCTCGACGATTACGGCTACGCCACCGGGGCCATAGCCCTCATAGCGGATTTCCTCATAGGCGTCGGCGTCGCCCACGCTGGATTTCTTGATCGCGCGTTCGATGTTGTCGCGCGGCATCGACACGGCGCGCGCTTCTTTCACCGCCAGACGCAGGCGCGGGTTCTTGTCCGGGTCCGGATCGCCCATCTTGGCGGCCACGGTGATTTCCTTGGACAGCTTGGAAAACAGTTTCGACCGCAGCGCGTCCTGTTTGCCCTTGCGATGCTGGATGTTGGCCCATTTCGAATGTCCGGCCATGCCCGTCTCCGACGCTTGTTGATTGCCCGCGCTGCTATAATCCGCCCGGATGCCAAAGGGCAAGAGCGCCTTACAGCGGCCAGAACACCGGGATCAGCAGCGAGCCCAGCACCGCCATCAGCACGTTCAGCGGCAGGCCGATGCGGACGAAATCCATGAACTTGTAGCCGCCCGGCCCGTAAATCAGCGTATTCGTCTGATAGCCGACCGGCGTGGCAAAGGCATAAGATGCCGCGACCATCACCGCCACCACCAGCGGGCGCGGGTCAACGCCCAGCGATCCGGCCAGCCCGATCACCACGGGCGTCATGATCACCGCCACGGCATTGTTGCTGAGGATCTCGGTCAGCAGCATGGTCAGCACGAACACCACACCGACCACCAGTTGCGGTGGCAGGTTCACAAGTGTCGGGGCGATTGCGGTCACCACCAGGTCAATCGCGCCGGTATGCTGCAATCCGGCGCCCACCGCCAACATGGCAAAGATCAGCGCCATCATGCTGGATTCGATATAGGAAAACGCCTCGTCGGCGTCGATGCAGCCGGTCACCAGCACAAGGGCCGCCGCCATGAATGACAGAACGTGGATTTCCGCCAGATCGAACGACGACAACACTACGATGCCGACCAGCGCCGCAATCGCAATGGGCGCATGGCCCCGGCGATAGGCCCGCGCCGAGGGGTGGGAGACGTCCACCATCTCCATGTCGGTGGCCAGGCGTTGGATGTCCTCGGGCGTGCCTTCCAGCAGAAGGGTATCGCCGACCTTGACCTCCAGTTCGTCCAATTGGCGGCCGATGTTCTGGCTGCGGCGATGCGCGGCCAGAACATAGACGCCATAACGCCGCCGCAGGCGCATCTCGCCCAGCGTGCGGCCGATCATCTTGCAGCCGGGCGTGATCAGCACCTCGACCGTGCGGGTTTCGACCGCGCTGACCTGATCGACGCGTTTCAGGCTTTTGTCGCGCTGCAGGCTCAGGAGTTCGGTCATCGCAGTCCGCAACACCACCCGGTCGCCCACCTGCAACGTCACGCCGTCCAGCGCGCGGCGCAGCGACTGGTCACCGCGGATCACGTCGATCAGGCGCACGCCTTCGCGTTTGAACAGTTGCACCGACAACACCTCGCGCCCGATCAGGTTCGAATCCGGCGGGATCACGGCCTCGGTAAAGAATTTCATCCGGCTGCGGTCAGACAAGAGCGTCGCCATGCTGGCACGGTCAGGCAGTAGCATCGGGCCAAAGATCCCCAGATAGATCATGGCCGCCACGACCAGAATTCCGGTCATCGGGGTCAGTTCGAACATGCCGAAGGGTTCCATCCCCGCAGATCGCGCCACCCCGTCCACCAAAAGGTTGGTCGAGGTGCCGATCAGGGTCAGCGCGCCGCCCAGCACGGCGGCATAGCTGAGCGGGATCAACAGCTTGGAGGCCGAGGTGCCGATGGTGCGCGCCAGTTGAACGAACACCGGCAGCAGCACTACCACGACGGGCGTGTTGTTCATGAATGCCGACGCCAGCACCGTCCCCGACAAGAGGACCACCACCGACAGCTTGGGCGATTTGCTGGCATAGCGGTCGGCGGCGGATGTGACGACATCCAGCGCCCCGGTGCGCACCAGCGCGCCCATCACCATGAACATCATCGCAATCGTCCAGGGCGCAGTGTTCGACAGCACCTTGACCGCGTCATTGACCGGCAAAAGACCCAACAACAGCATGATCGCGGCGGCGGCGATGGCGACGACCTCGGCCGGGTACACCTCGCGCACGAACATCACCAGCATGACGACCAGGATACCCAGTGCAGCCCAGGCCTGCGCAGAGGCGGACAGTTCGATCAATCCCATTGTCGGCTCCTTGCAGTTTGCGACCACCGCGCGGTCTTTCAGCGCCCGTCAGTTAGCCGAATGTCGCCGCCCGCGCCAGTTTGACCCATGCCGTCGGGTGCGACAAGCGTACCAGTGTCGCGCGGCTGCACCAGCGCCAGCCCCACCAGCATCAGGGCCAAGGATGCCCAGATGTAAGGCGAATAGCTTTCCCCCAGCAGCACCATGGCCCAGAACACGCCGGAAATCGTGACGATATAGCTGCATTGCACTGCAAACACCGATCCCGCGCGGGCGACCAGCCAGACATAGCCGACATAAACCGCCGCATGGATCAGCGAGGACGCGATCAGCGCCGCGCCTGCCATGCTGAACGCCGCTTGCGCGGGGATGGATTGACCCGTGATCGCCACAAGAGGCCAGACCAGCATGGCCCCCACGACCGAGGCGCCGAAAATGGTCTGGATCGCATCGGCGCGGCCCGTGCCATAGCGGGCGACGAAATTGCCTTCGAAGGCATAGGAAATCCCCGCCAAAAGCGCAACGCCCACCCAGGGCACCATGGCACGGTCCGGCAGGCTGGCGTCAGGCACCACCAACAGCAGAACCGCCCCCAGCCCCGCCGCCAACCCCAACAGCCGCGCGGGTCGGAACCGTTCCACCCCCATCACCAGCGCCACCGGGAACGCCAGCATCGGGATCAGCGACAGCATGATCGACATGACGCCTGCGGGCAGGTGCACGGCGGCGCGATAGCTGGCGGAATTGGGCAGCACAGTGCCGATCAGCGCGATCACCAGATAGGCCCGCAGCGATCCCGCATCGACCGGCAGGCGGCGACGCGTCACTGCCATCAGCGCGCCCAGGCCCAGCACCATCACCACCTGTTGCCAGAAGATCAGCCCGAACGCGCCGTGCCCGTCCGACACGGATATCTTCAGCAGCGGCTGCGTGATGCCCCAGCCGGTGCCGATGACGACCAGAACCGCGATCAGCCCCGCGCGCGACATTACAGCGACCCCGATTGGGGCCCGGATTGCGGCAACCGGCCGCCTTGGCGCACCATCTCGATCCGGGTGGCGCGCCCTGTTCGGTCGTCGGTTTCGATATAGACGCCCGACAGGGTGGCCTCGCCCTCGGCGGGGGTAAAGCGGTCCTTGGCCATGCCGGTGACGAAACGGCGCATCGGTTCGGCCTTGTCCATGCCGATCACCGACAGGTAATCGCCGCACATGCCCGCGTCTGACAGGTAAGCCGTGCCGCCCGGCAATATCTGCGCATCTGCCGTGGGCACATGGGTATGGGTGCCGACCACCAGACTGGCGCGGCCATCGCACCAATGGCCCATGCCCATTTTTTCCGATGTCGCCTCACAATGGATATCGACAATCGCGGCCTGCACCGCGCCGCCCAGCGGAAAGGTGCGCAAGGGCGTGTCGATGGCGGAAAACGGATCGTCAAAGGCGCGTTTCATGAACACATTGCCCAACACCTGCGCCACCAGAACCTTGCGCCCGCGCGCATCCGAGAACACCCGGTGTCCGCGCCCCGGCGCGCCCTTGGCATAGTTCAAAGGGCGGATCAGCCGCGTCTCACCCTCGATGAAGCTGGCCATGTCCTTCTGGTCAAAGGCGTGATCGCCCAGCGTGACGCAATCCGCGCCCGCGTCGAACAGCCCGCGCGCGTGTTCGCCGGTCAGCCCCGCGCCGCCGCTGGCGTTTTCGCCGTTGATGACCACGAAATCGAGGCCCCAATCCGCGCGCAGCCGCGCCACCCGGTCCGTCACCGCCGCGCGGCCCGACCGGCCCATCACATCGCCCAGGAAAAGGATTTTCATAAACCTAGCCATAGCGTCTGCATCCGTCGGAGCAAGGGGGGCCCTGCCCCCCGCTGCGCTCCCCCCGGAGTATTTCCGGCAAGATGAAATCAGCGGGACGGTGTGATCACACCCTGTTCGGTCACAATCAGGTCCAGCGGTTGATCCGTGGGTTCCAGCGGCAAGGTGGCGTCCTCGGTCCCCCATGCCTGCCCACCCCATTCCGACCCCGCCCATTCCGACCCCGCCCATTCCTGCACCGACCAGGCAAAGCCGATGGCCAGCACCGGCCCGCGCGCGCGCAACCCCTGCAAGGTGCGGTCGTAGAACCCGCCGCCATAACCCAACCGCCCGCCGCGCCGGTCAAAGGCCACCAAGGGCACGATGACCACCTGCGGCACCATCAGGCGTTCCACCGCAGGCACGCGCGCGCCGAACGGGCCATCGGTCATCGCCGCATCAGGTTCCCACAGCGAAAATTCCAACGGCAACCCCGCGCCCCGGATCACCGGCACCCCGACGGGACCATGGGCTGCGGCATCAGTCATCGCGCGGGCGGGGTCGATTTCGGTGCGCATCGCCATATAGCCCGCCACCGGCGCGCCGCGATAGCCCGCCAGCACCTCTGACAAATAGGCGGCGGGCGCAGGGTGGCCTGCATCAAAGGCCACCCGCCGCCGCAACAGCGCCGCCCCGCGCGCCATGGCCTTTTCCCTGTTCTTGGCCGCAACCGTCACAGCAGCACCAGCGTGGCCAGACCCAAAAACGCCAGAAACCCGATCACATCCGTCACCGTGGTGACGAACACGCCCGACGCCAGTGCCGGATCGACGCCCAGCCTGTCCATCACCAAGGGCACCGTGACTCCGGCCAGCGCCGCCACAAACAGGTTGATCACCAGCGCCGCGCCGATGACCGCCCCCAACAGGGGCGCGCCGAACAAAGCCCATGTCACCAGCCCCAACGGCAGCGCCAGCGACAGCCCGTTCAACAGCCCCACCGCCATTTCGCGCCGCACCACGCGCCATGCGTTCGCCGCCGTCAGGTCGCGCGTGGCCAAGGCGCGCACCGCCACCGTCAGCGATTGCGTCCCCGCATTTCCCCCCATCGACGCCACGATGGGCATCAGCGCCGCCAGTGCCACCAAGGCGGAAATTGTCGCCTCGAACTGCGCGATCACGGTCGCGGCTAGTGCGGCGGTGAAGAGGTTGACCCCCAGCCAGGGCAGCCGCTGGCGCAGGGTTTCCAGCACTGTATCCGACAGGCGGCTGTCATCGCCCACGCCTGCCAGACGCAGGATGTTTTCCGCGTGTTCCTCGTCCAGCACCGACATGGCGTCGTCGATGGTGATCACACCGACCAGCCGCCCGTCCGCATCCACCACCGGCGCAGAGATCAGGTGATACTGGTTGAACGCATAAGCCACGTCGCCGTCGTACTGATCGACAGGGATGGTGCGAAACTGATCCTCGATCAGGTCGCGCAGGGCGCGGTCACGCGGCGACCGCATGATGGCCCCAAGGCTGACCTGTGCGATGGGGTGCAGGCGCGGGTCCACCAGAATGACATGATAAAAGCTGTCCGGCAGCCCGTCAGAGGCGCGCATGTGGTCGATGGCGTGGCCCACGGTCCAGAATTCGGGCGCGATGACACATTCGCGCTGCATCAGGCGGCCTGCGGAATATTCCGGGTAACTCAGCGCCTGTTCGATCACCGCGCGGTCGGCTTCTTCGAGCGCGCCCAGGATCGCTTCCTGTTCGGGGGCCTCAAGGTCTTCGAGCAGATCGACAACGTCGTCGCTGTCCAGATCGCGCACCGCATCGGCCAGAATCTGGCGCGGCAACAGCTGGATCACCTCTTCGCGGATGCCCTCTTCGAGTTCGGTCAGGATGTCGCCGTCAAATTCGGGCCCATACAGCAGGATCAGGCGGCGCCGGTCATAGGCGTTCATCTGTTCCAACAGGTCGGCGATATCGGCCTGGTGCAGCGGTTCCATCAGCGCGGTCAGCCGCGCGGCGTCGCCCACATCGACCGCATAGAGGATCGCGGCGATGGTGCGGCGGTCCAGCGCATAGGCGCGGTCATCTTCTGCGGCCATAGGTTCAGCCGGATTGGTGTTCTCGGTCATCGCGTCGCCCCCGGTCCTGTTGCGCCGCCCGCTGGAACCGGGCCATTTGCGGGCAGCATACCGGAAACCGGCACCCGGAAACAATGCGCGCCGCAGTCCGCGCCACGCGAATGGGGAATTTACCCAAGCCGGACGACCGCTTAGGCTGTTGTTGACAACGGAGTTGCCGCGATGCCCGCAGACCTGATGCCCGCAGACATGACGCCACAGTTGATCCTGGGTCAGACGCTGACCTTTGCCGCCAACCCGTTTCTGGCGGGGCCCGACGCGGCGCGGATCGACCCGCAGGGCGGCGTTCTGATCGCAGGCGGGCGGATCGTGGCGGTAGGTGCGGGGGCGGCGCTGCGCGCGGCGCATCCGGGGGCCACCGTCACGGACTATGGCGACGCGCTGATTGTGCCCGGCTTTGTCGATGCCCACGCGCATTACCCGCAGACGGGCATCATCGCGTCATGGGGCAAGCGGCTGATCGACTGGCTGAACACCTACACCTTCCCCGAGGAAATGCGCTTTGCCGATCCCGCCTATGCGGCACGGATCGCGGGGCTGTATCTGGATTTGCTGCTGGATCACGGCACCACCACCGTGTGCAGCTATTGCACCATCCACCCCGAAAGCGTGGAGGCGCTGTTTCAGGCCGCCGCAGCGCGGGGCATGCGGGTGATCGCGGGCAAGACCTGCATGGACCGCGACACCGCGCCCGCGGGCCTGCGCGACACGGCGCAAGCGGCCTATGACGACAGCGCGGCGCTGATCGCGCGCTGGCATGGACAGGGTCGCGCGGGATATGCCATCACGCCGCGCTTTTCGCCCACGTCCACACCCGCGCAACTGGAAATGCTCGGCGCGTTGTGGCGCGACAACCCGACCTGCGCCATGCAGACGCATCTGTCGGAACAGACCGACGAAATCGCGTGGGTTCGCAGCCTTTATCCCGACGCCCGCGATTATCTGGACACCTATGAGGCGCATGGCCTGCTGGGCGCGGGCGCGATCTATGGCCACGCCATTCACCTTGACCCGCGCGAGATTGCCGCGATGGCAGAGGCAGGCGCAGCCGTGGCGCATTGCCCGACCTCGAACACCTTCATCGGGTCGGGGTTGTGCGATGTTGCGGGGTTGATCGGCGCGGGCATCCCCGTGGGGCTGGCCACGGATACCGGGGGCGGATCGTCGTTTTCGATGCTGCGCACGATGGCCGCCGCCTATGAGGTGGGCCAATTGCGTGGCCGCGCCATGCACCCGGCGGAATTGTTGTGGCTGGCCACCGAAGGATCAGCGGCCGCGCTGCGCCTGTCCGGCACCATCGGACGGCTGGCCGTGGGGGCAGAGGCGGATATCACGGTGATCGACCTGACCTCGACGCCCGCCATCGCGCAACGCGCGGCGCGCGCGAACGATGCCTGGCAGGCGATTTTCCCGACCCTGATGATGGGCGATGACCGCGCCATCCGCGCCGTCTGGGTGGCCGGAAAACCACGCCGCGCGGCAATTGTATCCTGATTCGCGACTGTCCACCGAATCGACATAATGCACGGGAAATCTGCCCAAATTCCGCCACAATAGGCCCGCAGTGTCATTTTCAGAAACAATGCCCCAGCAGCAAGAAACGGAAAAAGACATGCATCCTGAATCCATGCGTCACATGAAGATGGCCTTCCGCAAGCACCTGAACCCGATGGGACCGGGGTCCGTGCTGGAAGTCGGATCGAAAAGCCAGCGCGGCGAATACCGCAGCATCTTTGAAGGTCATGGCTGGAAATTCACCGGCGCCGACCTTGAAGAAGGCCGCAATGTCGATGTCGTGCTCGAAGACCCCTTCCGGTTCCCGTTCGAGGACAACAGCTTTGACTGCATCATCTCGGGGCAGATGCTGGAACATAACACCATGTTCTGGCTGACGTTCATGGAAATGGCGCGCGTCGTCCGCATGGGCGGCGTCATGGTCCATATCGCGCCCTCGCGCGGCCCGGAACACCGCGCGCCGACTGATTGCTGGCGGTTTTACCGCGATGGCATGAACGCGCTTGGCGAATGGTGCGGCATGGAAATGCTGCAGTCCAGCACCGACTGGTCGCGCGCCGATCTGGCGTGGAAAGCGAAATACCGCCCGCGTTCGGCGCAGCGCATGGAAGCCGAGGCGATCATGCTGGACACCGGCTGGGGCGATACGGTCGGCGTGTTCCGCAAGGTAACGCCCACCACCTCCAGCGTCGGGGCCGACTACATCCGCCGATTTGCGGAAATGTATCAGGACGCGCCCGCGCTGCGGATCGCGGCAGAATAAAAAATTTAACACAAACTGCGCGCGCCTCTAGCAGGGGCGCGCAAACACCATGACCCAGACTGCATCTTTCGCGGTCCCGCTGCGCGCCAACCCGAAATGCACCGCATCGCGCGCGATCATGTTGGTGCGGTGACCCGGCGAAAAGAACCAGCCGTCCATCACCTGACCCAGCGACGTCTGCCCTTTCGCGATGTTTTCCGCGACGTGGCACCAACGATAGCCTTGCGCGCGCAGCCGATCCCCCACCGATGATCCATCCGCCCCGGTATGCGAGAAATAGCGCCGCTGCACCATGTCGCGCGCGTGCGCCTCGGCTGTGGCTTGCAGGGCGGGATGCTCGGTCAACGCAGGGCGACCCGCCTGCGCGCGATAGCCGTTCAGCGATGCCGCCGCCCCTGGCACCGGGTCCGCCAACGCGCCAGACGCCAGCAGACACAGACACACCAGCAATGCGCGCATCCCTGCCCCTCTCAATCCAACCGGAACACCGGGCGCAGCCGCAGCCCGATCCAACTGCCCACGAACGCGGCGGCGACCCAGACCCAGGCCGACACGCTGCCCGAGGCAAGCGCCGAAAAATAGGCGCCGATGTTGCACCCGCCCGACAACCGCGCGCCATAACCCATCAGGAACCCGCCCACCGCCGCACCCACCCAGGCGCTTGGGGGCAGACGGCCGGCGAACACGAAGCGCCCGCTGATCACGGCGGCCAGCGCCGCACCCAGGATGATGCCGAAATCCATCACCGACGTGATGTCCGCGAACACAGATGTTGTCAGCGGCGCGGGATAGCCCGCCCAATAGGGCCAGTTTGCCGCGTCGAACCCGGCCCAGACCGCCCATTTCGACCCCCAGAGCGCAAAGGCATAGGTCTCGCCCCAGGGCCGCCCCGCCAGCACCAGTGTCGCCCCGTTCAACAGCGCCAGCGCCACCGCCCCGGTGATCAGCGACCAAGGCCCGAACCACGTCCCGCCATGCGGCGTCAGCACGGGCGATGCCCCCGGCGCGAACCGCCAGACGGCGGCAAAGATCGCCAGATGCAGCACGAGCGCCGCCTGCCAGCCCAGCAATCCCTGTGATGTCCAGGCCGGAAACGCGGGCAATCCCCACCACCAATGCAGCGTCGCCGCCCCCACCGCTGACCCGATGATGAAAAACAACAGCGTCATCGCCAGCCGCATGTTGCCGCCCCCCAGCGCGAACAACGTGCCCGACGCGCAGCCCCCGCCGATCTGCATCCCCACGCCGAACATCACCGCCCCGATCAGGAACGCCACGCCCACGCCCGCGTTGAACCCTCCAAGGGTTTGGCCGAACACTTGTCCCATCGCCAAAAGCGGAAAGAAAATCACGCTCGCCAAGGCCAGCGCCACCGCCTGCGCCTTGAACCCGGACGCATCGCCGCGTTCCAGCACGGCGCGGAAACTGCCAGCAAACCCGAAAGTGGACTGGAACAACACAAAGCCCAGCCCGACCCCCACCAGCGCCAACAGCGGCGCGCGGATATTCGCGCCATGCACCGCCGCAAGGGCCATCAGCCCAGCCACCCCGGCCAACAGGGCCGCGACCCACAGCAGCTCCGGCTTGGCGGCGGGCACATCATTGGCAAGGGTCATGGCGCATCCCGCAGTGGCATCGCGGACACCCTAGGCAGCGCGCGCGCCCCGATCCAGCCGGAACCGCGCCTGCAACAGCCCGGTCACCGCGATGTGACGCGGATCATTCGACGATGTCCCAGCCGTCGGGATAAAACTCGTGCCGCAGGGCGATTTCCGTCGCCGCGCGCTCGCGGTCCCAGATCGCGTCGGGGGTCAGAGGCATGGGGCCAAAACGCGCGATCAGGTTGTCATCGTCCGGGTCGCGGCGGGTGCGAAAGCCCGCCTGTTGCAGCGCGGCCTCGGCGGCGGCCCAGTCGGCGTCAAGTTCCTCGACGAAGAACACGAAATCAATTTCGGCCTGTTCGGGCAGTTGCACGCCCTTCATCGCCTTGAAACTGGCCAGCGTCTCGCGGCGCTGTTCGTCGTAATCGTGGCTCATATCTGGTCCCTCAGTTGTCGTGCCAGCCGGTTTTGCCGTTCGATCACGCGGGGCAGCTCAATGGTGGTCATCTGCCCATCCGCCACCACCTGACGCCCCTCGACGAACAGGTCGCGAACTCGCACAGGCCCCGCCAGCAGGATCGCCGCCGGGTCCCATGATCCTGCGCTTTCCACACCCGACACGTCCCAGATCGCGATATCCGCCCGCTTGCCCGGTTCCAGCCGCCCGATATCGCCGCGCCCCAGCACATCGGCCCCGCCGCGCGTGGCGATCTCCAGCGCCTCGCGCGCGCTCATGGCATCCGCCCCGCGCGCCACGCGCTGCAACAGCAGGGCTTGGCGCGCCTCCAACACCAGATTGCCCGCATCATTGCTGGCGGATCCATCAACGCCCAGTCCCACCTTGACGCCCGCATCCCGCATTGCGCGCACGGGTGCGATGCCGGACCCAAGCCGACAGTTCGAACAGGGGCAATGCGCGACGCCAGTGCCGGTGCGCGCGAACAGCGCAATTTCCTGCGGGTCCAGTTTGACGCAATGCGCGTGCCAGACATCCGCGCCGGTCCAGCCCAGATCCTCGGCATATTGACCGGGGCGACAGCCGAATTGTGCGAGGCTATAGGCGATATCCTCGTCATTCTCGGCCAGATGGGTGTGCAGCATCACGCCCTTGTCGCGCGCCAACAGGGCAGCATCCCGCATCAATTCCCGGCTGACCGAAAACGGCGAACAGGGCGCAAGGCCCACGCGGCACATCGCGCCTTCGCGGGGATCGTGAAAGCGGTCCACCACGCGGATCATGTCGTCAAGGATCGCCGCCTCGCGTTCCACCAGCGAATCGGGGGGCAGGCCGCCCGCCGATTCGCCGATACTCATCGCGCCGCGCGTGGGGTGAAACCGCAGGCCCAATTCGGCGGCGGCGTGGATGGTGTCGTCCAGCGTCGCACCATTGGGGAACAGATACAGGTGATCGGACGTGGTGGTGCAGCCCGACAGCGCCAGTTCCGCCAGACCCACCTGCGTGGACACTTGCATCTCGTCAGGGCCGAACCGCGCCCAGATCGGATAGAGCGTTTTCAGCCAGCCAAACAGCAGCGCATCCTGCCCGCCGGGAACGGCGCGTGTCAGGGTCTGATAGAGGTGATGGTGCGTGTTGACCAACCCCGGCGTGACCACACAGCCCGCCGCATGGACGACCCGCGCGCCGGGGGCATCCAGCGCGGTGCCCATGGCCGCGATCACGCCCCCCCGGATCAACACATCCGCCCCGCGCAATTCGCGGCGCGCATCATCCATGGTCAGGATGTAATCGGCGTTGCGGATCAGAGTGTCGGTCATGCCCCTGCCCCCCGCCCGGTCAGTGGCCGCGCAATAGTGCCAGCGCCTCGGCATGGATTGCCGCATTTGCCGCCGCCAACACGCGCCCGCCGTCATGCGCGGGACCACCCTGCCAATCGGTGACCACGCCGCCCGCCGCCTGAATGACCGCGATGGGGGCCTGCACGTCATAGGCCTGCAAGCCCGCCTCGATCACCACATCGACCTGACCGGCCGCGACCAGGGCATAGGCATAGCAATCCATGCCATACCGCACCATCCGCGCCGCTTTTGCCACGCGGGTAAAGGCGGCATGATCCTCCGCCGTGCCGATTTCCGGGAAGGTTGTCATCACGATGGCCTGCGAAAGGGGCCGAGCCGCGCGACAGTGCAAGCCCCGCGCGCCCATCGGCCCGGTCATGTCGGCAACGCCGGGTCCGCCGCGAAACCGCTCGCCGATATAGGGCTGGTCGATCACGCCAAGGATCGGCCCCGCCGCATCCGCCACCGCGATCAACACGCCCCAGGTCGGCGTCCCGGCCAGAAAGCCGCGCGTGCCGTCGATCGGGTCCAGCACCCAGGTCAACCCCGTTGTGCCCGCCTGCGCGCCATATTCTTCGCCCAGAATAGCATCATCAGGCCGCATGGCGGCCAGCACCGCGCGCATGGCACGTTCGGCTGCACGGTCGCCTTCGGTAACGGGGTCGAAACGATCCGCCCCTTTGTCATCGGCCGCCAGCGCATCGGCACGAAACCACGGCAGGATGGCCGCGCGGGCGGCATCGGCCAACGCCTCGGCAACGGCCATCAGCGCAGCGGGGTCTGGCAAGTTGGGGTCGTGTGGCATCGGTCACCCATGAGAAGGTTGCGGGGTTTCCCCCGCCCTGACCTAACCCAGCCGCGCCGCTGCCTCAACGGATGATGTTAGGCCCCAGAATCACGCAACGTCCGACAACACGCGCGCCAGTTCGAACAGGCGGCGGCGCTGATTTTCTGGAATCGCGTAATAGCTGCGGATCAGTTCCAGCGCCTCTTTGTCGGCCATCAGATCGACCGGCACCGAGTCATGCGCCTGATTAGCGCCGCCTTCGAGCCCTTCGAAGAAGAAGCTGACCGGCACTTCCAGCGTATCCGCGATATCCCACAGCCGCGACGCGCTGACGCGATTGGCCCCGGTTTCGTATTTCTGAATCTGCTGGAACTTGATGCCGACCTTTTCGGCCAACTGTTGCTGCGTCATGCCGATCAGCCAGCGCCGATGGCGCACACGTTTGCCGACATGAACGTCTACGGGATGTGTCATTGCTGTCTCCTCAACCACTAAAGTCACATGCCTTGGTGCCGCTGCCCGGAAGATAGACCCGGCGCGGCCCCAGACCAGTTCTTGACTTGATGGCTCATCTTGCCGCAACCGCCCCCTTACGGCAAGCAATTTGCACCCCCGTAGGGCGACCCTACCCGAAAGATACTCGTCTAAAACGTGTCAACTTGACGTGACGGGAGTGTGAACGTGTCAAAAAGCCCTGCGCGCGGCGGCTTTTCAGCACCGCTGTTCTGGGTGAAACTGGCGGCGTATCCGGGTTGGTGTCATGCACATGTGCCCGCTAACTATCCAAAGCCGCGAGGATTTTCATGCGCGCCTATCGTCTGGACACCGCCGGCGGACAGCCAGCCCTGACCGATATCCCCCGCCCCACACCCGCCCAAGGCGAGGCGCGGATACGCATTGCCACCTGTGGGCTGAATTTCGCCGATCTGTTGATGATCAAGGGCCAGTATCAGGACACGCCGCCCCTGCCCTTTACCCTGGGGATGGAGGTGGCGGGAATCGTTGACGCCCTTGGCCCTGATACCGACGGGCCAGCACCGGGGACGCGGGTGGCGGTGTTTGCGGGTCAGGGCGGGCTGGCAGACTATGGCGTGTTCCCGGTGGCGCGCCTGACGCCCCTGCCCGATTCGGTATCGCTGATGGATGCTGCGGCGTTCCAGATCGCCTATGGCACCGCGCATCTGGCGCTGGATCATCGCGCGCGCCTGCAACCCGGCGAGACGTTGCTGGTCACGGGCGCGGCGGGGGGCGTGGGCTTGACCGGGGTGGAACTGGGCCATCTGATGGGCGCGCGGGTGATCGCCTGCGCGCGCGGGGCCGACAAGCTGGCCATCGCGCGGGCGGCGGGCGCGGATGAGGTGGTGGAGGCCGATACCCCCGACCTGCGCGCCGCGTTCAAGGCGTTGGGCGGGGCGGATGTGGTCTATGACGCGGTCGGCGGCGCGCAATGGCAGGCCGCCTTTCGCGCCGCCCGCCCCGAGGCGCGGCTGATCCCCATCGGTTTTGCCAGCGGCGAGGTGCCGCAGATCCCCGCCAACCATCTGTTGGTCAAGAACCTGACGGTGATCGGGCTTTACTGGGGCGGCTACATGAATTTCCGCCCCGAGGTCTTGCGCGAAAGTCTGACAACGCTGCTGGGATGGATCGCAGACGGACGGTTGCGCGTGCCGGTGGGCCATGTCCTGCCCCTGACCCGCGTGGCCGAAGGGCTGGACCTGCTGCGCAGCCGCGCCGCCACCGGCAAGGTGGTGATCGCGGTCGATCCCGACCTCGCGCAGGTATGAAGCGCGTGTTGCGGCGGGCGGGCAAATCCCCGGCAAATTCCGCCCGGAAACCTGCAAACAGGCTGCATCATTCCCGATGCTTTCTCTTGAAATGCCGGGGCTGACCCCCGATATCTGCTGCAATCGGTCCATTCCCGGACCGGCAACGCCAGTTTCGGAGGCAACCAATGGCTGACTACAACACAATGCGCGCTGTGGCCGGTGCTCGCGCCGCCCAGATTGATGCGGGCCTGCGCGCCCATATGAACAAGGTCTATGGCACCATGTCGGTGGGCATGGCCGTAACCTTTGGCGTGGCCTGGGCCGTCGGCACCAGCCCGCAACTCTTGGGCATCTTCCGCGATCCCGTCACGCTGTCGCCCAATATCCTGGGCTGGATCGTGATGTTCGCGCCGCTGCTGATGTCCTTCGGCTTTGCCGCCGGGATCAACCGCATGTCGGCTGCCGCCGCGCAGACGTTCTTCTATATCTTTGCGGCCGTGATGGGCCTGTCGCTGTCGTGGATTTTCGTGGCCTTCACCGGCTTCTCGATCGCACAGGTGTTCTTGGTCACCTCGATCGCCTTCGCGGGCCTGTCGCTGTGGGGCTATACCACGCAGAAAGACATCTCGGGCTGGGGATCGTTCCTGATCATGGGCGTGATCGGTCTGGTCGTGGCCTCGATCATCAACATCTTCCTCGGCTCGGGCATGGTGGCCTTTGCGGTGTCCGTCCTTGGTGTGCTGATCTTCGCGGGTCTGACCGCGTTTGACACCCAGAACATCAAGAACACCTACCTGGAGCACGCCGTCCACGGCGACCAGGAGTGGATGGACAAGGCCGGGATCATGGGCTCGCTGAACCTGTATCTGAACTTCATCAACATGTTCATGATGCTGCTGCAACTGCTGGGCAACCGCGAATAACCGCCGCGCATCACGCAAAATCCGGGGCCGGTCCGCAGGGATCGGCCCTTTTCATATCTGCCGTGTCATTGCGACCGACGGAAACACCAACCCGCCCGGAAACACCACATCGCGCGGGCCGATCACGCTGAATCCCTGCGCGGCATAGAACGGCACGGCAGTGCGGGTGGACCAGCAGTCCAGCCGCTCCACCCCCGCCGCGCGCGCCTGATTCATCACCGCGCGCAAGATCGCCGCTGCCAAGCCGCGCCGTGTGGCCGCCGGGTCGCAGACCACATGGCGGATGTGGCCCAGACCCGGTTCGACGGCCTGCGTGCCGGGGCGTTCCACGCTCCAGCCGCCTGCGGCCAGCGGGCCGTGCGGCCCCGCGATCAGCCAGAACCGCCCGGCGGCCAACAGCGCAGGCTGGGCGCGGCACATCAGCGGCAACGCGGGGTCCAGCACAGCGGGCGGATAGTCGGGTGCCAGCAATGGCGGGTAGCTGCGGGCAAACAAGGCGCTCAGCGCATCGGCGTCATCTGGCGAGGCAAGGCGCGGGGACAGGGTCATTCCCCAAGCTTAACGCCCGTCAGCCCCGTGCGTAAGAGCGTTATCACAAGGGACGCCAAGCCGTTCAGACCGCCACGCCGAACAGCCGCCCCACCAACGACGTCACCGCCATGGCCACCGCACCCCAGAACAGCACACGCTTCACCGATGGCCAGACTGGCGCGCCGCCCAGCCGTGCGCCCAAGGTGCCCAGACCTGCCAGCGCCACCAGCGCCACACCGACCACGACCCACCCGATCTGCCCCGCAGGGGCCAAGGCCGCCCCCGCCAGCGGCATCCCCGCCCCCAACGCAAACGCCAGCGCCGAAGCCCCCGCCGCCTGCAACGGATTGGCGTTGCCCTGCGACCCGAACAGGCCCAGTTCCTCGCGGGCATGGGCCCCCAGCGCGTCGTGATCGGTCATCTGCTGCGCCACTTCACGCGCCAGCCCGGTTTCGACGCCTCGCGCCGCCAACCCGTCCGCCAATTCGCCCAATTCGTAATCCGGGTCTTCCCGCAGCGCGACGCGCTCGCGTTCCAGATCCGCCGCCTCGACGTCGGATTGAGCCGACACCGATACGAACTCGCCCGCCGCCATCGACAGCGCCCCCGCCGTCAACCCGGCCACACCCGCCAACAACACGCCGTCGCGCGTCATGCCCGCCGCCGCAACGCCAACCAGCAACGAGGCGGTGGACACGATCCCGTCGTTCGCCCCCAGAACGGCGGCGCGCAACCAATTGGTGCGGTTGATGTAATGGCCATCGCGTGGCATCGGATGCTCCTGCAAGTCAATCGCGGGTCACTGGAAACGCAAAAGGCCACGCATCCGGCGTGGCCTTGTACACGAAACAGGCAATCAAGCGTTACTTGATCTTGCCTTCCTTGTAATCGACGTGCTTGCGCACGACCGGGTCGAATTTGCGGATCGTCATTTTCTCGGTCATCGTGCGGGCGTTCTTCTTGGTCACATAGAAATGGCCCGTGCCCGCGGTCGAGTTCAGACGGATCTTGATGGTCGTCGGCTTCGCCATGATAAATCTCCTGCGCGGGGCGCAGGCGCGCCCGTCGTGTGTTAGACCCCGGCTTTTAACCGCAGAACGCCCCGTGTCAACGGCAAACCGTCACGCGGCCCGCGTCATGTAAAGGTTCTGTGGCACAGCACGGGGGAACAACGCCCCCGCCCCCCAGCAGGTATCAGACCACAGGCTTGCCCATGCCGGTGTGGATCGCGGCCACCTTGCCCTCGTCCAGCATCAGCGCGGCGGCCAGATGGCGCAGATAGGCGCGTTCGGCCTCGGTATCGACATCAATCGCCATCAGGGCCGCCGAATACACCTGTGCGCGCATCGATTCGGCCGTGTCTGCCGCCAGCCCGACCGGGTCCACGGCCGCGTTCAGTTCCGCCTCGACAAAGGCCACTTCCTCGTCGGACGATCCGTCCATCTGGTCCAGAATCGCCTTGCGTTCAGCCTCGTCGATCGCGCCGTCGGCCTTGGCGGCCTGGATCATCGCGCGGATCATCAGGCGCGCGGCCTCTTCGCTGATCTCGCCCATCGGGCTGCCCGCCGTCATCGCGCCGATCATGCCGCCCAGCGCGCCCGCGCCAGCCTTGGCCATGCCCATCATCTGGCCGAGACCGGCCTCTGCCGTCTCGGACGCGCCTGCGGCGGATTTGCCAAAGCTGTCCAGCAGGCCGCGAATCTGGTCGGTCTGCACCGGCAGACCCATCTTCTGCGCCATCGCGCCGATCTCGTCGGCCATGCCGCCGGGTTCGCCCGCGCTGCGCATCTTGTCGCGCAACGCATCCATCCCGCCCATCTCCTTGACCTTCTGCATGCCTTTGGCGGCGGCAAAGCCGACGGCCAGCGTGGCCAACGCGCGAACAAAACTCATGACCCAATCCTCCTGGTTAGTCAGCGCGCATCATATCCGACGCTGCATGACAGTCACGCGACAGTTTCAGCAGGGCCCACGGCGCGCTGTGCCGCGCGATGCTGCCGCGCCCCTGCCAGCCCATTCAGCGTCACCGCGACCACCAGAACCGCGCCGCCCAGAAACACATGCCGCCCCGCCGTTTCGCCCAGCACGAGCCAGACCAAAAGCGGCCCCAGCAGCACCTCGATATTGGCCAAAAGCGCCATCTGCGCGGCAGGCACCACGCGGCTGCCATGGGAATACAGCAACATCCCCCCCGACAACGTCACCGCCCCCATGAACAGCGCCCAGGCCCGGTCTGGCAGAGGGACTGCCAACGGCTCGCCCTGCGCGGCCGCCACCACGACGGCAATGAGAATGGCCAGCACCCCGCCCATCGCCACCATCGGCAACGGGTCGCCCGCGCCCCCCGCCCGCAGCGACACGGTAAACACCGCAAACCCCAGCGCCGACACCAGCGCCGCGATATTGCCCGCCGCAGCGCCCCCCGAAGCATCCGCAGGCCCGCCGCGCACCATTACGAAGATGCCCAAAAGCGCCAATGCAATCGCCCCCCAGGTGGCCGCCGTGACCCGCTCGCGCAGAAAGCCCCAGCCGATCAGCGCCGCCAGAAACGGCGTGGCCGAAAACAGGAACACCGCATTGGCAATCGTGGTGATCTGGATGGCATAGATCGCGCCCGCAAAGGCCGCCACCAAGCCGATGGCCCCCAGCCAGCCAGCCCGCCCGACGCGCAGCGCCGCCGCCAACTGTCCCAACCCCCCGCCCCGCGCCGCGCGCAGCATCAACGTCGCAACAATCACCGGCACCATCCCCAGCGACCGCCAGAACAGGATGGCCCAGGGCCCCGCCACTTCGATCTGGCGAAAGATCAGCCCCTGCGACGACCATAACAGCCCCGCCGCGACCACCAGCGCCACCCCTGTTCCGTATCGCATCCCTGCCCCTCGCCCCGGTCAGGCCAGCTAGCGCCGGGTGCCGCGGCACGGCTTGCTTATTCCCGACGCGCCCGGTCGTTCCCGTCTGATCCAATCGGGCGGCTGCGCCGCGCTGTTTCATCTCGCCCCCGGCTGACGCCGGCTGGCTCGGGATTGCCTCCGGCGGGGATATTTTTGAACCAGAGAAGCCCGCAGATCGGCCCGGCTGCAGCCGCCACGCCCAGCACTTCTCTGGTTCTCAACTATCCCGGGGGACGGCGAAGCCGGGGGGCAGCGCCCCCTCGACGGGACGAATATGCGCGGAGGGCCTGTAAGCCGGATTCTGTTCCCCGGCTTGCGCCGGTTCGACGACCATTCCTCTGGGCACCGCGTTACCGCGGCCCTCAAGCTGCCAACCCGGATCGCTCGGGCCAGGGCGGCCCTGCCGCGATATCCTTGCGGATCAGGCCGGCGCGCGATCCCTATTCGGCATTGCTCCTGGTGGGGCTTGCCATGCGGCCTCTGTTGCCAGTGGCCCGGTGGGCTCTTACCCCACCTTTTCACCCTTACCCGTCGCGGACGGCGGGCGGTTCGATCTCTGTGGCGCTTTCCGTCGGGTTGCCCCGCCCGGGCGTTACCCGGCACCGTTGCCCTGTGGAGTCCGGACTTTCCTCGACCCCGGATCCTGTCCGGTGCCGCGGCCGTCCGGCCCTCCGCGCGTGGGTCGCTTACGCCTGCGGGGCGGCCGGGTCAACCGGGGGAATGGCGGGCGGGGCGGGCCAGCGCGCCGCCAGATCGGCGATCAGCGCGCAATCGGTGCCATCCAGCGGACCCGTGGCCTGCGGGCGGAACCGCAGCCGCAGCGTGGCCAGCAGCAGGTCAGGCGGGCAATCGGGATAGCCAAAGCGCCGTGCATCGGTCGCAAACCGGGCCGGGTCAACGGCCAGCGGGGCGGGGGCCTGTGGCCAGACCGACAGCCCGCCCCGCGCCAGCCGCCGCCAGTCAAACCGCGCCCCCGGATCGGATTTGCGCCCCGGCGCCATGTCGGAGTGGGCGATCACCCCCGCGGACGGGATATCCCAGCGCGCCATGATGTCGGGCAGCAGGCGCTCCAACGCCGCCATCTGCGCCGCCGCGAACGGATGGTCACCCCGGTTCGCCAGTTCGATCCCGATGGAGCGCGAGTTGATATCCTCGGCACCGCCCCAACTGCCGGCACCTGCATGCCAGGCGCGGCGATCCTCGGACACCAGCGCCCAGATCGCGCCGCTTTCCGTGATCAGGTAATGCGCCGACACCTCGGCCACGGGATCGCAGAGCCGCGCGCAGGCCGAATCTGCGGTCGCCATCGCGGTGTAGTGCAGCACGATCAATCGCGGCGTCAGACCATCGCGGCGCGGTCCGTGATTGGGCGAGGCGCGCGGGATGATCGCGTAGGGTGGGTGCTTGTCACCCACCGCTGCTTCACACACCGCCGCCTCAGCCACCGCGCGCAAGCTGGAACGGGCGCGGATCCCAGGTGCAGGCAAAGCCATCGCCATCGGGGTCAAGCCCTTGCGGATCGCGCTGCGGCCCGCCGCGCGACAGAAAATCCTGTTGTGCCAGATCGGGCGAGGGGAATTTCGCGCAATTGCGCGCCTGCCGCTGGGCCGCGTTCACGCCGACGCGGCCATAGACCTTGGTGCCCACGGCATGTTTCGCCGCCAGCGCGTATTCCACGATATTCGGCCCCGCCCCGTTGCCCCGCGTCGGCACGGCGGTCGGTTGCACCACCTGATATTGCGCGGCCAATGCGGCACGCCGCGCCGCGTCATCCTGAATGCTGCGCTGCGCGCTGACGGCGTCGAAATTGGTTTCCTGCGAAATTCCCGCCGCATTGACCAGCGCGGGGGCCGGGTTCGACGGGCTGGCCTCAATCGGCGCATTTCCCGAGTTCAGCGCGGCAGAGGCGGCGGCGGCAATCGCCTCGGCGGCCTGATCATCGGTGGTGCCGGGCGGGTTGGTCAGTGACCCGGCCAGCGATGCGGATTGCACGGGCGGCGGCGCATAGGCAGTTTGCGGGGCGGGCAGCGGCGCTGTGGGCGCGGCATTTGCCAGCGGCGTCCCCAGCGGCGCTCCCAGCGGAGCGCCCAAAGGTGCCCCCAGTGGCTCGGTGGATACGGCCTGCGGCGGCGGCAGGGCGCGCCCCGCCAGCGCCAGTTCGCGTTCCGCCTGCGCGCGCTTATAGGCGTTGTAATCGCCAAAACCCACGCCCGCGCCACTGTCCGGCACGGCGGGCGCGCAACCCGCCAACAGGCCCATCACACCGATCACTGCCGCGCCGCTTCGAAACTTCCGCATGATTGCCCCATGTGCCCGCAGTTTTGCGCCAATTACCACCATTGCGCGGGCTTCGCCACAAAGCCTGCGGCGCGTTCCAGCGCATAGGCGACATTCAGCAATCCGCCCTCGTCCCAGGGCCGCCCGATCAATTGCAGGCCCAATGGCAGGCCCTGCGCGTCCAGCCCCGCAGGCACGCTGATTCCCGGCAACCCTGCCAGGTTCACCGTCACGGTGAACACGTCGTTCAGATACATCTCGACCGGGTCCGCGCTGGCCATTTCGCCCAGCCCGAAGGCCGCCGACGGTGTGGCAGGCGTCAGGATGGCATCGACACCATCGGCAAAGGCCAGATCGAAATCGCGCTTGATCAGCGCCCGCACCCGGCGCGCGCGGTTGTAATAGGCGTCATAGAACCCGGCGGACAACACATAGGTGCCCACCATGATGCGGCGCTGCACTTCTGCGCCAAAGCCTTCGGCGCGGGTCTTTTCATACATGTCAGTGATGCCGTCGCCTTGGGCCAACTTGGCGCGGTGGCCAAAGCGCACCCCGTCATAGCGTGCGAGGTTGGATGACGCCTCGGCGGGTGCAATCACGTAATAGGCAGGCAGCGCGTATTTCGTGTGCGGCAGCGAGATATCGCGGATCACGGCGCCCGCATCGCGCAGCATCGCCACGCCCTTGTCCCACAGCGCGTCGATTTCGGCGGGCATGCCCTCCATGCGGTATTCGCGCGGGATGCCGATGACGCGGCCCCGGATATCGCCGGTGCACATCGCCTCGAAATCCGGCACCGGGATATCGGCCGATGTGCTGTCCTGCGGGTCATGCCCCGCCATCGCGCCCAGGAATATCGCGGCATCGCGCACGGTTTTCGTCATCGGTCCGGCCTGATCCAGGCTGGACGCAAAGGCCACGATGCCCCAGCGGCTGACGCGGCCATAGGTCGGCTTGATCCCCACAATCCCGGTCAGCGCGGCAGGCTGGCGGATCGACCCGCCGGTGTCGGTCCCTGTTGCCGCCAGACAGAGGTCAGCCGCCACCGCCGCCGCCGATCCGCCCGACGAGCCGCCGGGTGTCAGCAGCCGGTCGTCCACCTTCCACGGGTTGACGGCATTGCCATAGCAGGATGTCTCGTTGCTGGACCCCATGGCGAACTCGTCCATGTTCAGCTTGCCCAGCATGACGGCGCCCGCGCCAAACAGCTTGGCGGTCACGGTCGATTCGTATTCCGGTTTGAACCCGCGCAGGATATTGGACGCGGCCTGTGACGGCACACCCTTTGTGCAGAACAAGTCCTTGATCCCCAACGGCAATCCGCACATCGCAGGCGCATCGCCACCCGCAATCCGCGCATCCGCCGCGATGGCCTGCGCCCGCGCGATATCCGGCGTGGCATGGACCACCGCGTTCAGCGCACGGCCTGCGTCGATGGCACCCAGACAGGCCTCGGTCAATTCCACTGCGGTGAAATCCCGCGCGCGCAGCCCGTCACGTGCCTCTGCCAGCGTCAGTGTGTTCAGCCCGCTCATTCCACCACCTTCGGCACGGCAAAGAACCCCTCGCGCGCATCCGGCGCATTGGCCAGAACGGCGGCCTGCCTGTCGCCATCCGTCACCACATCGGCGCGGCGCTTCAGACGCATCGGCGTGACCGATGTCATCGGCTCCACCCCGGTCACATCGACCGCGTTCAACTGTTCCATGAAGGCAAGGATGCCCGACAATTGTTCGGCAAGCTTTGGCAGCGCCTCGGGCGCGACCCGGATTCGGGCCAGATGCGCGACCTTGCGCGCGGTGTCGATATCAATTCCGGACATGGCACACTCCGATTGTTCGGCTCCGTTTAGCCGCCCATCCCGTCAGGTGCAATCCATCGGGGCGGTGTCACCCCATCCGCTGCCCGCCCAGCCGGAACCGCCGCCAGACCTCGATCATCCAGGCCAGCATGAGCGCATTCAGCAGATGCCACAGGAAATGCGTGCCCAAGGGAACCGCCGCGCAGATCACGCCGTCCAGCGACCGCGCCACCAAGGACACCGTCAGGATCGCTGCCCCGATGGCAAGTCGCCGCCCCACGGTGCCCCGCAACAGCCCCGCATAGATCATGATCATCGCCACCACCGGCCAATATCCCGCCGATACCCCCAGCACCGGCACCATCGCAAACAGCGGCGCGGTCGCGGCGGCAAAGGGCACGAACCCCGCCGCCGCCAGCGCCGCCAGCCATGGCCGCGCGCCAAGGAAATCCCGCGTCGCCGCATAGATATACAACAGGATGAAGCCAAGGATCGGCAGCACATCCGCCAGCCCCGTCAGCCGGTTGGCAAAGGTGTGAAACAGCCCCGACCCGATGCCGATCACCACCAGCACCGCTGCCATCGCCTGCCCCATAGCGTGACCGCGACAGCGCGCAAACATCCCCAGCCCCGCCAGCACAAAGACGAGGTTCGTCACCGCATTGACCGGCTCGGCCCAGACCCCCGGCCCCAACCGTTCGCAATACCCGTCGACCTGTGCCAGCCAGTCCATCGCGCGGCCCTCCCATTGATGAACCTAGCAACGGCGCGGGCTTTTCCCACCCCGGCTTCTTCGGTTCATAACTATCCCGGGGAGCGCGAGGGGCTGGCCCCTCGCCCCTCGCCAGACACCCGATGCAAACCGCTTTCCTTCCCGGCATCCACCGCTATCCTTGCGCCAGCATCAAAAGGAGCCCCCCATGCAGATCACCTGGCTTGGCCATTCCAGCTTTCGCATCACCATCGGCGGTCAGGTGCTGCTGATCGACCCCTGGCTGTCGGGCAACCCGATGCTGTCCGACGCGCAGCATGACGCGGCCACCGCCGGGGCCACCCATATCCTGCTGACGCACGGCCATTTCGACCATATCGCCGACACCCTGCCGCTGGCGCGCAAGCTGAACATCCCCGTTGTGGGGCAGTATGACCTGATGTCACATTGGGCGGGCACCGAAAACATCCAGACCATCGGCTTCAACAAGGGCGGCACGGTCAATCTGGGCGGTGACGGCGCGGGCGTGCAGGTGACAATGGTGCATGCCACCCATTCCTCGACCTTTTCCAGCCCCGAAGGCCCGCGCATCGCGGGCACCGAATGTGGCTTCATGATCGCGGGCGAAGGCCATGTAATCTATGTCACCGGCGACACCGACGTGATGGCCGACATGAAGGTGTTTGCCGATCTGCATGCGCCCGATATCGGCATCTTGTCCTGTGGCGGCTATTTCACGATGGACATGCGCCGCGCGGCCTATGCCGCCAAGACATTCTTTGATTTCAAGACGGTGATCCCCTGCCACTACCGGACCTTCCCGATTCTGGAACAATCCGCCACGGTGCTGACGGACGCGCTGCCGGGCGTGAAGGTGATCGAACCGCAGGTTCTGGAGCCGATCACGATCTGAACCCGACCAGACCCGCTTACTTCGGCCGCTCGCATTTCGGGTTGCCGAATTTCGCGGTGCAGGCCTGCACCGCACAGGCTCGGATCTGGATATCGCGGGCGGGCGCGTTCACGTCCACGGTTTCCACCGTGGTATAGGGGATGCCTTCCAGCCGGGTCTGCGACACGCAGTTCTGCACGTTGCCGGTCGTGGTGCAGGTGCTGCGCCCGGTCGGCACCTCGATATAGCGGACGCGCTCGACCAGTTGCCGCTCGTAGCGCGGCGGGATTTTCTGGACCCATTGCGCCTCGCAGACCGACCGTTCAGCGCGGAATTCGGGCGTGCCGCAGCCCGTCAGCAGGAACGCGGCAGCCAGAAACGGCAGGTATGTCAAGCGCATGGTGGGATTCCCGTCCGGGGGTTACGGCCATTATCAGGACGCCCGCGGTCCGATCCTGTCAAGCCCCTCTGCCGTCACACTATTCGTGTCGGCGCAGGCCCGCAAAGAACCCCCGCAGCAGGGCCTCGGCGTCATTGGCGGCGATGCCGTCCACCACTTCGGGCACATGGTGGCTTTGCGGATGGGCAAAGATACGCGGGCCCTGTGCCACCCCGCCCGATTTCGGGTCCGCCGCGCCATAGATCAGCCGCGCCAGCCGCGCCGCCGCAATCGCCGCCGCGCACATCGGGCAGGGTTCCAGCGTGACAAAGATCGCATGCCCCGGCAACCGTTCCGACCCCGCCTGCGCGCAGGCCGCCCGGATCGCCAGCATTTCCGCATGGGCCGTGGGGTCGTGCAATTCCCGCGTCCGGTTGCCAGCCATGGCCACCACCCGGCCATCGGGCGCGACGATCACGGCACCCACCGGCACCTCGCCACGCAGGGCGGCGGCGCGCGCCTGATCCAGCGCAGCCTGCATGTGGGGGGCAAAATATGGCGTGGTCATGTGCCATTTCCCCCGCAACGCGGCCCATACGCAACCCCCGCTTTCACAAATCCGGGGGGCATGCTAACGCGGGCAGCATGAGCAAGAACCCCAAGACCGAAACGCCCGAAGGCGACCGCCTCGCCAAGGTCATCGCCCGCGCGGGCGTGGCCAGCCGCCGCGACGCCGAACGCCTGATCGAGGCGGGCGAGGTGCGCGTGAACAACGAGGTGATCACCCGCGCCGCAACCAATGTCGGCCCGCGCGACCGCATCACCGTATCGGGCCGCGCGCTGGATGCACCGGAACCCGCGCGGCTGTGGCTGTATCACAAACCTGCGGGCCTTGTGACGACTGCGCGCGACGAACAAGGCCGCGAAACGATCTTTGACCGCCTGCCCGAAGACCTGCCGCGCGTGATGACTGTCGGGCGGCTCGACATCACCTCGGAAGGGCTGCTGCTGCTGACGAATGACGGCGAATTGAAGCGTAAGCTGGAATTGCCATCGACCGGCTGGCTGCGCCGCTACCGCGTGCGGCTGAACGGGCGTCCGCAGGACAGCGATTTTGACCCCCTGCGCGCCGGTGTGCGCGTGGACGGCGAGGCGTTCCAGCCGATGATCGTGTCGCTGGACCGCCAGCAGG
The DNA here is from genome assembly GCA_945881965.1 of Paracoccus haematequi. Classification (GTDB taxonomy): domain Bacteria; phylum Pseudomonadota; class Alphaproteobacteria; order Rhodobacterales; family Rhodobacteraceae; genus UBA9554. Next base: position 154,982 of record CAMCVS010000006.1, on the reverse strand, counting down.
GCGCGAATGCCTGGGTCACCATCGGCCTGCGCGAGGGCCGCAACCGCGAGATTCGCCGCGCGATGGAGGTGATCGGCTATCAGGTCAACCGCCTGATCCGCATCTCTTATGGCCCGTTCCAACTGGCAGACCTAGCCATCGGCGCGGTCGAAGAGGTGCGCCGCCGCGTCATGCGCGACCAGTTGGGGCTGGACCCCGACGACCCCACCGCCCCCGTCCCCGCCCGCCCTGTGGTCAGCCGCGCGCGGCGCAAACCGGGCGCAGACGACGACGCCGACACGCCGACCCGCGCGGTCTTTGACCCCGACACCCCTTATTCGCCGGAGCCCGCGATGACGGACGACAAAAGACCCCGCAAACCTGCGGGCAAAAGCTTTGCCGGCAAATCAGATGGCCCGCGCGGACCGGGCAAACCCGGTGCCCCCCGCAGCCGTGACGCCGATGGCGCAGCGAAAAAGCCGCGCGCGGCGGGTGCGTCTTCCGGGGCGACCGCCAAACCGCGCAGCTTTACCGCCAAGCGCGCCGAGGGCGACGCGCCGCGCCCTTACACACCACGTCCCCGCGCCGACGGCGAGGAACCCCGCAAGCCGCGCGCCGCGTCCTCGCGCCCCCGCGCCGATGGCGATGCGCCGCGCCCCTACACACCACGTCCCCGCGCCGACGGCGAGGAACCGCGCAAGCCGCGCGCCGCTTCGACACGTGACGGTGCAGCGAAAACCACCCGCAGCGGCCCGCCGCGTGACCGCGCCGATGGCGATGCCCCGCGCCCCTATACGCCCCGTCCCCGTGCCGACGGCGAGGAACCCCGCAAGCCGCGCGCCGCGTCCTCTCGCCCCCGCGCCGATGGCGATGCACCCCGCCCCTACACGCCCCGCCCCCGCGCAGATGGCGAAGAACCGCGCAAACCGCGCGCGGCCCCGGCCCGTGATGGCGCAAAGCCTGCGCGCAGCGCTGCACCCCGCTCGCGCGATGACGGCGACGCGCCGCGCAAACCGCGCGCGCCCGCGTCACGCGACCGGGCCATCGAAGACGCGAAGGCCCCGCGCAGTTTCTCGGCCAAACGCGCGGAAAGCGGTGAAAAACCCGCAGGTGCCAGAACGGGAGGTGCCAGAGCGGGTGCTGCTAAACCCGGCGGGGCCAAGCCCTATGGCCCCAAACCCGCAGGCAGCCGCCCCGCAACCGCCAAACCCGCAGGCAACAAGCCAGAAGGCGCGCGGTCCTACGGCGCGAAACCCGCCGCGCGCCCGACCGGCGACCCCACCGACACCAGCCAGCGTTACGCCCCCCCCGGCAAGCGCCTGAAACCCCGCGCAACCCCCGCGCCCAAAGGCCCGCGCGGCCCCAAAGGCCCGGCAAAACCCCGCGGGTAATCGCCTGCACAGGAATTCCCCCTAGCGTCTCACGCCCCTGTCGCCTAGTTTCTGCGCGAAATACGCCGAAACCGGACGTATTCTGGCCCGGAGGTCTGCCGATGTCCGATACTGCGCTGCAAAAGCTGGCGTTTTTCCTGCTTGTCACATTGATCCTCTATGTGACTTTTGCAGCGGGCGGGGTTTGACATGGCGGAACGGTTCGGCGGAAAATACAGCCCCGGCAATGGCCGCCCGCCCGAAGGCGGCGCGCCCGGATCAGGCAACCAATCTGGCCCCGGCCCATACCAAGGCGCGCGCCGCACCCGCGCAGGCGGCCGGGTCAACCTGTTGTTCATCGCGCCTTTGCCGCTGATCTGGCAGGCGTTCACGTCGTCCCCCGTCGTGATGGCGCAGTATCTGGCGGCGCTTGGCCTGTTACTGCTGGCCGCCTGGCTGACCCGCGAAGGGTTGCTGGCGCAAGAGGCCTATGAGGCGCGCAAAGTGGCCCGCCGCCCTGCCCTGCCGCGCAAGGTCTTGGGGTCGGTGCTGACGGGGATGGGTCTGGCAGTGGCCGGCCAGGTGGGCTTTGGTGTGATCGAGGCTGGGGTGTTTGCGATCCTTGGCACAGTCCTGCATTTCGCGGCTTTCGGCGCAGACCCGATGAAAAACAAGGGCATGGAGGGCGTGGACGAATTTCAGAATGACCGCGTCGCCCGCGCCGTGGACGAGGGCGAAAAGCACCTCAAGGCCATGTCCGAGGCGATTGCCCGCACCGGGGACCGCGCGCTGATGCGGCGGCTCGAAGGCTTTCAGACTGCGGCCCGCACGCTGTTTCGCACTGTCGAGAACGACCCCCGTGACCTGACGGCGGCGCGGAAATACCTGTCGGTGTATCTGCTGGGCGCGCGCGATGCGGCGGTGAAATATGCCGACCTCGCGTTGCGCGGCGCGAACCCGGCGGCGCGCGCCGATTACGAGGCGCTGCTGGACGATCTGCAACAGAACTTCGCCGCCCGCACCCAAGGGTTTCTGACCGATGACCGCAGCGACCTGACCGTCGAAATCGAGGTGCTGCGCGACCGACTGGCCCGCGAGGGCCTGCGCCCCACCGAGTAAATTCACCCAATCCCCCGTTTTCAAGAGGAAATCCAATGTCCGGCACCGTTCAGAAACAGGCTCAGGCCACCCTTGCCATGGTCAACGAGGTCAACGCCGTGCTGTTGCCCGAACCCGCTCCGGCCAATGCCGTCGTGTCATTAGAGGCCGCAGATGCCCCGAAATCTGAGGCGATCCGCACCCGCATGGCCGAGATTGACATGGGCGACACGCAGTCGATCGTGTCGTTCGGCAGCCGCGCGCAGGCCGAATTGCAGGTGATTTCGCAGGCCATGCTGGCGGACGTGCGCAGCAAGGATGTGGGTCCGGCGGGCGACAGTTTGCGCGACATCGTCACCACGATCCGGGGCTTTTCGGTGTCGGAACTGGACGTGCGCCGCAAGGCGTCGTGGTGGGAACGCCTGCTGGGCCGCGCCGCCCCGTTTGCGAAATTCACGGCAAGGTTCGAACAGGTGCAGGACCAGATCGACCGCATCACCGAAAACCTGCTGAAGCATGAACATACGCTGCTGAAAGACATCAAGTCGCTGGACATGCTGTATGACAAGACGCTGGCGTTCTATGACGAGCTGGCGCTGTACATCGCCGCCGGTGAGGCCAAGATCAAATCGCTAGACACCACCGACATCCCCGCGATGGAGGCCGCTGTGCAGGCCGCGCCCGAAGGCGAACAGGTGATGAAGGCGCAGGAACTGCGCGACTTGCGCGCCGCGCGCGATGATCTGGAACGCCGGGTGCATGACCTGAAACTGACGCGGCAGGTGACGATGCAGTCGCTGCCGTCGATCCGGCTGGTGCAGGAAAACGACAAGTCGCTGGTGACAAAGATCAACTCGACCCTCGTCAACACCGTGCCGCTGTGGGAAACCCAACTGGCCCAGGCCGTGACGATTCAGCGGTCGGCCGAAGCCGCCGCCGCCGTCAAGGACGCCAACGACCTGACCAACGAACTCTTGACCGCCAATGCCAAGAACCTGCGCGACAGCAACCAGATGATCCGGCGCGAGATGGAACGCGGCGTGTTCGACATCAACGCGGTGAAACAGGCCAACGCCGACCTGATCGCCACCATTCAGGAATCGTTGCAGATCGCCGACGAAGGCAAGGCCAAGCGCGCGAGCGCCGAGGCCGAGTTGAAAAAGATGGAAGCCGATCTGCGCGACACGCTGGCCTCCGCCCGCGCCAAGGCCACCGGGCTGGGCGATACGGCGGGCACATCGGTGCCCAAAGCCTGACCATGACAGGACGACGGATGCAGGGGGGCGCAATCAGGGTGGCGCGGATTGTGGCAGGTCTGGCAGCAGCGACGCTGCTGGTGGCCTGCGATGTGCCGTCGCCGGTTGCGGCCCCTGTGCCCGCGCCGCAACCCGTGGCGGCGGCCCCCGTGGCCGCCGCACCCAATACAGGCCCCTCTCCCGCGTCCCGCGCGCTGGCGCAGTATTATTCCCGTGTGCAGGCCGACCTGCTGGCACAGGGGCTGTTGCGCACCGATGGTGGCGGACCGGACACGCCATTTGACGCCGAAATGGTGGCGCGCAATTTCGAACGCATCGCGTTCTTTGACGAATACGAACGCGGCGGCGGTCTGGCGCGCGCGTCCAATCGCGCCGGTGCGCTGCGGCGCTGGACCGGGCCGGTGCGGTTCGGGGTGGAATTCGGCGCCTCGGTGCCGGTGGCGCAGCAGGCCCCCGACCGGCAGGGCGTGGCAGGCTATGTCGCGCGGCTGGCGCGCGCAACCGGGCACCCGATGACGATGGCCAGTCCCGCCGGGGCCAATTACAACGTGCTGATCATGGGCGAGGATGACCGCGCGCAGATGATCGCCCGTGTGACGGAACTGGTGCCCAACATCGACCGCGCCTCGCTGCAATTCCTGCAACAGATGCCGCGCAGCATCCATTGCCTGGTGATGGCGTTTTCCGATCCCGCCGCCGATCAGGTCTATACCCGCGCCATCGCCGTGATCCGCGCCGAACATCCCGACCTGATGCGGCGGTCCTGTGTTCACGAGGAATTGGCGCAGGGGCTGGGACTGGCCAATGACAGCCCCGCCGCGCGGCCCTCGATCTTTAACGATGATGACGAATTCGCGTTTCTGACAACGCAGGACGAGGTATTCCTGCGCATCCTCTATGACCCCCGGTTGGCCCCCGGCCTGCCACTGTCCACCGCCCGCCCGATCGTGATGCAGATCGCCACGGAACGGGTGGGGGGATCATCTTGAATGCTGACCGACCTCGTCCGGCCTGAAAGTTTCGAGTTTTTTGCCCGATACTTTCTGGCGGGCTTCATCATTTTCTCGGTGCGGGGCCGTTTTGTTCTGGGCGAACGTCCGCGCAGCGGCGAGGTGGTGTTCGAAGCCATCGTTCTTAGCCTTATCAACCAGCTGATATTCCTGCTGTTGATGTCGGCGCTGGAGGTGGGCTTTGACCGTTTGTCGGGAACGCGCGTGACCCTTGCGCCGCGCTCTGTCTTTTTCGCCGAAGTGCTGGTCTTGCCCGCGATCCTTGGCGCGGTGTTCGGCTGGAACCTACGCGGTGGCTGGAACGCGGCAATCCTGCGGCGTCTGTCCATGCCTGTGGTGCATCCGACACGACGGGCCTACGATTTCGCCTTTGCCGAACGCGACCCCTGTTTCGTCATCGTCAGCTTTCAGGATGGCACGGTGGTGCATGGCTATTTTGGCGAACACTCGCTGGCCGCCAGCGACCCGCAGCGCAGTGACATTTTTCTGGAACGTATTTATTCTGTTGGGGACGATACCATATGGACAGGCAGTGAGCCTGCCCGCTCTGTGTTACTGTCCTTGACGAACCTGAGGTCGATAGAATTCCTTCCAATCCCCGAGGAGTCCCGCGATGAACCGAAAAATCCTGACTGACGGCTACCAAGCAAGGATGACACCTGCGGATGGGCGATGGGAAAAACGTGGTCCGACGACGGTAGGCGCGTCAATTATGCGCCAAGGCACCGATCCGATGCCGCCAAAGGCCCCCAATCCGCCGACGGCTGCCAGCTTCATCACGAAACCCGCCAAGGAAAAGATCTGATCATGGGCATTTTCGATTTCCTCTCCGGCCAGTTCATCGACGTCATCCACTGGACGGACGACACCCGCGACACCATGGTGTGGCGGTTTGAACGCGAGGGGCACGAGATCAAATATGGGGCTAAGCTGACCGTGCGCGAGGGGCAGGCGGCGGTTTTCGTGCATGAAGGGCAATTGGCGGATGTGTTCACCCCCGGCCTTTATATGTTGGAAACCAACAACATGCCGGTGATGACCTCGTTGCAGCACTGGGATCACGGGTTCCGGTCGCCCTTCAAGTCGGAAATCTATTTCGTCAACACGACGCGGTTCTCCGACCTGAAATGGGGCACCAAGAACCCGATCATCTGCCGTGACCCGGAATTTGGCCCGGTGCGGCTGCGCGCCTTCGGCACCTATACCGTGCGCGTCACCGATCCGGGCAAGTTCATGCTGGAAATCGTCGGCACCGATGGCGAATTCACCATGGACGAAATCAGCTTTCAGATCCGCAACATCATCGTGCAAGAGTTTTCGCGCGTGATCGCGGCCAGCGGAATCCCAGTGCTGGACATGGCGGCGAATACCGCCGATCTGGGCGCGCTTCTGGCCAAGCGGATCGAGCCGACGCTGGCGGGCTATGGCATCGCGCTGCCGGAATTGTATATCGAAAACATCTCGTTGCCCGAAGAGGTCGAGCGCGCGCTGGACAAGCGCACCTCGATGGGCGTCGCGGGCGATCTGGGCCGGTTCGCGCAATACAGCGCCGCCGAGGCGATGACCGAATCCGCGCGCACCCCCGGCAGCGCGATGGGGGCCGCGATGGGCGCGATGCTGGGCGCGCAGGCGGCGGGTGCGGTTGCAGGCCCTTGGGGTGCGCGTCCCGCCGAGGCGGCAGCACCCGTTGCCCCGCCCGCCCCGCCCGTCGAGCATGTCTGGCATATCGCGGATGCGGGCCAGACCACGGGGCCGTTTTCGCTGGCGTCGATGGGCCGCAAGGCGGCGGATGGCACGCTGACCCGCGAAAGCTGGGTCTGGACCGCCGGGCAGGATGGCTGGAAGCGCGCCGAAGACGTCACCGACCTTGCGCGCCTGTTCACGGTGCTGCCGCCGCCCCCTCCTGCGGTCTGAACTTGCGACAGCCGTCGGATGCCTCCGGCGGGAGTATTTTCGGCAAAATGAAAGGCCGGGGCCCCTGACAGCATGTCACAGACCGCCGAAACCACCCAGGATCACCGTTTCCCCTGCGAGCAATGCGGGGCGGATTATCGCTATGACCCGGCCAAGCTTGCGCTGGTCTGCGATCATTGCGGGCATGAGCGGCCCATCGAGGGATCGGGGCGCGCGGTGGCCGCCATCCGCGAGCTGGACTTGGACAGCGCCTTGCGCGGGCTGTTGCCGTTGCAGGAGATGGAGGACACCCGCGTCTCGCGCTGCCCCAATTGCGGCGCAGAGGTCGAATTTGACCCCGAGGCCCATGCCACCACCTGCCCGTTCTGCGCCACACCCGTGGTCACGGACACCGGCACCAACCGCCATATCAAGCCGCGCGGCGTGTTGCCCTTTGCACTGAACGAGGGGGCCGCGCGGGCGGCGATGACCGATTGGCTGGGCCGGTTGTGGTTTGCGCCCAATGGCTTGCAGGCCTATGCCCGTAAGGGTCGCCGGATGGAGGGCATTTATGTGCCGTTCTGGACCTTTGATGCCGACACCGCCAGCCGCTATAGCGGCGAACGCGGCACGATCTATTACGAAACCATGACCGTGATCCGCGACGGCAAGCGCGAGACGGTGCAGGTGCCGCGCGTCCGCTGGACGCCCGCGCGGGGCAAAGTGGCGCGGTTCTTTGACGATGTGCTGGTGCTGGCGTCGAAAAGCCTGCCCAAGACCTTCACCGATGCGCTGGAACCTTGGGATCTGACCGCCTTGCAACCCTATCTGCCGCAATATCTGGCCGGGTTCCGCGCCGAGGCCTATCAGGTCGATCTGGACGCGGGATTTGCCGAGGCCCGGATGCTGATGGACCGGCAGATCGAACGCGATGTACGGTTCGATATCGGCGGCGACCAGCAACGCATCCACCAGATCGACACCCGCGTCAGCGATGTGACGTTCAAGCATGTGCTGCTGCCGGTATGGATGGCGGCGTATAAATATCGCGGCAAAACCTATCGGTTCGTGGTCAATGGCCAGACCGGCCGCGTGCAGGGCGAACGCCCGTGGTCGGCGTGGAAGATCGCGGTGGCCGTGGTGCTGGGCGCACTGATTGCAGGGGCGGTGGGTTACGGCATCGCGCTGAACGAGGGGCAACTGCAATGACCGAACTTGAGACGCTGGAGGCGGTGCTGCATCGCCGCCATTCCTGCCGCGCGTTTCGCCCCGATCCCGTGCCGGATGATGTCATCGCGCGGATCACGCTGGCGGCCGGGCGCGCGCCGTCGTGGTGCAATGCCCAGCCCTGGCAGGTGATCGTGACGCGCAGGGCGGAAACCGACCGCTTTCGCGCGCGGTTGTATGCGACCGCGACCGCGCAATCATCGCAGCCCGATCTGGATTGGCCGAAACGCTATGACGGCGTTTATCAGGATCGCCGCCGCGCCTGCGGGTTCCAGTTGTATGATGCGGTGGGGATTGCCAAGGGTGACCGCGTGGCAAGCATGCAGCAGATGCTGGAGAATTACCGCCTGTTCGGTGCGCCGCATGTGGCCCTCGTGACGTCCGAGGCCGATCTGGGCACCTATGGCGTGATGGATTGCGGCGGGTTCATCGCACTGTGGACGATTGCGGCCACGGCCGCTGGTGTCGCATCCGTGCCGCAGGCGGCGGTGGCGGCCTTTGCGCCCTTGTTGCGGGCCGAGTTTGGCATCCCGGCGCATCGCCATATCCTGTGCGCCATCGCCTTTGGCTATGCCGACACGGCCGCGCCCGTGAACCAGTTTCGCACCGACCGCGCCGCGCTGACGGATGTGCTGACGATGGTGGGCGACGCCTGATGCGCGCGCTGTTGCAACGGGTCACCGAGGCGACCGTCCGTGTGGACGGTGCCATCATCGGGCGCTGCGGGCCGGGGCTGTTGATCCTTGTCTGCGCCATGCAAAGCGATGACGCCGCTGCCGCCGACCGGCTGGCCGCGAAAGTGGCCAAGCTGCGGATGTTTGCCGACGCGGGCGGCAAGACCAACCTTGCCATCGGCGATGTCGGCGGGTCGGCCTTGGTGGTGTCGCAGTTCACGCTGGCCGCGGATACATCACGCGGCAACCGCCCCGGATTTTCGCAGGCCGCCGCCCCTGACGTGGGGCGCGCCCTGTATGAACGGTTCGCGGTCACGCTGGCGGGTCTTGGCATCGCGGTGGAAACCGGGCGCTTTGGCGCGGATATGCAGGTGGCGCTGGTCAACGATGGCCCGTTCACCCTGTGGGTCGAGGCCTAGCTGCCGAACAACCCCGTCAGCGCGCGCTTGACCGTGCCCGATACCGACGGGCGGCGCGCGGGCGAAAATGGCATCGGGCGGCAGACCTCGAGGGCGGCCAGACCCACCCGGGCGGTCAACGCGCCATTCACCAGCCCCTCGCCAAAGCGGCGCGACAGTTTCGCCAGCAACCCGCCGCCCAAGAGTGACCCCAGCATGTCATCGCCCACGGCCACGGCACCCGTCGCCACCAGATGCGTCATCACCCCGCGCAGCAACCGCCAACTGCCAAAGGTGCCGGCGCGCCCGCCATAAATCTCGGCCACCTGCCGGATCATCCGCAGGTTCGCCGCCAAGGCCACCACGACATCGGCCAAGGGCAGCGGCACCACAGCGGTCACGGTGGCGACCTGCCGCGCGGCGGCCTCGACCACGCGGGCGGCTTGGGTATCCAGCGGGGCCATCAGTTCCGTCTCGGCCAGCGTGAACAGCGCGTCCGCGTCCATCAGGTCGGGCGCGCGCGCGTCAAATCGGTCGCGCCCCCAGGCGAGGTCCGCGCGCCCCGCATAAATCGCGCGCAATTCCGCCAGCGATTTGCGCGCGGCGGGCAGCGTATTGTCGGTCATCGCCGCGCGGATACGGGCCTGCACCCGGTCGATCCGCGCCAGCCGCGCCACCGCCCGCAATTCGCGCAGCGCCAGCGCCAGCGCCAGCAGGATCAGCGCCAGCATCAGCCCCGACACCACCCAGCCCAGGATCGGCGCGCGCGCGATCAGCGCCGTGGCCGTGTCCCAGGCCCACAGCGTCAGCAGCGTCACGATCAGCGACCCGGCCAGCCCCAGAAACAAGCGGCCCAATCCAGCCCCACCGCCCGCCAGTGCGGCGGCTGTCTGCATCGCGCGGCCCTCGGGCGCGGCGAAGTGCGTGGTTTCGGGCACCGGGGGCGCATCGGCGGGCGACACAGGCGCAGCCCCGTCGAGGTCGATCAGGATCGGTCCCTGGGTCATGCGCCTGTCCATCCTGTTGCCATCGGTCCGCCCCGCTGCCAGATCAACCGCAGGTCAGGCACCCGTTCGTCGTTTTCCAGACTGCCTTCGGCCTCGGTAAAGCCTGCCCGCGCATAGAACCCGCGCGCGCCCGCATTGCGAACATGGGTGAAAAGTTCCAGAACGGTGGTCTGTTCCTGCGCCTCGGTCAGCAGCCGCGATCCGGTGCCTTGGCCTTGCAGCGCGGGCAGCACATACAGCGCCTTGATATAGGCTCCGTCGCGGGCAATGAAGGCCACCGGGCGCAGGCCCGCGCACATCACCCGCACCTCGCCGCGCCGGATCATCACTGCCATCAGCCGCGCATCCATCAGCCGCGACCGGGTGACAGGCAGCCACGGCGTCGCGCGGGTGAACGACCACAGCACCACCAACAACCCCGGCAGATGCCACAGCCGCGCCGGGTGCGGCCCGGACACCTGCACGGGCGCGGCCAGATCAGCGGCGCTCATCACAGCCGGTCCCCGATCAGAAACTCGGCGGCGCGGTCCAGCCGGATATGCGGCGGCCCTTCGCCGGGTTTCAGCCGCAGCACGGCGGGCGCAAAGTTCATCGCCTGATAAGCCCCATCGAGCCAGCGTTCGGCCCCGTCGGTCGCCTGCGACAACAGCCGCGCCGGGTCTTCGGGCAGTTCGCCGGGAAAGAACGCCGCCTCGCGCCCGCTGTCCAACAGCGTGCCGCGCACCACATCGACGGATCGCCCGCCATGCGTCATCGTCTGTTCCACCGTGGCGCGCAGGGACGCAATCGCCATCGCCGCCGTGCGCGCGCCTGCGAAATCGGCGCGGTCGCGGGTCTGGCGCAGCAACGCCTGCATGATCGCGGTCAGCCGGTCATGTTGGGAATGGTGCAGGTGGTCGGCCTTGGTGGCGGCGAACAGGATCTTTTCCACCCGTTTGCCGCGCAACAGCCGCGACAGGATGTCGTTTGATCCCGGCCGAAACGCCGCCAGCAAGTCCGCCATCGCGCCGCGCAGATCGGCCACTGCCGATGGCCCGGCATGGATCGCGCCCAGCGCATCCACCAGCACCACCTGCCGGTCGATACGGGAAAAATGGTCGCGGAAGAAGGGTTTGACCACCTGCGCCTTATAGGCCTCGAACCGCCGCTCCATCTCGCGCCGCAGGCTGCCGCGTTTGTCCGCCGCAGGCGGCAGCGGCGCAAAGGTCAGCGCGGGCGACCCGGCCAGTTCCCCCGGCATCAGGAACCGCCCCGGCGTGCAGTCGGAAAACCCCGCCGCGCGCGCAGCCGTCAGGTAATCGGTGAAGGCGCGGGCCAGCCCCTGCGCGGTCGGTTCGTCATGCCGCGCGTCGGGGGTGACGTGGCCCAACGCGGCGCGGAACGCTGCGCCCTGTTCGCGTTCCGCGACACGGGCCAGCGCGTCGGCGGCCCAGGCGTCATAGCTTTTGTCCAACAGGCCAAGGTCCAGCAGCCATTCGCCGGGGTAATCCACGATATCCAGATGCACCGTGCGCGGCCCGGTCATGCCGCCCAATAGCCCAGAGGGCCGCAGCCGCAGCGACAGGCGCAATTCGCTGACGGTCCGCGTGCTGTCGGGCCAATGCGGGGCAGGCCCGGTCAGCGCCGCCAGATGCGCCTCGTAGTCGAAACGCGGCACGGTATCGTCGGGCTGGGGTTGCAGCCAGGACGCCATGATGCGCGGCGCGGCACTCAGTTGCGTCATCCGCGCGCGGTCCAGCAGGTTCGCCACCAGCGAGGTGATGAACACCGTCTTGCCCGCGCGGGCCAGCCCCGTCACGCCCAGCCGGATCACGGTATCGGAAAACGGCTGCGTGATGACCTCGGTCACCGCGCCGACGCGCCCGGTGATGCCGTCTGCGATATCGCCGATGCCAAATACGTTCACTGGCAATTCCACCTTGCGCCGTTACGCCGCCAAGATAGGCGCGGAAGGGCTTGGGCGAAAGGTGTTAGTGGCGCGCATTACTGCCGCGACAGGTGTTTCAGGTAATGGCAGGACGGCACATGCCCCAGATCGCAGCCCCGCGCCCAGGCGTCGGCAGCGGGGACAACGTCGCCCTTGCCGGTGGTGAACTGGACATAGAACAGGTGGCCGAGTTCGCTGCACCCGCCCGGATGACCCGCATCGCAGGCAGCCAGATACCAGTCCCGGCGCGGACGGCTGCCATCCAGCCGTGCCAGTGCATAGCACGATCCGCTTTCTCCGGTGTCGCAGGACTGGCGCAAACGGTCCAGTGCGACACCTGCGACCAAGGCGGGGGCCGTGCGGATATCCGCGAACACCGCCGGACACGTGCTGTCCGACTGGCCAATACAGGCCACGACCATCCGCAGGAACAGGTCCGGTTCGGCACACGCCATCCCGGTCAGCCCGAAACCCAGCTTGCGGCGCAAGTCACGGCAATCGGCATCCGATCCGGCCAGACAGGCGGCCTCGTGGCGGTGGCGGGCGGTGGCGGTGGCGGCCGCGACGATGGGCGCAAGGCCGACACGCAGCCGCAGCCCCAAACCCGCCGTGCAGGCCGCCGGGGTATCGTGATCACACAGACGGTCCGCCGCTGCAAACAGACGGGGTTGCGCGTCATCAGCCTGCACAGACTGCGTCAAAGACAGGCCCGAGCGGCAGGCCTCTGGGTCACCCGCCTGGCAGGCTGCAATTGCCAGTTGGAGGTAGTCTTGCCGCAGCGCCTGCGCCTGAACGGCGTCCTGCGGCAAGGGCGGGACGCCGTTGGCATAGAACACCACCAGCTCATCGCACCAATCCAGTCGCCCGCAGCCCTCATTCGCCTGCGCCGCGCCAGCCAGCATCAGTATCGCCAGAACCAACCACCGCATCCCGCACCCTTTTCGCCCGCGCATCCCTGCGCTATGCCCGGCCCATGCCACGCTACGCGCTTCTTGTCGAATACCACGGACAGCCTTTCGCAGGCTGGCAGCGGCAGGCTGACCAACCATCCGTGCAATGCGCGATCGAGGCGGCACTGGCGCGGCTGGAACCGGGGCCGCATACCGTCGCCGCCGCAGGCCGCACCGATGCGGGCGTCCATGCCACGGGGCAGGTCGCGCAGTGCGACATGACGCGCGACTGGGACCCGTTCCGCCTGTCGGAAGCGTTGAATTTCCATCTGAAACCGGCGCCGGTTGCCATTCTGGCGGCAGCGCTTGTGCCTGACGACTGGCACGCCCGGTTTTCGGCGCTGGAGCGGCGCTATACCTACCGCGTCATTGCGCGGCGCGCGCCCTTGACCCATGACGCGGGGCTGGCTTGGCAGGTCAAGCACCCGCTGGACGCCGCCGCGATGCAGGACGCGGCGCGCTGCCTCATCGGGCGGCATGATTTCACTACCTTCCGCGCCGCGCTGTGTCAGGCGAAAAGCCCGGTCAAGACGCTGGACGAGGTGCGTATCACCGCCCAGCCCTGCCCCGGCGGCACGGAATACCGCCTGCATTTCCGTGCGCGGTCGTTCCTGCACAATCAGGTCCGCTCCATGGTGGGCAGTCTGGAACGGGTCGGCAGCGGGGCTTGGGGCCCCGACGACCTGCGCGACGCGCTTGCCGCGTGCGATCGCACCCGCTGTGGCCCAGTCGCGCCGCCCGACGGGTTGACGTTGACGGGGGTCGGCTATGCAACTGATCCCTTTGCGTGACGCGCCCCGCTGTGGCATGTTCCCACCATGTCAGGATCAGACCGCATCGCAGAACGCCGCATCCTCAAGGCCCTTGCCGAAGGCAAGCTGACGGGCCTTGCAGGCGAGGGCAAACCCCTGCCCGACCACCCCGAGGCGCCCTTTATCGACGCCGGGATGGGCGTCGGGTTCCGCATGATGGCCGAGGCGGGCGCGCTGCCCCCCGAAATCGCGCTGAAAAAAGCCGAGGCCGCGCTGCAACAACGTCTGGCGGCGGAAACCGACCCTGATGCGCGCCGCATGCTGATGGCGGAACTGGCCGACATCTCCATGCGCCGCGCGATGGCCGAGGAAACCCGCCGTAGCTTTTTCCGCTGATCTAGCCGTCGCGCCCATAGACCATCTGCTGCACCGCACCCGCGCCCAGCAGATAGACCGAGGTCACGATCAACCCCCAATGCGCCCAGCTTTGCGGGTCGAAATCGACCCAGGCCGCCCAGCCGGCAAAGAAGGTCCACCCCAGCGCCATTGGCAATGTCACCATCCGCCAATGCCGGGTGCGCACCGGATGCACGAAACGGATCGGCAGGAACATCGCCACCGCCAGAACCGCGACCAGCGCCAGAATCACCCAGAACCCCGGCTTCAGCGCGAAAACCACCAGCACCACCATGTTCCAGCAGCCCGGAAAGCCGGAAAAGCTGTAATCCCGCGTCTTCATCCGGGTATCCGCGAAATACATCGCAGAGGCAAAGGTGATCACGATGATCGCCACCCATCCGGTCCAGCCCGGCAACAGATCGGGGTGTTTGAACAGCGCATAGGCCGGGATGAACACATAGGTCAGGTAGTCGATGATCAGGTCCAGCAGCTCGCCGTCAAAGGCGGGCGCGTTGCGTTTGACGTCATAGCGCCGCGCCAGCGGGCCGTCGACGCCATCGACCACCAGCGCCACCACCAGCCACAGAAACATCAGCGACCATTTTTCCTCGACCGCCGCCAGCAGCGCCAGCATGGCAAACACCGCCCCGGTGGCGGTCAGCAGGTGAACGGCAAGGGCCTTGGATTGCACTGACATGGCGGGGATATGACGGATATGTGACGGCTTCGCAAGCGGGCCGCGATCAACCCCGCGTCACCGCAGCAAGGGCACCCCGCCGGGTCCGCGCATCCGGTCCGTGACGCCCGCGCGCAAGCTGCGCCCGATCCGGTGCGCCAAGGCCGACCAGGCCGCCGCCTGATCCGGCGTCAGTTCCGCCCGCAGCGTCAGGTCGAACAGGTTAAGCCATGTGCCGAACATCCCCGGCCGCACATTCCCCGCCTCTTGGTGCGTGGCAATGATATTGCCGTCATAGTCGCGCGTGTTCAGGATCGCATTGGCCCAGAACCTCGTGACCTTTTCCTCATGCGCGGGCCAGTCATCCACATGCACCGCAAACACCGGCCCCAGCCCCGGATGCTGCCGCACCAAAGCATAGAATGCAGCGACGACACGGGCGATGTCGTCACGGGTGATGTCGAATTTGGCCAAAGGGTCCATGACCACCGATATGGCCATTTCCCCTTTTGCACTCAAGGTCTCTCAGTTTTTCAGCCCCGGAAGAACAAACCCGACCGGCTTGACCTGTGGGTCCATCACTTCGGCGACCGCCAACAGGTTCGCGCGTCGATCAATGTCGGCCATCAGCAGCAGCGAAGGGTCGATTTCGGCCATCTGGTCCGCCGCTTCACGCAGCCATGCTGCGGCAGCCGGACGATCCACGTCGCGCCCCAAACCAAATGACAAGTGCCACCCAACCGCCTCTGCCAGCGATGGATCGCCGACAGCGGCCCCGAACAGGGCAATCGCCTCGGCCAAGGTCACGTCATCATTGCCATATGCGATGCCCGCGCAGAGACGCGACGAGGTCACGGCGGCATCGTAATCCGATACCGCCGGACCAATCGTCGCCGAGGCCGCAGCGATCACATCGGCAGGCGATCGCACCCCGATGGCATCCGTCTCGGCAGCCAGCAGATCACCCAAAGCCTGACACTGCGCAGCCGCGTCGGCCTTGGCCACGCCAAGCGACTGGACGCTCTCATCGGCGCGCGCGATCAAGGCCGCCCGCAGGTCGCAGAACCCGACAGCCGGGATGTCTCCGACAAAGACTGGCGCCGTCGTGACCGCTGACGACAGCCCGGGCAAGGCTACCGCTGCACTGGAGGCAGTTCCCTCGCAGATCGTTGTCGCATCGGCGCTGTCATCCTCGACCAGGGCGTTCGCCATCACGGTCGCTGTCGGGGCGGCTGCCACCGGATCTGGGGCCGCGGGAACCGGGACCGCAGGAGTAGGGGACACAGGTGCCAGAGGCGCGGCGGCCTGTGCGCCCAACGTCGCAAACAGCGCCCCGGCCCCAACGCCGGCTGCCACCGCTCCCCCGCCCGATTGCAAGCTCGCATAGCGTTCCAGCAGAACCTGCCGTTCCGTGGGTGTCAGCGTTCCGGTTTGCGGCTGTTCAACCTTGGCTTGGAAACACCGGATCCCGTTTCGTGTCTTGCCACCGAACACCCCGTCAGGATTGCCCACGTCGCAACCCATGGCGTTCAGCGCGACCTGGATGCGGCGTTGTTCCTCGCGCTGTTCGGCGGTCAGGGCCGGACGGGCGGGCGCAGCTTTCTTGGTTCCGCCGCTGGTCTTGCGTGGTGCGGTCTGTTTGCGCTGTTGTTGTCCGATCTGCGAGCCGATGATCCCGCCGATCACCCCGCCGACAAGGCCGCCGACGAATTCGTTCCCGGCCTGCACCGGTCCCGAAACCGCAACCGCCAGCGCCAGACCAAAGGCAGTGTACCGCGTTTGGAGCCTTGTCGTCATCGTACCATCCTTTCATGGCCATGCTGAAGGATCACTGGGCCGTCGGACACAGGCCCGCTGATGTAAGATAGGGAACTCTGGCACTGTCGAGCCATTTGGTGATCTCGCGTGCGCTTACAGAAAAGTTGTATTTCACAGCATCGACAGATACTTTGTTGCCGCGAACTTCAGTGATTTGACGTGTGCTGGCATAGTACAGACCAACAACCCGACCACAATAATCCGTCAATGAAGACCCGCTTGCGCCAGAGGTTGCAATTACGCCTGCGGCGACAGTTTCTTCTCCGCGCTCATCAATATAGACAGACTGGATTTCGCCGCTGGAAAATTTTGCAACTGGAATACTATCCGCTCCAGGTAACACGCCTGAGTTTACCATTTCCTGCAGATCGATATAGGCGCGGTCGCTGTCATTGGCCCGCCCGGCGAAACCGCTGAGTACCACATCGTCACCTTCGGTGAAATCGCTGGCAAATGTCAGGAAATTCTCGGCCGTCACATCAGTCACATCCAGAACAGCCGCGTCAATGCCCCGCCCCGACGCCGTCTGTGCCCGCGCACGCAGGGTCGCCCGACTGACCCCCAACTCACGATTCACGATCAGGAAATACTGCGCCGGGACCCCCTTGCTCGCCTCAACCACATGGGTGTTGGTCAGAACCGTTTTCGGACCGATGAACGATCCCGTGCCATGCGAGAACCACAGGTATCGGCCATCCCGCGCTTGCCCAAGTTGAATGATCAGCACGGTGGTCTTTTTCAGCCGCTCATACAGGTCTCGGGTCGCCAGTCGTTGCGGACCGTCGCGGCGTTCGGCAACCACGGGCGGTGCCGCCGCAGGTTGTGTCGGTTTCGCCGCCTGTGGTGCGACCGGAGCAACAGGTGCCGCGCGGAACCAACTGGGGGAGGGTGCGGGTTTTGGCGGTACAACTGCCGCAAACCCGCCGATCATGGCCGCTGCCTCTGCCTGCGACTGGGCGGGCGCGGGTCCGATATCAACAGCATCCGGATTTGCCGCGCGCCACGCATCCGCATAGGTCGCCACCAACTGCGGATCAACATCAATCAGGCGTCCTCGCCGCGCCAGCATCGCTTCGCGCGACTTTGGATGCTCTTGCAGCAACCGCGCAAGGATCAGGGAAAGCTCGTGAATTTCCGCGCGCGGCCCCAGACCCGCCATACCGCCGATCGCGTCCCACCGGTTACGTGCTTCCTGTGCCAATTCCGCGGCCGTTACGAATGCCGCATCATCGGGATTGAAAGTGTTGGCCGCATTGACCAACCGCCGATTGCCATACCCGTCTGTCATTTCGACGTGCTGTCCGGAAAAACTGTCTGCCGTTGTTTTAGCCAGACATGCGCCAGCTGACAAAAGGGCTGCCAAGATCAACGAACACCGGATGGGGACTGCACGTAGATGCATCAATTGTCTCCAAGTCGCTGATCGCCCTATTCTGGGCTGTCACTGTCAACCAATAAACATTTTGATCTTTAGTGTGCTTGGATTCGCCCTTGCCGTCAATCCTAACGCGCATAGACTCTGGCGTGAGACGGTTTGCGTCACCCACTTGTTCACGCCACCGCCCCTGCCTATAACCCCCCCATGCGGGTCCGGTTCGTGCTCATCCCTCGAATTAGCGGCCCGGCGTCCTGATCAGGGGCGCCGGGACAGCGGCGTTGCGCCACCCCTTCCCCAACCGCCAATTCCAAGGACGCCCGCCATGTGCGCCGATACCCCCACCACGCCCGACTACAAAGACACCCTGAACCTGCCCCGCACGGAATTTCCGATGCGCGCGGGCCTGCCGCAGCGCGAACCGGCATGGCTGGACCGTTGGGCGCGGATCGGGGTCTATGACCGGCTGCGCGAAAAGCAGGGGCGCGCGCCGTTCACCCTGCATGACGGCCCGCCCTACGCCAACGGCCACCTGCATATCGGCCACGCCCTGAACAAGGTGCTGAAGGACATGGTGGTGCGCAGCCAGCAGATGATGGGCCGCGACGCCCGCTATATCCCCGGCTGGGATTGCCACGGCCTGCCCATCGAATGGAAAATCGAGGAGCAGTATCGCGCCCGCGGCCTGAACAAGGACGACGTCGATCTGGTCACCTTCCGGCAGGAATGCCGCAAGTTCGCCGAAGGCTGGATCGACATCCAGCGCGACGAATTCAAACGGTTGGGTGTGACCGGCGCCTGGGACCGGCCCTACCTGACCATGGATTACCACGCCGAACGCGTGATCGCCGAGGAGTTCATGAAATTCCTGATGACCGGCACGCTCTATCAGGGGTCCAAGCCCGTGATGTGGAGCCCAGTGGAAAAGACCGCGCTGGCCGAGGCGGAAGTGGAATATCACGACCATACCTCGCATCAGGTGTGGGTGCGTTTCCGCGTGCAACAGGCCCGCGCGACCATGTTCACCGCCACGCCGACCGATGTGGTGATCTGGACCACAACGCCTTGGACCATCCCGCAGAACCGCGCGGTCGCCTTTGGGCCGGGCATCGCCTACGGGCTATATGAAGTGATCGGGCGGCCCGCCGACAGCACCGCGACGATCGGCCATCGCGTGATCTTGGCCGACGCTTTGGCCGAAGCGGTGTTCGCGCAGGCAAAACTGGTCGGGCCTGACATGACGCGCCGCCTGTGCGATGTCACGGCGGACGATCTTGACGGGATGATCCTGTCGCACCCCTATCGCGGCATCGACGGCAGCAACGGCGAATGGGACTACCCCGTCCCCATGCTGCCCGCCGATCACGTGACCGATGACGCGGGCACCGGCTTTGTCCATACCGCGCCCAGCCACGGCGATGACGACTATATCCTTGGCCAGAAGCACGGCCTGCCGATGACCTATAACGTCGAGGCTGACGGCAGCTACCGCACGGATCTGCCCCTGTTCGGCGGTCAGCACATCATCCTGCCCGATGGCAAGGAAGGCCCGGCGAACGTCAGCAATATCAAGGCGCTGGCCAGCACCGGCGCGCTGTTCGCCAAGGCCAAGCTGAAACATTCCTACCCGCATTCGTGGCGCTCCAAGGCCCCGGTGATCTACCGCAACACCCCGCAATGGTTCGCCGCCATCGACCGCCCCGTGGGCGACGGGCAGGACACGTACGGCACCACGATCCGCGACCGCGCGCTGACATCCATCGACCAGTTGGTGACATGGACGCCCCAGACAGGCCGCAACCGCCTGCATTCCATGATCGCGGCGCGGCCCGATTGGGTGTTGTCGCGGCAACGCGCCTGGGGCGTGCCGCTGACGTGCTTTACCAAGCGTGGCGCGAAACCGACCGACGCCGATTTCCTGCTGCGCAACGAAGCCGTCAACGCACGCATCACCGCCGCGTTCGAGGCCGAGGGCGCGGATTGCTGGTATCTGCCGGGTGCCAAGGACCGCTTCCTGTCCGGTCTCGTGAACCCCGACGATTACGATCAGGTGTTCGACATCCTCGACGTCTGGTTCGACAGCGGGTCCACCCACGCTTTCGTGCTGCGCGACCGCGCAGACGGGTCGGCGGATGGCATCGCAGACCTTTACCTTGAAGGCACCGACCAGCATCGCGGCTGGTTCCATTCGTCGATGCTGCAGGCCTGCGGCACCATCGGCCGCGCCCCCTACCGGGGCGTGCTGACGCATGGCTTCACGCTGGATGAAAAGGGCAACAAGATGTCCAAATCGCTGGGCAATACCGTCGCCCCGCAAGAGGTCATCGATGAATATGGCGCGGATATCCTGCGGCTGTGGGTCGCGCAGTCGGACTACACCGCGGATTTGCGCATCGGCAAAGAGATCCTGAAAGGCACCGCCGACAGCTATCGCCGGTTGCGCAATACCCTGCGGTTCCTGCTGGGGTCGCTGGCCGATTTCACTGAAATCGACCGCGTCGTCCCCGCCGATATGCCGGAACTGGAACGCTGGGTGCTGCACCGGCTGGCCGAACTGGACCAGACCGTCCGGCAGGGCTACGCCGCCTACGACTTTCAGGGCGTGTTCCAGGCCGTGTTCACCTTTGCCACGGTGGACCTGTCGGCCTTCTATTTCGACATCCGCAAGGATACGCTCTATTGCGACGGCGACACGCCGCGCCGCCGGGCCGCGCGCACGGTGATGGACCTCTTGTTCCACCGCCTGACGACATGGCTGGCCCCGATCCTTGTCTTCACGATGGAAGAAGTCTGGCTGGACCGTTTCCCCGGCGACGACACCTCGGTGCATTTGAACGATATCCCGGACACTCCGGCAGACTGGCGTGATGACGCGCTGGCCGCCCGCTTTGACGCCATCCGCGCCGCGCGCCGCGTGGTCAACGGCGCGCTGGAACTGCAACGCACCGCCAAGGTGATTGGTGCTTCGCTGGAAGCGGCCCCGGTGGTCCATGTCGCCGACCCGGACTTGCGGGGCGTGCTGGCGGCGGCGGATTTCGCCGATGTCTGCATCACCTCGGACTTGCGCCTGAGCGGGGACGCGGCCCCTGATGCCGCCTTTACCCTGCCCGACGTGGCGGGTGTGGCGGTGGTCTTTGCCATGGCAGCGGGCGAGAAATGCCAGCGTTGCTGGAAAATCCTGCCCGATGTGGGCGGCCACGTGCATCCCGGAACCTGCGCGCGCTGCGACGAAGCTTTGGGGTAAGGTGGATCAATGATCCACCCTACGGGTCCGTCAGACGCGCAGATTGCCGCCGCGCTGATGGACCTCGCGCTGGCCCGCGCGCCGAAAACCTTCTGCCCGTCCGAGGCGGCGCGCGCCCTGTCGCCCAACTGGCGCCCGCTGATGCCCCGAATCCGCGCCATCGCCGCCACCTTGCCGCTGACAGCCACACAAAGGGGCGCGCCGGTTGATCCCGTGACCGCCAAAGGCCCGATCCGGCTTGGTCTGCCGCCGCCCTAGCCCTGACCCGTCCCGGCTTCTCTGGTTCCTAACTATCCCGGGGGGGCCCGGCACGGGCGGGGGGCAGCGCCCCCCTCGACGCTCAGAACGGCGCGACGCGGACGCCCGCGCGCTGCAACGTCGCCCGCAGCGACTGTGCCATCGCTACTGCACTGGGGCTGTCGCCATGCACGCAGACGGTGTCGATCCGCGTGGCAATCGCGCCGCCATCCGCCGTCAGGATCGCGCCCGCCCGCAGCATCGCCAGCACCCGTTCGCCAGCCACGCCCGCGTCATGGATCACCGCGCCCGCTTCGCGCCGGTCCACCAGCAAACCATCCGCGCGATAGGCACGGTCGGCAAAAATCTCGCCGACCCACGAAATGCCCATGCCTTCCGCCGCGCGCGCCTGTGCGGTCGCCGCCATCGCCACGATTCGCGCGCCGGGGGCCACCGACAGCGCCGCAGTGAAACAGGCGCGCGCGAGGCCCTCATCCTCGGATGCCATGTTGGCGAGCGCGCCGTGCAGTTTCACATGCGCCAACTGCCCGCCCGCCGCCCGCGCCATCCCGGCGCAAGCGGCAACCTGATAGCGGATCTGGTTTTCCAGCGTGGCGCGCGGCATGTCGATGCGGTTCCGCCCGAAACCGCGCAAATCGTCAAAGCCGGGATGCGCGCCGATGCCCACGCCTGCGGCGACAGCCCCGCGCATCGCCGCCATCATCCGGTCAGGGTCGCCGGCATGAAACCCGCAGGCGATATTGGCCGATGTGATCACCTGCAACAGGCCCGCGTCATCGGTCATTTCCCACGGGCCAAAGCCTTCGGCCATATCCGCGTTCAGGTCGATCTGCATCACGGCTCCTGCGAAAACGGATCAGCGCGCGCATCCACCGCGCCGCCCACCAATTGCGCCGCCATCAGCGTGGCGGTGTCAAGCGCGCGGCGCATCGGCCGGGGGGCCAGCGCCGCCAGTTCGGCCCGATCACGCGCCAGCGCCGCCAAGGCCTCGCCCTCGCTGACAAACCGGAACCGCAGCGGATCGCCAGCGGCGGCCTGCGCCGCGCGCGGCAGGTCGCAGGGGATCACCGCGCCGATCCGGGGATAGCCCCCCGTCGTCTGACATTCCGCCAACAGCACGAACGGCGCGCCGGTGCCCGTCATCTGCACATCGCCGGGCACGATCACCTCGGATACCAGGCTGCGCTGCGCATCGGTGGCAAAGCCCGCGCTGTCATGCGCCAAGGCAAGCCCCATCCGGTCGCCGCGTCCGGCGCGAAAGGCGGTGGCCTCAAACCGCGCACGGGTGTCCGGCGCGAAAAGCCCGGTCTGCACCGATGCGGTCAGCCGCAATTCGCCGCCGCCAAACCGGGGGGCCGCGTCCAGCGTGACATCGACCGGCCCGCCGGGGTCATCGCCCAGCGGCAGCACATCGCCAGGCGCCAACCGCCGCCCGATCCCGGCCACCAGATGCGCCGCCCGCGATCCCAGCAGCGGCGGCGTCGCGATGCCGCCGCCGATGTGCAGATAGGCGTAAACCCCCGCCCGCGCCGCGCCCACCTCGATCACCGCGCCCGCAGGCAGCGCCAGCGCGGCGTTCCACGGCAAGACCCTGTCCCCCACCCGCGCGGGCATCGCGGCCCCCGTCAGCGCGATCCGCGCCGCGCGGTCCAGTCGAAACCGCCCGCCAAAGCCCGCCAGTTCCAGACAGGCCGCGCCAGGTTGCGCCAATAACGCCCAGCCCTCGGCCAGCGCGCGGGTATCCGCCGCCCCGCCGCGCGACAGCCCCTGCGCCATCAGACCGGGTCGACCGGCATCCTGCACCGTGACGCAGGGCCCCGCCGCGAGCACGGTCAACATGGCAGGCCCTCGGCTGCACGTTGTGCCGCGATCTGGTCGCGGCTGACCGATTGCAGCGTGATCGTATCGCCTGCGCGCAATACGAACGGATCGGCCAGATCGGGGCGAAACGGGCGGAACGCCGTGGTGCCGACCCACCACCACCCCGTGGGCGCGGGCGCGGCAAAAATGATCGCCTGCCGGATCGCCACCACCAGCGCACCTTCGGGCACTTGCGGGGTCAGCGTGGGGCGGCGCGGGATCGCCCAGGCGTCGGGCAATTCACCGGCATAGGGTTGGCCGGGGGCGAAGCCGATGGTCAGCACGCGCAGCGGTTCTGCCAGCAGGCTGGCGCGCGCCTCTGGCACAGTCAGGCCCGCCAGCGCCGCCGCCTCGGGCAGGTCCGGCCCGTCCAGCACGACGGGAACCAGATGGTCGCGCCCCGTTCTAAGCGGTTCCGCCAACCAGTCCCGGCTGGCCAGCAGCCGGGCTACGGCGTCGCGCATGTTGGAGGACGCAAACGGGTCAAACCCCACGAACACCGACACCAGCGCCGTGGCGCAATCGGTCAGCCCGGCCCAGCCCGCGCCTTCGACCGCCGCGCGGAACGCCAGCGCGGCGCGGTTGGCGGGCTCGGACAAAACGGGGGCGAATTGCACCACAAGGCCCCCCAGCCCGGCGGGCAGGATGCGGGGATAGGACGGGGTCATGGCGCAGACTTTCGCATGATCTGACCTTGCGGAGGCAACGCCGGTCCTGTCAACTCGCCAGACCGAAGGAAACAGGACCGAAGGCAACCGCACGCCCATGACCCTCCCGGATACCGCCGCCGCCACAACCGCGACCATGATCGCCCCCATGACCGCAGGGGACCGCGCCTTTGTCGCGCAACTGGCCCGCGATGTGGCGCGGGCCGAAATCCTGCCCCGCTTTCGCAAGCTGGCCCCCGATGCGGTGGCGCAGAAATCCGGGCCGCAGGATCTGGTGACCGCCGCCGATCTGGCGGCAGAGGCGGCGCTGACGGCCGCGATGCAGGCGCGGTTCCCGCAGGCGCTGGTGGTGGGCGAAGAGGCGGTGGCCGCCGACCCCACCCTGCGCGCCCGTATGTCCGAGGTGCCGGACGCCTTTGTCATCGACCCGGTGGACGGGACGTGGAATTTCGCGCATGGCCTGCCGTGCTTTGGCGTCATCATCGCGCGGCTGACCTATGGTGTGCCGGTTTATGGCCTGATCCTTGACCCGATATCCGATGATTGGGTGACGGGATGGCAGGGCGGCGGGGCGTGGATGGAAACGGATGCAGGGGCGCGGGCGCTGCGGGTGCGCGCCCCTGCGCCGCTTGCCTGGACCTCAGGCTATGCCGCGCCGTGGTTTCTGCCCGCGCCGCAGCGCCGCGCATTGAATGACGCGCTGAGCGCGACAGACCGGGTGCAATCGCTGCGCTGTTCGGCGCAGGAATACCGGATGCTGGCGCAGGGCCATATGGGTTATGCGTTGTCCGCGATGCTGCATCCTTGGGACCATGCGGCAGGCGCGTTGATTGTCACTGAGGCGGGCGGGCATGTGCGGTTTCTGGACGGCGCGCCCTATACAGCGGCGCGCCGCGAGGGGCATCTTTTATGCGCGCCCGACCCGGAAACCTGGGCGGCGCTGTGTGCGCGGATCACCCCCGCGCTGCGCACTGGACGCGCGGCACCCGACGTTCCAGACTGAGGCGAAACAGGAGGCCGCGATGCCACATACGTCTACCCCCCGCGATACCGGGTTTTTCTGGGACGAGCGCAGTTTCTGGCACGGCGGCGGGGATTACGCGCTGACACTGCCGATTGGCGGGCCGTTCGGCGGGCTGGTGCAGCCACTGGCAGCGGGCGGCCTGCCCGAGAACCCCGAAACGAAGCGCCGCTTGCGCAACCTGATCGAGGTGACGGGGCTGGCGCGCGCGATGACGCTCGCCAGCGCCGATCCCGCCACATGGGACGATCTGGCCCGCGTCCATACGCAGGCGTATCTGACCGCGTTCAAGGCGACGTCGGACGCAGGGGCCGGCGAACTGGGCCTGCGCACGCCGTTCCTGAAGGGCGGGTTCGATCTGGCGGCACTGTCAGCGGGGCTGGCCAAGGCGGCATTGCTGGCGGTGATGCGGGGCGAATTGCGCAACGCCTATGCCCTGTCGCGCCCGCCGGGGCATCATTGCACCGCCGACTGGCCGAACGGATTCTGCCTGATCAACAATATCGCGGTGGCGATCGAAGCGGCGCGGGCGGCGGGGCTGGGGGCGCGATTCGCGGTGGTGGACTGGGACGTGCATCACGGCAACGGCACCGAGGCGATTTTCCATGACCGCGCCGACGTGCTGACGATCTCGCTGCACCAGGACCGCAACTATCCGGTGGATACCGGCGCTGTGGCGGATCGCGGGCGCGGCGCGGGCGCGGGGTTCAACATCAACGTGCCGCTCCCTGCGGGGACCGGGCATGTCGGATACCTTGACGCGATGGACCGGATCGTGATCCCGGCGCTGGACCGGTTCCGGCCCGACGCGATCCTTGTCGCCTGCGGCTTTGACGCCGGGGCGTTTGATCCGCTGGCGCATATGCTGTGCACCGCCGCCACCTTCCGCGCGCTGACCGAGCGGGTGATAGTGGCGGCGGACCGGCTTTGCGGCGGGCGGTTGGTGCTGGTGCATGAGGGCGGCTATTCCGAAGCCTATGTGCCGTTCTGCGGCCATGCCGTGCTGGAGGCGCTGTCGGGGTCTGGGATCACCGCCCCCGACCCGATGGCCACGGTGCTGGACAAGCGCCAGCCGGATGCGCGGTTCGACGCGTTCGTGGCGGGGCTGGTGGGCGAAATGGCAGCGGCGCATGGGCTGTGATGTTGCAGGGGGGCGCTGCCCCCCGGCTTCGCCTCCCCCGGGAGGTATTTGGGGCAAAATGAAAGGGAACGCGTCAGACAACCTGACCGGCGTCGAGTTTGGCCAAGAGGGTTTCCGCCTCGGCGATCACAGTGGCGCGGTGGGGGGCGGCCATCTTGTCCCAGGTGCGATACATGGGCGCCATGCGCGGGTTTTTCTGGAAGGTGTCGCGGTGGCGGATCAGGAATTGCCAGTACAGAAGGTTGAACGGGCAGGCGTTGGGGCCGGTGCGGTCCTTGACCTTGTAGGCGCAGCCTTTGCAGTAATCCGACATGCGGTCGATGTAAGCTCCTGACGAGACATAGGGTTTCGACCCCAAGAGGCCCCCGTCGGCGAATTGCGACATGCCCAGCACGTTGGGGGCTTCGACCCATTCCACCGCGTCGATATAGACCGACAGATACCAGTCATGCACATGGGCCGGGTCCACGCCGGCCAAGAGCGCGAAATTGCCCGTCACCATCAGGCGCTGGATATGGTGGGCATAGGCCATGTCGCGGGTTTGCGCGACCGCCGCCTTGACGCAGGCCATTTTCGTGGCACCGCCCCAGAAGGCGGGCGGCAGGGCGCGGGTATGGTCCAGGGCGTTACGGGTCAGGTAAGCGGGGCCTTCCAGCCCCCATATGCCCCGGATATATTCGCGCCAGCCGATGATCTGGCGGATGAACCCCTCGGCGGAATTGATCGGCACGCGGCCGGCCTGCCATGCGGCCTCAACGCGCTGGCAGACCTCCAGCGGTTTCAGCAGGCCAAGGTTGAGGTAGGGCGACAGGAGCGCGTGGTGCAGCGTCGGGTCGCCCGCCAGCATCGCGTCCTGCGTGGCCCCGAAATCGGCCAGATGGTGCGTGACGAAATGATCCAGCGCGCGGAGCGCATCGGCGCGTGTCACCGCCCAGCCGAACGGGCGCAGGGTGCCGAAATGGTCGGGGAACCGCGCCGCGACCAGATCAAGCACGGTTTCGGTCACCGCATCGGGGGCAAAGCGCAACGCGGGCACGCGCAGCAGATCAGGTTCGGCGCGGCCCCGGTTGTCGTGGTCATAGTTCCACTGGCCGCCTGCAGGTTCACTGCCCTCCATCATCAGGCCGGTCTTGCGGCGCATGTCGCGATAGAACCACTCCATCCTGAGCTGTTTGCGCCCCGCCGCCCAGGCGGCGAAATCGGCATGGCTGGCGATGAAACAGTCATCGGGCAGGATGGTGACATCCAGCGGCAGGTCGGTCAGCATCTGGTGCAGCCGCCAGTCGCCGGGATGGGTGGCGATGACGCGGGTGGCACCGTGTTCGGTGGCGCGGCGCAACACCTCGCCCGCGATGGATTGGCTGTTGGCGGGATCATCAAGGGTGGAATAGGCCACCGTCCAGCCCGCCGCGCGCAGGTCCGCCGCGAAATGGCGCATCGCAGACAGGAACAGCGCGATCTTTTGCGGGTGATGGCGGGGCGTCGTGCCCTCGGCCATCACCTCGGCCATGACCACGACGTCTGTCGCGGGGTCAGCGGCGCGGAGCGCGGCCACCTCGGGCGTCAATTGGTCGCCCAGGATCAGGATCAGCTTCACCACGGGATCGTGTCGCCTTTCCAGTCGAAAAACCCGCCGCTGTCCGCAGGTGTCAGCCGGTCAATGACCGCCAGCAGATGCGCGGCGGCATCTGCGGCGGGCACCGTGGCATGGCGGCCCGCGTATTTCTCGGTAAACCGCGTCTGCACAGTGCCGGGGTGCAGCGCCACGCACACCGACTGCGGATGGCTGCGCGCCAGTTCGATGGCGCTGGTGCGGATCACTTGATTAAGCGCAGCCTTGGCGGCGCGATAGCTGATCCAGCCACCCAAGCGGTTGTCGCCAATCGAGCCGACCCGCGCCGACAGCGCCGCGAACACCGCGCTGCGGTCGCGGGGCAACAGGCGCGCCCCGTGTTTCAAGACCAGCGCAGGCCCCAGCGCGTTCAGCGCCATTTGCGCCATGAAGGCCGCGGGCTCCAGCGATTTCAGCGTCTTTTCCGGGGCATGGCCGGCGATGTCCAGCGCGCCGGTGGCCACCAGAATGGCATCGAACGGGCCTTCCAGCGCGCCCAATCCACGCGCCACAGCGGCCTCGTCCGTCACGTCGAACCCGTCCGCCCGCCGCGACAGCCCCGTGACCGCCGCGCCGCGCGCCGCCAAGCTCGCTGCCAGCGCCGACCCGATCCCGCCCGAGGCGCCGATGATCAAAACCCGTTCCATGCCCCGCACTTAGCCGCCTCGCGCCCGCTGTCCATCCGGACCCCGGCGTTTTCGCGCTTTTCTTCGCGCGCGTCCTCCGTATAACTGCGCATATGTCGCACCAGTGGACCGCCCTTGCCCCTGCCCTGACAGCGTCTGCGCTGCGGGCGGACCTGCGTCTGCTAATCCGCCTCTGAGCGCTGCGCATCGGTGCGGCCCGCTCAGAGGAGACCGGCCGCCGCACCCCCACACCGCCCTTCAGAGACAGTCAGGAAAGCCAAGACCATGACCACCAACAACGTCCTCATCTTCGACACCACCTTGCGCGACGGCGAACAGTCCCCCGGCGCGACGATGACCCATGACGAAAAACTGGAAATCGCCGAATTGCTCGACGACATGGGCGTCGATATCATCGAGGCCGGGTTTCCCATCGCCTCTGACGGGGATTTCGCCGCCGTCAGCGAGATTGCGCGGCGGTCCAAGCGCGCGGTGATCTGCGGGCTGGCGCGCGCCAATTTCAACGATATCGACCGCTGCTGGGATGCGGTGAAACATGCGGCACGCCCGCGCATCCACACCTTCATCGGCACCTCGCCCACGCACCGCGCCATCCCGAACCTGACGATGGACCAGATGGCCGCGCGTATCCACGACACCGTGACCCATGCCCGCAACCTGTGTGACAATGTGCAATGGTCGCCGATGGACGCGACGCGCACCGAACATGATTACCTCTGCCGCGTGGTGGAAATCGCGATCAAGGCGGGGGCAACCACGATCAACATCCCCGACACCGTGGGATACACCTATCCCCGCGAATCTGCCGATCTGATCGCCATGTTGCTGGAACGCGTGCCGGGGGCTGACACGATCATCTTCGCCACGCATTGCCATAACGATCTGGGCATGGCGACGGCCAATTCGCTGGCGGCTGTCGAGGCGGGCGCGCGCCAGATCGAATGCACCATCAATGGCTTGGGCGAACGCGCGGGCAATACCGCGCTGGAAGAAGTCGTGATGGCGATGAAGGTGCGTCAGGACATCCTGCCCTACCAGACCGGCATTGATACCACCCGCATCATGACTCTGTCGCGCAAAGTCGCCGCCGTGTCGGGCTTTGCCGTGCAGTTCAACAAGGCCATCGTCGGCAAGAACGCCTTCCTGCACGAAAGCGGCATCCATCAGGACGGCGTGCTGAAAAACGTCGAGACGTTCGAAATCATGCGCCCCGAAGATATCGGCCTGACCGCCAACAACATCGCGATGGGCAAACATTCGGGCCGCGCCGCACTCCGGTCCAAGATGCGCGAATTGGGATTCGATCTGGCGGATAACCAGCTGAACGACGTGTTCGTGCGGTTCAAGGCGCTCGCCGACCGCAAGAAGGAAGTTTACGACGACGACCTCATCGCGCTGGTGCAGGACGAGGAACGCCACGAAGACGAGGACACGTTGCAGGTCAAGCGCCTGCGCGTCGTCTGCGGCACCGATGGCCCGCAAGAGGCGGAACTGACGCTGACCATCGACGGCGTGGATCACAGCATCGACGCTACCGGGGATGGCCCGGTCGATGCCGCCTTCAACGCGGTCAAGATGCTGTGGCCGCACAAGGCGCGGCTGCAACTTTATCAGGTGCATGCCGTGACCGAAGGCACCGATGCCCAGGCCACCGTGTCCGTCCGCATCGAAGAAGATGGCCGCATCGCCACCGGCCAATCGGCGGATACCGATACCGTGGTCGCCAGCCTCAAGGCCTATGTCAACGCGCTGAACCGCCTGATCGTGCGGCGCGAAAAGAGCGGCTCCGACCGCCCCGAGGTCAGCTACCGCGACCTGCACTGACGGGGAACTGCGTGCCGGGCACTCCTGCTTCCGGCTTCTTCGGTTCATAACTATCCTGGGGGGTCGCCATCGTGGCGCCATCGGTTCAAGCCCGATGGCGACGGGGCTGGCCCCCCTGCTTCTGGCCCCCCTGCTTTCAGCGAAAGATCGCCGCCAGTCGCGCGAACTCTGCGTCCAGCCCCCAGGGCGCGTTGACGACCAACAGGCCCGATCCCACCATGCGATGGCCGGGGCGGACCGGGGGGAAATGCACCTCGTGGCGGATGGCGTCGGTCATGCGGGCGTCACGCAGCGCGGCCAGCATCGGGCTATGCGCGCCCGACAGCAGAATCGGATACCACAGCACGATGATGCCGACGTTCCATTTGCGGTGCAGCGCCGCGATGATCTGGGGGATCGTCTCGTAATCCTCCTTGATCTCATAGGATGGGTCGATCAGCAGCAAGCCCCGCCGGGGCAGCGGCGGGCACAGGCTGTGGGCCATCGAAAACCCGTCCACCTGATGTACCAGCGCCTGGGT
Source organism: Paracoccus haematequi (assembly GCA_945881965.1). Taxonomy (GTDB): domain Bacteria; phylum Pseudomonadota; class Alphaproteobacteria; order Rhodobacterales; family Rhodobacteraceae; genus UBA9554. The sequence goes on along the minus strand of CAMCVS010000006.1, from coordinate 124,378 downwards.
TTCTGCCATGGCGGCGCGCAGCGCCGCCGCCTCCTGCGGATGCAGTTCGGCCAATTCCATGCGGTCGGTCGGGCGCAGCAGCGCCCCGGCAAGCCGGGGCGATCCGGGATAGGCGCGCGCGCCTTCGGCGCGCCGCACTGTGGCCACCGCCCGCGCATAGGGGTGGTCAGGGGCAAAGCGCGGCAATAGCCGCGCCACACCCGCCTCGGCCTCGCCGGTCTTGCGCGCCTCCGGCGCGTCAAGATCATAGATGCCGCGCCCGGCGTGGGTTTCCAGATAGGTCAGCGGCTTGGGCTTGGCCGTCAGGTAATCCAGCATCCATGCCAGCGCCGCATGTTTGTGAACATCGGCGGGGTTTCCGGCGTGATAGAGATGTTGATAGGACAGCATGCGCGGCGTCTACCGGCCCGCTTGCCACGACACAAGCTGCCTTGCGCGGGCCCCCCTTGCGCGGGCCCCTTGCGCGGGCCCCCTTGCGCGGAATGACGCCGCGCTGCGGCAGGTCGGCCCTTTATCCCGCGCAGCGTCCAGCATATACAACCACCTAGTCCGCGCTCGACAGAGTCGTGGGCACCGCTTTTACGTCCTGAAAAACCACGCTGACTTACCCCAGACACCACGCCGCACCCCCCCTCGCACGACGGAATACCCGCATGTCAATTTTCGATCACCTGCCAAGCCTGTTTTCGGCAGACATGGCCATCGACCTTGGAACTGCCAACACGCTGGTTTACGTCAAGGGCAAGGGCATCGTGCTGTCGGAACCGTCTGTCGTGGCCTATCACGTCAAGGACGGCGTCAAGAAGGTGCTGGCGGTCGGCGAGGATGCGAAACTCATGCTGGGCCGCACGCCCGGCAGCATCGAGGCGATCCGGCCCATGCGTGACGGCGTGATCGCGGATTTCGACGTGGCCGAGGAAATGATCAAGCATTTCATCCGCAAGGTCCACAAGCGGTCCACGTTTTCCAAGCCCAAGATCATCGTCTGTGTGCCCTATGGTGCGACACCGGTGGAAAAGCGCGCGATCCGGCAATCGGTGCTGTCAGCGGGCGCGCGCAAGGCGGGCCTGATCGCGGAACCGATTGCAGCGGCGATTGGCGCAGGCATGCCGATCACCGATCCCACCGGCAACATGGTCGTCGATATCGGCGGCGGCACCACCGAGGTGGCGGTGCTGTCGCTGGGCGATATCGTCTACGCCCGTTCGGTCCGTGTCGGCGGCGACCGCATGGACGAGGCGATCATTTCCTATCTGCGCCGCCAGCATAACCTATTGGTCGGCGAAGCCACCGCCGAACGCATCAAGACCTCGATCGGCACTGCGCGGATGCCCGATGACGGGCGCGGCACCTCTATGATGATCCGGGGCCGCGACCTGCTGAACGGTGTGCCCAAGGAAACCGAAATCAACCAGGCCCAGATCGCCGAGGCGCTGGCCGAACCCGTGCAGGCGATCTGCGATTCGGTGATGCAGGCGCTGGAAGCCACGCCGCCCGACCTCGCCGCCGATATCGTGGACCGGGGCGTGATGCTGACCGGGGGCGGTGCGCTGTTGGGCAATCTGGACCTCGCGTTGCGCGAACAGACCGGGCTGTCAGTGTCGATTGCCAATGAAAGCCTGAACTGCGTGGCGCTTGGCACCGGCAAGGCGCTGGAGTTTGAAAAGCAACTGCGCCACGCGATTGATTACGACAGCTGATCGCTGGCGCATCCGAAGCCGCTGTGTTTCCGCATCCGCTGCTGACCCGTTGCCGCATCCGGTATAGGATGACCTGACCACCCCAAGTTCCGCTTGAACGGAGGACATGTGGCCCGCGACCGCACCGACCGCGAGGATTTCACCACCCCGCTCCGGCGTCTGCTGCTGGGGGCGCTGGTGGTCTGTCTGGCCGGACTGTTCCTGCTGTGGCGGATCGACAGCCCCCGCGTCGAACAAGTGCGCGCCCGCGTGGTGGACCGTGTTGTGCCCAGCATGGATTGGGTGATGACGCCGATCTCTGGTGCCGTCGCCATGGTGCGCGATTTCCAGAGCTATGAGCGTATCGTGGCGCAGAACCGCGAATTGCGCCGCGAATTGCGCCAGATGACAGCGTGGAAAGAGGCCGCGCTGCAACTGGAACAGGAAAACGCCCGCCTGCTGGACCTGAACAAGGTGCGGCTGGACCCCAAGCTGACCCATGTGACAGGCGTCGTTCTGGCCGACAGCGGCTCGCCCTTCCGGCAATCGGTGCTGCTGAACGTCGGCGCGCGCGACGGTATCCGCGACGGCTGGGCCGCGATGGATGGTATCGGGCTGGTGGGGCGGATTTCCGGTGTCGGGCAAACGACCGCCCGCGTGGTGCTGTTGACCGACACCTCCAGCCGCATCCCGGTGCGGATCCAGCCATCCGGGCAGGCCGCGCTGGTGACGGGTGACAATACCGCCGCCCCGCCCATCGGGTTTCTGGAAAACCCCGACCGGGTGCGCGCGGGCGACCGGGTGATCACCGCAGGCGATGGCGGGGTGTTTCCGGCGGGGCTTTTGGTGGGCGAACTGGCCGAAGACCCCAACGGACGACTGCGCGTCCGGCTGGCCGCCGATTACGAGCGGCTTGAATTTCTGCGCGTGCTGCGCAACCCCGGCACCGAGGTGATCCGCGATCCCGGCGCGCTGATCCTGCCTGCGGATCGCGGTGCGGTCGTGCTGCCCGAAGCCCCCGCCTTCGCACCTCTGCCCGAGGCGGAAACCGGCGCAGAGGCGGGGGGCGACAATGGCTGAACGGATCGTGCTGCGGCGCTGGGTGCTGCGTCTGGCCTATGTCGGGGTGGCGCTGCTGGTAATCTTCCTGCAATTGCTGCCGCTGGATACGCAACCGTATGGATGGGTCGCGCCTGACCTGTTGCTGGCGCTGACATTGGGCTTTGCGGCCCGGCGGCCCGAATACCTGCCGTCGCTGGCGGTGGTGGGGGTCATGCTGCTGGCGGATTTCCTGCTGGACCGGCCGCCGGGGCTGATGACGCTGTTGGTGTTGATCGGGGTCGAGGCGCTGAAGGCACGGTCGCGCGGCCTGCGCGATCAGAACTTTGTGATCGAGTGGATGGCGGTGGGCGTGGTGTTGATGGCGATCCTGGCGGCGCAGCGCATGGTGCTGACGCTGGTGATGGTGCCGCAGGCCGCGCTTGGCTTGACGCTGTTGCAGACAGCGGCCACCTTTGTGGCCTATCCGCTGGTGGTGCTGGCGGCGCATCTGGCGCTTGGCCTGTCCAAAGCGCACCCCGCCGAGATCGACATCGAAGGCCGTCGCGCCTAAAGAGGTTTCATGAGACTCCGCGAACGCGAAATCACCGATGCCAACCGCCGCCTGACCCGGCGCGCGTTGATGCTGGGCGCGGCGCAACTGGCGCTCGTCGGCGGTCTTGGCCTGCGGATGCGGTGGATGCAGGTCGAACAGGGCGAACAGTTTCGCCTGCTGGCCGAAGAAAACCGCATCAACATCAGGCTGTTGCCGCCCGCGCGCGGGTTGATTTTCGACCGCAACGGCGTGCCGGTGGCGGCGAATGAACCGTCCTACCGGATCACGCTGGTCCGCGAACAGGCGGGTGACACCGATCTGGTGCTGCGCCGTCTGGCTGCGCTGTTGCCGCTGAGCGACAGCGATCTGGCCCGCATCCGCAAGGAATTGGCCGAACGGCGCGGCGATACCCCCGTCACCGTGGCCGACCGCGTCAGTTGGGATGACCTCAGCCGGGTCGCGGTCAATGCCCCGGCGCTGCCCGGCGTGACCCCCGAGGTGGGCCTGTCGCGCAGCTATCCGCTGGGACCGGGATTTGCCCATATCGCGGGTTATGTCGGCCCGGTGTCGGATTACGACCTGTCGAAAATCGAAGACCCCGATCAATTGCTGCGCCTGCCCCGGTTCCAGATGGGCAAGGTCGGGCTGGAATCGAAACTCGAAGACCAGTTGCGCGGCAAGGCGGGCACCCAGCATGTCGAAGTCAGCGCGTCCGGCCGGGTGATGCGCGAATTGAGCCGTGTCGAAGGCCAGCCGGGTGTCGATGTGCAACTGACCATTGACGCCATGCTGCAAACCTATTGCGAGGCGCGGCTTAGCGGCGAAAGCGCCGCCGCCGTGGTCATCGACTGCGACAGCGGCGATCTGTTGGCCGTGGCGTCCGCCCCGTCGTTTGACCCCAACATGTTTGTGCGCGGCATTTCCGTGGCCGATTACAAGGCGTTGACCGACAACCCCTATCGCCCGCTGGCCGCCAAGGCCATTCAGGGCAATTACCCGCCGGGATCGACCTTCAAGATGGTCACGGCAATGGCGGCGCTGGAAGACGGCATCATCGGCCCCGAAGAAACCGTCTATTGCCCCGGCCATCTGGAGGTGTCGAACCGCAAATTCCACTGCTGGAAACGCGCCGGCCATGGCCATGTGAACCTTGAAACCTCGCTGCGCGAAAGCTGCGACGTGTATTACTATGAACTCGCGCTGAAAGTCGGGATCGAAAAACTGGCCGCCATGGCCGAACGGCTGGGCGTGGGCGAACGGTTCAACCTGCCACTGTCGGGCATGGCGGGCGGGCGGGCGCCGACCAAGGAATGGAAAAAAGCCACCTTTGACAAGGAATGGGTGATCGGTGACACGGTCAACGCATCCATCGGGCAGGGTCTGGTGCTGGCCTCGCCGCTGCAACTGGCGGTGATGACGGCGCGGCTGGCGACGGGGCGCAACGTGATGCCCCGGCTCGTGCGCGCCATCGACGGTGTGGATCAGCCGACGGGCCGGGGTGATCCTATGGGGATGAACGAGAACAACCTGCGCATGATCCGCCGCGCCATGTTTGCGGTGACGAACCATCAGCGCGGCACCGCCTATGGCTCGCGCATCGCGGACGACACCCTGCGCATGGCGGGCAAGACCGGCACCAGCCAGGTCCGCAACATCACCGAGGATGAACGCCGTCGCGGTGTGATCCGCAACGAAGACCTGCCGTGGAACCGCCGCGACCATGCGCTGTTCGTGAATTTCGCGCCCTTTGACGCGCCGCGCGTCGCGGTGGCCGTGGTGGTGGAACATGGCGGCGGCGGGTCCGCCGTAGCCGCCCCCGTCGCGCGCGACATCACCTTGCAGGCGCTGTTCGGGGGCGATCCGCCGCTCGAAGCCTATCCTTCGGCGCAACGCGACCGCATCCGCGACCAACAGGACCGCCTGCGCGACGTGCTGCCCCGGACCGGGCCATCCGAGCGGGGCCGCGCATGAGTTATCTTGAGTATTCCGTCAAATACACCCCCACGGGCCTGCGCAAGGTGCTGTATCTGAACTGGGCGCTGGTGATCCTGCTGACGGCGGTGGCGTCCGTCGGGTTCCTGATGCTGTATTCGGTGGCGGGCGGGCGGTTCGACCCTTGGGCGGCGGCGCAGATGAAACGCTTTGGCCTTAGCCTGTCGGTGATGTTCGTTGTCGCCATGGTGCCGATCTGGTTCTGGCGCAACCTGTCGGCGCTGGCCTATGGGGTGGGTGTGACGCTTCTGGTGATCGTGGACCTGTTCGGCGCGGTCCGCATGGGCGCGCAGCGCTGGATCGACCTTGGCTTTATCAACCTGCAACCCTCGGAATTGATGAAGATCGCGCTGGTGATGTTTCTGGCCGCCTATTACGACTGGCTGCCCGCGCGCAAGACATCGCAGCCCTTGTGGGTCGCCATCCCGGCGGTGGTGATCCTGACCCCGGCGGCGCTGGTGATGGGCCAGCCCGATCTGGGCACCGCGATTCTGGTGGCAACCGCCGGTGGCGCGATGATGTTCGTCGCGGGCGTGCATTGGGCCTATTTCGCCGCCGTGCTGACCGGCGGGGTGGCGCTGGTCAGCGCCGTGTTCCGGTCACGCGACACGGATTGGCAATTGATCGAGGACTACCAGTTCCGCCGCATCGACACCTTCCTGAACCCCGAAAGCGACCCGCTGGGCGCGGGATACCACATCACGCAGGGCAAGATCGCCATGGGATCGGGCGGCTGGACCGGCAAGGGATTCATGCAGGGCACGCAATCGCGGCTGAATTTCCTGCCCGAAAAGCACACCGATTTCATCTTTAACACCCTCGCCGAGGAATTCGGCTTTATCGGCGCGTTTTCCCTGCTGACGCTCTATGCGCTGATCATCGTGTTCTGCATCGTGGCCGCGATCCAGATGAAGGACCGGTTTTCGCAATTGCTGACGATCGGGGTGGCGATGAATTTCTTTCTGTTCTTCTCGGTCAATATGGCGATGGTGATGGGGCTGGCGCCAGTGGTGGGCGTGCCCTTGCCGCTGGTGTCCTATGGCGGGTCGGCGATGCTGATCCTGATGATCGGCTTTGGCATGGTGCAAAGCGCGAACATCCATCGCCCGCGCTAAGCCTGAAAGGTCCATCATGCCCATCAACGTGTTGTTTGCCGCCCGCGCCAAAGCCTGGGACGATTACCGTCCGCACCTGCCCGCAGCCCTGGCCGAGGCAGGCGTGACCGCGCATGTGGCCACCGATATTCCCGCCGATATCGTGGATTACATCGTCTATGCGCCGAACAGCAGCGTGCAGGATTTCAGCCTGTTTCCGCGCCTGAAGGCGGTGCTGAACCTGTGGGCGGGGGTCGAGGATGTGGTGGGCAACCCGACGCTTGCCGTGCCGCTGGCGCGGATGGTGGACGGCGGGTTGACGGCGGGCATGGTGGAATGGGTGACCGGCCACGTGCTGCGTCATCATCTGGGCATGGACGCGCATATTCTGGGGCAGGACGGACAGTGGCGCGCGGATGTGCCGCCCTTGGCCGCAGATCGCCCGGTGACGATCCTTGGCATGGGCGAGCTGGGCGCGGCCTGCGCGCAGGCGCTGGTGGGGCTTGGATTTCCCGTGACCGGCTGGAGCCGCAACGCCCGTCCCATTCCCGGTGTGACCCGTCGCGCGGGCGACGCCGACCTGCCCGCCGCGCTGACCACGGCGCAGATATTGGTGCTGTTGCTGCCCCTGACGCCCCAGACCGAAAACACGCTGAACGCCTATACGCTGGCGCATCTGCCGCAAGGGGCCGTCGTGCTGAATCCCGGTCGTGGCGGGCTGATCGACGATGCCGCCCTGCTGGCCGCGCTGGACAGCGGCCATATCGGGCACGCGACGCTAGACACCTTCCGCATCGAACCCCTGCCGCCTGCGCATCCCTTTTGGGCGCATCCGCGCGTCACCGTCACACCGCATATCGCGTCGGCCACGCGGCCCCGCACCGCCGCCCGCGCGGTCGCGGAAAACATCCGCCGGGGCGAGGCCGGTTTGCCACTCCTGAACCTTGTGGACCGCGCGCGTGGCTATTGAAACGCTGTCGCGGCCCGGTCTGGCGATCCTGTGCATCCTGATCGGCACCATTGGCATCACGCTGAACGATGTGCTGATCAAGTCGCTGTCCGGGGGCTATCCGCTGCATCAGATGGTGTTCCTGCGCGCAGCGCTGGCGCTGCCCATCACGCTGGCCTTGGTGCAAATCGAAGGCGGGGTGCGCCTGTTCCGCACCACCCGCCCCGCCCTGCACCTGTTGCGCTGTGCGCTGGTGATATTCTCCAACCTGACCTATTTCGCGGCGCTGGCCGCGCTGCCGATTGCCGAAGCGATGGCGCTGTTCTACATCGCGCCGCTGCTGATCACGCTGTTGTCGGTGCCTATGCTGGGCGAACGCATCGGGCCATGGCGAATCGGTGCGGTGCTGATCGGTCTGGCTGGCGTCATCGTGATGCAACGGCCCTGGGCGGCGGGGGCGGACCTGCCTGCGGCGCGGATCGTGCTGCTGCTGCCGGTGCTGGCGGCGATGGGCTATGCGGTCAACTCGATCCTGACGCGGCAATTGGGGGCCTCTGCGCCCGCCTCGGTGCTGTCGGCGTGGATTCAGGGCACGTTCCTGATCGTGGGGGCCGGGTTCTGGGCGGTGGCGGGCGACGGGCGGTTCGCAGATGGCGTCACAAACCCGTCGCTGACATTCCTGCTGCGCGCCTGGGTCTGGCCCGCGCCGGGGGATTGGGCGCTGTTCGCGCTGATGGGGGCAAACTCGGCGCTGATCGGCTATTGTCTGGCACAAGCCTACAGGCTGGGCCGCGCCGCCACCATGGCGCCCTTTGAATATCTGGCGGTGCCGTTGGCAGTTGTGGCCGGTTACGTTCTGTTCGGTGATGTGCTGGACCCGGTCGCCGTGCTTGGCATCACACTTATCCTGGGGGCGGGGCTGGTCACAGTCTGGCGCGAAGCCAAGATACGCAGCTAGGGTGACGGCGTAGGGTGGGTGCTTGCCACCCACCATTTCGGCAGGCTTTCAGCCCGCCGCTCTCAATACAATTCCCATTCGTCGCTGTCGCGCAATTCGCCGATGGCCATCCACCGCACCCGCGCGCGCGCCACCTTGGTATCGCCCCAGGTCCGGAACACCACGTCAAAGCCCGTCGCATCCACCGCTTCGGCGGCGATGTCTGTGCGCACATTCGTGGCATGGTGCAGGTCCGACAGCGACAGCGCCACATGCACCGCAGGCGCGCTGCGGAAACTTTCGCCAAAGGTCACCCGGCGGCGGCGTTCGCGCGGGCCAGTGCCGGTCCACATCTCGCCACCATCCTCAAAGTCAGAGAACAGGACGTTGTCGCCCTGATCAATGCCGATCCAGTGATTTCGCAGACGCTTCATGACCATTACCCGTTTGACCCACATGGACTATCCGGCAATTTCGGCAGGATTGTGGAAGCCGTGGGGAAAGTCACGCGGCAGCTTTGTGTTAGTTGCGCAAACAGCACATCTTTAACGCGAAAAGCCTCCGGGAAACCGGAGGCTTTCGTTCACATTCCCGCGATCAGCTCTCAGGCGACAGCGGCCCGCAATGCCATCAGATCCGCCACCAGCTTGTCAGCCCCCGCGCGCAGTTCCGGCGCGGATTTCGCGGCGGCGGCCTCGGCGGCCTGCACCAGCTTGTCGATATCGCCCGCCTTGACCTCGGCCAGCGGCATCGCCTGTTCGGCCAGCACCGATGTCGCGTCCGTGGTGATCTGGGCAAAGCCGCCCGTCACCACATAGGCGGCATCTCCCTTTGGCCCCGACACCCGCAACACGCCGGGGCGCAGCGTGGTGATCAGCGGCGCGTGGCCCGCCATGGCGGTCAGATCGCCTTCCATCGCGGGGATCTGCACCGCCGTCACGGCCAGCGAGGCAAGCCGCCGTTCCGGGCTGACCAGATCAAACTGCATCGTATCAGCCATCTGGGTTCCCCTTACGCGGCTGCGGCGGCCAGGCGTGCCGCCTTGGCCACAACATCCTTGATCCCGCCGACCATATAGAACGCGGCTTCGGGCAGGTGATCGTATTCACCGGCCACCACGGCCTTGAACGACGCGATGGTGTCTTCCAGTTGCACCTGCACACCGTCGGACCCGGTGAACACCTTGGCCACGTCGAACGGCTGCGACAGGAAACGCTGGATTTTCCGCGCGCGGGTCACGGTCAGCTTGTCCTCTTCGGACAATTCATCCATGCCAAGGATGGCGATGATGTCCTGCAGCGACTTGTAGCGTTGCAGGATGCCCTGCACCTGACGCGCCACGTTGTAATGCTCTTCGCCGATGATCTTGGGGTCCAACAGGCGCGACGACGAGTCGAGCGGGTCCACCGCCGGATAGATGCCCAGTTCCGAAATCGCGCGGCTCAACACCGTGGTGGCGTCAAGGTGCGCGAAGGTGGTCGCAGGTGCGGGGTCGGTCAGGTCGTCCGCGGGCACATAAACGGCCTGGATCGAGGTGATCGAGCCGTTCTTGGTCGAGGTGATGCGTTCCTGCATCTGGCCCATGTCAGTGGCCAGCGTCGGCTGATAGCCCACAGCGGACGGGATACGACCCAACAGCGCCGACACTTCGGACCCGGCCTGGGTAAAGCGGAAGATGTTGTCCACAAAGAACAACACGTCGGTGCCGGATGCGTCGCGGAACTGTTCCGCCAGCGTCAGACCGGTCAGCGCGACGCGCGCGCGCGCACCCGGCGGCTCGTTCATCTGGCCATAGACCAGCGCCACTTTCGACTCTTCCATCGCGTCCAGACGGATCACGTTCGATTCGATCATCTCGTGATACAGGTCGTTGCCTTCGCGGGTGCGTTCACCCACGCCCGCGAACACCGAATAGCCCGAGTGCACCTTGGCGATGTTGTTGATCAGTTCCATGATCAGAACCGTCTTGCCCACGCCCGCGCCGCCGAACAGGCCAATCTTGCCGCCCTTGGCATAGGGCGCCAGCAGGTCGATCACCTTGATGCCCGTCACCAGAACCACCGATTCCGTGGCCTGTTCCGAAAACGCCGGGGCCAGCTGGTGGATCGACCGGAATTCGGTCGCGTTGACCGGGCCCTTTTCGTCCACAGGTTCACCGACGACGTTCAGGATGCGCCCCAGCGTGGCGGGGCCGACGGGCACCGAAATCGGGCCATCGGTGTCGGTCACGATCTGACCGCGCACCAGACCTTCGGTCGCGTCCATCGCGATGCAGCGCACGGTGCTTTCGCCCAGATGCTGCGCCACTTCCAGAACCAGCCGCTTGCCGTTGTTGTCGGTTTCCAGCGCGTTCAGGATGGCCGGCAGGAAATCGCCGAACTGCACGTCCACGACGGCGCCGATCACCTGGGTGATTTTGCCTTGAGCTTTTGCCATCTTGTTTCTCCGGTTACGTCAGAGCGCCTCGGCGCCCGAGATGATTTCGATGAGTTCCTTGGTGATCGCAGCCTGACGCGAGCGGTTATAGATGATGGTCAGGCGTTCGATCATGTCGCCGGCGTTGCGGGTGGCGTTGTCCATTGCCGACATCCGCGCACCCTGTTCCGAGGCGGCGTTTTCCAGCAGCGCGGCAAAGACCTGCGTCGCCACACCGCGCGGCAACAGGTCGGCGAGGATCGCCTCTTCGTCAGGTTCATAGTCGAACAGCGATGCCGTGCCTTCGGCCACCGGGGCGAATTTCGCCGGGATGATCTGCTGCGCGGTCGGCGTCTGCGCGATCACCGACTGGAAGGTGCTGTAGAACAGGGTGGCGACGTCAAATTCATTGCCGTCGAACCGTGCCAGCACGTCGCGCGTGATGTCCTGCGCGTTGACATAGCCCACGCGTTTCACGTCGCTGAGATCGACATGGCCAATGAAATACTGGCCATAGTCGCGGCGCATCTGTTCGCGCCCCTTCTTGCCGACGGTCATAATCTTGATCGTCTTGCCCTGCGCCCGCAGCGTTTCGATATGCGCGCGCGCCAGCTTGACGATGGACGAGTTGAACCCGCCGCACAGCCCGCGTTCCGCTGTCATCACCACCAGCAGGTGAACCTTTTCGGCCCCCGACCCGGCCAGAAGGCGCGGCGCGGTGTCAGACCCGCCCACCGATGCCGCCAGCCCGCCCAGAACGGCGTTGAACCGTTCGGCATAGGGGCGCGCGGCCTCGGCGGCATCCTGGGCGCGGCGCAGTTTTGCCGCCGCGACCATCTGCATCGCCTTGGTGATCTTCCGCGTGTTTTTCACGCTTCCGATCCGGTTTTTCAGATCCTTGAGGTTCGGCATCCGCCCGTCCCCTTATGCGAAATCGCGGGCGTAGGCATCAAGCGCGGCGCGGATCTTGTCTTCGGCCTCGCCACGGATCTTGGGGTCTTCTCGGGTCAGGTAATCCAGCAGATCGGCGGCCTTGCCGCGCAGATGCGCCAGCAGTCCGGCTTCCCAACGGGCGACGTCCTTGACGGCGACCTTGTCCAGATAGCCCTTGGTGCCCGCAAAGATCACGCAGACGATTTCCGCGTTGGTCAGCGGCGCATATTGCGGCTGCTTCATCAACTCGGTCAGGCGCGCGCCCCGGTTCAGCAATTGCTGGGTGGCGGCATCAAGGTCGGACCCGAATTGCGCGAAGGCCGCCATTTCGCGGTACTGCGCCAGTTCCAGCTTCACCGGGCCCGCGACCGATTTCATCGCGTTGGTCTGTGCCGACGAGCCGACACGCGACACCGACAGACCGGTGTTCACGGCGGGGCGGACGCCCTGATAGAACAGTTCGGTTTCCAGGAAGATCTGCCCGTCGGTGATCGAGATCACGTTGGTCGGAATGAACGCCGACACGTCGCCGCCCTGGGTTTCGATGATCGGCAGCGCCGTCAGCGACCCTGCGCCGAAATCCTCGTTCAGCTTGGCCGAACGTTCCAAGAGGCGCGAGTGCAGATAGAACACGTCGCCCGGATAGGCTTCGCGGCCCGGCGGGCGCCGCAGCAGCAGCGACATCTGGCGGTAAGCCACGGCCTGCTTGGACAGGTCATCATAGATGATCAGCGCGTGGCGGCCATTGTCACGGAAATGCTCGGCCATTGCAGTGGCCGAATAGGGGGCCAGAAACTGCATCGGCGCGGGGTCGGATGCGGTGGCGGCGACCACGATAGTATAGGCAATCGCGCCGGATTCTTCCAGCTTCTTCACCAGCTGCGCCACGGTGGACCGCTTTTGGCCGATGGCGACATAGACGCAATACAGCTTTTTCGATTCATCATCGCCGGCGGCGTCGTTATACGACTTCTGGTTCAGGATCGCGTCCAGCGCGATGGCAGTCTTGCCGGTCTGGCGGTCGCCGATGATCAGCTCGCGCTGGCCACGGCCAATCGGGATCATCGCGTCGACCGATTTCAGGCCGGTTGCCATCGGCTCGTGCACCGATTTGCGCGGGATAATGCCCGGTGCCTTGACGTCGGCCAGACGGCGGCCCGTGGCCACGATGGGCCCCTTGCCGTCGATCGGGTTGCCCAGACCGTCCACAACGCGGCCCAACAGGCCGTCACCCACCGGCACGTCCACGATGGACTGGGTGCGCTTGACGGTGTCGCCTTCCTTGATGTCCTTGTCGGTGCCAAAGATCACGACGCCGACGTTGTCGGTTTCAAGGTTCAGCGCCATGCCGCGCACACCACCCGGAAACTCGACCATCTCGCCGGCCTGCACGCTGTCCAGACCGTAAACGCGGGCAATCCCGTCGCCCACGGACAGAACGCGGCCAATCTCGGCCACCTGGGCATCCTGCCCGAAGTTCTTGATCTGGTCCTTCAGGATCGCAGAAATCTCTGCCGCTTGGATACCCATTTATCCGACCTCTTTCATTGCATTCTGGAGGGAGTTCAGCTTCGCGCGGATCGACGTGTCGATCATCTTCGAGCCCAGTTTCACAACAAGCCCGCCGATGAGGGTCTCATCGACGCTTGTCTTGATCTTGACGGTCTTGCCGAATTGCTTGGACAGCGTGGCGGCCAACGCCTCGGTCTGTGCCGGTGTCATCGCCTGCGCGCTAGTCACGTCGGCGGTCATCTCGCCCTTGTGGTCGGCGATCATCGCGGCCATCGCGGTCAGCATGTGGGGCAGCACGAACAGCCGCCGCTTCTGCGCCAACAGGCCCAGCACGTTTTTCATCGACGGGATCATGCCCATCTTCTTGCCCAGAACGGCAATCGCCGCCTCTTGGGCTTCGCGCGAATAGACCGGCGAATTGATCAGTTCCCGCAGATCGGCGCTGTCGTGCAGCGCAGCCGTCAGGTCGGCGATATTGATCTCGAGCTTGGCAAGGTTGTTGTTATCCCTGACGATCTCGAAAACGGCGGTGGCATAGCGTTTGGCGATGCCGGAGGAAATCGAAGCTGGTTCGGACACGTCCACCCTTCCGCATGTCTTGGCCCCGATTGTCGCAGGGGCCACGCGCGGCCCGCCGGGGGTGTTTGACCGCCCTGACGCATGTCAAAGCAGGTAAATTCCGGCGGTGTGTAGCAGAGCAACCTTGACCTAGCAACCGCCTTGAAACAGGTCTGATTACGAAGAAAATCTAATCAGAACATGATCTTGCTGCAACTGCACCAGTTTGGTGGCGGGGCTTTGTCAAGAAATCTTCACATGGCGGTGAGGATTTCCGAATCCGGTGATGCTGCATCTGCAACATGTTTGCGCAATCATCGCGCGCGGGTGTTCCGCCGCTTCGTCACGGACAAGAATCCCGACGAAAGCCCGTGATCAGGCCTTGGCCTTTTCCATCGCGTCCAGCCGCGCCTTCAGCGCCTCATTTTCTTCGCGCGCCTTTTGCGCCATCGCGCGCACGGCGTCGAATTCGTCGCGGGTGACGAAATTGCGGTCCGCCAGCCAGCGGTCCATCAGGCCTTTCATCGCCGTCTCGGCCTCGGTCTTGGCCCCTTGGGCGACCCCCATCGCATTGGTCATCAGTTGCGACAGGTCTTCGAGAATCTTGGAACGGTTGGTCATGTTTGGCTCCACCTTTGGGGTTAGTCCCTATATGGGGGGGAACGTGCCGGGTCTCAAGCAAAAGACCCACCCCGCGACGAAGAGGCCCGTTCATGACCCCCGCGTTCATCGCTGCGATCCCGTTTCCCGACCTGTCGCCCAACCTGATCACGCTGCCGCTGTTCGGGATGGAATTTGCGCTGCGGTGGTATGCGCTGTCTTATATCGTGGGGCTGGTGCTGGCGTGGCGGATCAGCCTTGCGGCGGTGCGGCGCGTGCATCTGTGGCCCGCCAACACCCCGCCGATGAACGCCCAGCAGATCGAGGAGTTGATGACCTGGATCATTCTGGGCGTGATCCTGGGCGGGCGGCTGGGGTTCGTGCTGTTTTACCAGCCCGCCTATTACCTCGCCAATCCGGTGGATATTCTCAAGGTCTGGCAAGGCGGCATGGCGTTTCACGGCGGGTTTCTGGGGGTGGTGGTGGCGGGCTGGGTGTTCACCGCGCGCCACGCCATCCCCCGCCTGCAGGCCGCCGATTGCATCGCGCTTGGCGTGCCCGTGGGGCTGATGCTGGGCCGGATCGCCAATTTCATCAACGCTGAACTGTGGGGGCGGCCCACGGAAATGCCGTGGGGCGTGATCTTTCCCGGCGACATGGCGCAGGATTGTCCGGGGGTTATAGGACTTTGCGCGCGCCACCCTTCACAACTCTATGAAGCGGCGCTGGAGGGCGCGGTGCTGCTGGGGCTGATGCTGTGGCTGGCGTTCCGGCGCGACGCGCTGAAGGTGCCGGGGCGGATCACCGGGGTATTCCTGCTGGGCTATGGGCTGGCGCGCTATGTCGTGGAATGGTTCCGGCAGGCCGACCCGCAATTCATCACGGCCGACAATCCCTTGGGCTGGGTCATCCCCGGCTTTACCATGGGACAACTGTTGTCGCTGCCGATGGCGGTGGTGGGGCTGTGGCTGTTGCTGCGCGCCCGCAAGACGTGAGCCTGCTGCCGCTGTTGCAGGCGCGGATCGCGGCGGACGGGCCATTGCGGCTGGACCAGTATATGGCCGAATGTCTGCTGCACCCGCGTTTTGGCTATTACACCACGCGCGATCCGCTGGGTGCTGCGGGCGATTTCACCACCGCCCCGGAAATCAGCCAGATGTTCGGCGAATTGATCGGGCTGGCCTTGGCCCAAGTCTGGCTGGATCAGGGCCGCGCGCCGCGCGTGACGCTGGCCGAACTTGGCCCCGGACGCGGCACGCTGATGACGGATGCGCTGCGCGCCACGCGGGGCGTGCCGGGGTTTCATGCCGCGCTGGACGTGGTGCTGGTCGAGGTGTCGCCCGCCTTGCGCGCCGCACAGGCCCGCGCCGTGCCCGTCGCGCGTTGGCTGGATGACCCGCGGGATTTGCCCGACGACCAGCCGCTATTCCTGATCGCGAACGAGTTTTTCGACGCCCTGCCGATCCGGCAATTCCACCGCATTGCAGGCGATATGTGGGCCGAAACCGTGGTGGGCTTGGGTGATATGGGCCTGCGTGCCGGATTGGCCCCGCCCGCGCCGCAGCCGTTGCTGGCGCACCGTCTGACTGACACGCGCGCGGGCGACATCGTGGAAATCTGCCCCGCCGCCCTGCCCGTCATGGCGCAGATCACCCGGCGCATCGCGTCCAATGGTGGCGCGGCGATCGTCATCGACTACGGCGGCGGTCCAAGCCTGGGCGACACGTTTCAGGCGCTGCACCGCCACGCCCCCGTGAACCCCTTTGCCGCCCCCGGCACCGCCGACCTGACCGCGCATGTCGATTTCACGGCCCTGGCGCAGGCCGCCCGCGCCACCATGTCCGTCAGCCAGATCACCCCCCAGGGCGTTTTTCTGGAACGCCTTGGCATCACCCAACGCGCGCAGGCGCTGGCGAGGCGGCTCAGCGGCGCGGCGCTGCAAAGCCACATCGCCGCACATCGCCGCTTGACGCACCCCGATGAAATGGGTTCGCTGTTCAAGGTGCTCGGGCTCACGCCGCAAGGTGCCGCCCCCCTGCCCGGCCTGTTGTTGTAACCATCGAGATCGCATGACCCTGGAAATCCTGACCTCTGACGCGCTGGCCCCCCGGCACGGGTTCTTTACCCGGAAGGGCGGCGCGTCCTCGGGCATCTTTGCCGGGCTGAATTGCGGGTCCGGGTCCAGCGATCTGGCCGAGATCGTGGTGATTAACCGGGCGCGGGTGACGGATGCGATGGGGCTGCCGCCCGACGCGCTGGTGACGGTGCATCAGGTCCATTCCGCCACGGCGGTCGCGGTCACGGCGCCCTTGGCGGATCGCCCGCGCGCGGACGCCATGGTCACCGCCACGCCGGGTCTGTTGCTGGGCATCCTGACCGCCGATTGCCAGCCGGTGCTGTTCGCAGACGCGCAGGCCGGTGTGATCGGGGCGGCCCATGCGGGCTGGAAAGGCACGCTGGCCGGCGTGCTGGAAGCGACGCTGGACGCGATGGAGGGGTTGGGCGCACAGCGCGCCAACATCGCCGCCGTGATCGGCCCGTCGATCAGCCAGACCGCCTATGAGGTCGGGCCGGAACTGCTGGACACGTTTTTGGCCGATGATCCGGGCAACGCCCGGTTTTTCGCCAATGGCCGCAGCGGGCGATACCAGTTCGACCTGCCGGGGATGGGTCTGGCGCGGCTGCGCGCGGCGGGGGTCGGACAGGCGGTCTGGACCGGGCATTGCACCTATTCCGACCCGGCGCGGTTCTTTTCCTATCGCCGCACCACCCATGCCAGTGAGGCGGATTATGGCCGCCTAATCTCGGTGATCCGGCTGTAACTGTCGCCGTATCGTCAGCAATACCAGCCGTTTGGCGGCAATGTGTCTGATGTGGCGACAATCACCCTGCCCCGATCTGCCCCGCAAACTGCCCGGAAATGCACCAAACCCGCCGCGAATGCGCCGCAATGCAGGGTCATACCATGATTAACGCGCCACAGAGCGCCGGACACCAGGCATGAGCAAGCACACGAGGAGATTATCCCGATGACACAGAAACGCTGGATGAAATCGGTGATCGCCACCGCTGCGGCCACCGCGACCGCACCGCTGCCGCAACTGCCCTGGACCCGGCAGGCCCGCCGCGCGGTCAAGCCCATCTCTGTCGCCATCGCCAAGGTCATCCGCACCGCCTGAGGCGCACCCCATTTCCGTTACGGTGATCGTTCGGGTGGCAGCCCCGCGAAAACCGCACCCCGCCTGTCCCCGCAGGCGATTGGCCCGGACCGGTGCGAATCGGTCCGGGCCAAATTATGTCCGCCCTGTCGCCTTTGGTTCGACAATGCACCGGCCACGCGCAGATTGTGGCGCGCACGGCGGCGCTCGCCGGGATAATACACGTGGATTTTGACAGGCCACGCGACAATCGGCATCATCACATTATCGGTAATTCGTGTCCGTTCGCGTGGTGTCGGTGGGGGCCGGCACGGGAGTGGCACCCTGACAGGTGACGCCTATGACGCATGTTCCCCCGTTCCGGGCGCTGTCCGCGCCAACGCTTGCTGCATCCCCTCATCCGACCCCGCGCCGCATGCCGCTGACCCGGCGGGTGCAGATTGCCTGGCTGATGCATGATGGCGGGCCCGCGACGCGCGAGATGATGGTGCCCGCCACTGCGCTGTTCGAAAGCGCATTCAACGCCTTCGCGCGCGGCACGTTGATTGCGACCCCGACGGGGCCCGTCGCCATCGAGGATCTGATGCCGGGCGATCCGGTGCTGACGCAGGACGGCGACGCGCTGCCGTTGCAATGGCTGGGGTCGATGACGCTGTTGCCGGATGCGCCGGTGGAACATCCCGGCCTCTTGGACATGACGCGCGTGCTGACCGACCATTTCGCACCGGGTCGCCCGTTCAGCGACCTGTTGCTGGGGCCGGGGGCGCGATTGCTGGGCCGCGATGCGCTGGGTCCGATGCTGATCCCCGCGCATACCTTGCAGGACGGGCTGTCGATCTTTGCAGTGCGCCCGCGCCACCCGGTGCAACTGCACCACCTGATGCTGCCGCGCCACGCCGTGATCCTTGCGGGCGATGTGCCGGTCGAAACATGGCACCCCGGCCCCGGACTGGGCGAACGGCTGGGCGCATCGGCGCTGGCGTTTCTGTTGACGCTGTTTCCGCACCTGCCCGATACGGCGGCCTTTGGCGCGCCCTGTCACCGGCGGCAGGCGCTGTTTCACAGCGATGACAGCGCGGCTGCGTAGAATATGTAGCTAAGTCGTCGCGCGCCGCCCCGGCTCCTCTTCCGGGGCGGGCGCAACACGCCGCGAAATCCGCCGTGATCAGGCCGACCGCGCCAGCCGTGCTTCGAGAACATCGAAGGGCACGCCGGGGTCGTCCTTGGCACAGCGGATCACCAGCGAGGTCTTGACCGACGCGACATTGTCGGCGCGCAAGAGTTCCTCGGTCAGAAAGTTCTGGAAGGTGGACAGATCAGGCGCGACGCATTTCAGGATAAAATCCACCTCGCCGTTCAACATGTGACACTCGCGCACCAGGCTCCAGGCGCGGCAGCGCGCCTCGAAGCGGCTGAGATCCGCCTCGGCCTGGCTTTGCAGGCCGACCATCGCGAACACCTGCACCTCGAACCCTAATTCGCGGGTATCGACCTTGGCGTGATAGCCGCGGATATACCCCGCCTCTTCCAACGTGCGCACCCGGCGCAGGCAGGGCGGCGCGGAAATCCCCACCCGCTTGGCCAGTTCCACGTTCGTCATCCGTCCGTCCGCCTGCAATTCGGCAAGAATCTTGCGGTCGATCGGGTCGAGTCTGGTTCCGGCCATGGCGCGTGTCTCCTTGCGGGCCGTATAGCAGAGGCCGCGCCAAGCGCAACAATGTTTCGCAGCAAGGCAACATCCTTACGCAAACTTGCGCCAGCGGCGGCGTCGAGGGGGCGCTGCCCCCGCGCTGCGCGCCCCCCCGGAGTATTTCCGGCAAAATGAAAAGGGAAACCGCCTGTGTGCCCACAGGGTTTGCGCCATCAAACCGGCGGGAGCCGATGTCACAGCGGCTTTCATCGCGGGCGGGGCGGGTCTATATGCCACGCAACACAGCGAAGGAACCGCCCATGCCTGATACCCGCCACACCCGCGTCCTGATCATCGGCTCTGGCCCCGCCGGATATACCGCCGGGGTCTATGCCAGCCGCGCCATGCTGGCCCCCATTCTGGTGCAGGGGATCGAACCCGGCGGGCAGTTGACCACGACGACCGATGTGGAAAACTGGCCCGGCGACACATCCGTCATGGGCCCCGACCTGATGGTGCGGATGGAGGCCCATGCCCGCGAGATGGGCTGCGAGATCATCGGCGACATCATCGTATCGCTGGACCTGTCGGTGCGCCCCTTTGTGGCGCGGGGGGATTCCGGCACGACCTATACGGCAGATGCGGTGATCCTGTGCACGGGGGCGCGGGCGAAATGGCTGGGGTTGGACAGCGAAGAGGCCTTCAAGGGCTTTGGCGTGTCGGCCTGCGCCACCTGCGACGGGTTCTTCTATCGCGGCGCCGAAATCGTCGTGGTGGGCGGCGGCAACACGGCCGTGGAAGAGGCGCTGTTCCTGACCAACTTTGCCAGCAAGGTGACCGTGATCCACCGCCGCGACGCCTTCCGCGCCGAACGCATCATGCAGGACCGCCTGTTTGCGCACCCCAAGATTTCGGTGCTGTGGGACCATGAACTGGCCGAGGTGGTCGGCGAACACGACCCCAAGGGCGTGACCGGCGTGCGCGCGCGCAACGTCAAGACCGGCGTGATCACCGACATTCCGGCGCGCGGAGTGTTCATCGCCATCGGCCATGCGCCCGCGTCCGAACTGGTGGCGGGGCAGTTGGAAACCCACAACGGCGGCTATGTCGTGGTCGAACCCGGCACCACCCGCACCGCCATTCCCGGCGTGTTCGCGGCGGGCGATCTGACCGACCATGTCTATCGTCAGGCGGTGACGTCCGCCGGCATGGGCTGCATGGCGGCGCTGGATGCCGAGAAGTTCCTTGCGGGGCATGGCGCATGAGCGCGCATGATTTCACCGCCCAACGCGCGGAAACCTATGCCAGTTTTGCCGAAATCGAAGGGTCAGAGGACCTGCCCGAGGAAGCCGACATCGACTATATCTTTCTGCCCCGGCTGGGCGCGGATTGGACAGCGGTCATTCTTGCGTTGAGCGATGATGGCTTTGCCGCCGAGCGCCATGATCCCGAACCCGGCGATGCCGATTTCGCCGATGGGCCGTGGCTGGTCGCGACGCTGACCGATCAGCCGGTGTCGGCGCTGTCGGTCTGGCTGGGCGAGGAAACGGCGACGCGCATCGCCTTGCAGCACGGCTTTGTGCCCGATGGCTGGGGTTTCATGGGCTAGGCTGCCAAGGGCCGCGCGCCAACGGCGCGTTTCAGCCACGCCTGCCGGTTTTTCCCCGAAATTGCCGTGTCAGCGCTTGAAATCCGCCACGCGCGGGGTCTAGGACGCCGCATCATTTGCGCCCCTGCGGGCTGTTCAGATTGGAAAGCCGAACCATGATTGCGAACCTTGCGCCGATCCCCGAATTGTATGTGTCCTATGAGTCTGCCCAGAAGCTGAAGCTGGAAGCGGCGGGCCTGACGAGCCACGATCTGACCGCGCGCCAGATCTGCGATCTGGAACTGCTGATGAACGGCGGGTTTCATCCGCTGAAGGGGTTCTTGTCCGAGGCGGATTACAACGGCGTCGTCAATGACATGCGGCTGGCAGACGGCGCGCTGTGGCCGATGCCCATCACACTGGACGTCAAAGAGGAATTCGCCGCCAAGGTCGAGATCGGGCAGGATATTGCGCTGCGCGATCAGGAAGGCGTGATCCTCGCCACCATGACCGTCACCGACAAATGGGTGCCGAACAAGGCGCATGAGGCCACGATGGTCTATGGCGCGGATGATCTGGCGCATCCGGCGGTGAATTACCTGCATCATCAGGCGGGTAACGTCTATCTGGGCGGGCCTGTAACCGGCATCCAGCAGCCGGTGCATTACGATTTCCGTGGTCGCCGCGATACGCCCAACGAGTTGCGCGCGCTGTTCCGCAAACTGGGCTGGCGCAAGGTCGTGGCCTTCCAGACCCGCAACCCGCTGCACCGCGCGCATCAGGAACTGACCTTCCGCGCGGCGAAAGAGGCGCAGGCGAACCTGCTCATTCACCCCGTCGTCGGCATGACCAAGCCCGGCGATGTCGATCATTTCACCCGCGTCCGCTGCTATGAAGCCGTGCTGGACAAATATCCGCAGGCGACCACCACCATGTCGCTGTTGAACCTTGCCATGCGCATGGCAGGTCCGCGCGAGGCGGTGTGGCACGGGCTGATCCGCGCCAACCACGGTTGCACCCATTTCATCGTCGGGCGTGACCACGCCGGCCCCGGCAAGAACTCGGCGGGGCAGGATTTCTACGGCCCCTATGACGCGCAGGAACTGTTCCAGAAGTACCAAAGCGAAATCGGCGTCGAGATGGTCGATTTCAAGCATATGGTCTATGTGCAGGAAAAGGCGCAGTATTATCCCGCGAACGAGGTCCCCGAAGGTTGCACCGTGCTGGATATTTCCGGCACCGAACTGCGCCGTCGCCTGCGCGAAGGGCTGGATATTCCCGAATGGTTCAGCTTCCCCGAAGTGGTCACCGAACTGCGCCGCACCTCGCCGCCGCGCTCGAAACAGGGGTTCACCGTGTTCTTCACCGGCCTGTCCGGGTCGGGCAAGTCCACCATCGCCAATGCGCTGATGGTGAAACTGATGGAAATGGGCGGGCGTCCCGTGACGCTGCTGGACGGCGATGTGGTGCGCAAGCATCTGTCGTCGGAACTGGGGTTCTCGAAGGAACACCGCGACATCAACATCAAGCGGATCGGCTATGTCGCGTCCGAAATCACCAAGAACGGCGGCATCGCGATCTGCGCGCCGATTGCGCCCTATACCGCCACCCGCCGCGCCGTGCGCGAGATGATCGAGGCTTACGGCGCCTTCATCGAGGTGCACGTGGCGACATCGGTCGAGGAATGTGAACGCCGCGACCGCAAGGGCCTGTATAAACTGGCCCGCGAAGGCAAGATCAAGGAATTTACAGGCATTTCCGACCCCTACGAGGCACCGACCACCCCGGAACTGCGCGTTGAGACGGAAAATGTCGAGGTGGACAACTGCGCCCATCAGGTGATCCTGAAACTCGAAGCGATGGGCCTGATCGCAGCGAACTGATCCGCGCACAAAAGGAAAACGCGCCCACAGGACCTGAGGGCGCGTTTTTTAATGTGCGCTGCAATGCATGATCGCAGGTGCTCTGGACAAACCCTTCCATGCTAACGACTTTAGTCGTCAGCCGATGAGAAAAGGGAGCGCCTGAGGACGCTCCCCCCATTCTAGGCATGTTTCAGCATCACTTCTTTCCGTGACCGATCCGCCAGATGTTGAACGCAAGACGGATGTTTAACCGCTTCCAGAAGGCCGACAAGTCGCACTTGAAGCCCCAGTTGCGGACAATGTTGATTTTTTCTGGACTTTTCGACTTGCTCTTGGCATGTGCTGTGTCACTCACGGTGTTCCCTTTCTTTATCTTGGGCATACCCGAAACGGCGCCGCTGGCCCTCGTAAAGCACACGGCGCCGTTTCAGCTTCCTGGGCAAAATATCGTGGAAGCTGATGAGGCGTAGCCTTGGTGGACAAAGGTTTGTTGACGGTTAGGTAAATGATATATGACGGATTTTGGATTGTTAGCCTTGCTTAAAAGTATGATCTGCGAGCAAAAAACTTGTGTTGTCTGACTGCGAGACCTGACCGCAAGGGGCTGTACAAGCTGGCCCGCGAAGGCAAGATCAAGGAATTTACCGGCATTTCCGACCCCTACGAGGCGCCGACCACCCCGGAACTGCGGGTCGAGACGGAAAATGTCGAGGTGGACAACTGCGCCCATCAGGTGATCCTGAAACTCGAAGCGATGGGCCTGATCGCCGCGAACTAAGGCGATAGCTCTAATAATGCAGATGCCCGCCCCTGATCCGGCGGGCATTTTGCATTTATGCAGGGCAAGCGGGCAGGTTCAATGCGCGCTGACGGGGGCCATGTCGTTCTGCCGCGCCAGCGCATGGGCCAGCTTGCGGTCGCGCACCAAGGCCAGCCGCGCACCATCTGCGGCGTGGACGGCATAGATCGTCTCGGCCCCACCCGCTTGCGGGCGCAATTCGGCGGGCAGGTCCATCACGCGCACAGCCCGGACATAGACGATGCGCTCGGCGGCGGTGCCGGGAATATTCTGTTCGGTATCCATGACTTAACCCCTTCTGATCTTGATTGTCTGCACCACGGTTTCCGGTTCGACCCGGCTGAGGTCAACATGCAGCAGGCCGTTTTCCATCACCGCCTCGCCGACCTCGACGCCCTCGGCCAACACGAAACTGCGCTGAAACTGCCGCGCCGCGATGCCGCGATGCAAGAAGATGCGCCCCTCGCTGTCGTCCTTTTGCCGCCCACGGATCACCAACTGCCGGTCCTCGACAGTGATCGCCAGATCGGATTCAGAAAACCCCGCCACCGCCAGCGTGATGCGATAGGACCAATCCGAGGTCTGTTCGATGTTGAACGGTGGATAGCCGTCATTGCCGGATTTCGCCGTGCGTTCCATCAGGCGTTCAAGCTGTTCAAAGCCCAGCAAGTAGGGGTGTGATCCCAAGGTCATTTTCGTCATCGGCGTGTCCTTTTCAAAGCGACCATCCCGTGTGCCCGGCCCCGTTCCGGCGGCCTGACACCCGAAATATGGGAAACCGATGCGCGCACTGCAAGGGCTTTGCGCAAAAGCGGAAATTCCCTATGTTATGGCTTCACGTCGGGAACGGAATCAGCACGATGAACGCGCCATTCGACATTTCGATGAAGACCGAGGATGTGTTGCGGGTGGAACTTGAGGTGTTCCGCCGCGAACACCGCGATCTGGACGAGGCCATCATCGCCATGTCCGAACGCGGCACGGCGGACCCGCTGACCATGCAGCGGCTGAAGAAGAAAAAGCTGCGGCTGAAGGACATGATCCGCCTGATCGAGGATCGCCTGACGCCGGATATCATCGCCTGAGCGAGCACCGCAGATCGCGTTGCGTGTCGCGCGTGACCGGGTATAGTCCGCGCCTTGATAACGTGAGGGGCTGGCATGGCGGCAGTTGAAATCGGCATCATCATGGGCAGCCAATCCGATTGGCCGACCATGAAAGAGGCCGCAGGCGTGCTGGATGAACTCGGGATCCCCTATGAAACGCGCATCGTGTCCGCGCATCGCACCCCCGACCGGCTGTGGGCCTATGGTCGCGATGCGGCGGCGCGCGGGTTGAAAGTGATCATCGCGGGGGCTGGCGGTGCCGCGCATCTGCCCGGCATGATGGCGTCGAAAACCCGCCTGCCCGTGATCGGCGTGCCGGTGCAGACCAAGGCTCTGGCGGGCGTGGACAGCCTGTATTCGATCCTGCAAATGCCGCGCGGCTATCCGGTGGCGACAATGGCGATCGGTGCGCCGGGGGCCTATAACGCGGGGCTGATGGCGGCGGCGATCCTTGCGCTTGGCGATCCGGCGCTGGCCACCCGGCTGGACGCATGGCGCGCGGCACTCTCAGACTCGATCCCCGAGGAGCCGACCGATGACTGAGCCTTTGCAGACCGGGGCCGTCATCGGCATCCTTGGCGGCGGGCAATTGGGCCGCATGCTGTCGGTCGCCGCGAGCCGCCTTGGCCTGCGCTGCCATATCTATGAACCGGGCGCAGCCCCGGCAGGCGATGTGGCGTGGCGCGTCACGCAGGCGGGCTATGACGATGCTGCGGCGCTTGCTGCCTTCGCGCAATCGGTCGATGTCGTGACCTATGAATTTGAAAACATCCCCACCGCCGCACTGGACCTGATCGAGGCGATCCGCCCGATCCGTCCGGGGCGCGAGGCGCTGCGGATCAGCCAGGACCGGCTGACGGAAAAGGACTTTCTCACCGGGCTGGGCCTGACCTGCGCGCCCTATCGCGCCGTCGATACGCTGGATGATCTGCGCGCCGCGATTGCGGCCTTGGGCTGCCCTGCGATCCTGAAAACCCGCCGTCTGGGCTATGACGGCAAGGGGCAGGTGCGGATCACCGATCCGGCGCAGGCCGCAGAGGCTTTCGCCGCGATGGCAGGCGCCCCCGCGATCCTCGAAGGCTTCGTGACCTTCGACCGCGAAGTGTCGGTGATCGCCGCGCGCGGTCTGGACGGACGCGTCGCGGCCTATGATCCCGGTGAAAATGTGCATGACGCGGGCATCCTGCGCACCACCACGGTTCCCGCCACGCTGACCGCGCGGCAGCGCCAGGATGCGGTGCTGCTGGCGGGGCGGGTGCTGAATGCGCTGGACTATGTGGGCGTGATGGGAGTCGAGTTGTTCGTGACGGCGCAGGGCCAGTCTGGGGGCCTGATCGTGAACGAAATTGCCCCGCGCGTGCATAATTCGGGGCATTGGACGCAACAGGGCTGCGTGGTTGACCAGTTCGAACAGCATATCCGCGCGGTGGCGGGCTGGCCCTTGGGCGACGGGGCGCGGTTTGCCGATGTGGTGATGGAAAACCTGATCGGCGATGACATGGACCGCGTCGCCGACATCGCGCGCGACCCCAACGCCGCGCTGCATCTCTATGGCAAGGCCGAGGCCAAACCGGGCCGCAAGATGGGCCATGTCAATCGCATCGTCCCACGTGTCTAACCCAGCAGGGCGGCGGCGATTGGCCCGCTGGCATGGGTGATCCGCCCCCCCGCCAAGGTCAGGCCGACATGGCCCTGCGCGTCCAGCACCAGCAGATCGGCGCGCAGACCCGGCTCCAGCCGCCCGCGATCCGTCAGCCCCAACAGCCGCGCGGGGCCACAGGACACCAGCGCCCAAGCGGCGGGCAGCCCGATCCGCTCAGCCAGCGTCAGCGCGGCGATACGCGGCGCGGGATAGTGATAGTCTGAGGCCAGCGCATCCACGACACCCGCCAGCACAATATCCAATGCGCTGACGTTGCCATCGTGTGAGCCGCCCCGCACCACGTTGGGCGCGCCCATGATCACGCCATCGCCCGCGTCATGCGCCGCTTGCGCGGCCTCAGCCGTGCAGGGAAACTCTGCCAGACGCGCGCCGAAGGCGCGGGCCGCTGCGCGGTCGCGCGCAGTGCGGTCATCATGGCTGCCCAAGGTCACGCCGCGCTCTGCGAGCGCGGCCCCGAAACCCGTTAGCGCCGCAGGAACTGCGGCGCTTTGCTGATGCAAGAATTGCATCAGCGCCAGATGCGCCTCGGGGCTTCGCCCCGATTTCAACGCCTGCCCGGTCAGGCGCGGCGGGCGCTGGCCTTTGGCCAGCGCGTCATGCGGCAAGTGATCGTTGATGACGACCAGACCAATCCCGTGGCGGTCCACCACCTCCAGCAGCGCCGCCCCATCCCCCGGCACCAGCCCCGCCTCGACGCGCAACTGAACCCGCAGATCAGTGCCCTGCCCCCCATAACCCGCCAGTGCCGCCAGAAACGCGCGCGCGAAATCCGGGCCGCGCATCCCGCCCTCCCAGGACCAGAACTGCGCCAGCATCGCGGTGGTGATGCCGTTCGCGGCCAATTCGGCCTCTGTCGCCGCCAGCCCCGCGCCCAGATCGCGCAGCGCACCGCGCCGGGGGGCCAGGTGGCGTTCAAACCCGTCGCCGTGGATATCGACGATGCCGGGCAGGATGCGGCAGCCATCGGGCAGGCGCACGCGGCGCGGCTGTGCCTCCGCCACGATCCGGCCCCCCGCAACCGACAGGCCCGCGTCCACCAGCCCCGCAGGCGTCAGCACCGCCGCACCCTCGATGGTCAGCCCGATCACGCCCCCGCCTCCAGCGCCGCCGCGATCAGGCCAAGTGCAGCGCGTTCCGTATCGGAGCCAAACGCCGCCATCCCCGCGCGTTCGTCAGGCGACAGTTGCAACGCGGACGCCCGCAACGCACCGGGGGCCACCGCCACAGGCCGCAACCCCGCCGCCAACCCCCGCCGCAACAGCCCGCGCAGCTTGGCCGCCAGCGGCCGCGCACCCCCATCCCGCGCCAGCACGGCGCGGCGCAGGTCAACCGGCACCCGCAACATCAACGCGCGGCGGGCATCCTTGCGGCTCATGGTGCTATCCCCGGCATGGTCACATCTCCAACAAAAAGGGGCGCCCCAAGGCGCCCCTTTCCCTAACATGATCCGGGGTGCGGATCACATCATGTCCATGCCGCCCATGCCGCCCATGCCGCCGCCGCCGGCCTGACCTTCGTCCTTCTTCGGACGGTCAGCAACCATCGCTTCGGTGGTGATCAACAGACCCGCAACCGAGGCCGCATCTTCCAGCGCGGTGCGCACGACCTTGGCGGGGTCGATCACGCCGAACTTGAACATGTCGCCATATTCTTCGGTCTGCGCGTTGAAGCCAAAGGTCTTGTCTTCCGACTCGCGGACCTTGCCGGCCACAACGGCACCGTCAACACCGGCGTTCTCGGCGATCTGGCGCATCGGGGCTTCCAGCGCACGGCGCACGATGTTGATGCCGTTGGTCTGGTCGACGTTCGCGCCTTCCATGCCGATCAGCACCTTGCCAGCCTGCACCAGCGCGACGCCGCCGCCGACCACAACACCTTCCTGCACCGCAGCGCGGGTCGCGTTCAGCGCGTCATCGACGCGGTCCTTGCGCTCCTTGACTTCGATCTCGGTCATGCCGCCAACCTTGATGACCGCAACACCGCCAGCCAGCTTGGCCACACGTTCCTGCAGCTTTTCGCGGTCGTAATCCGACGAGGTTTCCTCGATCTGCTGGCGAATCTGAGCCACGCGGGCTTCGATTTCGGCCTTGTCACCGGCGCCGTCAACCAGCGTGGTGTTGTCCTTGTTGATCGAGATCTTCTTGGCGCGGCCGAGCATGTCCATCGTGACATTTTCCAGCTTCATGCCCAGGTCTTCGCTGATCACCTGACCGGCGGTCAGGATGGCGATGTCCTGCAGCATGGCCTTGCGGCGATCACCAAAGCCCGGCGCCTTGACGGCGGCAATCTTCAGACCGCCGCGCAGCTTGTTCACGACCAGCGTGGCCAGGGCTTCGCCCTCGACGTCTTCGGCGATGATCAGCAGCGGCTTTTGCGACTGGATCACGGCTTCCAGCAGGGGCACCATCGGCTGCAGCGACGACAGCTTCTTTTCGTGGATCAGGATCAGGACGTCTTCCATGTCCACGATCATCTTGTCGGCATTGGTCACGAAATAAGGCGACAGATAGCCACGGTCGAACTGCATGCCTTCGACGACATCCACTTCGGTGTCCATGCCCTTGTTTTCTTCGACGGTGATGACACCCTCATTGCCGACCTTCTGCATCGCGTCCGCGATGAAACGGCCGATCTGGGCTTCGCCGTTGGCGGAAATGGTGCCGACCTGCGCCACTTCGTCCGAATCGTGCACGGGGCGCGACGCGGCCTTGATGGCTTCGACGACTTTCAGCGTCGCCATGTCGATGCCGCGCTTCAGGTCCATCGGGTTCATGCCGGCCGCAACGGCCTTCATGCCTTCCTTGATGATGGCCTGCGCCAGCACGGTCGCGGTGGTGGTGCCGTCACCGGCCTCGTCATTGGTGCGCGAGGCCACTTCTTTGACCATCTGCGCGCCCATGTTTTCGAACTTGTCTTCCAGTTCGATTTCCTTGGCGACCGTCACACCGTCCTTGGTGATGCGGGGCGCACCAAAGGATTTGTCGATGACCACGTTGCGGCCTTTCGGGCCCAGCGTGACCTTGACGGCGTCTGCGAGGATGTTGACACCGCGCAGCATGCGGCTGCGGGCGTCGATGCCGAACTTTACGTCCTTGGCTGACATGGGTATTCTCCTGAATTGATGTTAAGACACAACGTCTTGGGGGTCAGAGCAAAGGGCGGGTGCCGCTTACTCGATGATCCCCATGATGTCGCTTTCCTTCATGATCAGCATTTCCTTGCCGTCCACCGTCACTTCGGTGCCGGACCATTTGCCGAACAGGATGCGGTCGCCTTCCTTGACGTCCATCTTGACGCGCTTGCCGTCTTCGTCGCGCGCGCCTGCGCCAACGGCAACCACGATGCCCTCGGCGGGCTTTTCCTTGGCGCTATCGGGGATGATCAGACCGCCCTTGGTCTTTTCTTCGCCTTCGATGCGACGGACCAGAACGCGGTCATGCAGGGGTTTGAATGCCATCTTCGAGGCTCCTTGACTCAAAGTTTCAATGCCAGCCCCGCGTCAGGCCCGGTCGGGCGACGGCAGGGCTGTTGTCACTCGGGCTGCCCGAGTGCTAACGGCGAGGTAGGCAATCGCGCGCCGCCTGTCAACTGCGCAGTCGCTAAAAATCAGGGGGACTCCGACGGCGCACCGGGTGCCATCGCGGCCCGTCCTGCGTCGGTCAGGTCATACACGCCGGGGCGCAGGCGCGCGAACCAGCCATAGTGGTTGTCCGCCATGATCCGCGTCGCGCGCGTCACCCCCGTAGCCGCCACGATGTCACGCCCGCGCGCAGGCCCCGCAAGCAGATAGGCGGCACAGGCGCGCGCGTCCTGCCGGTACGCCGTCTCGATCCGCCCGCGCGTGCCGCCGGTATTGGGATCGCCTGCACGGCGGGCAAACTCGCCCAGCATCGCGGCGCGGCGTTTCGCGTCGGGACGCGGGCGATAGGGCGTGGGGTCCGCCACCACCCGCACCCCGCCCCGCGTGCCCACACAGATCACCCCCAGCCCCAAACGTCGGCACAGGCCCAGATTGGCGCTGAACGCCTTGCCGCCGGTGCCACGCGCGGGTTCCGGCAGGCCCAGATAGACCAGATCGGTCAAACGCTGCCGGTCGACGCCCTGCAACAAAAGCGCCAGCGAAAACGCCCGCTTCAATTCGACCACCACCATGTCATCGCCGCAAACCGCCACGACATCCGCCGCGCCGATTTCGGCCTTGACCTGATAGCCAAGCGCCTCCAGCCACGCCTTCACGGGCGGATACAGATCGGTTTCGCGCGCCACAGCCATGCGCCACCGCTACTGCACGGCACGCGTCCGGGGCAAGCGCCCGCGAAATGCCGCATTGCAGCATTTCGCGCGCAATCCCGGATGACAATCCCGCCCCGCCCGCCTATAAGGCGCGCGAAACCATCCGTATTGCAAGGAACCCCATTCATGACCACGCTCGTTTTTGGCCACAAATCGCCCGACACCGATTCCACCGGCGCGCCCCTGATCTGGGCCTGGTATCTGACCGAGGTCAAAGCCACCCCCGCCGAGGCCCGCCTATTGGGCGAGCCGAACACCGAAGCGGCCTTCCTGCTGCGCCACTGGGATCTGGCCAAGCCCGCGATCATCGCGGACGTTGACGCAGGCCAGAAGGTGGTGATCGTGGACACCAACAACCCCGCCGAACTGCCGCCTTCGATCAACAAGGCCGATATCCGCGGCATCGTGGACCACCACAAGCTGGTCGGCGGGCTGGAAACCAAGGGCCCGATCGACATCACCATCCGCCCCCTCGCCTGCACCGCCACCGTGATGCTGGACCTGATGGGCGATGACGCCGCCCGCCTGCCCCGCGCGCTGAAAGGTGCGGCGCTGACCTGCATCCTGTCGGACACGCTGGAATTCCGCTCGCCCACCACCACGCCGCATGACCGCGCCGTGGCCGAAGCGCTGGCGGCCGAGTTGGGTCTCGACATCCCCGCCTTCGCCGCCGAAATGTTCGCCGCAAAATCCGACGTGTCGTCGTTCTCGGACGCCGAACTCTTGCGGATGGATTCTAAGGAATACACCGTCGCAGGCAAGAACCTGCGCGTCTCGGTTCTGGAAACCACCGCACCCAAGGTGATCCTTGACCGCAAGGCCAGCCTGATGGCCGCCATGCCCGACGTCGCCCAGGAAGACGGCGCGGATCAGGTGCTGCTGTTCGTGGTCGATATCCTGAACGAAGAGGCCACGCTGCTGGTTCCGAACGATCTGGTGAAAACCTTCGCCGAGAAAAGCTTTGGCGCCACTGTCACCGGCGACACCGTCGTGCTGCCCGGCATCATGAGCCGCAAGTTGCAGATCATCCCCGCGCTGACCCTCTGATCAAGCGTAGCGGCTGCGCCGCGCTTTAAATCTCGGTGCCGCCTGCGCGGCCCCTCGGGTTTGCCTCCGGCGGGGATATTTGGAAACCAGAGAAGCCAAGGGACCGCCCCCTGCTTCTCTGGTTCAAAACTATCCCGGGGGGGCCCGCAGGGCGGGGGGCAGCGCCCCCCTCCACCGTTCCACAAAGGACCACCGCCATGACCCGGATCATCGACCGCCTTTCTGACGTGGCGTCTGACTATGACGCGCTGTTCGTCGATCTGTGGGGCTGTGTGCATGACGGGGTCCGCGCGATCCCGTCCGCCGTGGCGGCCTTGCAGGCCTATCGCGCGACCGGGGGCGCGGTGGTGCTGGTCACGAACTCGCCGCAACCACGTCGCGGCGTGGAAAAACAGCTCGACCGCTTCGGGGTGCCCCCCGATGCCTGGGACACCATCGCCACGTCGGGTGATGCCGCGCGCGCGGCGATGCGGCAGGGCGCGGTGGGGGGCAAGGTCTGGTTCATGGGCGAATGGGACCGTGACGCGGGGTTCTTTGACCCCATCGCCATTGTCGAAAAACCGGTCGAGATCACGCGTGTTGATCTGAAAAACGCCGAAGGCATCGTCTGCTGCGGCCCGTTCGACCCGATGGCCGCGCCGGACGTGTTGCGCCCGGACTTGCTTCTGGCCAAGACGCGGGGCCTCAAGCTGTTGTGCGCCAACCCCGATATCGTGGTGGACCGTGGCGAGATCCGCGAATGGTGTGCGGGTGCTGTTGCGCGGCTCTACACCGAAATGGGGGGCGAAAGCCTGTATTTCGGCAAACCGCATCCGCCGATCTATGATCTGGCGCGGCGGCGTCTGGCTGCGCTGGACCGCAACGCGGACAGCGCGCGCATTCTGGCCATCGGCGATGGAATCGGCACCGACATCAGGGGCGCAGTCGGCGAAGACCTCGACAGCCTGTTCATCACCGGCGGGCTGGCGCGCCTTGAGACGAAAACCGCGCAGCAACCCGACCCTGCCGCGCTAAGCGCCTTTTTGGAAAGGGAAATGCTGGCACCGCCCTATGCGATGGGGCAATTGGCCTAGGTGATTTCCAGCTTGCATTTCTGCGATTGCAAAGCAATAAAGTTGCCGAAAGTGCGTCGCCCGCGTGGTATTGTTACCTCTGGCGTGTCGGCAAGCAGAATCAAGAGGGTCGGATGTTGGACAATCTACCGCGTGGCACCATCGTCATCGAGGATATCGAGGTCGGGATGATGCGCTATCTGCAAAAGGTCGTCACTGACCGCGACATCGAGATGTTCGCCGAGGTGTCCACCGACCACAACCCGGTGCATCTGGACGATGACTATGCCCGCGACACCATCTTTGAGGGCCGCATCGCGCATGGCATGCTGACCGCCGGGCTGATTTCGGCGGTGATCGGTGAACAACTGCCCGGTCATGGCACGGTCTATATGGGCCAGACGCTGAAATTCCTCGCCCCCGTGCGCCCCGGCGACATGGTCCGCGCCGAGGTCGAGGTGACCGGCATCGACATCGCCAAGCGTCGCGTGCAACTGGATTGCCGGTGTCTGGTCAATGGCAAGAAAGTGCTGGTGGGCGAGGCGACTGTGCTCGCGCCCTCGCGCAAGTTCGACTGACCCTGAACACAGGCCGGATCATGCGCTGGATCGACCGTCATGGCAGCACGTTGCAGACCCTCGCCGCCGTGGTGACGGGGGTGGCGGCGGTATCGGCGCTGATCCTTGTGCCGTTGCAGATCGCGGGCGCCGACCGCATCCAGCGTGACCAGACCGCGCGCGAGATTTATCGCGAGTTCCTAAACCTGACCGTGCAGCGGCCCGATCTGGCGACAGCCGATATCTGTGCCCTGGCCGATGCAGCGGCAGAGGCGGCGCATGCGGCTTATGTGGAATACCTGCTGTATACGGCGGAACAGACGCTGGCGGTCAGCCCGGACTGGCGCGCGCCGATGCAGGCGCATCTGGCGGATCACGCGGCGCATCTGTGCCGGATGACGGCAGAGGAGATGGCCTTGTATGACCCTGATCTGGTGGACCTGATCGAAACCGCGCGCGGCGATTGCGCCCGGACCCCGCCATGCGGATGAGCCGGCGTTTGCTGTTGTCCTCGCTCGCCGCCGCGCTGGCCCCACACCGTGCAAGGGCGGCGGATATGTCGGTGATCGTGATCGGCGCGGGGCTGGCAGGGTTGGCGGCGGCGCAACATTTGCAGGCGGCAGGTGCGCGCGTCACGGTTCTGGAGGCGCGGGACCGCATCGGCGGGCGCATCCACACCGCGCGGCTGTGGTCTGGTCTGCCGGTCGATCTGGGCGCAAGCTGGATCCATGGCACGACGGGCAATCCGCTGACCAATCTGGCAGATGCGGCGGGAGCGCGGCGGCTGGAAACCAGCTATGACGCCGCAATGCTGCTGGATGCGGATGGGCGCGCGGTGGACCCCGACCTGACCCGCGCGGAACGCCTGATCGCGCGGGCAATCAAGGCGGCGAACCAGCGTGAAACCGATATCTCGGTGCGCGCGGCGGTGCAGGCGTTGCCCGATTGGCAAGCGATGGGTCCGGCGGACCGGCGGCTGGTGGACCATGTGATCAACAGCACGCTGGAACAGGAATATGGCGGCGCGGCGCAGGCGCTGTCGGCGTGGTATGGCGACGCGGCAGAGGTGTTCGACGGCCCGGATGTGCTGTTTCCCGACGGGTTCGACCAGTTGACCGCGCGACTTGCCCAAGGCCTCGATATCCGGCTGGGCGCGCAGGTCACCGCGATTGCACCCGGCGAGGTGCGGGTGAACGGCTCCCACATGACCGCACAGCATATCCTTTGCACCCTGCCTTTGGGCGTGTTGCAGGCGGAACCCGCGCTGTTCACCCGACCGCTGGCGCGCGACCGGCAGGCGGCGATTGCGACGCTGGGCATGGGGCTGTTGAACAAATGCTGGCTGCGGTTTGACCGCGTGGTCTGGCCCGATGACGTGGACTGGATCGAATGGCTGGGACCGCAGCCGGGGGTCTGGGCGGAATGGGTATCGCTGGCGCGCACGGCGAAACAACCCGTGCTCTTGGGCTTCAACGCCGCCGATCAGGCCGATGCCATCGAGGCGCTGGACGACCGCGCCACGCAGGCCGCCGCCCATGACGCGCTGCGCGCCATGTTCGGCAACAGCTTTCCCGCGCCAATCGCCGCACAGATCACGCGGTGGCGCGCCGATCCCTTTGCGCGCGGCAGCTACAGCTTCAACGCCACCGGCAGCACCCCCAGGATGCGCCGCGCGCTGGCGGGCCGCGATTGGGACGGCGCGCTGTGGTTCGCGGGCGAGGCAACCGCGCCCGACTATTTCGGCACCGCCCACGGCGCGCTTATATCGGGCACCACGGCGGCACGCGCGATGCTGGCGGCGTGACCGCTGTGCTTGCACCTTGGCGCAACTGCCGTTAACTGCCGCGCCATGCGGATCATTCGGGACCACAGCTTTGTCGCACCTGCGGATCGCGGGGCCTCGGTTGCCATCGGCAACTTTGACGGTGTGCATCTGGGCCATGCCTCGGTGATCGACATCGCCCGCACGGAGGGCCAGCGGGTCGGCGCGCCCCTGGGCGTGGTGACGTTCGAGCCGCACCCCCGTCAGGTGTTTCAGCCCGACGCGCCGCCGTTTCGCCTGATGAGCGCAGCGGCCCGCGCGCACCGGCTGGAAAAGTTGGGCGTTGAAAGGCTTTACGAGTTGAACTTCAACGCCGCGCTGGCGTCCCTGTCGCCGCGCGCCTTTGCCGAACAGGTGCTGGCGCAGGGTCTGGGGCTGCGCCATGTCGTGGTGGGCGCGGATTTCCGCTTTGGCAAAGCGCGCGCCGGAGGGGTCGATGACCTGCGCGGCTTTGGCGCTGAGATGGGGTTCGGCGTCACCGTCGCCCCTCTTTTGGCGGGTGCTGCGGGCGAGGTGTCGTCCACCGCCATCCGCGCCGCGCTGTCGGATGGTCGCCCGCGCGACGCGGCCGCCATGCTGGGCCATTGGCACCGTATCGAAGGCCCGGTGATCCACGGCGAAAAGCGCGGCCGCGAATTGGGCTATCCGACCGCGAACCAGTCGATGGACGGCCTGCACCTGCCGCGCTTTGGCGTCTATGCCGTGCTGGTTGACGTTCTGGAAGGCCCCCATGCGGGGCGCTATCATGGTGCCGCGTCCCTGGGTGTGCGGCCGATGTTCGGGGAAAACCGGCCCAATCTGGAAAGCTATGTGTTTGATTTCCGGGGCGATCTCTATGGCACGCCAATCTCGGTGGGGTTGGTGGATTGGCTGCGGCCCGAATTGAAATTCGACAGCCTGCCCGCCTTGATCGCGCAGATGGACGCGGATTGCGCCGAGGCCCGCGCGCGGTTGGCCGCGTTGCAGCCGTGACCCGTTACCTTGCCCCCTGCCCTGCGTTGGGCTAGACGAGGCCCGTTGTCAGCATAAAGGCCCGCATCATGGCGAAAGACCCGAAATCCGCCCGCCCGCGCGCCGAAACCCCCAAGGGGTTCCGCGATTATTTCGGGGCCGAAGTGACAGACCGCGCCGCCATGCTGGCAAAGATTGCCGGGGTTTACCATCGCTATGGGTTCGATGCGCTGGAAAGCGCCGCCGTCGAAACCGTTGAGGCGCTTGGCAAATTCCTGCCCGATGTGGACCGCCCCAACGCGGGCGTGTTCGCCTGGCAGGAAATGGGCGAGGACGCGAAACCGGGCGACTGGCTCGCGCTGCGCTATGACCTGACTGCGCCCCTGGCCCGCGTCTATGCCCAGCACCGCAATGACCTGCCCACCCCCTATCGCCGCTATGCGATGGGCCCGGTCTGGCGCAACGAAAAGCCGGGGCCGGGGCGGTTTCGCCAGTTCTATCAATGCGATGCCGACACCGTTGGCGCAGCCTCGGTCGCCGCCGATGCCGAGATTTGCGCCATGCTGGCCGACGCGCTGGAAGAGGTCGGCATCCCGCGCGGCGACTACATCGTGAAGGTGAACAACCGCAAGGTGCTGAACGGCGTGCTGGAGGTTGCGGGGTTGCTGGATCACAACGATCCGTCAAAGTTCGAGTTGGAACGTGGTATCGTTCTGCGTGCAATCGACAAGATTGACCGATTGGGCTCCGATGGAGTGGAGGCACTCTTAGGCGGAGGCCGAAAAGACGATAGCGGGGACTTCACGCGGGGTGCGGGACTTTCGTCATGGCAGATCGAAAAGATCATGCGTTTCGTTGTTGCGGAATTTCTGATCAATGAGCGATTGACCCATCATGCTGAGGGCGCGAAGGAAGCAGGCTTGCCAACGGAAGCTGTATCAAACGCGGCTGACGGTGGCTTCACAACAACGTTCGGCAAAACAATTGAAAGCGCCATTCTGTGGAACGCGGAAGCGTTAGCTTTCCTGGCCGACCTCGTGCGTGAATCAGAAACTGGGCGGGAAGGAGTCGAGGAACTGCGGATAATCAAAGACTTGCTCGCGGCACAAGGGTATCACGCAGATCGGATAAAAATTGACCCTTCCGTCGTGCGTGGCCTTGGCTATTACACCGGCCCGGTGTTCGAGGCGGAACTGACCTTTGAAATCCTTGACGAAAAGGGCCGCAAGCGGCAATTCGGCTCGGTCGCGGGGGGCGGGCGTTATGACGATCTGGTGAAACGCTTTACCGGCCAAGAGGTGCCTGCAACGGGTGTCAGTATCGGCGTGGACCGCCTGCTGGCCGCGCTGCGCGAAAAGGGCCGCGTGGCCAGCTCTGAGCGTGGCCCTGTCGTCGTGACCGTCATGGACCGCGACCGGATGGCGGATTACCAGTCCATCGTCGGTGAATTGCGCCGCGCGGGCATCCGGGCCGAGGTCTATCTGGGCAACCCCAAGAACTTCGGCAACCAGATGAAATATGCCGACAAACGCGGCGCGCCCTTTGCCATCATCCAAGGCTCGGATGAACGCGCCCGCGACGTGGTGCAGGTCAAGGATCTGATGCTGGGCGCGCAGATCGCCGCCAATGCCACGCTGGAAGAATGGAAAGACCGCCCCGCGCAATTCGAGGTGGCGCGTGGCGATCTGGTGGCGCGTCTGACGGCGCTGCTGGCCGATCAGGGCTGAGATGGACCGCGCCATCCGCACCCGCGCCGCCGCGTTTCAGGCGCATTTCGCGTCCCACGGCGCGGTGCCGGTGGAAACCCCGATCCTGCAACCCGCCGAGGTGCTGCTGGACCTGTATGGCGAGGATATCCGCGCGCGCGCCTATGTGACCCAAGACCCGCTGCGCGGCGAACAAATGCTGCGTCCGGATTTCACCGTGCCGGTGGTGCAGATGCACATGGCGCATGGCGCGGACCCGGCGCGCTATACCTATGCGGGCGAGGTGTTCCGGCGGCAGGAAACCGACACGGGGCGCGCGTCGGAATACATGCAGGTGGGCTATGAGGTGTTCGACCGCTCCGATGCGGCGGCGGCAGATGCCGAGGTGTTCACCCTGATCGCCGCGCCGCTGGTGCATCTGGGGCTCCGCGCCGTGACGGGTGACATGGGGCTGCTGATCGCGGCTGTGGCGGGGCTGGACACCACGCCTGCGCGCAAGGCGGCGCTGCGGCGGCACATCTGGCGGCCCGCGCGCTTTCGCGCGCTGTTGGACCGCTACGCCGGTCGCACTCCGCCGCCCGCAACGCGGGCGGCCCTGCTGGCCAACGCGCAGCCCTTGGGCTGCGCGCCCGAGATCGGGCTGCGCGGGCGCGACGATGTCGCGGCCCGCATCGACAGCCTGCGCGCCGATGCGGCAGCGCCGCCCTTGGCGGCGGCGGATATCGACCGGCTGACCGATCTGCTGGCCATTGCCGGACCAATGCCGCAAGCATTGGCGACGCTTGAGCTGTTGTCCCGCGACCTGCCCGCCATCCGGCGGGCAACAGAGGCCATGCGCTTGCGCATGGCTGCCCTGGCTGCGCGTGGCATCGACCCGGCCACCCTGCATTTCGACGCCACCCATGGGCGTGGGTCGATGGAATACTATGACGGCTTCGTGTTCAGCCTGATCGCGCCCGACCAGCCCGCCTTGCCGCCTGTCGCCAGCGGTGGCCGCTATGACGCGCTGACCCGCGTGCTGGGCGCGGGCGCGGCGATCCCCGCTGTC
This sequence comes from Paracoccus haematequi, assembly GCA_945881965.1. Taxonomy (GTDB): domain Bacteria; phylum Pseudomonadota; class Alphaproteobacteria; order Rhodobacterales; family Rhodobacteraceae; genus UBA9554. The sequence goes on along the minus strand of CAMCVS010000006.1, from coordinate 85,830 downwards.
GGCGGCGTGATTCGGCCCGAACTGGTTTTGATGCTGGAGGCCGCGCGATGACGCTCAAGCTGGGCGTGCCCTCCAAGGGCCGTCTGATGGAACAGACCTTTGACTGGTTCGCCGCGCGCGGGTTGACGCTGTCGCGCACCGGGTCGGACCGCGAATATGCCGGGGCCATCGCGGGCCTTGCCGGGATGGAGCTGGTATTGCTGTCCGCAGGCGAGATTCCGCGCGATCTGGCGGCGGGGCGCATCCATCTGGGCGTGACCGGCACCGATCTGGTGCGCGAAAAGCTGCCCGACTGGGCCAGCGTGGTGACACCGCTGGCGGAAATGGGTTTTGGCCATGCCGATCTGGTCATCGCAGTGCCTTCGTTCTGGACCGATGTCGATACGCTGGACGATCTGGACGCGGTCGCCGCCGCGTTCCGGGCGCGGCACGGGTTCCGGCTGCGCATTGCCACCAAATATCACCGGCTGGTGCGGGATTTCCTGCGCGGGCATGGCGTGGCGGATTATCAACTGATCGACAGCCAGGGCGCGACCGAAGGCACAGTCAAGAATGAAACCGCCGAAGCGATTGCCGACATCACATCCTCGGGCGACACGCTGCGCGCCAACCACCTGAAGGTGCTGGCGGACGGTCTGGTGCTGCCGTCGCAGGCAACGCTGTTTGCATCGCGCACCGCCGCGCTGGACGCGGACGACGCCGCCACGTTGGTGCGGTTCCGGGCGTTGGTGCAGAACGACGTCGCCAGCGCGCGCTGATCGCAGAGGACCGGCTGATCCCCGTCAAACCGCCCACATCCCGAACCTTCCCGAACGTCACCTCGATTCTCTACTGTTGACGGACGAGGCCTGTGCCCGCAGTCTGCCAACACCGGGACGGGAGCCCCGGTGCGCGGCGCAACATCTGGAGGGATGCGCGCCACAACGACCGGGACAACCCGGCGCGACCTTTGCGGGTCGGACAAAAGGGGAGGAATGCGTTGGGGGTTTTGCAACTTCTGATCAGCGGTCTGGCGAATGGCTGTGTGTACGGCCTGATCGCGCTGGGGTTCGTGCTGATCTATAAGGCGACCGAGGCCGTGAATTTCGCGCAGGGCGATTTCATGATGCTGGGCGCGTTCGTCACGCTGGGATTGGTGAACCCCGAATACATGGGCATCCCGTTCTGGGTCGCGTTGCCCTTCGTGTTCCTGATCATGGGAGTGCTGGGGTATCTGCTGGATCTGATCGTGCTGCGCGCGGTGTTCGGGCAATCCCAGGTCGCGGTGATCATCCTGACCATCGCCATCGGCTTTATCATCCGCTTTGTCGTCGGCGTGATCTGGGGGCATGAACCGCAATCGCTGCAATCGCCGCTGGCCTTGGGCGATGTGCGGCTGGGGTCACTGGTGCTGGGGCTGGCCGATGTGGCGGTGATCATCGTGACGCTCTTGATGACCGTCGCGCTGTGGCAGTTTTTCCAGCGCACCAAGATCGGTCTTGCCATGCAGGCGGCCAGCCAGAACCAGATGGCGGCCTATTACATGGGCATCCCGGTGAAACGGGTGCAGGGCATGGTCTGGGCGCTTGCGGGCATCGTCGCGGCTGTCGCGGGTATCCTTTATGCGTCGAAAGGGTCCATCGACCCCACGGCGGGCTTTATCGGGATCAAGGCCTTTGCGGCGGCGGTGATCGGCGGGTTCGGCTCCTTGCCCGGTGCGCTGATGGGCGGTCTGATCGTCGGCCTGATCGAACCCTTCGCCGCGCGTTACCTGCCCCCCGGCTATAGCCAGATCGCGCCCTATGCGCTGCTGATCGCGGTGCTGTTGTTCCGTCCGCACGGCCTGTTCGCGCAGGTCCGCGCCAAAAAGGTCTGACGCCATGCGGTTTCATTTCAAGACCAGCTATGATCAGGACATCAACCTGTTCATCGACGCGCGCAAGGCGGTCAGTTACGGCCTGCTGGTGGCCGCTGCCTTTGCCTTGCCCTTTGTCATCGACGATTTCTATCTGGGCGAGGCGACCAACGTCCTGATCTGGGCGATTGCCGGGCTGGGCCTGATGCTGTTGACCGGGCAGACCGGGCAGGCCAGCCTTGGCCATTCCGCCTTCATGGCGCTGGGGTGCTATGCGACCGTGCTGATGATCGAGGCGGGGGTGCCGTTCCTGCTGGCACTGCCCTTGGCGGGGATCATCACCGGGGTGGTGGGCGCGCTGATCGCCATTCCCGCGCTGAAACTGCACGGGGTCTATCTGGCGATTGCCACGCTGGCGCTGGCGATTCTGGCCGATGACATCATCGTGCTGCTGGGGCCGTGGACCGGCGGCGTGAATGGCAAGATCGCGCCGGATATCGTCATTTTCGGGCAGGCGCTGAACCGCTGGAGCAATCCGGTGGAATGGTATTATGTCGTGTTGGTGGTGACGATCATCGTCACGCTGTTTTACCGCAACCTGTTGCGCGCGCCGATGGGCCGGGCATTCGCCGCCGTGCGCGACAGCGAAATTTCGGCGCAGGCGATGGGTGTCGATGTGGCGCGCACGAAAACCATCGCCTTTGGCCTGTCCTGTGCCATCACCGGCGTGGGCGGGGCGTTCATGGGCATGTTCGCGGGCGCCTTCAACAACGAGACGTTCAATTTCCTCTTGTCGATCCAGTTGTTGATGATGATCGTTGTGGGGGGCCTTGGCTTCATCCACGGCGCGTTTCTGGGCGCGGTCGTCATCGCCTTTCTGCCGCAACTGTTGTCCATCGTGTCCGACACCATCGGCGGCGGCGTCGCCATTCCGGGGCTGGAAGCGGCGGTGTTCGGCGGCATCCTGATCCTGTTTTTGCTGTTCGAACCGATGGGGCTTTATGGTCGCTGGCTCAAGATCAAGGTGTTTCTGGAATTGTTCCCCTTCGCGCGAAAGGACATGTTCAAGCGGCAGAAAAGCTATCTGAAAACGGAGCGCCTCAGATGAGCCTGTTGGAATTACAGGGCGTCACGCTGAAATTCGGCGGGTTGACGGCTGTCAACAACCTGACCCTGAAGGTCGAGGAAGGCGAGGTTTTCGCCCTTGTCGGCCCGAATGGCGCGGGCAAATCCACCGTGTTCAACCTTATCTCGCGGTTCTACACGCCGGTGTCGGGCACGATCCGGTTCGACGGCAAGGATCTGCTGAAACTGGCCTCGCATGAGGTGCCATCCTTGGGCATCGCGCGGACGTTCCAGAATATCGAATTGTTCCATCAGGCAACCGTGCTGCAAAACCTGCTGGTGGGGCGGCACCGGCACCGGCAGGCCAGCCTGATCCCGCAACTGTTGCACCTGCCATCCGTGCGCAGCGAGGAACGCGCGCATCGCGTGGCGGTTGAGGAAGTGATTGATTTCCTTGACCTGCAACCCTACCGCGACAAGCTGATCGCGGGCCTGCCCTATGGGGTGCGCAAGGTGGTCGAACTGGGCCGCGCGCTGGCGTCGCAACCGCGCCTGTTGCTGGTCGATGAACCCGCGTCCGGCCTGTCGGTCGAGGAAACGCAGAACATGCGCTGGTGGCTGGACGATATCCGCCGCCAGATGGGCATCACGGTGTTGATGGTGGAACATGATATGGGGCTGGTCGGCAAGGTCAGCGACCGGGTGATGGCACTGGCAGACGGCGCGCAACTGGCGCTGGGAACCCCCGCCGAGGTGCAATCGCACCCCAAGGTGATCGAGGCCTATCTGGGCACGGGTGCCATTTCCAAGACGGCCAATGCGGCGGGGGAACGGGTATGACCGAGAAACCGCTTCTTCAGATCAACAACCTGGAAACCTTTTACGGGCCGATCATGGCCATTCGCGGTGTCAGCCTGGAGGTGCACAAGGGCCGTGTTGTCACCGTCTTGGGCGCGAATGGCGCGGGCAAGACGACGCTGTTGAAAACCATTTCCGGCATCATGGACCCGGAAAAGGGCGAGATTCTGTTCGACGGCCAGCCCATTCAGGGGCTGGAGCCGCACAAGGTGGTGCGCGCGGGCATCGTGCATGTCCCCGAGGGGCGCGAGGTGTTCCCGCTGCTGACCGTGGCGGAAAACCTGTCGTTGGGGGCCTATACCCGCACGGATGCGGCGGAAATCGCGCGCGACCGCGATCTGGTGTTTTCCTATTTCCCGATCCTCGCCGAACGCCGCGCACAAGAGGCGGGCACCCTGTCGGGGGGCCAGCAACAGATGCTGGCCATCGGGCGGGGCCTGATGCTGCGGCCCAAGATCATGCTGCTGGACGAGCCTTCGCTGGGCCTGTCGCCGATCCTGACGCAGGAAATCTTTGCCATCCTGAAACGGCTGAACCGCGACGAAGGTGTCACCATGATGGTCGTCGAACAGAACGCCGCCGTGGCGCTGGATCTGGCCGATGATGGCTATGTCATGGAACTGGGCCGGATCGTGATGTCGGGCACGGCGGATAAACTCGCGGCCTCCGACGATATCAAGAGCTTCTATCTTGGCCATTCCAACGAGGGCGCGCGCGGCGAACGGCGTTGGAAACGCAAGAAAACTTGGCGCTGAAGAATGGGGAGATAGCAATGACCCGTCACGCACAGATCCCGCCGATGTACACCGTCAAGGGCGTCGCGATCAACGCCACACCCGGCGCGCGGCCTTTGCTGATCGATGGCTGCGACACCATCCCTGCGCTGTTTCGCCACCGCTGCCGCCAAGACCCCGCCCGCATCGCGCACCGCGAAAAGACGCTGGGCATCTGGCAGGCGTTCACCTGGGGCGATTACTGGGATCATGCGCGCTGGATCGGGCTGGGCCTGAAACGGCTGGGCCTGCGGCGCGGCGACGTGGTGCAAATCCTGTCGGAAGACCGGAAGGAATGGCTGTATTTCGACATGGGCATCCAGTGTGTCGGCGGCATTGCATCCGGCATCTACACCACCGATGCGGCTGCGCAGGTGGCCTATATCCTGCGCGACAGCGCCTGCCGGTTCCTGATCGTCGAAAACGAGGAACAACTGGACAAGTTTCTGGAAATTCCCGACGGCGCGCCGACGGTGGAAAAGGTGATCATCCTTGAAGATGAGGGGCTGCACAACCTGCAAGGCGAGCGGTTCCTGTTCCTGCCCGACCTGTATAAACTGGGTCAGGCCGAGGATGCGGCGATATTTGACGCCGAAATCGACAAGGCGGCGGCGGGGGATACCGCGCTGCTGATTTACACCTCGGGCACGACGGGCGCGCCCAAGGGCGCGATGCTGACCCATGAAAACGTGCTGGCGGCGATGCAGGCCGGTCTGCGCGAATTGGCGATTGATCCCGGCGCGGAACAGCTCTGCTTCCTGCCGCTGTGTCATATCTTTGAACGCAACAATTCCAGCTATTTCCCGCTGGCGGTGCGATCCATCGTAAATTTCGCCGAAAGCCCGGAAACCGTGTTCGAAAACCTGCGCGAGATCAGCCCGCAATCGTTTTCCGCCGTGCCCCGCGTCTGGGAAAAGATCTATTCCCGCGTGCTGATCCTGACACAAGAGGCGACGCCGCTGGGCCGTCTGGTATTTGGCCTTGCGATGCAGGCGGGGCTGGCGCGCGCGGATGCCGAGGCGGCAGGGAAATCCTTGGGGCCACTGGCCAAACTGGGCGTGGCGCTGGCCGAAGCGTTCGTGTTCCGCAACCTGCGTCAGATGCTGGGGATGGACCGGCTGGTCCAAGGCGTTTCCGGCGCGGCCCCGATTAGCCCCGCCTTGCTGCGTTGGTATCGGGCCATCGGCGTGCCGATCTATGAAGGCTATGGCATGACCGAAAACACCGCCACCTGCACCTTCAACCGGGGTGTGACCAACCGGACGGGCACGGTCGGGCCGGTGATGCCGGGGGTCGCCCTGCGCATCGCACCGGATGGCGAAATCCAGACCCAGAGCCTTGCCAATTTCAAGGGCTATTGGAACCTGCCCGACAAGACCGCCGAAACGTTCACCGCCGACGGCTGGTTGCGCACCGGCGATGTGGGGAGGATCGACAACGATGGGTTTCTGACCATCACGGGGCGGATCAAGGACATCATCATCACGGCGGGCGGCAAGAACATCACGCCCGCCGAATTGGAAAGCCGGTTGAAATTCAGCCATTACATCGCAGATGCCGTGGTGATCGGCGACAAACGCAAATACCTGACCTGCCTGATCATGATCGACCAGGAAAACGTCGAAAAATTCGCCCAAGACGCCAAGGTGCCGTTTTCGGATTTCGCGTCGCTGTGCCGCGCGCCGCAGGTGATCGACCTGATCCGGTCCGAGGTGGAACAGGTCAACCGCGAGTTTGCCCGCGTGGAACAGATCAAGGATTTCCGCCTGATCGACGTGCTGTTGACGCCTGAAGACGAGGAGTTGACCGCGACGATGAAGCTGAAACGCGCCACCGTCGAACGACGGCACAAGGCGTTGATTGATGTTATGTATCAACCATAAGCCCCTGTGGAGGGGGGCCAATCTCTGGGAGGAGAAACGATGAAGACCACATTCAAGGCATTGGCCATCGCGGCAGCGACGCTGACCATGGGCGGCGCGGCGCTGGCGCAGCAGGGCGTGACCAAGGACGAGGTGGTGATCGGATCGGTCAATGACCTGTCCGGCATCTTTGCCGCTGTCGGCGTTCCGGCGGTAAACGGCGCAAACCTGAAATTCGACGAGGTGAACGCGGCGGGCGGCATCCATGGCCGCAAGATCAAGTTCGTCGTCGAGGATCACGGCTACCAGCTTCCGAAAGCCACGCAGGGTTATAACAAGCTGATCAACCGCGATCAGGCGTTTGCGATGCTGTTGTCGCTGGGCACGCCGCATAACCTGGCCGGGTTCCAGTTGATGGACCCGAAAGGCGTATTCAACATCAACCCGCTGACCGCCGCGCGCGAGATGCTGCAAGAGCCCGTGGACAACAAGTTCACCGGCTTCAGCAGCTATTATGACCAGATCAAGGCCGGACTGGCCTATCTGGGCGCGACATACGGCGCGAAAAAAGCCTGCACGATGTATCTGCCGACGGATTTCGGCAAGGAAATCGCCCTGTCCACCAAGGAAAACGCGGCTGCTGCCGGGATGGAGTTCGTGACGGAAACCACCCACAAGCCCGACGAGCAGGATTTCGTCGGCGCGGTGCAGAAATTGCAGGCTGCGGGCTGTGACGTGGTGACGATGGCGCTGGGTGTGCGCGCGGGCATAACCGTAGTGGGCACCGCCAAGCAACTGGGCTGGACCAATGTCAAATTCCTGGCCTCGTCGGCCGGGTTCCTGGAAGTTGTCGCCGGCGTGCCGGGGGGCGTGACCGAAGGGCTGTATGCCGCGGCCGGGTGGCAAGACATGGTGGGCCGGATGGACGTGCCCGAGGTGAAGGCGTTCGCTGATGCCTATGCCGCACGGTTCAGCCAGCCCGCGTCGGGCTTTGCGATGCTGGGCTACAACGCCGCAGAAACGCTGGTGAAGGCACTAGAGGCCGCAGGTCCCGACCTCACCACCGACAGCTTCCGCACGGCGATGGAGAACCTGAGCTATGACAGTGCGCTGACCGGCACGGTGGTGAAATACACCCCCGAGTTCCATCAGGGCGTCAACGACGTGGTGATTTCGCGCGTCGAGGGCGGCATCTGGAAAACCATCACCAAGCAGTAATTGCCAGGGTTTTGCTGTCAGAGGGGCGCCTGCGGGTGCCCCTTTTTCTTTGCTTTTCGCGGCAAGAGGTCTCGGGCCTGCATCATTCGGGCAAGCGCCCCAGAGGCGCGCGACAAATTCTTTCGTTCATGCCGTCGTTTTGGAACGATTCGGTCGCACAAGACATGTTCCTGCCGGTTCGGCGCGGTTTCGGACCCGATCCCGCCCCGGCCCGCTCCGGGCCCGGACCCAACGTCACATCCGAACCGGGCTTTTTTTTCGGCGATTTTCAACAACGGGGCCGCGTGGCACGACCCAGCACGGCGCAACCTGCGGGTAAAATAGTAAATTTTCTGTGAATTTACAGATTTCACAAGTAAGTCGGAAAATTGTTTACAGGAAAATCACGCGAAAGAAGATAGTTACACGGGCTTTGACTTGCGTTAGCAGTGACGCAGGGACGGAGCGCGCAGGCGGGAAACCGCCGAACCGGTAAGATCAGCGGGTGACCCGCTTCGAGGAGGAACCATGTCAGACAAGACCTACCCGCCATCGGCGGAATTTGCCGCATCTGCCCATGTTGACGCTGCGCGCTACAGCGACATGTACGCGGCATCCATTGCCGACCCGGATCAATTCTGGCGCGCGCATGGCCAGCGCATCGACTGGATCCGCCCCTATACCCGCGTCAAGAACACCTCTTTCGCCCCCGGCGCCGTGGACATCAAATGGTACGAAGACGGCACGCTGAACGTGTCGGCCAATTGCATCGACCGCCATCTGGGCACACGCGCGAACCAGACCGCGATCATCTTTGAACCCGATGATCCCAGCGAACCGGCGCAGCACATCACCTATCTGCAACTCTTGGAACATACCTCGCGCATGGCGAACGTGCTGAAAGGCATGGGTGTGGGCAAGGGCGACCGCGTGGTGATCTATCTGCCGATGATCCCCGAAGCGGCCTATGCCATGCTGGCCTGCGCGCGGATCGGGGCCATTCATTCCATCGTGTTCGCAGGATTTTCGCCCGATGCACTGGGCCAGCGGATCAATGGCTGTGATGCGAAGGTGGTGATCACCGCCGACCACGCCCCGCGCGGCGGGCGCAAGACGCCGCTGAAATCGAACACCGATGCGGCGCTGTTGCATTGCAAGGACACGGTCAAGGTGCTGGTGGTGAAACGCACCGGCGACCAGACCACCTGGGTCTATGACCGCGACCACGATTACAACGCGCTGGCCGCTGACGCCGCGCCCTATTGCACCCCCGCCGAGATGAGCGCCGAAGACCCGCTGTTCATCCTCTATACCTCGGGGTCCACCGGCCAGCCCAAGGGCGTTGTGCATACCTCGGGCGGGTATCTGGTCTATGCGTCGATGACGCACCAGATCACTTTTGATTATCACGATGGCGATGTGTTTTGGTGCACTGCCGATGTCGGCTGGGTCACCGGGCACAGCTATATCATCTATGGCCCGCTGGCGAACGGCGCGACCACGCTGATGTTCGAAGGCGTGCCGACATGGCCGGATGCCGGCCGGTTCTGGGCGGTGTGTGAAAAGCACAAAGTGAACCAGTTCTACACCGCGCCGACCGCGATCCGCGCGCTGATGGGGCAAGGCACGGATTTTGTGACGAAATACGACCTGTCCTCGCTGAAATTGCTGGGGTCGGTCGGGGAACCGATCAACCCCGAGGCGTGGAACTGGTATAACGAGAATGTGGGCCGCGGCCTTTGCCCCATCGTGGACACGTTCTGGCAGACGGAAACCGGGGGCCATATGCTGACCCCGCTGCCCGGTGCCCACACGCTGAAACCCGGCGCGGCGCAAAAGCCGTTTTTTGGCGTGAAACCCGTGGTGCTGGACCCGACGGCGGGCACTGTGATCACGGACACCGCCTGCGAAGGCGTGCTGTGCATCGCGGATAGCTGGCCGGGCCAGATGCGCACGGTCTGGGGCGATCACGCGCGGTTCGAGAAAACCTATTTCGGTGATTACAAGGGCTATTATTTCTCTGGCGACGGCTGCCGCCGCGATGCGGATGGCGATTTCTGGATCACGGGGCGCGTCGATGACGTGATCAACGTATCGGGCCACCGCATGGGCACCGCCGAGGTGGAATCGGCGCTGGTCGCGCATATCAATGTCGCCGAGGCCGCCGTGGTCGGATACCCCCATCCGATCAAGGGACAGGGCATCTATGCCTATGTCACCCTGATGAACGGCATCGCGCCCAGCGAAGAATTGCGCAAGGAGTTGGTGACCTGGGTCCGCAAGGAAATCGGCCCGATCGCCAGCCCGGACCTGATCCAATGGGCGCCGGGCCTGCCGAAAACCCGGTCGGGCAAGATCATGCGCCGCATCCTGCGCAAGATCGCGGAAAACGACTATGGTGCGTTGGGCGACATCTCGACATTGGCCGATCCGTCGGTGGTCGAAGATCTGATCACCCACCGCATGAACAAGGCGTGACGCGATGACCGCCACGACCACAGCGCCGGTGCTGATCCTGCTGGGCCCTCCGGGGGCCGGCAAGGGCACGCAGGCGCGTATGCTGGAAGAGGATTTCGGCCTGATCCAGTTGTCCACCGGCGACATGCTGCGCGCCGCCGTGGCCGCCGGGTCAGACGCGGGGCGCGCTGCAAAAGCGGTGATGGAGGCGGGCGGGCTGGTCAGTGACGATATCGTCACCGCCATTCTGGCGGAACGGATGGCACAGCCTGACACCGCGAAAGGCGTCATCCTTGACGGCTATCCGCGCACCGATGTGCAGGCCGAAAGTCTGGGTGATATCCTCGCGCGTATGGGCCGCAGCGTGACCGCCGCCATCAGCCTTGAGGTGGACGATGACGCCATGGTGGGCCGCATCGCGGGCCGTTATACCTGTGCGGCGTGCGGCGAAGGGTATCATGACAATTTCAAGCAGCCGTCCCATGCGGGCGTCTGCGACAAATGCGGCGGCACGGCGATGAAACGCCGCGCCGACGACAAGGCCGAAACGGTGCGCGACAGGCTGATGGCCTATCACGCCCAGACGGCACCGCTGATCGCTTATTACGAGGGGCGCGGGTTGCTGACCCGGATCGACGCGATGGATGACATCGCGGCGGTCAGGACAGCGCTGGCGGCCATCGTGCACAAGGCGACGGCCTGACGGGGGAGTCCGACCCCCCGCAAGCCGGGGTGCGGACAGGTACAACAAAGGGAGTGAAACACATGGCGGAAACCAAACAATCCAACGCCTACTGGGCAGCCAACGTCCGCATCATCCTGATCTCGCTGGTGATCTGGTTTGTCTGTTCGTTCGGCTTGGGCATCCTGCTGCGCCCGGCGCTGAAGGGTATTTCGGTGGGCGGCGCTGACCTTGGGTTCTGGTTCGCCCAGAACGGGTCGATCTACGTCTTTCTCATTCTGATCTTCGCGTATGCGCGGCGGATGAACAAACTCGACAAAGAATTCGGCGTCGAAGAATAATCAAAGGAAAAACAGGGATCATGGATCAGTTTACGCTCAATCTCATCGTCATCGGGGCGTCCTTTGCGCTGTACTTCGGTATCGCGTTCTGGGCCCGCGCCTCATCGACGGCTGAATTCTATGCCGCAGGCCAGGGCGTCGGCCCGGTCGTCAACGGCATGGCCACTGCGGCTGACTGGATGTCGGCGGCGTCTTTCATCTCGATGGCCGGCCTGATCGCCTTTGGCGGCTACAACAACTCGGTCTTCCTGATGGGCTGGACCGGCGGGTATGTGTTGCTGGCGCTGCTGCTGGCGCCTTACCTGCGCAAGTTCGGCAAGTTCACGGTGCCGGAATTCGTCGGCGACCGGTTCTATTCGACCTCGGCCCGCATGGTCGCGGTGGTCTGTCTGCTGGTGATCTCGATCACCTATGTGATCGGCCAGATGGTCGGCGTGGGCGTGACCTTTGCCCGCTTCCTCGAAGTGTCCACCTCGACCGGTCTCTACATCGGGTCCGCCGTGGTGTTCGCCTACGCCGTGTTCGGCGGCATGAAGGGCATCACCTACACGCAGGTGGCGCAATACGTGGTGCTGATCATCGCCTACACGATCCCGGCGCTGTTCATCTCGCTGAACCTGACCGGCAACATCCTGCCGCAACTGGGCCTGATCGGTAGCTATGCCCCGTCGGGTGGCGATGTGTCGTTCCTGGCCAAGCTCGATTCGGTCGTCAAGGAACTGGGCTTTGCCGCCTATACCGCTGACACCTCGAACATGTTCAACATGTTCCTCGTCACGATGTCGCTGATGATCGGCACCGCGGGTCTGCCGCACGTCATCATCCGCTTCTTCACCGTGCCCAAGGTGTCGGATGCCCGTTCCTCCGCTGGTTGGGCGCTGGTGTTCATCGCGCTCTTGTACACTGTCGCACCCGCCGTGGGCTCGATGGCGCGTCTGAACATCACCACCACCTTCTGGCCGAATGCCGAAACCGGCAACGCGCTGGATGGCGACGCGATCAAGATTGCCGATATCGACAGCAACCCCGACCTGATCTGGATCCGTAACTGGGAAAAGACCGGCCTGTTGAAGTTCACCGACCTGAACGGTGACGGCATGATCCAGTACTTCAACGAACCCGCTGCCGTGACCAACGCCAACAAGGCGCTGGCCGCTGCCAAGAAGGCGCTGGCCGATTCGACCGAGGCCGACAAGACCGCCCTGCAGACCAAGGTGACCGAAGCCGAAGCCGCCGTTGCCACCGCACTGGGCGCAGCCAAGCTGGGCGACAAGACGCTGGCCGAACGTGGGCTGGTGGGCAACGAACTGACCACTGTCAACAACGACATCATGGTTCTTGCGAACCCTGAAATCGCCAAACTGCCCGGCTGGGTCATTGCACTGGTTGCCGCTGGCGGCCTTGCAGCGGCGCTTTCGACGGCGGCGGGCCTGCTGCTGGCCATCTCTTCGGCCATCAGCCACGACCTGATCAAGGGCGCCCTGAACCCGAGCATCTCGGAAAAGGGCGAACTGCTGGCCGCGCGCATCTCGATGGCCTTCGCCATCGTGCTGGCGACGTGGCTGGGTCTGAACCCGCCCGGCTTTGCCGCGCAGGTGGTGGCGCTGGCCTTTGGTCTGGCGGCTGCGACGATCTTCCCGGTTCTGATGATGGGCATCTTCTCGAAGCGCATCGGCAAGGAAGGGGCGATTGCGGGGATGATCGTCGGTCTGGTTTCGACCGCCGTCTACATCTTCCTGTACCTCGGTTGGTTCTTCATCCCCGGCACCAACGTGCTGCCCAACACGCCCGCCGCGCATTTCCTGGGAATTTCCCCGGCAGCGTTCGGTCCGGTTGGCGCGCTGCTGAACTTTGCCACCGCCTATGTGGTGTCGATGATCACCAAGGCCCCGCCGCGCGACGTGGTGGAGCTGGTGGAATCGATCCGCGTGCCCAAAGGCGCCGGTGCCGCACAGGCCCACTGAGCGATCCCGTGATATCGGTGCCTCCGGAGCGATCCGGGGGCATCCCCCTGCAAAGGATCATGTCCATGACCCAAAGCCTTGACACGGTCATTGCTTGTCTGGAAATGGTCCACCCCGACGACAGCTTGCCGCGGGACGAACTGGTGCGGGTCGCCGGTTTCTTCATCGGAAAGCCCCCGCGCCGCCAGGGATCCATGACCACGGGTCCCGCATCAAGGATACCCAATCCCCGTGTTACTGGAACTGATCGCTGCCGTTTCCGCTGCCTTTGCCATGGCGGGGATCGCATTGTTGGCCCGCAAGCTGAGCCGCCAGCGCCTGCCGGCGTGGATCGTGCTGGCGGCCGCCGGGCTGGGCATGATCGGCTATGCGATCTGGTCGGAATATTCGTGGTATCCGCGCAGTCTGGCCAGCCTGCCGGTCGGCGTGCAGGTGCTGCGCGATGAGCCCGGTCCGGCGGGGCTGCGGCCATGGACACTGTTGGTACCGGTGACGTTGCGGTTTCTGGCGATGGACCTGCGCGAAGTCGCACAAAACCCTGACAATCCCGCGCTGCGGATGGTGCCCGTCTATGGCTTTGCCCGCTGGCGCGACCCGCAGGATTTCGTGATGGTGTTCGATTGCGCCAATGCCCGGCAAGTGGTGTTGCAAGCGGGTATGGCGATCACGCCCGACGGGACATTGACAGGGGCAGACTGGGCAACGGGCGAAGCGGACTTGCTGACGGTGGCCTGCGGCGGCTGAAGATGGGCGCAAATGCCTGTATCGCCACGCCCTTCGATCTGACGGACCTGCGCGGCTCGTTGCGCGGGCTGTTCGCAACGGTCAGAGCGTAACGCTGCGACCGCCCAGAGGCGGGGCGGCGTTTTCGGCCAGGGCGACCTGATCCAGAAAAGCGCGGATGCAGGCAAGGGCCTCGGGTTCGTCCAGAAACGGGATATGGCCACGATCCGGGACTTCGGCGAAATGCATGTCGGGGCGGCGCGCGCGCATCGCATCCGCGCCATCGCGTGACAACACGTCCGAGTTTGCGCCCCGCACCAGCCCCAAAGGCAACCCCGCCAGCGCATCGAACAGCGGCCACAGATCGACGGGCGGCGCGGCCATCGCGACGTCAAACGCGATTTTCAGCGCCGGATCATAGGTCAGCGCCACGCCTGTGGCGGTCTGGACATAGTGGCGCACGGTTTCTTCGGCCCAGCGGGTGGCAGGCACGTGGTGAAAGCCGGGGAATTGCGCCGCGCTGCGATCTGCGATCTCGTCCAGCGTGGGCACCGTCGGCGCAATGCCGATATAGGTGCCGATCCGTTCCAGCCCCGCGCGTTCGATCTGCGGGCCGACATCGTTGAACAGCAGGCCTGCCACCCGCGCGCGCTGTGTCGCGCCCATCACCATCCCCAACAGCCCACCGCGCGACGACCCGATCACCGCCGCCCGCGCCACGCCCAGATGATCCAACAGCGCCAGCGCATCGCGCACCTCTTGGCCGACATTATAGCTGGCCGCGCCGGTCCAGTCCGACCCGCCGCGCCCGCGGCTGTCCAGCCGGATCAGCCGCACAGCGGGCAGGTGCCGCGCCATGTAGTCGAAATCGCGCCCGTCGCGCGTCAGCCCCGCCAGCGCCAGCACCGGCAGGCCCGCGCCTTCGTCGCGAAACGCCAGCCGCGCGCCGTCTTCGGCGGTGAAGTGATCCATCACGTCTCCTGATCAGGCCGGATAGTCCGCAAACCCCTTGCCCGACTTCCGGCCAAGATAGCCTGCCGCCACCATCTGCTTCAACAGCGGGCTGGGCCGGTATTTCGGGTCGTCAAAGCCGTGATAGAGCGTTTCCATGATGTTCAGCACCACGTCCAGCCCGATCAGATCGCCAAGTGCCAGCGGCCCCATCGGGTGATTTGCGCCAAGTTTCATCATGCTGTCGATATCTTCGGGGGTGGCCAGCCCTTCGGACACGCAATTGATCGCCTCGTTGATCAGGGGCGCCAGCAGGCGGTTGACGATGAAACCATAGCTGTCTTTCGACACGCGGGGCGTCTTGCCGATGGCGCGGGTCGCCTCGGTCACAGCCATCGCCACTGCGTCATCGGTTTGCAGCGCGCGGATGATTTCCACCAGTTGCATCACGGGGACCGGGTTGAAGAAATGCATCCCCACCACGCGGCCCGGATGGGCGGACGCGGCGGCAAGCTGTGTCAGCGAGATCGACGAGGTGTTCGACGCGAGGATCGCATCCGCGCGACAGATCGCGTCCAACTGCTTGATCACGCTGGTTTTCACGTCCAGCCGTTCGACAATCGCCTCGATCACCAGATCGCGGTCGGCCATCGCATCAAGCGTGGAGGTCGCGTTGATACGGTCCAGCGCGGCGGCGGCGGCATCGGCCGTCAGGCGGTCCTTTTTCACCAGCCGGTCCAGGCTGCCCGCGATGGTGGCGCGCGCGCGGTCCAGCGCGGGTTGGCTCAGGTCCTGCATCACCACCGGGAACCCGGCCACAGCAAAGGTCTGCGCGATGCCGTTGCCCATGGTGCCGGCGCCGATCACGCCGATGGTCTGAATGGGGGTCATAAGATGTCCTTTCGGTCAGATCAGGATCATTTCGGGCACGTCATCCGGCACGATCAGCGGCGCGGTGGTGGCGGCGATGATGTCGGCCACGCTCACTCCCGGCGCGCGTTCGATCAGGTGCAGGCCATCCTCGCGGGGCACGATCACCGCAAGGTCAGTCACCACCAGATCGACGCGGCGC
The DNA here is from genome assembly GCA_945881965.1 of Paracoccus haematequi. Classification (GTDB taxonomy): domain Bacteria; phylum Pseudomonadota; class Alphaproteobacteria; order Rhodobacterales; family Rhodobacteraceae; genus UBA9554. The sequence continues at coordinate 70,051 of CAMCVS010000006.1, read as the reverse complement.
AAGGATGTCAGCGGCAGATCACAGTCCGCCACGATCTTGGACTGGCCCCGCGCGGCATGCTGCATGGCAACGACAACGCGGGCCGCGCCTGTCACCAGATCCATCGCACCGCCCATGCCCGGCACCATCTTGCCCGGCACTTTCCAGTTCGCCAGCCGGCCTTGCGCATCCACCTGCAACCCGCCCAGCACGGTCATGTCCAGATGCCCGCCCCGGATCAGGCCGAAACTCATGGCGCTGTCGATGCTGGCCGCACCCGGAACGGCGGTGACGAACCCGCCGCCCGCGTCGGTCAGATGCGGATCTTCCATGCCTTCGGGGGGGCGCGCGCCAAGGCCGATCACGCCGTTTTCGGCCTGAAAGAACACGCCCAGCGACGCGGGCACATAGCCTGCCACCAGCGACGGCAACCCGATGCCCAGGTTCACCAGCATGCCGGGGCGGATTTCGCGGGCGACGCGGCGGGCGATCAGTTCTTTCGCGTCCATGGTCATTCTCCCTTGCCGGAGCGCAGCAGCAGATGATCGACCAGCACCCCCGGCGTCTTGACCGCATCGGGCGCGATCACGCCGACGGGCACGATGCTGTCGGCCTCGGCGATCACAGTTGCCCCCGCCATCGCCATCACCGGGTTAAAATTATGCGCCGTCAGCATGTAGCACAGGTTGCCCAGGTAATCCGCCTGCCAGGCCGCCAGCAGGGCGAAATCGGCGCGCAGCGGCGTTTCCAGCAGGTAACGCTTGCCCTGCACCTCGATCACCTGTTTGCCCTGTTGCACCTCGGTGCCCAGACCGGTAGGCGTCAGCACCCCGCCAAGACCCACGCCCCCCGCGCGGATGCGTTCGACCAAGGTGCCCTGCGGGACCAGTTCCACGTCGATCTCGCCCGCGATCATCTTGGCCTGCGTCTCGGGGTTCAGGCCGATATGGCTGGTGATCAGGCGCGCGATACAGCCGGCGGTGATCAGCCGCCCGATGCCGCGCCCCGGCATGGCGGTGTCATTGGCGATCACGGTCAGCCCGCGCGCGCCGCGCGCCACCAGCGCGTCGATCATCCGCAGGGGCGATCCGACGGCCATGAAACCCCCGATCATCACGGACGCGCCATCGGGGATCATGTCGGCGGCGGCGGCGGGGGTAAGTGCGCCTTTCATGGCTGGCCTCCTGTCGGGATCGCGGCGCGGGCGGCGCGGGCGATCACCAGTTCCTCGTTGGTGGGCAGCACCATCACCGTCGTGCGCGCCATGGCGGACGAGATCACCGGCGCATTGGCGGCGTTGGCGGCATGGTCGATCTCGATCCCCATCCAGCCCAGCCGTTCGCAGACCCGCGCGCGGATCAGGCGCGAGTTTTCACCGATCCCGCCGCAGAACACCACGGCGTCGATGCCACCAAGGGCTGCGGCCAACCCGCCGATTTCGCGCTGGATGCGGAACACAAAGTAGTCGATGGCCTGTGCGGCTTCGGGGGCGGTTGACGCCTCTAACGTGCGCATGTCGTTGGACAGGCCCGAAAGGCCCAGAAGGCCGGATTGTTTATACAACAGGTCAGATATCGCGGCGGCGTCCATGCCATGTTCCGTCATCAGATACAGCAGGACGCCGGGGTCGATCTGGCCCGAACGTGTGCCCATCGGCAATCCGTCCAGTGCCGAGAACCCCATGGTGGACGCGACCGCCCGCCCGCCCAGCATCGCGCAGGCCGAGGCGCCATTGCCCAAATGCGCGACGATGACGCGGCCCGCGGCCAGATGCGGCGCGGTGCGCGCCAGTTCGCCCGCGATGTAATCGTAGCTGAGGCCGTGAAAGCCATAGCGCCGCACGCCCATGTCGTAGAACCGGCGCGGCAGGGCGAAGGTGTCGTTGACCCACGGATGCGCGCGGTGAAAGGCGGTGTCAAAGCACGCCACCTGCGGCACCCCCGGAAACGCCTGCATCGCGGCATGAATGCCCGCCAAGTTATGCGGCTGGTGCAGCGGGGCCAGTGGCGACAGGCGGTCCAGTTCGGCCAACACGGCATCATCCACCACCACCGGTCCGGTGAATGTCACCCCGCCATGCACGACGCGGTGCCCGATCGCGGCCATGTCCAACCCCGGAAACGCTTCGCGGAACGTCGCCAGCACAGAGTCCAGCGCGCCCGCGTGGCTGGTCAGGTCGCCCATCGCCACCGGCAAGGCCTTGCCCGCCGCTGACAGCCGCAATGTGCCCTCTGGCCCGATGCGGTCAGCGTGGCCAGTCGCCAGCGGTGCGTCACTGTCCCCGAACAGCGCCACCTTCAGCGAGGATGATCCCGCGTTCAGGGTCAGGACGGCGCGGGTCACTTGCCCTGCCCCGCCGCATGATGCAGCGCGGCCACCGCACAGGACGCCAGCCGCGACATTGCACTGTCAGACCGCGAGTTCAGGATCACCGGCACCTTCGCCCCCAGCACCAGACCGGCCCCTTCGGCGTGGCTGATGAAGGCCAGTTGCTTGGCCAGCATGTTGCCCGCGTCGATCCCCGGCACCACCAGGATATTCGCGCGCCCCGCCACACCGCCTTTCAGGCCCTTGGTGCGGGCGGCGGCCATATCGACGGCGTTATCCATCGCCAGCGGGCCTTCGACCTGCCCGCCGGTGATCTGGCCGCGATCCGCCATTTTCGACAGCAGTGCGGCGTCAATCGACGACTGGATCGCCGGGTTCACGGTTTCCACCGCCGACAACACGCCCACACGCGGGTCGATGCCCAGCGCTAGGGCCAGATCAATCGCGTTCTGCACGATGTCCACTTTGGTCGCCAGATCAGGCGCGATGTTGATCGCGGCATCGGTGACGAACAAGGGTTCGGCCTGCCCCGGCACATCCATCACGAACACATGGGTAAACCGGCGGCCCATGCGCAGGCCCAACGCCTTGTCCAGCATGGGCTTGAGCAGGTCATCGGTGTGCAGATGCCCCTTCATCACCGCGCCCGCGCGCCCCTCATGGACCAGCGCGCAGGCCATCGCGGCAGCGTCACTATCTGACCCCGGCACGTCGATCACCTCGATGCCCGTCAGGTCCGCGCACATGTCGGCGGCGGCCTTGTGGATTGCGGCCGCATGACCGACGAGGATCGGCACGATGAGGCTTTCGCGCATGGCCAACAGCGCGCCGCCCAGCGAATTGGCCTCGTCCGGGCAAACCACCGCCGTGGGCAGCGCGGGCAAGGGGCGGGCACGGTCCAACAGCGCCTCGAAATGCCGGTGGCGCTGCACGATCAGGCCGGGCATTTCCAGATCGGATTGATCGAATTTCTCGGTCGGCGCGGCGACGATGGCCTCGCCCGACAGGATCAGCGCATCATCCGCCACGCGGCGCACCGTGGTTTCCAGCCGCACTGTGCCATCGGCCAGCTTTTCGACCACGCGCACCGCGCAGATCAATTCCTCGCCGGCATGGGCGCGGGCGTGGAAATCCAGCACCTGACGGCGATAGAGCGTGCCCGGCCCCGGCAACCGCGTGCCCAGCACGGCGGAAATCAGCGAGGCGACGAACATCCCCGGCGCGACCCGTTCCACGGTGCCGTCCTGGTCCAGATCGGTATCGGACAGGTGCATCGGGTTGTAATTGCCCGAGGCGGCGGCAAAGACATAAAGGTCATCCGCTGTGATCAGACGCCGCAGTTCCGCACCGTCGCCGGGGGTCATTTCGTCAAAGGTGCGATTGACCATGCGCATGTCAGGCCTCCGGGGTCGCGTCGTCGGCCTTGGCGCGACGTTTGGGTTTCGCCGCGGTTTTGGCGTCGGGGCCTGAATGGCCGTCCTGATCGGCCGCCGCTTCGGTCGGGGTGACAGGTGCAGCGGGGGCTGCGGCCTCTGCCAGCGGGTCGGCCAACACATCTTCGGTCAGCGGCGGCAGGTCCAGCACAGTGCGGAACCGCTGCAACAGCGACAGCGTGGTGGGCGACATTTCCGCCAGCGCGCCGGGGATGAATTGCACCACCTGCACGGCCAGCAGGCGTTCCTCGGGCGTGGCCAGCAACATGGGCAGCGTGGCAATGGCACGCTCGGGTTCGTAGGAGGCGATCAAGGTCTGTTCGTGGATCACCATCGCGCGGCGTTCCGCGCCAAGGCTCTTGAACGGCTCGTCCTGCGTCAGCACCTGCGACGACCGTTCCAGCCGGTCGCGCCGCACCGTGCCGCGATTTTCCGCAAGCAGCACCAGCATCCGGATCACCGCCTCGGCAAAGCCGCCCCGGTCGATATTGAACAGCGCCGCCGCCACCTCGGGCAGCGCGCGCAACTCGCCCGCATTCTTCAACGTGCGGCGCGCCTCGTGGGTTTTGCCAAAGGCGCGCGCCCACGGCGTGCCCCATATGGCGAAGAACGTCGCCTCCATCATCATGTCGCGGGTGTCGCGCATCAGGTCGATGGATTGTTCTACCGTCTCGACCCACAGCCGTTCGGCGGCGATGAAGGGGTTATCCGGCGCGGCCTTGACACGCGCGGCGCGGACCTTGGCGGCGGCATCGGCCACCGGTCCCATCGCGGGGTTCTGCGAGGAGGCCAGCGCACGCTGCATCCGCTGCGGGTGCATCACGCGGCTGAGTTCGGCGGCGGTGCCGGTGACGGACGCCTGCACCATCGGACGGATCACCGCGTCATACATCTGCGCCTGCACCTCGGACAGGCGGGCGACGGCGGCAAAGGGCCGTTCATCGTGCAAACCGTCATCCAGCGCGCGCAGGTCGTCCATCGTGCGTTCGCCGAACCCGACGGTGAAGGTCTTGGTGCCATCCGTTTCGGTGATGTCCTCGATCCGCATTTCATAAAGGCCGGGGGCCAGCGCCTCGATGGTTTCCAGCGTCGAGGCCATTTCGGCATGTTCCTTGTTCGCCACCTTGGACGACACGAAGATGCCCAGATGGCCAACCTCGTCATGCACCATGTAGACGATGCGCTGGCCGCGGATGCGGATTTCCTGCACATCGGCATAGGTTTCCGCGATCCAGTTCAGCGCCTGCTGTGGCGGGGTGATGTTGTCGCCGTGGCTGGCGAAGACGATGATCGGCGCGCGGATCGCCTTCAGGTCCACCGGGCGGCCGGGTTCAATGCGGGCCTCGTTCTTGACCAGCCGGTTGCCGACGAACAACTGTTCGACGATCCAGCGCATTTCCGGTTCGTTCAGCAGGAAAAACCCGCCCCACCAGCGTTCAAATTCCAGAAACGACGCCTCGGCATGGTCGGCATCGCGGAACAAGTCGGTGTATTTGCGGAACATGGTCCGCGCGGGGTTCAGCATTTCAAAGTTCTGCACCAGATGCGCGCCGTCAAAGATGCCGCCGCCCAGATCGGACAGCAGCATGGGGATCCAGGTGCCGCCCAACACCCCGCCGTTATAGCGCATCGGGTTTTCGCCCACGCGGCCCGACCATGTGGCAACAGGTGCACCGTTGATCACGACAGGGCCGGTCAGATCGGGGTTGGTCGCCGCCAAGAGCAGCGTGGCCCAGCCGCCCTGACAGTTGCCGGTGACCACGGGGCGCGGCGCGTCGGGGTGGCGGCGCATCACCTCGCGGACAAATTCCGCCTCGGACCGGGTGACATAGGACAGGTATTGCCCCGGTTCGGGTTCGCGGCGGAAGGCCACGAAATAGGTCGGATGCCCTGCGCGCAGCGCCACGCCCACCTGGCTGTCCTGCTTGAACCCGCCGATGCCGGGGCCGTGGCCCGCGCGCGGGTCGATGATGATGTAAGGGCGGCTGGCCTCATCAATCACCACGCCCTCGGGCGGCTGGATACGCAGCAGCATATAGTTGGACGGATAGGGCAGGTCATGCCCGTCCATCACCATCTCATAGGCATAATCCAGCACGGGCGGGCACCCCGCCGCCTCGTGTTCCAGAAAGATATCGCCGCGTTTGCGCAGGATATCCATCGCCAGCACCGCGCGTTCGCCGGCATCGCGGGCGTATTCCGACCATTGGTCCGCCAAGGTGCCCGCGCCCTGCGCGCCGCGCATTTGGTCTTGCAGGCCCTTGGATTTGTCCAGGATCGCTGTGACGCGCGCGGAATGTTGTTCGAGGATGCGGTGGCTGTGGCGCGACATCCCCGTGGTGATGGTGTCCATATTGGCCGCGCTGGCGCCGATTTCGGATTGCGCAGTCGCAAGCGCGCGACCGATCGCGTCCAGCACGTCGGTTTCGGGGCGCGGGATGCCCGGCTGTTGCGCGGGGTTCAGAAATTCGAAAAGCGAAGCCATGGTGGTCGTCCTTTCCAGCAATGTCACCTGAGGTTCAGGCCGTAATCTGTCGCCTGAACATCAGGCCGTGATCGAATAGCCGCCGTCGATGTCATGCACGCCGCCGGTCAGGTTGCGCGCCTCGGCAGAGGCCAGAAACGCCGCCATCGCGCCGACATCGGCAATCGTGGCAAGGCTGTGCGTCGGCGCGCGCGCGGTGGCGGCGGCCAGCATGTCGTCAAAATGGTCGATGCCGCTGGCCGCCCGCGTCGCCATCGGGCCGGGCGACAGCGCATGCACCCGGATGCCCTTTTCGCCCAGTTCGGCGGCGGCATAGCGCACGGTGCTTTCCAGCGCGGCCTTGACGGGGCCCATCATGTTGTAATGCCGCACCACGCGCGACGCGCCAAAGAATGACACCGACAGGCAGGTGCCCCCTTGCGGCATCAGGGGTTCGGCGGCCCGGATCATCCGCAGAAACGAATGGACCGAGATATCCATCGCCTGCGCAAACCCCGCCGCGGAACAATCCACCACCCGGCCATGCAGGTCATCCTTGGGCGCAAACGCGATGGAATGCAGCAGCGTGTCCAGCCGCCCCCATTCAGCGCCAATGCGGTCAAACAGCGCTTCCATCTGGCCGGGTTCGGCCACATCCAGCGGCCCCATGATCGTGGCCCCCAGTTGTTCGGCCAAAGGGCGCACATGCGGTTCCGCCCGGTCGTTCAGCCATGTGATCGCCAGATCGGCCCCCTGCGCGCGAAACGCCTGCGCACAGCCCCAGGCAATGGAGTGTGCGTTGGCGATGCCCACAACCAGGATCTTCTGTCCGGTCAGATCGAACATGGCGTATCCCCTTTTCAGCGGTCACAGGGCAAAAGCGATTCGGCGCAAAGTGGTCCGGTCGCGTCAACGGCGTAGTCTACGGTGCCGCATTGCATACCGGCGTCACCCCGGTGACAGTTTCGTGACGTGGCCGATGAAACCCGGCGCTACCAGATCTGCCGCTGAAACTACGGGCAACAGCCCTTAACCCAGGCAACCGATATCGCGCGCGGCGGAACCTTGTGTTAATCTGGATCAAGCGAGGCCGTCATGCGTGAAATTACCCTGCGCCAGATCGAGGTCATCCGCGCCGTCATGCTGCGCGGCACGATCAACGGGGCTGCCGAACATCTGGGCGTGTCTGCCCCCGGCATTTCGCGCCTGATCAAGCATACCGAAGAAACGCTGGGGATCCGCCTGTTCGAACGCCGCGCCGGATTGTTCGTGCCGTCGGTGGCGGCGGGGGCGGTGTTTGATCAGGTGCGCGAGGTCTACAAGGGCGTCGAGAACCTGCAAATCGCGCTGGACAGCCTGCACAAGGGCGAGGATGTGCGGCTGGCCTTTGCGTCTGCCCCATCGGTCGCGCAATTCGTCGCCGCCCGCGTGATCCGCACCGTGCGCAAACATTACCCGGACCTGTTCATCGACCTGAACATCCTGAAGATCGAAGAGACGCTGGATTATCTGCTGCTGGAGCGTGGCGAGTTCGTCATCATGAGCTCGCCCGTGCGCAACCCCGGCATCGACAGCGCGGAAATCGCGCTGGGGCAGATTGTGGCGATCCTGCCTGCGGGGCATCCCCTGGCCGCGCAACGCAGCGTGTCGATCCGCGATCTGGCGCAGGAACCGCTGATCGGGATCGACCCGTCCGACCCCTATGGCGCGATCCTGGCGCGGCCGTTCCATGACGCGGGCATCGTGCCGCGTCATTCGATGCGGGGGCGGTTCGCGCAGACGGTGGTCAGCCTGGTGCGGCACGGGTTGGGCGTGGCGTTGATCGACGAATTTGCCGTGGCCGAGGTGTACATGCCGGGGCTGGTGCGCCGCCCGCTGGCCGAAGGTGGCACCATCACCACCTATGTTGTCACCAAGACAGGGCGCGGCCTGTCCACATTCGCCGAGTTCACCATCCGCCAGTTCCGCCGCGAGTTGACCGAGGCGCATGTGCATTGGACCGATCCGCAGTCAGATTAACATCGCGTTACGGTTCGGGCAAAAATGGTATTTGACGTTAGGCTGCGCATGTCATCAATCTGTGCGGCGACGGATCAGAACAGAACGATCCGCGACGTTTGGGAGGACGATCATGAAACAATACGTCATCGGCGCCGTTGCGGCGCTGCTTTTGGGCATGGGTGGTGCATCGGCGCAGACCTATCCGGCCAAGGAAATCCAAGGCATCATCCAATGGGGTGCCGGCGGGTCCACCGACACGGTGGCGCGCGCGGTCACGCCGCATGCCGAAAAGCTGCTGGGTGGCAGCATCGTGATGCAGAACGTCACCGGCGGCGTGGGGGCCATCGGCCTGAACAAGGTCGCGGATGCCGATGCAGACGGTTACACTGTGCTCTTCGGCGCGGAAAACCCGCTGCTCTACAAGGTGATGAAACTGGGCGACAAGGATTATTCCGATTTCGTCCCGGTCAACATTCTGGCCCGCGGCACGCCGATTCTGGTGGCCCGTCCCGATGCGCCGTTCAACACCTTTCCGGAGATGATCGCCTATATCAACGCCAACCCCAAGGCGGTGAAATTCGGCTCGACCGGGCCGGGCGGCCTGCCGTCGGTCGTCACCGCGATGATCAATTCCAAGACGCCCATTGACGTGACCTATGTGCCCTATGACGGCGACGGCCCCGCCCTGACCGCGTTGCAGGGGGCCGCCATCGACGTGATGCCCGCCGTGCTGGGTGCCGCGATCGAGGCGATCAAGGGCGGCAAGATGAAGCCCATCGCGATCTTCGACGTTGCCGGTGCGCCGCAACTGCCCGACGTGCCCACCATTGTTTCGACCAATCCCGAATTCGCCGAAATGCTGCCCTGGGGCCCGTTCTTTGGCGTGTTCGTGAAAAAAGGCACCCCCGATGACGTGGTGGCCAAGCTGGTCGGTGCCTATGCCGAAGCGACCAAGAACCCCGATTTCACCGCCCTGATCGACGCGCGCGGGTTCAAGATGCTGTCGCTGTCGGGGGACGCGGCGCAGGCGTTCCTGACCGAATGGCAGTCCACCACCACCTGGCTGATCCACGAAGCTGGCCTGACCAAGGCATCGCCCGCCGATTTCGGCATCACCAAGCCCTGAGGCCACAGCCGCAATCGGGTCAGCCACAAGCTGAACCTGAGACTGAATAATCGGACGCCGCCCCCTTTCCTCGCAATCGGGGCGGCGTTTTCAATTCCAGACGGCATGGCCATAGACCGCTATGCGCAGGCCAATCCGCACCCTGGGGAGGGGACAGCCATGCAATCACAACCACCAAGACGGCCGGGCGAGCTGATCTTTACCCTGGCGATGGTCGGGGGCAGCCTGTTCCTCTTGTGGTCCGCCTATGGCATCGCCGGGTTCGAGGCGTTGTCGTCCCCCGGTGCGGTGCCACTGGTGACGACGGCGGTCATGGCGGTCTGCGGCCTGCTGATCCTGCGCGACACCCTGCGCAAACCCGCGCAGACCAGCGAAACCGTGGCGCGCGACATCCTGCCGATGCCGGTGGTCGTGACCATCGCGATGGTCGGAGCCTATGCGCTGCTGCTGAAGCCGCTGGGGTTCCTGCCCACGTCGTTCCTGTTTTTGACCGTGCTGATCCGCTTTCTGGCGGGCTACAGCCTGCCGCGCGCGGCACTGATTTCACTGGCTACGGTCGCGCTCATCTATCTCTTGTTCCGCGTGGTGTTCACCGTGCTGATGCCTCCGGGGATCGTTCCCGAGGGCGAAATCCTGGCCTGGATCAAGGCGCTGTTCGCCGGAAAGGGCAACTGACATGGACATCCTGAACAGCCTGCTGGTCCCGATCCTTGACCTGAAACTGCTGGCGCTGATCGCTATTGGCACTTTTGCCGGCATCTATGTCGGTGCCATTCCCGGCCTGTCGGTGACGATGGCGGTGTCGATCCTGATCTCGTTCACTTTTTCATGGGAGGTCTATCCCGCCCTCGCCCTGATGATCGGCATCTACATGGGCGGCGTCTATGGCGGGTCGCGCACAGCGATTTTGTTGAACATCCCCGGTGCTCCGGCGGCGATTGCCACCGCGCTGGACGGCTATCCGATGGCGCAACAGGGCAAGGCGGGCGAGGCGATCGGCATCGTCACCGTGGTGTCGTTCATCGGCGGGTTCATCGGGATCATCGCGCTGGCGGTGTTTGCGCCGCTGCTGTCGGATTTCGCGATCCGGTTCCAGCCGCGCGACTATTTCCTGCTGGGTGTGCTGGGCATCCTGCTGGTGGGGTCACTGTCGGGCGAAAGCCTGGTCAAGGGCATCTTTGCGGGTGCTTTGGGTGTGGGGCTGGGTTCGGTGGGGATGGACCCGCTGACCTATACCGAACGCTTCACCTTTGGCACCGACGGGTTGCGGGCGGGGGTGTCGTTCGTCGCCGTGATGATCGGGATGTTCGGCATTTCCGAAGGTCTGATGCAGTTGCACACCGTCAACACCCCGTCGGTGAAGCAAAAGATCAGCCGCATCGTGCCGTCCTGGGCGCAGGTGCGCAAGCATCTGCCACTGGGGTTGCAAACCTCGTCCATCGGCACGATCATCGGCGCGCTGCCGGGCACCGGGGGCGATATCGCGGCGCTGATCGCCTATGACCACGCCACCCGCGTCACCCGCAACCCCGAGGTGCCCTTCGGCAAGGGTGCCATCGAGGGGCTGGTCGCCCCCGAAACCGCGAACAACGCCGCTGTCGGTGGGGCGTTCATCCCGATGCTCACGCTGGGCATCCCCGGCGATGCGGTGACGGCGATCATGATCGGGGCGCTGTTCATTCACGGGCTGAACCCCGGCCCGATGCTGATGATCGAACAGCCCGACATGTTCTGGTTCATCGTAAGCGCGCTGACGCTGGCCAATGTATTCATGCTGATTTTCGGGCTGACCGGGATCAAGGCCTTCGTCAAGATCGTCGAAATGCCGCGCGCGGTGCTGCTGCCGGTGATCCTGTTGTTGTCCATCGTGGGGGCCTATGCCGTCGGCAACAGCCTGACGGACGTCTATTGGATGCTGGGCTTTGGCGTGTTCGGCTATTTCATGAAGCTGTATGGCTATCCGCTGGGCCCGGTGATTTTGGGCGTGATCCTGTCGCGGCTGTTGGACGACAACTGGCGACGCGCCATCATCTCGGATCAGGAAAACCTCTGGATGCTGCTGAAAGGCACGCTGGCCAGCCCGCTGTCGCTGGTGCTGTTTGCGTCCGTCGTGCTGATCTTTCTGGCCAAGACCCCGCTGTGGGGCCTGGTGTTCCGCAAGAAGGCTGCATGACCATGCTGCTGCTGGGCCTGATCGGCGACAACATCGCGGCGTCGCGTTCGCCCCTGCTGCACCGGTTGGCGGGGGCGCAGAACGGCATCGACGTGCGCTATGACCGGCTGGTGCCGCCCGCGACGGGCGAGACTTTCGCGGCGGTGTTCGCGCGCGCCATGGCCGGGGGGTATCGTGGCGTGAACGTGACCTATCCCTACAAGGAACGGGTAACAGCGCTGATCGGGATCGACGATCCGGGCGTGGTGGCGATGGGGGCGGTGAATACGGTGATCTTCGGCCCTGAAGGGCCGAAGGGGTTCAACACCGATCACAGCGGGTTCATGGCGGCCTATGGCCGCGTCCAGGGGGCGGCCCCTGCGGGGCCGGTGCTGATGATCGGCGCGGGGGGTGTGGGCCGCGCCGTGGCCTTCGGCCTGGCGCGGCTGGGCTGCACCGACCTGCGGCTGGTGGATCGGGACGCGGCCAAGGCCTTGGCCTTGGCCACCGCGCTGGCGCCGGTGGCACCAGCGCTGCGCGTGACGCTGCATGAGGATGCAGGGGCCGCCGCGCAGGGCGCGGCGGGGCTGGTCAATTGCACGCCGCTGGGCATGGTGGGCTACCCTGGCACGCCATTGCCGCGCGCGGCAATGGCCGGTGCCGACTGGGCGTTCGACGCGGTCTATACGCCCGCTGACACGCAATTCCTGACCGATGCGGCCGATGCGGGGCTGGCGATCATCTCGGGCTGGGAGTTGTTTTTCTACCAAGGTGTTCACGCCTGGGGCCATTTCGCGGGCCATCTGACGGACCGGCCGCTGGACGAGGACGCGCTGCGCCGTGACCTGCTGGACCCAAGGGCCGTGCCATGAAAACCTCGATCGCCACCGTTTCCGTCCCCGGCACGCTGCGCGAAAAACTCGACGCCATCGCGGCGGCGGGGTTCGACGGCGTGGAAATCTTTGAACAGGATTTCATCGCAGATGCCGCCAGCCCGCGCGACGTCGGCGCGATGATCCGCGATCAGGGGCTGGAGATCACGCTGTTCCAGCCGTTCCGCGATTTCGAAGGCCTGCCCCCCGGCCCGCTGCGGCGGCGCGCCTTTGACCGCGCGCGGCGCAAGTTCGACCTGATGGGGGAACTTGGCACCGATCTGGTGCTGGTCTGTTCGTCCGTTCACCCCGAGGCGCTTGGCGGCATCGACCGCGCGGCGGATGATTTTGCCGAACTGGGCGCGTTGGCGGCAACGCATGGCATCCGCGTGGGGTATGAGGCGCTGGCCTGGGGCCGCCACGTCAACGATCACCGCGACGCCTGGGAAATCGTGCGCCGTGCGGATCACGCCAACATCGGCCTGATCCTGGACAGCTTTCACACGCTGGGGCGCGGGCTGGACCCGGACAGCATCCGCCGCATCCCCGGCGACAGGATATTCTTTGTGCAACTGGCCGATGCGCCCGCCATTCCGATGGACCTGTTGTATTGGTCGCGCCATTTCCGCTGCATGCCGGGCGAAGGCGATCTGGACGTCACCGCATTCACCCGCGCCGTGATGGCGGCGGGCTATCGCGGCCCGGTCAGCCTTGAGGTGTTCAACGACCAGTTTCGCGGTGGGCTGCCCGGCCCGGTGGCGCGCGACGGGTTCCGGTCGCTGGTAGCGTTGATGGATGATGTGCGCCGCGCGGAACCCGGCTGTGCCACGATCATGCCCGACATCCCCGCCCGCAGCGCGGTGCAGGGTGTCGGATTTCTGGAGTTTACCTCGCGCGGGGACGAGGCGCGCGATCTGGGCGCGCTGCTGGCGTCGCTGGGGTTTGCCGCCGTGGCGCGGCACCGGACCAAGGCCTTGGCGCTGTGGCAACAAGGCGCGATCCGCATCCTGATCAACGAGGAACCGGGCGATTTCGCCGGGTCGGTCTATCATGCGCGGGGCACCGGCATTTGCGATATCGGGCTGGAGGTGGCATCGGCGCGTGACACCGTGGCGCGCGCGCAGGCGTTGGGGGCGCAACCTTTTGTCCAACCCCTCAGCCCCGGACAGGTAGATATCCCGGCGATCCGGGGGTTGGGGGGCAGCGCGCTGCATTTCCTCGACAGCGCGCAGCCCGATGTCTGGGACGCCGAGTTTACTCCAGAGCCACCCGCCACGACCACCGGGGCGCGCTTGACCCGCATCGACCATTTCGCCCAGACCATGACCTATGGCGAGATGCTGTCGTGGTCGCTGTTCTATACATCCCTGTTTACCATGGCGAAATCGCCCATGGTCGATGTCACCGACCCTGACGGGCTGGTGCGCAGTCAGGCGCTGGCGGGGGATGGCCTGCGGATCACGCTGAACGGGGCGGAAACCCATCGGACGTTTGCGGGCGCGTTTCTGGCCGACAGTCTGGGCGCGCCGGTCCAACATGTGGCGTTTGCCACCGATGATATCCTCGCCACAGCGGCGATGCTGGCGGCGCGCGGTTTCGCGTTTCTGCCGATGACCGACAATTACTATGCGGACCTGATGTCGCGGTTTGATCTGGCCCCCGATCTGGTGGCGGCGCTGCGGGCGCACCACATCTTGTATGACCGCGATGCGGGCGGCGAATTCTTTCAGATCTATTCGCAGCCCTTCGCGGGCGGCATGTTCTTTGAGATCGTCGAACGGCGGGGGGATTATCGCGGCTATGGGGCCCCCAACGCGCCGTTCCGGATCGCGGCGCAGAAACGCTTGATGCGCGGCGCGGCGATCCCGCGCGAATAGGCACGGCGCGGCTGCGCCACGAGGCTGGGCGCGGGGCCGCGCTTATTCAACCATGTAATCCATGCCGTATTTGCGCGCGGCACTCATGAATTCGTGCCATGCCTCGTCGTCATTGCTGAACACCCCCGGCCAGACCTTGCGGCCCGATCCGTCTGCCGTGGTGGACAACACCCAATCGCGGCTGTCGCTGGCGCGGCGGATATCCACCATCACGGATATCGAATCCTGAATATAGATGCCGGAAAACGGCGACACGTCTTCGGCGATGGCATCATCGTTCAGCGACACGAACTGAATCCGGCCGAAAACCCGCGCCGTGCGCGCCTTGCGGATCAGCACCTGGCGCAACGTGATAAAGCCAAACCCCAGCCCGATGGCGGCCAGCATCGCCACCTCGTTGTGATTGCGCATGATGTAGCCGCAAACCGCCGGAATCGCCACCAGCGGCAACAACAACGCCGAGGCGGTCGAGTTGGCCACCAGCCGCCCCCGGTCACGCGCGCGCGTCAGCAGCAGATAGCGCATCGCGATCTGGTGCATGTGCATCCGGTCGGGGTGCATGCTGCTTTTGCCCTGCGCCGTGCGGCGCACGATGGAATAGAGAAATTCGAAAATCGGCCAGAACAGCGTCAGAACGATGCTCCATGGCGCGACTTCCGGCGCGGCGTTCAGGATCCAGACGCCGATCCACCCAAGGGCGAACCCGATCAGATAGGCCCCGCCGTCGCCCATAAAGATCAATCCGCGAGGCCAGTTGAACACGAAGAACCCCAGACAGGCCGCCGCCAGCATGTAGGACAGCGCGGCAATCGCTGTCAGCCCCGCGTCCTGCGCAATCAGTCCAAGCGTCACCGCCGCCACGATCGCCGTCCCAGAGGCAAAGCCGTTGATGCCGTCGATCAGGTTGAAGGCATTGGTGATCCCGGCCAGCACCAGCAGCGTGAAAACCCCGCCCACCACCGGATTGGCAAAGATGAAATCGGTTTCCATGATGCCCAGCGACTTGATCCAAGCCCCCGACAGCCAGATCAAGAGCGCCGTGGACGAAAACGCCGCCATCAACCGCCCGCGCGGCGGGATGCCATAGCCCAGATCTTCGAGCAGGCCCGAGGCAAACACCGGGATCGCGCCCAGCAGCAACAGCCCGGTGATCTGCGCCACATCGGGCGGCAGCAAGGCCAGCATGGCGACCAGCGCAATCGCCACCGACACGCCACCGACGCGCGGGGTCAGTTTGGTATGCGCGGATTGCACCGCCTTCAGATCGTCCCGCCGTCCCGACAGGCGCGGCTGGTAGGGAGCGATGCGGATAAACAGATAGACGGCCAGCGCCGAGATCAGGAACGCATAGATATTATTCATAGACCACGCCCAAATCGGCTTGCACGGCTAGTGATATATTCCGCAAAAGTAATGTATTACAAACGTTTTTACCAACACAGGATTTGGGTAAATCAAACCGGCTGGATACACAACGGATGTTTATGTATGCCGACCGAAAAATCACGTGCCGTTGACGGTTAAACCTGCCGAAACATGACCGTTTTCGCCCTGCGATCTGTGCATCCGGCTATGGCCGATCCTGACATGGATCAGGGTTTTCGGCGTCAGTTGGGGTTGGAACATCGGTTTCAGTGGTCGCTCCCCCGGGTCGGTTTCGCGGCAAACCCACGCGCGCCGGAACCGTCCCTGCACCCGTCATGCCCCTAGACTGACACCGTCTGCCGCAGCACCTCGCGGGACAGTGCGGCCTTGTCACCCGCCAGCGCCACCGCGCCACGTTTGAGCACATAGAACCGGTCGGCCAACCCATAGGCAAAGTCGAAATACTGTTCCACCAGAATGATCGCCATGTCGCCCCGGTCGCGCAGGTATGCGATGACGCGGCCGATCTGCTGGATGATGTTGGGCTGGATGCCTTCGGTCGGCTCGTCCAGCAGCAAGACGCGCGGGCGCATGATCATGGCGCGGGCGATGGCAAGTTGCTGTTGCTGCCCGCCCGACAGATCGCCGCCGCGCCGGTGGCCCATGTCGCGCAGCACCGGGAACAGGTCATAGATTTCATCGGGGATGCGGTGGTCGGATTTCGGCAGCAGGGCGAATGCGGTTGCCAAGTTTTCCGTTACCGTCAACAGCGGGAATATCATCCGTCCCTGCGGCACAACGGCGACGCCGTGGGCGGCCATTGCATGCGCGGGCAGCACCGGCAAAGCGGTGCCGCCAATCGCCACCGTGCCGCTAGATCGTTTATGCGTGCCTGCCAAGGCCTTCAGCAGCGATGTCTTGCCCACGCCATTGGTGCCCATCACGCAGGTCACCTGCCCCGCCTCGGCCACCATGTCGATGCCATGCAGGATCTGGCTGGACCCGTAATGCAGGGTCAGGCCCTTGACCGATAACATCTCAGCCCCTCCCCAGATAAACGTCGATCACGGCGGGGTTTTTCGTCACGTGGTCCAGCGACCCTTCGGCCAGCACCGACCCTTCGTGCAGCACCGTCACCTTGCAGTTCAGGCGGCGCACGAATTCCATGTCATGTTCCACCACGACCACGGCGCGCGTTTTCGCCAGATCGACCAGCAGCCGCGTGGTATGTTCGCGTTCTGCCAGCGTCATGCCCGCGGCGGGCTCATCGACCAACAGCAGGCGGGGTTCCTGTGCCAAAAGCATCCCGATTTCCAGCCATTGCTTTTGCCCGTGGCTGAGTTCGCCGGCCTTGCGCGGCAACTGATCGCCCAAGCCCACTTCGACAGCCAGTGCAGCGACCCGATCCGCATCCGCTTGCGCGCGCCGCCAGCGCAGCACGGCAAAGGGATTGCGCGGGGCCTTCAGCGCCATTGTCAGGTTCTCGTCCACTGTCTGATCCTCGAACACGGTGGGGCGCTGGAATTTGCGGCCCACACCCGCCCGGGCGATCTGCGCCTCGGTCATCTTGAGCAGCGACACCGGCGGATCGCCCCACAAAACGCGGCCTTCGTGCGGGCGCGTCTTGCCGGTGACGATATCCATGAAGGTGGTCTTGCCCGCCCCATTGGGGCCAATGACGGCGCGCAATTCGGCGGGGCCGATGGCGAAGGACAGGTTGTTGATGGCGCGAAAGCCGTCGAAACTGACCGATACGCCGGATACTTCCAGCAGCGAACTCATTCCCGCCCCTCCTGTTCCATCAGGGCGCCATCATCGGGGCCAAGTGCCGCGCCCTTGCGATCCGGCACGCGCAGGCCTTGGGCCGCGTCGATCAGCCCCGACAGCCCCTTGGGCGCATACAGCGTGACCAGCACAAAGGACAGGCCCAGCAGCACCAGCCACCAATCGACCCAATTCACGGTGTAAAAGCCCAGGTTGACCGACGGCGCGCGCCCCCCGGTGAACCACGACGACAACAGCGACACAAAGGCCGCGCCGATCACCGCGCCATACAGCCGCCCGCGCCCGCCGATAGCGACCCAGACCGCCAGATAGATCGACGCGATAGGGGCCAGTTCGGCGGGGTTGATGATCCCCGCCTGCGGGTAATACAGCGCCCCCGCGACAGCCGCGATCATCGCCGTCAGAGTGAACACGAACAGCTTGTAACCCTCGACCGAATAGCCAAGGAACCGCACCCGCGCCTCGTCATCGCGGATCGCGCGGATCACCGACCCGAACTTGCCTGACACCACATGCGACAGCACGACATAGGCGAGGCCGAGCGCCAAGGCCGAGGCCCAGAAGAACCACAGCGACACCGTTTCCTGCGGCACACCGTCCAGGCCAGGGATGTTCTGCAAGCCCGACAATCCGTTATTGCCGCGCAACCCGCTATCGTTCTGGAACAGATACAGCGCGAGGGCCAAGGTCATCGCCTGCGTCAGGATCGACAGATACACCCCCGTCACGCGGGACCGGAACGCCAGCCAGCCGAATATCCCGGCCAGCGCCCCCGGCACGATCAGAACAAGCGCCAGTTGCGCGGGCAGCGAATGGGCCTGCGCCCAGATCGCGGGCATGTCGGATGCGCCGACCACGCCGAAAATCTGCGTGGCGATGCCTTGGCGGATTTCATCGGGCGTCGCGGGCAAGGGGCCGGAGGACAGCGCGGCGACAACGATTTCCTCGGTCCGGGCATACATCAGCCACATGCCGATCAGATAGCCACCCAGCGCAAAGAACGCCATGTGGCCCAAACTGAGTATCCCGGCATAGCCCCAGATCAGGTCCATCGCCAAGGCTACCAGACACAGGCACAGCGTCTTGCCCAGCGTCTTGACGAAAGACGTGGACAAGACGCCCATCCCCGCCTCGGACAGCAGGGTAACGGCCAACGTGAACAACGACAGCGCCAGCAGGAACCACAGCACCGACGGGTTACGCATCAGGAAAGCACGTGTCATGGATCAATCCCCCGCCGCACGGCCCCGCAGCGCGATGATGCCGCGCGGCCGGAATTGAATGAACAGGATGATGAACAGGATCATGTAGGTCTGCGCCGCCAGCGTGTTGGACGGGTTCAGGAACTCGATCCCCTTTTGCAGGCCGCCGATCATCACCGCACCCGCCAGCGTGCCCCAGATATTGCCGACCCCGCCGACCACCACGGTCATGAAGGATTGCACGATATAGGCCTGCCCGATTTCCGATGTGACCTGTGCAAACAGGCCGATGGCGACGCCCGCGATGCCCGCGATGCCGGACCCAAGGCCAAAGGTCAGCATGTTGATCCGGTCGGGATTGATGCCCATCGACCCGGCCATGGCGGGGTTTTGCGTCACCGCGCGCACTTGCAGGCCCAGCTTGGTGCGGTTCATCAGCCACAAAAAGAACGCGAGGAAGATCAGCGCGAGCACAAAGATCGCGATGCGGATATAGCTGATCGACACCACGTCATTCAGCACCCAGGCCCCGTCCAGCCAGGCGGGCGCGGTCAGCGGGCGGGCCTGCGTGCCAAAGATCGTCTTGGCCAGTTGTTGCAGCGCGATGGAAATCCCGAATGTCGCCAGCAGCGTTTCCAGCGGGCGCTTGTACAGATGCCGGATCACCAGCCGTTCCATCGCGACGCCCGCGCCGAAGGTCACCGCAAAGGCCAGCGGCAGCGCGATGAGGATCGACAGCGTGTAGTCGGGCACGAACAGTTGCACGACATAGCCGGTATAGGCGCCCATCATGATGAATTCGCCATGCGCCATGTTGATCACGCCCATGACGCCAAAGGTGATGGCCAGCCCGATGGCCGCGAGGAAATAGATCGACGCCAGCGACAGCGCGTCCAGCGCGAGGTCGGCGGCCTGCATCGCGCCGACGGTCAGGGCGATTCGGTCCAGCGCCGCCGCCGCCGCCGAGGTCACCGCCGGGTCGGGCTCGGCGTAAAGTTCGACAAAGCGGTGGGCGGCAACTGCGGCGGTCACCTCGGCATCGGTGGCCGCCGTGGGCACGGTCCCCGCGGTTTCCAGCGCGGTATAGGCGCGTTCGCGTTCGCGGGGATCGGACAGCGCGGCCAGCGGCACGCCCCCCACGGCCCCATCCACGATATGCGCCGCAAGCGCCGCTTTCAGCCCCGCTGCGTCCAGCCGCGCGGGGGCAAGCCCCGCGCTGACCAGCAGGTCATAGGCTTCGACCTCGGTCAGGTCGCGTCCCGGCCGCAGGTCACGGGCAAGATTGCCCGCGACATCGGCCCCCTTGGGCAGGGCCACGCGGCGCGTGGCCACCAGCGGGTTCAACGCGGCGCGCAGATCCAGCCCGGTATCGCCGCCGAAGGCGGCGATGGCCGCCGCGCGCGTGGCAGTGTCGGGGTCAAAGCGCAGCGTCAGCAGGCGTTCCAGACGCGCCTTGCGCGCGGCGATCACCGGATCGGGTTCATCTGCGATTGCGCCGCGCAGCGGCGCGAGGTGTTCGGGCGCGCCATCGCGCGCGATGGCGTCCAGCGCCGCGATGCGGCGCGCAGAGTCGGGATCGGTCAGTTGGAACCGCACCAGCGCCGATTGGATCAGGGCGCGCACCCCGGCATTGGGCTTCAGGTCGGTGATGTCGGCCTTGGCGGTTGGTCCCGCCGCGCGGCCATCCAGCCCGCGCAAGTCCCAGCCCGCCGCCGTGGGCGCTATGAGGAAAAACGCGCCATCCGCCTTGCGCACCCCCAGCCCCTTGTCGGCCCAGGCCGCCAGCACCTCGGCCACCACCGGGTCACCCGACGCGGCGAGCGCGTCAATCACCGGGCCGATCGTGGTCCGCGACGCGCGTTCCACCAGCGCGCGGTTATCGCCAAGGATGCGCGCGGCGTCCTGTGCCAGCGCGGCCAGCGGGGTCAGCAGGATCAGGGCCGCAACAAGCGCGGCAAAAACGCGGGGCATCGGGCCAGCCTTTGATAATTGCACGACGGGCGGAGGGACACCCCCCCGCCCGCGATTGGCGTCAATAGTTCGATTTCAACTGCACGCAGGTCTTGGTGGCGGAATTGTACATGCCACATCCCAGACCCGGCCAATCGGCTTCCAGCACCGCCGATTCGGGCAGGAAATCGGTCCAGGCATCGCCGGGAACCGGTTCGGTTTGGCTGATGATGTCGAACTGGCCATCGGCGCGGATTTCACCGATCAGCACCGGCTTGGTCAGGTGATGGTTCGGCAGCATCTTGGCCACGCCGCCGGTCAAGTTCGGCACTTCGAGGCCATACATTGCGGTGCGCACGGCATCGACATCGGTGGTGCCGGCCTTGGTCACAGCCTGCACCCACATGTTGAAGCCGATCACATGCGCCTCCATCGGGTCATTGGTCACGCGCTTTTCACCGGCAAAGGCTTTCCACTTGGCGATGAATTCGGCATTGACCGGCGCATCCGCCGTCTGGAAATAGTTCCACGCTGCCAGGTGCCCGACGAGGTTCGAGGTATCCAGACCCGACAATTCCTCTTCGCCAACCGAGAACGCGACAACGGGGATGTCATCCGCCGAAATGCCCGCCGCCGCCAATTCCTTGTAGAAGCCGATATTGGCATCGCCGTTGATGGTGGAAATCACGCCGACCTTCTTGCCATCCGCGCCAAGTGCCACCACGTCGGCCACGATCTTGGACCAATCGCTATGCCCGAACGGCGTGTAATTCACGAAGATATCCGATTTCGGGATGCCCTTGGAAATCAGATAGCTTTCCAGAATATTGTTCGTGGTGCGCGGATAGACGTAATCTGTGCCCAACAGCGCAAATTTCTGCACGCCCAGTTCATCCAGGAAATAATCCGTGGCCGGAATCGCCTGCTGGTTCGGGGCAGCGCCGGTGTAGAACACGTTTTTCGACGATTCCTCGCCTTCGTATTGCACGGGATAGAACAAGAGGCCGTTCAGTTCCTCGATCACCGGCAGCACGGATTTGCGCGACACGGATGTCCAGCAGCCGAACATCACATCGACATTCGACACGGTCAGCAATTCGCGCGCCTTTTCGGCGAACAGCGGCCAATCGGATGCGGGGTCAACCACCACGGCTTCGATCTGCTTGCCCAAAACGCCGCCCTTGGCGTTCTGTTCGGCGATCAGCATCAGCATCGTGTCTTTCAGCGTGGTTTCCGAAATCGCCATCGTGCCCGACAACGAATGCAGTACGCCGACCTTGATCGTGTCCTGCGCCATGGCGGCCCCTGCGGCGAGCGCAAGAGCCCCGGCTGTCAATAGTGTAGTAATATTCTTCATGTCACCCTCTCAGATGGCCATGCGCGACGGGTCTTTTCCCGGCAGCGGGAAACACCTATCTGCACATGGCAGCGTTTGTTGCACCTCGTGCAGGGGTGGCGGATTTCCACGTCGCGGCCGCCTCTGCACATCCCCATCGCAGATTTTCGCCTGCTTGATCCGACTAGACCCAGCCCCCGCGCGCGCAGCAATGCCGCGATGCGGCATAAGATATGCGGGAGGGGCATCATCGCATCGGACGCCCGAAAAAGCGGCAACAGCGACGCGAACGCTCAACCAGCAGGCAGCGCTGAGTTGCAGATAGCGCGGAATCAAGGCGCAAGTGCGATGGACTCACCCCGCCGTAACCGCAATAAGCCCGTCGGAAACCGCGCAAGACACAGACAGACCGGGACGCAGATGGCCAAGCTGTATTTTCACTATTCGACCATGAACGCCGGAAAATCGACGATCCTGTTGCAGGCGGCGCATAACTATCGCGAGCGGGGCATGACCCCCTATCTGATGACCGCGCGGCTGGATCTGCGGGCGGGCGAGGGCCGCATTGCCAGCCGCATCGGCATCGGCATGGACGCGGCCACCTTTGCGCCCTACGATGACATGGCGGCGCGGATCGCGGACAGGCTGGCCGCCGGCCCTGTTGCCTGCGTGTTCATCGACGAGGCACAGTTCCTGACCCCGGATCAGGTCTGGCAACTGGCCCGCGTGGTCGATGATCTGGAGGTGCCGGTGATGGCTTACGGGTTGCGCGTCGATTTCCGGGGGCAGTTGTTTCCGGGGTCGGCGGCGCTGTTGGCGATTGCGGATGACATGCGCGAGGTGCGCACGATCTGCCATTGCGGGCGCAAGGCCACGATGGTGGTGCGCAAGGGGCCGGACGGGCGCGCGGTCACCGACGGCGAACAGGTGCAGATCGGCGGCAACGAGACCTATGAAAGCCTCTGCCGCCGCCATTGGCGCGCTGCGGTGGGCGATGTTGCGCTGGCAACGCCACCGCAGGACTGACGCAGGGCGGGCGTCATGCTAGGCTGCGGTCGTTCAACCGGGGTTTGCGCATGATCCGTTTCGTATTGGCCGTGCTGATGGTTCTGGCCGCCCTGCCTGTGGGCGCACAGACGCGCGCCCAGACCGAAGCGGCGTTTCGCACGTGGCTGGAAACCACCGTCTGGCCGCGCGCACAGGCCGAGGGCATCCGCCGCGCCACCTTTGACGCCGCGTTTCAGGGCGTGGGCCTGATGCTGGACCTGCCCGATCTGGTCATCCCCGGCGCGCCCGCGGCGAAAGCCCAGCGGCAGGCCGAATTTGGCAATCCCGGTGCCTATTTCGCGCCCAAGACCGTGCAGGGCACCGCCGCCACCGGGCGCGAGATGGCGCGTCAACATGCGGCGACCCTGGCGGCGGCTGAACGGCAAACGGGCGTGCCCGCGCGCATCCTGCTGGCCATCTGGGGCCGCGAATCAGGCTATGGCCGGGTGAAAATCCCGCATGACGCCTTTGCCGTGCTGGGCACCAAGGGGTTCATGTCCACACGCGCGGCCTATTTCACCGATGAACTGATCGCCGCGCTGCGGATCGCGGACGCGGGCCATGTCGCCCCCCGCGCGATGACGTCAAGCTGGGCGGGGGCCTTGGGCCAGCCGCAATTCATGCCGTCGAATTTCCTGAAACATGGGCGCGACGGCAATGGCGACGGGCGCGCGGATATCTGGGGGTCCGTGCCCGATACGCTGGCCTCCATCGGCGGCTATCTGGCGCATCACGGCTGGGACCGCGCGCGCGACTGGGGGTTCGAAGTTTCGCTGCCCGCCGCCGTATCCTGCGCGCTGGAAGGCCCGGATCAGGCGCGGCCCATCGCGGATTGGGTGGCGATGGGCGTGGCGCGGGTGGGCGGCAAGGCGTTTCCGGCGCGCGAGTTGCGCAAAGCCGGCTCGCTGATGCTGCCCGCCGGGCGCAATGGGCCAGCCTTCATCGTGACGCCGAATTTCTATGTCCTGAAGGCCTATAACAACTCTGACCTTTACGCGCTGTTCGTCGGCCATGTCGGTGATCGTATCGCCTTTGGCGCGGGGGATTTCGCGGGCGGCTGGGGCAAGGTCGGCGGGCTGTTGCGGTCGGACGTGGCGGGGATGCAGCGCGCGCTGGAACGCATGGGGCATGATGTGGGCGGGGCGGACGGGCTGGCAGGCTTCAAGACCCGCCGCGCGATTGGCCGCTGGCAAGAGGCCAACGGGCAGGCCCCCACCTGTTTCCCCACCGCCGCGATGAAAGCCGCGCTGCGCTAAACGCCTGCCAAAAATCGCCCCGATTGTGCCATCAGGCCGCGCCGTTCTGGCGCTATCCCGCGTCACATCTGACCCGGAGGCCCCGATGCTACCCCTGATCCGCGCCTTGGACTATTTCGGCGGCGTCGCTGTTGCTGCCGCCATCCTCTGGGTCGGTGCCCTGTGGAAGCTGGACGAGATCGCCTGGCCCGCCGCCTTTACCGACCCGCTGAACGTCATCATGCTGGGGTTGGTGGGGGCAGCGATGCTGGGGCTGCGCGCCGCGCTGGTGCAAATCCTGCGCTGGAAAGTCGCGCGGGCGCGGCGCATCGTGGCGCGGCACGTCGCAACACCGCGCCCCGATGTGACCTTTGAAGACGCGGTGCGCGCCAACGATGACATGCGCCCTGGCGAGGCGCCGATGGCGGCGCTGGCCCGCGTCCGTGCCGCACGGGTCGATCACCATCAGGGCCGCGCGCGGCTAATCGTGTCAGTGCCGCAGCGCCCCTCGCAAAGCTGGATCGGCGGCATCCCGCATCTGCCCCCTGGCACGCCCTGGCCCATGGTGCATGGCCAGCCTGCCGGGTTCGTGGCCCAGATCGCGCTGGCCGACCTGCCCCGCAATATATGGGGCGGCACCGGGCCGCGCGATGGCTGGCTGGTGTTCTTTGCCGAGGCCGCGTCGGACAACAGCGCAGGCTGGATGATGCATGTGACCGGCCCGGTGGAACCCCGCCCGACCCCCGACGGCGTGGTGCCCGTGACCGGGTTCTGGGAAAATTACGCCCTGGAATTGCTGACTGACCTCGGGGCCGACACAACGCTGCCCCGCTGGTATCTGGAGGCGGTGCCGGACAGCCAGTCGGATTACACCGCCAGCGACGTGTTCGAGATGATGGAACAGACCCCCCTGCGCAACGCGCTGCGCCGTGCCGATCCGCGCAAGGCGGACCTGTATCTGCCGTTCGATTGGGTCACCGCGCGCGGCTGGCTGTTGTTGCTGGAACGCGGCATCCGCACGTATCTGGACCAGTGCCGCAAGACCATGTCCGCGGACGAGGCCGAACGCCTGACCAAGGCCATCGCCCTGACGCTGGCGCGGCTGCGCCTGATCGCCAAGGGTGCCAGCTTGCGTGCGGGCGAGGTGGAGTTTAGCGAGGATGAGCGGGCGAAACTGTTCAATGCCGTCAGCGAACTGTCCACCACCGACTGGCTGACGCCGATGGACCGCGCGGCAGGCAAGACCGGCATCCCGCTGACGCGCTGGCCATTTGGCGAAGGCTATATGGCGCTGTTCGAAGCACAGGCGCGGCGGGTCTATACTGAGACGCCCTGGCAACTGCCCGATCTGCTGCGCAACAATCTGGAACGCGTCTGGGCCGAGGACGCGGCGCGGACCTGGATTTTCGCGGGCAATGCGCGTGGCGTCCACAACATCTTTGGCGGCGACCCCTGCCTGATCGACCTGCCGTCCAACGATCTGACCGGGATGATGTTCGGCGACGCGGCGCGCTGGGGCGTCAGCATCGCCCCAGCCGGTCTGGCCAGCGGGCATTTTGAGGCTGCCCAGGCGTGGTGTGCGAAAGCCTGATCCGACGCTCAGGCCCGTTCCACCAGCACCGACCCCACCGAATAGCCCGCGCCAAAGGAACAGATCACGCCTTTGTCGCCCGCTGTCAGATCGGCGGAATGTTTGGCGAAGGCGATGATCGACCCTGCGGACGACGTATTCGCGTAATCCTGCAAAATGTTCGGCTGTTCGCCGGGTTCCGGGTCACGCCCCAGCACCTTACGGCCCACATAGTCGTTCATGCCCTTGTTGGCCTGATGCAGCCACAGGCGTTTCAGGTCGGACGGGGCCACGCCTGCATCCTCCAGATGCGACAGGATATGGGCGGAAACCATCGGCACCACTTCCTTGAACACTTTCCGACCCTCTTGCATGAACTGCATGTCGCGGCGGTCGGCCATCTGGTCGCGAGTGCGGCGCAGAAAGCCGTTGTTGTTGCGGATATTGTTGGAAAATTCCGTCGCGCAGCGGGTGGAGATCACGCGGAAATGCTCGCCCTGCGCGTCACCCTCGCGTTCCAACACCGTGGCGGTCGCCACATCGCCAAAGATGAAATGGCAATCGCGGTCGCGCCATTCCAGATGGCCCGAGGTGATTTCCGGGTTGACCACGATGGCGCGACGCACGGACCCCGACCGGATCATGTCCGCCGCCGCCTGTATGCCAAAGGTGGCCGAAGAACATGCCACGTTCATGTCAAACGCAAAGCCCCCCGCGCCAAGGCATTGCTGAATCTCGATCGCCACCGCCGGATAGGCGCGTTCAAGGTTCGACGCGGCGCAGATCACCAGATCAATGTCCGCCCCCTCGCGCCCCGCCTGCGCCAGCGCGGTCCGACAAGCGTCCAGCGCGATTTCCGCCATGATGCCGGGTTCATCATCGCCCCGCGCGCGCAGACGCGGGAACATGCGGGTGGGGTCCAGCACGCCATCCTTGTCCAGCACGTGGCGCTGTTCGATGCCCGACGCTTTCAGAATGAAATCGGTCGAGGAATGGGGTTTCGCCGCCACCTCGCCTGTCGCAATCGCCGCCGCGTGTTCTGCGTTCCACAGGTCAGCATAGGCGTTATAGCTCGCCACCAGCTCGTCATTGGTGATGACATGTTCGGGGGTGAACACCCCGGTTCCGGTGATGGCGGGTTGATACATCGGTGTCTCCTGCGGTTTGGCGCTCTTCACCTGTGCGGTGGGGTATGGTCAAGCCCTATGCCACAAGATTCGGCAGGGGCCGCCCCGCCAGATGCGCGGCGATATTGTCCAGCACCATCGCACCCATGGCGTCGCGGACCTCCTCGGTCGAGGTGCCCATATGCGGCAGCAGCACCACGTCATCGCGGCGCAGCAGCGCATCGGGGACATGGGGTTCATGTTCATAGACATCCAGCCCCGCGCCGCCGATCTGGCCCGCGTTAAGGGCTGCGATCAGCGCGGCCTCGTCCACCACATCGCCGCGCGCGATGTTGATCAGCCGCGCATGGGGCTGCATCGCGGCAAAGACGCCCGCGTTGATCAGGTGCCGCGTGGCCGGACCACCCGGTGTCGCCACCACCAGCACATCGACGGCGGCAGCCAGTTCGGTCAGGCTATCGACCTGCCGCGCCGGGACATCCACCGTCTTGGCCGAGCGGTTGACATAGAGCACCGTCATCCCGAACCCGAAATGTGCCCGCCGCGCAATCGCCTGCCCGATGCGGCCCATGCCGACGATGCCGACGGTCTTGCCGGTCAAGTGCAGGCCCAGCATCTGCGTCGGGTGCCAGCCACCCCATTGCCCGGTCCGCACCAGCCGCTCGCCTTCACCCGCGCGGCGCGCTGACATCAGCATCAGCGTCAGCGCGATATCGGCGGTCGCATCCGTGACTGCGCCGGGCGTGTTCGTCACCGCGATGCCTGCGGCACGGGCAGCCGCCACGTCGATATGATTGATCCCCACCCCGAAATTCGCCAGCAAGCGGCAGCGCGGGTGCGGCACATCGGCAAACACGGAGGCCGCGAACAGATCGCCCAGCGTCGGCATCACCACATCGTAATCGCGCAAGGCCGCGCGCATCTCAGCGCCCGACAGCACGTCATTCGACGCGCGGATGGTGACGTCAAAGCTGGCGCGCGCGCGGGCCTCGGTCGCGGGTGTCAGGGGGCGGGACAGGAAAACACGCATCAGAACATCCTTGCGCCATTCGGCACGTCTAAATCAGGGGCCAGCAGCACCACGGCGCCGTCAGGATCCGGCACCCCCAGCACCAGCACCTCGGACATGAACTTGCCGATTTGGCGGGGCGGGAAATTGACCACCGCCATCACGGCGCGCCCCACCAGCGCGTCGGGCGTGTAATGCACTGTCACCTGCGCCGATGACTGTTTCACGCCGATCTCGCCCCCGAAATCCACCCACAGCTTGATCGCGGGTTTGCGCGCCTCGGGGTAGGGTTCGGCGCGCAGCACGGTGCCTTTGCGGATATCCACCGCCATGAACTGATCAAAACTGATCTGCGCAGCGACAGGTTCAGCCACGGGCCAATTCCTTGCTCCGCCCTGTGGCGGCGGCGACGGTTGACGCAATCAGCGGCGGCAGGCCGGTGCGTTCGTCCATCAGCACCGCCAACCCCGCCTGCGTGGTGCCGTTCGGGCTTGTGACATTCACGCGCAATTGCGTCGGCGTTTCATCGGACTGCATCGCCAGCGCGCCCGCCCCGGCCACCGTCGCGCGGGCCAGTTGCAGCGCCAGCGCGGGCGGCAGGCCCTGCGCCACGCCGGCGTCAGTCAGACAGTCGATCAGGTGAAACACATAGGCCGGCCCCGACCCCGACAGGCCGGTGACGGCATCCATCTGCGCCTCGTGGTCCAACCGCACCACCTGCCCCACGGCGGACAAAAGCGTTTCGGCCAGCGCCATCTGCGCGGGTGTCACCTGCGGGTTGCCGATGATGGCGGTGATCCCTTGGCCGACGGCGGCGGGCGTGTTCGGCATGGCGCGCACGATCGGGCTGTCATCGCCAAACACCGCCTCAAAGGCCGCAATCGTCGTGCCTGCGGCAATCGACAGGAACAGCGTCGCCCCGCCCCCCATCGACGCAATCGCAGGCAGCGCCGCGCCCATCATCTGCGGCTTGACCGCGATCAGAACAATGGCCGGATGCGCGGGCAGCGCGGCGTTGACCGATACCTCGGTGCCCCGCAACCATACGGACGGGTGCGGTTCGATCACATGCACTGCCGTGGGGGACAATCCGCGCGCCAACCACCCGGCCAACAGCGCCGATCCCATCTTGCCGCAGCCCAGCAATACCAGCCCGCGCTGCGGCACCGTTCCGAAATCGGTCATCGCGTCCTCCCGTTGAGGGGAAGTGTTACGCGCGCCCGTAGGCCTCTGCAATCGCGACTTGCAGCGCCTGCGCGGGCGTCTGTTCGCCCCAGCCGACCAGTTGCAGCGCGGGGTAATAGCGTTCCGCGCTCATCACGGCGGCGCCGATCATGGTGTCGATCTGTTCCGGGCTGGCA
The DNA here is from genome assembly GCA_945881965.1 of Paracoccus haematequi. Taxonomy (GTDB): domain Bacteria; phylum Pseudomonadota; class Alphaproteobacteria; order Rhodobacterales; family Rhodobacteraceae; genus UBA9554. Next base: position 40,832 of record CAMCVS010000006.1, on the reverse strand, counting down.
ATCTGTTCCCCCGCAAGGATCAGGCCATAGCGCCACACCATCAGCTTCTGCGCCGCCCAATAGCTGAACGACCCGGCCCAGCATTGGTCATTGACCAAGTTCAACAACGCAAAGATTTCGGGCAGGCGGTGCGCGGGAGGTTCCATGTCATAGGTGCAGATCAGCCGCAGCGTCTCATCCTGCGCCGACCAGGCCAGCGTGATCGAATAGGTCCGCCATTGGCCCTCGACAGCCATCGCGATCTGGTCCTCGCCGATGCGGTCGAAATCCCAAGCGTGGTATTCGGCGATGTTCTCGACGATATCAATCGGGTGGATTTCGTCCGAAAGGAATTGTTCCGACAGGGCCATGGCAACCTCATATGGTGTAGCGTCATTGCGGGCAACGTGCCCCAAGCGCTAGGTTCCTGCTCAATAAGCGGATGGTTTTTGCGATCCACCTACCGAATATGGTGGTCATGAGGCGCAATTCTGGCAAGCAGTTTTTTGGGGATAACCCCAATATATGGTGGATGACATGAAAAATTCATCAAAGAGGGGCGCGGATCACTAGCTGTAGTGGGGCCGGATCACAGATCGCGGTGCGGGGTGCAGCCCATCACCGGCTCGGGCGACAGCACTTCCAGCGGGCGGCGCACGTTGGCGCGCAGGCCGGGGCCGATGGGGGCGTGGACGCGTTTTGTCGCCTCGACGATCAGCACCCCGCCCGCCATCACCATCGAAAACCGCGCCCCCATGCCTTCCCACAGGTCCGAGGTCTTGCGCCAGAACCGCCGGGTGGACGGCATCTGATACAACGCGCCGGTGCTGCGTTCGGGCAGGAAGGCGTGGCGTTTCAACTGCGCCTCCAACTGGCCGGTCGAATAGGGGCGGCCATAGCCAAAGGGCGTGGCATCGCTGCGCGACCACAGCCCCGCGCGGTTCGGCACGATCACCAGCATCTTGCCCCCCGGCCCCAGCGCGCGAAACGCCTCGTCCAAGAGCGCGGACGGCTGTTCCGAGGTTTCCAACCCGTGCAACAGGATCAGCCGGTCCAGATGGCCGGTTTCAATCGGCCACAGCGTTTCCTCGCACAACACGCTGACATTGGGCATCCCCGCAGGCCAGGGCATCACCCCCTGCGGTCCGGGCATCAACGCAATGACGCGCCGCGCATCCGCCAGATAGGGGCGCAACAGCGGCACCGCGAAACCAAAGCCCGCGACAGTCAGATGCGCCGCTTCAGGCCAGAACCGCAGCACCTGATCACGCACGGTTTTCTGCACCGCGCGGCCCAAGGCGCTGCGGTAGTAGAAATTGCGCAGATCCTGCACGTCCAGATGCATTGCGGCCCCACCCGTTCCGGGTCACTATGGCCCAGATTACGAAGCGGCGCAGGATTTGACCATGCGCCTTGGCAAGCGGGGAACGGCGTCATGGCACTGGAATTGGTCACGGTTCCCTGTCTGGAAACCAATTACGCCTATTTGCTGCATGATCAGGCTACCGGGCAGACGGCGGTGGTGGATGTGCCCGATGCGGCGCCGATCCTGGCCGCGCTGGAACAGCGCGGCTGGCGCGCCGATCTGGTGCTGCTGACGCACCACCACCCCGACCATGTCCAGGGTGTGGCGGCGCTGCGCGCCGCGATGCCGGACGCCCGCGTTGCGGGCGCGGGTGCAGACGCTGCGCGTCTGCCGCCGCTGGACCGGGCGCTTGCGCCCGGTGACAGCGTCGCCGTCGGCGACGCCATGGGGCACGTCCTGGACGTGCCGGGCCATACCATCGGTCACATCGCCTTTCATTTTCCCGACAGCGGGCTGTTGTTCAGCGCCGACAGCCTGATGGCCTGCGGCTGTGGCCGCCTGTTCGAAGGCACGCCGGCGCAGATGTTCGACACGCTGGCGCGGCTGGCCGCGCTGCCCCCCGAAACGCTGGTGTGTTCCGGGCATGAATATACCGCCGCCAATATCGAGTTTGCCCTGTCGGTGGACGCCGCCAATCCCGCCTTGCAGGCCCGCGCGGCAGAGACAGCGGCGGCGCGCGCCAAAGGCCTGCCCACCGTGCCCTCGACACTGGCGCTGGAACATGCGACCAACCCGTTCCTGCGCGCGGATGACGCCGCCCTGCGCGCGGCGATGCAGATGCCCGACGCGCCCGCCGTCGCGGTTTTCGCCGCGTTGCGCGAGGCCAAGAACCGTTTCTGATCCCGCTTTGCCCCCCGTTTCAGCGGACGCACGACGCCTTCTGTCACTTTCGCGGGAAATCACGACGACGCTGTGTAAAAAAGACTTGAAGACCGGCCCGCATAGACCAAACTTTAGCCAAGAGCTGTCACAAGCACCGCAAAGGTCCGACGTATCCCCGCGGATCGCATCAAGGAAGGAGCACGCCAAGTGCCTTCGTTTTCGCCCACTCTGGAAAAGTCTATCCACGCGGCCCTCGCGCTGGCCAATGCGCGCCGCCACGAATTTGCCACGCTGGAACATCTGCTGCTGTCGCTGTTGGACGAACCCGATGCCATCCGTGTGCTGAAGGCCTGCGCGGTGGACACCGATGAACTGCGCACCACGCTGGTGGAATTTGTCGATGAGGATCTGGCGAACCTGATCACCGATATTGAGGGGTCCGAAGCCGTGCCGACCGCCGCGTTCCAACGCGTCATTCAGCGCGCCGCGATCCATGTGCAATCTTCGGGCCGCACCGAGGTGACAGGCGCGAATGTGCTGGTCGCGATCTTTGCCGAACGCGAATCGAATGCGGCGTTCTTTTTGCAGGAACAGGACATGACCCGCTATGACGCGGTGAATTTCATCGCGCATGGCGTGGCGAAAGACCCGGCTTACGGCGAACAGCGCCCTGTGAAAGGGGCTGCCGAAGAGGAAACCAAGCAGACCGACCAGCGGACGGAACCCACCGAGGCCAAGGATTCGGCATTGGCGAAATACTGCGTCGATCTGAACACCAAGGCGCTGAAGGGCGACGTGGACCCCCTGATCGGCCGCGAGGCCGAAGTGGAACGCTGCATTCAGGTGCTCTGCCGCCGCCGCAAGAACAACCCGCTGCTGGTGGGCGATCCCGGCGTGGGCAAGACCGCCATCGCCGAGGGTCTGGCGCTGAAGATCACGCGCGGCGAAACGCCGGAAATCCTGTCGAAAACCACCATCTTCAGCCTTGATATGGGCGCGCTCTTGGCCGGCACGCGGTATCGCGGCGACTTTGAGGAACGCCTGAAGGCTGTGGTGAACGAATTGGAAGCGCACCCCGACGCGGTGCTGTTCATCGACGAAATTCACACCGTGATCGGGGCCGGGGCCACATCGGGCGGCGCGATGGATGCGTCCAACCTTTTGAAACCCGCGTTGCAGGGCGGCAAGCTGCGTTGCATGGGGTCCACCACCTACAAGGAATTCCGCCAGCATTTCGAAAAGGACCGCGCGCTGTCGCGCCGGTTTCAGAAAATCGACGTGAACGAGCCGTCGGTGGAAGACACCATCAAGATCATCAAGGGTCTGAAATCCTTCTTCGAAGATCACCACCGCGTGAAATATACCGCCGAGGCGGTGAAATCGGCGGTGGAACTGTCGGCGCGGTATATCCACGACCGCAAGTTACCCGACAAGGCCATCGACGTGATCGACGAGGCGGGCGCGGCGCAGCATCTGCTGCCCGACAGCAAACGGCGCAAGACCATCGGTGCCAAGGAAATCGAGGATGTCGTGGCAAAAATCGCCCGTATCCCGCCGAAAAACGTGTCCAAGAATGACGCCGAGGTGCTGCGCGACCTTGAAGCCTCGCTGAAACGCGTCGTGTTCGGGCAGGATGACGCAATTACTGCGCTGTCGTCGGCGATCAAGCTGGCGCGCGCCGGTCTGCGCGAACCGGAAAAGCCCATCGGCAACTATCTGTTCGCAGGCCCCACCGGCGTCGGCAAGACCGAGGTGGCCAAGCAACTCGCGTCCAGCCTGGGCGTGGAACTGATCCGCTTCGACATGTCGGAATACATGGAAAAGCACGCGATATCGCGCCTGATCGGCGCGCCCCCCGGCTATGTCGGGTTCGATCAGGGCGGGATGCTGACCGACAAGGTGGATCAAAACCCGCATTGCGTGCTGCTGCTGGACGAGATCGAAAAGGCCCACCCGGATGTGTTCAACATCCTGTTGCAGGTGATGGACCACGGCAAACTGACGGATCACAACGGCCGGACCACCGATTTCCGCAACGTGATCCTGATCATGACCTCGAACGCGGGCGCATCCGACATGGCCAAGGCCGCCATCGGCTTTGGCCGCGACAAGCGCGAGGGCGAAGATACGGCGGCGATCGAGCGCATCTTTACCCCCGAATTCCGCAACCGTCTGGATGCTGTCATCAGCTTCCGGTCGCTGCCGCGCGAGGTGATCCGGCAGGTGGTCGAGAAATTCGTGCTGCAACTCGAAGCGCAACTGATGGACCGCCACGTCCATATCGAACTGACGCCCGAGGCCGCCGATTGGCTGGCACTGAAAGGCTATGACGACAAGATGGGCGCGCGCCCCTTGGGTCGTGTCATTCAGGAAGAGATCAAGAAGCCGCTCGCCGAAGAACTGCTGTTCGGACGGCTGACCAAGGGCGGCTTGGTGCGCGTGGGGGTGCGGGACGACAAGATCGAATTGCAGATCGAGGGCCCGGAAACCCGCCGGATCAAGGGCGACAAGCCCCCGCTGTTGACGGCGGAATGATCCGGGCGGCGGGCATCGCGGTCTTTGCCTTTGCCCTGCCTGCCGCTGCGCAGGTCGGGGCAGAGGGGCTTTCACTGATCCCACCGATTGCCTGCGATATCGTGTCGGACTGCCATATCCAGCAATATGTGGATCGCGATCCCGGCCCCGGCTGGCGCGATTTCACCTGCGGCGGGTTGGCCTATGACGGGCATAAGGGCACCGATTTCGCGCTGCCGTCGCTGGCGCGGATGGCGGAGGGGGTGGATGTGCTGGCCTCTGCGCCGGGCACGGTCGCGGCGCTGCGCGACGGGATGGCGGATGGCGCGCTGGTCGCTGGCAGCACCGTGGATGGCACGGAATGTGGCAACGGCGTGCTGATCCGCCACGCGGGCGGCTGGGAAACGCAATATTGCCACCTGCGCCAAGGATCGGTCATCGTGACCAAGGGCCAGACGGTGGCGGCGGGCGATGTGCTGGGGCAGGTGGGGATGTCGGGCGCGGCCGAATTTCCGCATGTGCATCTGTCGGTGCGCCTGAATGGTGCAGTGATTGACCCCTTCGCGCCCGAAACGCTGGACACCTGCGGCGACACGCAGGCAGACCTGTGGTCCGCGCCTGTGGCGTATGAACCCGGCGGCCTGATTTCATTGGGCTTTGCCACGGCGGTGCCGGATTATGCGGCGGTCAAGGCGGGCACGGCGGCATCGGATCAGATCGCGCCCGATGCGCCCGCCCTCGTGCTATGGGCGCATGGCTATGGGTCGCGCCCCGGCGACGTGATCCGCCTGATCATCGAAGGGCCGGACAAGCGGTGGTTTGAAACCGATCTGGCGCTGGAAAAGCCCCAAGCGCAATATTTCCGCGCCGCCGGACGCAAGGCCAAGGGCCTGCCCCCCGGCGCATGGCGCGGCACGGCAGCGCTGCTGCGGGGCGGTCAGGTGATTGACCGCCGCGATACCGAGATCACCGTTCGGTAAGTTTCAACTCGATCCGGCGGTTCTGCGCCCGGGCTTCGTTGGTATTGGCCGGGTTGACGGGCTGATATTCGCCAAACCCGTTCGCGGCCAGACGGTTGGGCGGGATGCCCAGATCATCCGCCATGGTGCGCACCACCGACAGCGCGCGGGCCTGTGACAATTCCCAGTTGTCGCGAAATTCGCCAAGACCCGACAGCGGCACGTTGTCGGTATGGCCGTCCACGCGGATGATCCAGTCGATGCCGGGTGGGATATCGTCGGCCACGCGGCGCAGGATTGCGGCCACTTTGGCAATCTCGCCGCGCCCTTGGTCGGACAGGTCCGCGCTGCCCTGCGGGAACAGCACCTCGGACGAGAACACAAAGCGGTCGCCCACGATCCTGACGCCCGCCTGATCGCCCAGAATGGCGCGCATGCGGCCAAAGAATTCCGACCGATAAGTTTGCAGATCCTGCGCCTCGGCCTCCAGCCGCTTGCGTTCGGCCTCCAGACGCGCGACCTCGGCCTGTTCCAGTTCGCGGCGGCGGCGTTCCTCGACGGCCGCGCGCGCCAGCGCGGCGTTCAGATCGGACCCCAGCGATTGCATCTGCACCTGTGCTGCCGAATCGCGCGCCTTGTAATCATCCAGCAACGCCTGCAATTGCCCCAATTGCGACCGCAGGGCGGCGACCTGCTGGTTCAACAGCGTGCTCGCGCGCGCGGCCTCTGCGCCCCGGTCCTCGGCACCCGCCAGTTCCGCCTGCGCCTGTGCCAGCAAGGCGGCGCGCTGTTCGGCGGCGGTCATCTGCGCGCGGGCCTCGGTTTCGGCGGCCAGTTGCGCGGCCAATGCCGCCGCCAGCGCCTCTTGCGCCTGTGCCTCGGACAGTTGCCGATCGCGCGCCGCCGCGTCCAGCGCCGCGCGCAGGGCCGCGACCTGTTCCGTGGCCGTCCGGGCCGTGTCATCGCGCGCCAGCACCGCCGCTGCCAGCCGCGCGGTCAGGTCGTCGCGCGTGGCCTCGGCGGCGGCCAACAGCGTCAGGGTGTCTTCGGCCCGCGCGCGTTCCGCCTCTAGTGACAGCGTCATCGCGGTCAGTTCCGCATCCGCATCCTGCAACCGCTGCCGCAGGGCCTCGGCCGCGGCCGCCTCGGCCAGACGCGCGGCTTCTTCGTCGCTGAGACGCGCCTGTGTGTCCGCCAGCGCCGCCCCCGTAGCCGCGCTGCTTGCAGCGAGGTCGGCCTCGCGCCGCCGCAGATCATTGATCAGCGCCTGCAACGCCTCGCGCCGTGCGGCGGCCAGGCGCGCGGCCTCGGTGCCTGCGTCAATCTCGGTCCGTGCCTGCGCCAGCGCGAGATTCAGCGCCTCTTGTTCCGACAAGAGCCGCGCCTCGGACGCTGTCAGCGCCGCCACCTTACCCACCGCCTGATCCCGCGCCGCGATCAGCGCCGCCACCTGCGCCTCAAAGGACGTGATCCGGGTTTCCGCCGCAGCCAGCCCCGCCTGCGCCGCGTCCCGTGCCGCCGTCAGCGACGCAATCGTCGCGCGCTGTGCGTCACCCTCGGCGCGCAGGGTCAACAGCGTGGCGTCCAGTTCCCCGACCCGCGCCGTCAGATCGCTGCTGCGCCGCTGTTCCAGCCCCAAAGCCTGCGACAGCGCCGCCACCTCGCTGGCCAGCACATCCAGTTCCGCATCCTGCCCGGAAATGGTTTCGCGCAGCACATATTGCACCACCATGAAAATGGTCAGCACAAAGGTCAGCACCATCAACAGCCCGGTCATGGCATCGACAAAACCGGGCCAGATATCGGCCTGCGACCGTCCGCCACCGCGCCGGGATAGGGCCATCGCTCAGGCCCCCTCGCGGCGGCGCCCGCCGCCTGCTGGCGGCCCACCCGCATTGCGCCCCGCAAGCGAGATCACCCGCGTCAGCGCCGCCAGATCGGTGCGCAATTCGGTCATGCTTTCCTGCCGTCCGGCGCTGATTTCCTCAAGAACGCGCAGCAGTTGCACGTCGATCGACCGCAGCCGCATCCGGCTTTCGGCGTCCAGCCCTTCGCCACGTTCCACCGCCTCCAGCACCGCCGTCAGCCGGTCCTGCCCGTCGGCCACGCGCGCCAGCGCCTCGGCGCTGTGTTTTTGTGCAGGCACGTTTTCGGACAGGCCTTCGGTCAGCCGCCACAGCGCGTCCGTCAGCCCCGCCAGCCGCGCATCCGTGGCCGCGCGCGCCGTCTCTGCGGCTGCAAACAGGCCTTGCAACGCCTCGATCTGGTCATGCAGCGCCTCGGCCACCTGCGCCGACAATGCGCCATCGCCCTCGGCCCCGGCATAGCCGACGCGGGTAAAGCTCGACAGCCATTCTTCCAACTCGCGGTAAAACCGGTTCTGGCCATGGCCCGCGAACAGGTCCAGCAACCCGATCAGCATCGACCCCGCCAGCCCCAACAGCGACGATCCAAACGCCGTGCCCATGCCCTGCAACTGCTTGTCCAGCCCGCTCATCAGGCGGGCGAACACCGCCACGCCGTCTTCGCCCTCTTGCGGGGCCAAGCTGCGGATTGTTTCCACAAGGGCGGGCACGGTGGTTGCAAGCCCATAAAATGTGCCCAAAAGCCCAAGGAAAATCAACAGGCTGGCGAGATACCGCGTGATGTCGCGCGCCTCGTCCAACCGCTGGGCGACCGAATCCAGAATGGACCGCTGCGACGATGTGGCGATCTGCATCCGCGCGCCGCGTTGCCCCAACAGCGCGGCCAGCGGGGCCAGCATCTGGGGCGCTGCCGTCATCGCCTCGCCGCGCGCAAAGCGTTCGATCCAGCGCACCGCGATGGCCAGCGTGATCACCTGCCAGATGCAGGCCAGCACCCCCAACGCAAAGATGAACAGGATGAAGCCGTTCAGGAACGGGCTGTTGGTGACAACCGGCAAGAGGCTGGGCAAGGCCATGACCACGCCAAATCCGGCCAAGCCCAGAACAGCCGCCATCGACAGCATCTGCCGGATGGGCTGCGAGAAATGCAATCTGGCGTCGTGGTCCGGCTGATCCATGGCGGCCATATCCTGACGCTGTTTCGGTTGCGCTATATCTAGTGGGTTGGGCCACCAAAACGCAAGGATTTATGCGGATTTCGCGTCATTTGCCCCCAGATGCGGTGCAAATGCCGCGCACATGTTCGGCGAGCCAGACCATGTCGGGGTCATGGATGCCAAGGTCGGCCAGATGGGCTGCGGTGTTCCACAGGTAATCGCGGTTCGGCCCCCGGTCACCGCAGGCCGCCGCGATGATCTGCGCCTGCTCTGGCAACGACAATGCGCCGCAATACAGCGGATGGACGCGGTCCAGCACATAGGTCAGCGCCGCCACCTGCCGCCCATCGGCCAGATCGACCGGCATTTCACATTCGCGGTAGGCCGACCCGATCATCTCGCGGTCATGCAGGTAGGCGCGGGTGGCCGCCTCGGTGCCCGGTGCGGCGCGCAGCGCGATGCCGTCGCATTCCCCGCCCTGATCCAGCCCCAGCACCAGACCCGGCCGGGCGGGCGTGCCGCGATAGTGGATCGACCGCATGCAGAACCCGCGCCGCCATCCCGGCAGACAGGCGCGCACCCGTTCCGCCACCGCGAAACCGGGATTCCACAGCAAAGAGCCATAGGCAAACACCCAAAGCGTCATCTTGCGCCGTCCTTCTGGCAGTCACCGCGTGGTCTGTGTAAGGGCTGGGACGACAAAGCACAAAGGGGCGAACGATGCGGCGGCTGTTGGGGGTGGTTCTGGTGGCGTCCCTGCTCTGGGCGGGCTGGTGGGCGTTTGGCGCATGGGGGGCGCGCACGGCCTTTGCGGGCTGGTTCGAGGCGCGGCGCAGCGCGGGCTGGGTCGCGGATTATGCCGACCTGTCGGTGGCGGGTTTTCCCAACCGCTTTGACATCACGCTGACCCAGCCGCGTCTGGCCGATCCGGCGACGGGCTGGGCCTGGGAAGCGCCGTTCTTTCAGGTGCTGGCGCTGTCCTATCAGCCCAACCATGTGATCGCGGTCTGGCCGCCGGACCATGCGCTGGCCGCGCCGGATGCGAAACTGCGCATCCTGTCGGCCAAGATGCAGGCCAGCCTTGTGTTGCGCGCGGGGCCATCGCTTGAACTGGACCGCATGACGATGGTGGCCGATACGCTGACGCTGCGCGCGGAAAGCGGCGAAGAGGTCAGCATGACCGCCTTTCGCAGCGCCGTGGACCGGCAGGATGAGGGGCCCGCGCGCTATCGCTTTGGTATTTCGACGCAAGATCTTTCGCTGCCGCCCGGTCTGCGGCGTCTGGTCGGGGCCGCCGACAGCCTGCCGCAGCGGTTCTCGGCATTAAGTGTCGATCTGGTGGCCGCGTTTGACAAGCCCTGGGACCGGTCCGCCGTCGAACAGGCGCGCCCCCAGCCGGTGCTGATCGACCTGAGCCTTGCCCAGGCGAAATGGGGCGATCTGGACATTGCGATGGCGGGGAAGGTGACGGTGGACGCCGAGGGCCGCCCCGAGGGGCGTATCACCATCAAGGCGCAGAACTGGCAGCAGATGCTGGCGATGGCCGAAACATCCGGCGCGCTGGCCCCGCGTGTGGCGGATCAGGCGGAAGGTGTGCTGGGGATGCTGGCGCGCGCCAGCGGCAATCCCAATTCACTTGATCTGCCGCTGGATTTCGCGCGCGGGCTGGTGTTTGTCGGCCCGATCCCGGTTGGCCCCGCCCCGGTGATCCGGCTGCGCTAGACCAACCCCACCAATGCCGCACCCGTCAAAAGGTCGGGCGCGGTGTGATGGGCGAACCGGCCATGCCCCGGCACGAGGTCGGGGATTTGCATCACGATACAGCCCGCACGATGCGCCGATTCTGCGCCCACATCGCTGTCCTCGAACACCACGCAATCGGCGGGGGCCAGCCGCAGCGCCGCCGCTGCGCGCAGGTAAGGCTCGGGATGGGGTTTCGGGTGGGTCACGTCGTCAAAGGTCACCAGCGTGTCAAACCGCGCGGCAATCCCCGCCAGCGTCAGCTTTGCCAGTGCCCGCGCGCGCCGCGACGAGGTGGCAATCGCATAGGGGATGGCGCGCGCCGCCAGCAGGTCCAGCAGCGCCACAACACCGGGTTTCACCGGCAGGCCCTGCGCCGCCATCAGCCGGTCACATGCCGCATCCCACAGCGCCCCCACACGGTCCAACGGGAAATCCGCGCCAAAACGCGCGCAGAGGATCGCCGCCCCCGCCGCCTCGTCCCGGCCCACAAGGCTGTGAAACAGCGCGGCATCCCCCTGATAGCCCAACGTTTCCAGCGCGGCCAACCCGCCCTGCACCGCCACGCTTTCGGTATCTACAAGGGTTCCGTCCAGATCAAAGATGACGCCGGCAACGGTCATGGCTCAGACCTTTTTGACGTATTCGGTCAGGATGACGATGCGCTGGCCTTCAACGCGGCCTTCGATGTGGCCGGCATTGTCAGGCACGAGCGAAATGCCCCGCACCGCCGTGCCGCGTTTGGCGGTGAAGCCCGCGCCCTTGACGGGCAAATCCTTGATCAGGGTCACGGTATCGCCCTGTGCCAGCACCGCGCCGTTGCTGTCGCGGTGGATGATGGCGTCGGGTGCCTCGGCCCCGGCCCCGTTTTCGGCCCAGGCGCGCACCTCGGGTGACGGATCGCAGATGTCCATCAGGTCATTGGCCCAAGGCGCCCCCAGCCGCGTCAGCACCCGCCAGGCCATGCCCTGCACAACCGCGTCCTCCGACCAGACCGCATCATGCAGGCAGGACCAATGGGGGGCATCCACAACAGGCCCGGTCATCGCGCCCGCGCAGGTGGGGCACAGATCGGCCTGACCAGAAGGCGACAGGGGGACGGGCATGGCATCGGGGGCAGTGCAAAGCTGGCAGGCGGTCATCATCGGCTCCGGGGTTTTGCGGGCTTATGCGCCTGCCCCCGGCGAAAGCCAAGCCATCGCGGCGCATTGGCCTGTGTCCCTTGCAAGAGGGTCTGCCACACCACATGTCCGCTCGCAGAAAAGAACAATCCCCCGCACGGAAAGGCCACAGGGCATGACAGTCCAACCCGTTCATCCCTGGGTCAGGGCCGCGCTGGAATTCGGCCCGGTGCTGGGATTTGTGGTCACCTATCTGGTCTACCGCACCGACACCTTCGTGATTGCGGGCACGGAATACACCGGGTTTGTGGCGGTCACGGCGCTGTTCATCCCGGTGTTCCTGCTGGCCATCGCCGCGCAATGGGGGCTGTCGGGACGGGTGTCGCGGATGCAGGTCGTCACCGCCGTGATGATCGCCCTGTTCGGCGGGCTTGGCGTGTGGATGAACGACCCCGCACTGCTGAAAATGAAACCCACGGCGGTCTATCTGACGCTGGCCGCGATCCTGGGGGTTGGGCTGTTGCGCGGGCAATCCTGGCTGAAGTACGTCATGGAGGACATGCTGCCGATGCATCCGGCGGGCTGGATGATCCTGACGCGGCGGGTGATGGCGATGTTCGTGGTGGCGGCGGCGGCCAATGAACTGGTCTGGCGCACCCAATCCGAAACCGTCTGGGTCATGTTCGAGACATTCGTGATGCCCGTCGCGATTGCCGGTTTCTTTATGGCGCAGATGGGCGTGTTCGTGGACAATGTCACGCTGGAAAAGCCGAAAAAGCCGCGTCGCGCCGACCGGCCAAGGCGTCACGGCTCGCGGAAGGCCTCGCGCGATTTGTAGAGCGGTTTCAGCAGATATTGCAGCACGGTCTTTTCGCCGGTGTGCAGTTCGGCGGTCGCCTGCATGCCGGGGCGGATTTCCATCGCGGCCTGCCGCGGCGTCAGCGCGTCCATGTCCACCCGCAGCGTCACTTTGTAATGCGCCGAGGCATCCGGGTCGCGGGCGCGTTCGTCCTTGAATGTGTCGGCAGAGATCACGTCCACCCGGCCCTTCAGCGTGCCCCAGATGGTATAGTCATAGGCCGACAGCTTGATCGTCGCCTCCTGCCCCGGACGCACCCCCGCGATATCCTGCGGTTTCACGCGGGCCTCGACGAACATCTCTTCATCCAATGGGCTGATCTGGGCGATTTCCTCGCCGGGGCGGATCACGCCGCCAATCGTGGTCACCCCCAGATTGTTGACGATGCCGCGCATCGGGCTGACCAGAACGGTGCGGTTCAACTGGTCCTCGCTGGATTTCAGGTTTTGGCGCAGGGTGGCCAGTTCTTTCAGCGTGTCGGAATAATCCTGTGCGCGCTGCAATTCGGTGGTGGTGGTGATCTCGTCCAGCCGGATGCGGGCGTCGGCATGTTCCTTGCGCGCGCGCGTCACCTCGATCAGCGAGACGATCTTTTCGCCCAGCATGGCTTCCAGCAGCGACAATTCCTTGGCGGCCTGATCCAGCACCCGCTGCGCGCCTTCGCTGCGGCTGACGAAATCGGATTGGCGGGCCTGCAACAGCGCGCGTTCAGACGCGATGATGGCCGGGGTGCGCGCCTCTAGATCTTCGGGCACGGCGAAATCGAATTGTCCGGCCAGTTCAGCCTCGAGCCGCAGGCGGCGGACCTCGAGCGCGGAAATCTGGTCCACCAGATCATCGACCGAGGACCGGAATTGCGTGCCATGCAGGCGCGCCAGCACATCGCCGCGATTGACCACATCGCCTTCCTTGACCAGCAATTCCGACAGGATGCCGCCTTCAAGGTTCTGGATGATCTGCGGGCGCGAGGACGAGATGAACTCGCCCGGTGCGCGCACGATTTCATCGACCCAGGCAAAGGCCGCCCACAGGATGAACACCGCAAGGGACGCGCCGCAGATCCAGATCATCCAGGACGGGCCGTGCATCCGGACCCGCAATTGCGCCGACAGGTTGGTGGCGGATGCGGTCATGGCAGGCCTCCCTTGCCCGGAGCCGGAACTGGAACGGGCGCGGCGACACCGCCCCGCGCCAGATGCGCCAGCACCTGATCGCGCGGGCCATCAACGGCCAGCCGCCCGCCTTGCAGGATGGTGACGCGGTTGGTCAGTTGCAGGATCGGCACCCGGTGCGTGGCGATGATCGCGGTGCGCCCTTCCAGCCAGGGACCAAGGCGCGAGACAATCGTCGCCTCCAGCGTCTGGTCCAGCGTGGCGGTGGGTTCGTCCAGCAGCACCACCTTGGGGTTCTGCAACCACAGCCGCGCCCAGCCGATGGATTGCCGCTGTCCCGATGACAGCCCCGCGCCGCCATCCTGAATGGGCAGGTCCAGCCCCTTGGGGTGGCTGGCAACAAACGGCCCCAGCCCCGCGAAATCCAGCGCCTGCATCAGGCGGCCATCGTCGCGTTCCAGCATGTTCAGGTTCAGGTTTTCGCGCAGTGTGCCCGCAAACAGCCGCACATCCGCGCCCAAGTATCCGATCAGGCGGCGCACATCGCGCGGTTCGATCTGGGCCATGTCGGTGCCGTCGATCATCAGCGTGCCGCGCGTCGGGGCATAAAGCCCGGTCAGCATTTTCAGGAATGTGGATTTGCCCGACCCGTTCGCGCCAAGGATCGCCAGATGCTGCCCCGGCTGGATCATCAGCGCCGGAATGTCGATGGCAGGCGCGCAATCCTCGTCATAGCGGTATTGCACCTCGCGCAGTTCAAACTGGCCCTTCAGCGTTTCGCGGCGCAGATAGCTGCGGGTCTCGTCGGCGTCCTGGGGCGCGTCCACGATGCCTTCCATTGCATCGAGCGCCGCCTTGACGTTGGTCCAGCGCGCCCAGAGGTTGGCCAGTTGCGTCAGCGGGGCCAAGGTGCGGCTGGTCAGGATGCCGGTCGCGATGATGGATCCCACCGTCAGATGGCCCTGAAACACCAGATACGCTCCCGCGACCACGGCGGCGACATAAGTTGCCTGTTGCACCCCCGCGCTCCAGATCGACAGGGCGGATGCAATGCGGCGCTGTTCGGATGATTTCAGCGCGGTCAGCGCGGTCAGTTCCGTCCACAGCCGCCGCACCCGGTCTTCAGCGCGCTGGGTTTTGACGGTGTCCAGTTCGAACAGTGTTTCGTGCAGCATGCGCGAGGATTTGGCCGATGCGCCTTGCATTTCATGGGTCAGCCGCACCATGGTGCCCTGAAAGAACAGCCCCGGCAGCACCATGATGATGGCCCCTGCCAACAGCACCCAGACAACGGGGCCTGCGATGGAGGCGACCAGCATCAGGAACACGAAGATGAACGGGATATCGGCCAGCGTGCCCACGGTGGACGCGGTGAAAAACTCGCGCACCGAGCCGAATTCGCGCATGGTGGCAAACAGTTGCGACGGCGAGCGGCCTTTCAGGTCGGACCGCATGCCCAACAGGCGGTCCATCAGCATTTCCTGCACGCCCAGTTCGATCTGGCGGCCCGCGCCATCCATCAGCGCGGCGCGCGCGCCCTTGACCAGCGCCTCCATCAGCAGCGCCAGCATCGCGCCTGCCGCCAGCACCCACAGCGTGGGTTCGGATTGGTGCGGGATTACGCGGTCATAGACCTGCAACGAAAACAGCGCCACGGCCACGGCCAGCATGTTGCCCACCAGCGACCCCAGCGCCACCTCGGCGAACTGGCGGCGGAATTGCGCGAAACTGCCCCAGAACCAATGCGCGGGCGTCTGGTCAGGGACATGGGACGCTACGATGCGGTCGATGGGGGCCTCGGCGCGCACCAGCGTGCCGGTGAAATAGGGGGTGAAATCCGTCAGGGCCACATGGGCGCGGTTGTCGGGGCAGGTGGTGTCATAGATCACCAGATCGCCGCGCGCCCGATCTCTGGACTGTCCGACCACCAGCAGGAACTGCCCCGATGTCATCAAGGCCAGCGCGGGCCACCGCCCGTCACGCAGCGTCTGCACCGTTTCAACCGCCGCCAGCAGGCCCGCGTTCTGCAACGCCTGCGCCAGCGTTTCGGCGCGGACCGGTGCGCCCGGCTGTTGGGCGGTGGCGATGGATTCAAGGATATCGGACGCCAGCACCTCGACCCCCAGCAACCCGGCATAGACCCGCGCCAGATCGGCGCGGCTGCGGGCGCGGTCATCAAAGCGGTGAGTTTCGGGCTGCGCCGCCTCGGATGGCTGCGCGGCAGGGGCGACCGTCATCAGCCGCGCCTTGCCGCCCTGCGCCATCGTCAGGGTCAGCGGAGAGGTGGGGGCAGCGGCGGTCAAATCGCGTTCCCATCTGCCAGAAGGCCCAGATCGCGCGCCATTTCCAGCCGGATCAGCGCGGCGCGGTATTTCAGCGTCGCCTCGGATTGTGCGGCGCGGGCATAGGTTTCATAGACGCCGACCACATCGGTCACCTGCCGCTGTCCGGCGTCATATTGAGCTTGGAACAGGTCAAGGTTGGCCTTGGCCTGTTGGGTCAACCCGGCGGCTTCGGCGGTCTGGCGGTCCAATGCGGTGGCCTCTTGTGCCAGACGGGCAATGGCGCGGTTGCTGTCTTCTTGCGCCTGCGTGACGCGGCGGCCTGCGGCCTCGGTTGCGGCCTCGATCGCGCGCAGGGCGGCGGGCGTGCCAAAGCCTAGGTTCGTTTCGGATTTCACGATCAGACCGGCATCCAGCCCGGTGGTGCCCGCGATGATCTGCGCGCCCAGCCCCGGCAGTTGTTCGGCGCGTTCGGCGCGCGCACCCGCGACGGAACGATCCTTTTCCGCCTCAGCCAGCAGCACCGCCAAGGCGCGCACCCCTGATCAGTTCACCGGCACCGGGGCCAGCCCGCGCAAACCGTCCAAGGGCTGCACCGACATCGCGTTCAGTTCGGCGAGCGACGCGGCGGCGGTTTCGCGGCTTGCGGCTTCGGCAGACCGGATCTCGGCCAGTTTCTGGCGCAGGATGTTCAGGTCGGAATTGTCGGAAATGCCGCCCTCGACGCGGCGTTCCATGATATGGGCGAACCGGCTCATGTCCTGCAAAGCCAGCGCATTGAGCGCCGCCTTTTCGCGCGCCTCTTCGGCCAGGATATACAGCCCCAGCGCGGTGAACACGCGGTCGTTGGTGTCGCGCGCCAGCGTCACGGCAGCGACCTCGACATCGGCCTTGGCGAAATCGCGTTCGGCCTGTTTGCGGCCATGATCGAACAGAACCTGATCAATCACGATCTGCGCCAGCACCTGCCCCAGCGAAGACAGGCTCAGGACCGGGCCCAGCGAGGGCAGCCAGTTCTTGGATTGCGCCTCGGCGCGCAGGCGGGCGGACCGCAGTTCCGCCTCGGCGGCGCGGGAATTGGCGGCCAGAACGGACGCCGCGATGCGGTCAAAGGTGGACCCGTCGGGCAACACCGACTGGCGCGATTGCAGCGCGTTGATGATCGGGGATTGCGCCTCGGCGGGCAGGACGCCCGGTTGTGCCGCAGGCGTTGCCGCGTTGGGTGCGCTTAGCGCCGCGTCGGCGCCCTGCCGGAACCGCGACACCTCGCCGTCACTGCCCATGCAGCCTGACAGCGCGGCACATGATGCCACCGCCAGCGTCAATGACGCCCCGTTTACCCGCCTCATCCGTCCGCCCCTCATGTTCCGGGTGCTTGCCGTTCTGCTCGTGTTGGGGGCGGGCGATCTGGTGCCGCCCTGCCCCGTGGTGCTGTGATCAGATCAGAACCTGAATATCGTCGTCGATGATCAGGCGGCCATCGGCCCCCAGCGTATAGACGACATAGCCCTGTCCCGCGACCTGCACTGAACCCGCCGCCACCGCGCCGCGCGCGGTCACGGTGTCGTCGGTGCCGCCGTGGACCAGCAGGCTGTCGGTGTTGTCCGACAGGGCGCGCAGTTGCGCCTCGGTGATGGTCAACTGGCTGTCCTCGGCAAAGCGCAGGTCGATCGCCTCGATCTGATGGGCGGCCAGACCGGCGGGCAGGTCCACAACCGATGTGGTCAGCTCGTCCAGCACCAGATAGGTGCCGCTGGTGTTGCCAGCCGCGTCGGTGTTGTTGACGATCAGGTGCGACCCGTCCGGCACCGCCGGGGCAAAGCCGAACACGGCCCCACCCAAGGCGGGAACATCGACGCCGGTGGCACGATCCACGATGATGGTGCCGTCAGCGGTCAGTTCGGACACCGTCAGATCCTCGGTCGTATCCGCCACAGTGATGGCGGCCACGCTGTTGGGCAGGCGGGTCTGGTTCAGCACGTTGGCCACATCCGGCACCTCGGTGTCGATGCTGAGCATGCGCGAGATGGACGCCGTGTTGCCCGCCGCATCTGTGGCGTTGATGACCACGGTGGTGTCATAGTCCCCGGCGCGAATGGCCGATGCCGGGATATCCGCTGTCCAGGTGCCATCGCGGGCGACCGTGGCGGTGTAGTTGACGCCGTCATGCACGATTGTGACCGCAGACCCCACTTCGACCCGGCCCGTCAGGCGGACACCATCGCGGGCCTCTGCGGCGTTCACCACATTGTCGCCCTCGACCGGGGTGGCCGAATTTTCCAGCCGGTTTACAAAGGTATCGACACGCACCGTGTTCGACACCGTGCCGACGTTGCCGTTGCGGTCGGTCGCGGTGACGCTCAGCGTCGCGGTCTTTTCACCCGAGGGCAGGTTCGCGGGATCGAACACGGCGGTCCAGCGGCCATCAGGGGTGACGGTTGCGGTCACAACCTTGCCATCCAGATTGACCAGAACCGAGGTTGAACCCGGTTCGGTGGTGCCGGTCAGCACCACACCCGTGGTCAGCGCATCCGCGTTGATCACGTCCAGCCCGTTGATCGGGTCGATGGCGATGCCAAGGTTGTCGACGCGGGTGTCAACCGTGACCGACCCGGTGACGGTGGTCACGTTGCCCGCCGCATCGGTGGTGGTGGCAGTGATCGGCGCATTCTCCGTATCCGCAGGCAGTTCGGCGGCGAGGAAATTCGCGCTCCACGCGCCTTGGGCATTGGTGACAACCTGCCGCGTGGCGCTGCCAAAGGTGACGGACACGATGGCGTTCGCGTCCGACGTGCCGGTGATCGTCGCGCCATCCTGGGCTTCGCGGAAGTTGATAACGTTGTTGCCTTCGACCGGATCGGGGCCCAGCGCGAGGCTGTTGAAGATGGTATCCACCTTCAACAGGACGCGGCTGGTCAGGACGTTGCCAGCCGCATCCGTGGCGGTGGCGGTGACCGGAACCGTCAGATCGCCGCGCGGCACTTGTGCCGCCGGGAAAGTCGCGGTCCAGGAGCCATCGGCAGCAACCGTGGCGTTGACACTGTTGGTGCCGATCCGCAGGGACACAGTGGACCCCGCCTCGACCTGACCACGGATGATCACGCCCGCACCATGTTCGGCGGCGTTGATGATGCGATCCGTCCCGCCCGATTCCGACGCCGCCGTCAGGCGGTTGACCAGCGTATCAAGGTCCAGAACGGTATCCACTGTCGCCACGTTGCCGGCCCGGTCGGTGGCGCTGACGCCGACTTGCAGGTCACGCTCGCCGGTGGGCAAGTCGGCTTCGGCCAGCGCCACCTGCCATTTGCCATCGGCGGCGACTGTGGCGGTATGCGTGCGCCCGTTGATATCAAGCGATACCGCCACGGTGCCGGGTTCGGCCTGCCCCGCGATGATGATGCCCGCCGCGCGTTCAGCGGCGTTGACCACACCATCCGCACCGCCACCCGTATCCGTCACGGTCACGACGTTTTCGGTATCCAGCGCGATGGTCGAGGTGGCGCGCGCAACGTTGCCCTGCGCGTCGGTCGAGGTCGCGGTGACCGCCAGATCGCGCGTGCCCTGCGGCACCTGGCTGCTGGGGAAAGTGACGGTCCAGGTGCCATCGGCGGCCACAGTGGCCGCGCGGCTGGCATCGCCCAGCGTGATCACCACCGACGACCCCGCATCCGTGGTGCCCGTCAGCGTGACGCCCGCGGTGCGTTCTGCCGCGTTGATGATGTTGTCGCCGCCCGCGTTGTTCGCGCTGATGGCGACGGCGTTCTGGGTGTCGACGGTGAAGGCGCGGGTGGCCTGCGCCACGTTTCCGGCCGCATCGGTCGCTGTAACCGTGGCGCTGGTGGCATAGGTGCCTGCGCGCAGCGAGCCTGCCGCAAAGGTCGCAGACCAGGTGCCGTCGGCGGCGACAGTCGCTGTGCGGGTCACGCCGTCGATCTGCACGGTGACGGTGGACCCCGGCTGTGTCGTGCCGGTCAGGGTCACGCCAGCGGCGCTTTCGCCTGCGTTCACCACATCATTGCCCGCGATGGGGGCGGCACTGATCGTGACCATCCCCACGGTATCCATGCGGAAGGTGCCGGTGGCCGACGACGGATTGCCCGCCGCATCCGTCGTGGTGACGTTAACCACGGCGTCATATTCGCCGCCGGGGATCACGCCTGCGGCCCATGTCGCCGTCCAGCGGCCATCTGCGGCCACGGTGACATTCTGGCTGTTGCCGCCGATTTCGACGGCGAGAACAGCGCCGGGGGTCGACGTGCCGGTGACGGTGACGCCGCCTGCGGCCTCGGTTCCGTTCACGGTGCCGTTGCCGCCCACAAGCGCCGTGGCGATGCTGATCGGGTGCGGCACGGTATCCACGGCCAGCGTGCTGGTCGCAGTCGCGGTATTGCCCGCGCGGTCGGTCGCGGTGACGTTCACGTCAACGCTGCGCTCGCCGGTGGGCAGGTCTGCCGCTGCAACCGCAACCTGCCAGCTGCCGTCGGCGGCCACAGTGGCGGCATGGGTCTTGCCGTTCAGCGTGACGGCGACAGCCGTGGACCCGGCCTCGGCCTGTCCGGTGATGACGACGCCTGCGGTGCGTTCGGCGGCGTTGACCACGCTGTCGGTGCCGCCGCCGGTGTTGGTGATGGTCACGGCGTTTTCCGTGTCCAGCGCGATGGTCGAAGTGGCCGTGCTCACGTTGCCTGCCCGGTCCGTCGAGGTGGCGCTGATCGCCAGATCGCGGGTGCCGGTCGGGATGTCAGCGGCGGCAAAGGTCACAGACCATGTGCCGTCGAAATTCACAGTGGCAGGGCGGGACACGCCGCCAAGGCTGACCGATACGGTCGATCCCGGCTGGGTATCGCCGGTCAGCGTCACGCCCGCGCTGCGTTCTGCGGCGTTGATGATGGCGTCGCCGCCAGCGGCGTTCAGGCCGATGGTCAGGGTGTTCTGGGTGTCCACGCTGATCTGGCGCGTGGCCAGTGCAATGTTGCCCGCCGCATCCGTAGCCGTCACATCGACGCTGGTATCATAGGTGCCCGCGCGCAGGCTGCCCGCCTGGAATGTCGCGGTCCATGTGCCGTCTGCGGCTACAGTCGCGGTGCGGGTCACCCCGTCGATCTGCACGGTGACCGAGGATCCCGGCTGGGTGGTGCCGGTCAGGATGATGTCAGATGCGGCTTCTGCGGCGTTCACCACGTCATTGCCCGCGATGGGGCCTGCTGTGATGGTGACCATCCCCACGGTATCCATGCGGAAGCTGCCGGTGGCCGACGACGGGTTGCCCGCCGCATCCACGGTGGACACGTTGACCACAGCGTCATATTCGCCGCCCGCGATCACGCCAGCCGCCCAGGAGGCCGACCAGGCGCCATTCGCGCCCGCAGTGACCGTCTGGGTATTGCCGCCGATTTCGACAGCCAGAACAGCGCCGGGGGTCGATGTGCCGGTCACGGTCACGCCGTTCAGCGCGTCAAAGCTGTTCACGGTGCCTTCGCCGCCCACAATCGCGGTGGCGATGGTGATCGGGTGCGGAATGGTATCGACCACCAGCGTGTCGGTATAGCTGGCGGCGTTGCCGAAGCTGTCGGTGGTCACGACCGTCACCGGCACGGTGTATTCTCCGCCGACGATTTCGGTGGGGGTATAGCTGACCGTCCATGTCCCGTCTGCGGCTGCCGTCGTGGTCTTGGTCACGCCCGCCACGGTCACGGCGACGGTGGCCCCGGCCTCGCTGGTGCCAGCGATATCAACGCCGTTGGCGTGATCGGCTGCGTTCACCACATGAGTGGTGGATTGCGTGCCATCGGTGAAATCCAGCAGCGGCGGCGTGGTGTCGATCACCACGGGCGGACCGGGCAGGTTGGTGGTGATGCCCGTGGGTTCAACCACGGTGACCGCGACATTGTAGCCGCCATCTGCCGGGAAATCCGTGCCGGTGAACCCGGCCTGCCAGTTGCCGTCCCCGTTCGAGGTGGTGGTCACAGTCTCGCCGCCGATGACCACGGTCACGGTCGAACCCGGTTCGGCGCGCCCGGTGATGGTGATGGTCTTTTCATCCGCGCCGTCGCGCGTGATCTGGTCTTTTTCGTTCACGCTGGGTTCAATGCGGGTGGGGGGCGTGCCGCCACCGCCGCCCGTGCCACCGCCGCCCGTGCCACCGCCGCCGGGCTGGTCTGTCGGTGTGCCATCGCCGCCGTTTAGAACGCTGCCAGCCAGCACCGCGCCGCCGACCACAGCCGCCGCCGCTGCCGCCGTGCCGCCCGCGCCCAAGGCACCCAACAGCGGAATGGCGGCCAGCATCGACACGTCATCATCGCCGCCGACCGCGCCCGCGACCTGATTGGGGGCGATCAGAGCATCGCCTTCGTTCAGGAAAATCAGCGCCTCATCCGGGCTCCACTTGCCCCATTCGGCGGTTGGTCCGTATTGCGCATACATCGACCCGCCGCTGCCCTCAACCAGCGTCACCTCGTTGAGGTAGCCATCCGCCGAGATGAACAGCCGCGACACCGGCAGATCGCCCGAGAAGTAATCCTCGATGAGGACGACCCGGCCATCGGCCAGCGTGATCGCAAGGTCTGCGCCCTGGCGCTGATACCCGGCGACGTCGGATTGCCGCAAATTCAGGGAAATTTCGCCGTTTGGCTCTGCGGCCACGCGGGTTTGCCCACCCTTTTCCGCAATCTCACCAAACTGTACTGCGCCCGCACCTGTACGGACGACGAAATCAATCGCCTTCATGACACCACCGCTCTGACCTCGGGGCGCATCGGTTCATGCCGCGCGCCTGTTTCTTTGTGCGTCATGTATACCGAATCGAGGATTCTCACGCTAGAGTGTTTTCTGCAACGTCAGCCAAATATGTTCTGACAAGGGCGATATTGTGGTTTCCTGCCAATGCCGAAGCGCGCGCAGTTGATCTTTGGGCGCACCACGGCCTTGGGCACATCGCCCGGTTTGACAGCACCAAATTGCGGGAAACCGGGCGATTCTGCCCAAAACTTAGGCGTTTACCGTCGCCATCGCGGTCAGACCTGCATAAATTCGTCCGATACCCCGTTGCCAAACCGGAAAACCGCCCTGCAACATGGTGTTATGGAAAATTCGCGGTTCTTTGACGAAATGTTGCAACCGGACGGGTCCGCCCGCCCACCCTATGCCGCCTATGCCGAATGGTTTCGCGGCGAAGACCCGCGCCACCTGCGCGCCAAGAACGCCGAGGCCGAGGCGTTTTTCCGCCGCATCGGTATCACCTTCAACGTCTATGGTGCCAAGGATGCCGATGAACGCCTGATCCCGTTCGACGTGGTGCCCCGGATCATTTCGGGCCGCGAATGGGCGCATCTGGAAAAGGGCATCGACCAGCGGGTGCGCGCCATCAACGCCTTTCTGCATGATATCTATCACCGGCAGGAAATCCTGCGCGCGGGCCGCCTGCCCGCCGACATCATCATGCGCAACGAGGCGTTCCTGCCGCAGATGATCGGCGTGGACCCGCCCGGCGGGGTCTATACCCATATCGTCGGCACCGATCTGGTCCGCACCGGCGAGAACGAGTTTTACGTGCTCGAAGACAACGCCCGCACCCCGTCGGGCGTGTCTTATATGCTGGAAAACCGCGAGACGATGTTGCAGATGTTCCCGGAACTGTTCACGCGGTTGCGGGTGCGTCCGGTGTCGACCTATCCGCGCGACCTGCGGCGCAGCCTGTGCGACTGCGCCCCGCCCGCGACCAAGGGCGAAAAACCGGTGGTGGCGGTGCTGACGCCGGGGATACATAATTCGGCCTATTTCGAACATGCGTTTCTGGCCGACCAGATGGGCGCGGAACTGGTCGAGGCGGTGGACCTGCAAATCCACGATGGCCGCGTCGCCATGCGCACCACGCGCGGCTATCAGGCCATCGACGTGCTGTATCGCCGGATCGACGATGATTTTCTGGACCCGCTGAATTTCCGCCCCGACAGCCTGCTGGGCGTGCCGGGCATCTTTGACGTCTACCGCGCGGGCGGCATCACCATCGCCAATGCACCGGGCACCGGCATCGCGGATGACAAGGCGCTGTATTCCTACATGCCCGATATCGTCGAATTTTACACCGGCGAGGCGGCGATCCTGAAAAACGTGCCGACCTGGCGCTGTTCGGACCCCGACAGCCTGGCCTATGTGCTGGAAAACCTGAAAGATCTGGTAGTCAAAGAGGTGCACGGATCGGGCGGGTATGGCATGTTGGTCGGCCCCGCCGCGTCGAAACGCGAGTTGGCGGCGTTTGAACGCAAGCTGCGCGCCAAGCCCGCGACCTATATCGCACAGCCGACGCTGGCGCTGTCCACGGTGCCCATTCTGGTGAAAAAGGGGCTGGCTCCCCGCCATGTTGATCTGCGGCCCTATGTGCTGGTCAGCCCCAAGGCGATCACCATCACCCCCGGCGGGCTGACGCGGGTGGCGCTGAAAGAAGGCTCGCTGGTGGTCAATTCGTCCCAGGGTGGCGGCACCAAGGACACCTGGGTTCTGGAGGACTGAGGCCATGCTGGGACGCACCGCGCGCGGATTGTTCTGGATGTTCCGCTATCTGGAACGGGCCGAAAACACCACGCGGCTGCTGGAGGCGGGATGGCGCATCGCGCTGACCCGCGCGGGGCAAGGCGCGAATGAATGGGAATCCGTGCTGACCACGGCGGGGCAGCGCGCGGGATATACTGCGCTGCATGGTCAGGCGGCGGCGCAACCGGTGATCAACTATCTGCTGCGCAGCCCCGACAACCCGTCGTCGGTGCTGAACTGTGTCAGCAATGCCCGCACCAATGCGCGGATGGTGCGGACCGCGCTGTCATCCGAGGTCTGGGAAGCCGTCAACGAATGTTGGATGGCGGTGAAACAGGCGCTGGCGCGGCCCGTCACCGACAAGACGCTGGCGGATGTGCTGTCCACCATCCGCACCACGACCGCCGTGGTGCGCGGCGCGCTGCACGGCACGATGCTGCGCAACGAGATCTATAATTTCTGCCGCCTCGGCACCTTCATTGAACGCGCCGACAACACGGCGCGGATTCTGGATGTGAAATATTATGTGCTGCTGCCGACCGCCGCATTTGTCGGCACGGCGGTGGACAACACGCAATGGGAAACCATCCTGCGCTCTGTGTCCGCCGAACGCGCCTATAGCTGGCTGAATGGCGGCGAGGTATCGGCGGCGGGGATCGCCGATTTCCTGATCCTGGATCGCCGGATGCCCCGGTCCATCGCGCATTGCCTGATGAAGGTGCAGGAAAACCTTGACCACATGCTGGCACAAGACCCCCGCCTGCCCGATCCCCGCCTGCCCTGTCAGGACCGCGCCGACGCGCTGGTGGCGCGGGTAACGGCGCGCGATATCAGCACGATCTTTGACGAGGGGCTGCACGAATTTCTTGACGCGACGATCACCGATACCGCGGCGCTGGCCGCGACCATCGAACGTGATTTCCGGTTTTACGGCTGAGAGGGGTCATGCGTCTGAAAATCACCCACACGACGACCTATCGCTATGACAGCCCCGATCACTATGCGCTGCAACAGTTGCGCATGACGCCGAAAACCGGCGAGGGTCAGGTGGTGCGCAATTGGCAGACACAGGTGACGGGGGGGCGGGTGCAGACCAGCTTTACCGACCACCACATGAACCATGTGCAGTTGATGGTGGTGGACGCGGGCGCGACCGAGGTCGCCGTGACCTGCACCGGCGAGGTTGACACGGCGGATCGCGCGGGGGTGGTGGGGCGCGAACGCAGCTTTGCGCCGCTGTGGCTGTTCACCGCGCCCACCCCGATGACGCAACCGGGGCCTGCGCTGCGCAAGCTGGTGGTGCGGATGAAACCGGGGGCTGCCGAGCCCGCGCTGGCGCATCTGCACCGGCTGTCCGCCGAAATCGGGGCGGCAATGCGGTTCGATCCCGCCGCCACGGTCGTCACCACCACCGCCGAGGCGGCGCTGGCCGCAGGGCATGGCGTCTGTCAGGACCATACCCATGTGTTTCTGGCCGCCGCGCGGCTGTTGGGCGTGCCCGCGCGCTATGTCTCGGGGTATCTGCGGATGGACGGGATCGAGGATCAGGACGCCACCCACGCCTGGGCCGAAGCCTGGGTCGAACCGCTGGGCTGGATCGGGTTCGACGTCGCCAATGCGCTGTCGCCGGACGCGCGCTATGTCCGCGTCGCCACCGGCCGCGATTACGCCGAGGCCGCACCGATCCGGGGCCTGCGGCAAGGCGGCGGTAACGAAACCCTGACTGTCAGCTTGAAAGTGCAGGACCAGACGGCACAATGACGGTTCAGTAGCCGGAGTGCGAATCCCATGACCTATTGCGTCGGCATGACCCTTGATCGCGGCACCGTGTTCATGTCGGACACACGCACCAATTCCGGCGTCGATAACATCTCGACCTTCCGCAAGATGTTCACCTGGGAAGTACCGGGTGAACGCGCCATCACGCTGATGACGGCCGGAAACCTGGCGACGACGCAGGCGGTGGTCAGTATCCTTGACGAACGCGCCAAGACACAGGCCGACCGCGCCCCCGGCATCCTGACCGCGCCGACGATGTTTCAGGTCGCCAGCCTGATCGGGCAGACCCTGCGCGAGGTCATCCTTGGCAATCGCAGCGGCGGGATGACCGCCGATACCGGGCTGTTTGCCGCCACGCTGATGGTGGGCGGGCAGATCGGTCAGGGCAAGCAGCGCCTGTTCCTGATCTATCCCGAGGGCAATTTCATCGAAGCAGGCGATGACACGCCGTTTTTCCAGATCGGCGAGACTAAATACGGGCGTCCCATCCTGTTGCGCGCCTATGATCCCGCGATGAGCTTCGAGGACGCGGTCAAGCTGTTGCTGGTGTCGTTTGACAGCACGATCAAGGCGAACCTGTCGGTCGCCCCGCCGCTGGACGTACATGTCTATGACAAGGACAGCCTGCATCGGGGCCGGATGTTCCGGATCGACGGCGACGACCCCTATTACCAGACCATCAGCAATGGCTGGGGCGTGGCACTGCGCGAAGCGTTCACGCGGCTGCCGGCCTTCGGGTTTCCGGAAAAGGGTCGATCCGGGGGCTGATACGCATTATCGCGGGGATAAATCCGGGGATTACCGTGGGGATTCGGCCCTTGCGCTGGTATCTTCCGCGTTGTTGCCCTAAGTGCTGCCGCTACGGCAACCCCCGCATGATCAGGACCGCAATCGCCGATGAATCTGCCCTTGCCCAGCCCTCAGGGGCCTGATGCGGACACGCCGTCCGGCACGCGCGCCACGCAGGTGGCGGCGCTGTGCTGGCGGCTGCGCGCAGGGGCGGTGCAGGTGTTGATGATCACCTCGCGCGGGACCGGGCGGTGGATCGTGCCCAAGGGCTGGCATATCGACGGGCTGGACGGCGCGACCTCGGCCCTGACCGAGGCCTGGGAAGAGGCAGGTGTGCGCGGCACAGTGGCCCCCGACCCGGTCGGCATCTATGCCTATACCAAGCTGCTGGAGGATGGCACGGCGCAACCGATCCTTGCCACGCTTTATGCCGTCAAGGTGCGGGCGCTGATGAAGTCGTTCCCCGAAATGGCCGAGCGGCGGCGCAAGTGGATGTCCCCGCGCAAGGCGGCGCAACGCGTGGCCGAGGCGGAACTGGCCGCGCTGCTGACGGATTTCAAACCGGGCGTTCCGACAGGCAAGCGAGCGGGGTGATACCCGCGTCAAGCCCGCGTGATGACGTGCAGGCTTGAACGGCTGCGCGGACAGGTTAACTGTGCTGCAACGGTTTTTCGACATCGCAAGATCGTGCCCCGCCGCCCCTCGCAATATCGCCCGGAAAACCCCGCCATGATCCGTTTCACCCTTCGCTGCCCGCAGGACCACCGCTTTGACAGCTGGTTTCCCTCTGCGGCCGCGTTTGACCGGTTGCAGGCGGCGGGGCACCTGACCTGCGCGGAATGTGGTGACCGGACGGTCGAAAAGGCCCCGATGGCCCCCGCCGTGGCCAGCCCGCGCGATGCAGCCCCATCCGACCCGAAAGCCGCTGCGTTGCAGGCGCTGAAAGCCAGGATCGAGGCGGAAACCGATTACGTCGGGGACAGCTTTGCCCGCGAAGCGCGCGCGATCCATGACGGGTTGGCCCCCGAACGCGCGATCTGGGGCGAGGCGCGGCCCGACGAGGCGCGCGCGCTGATCGACGATGGCGTTCCCATCGCGCCGCTGCCCTTCCTGCCAACCCGCAAAACCAATTGAAAGCCTCCCCATGCATGTGATGATCACGGGCGCGACGCGCGGCATCGGCGCGGAACTGGCGCGGATTTATCGCGCGGACGGCGCGCAGGTCACCGCAACGGCGCGCACCCCGCAGGCCGGTTTCGCCACTTTGGACGTCACCGACCCTGAAAGCCACGATGCTCTCGCCGCGACCATCTCCGGCCCGCTGGACCTGTTGGTCTGCAACGCGGGCGTCTATCTGGACAAGGGCCAGAAGATCGACGGCGGCTATGGCCCTGACCTGTGGGCCGCGTCATTTGCCACCAATGTCACCGGCGTTTTCCTGTCGGTGCAGGCGATGCTGCCTGCGCTGCGCGCCGCGCGCGGCAAGATCGCGATTATTTCCAGCCAGATGGCCAGTCAGGAACGCGCCCCCGGCGGCAGCTACATCTATCGCGCGTCCAAGGCCGCGGCGCTGAACCTTGGCCGCAATCTGGCGCGCGATCTGGCGGGCGACGGCATCGCGGTCGGCATCTATCACCCTGGCTGGGTGCAGACCGACATGGGCGGTGCGGCAGCCGAGATCACGCCCGCCCAATCCGCAAGCGGGTTGAAGGCGCGGTTTGCCGCGCTGTCGGTGGCCACGACCGGGTGCTTTGAAACCTGGGACGGCCGCGCGCACCCGTTTTGACGGACCGCACACGCAGAAAACCAAAGGTAAGGTTTTCCATAGGTTACATTACCGGCGACCCGGCGCATGCTCGGTGAATTCTGATTTGATTACGACTGTATTTTGGGGAACAACATGCCTGACGAAACGCAACGCGCCATTGACGCGGCCAAGAAACTCAACGATCTCGGGTTTGTCGAATTCACCACCGGGTTGTTGGACGGTGTCTATGAAACGATTGTCCAGCATCAGATAGATCAACTCCGAAGCTTTTCCGAACTGGTGGCGCAAGTGTCGGGCACGGTCGAAGACTTCGTTTTGAACACCAGCGGATTGGATGTAGCGGACCCCAATGGGGCGACCGCGCCACAGAACGCGTCCATTCTGAACTCTTATATCGACGAGGTGCTAGGCATTGATAGCAGTGGGGCCAGCGCAGACGTCACACCGCAACTTGCAACGCATTTCGCAGCGGACGCCGCAAATGGCCAACTGACCGTTGCCGAACCTGCGAACTCGATCACATTGGATGCGCTTCGCGCGCTTGTGTTCGAAAAGATCAAGGCAGATGCCAAGCAGCACTACAACCTTTTGCTGGAAATCATTCGCATCGGTTATGCCCGGCTCGACACGACGGGTGGTTTTGTCGAAACCGGGCTGGATTTCCGTGTCTCGTCCAACGAGACTTACCTCGACCAAAGCAGTGCCACCGACATCCGGGCGAACAGGTGGTATGTTAACGGATCGGTGGGGGCCTCGTTCAAGAAGTGGGGGTTCCGTGTAAATGGCGGCTACAGTTCCGATCGCC
This sequence comes from Paracoccus haematequi, assembly GCA_945881965.1. Classification (GTDB taxonomy): domain Bacteria; phylum Pseudomonadota; class Alphaproteobacteria; order Rhodobacterales; family Rhodobacteraceae; genus UBA9554. Next base: position 11,386 of record CAMCVS010000006.1, on the reverse strand, counting down.
TGCGCGTCAACCTGACCAGCAGTTCAAAGGCCAGTTCGATTTCGACGGATATCCGCATGACCGGGCGGGTGCGCGTCGAATTCGCGACAAGCACCTTTGACACATCGATGGCAAAAATCAGAAATGCCTGATTTGTCTTTGGCCCAATTGCTGGCGATGCTTCAGGACAATCTTCAGCGGTCCTATGACTATGTCGAAGATCTGGCCGCGCTTGACCGTCAGAACGGCGAGCAATCGGTCGTGCTTTCGGTCCACGAGATGGAAATCGACCTTCCTGTGTCGGTCCAACTGGTCGAAAGCACCGAGGACATCGGGCAAATGATCGCGGCAACCGAGGCGATGTCCGCCTATCAGATTGCCAAACTGAGGGTGGACATGCCATCGGCCCCGCCCGAGCTTCGCGCGGCGTTGCGTGAACAAACATGGCTTGCCGCCGCGCAGGGTGAACTTGCGCGGGCAAAGACAGTTGCCGAACAGAATGAGGGACAGGACACGCCTGCCCGCCCCTCCAAACCAAAACCTTCGACCCCGGCAGTCGCAGCAGATAATGCGCAGGCGCAGGCCATTGCGGAGCGGGCCAGTGCTGTTCGTTCTGCTGCAGTCGCGCAGGCCCGCAGGTTCCCTGGAAAAACCAAAGACCTGCGGTTGCAGTTCTTGGGGGCCGACCGGAAAGGCGCGGCAGAACCGGCCTTTACTGCGACAATCAGGGTGCGGTTCAAGGCCAGCCTCAAGTAGCGAAGACAGTTGAGGGGGTATGATGCCCGATCCTCTCCTTCACAGGCTGACTTGCCCTTTTTAGGCAACCGTCATACACCCCGCAACGGTTTGAGGGCGGAGAGTGTATCGTGCCAATCCTCGTGATGAAATTCGGCGGAACCTCCGTCGCCAATCTGGACCGCATCGCCAATGCCGCGAAAAAGGTCGAGACCGAAGTCGCGCGCGGCTATGACGTGATCGTCATCGTGTCGGCCATGTCGGGCGAGACGAACAAGCTGGTGGGCTATGTCGAGGGCACGTCGAAACTGTATGATGCCCGCGAATATGACGCCGTGGTGTCATCGGGCGAAAACGTCACGGCGGGGCTGATGGCGCTGCGCCTGCAGGAAATGGGCATCCCGGCGCGGTCCTGGCAGGGTTGGCAGGTGCCAATCAACACCACCTCCGCGCATGGCAACGCGCGGTTCCTGTCGATCCCGCGCGACAATATCGACGCGAAATTCGCCGAGGGCTTCAAGGTGGCCGTGGTCGCCGGTTTTCAGGGGGTCTCTGACGAGGGCCGCATCACCACGCTGGGCCGGGGCGGATCGGATACCACTGCCGTCGCCTTTGCCGCCGCTTTTGGGGCCGAACGTTGTGACATCTATACGGATGTGGATGGCGTTTACACCACCGATCCGCGCATTTCCGCCAAGGCGCGCAAGCTGGACCGCATCGCGTTCGAAGAAATGCTGGAACTGGCCAGCCTTGGGGCCAAGGTTCTGCAAACCCGGTCGGTCGAGCTGGCGATGCGCTATAAGGTGCGCCTGCGCGTGCTGTCATCCTTTGAAGAAACCGACGCAGCCTCGGGAACCCTGGTCTGCGACGAGGAGGAAATCATGGAATCGAAAGTCGTCTCGGGCGTGGCCTTTTCCCGCGAAGAGGCCAAGATCACGCTGTTCACCATCGAGGACCGCCCCGGCATCGCCGCCGCGATCTTTGGCCCCTTGGCGCAGGCGGGTGTGAACGTTGATATGATCGTGCAGAACATCAGCGAAAAAGACTATGACGACGATCACCCCGGCGCGGTGACCGACATGACATTTTCCTGCCCGATCAATCAGGTGGACCGCGCGACCAAGGCGCTGGAAGATGCGCAGGCGGCAGGGCTGATCCGCTATGACGAGCTGATCATCGACACCGAGGTGGCCAAGGTATCCGTGGTCGGCATCGGCATGCGCAGCCATGCGGGCGTCGCCGCCAAGATGTTCGCGGCGCTGTCGAAAGAGGGCATCAACATCAAGGTGATCTCGACCTCCGAGATCAAGATTTCGGTGCTGATCGACCGAAAATACATGGAACTGGCGGTGCAGGCGCTGCATGACGTGTTCGGGCTGGACAAGGCCTGACGGTTTCTGTCTGCACAAAATTAAGGCATATGCCCGATATTTCGGCGGACAAGCGGGGGGATATGGTGCACCGGCGCATGCCGCCGCTGCCTTTTCCTGTTCCCCTGCCCCCCGCTCCTCGCCTATAGCTGGAGACAGGGGAAAACGAGGAACCAATGCCGCAGGGTCTGGAAAGCGACAGCCGCAAGCTATTGCGCCGCTTGCGTGATACGATGGCCGAAGACCACGCCGGACAGGCGCGGCTGGACCTGATCACTCATCTGATCGCGGACTCGATGGCCTCCGAGGTCTGTTCGATCTACCTGTTCCGCGACCCCGAAACGCTGGAACTTTGCGCCACCGAAGGTCTGCGCAAAGAGGCCGTGCACCAGACCCGGATGAAGCTGGGCGAGGGGTTGGTGGGCCGCGTCGCACGGTCGGGCCAGATCGTCAACACCGCCAACGCGCCGGCCACGCGCGGATTTCGCTATATGCCCGAAACCGGCGAAGAGATTTATTCGTCTTTCCTGGGGGTGCCGATCCAGCGTCTGGGCGAAACGCTGGGCGTGTTGGTCGTGCAATCGAAAACCGCGCGCGAGTTTGTCGGCGACGAGATTTATGCGTTGGAAGTCGTCGCCATGGTGCTGGCGGAAATGACCGAACTGGGCGCATTTGTCGGCGACAATTCGGATGCCATGGGCGCGCGGCACCAGCAGCCGGTGATGATCCGTGGCACGACGGGCCAGGAAGGCGCGGCCATCGGCCATGTCTGGCTGCACGAGCCGCGCGTCGTCGTCACCAACCCCATCGCTGATGACCCGGAAAAAGAGACGCAGCGCCTGCATGACGCGGTCGACAAGCTGCGGCTTGATGTCGACCGGATGCTGACCCCGGACGTCGACGGCGAACAGCGCGAGGTGCTGGAGGCCTATCGGATGTTCGCCCATTCCAAAGGCTGGATGCGCCGGATGGAAGAGGACGTCGCCCGCGGCCTGTCCGCCGAGGCGGCGGTGGAAAAGGAACAGGGCGCGGCGCGGGCGCGGCTGTCGCAATCCAATGACGCCTATCTGCGCGACCGGCTGAACGATCTGGACGATCTGTCGAACCGGCTGCTGCGGCTGCTGACCGGTCAGGGCCGCGATACCGGCGCGCAAATGCCCGATGATCCGATCCTGATCGCACGCAATATCGGTCCGGCGGAACTGCTGGATTACGGGCGGAAATTGCGCGGCGTGGTGCTTGAAGAAGGCTCTGTCGGCAGCCATGCTGCGATTGTCGCCCGCGCACTGGCGATCCCGCTGGTCATTCACGCCGGACGCATCACCACCGAGGCGCTGAACGGCGATCCGATCATGGTGGACGGCGATCAGGGCATCGTGCATCTGCGCCCCGGTGACACCGTCGCCGCCGCCTTCCGCGACAAGATCGCAATGCAGGCCGCCGCCCAGCAACGCTATGCCTCGATCCGGGATGAACCGGCGCTGACCCGCTGCGGCACCGTGTTATCCCTGCACATGAACGCGGGCCTGATGGCCGATCTGCCTAGTCTGGAATCGTCAGGCGCCGAAGCGGTGGGGCTGTTTCGCACCGAATTGCAGTTTCTGGTGCGCAACCAGATGCCGCGCCGCCAGGAATTGTCCCGACTATACGCCCGCGTATTGGACGCAGCGCGCGGCAAACGCGTGGTATTCCGCACGCTGGATATCGGGTCGGACAAGGTGCTGCCCTATCTGAAACCGAATGACGAACCCAACCCGGCGATGGGCTGGCGCGCGATACGGGTGGGTCTGGACAAACCCGGCGTGCTGCGGATGCAATTGCAGGCGCTGTTGCGCGCGGCGAACGGGCGGCCCCTGTCGGTGATGTTTCCCTTTGTCGCCGAACATGCCGAATACCGCGCCGCCCGCGCCGAGATGGACAAGGCCTTGGAACGCGAGCGCATTTTAGGCCACCCCCTGCCCGAAAAGATCGAGATCGGCGCGATGCTGGAAACGCCCTCGCTGGCCTATGCCTCGCGCGCGTTTTTCGGCGAGGTCGGGTTCCTGTCGGTCGGCGGCAACGATCTGAAACAGTTCTTCTTTGCGGCGGACCGCGAGAATGAACGGGTGCGGCGGCGCTATGACACGCTGAACGCCAGTTTCCTGAATTTCCTCGAAGGGGTGGTGCGGGTCTGCGGCATCACCGGCACGCCGCTGTCGTTTTGTGGCGAGGATGCGGGTCGCCCGGTCGAGGCCGCCTGTCTGGCCGCCATCGGCTTTCGCACCTTGTCGATGCGGCCTGCGTCCATCGGGCCGGTCAAGCACATGCTGCGCCGCGTTGATCTGGGCGATTTGCGCGCCGTGATCGACGGGGCGCGTGCCGTCGGGGCGGAAACGGTGCGCCCGGCGGTGCAGGCCTATCTCGCCACGCTGGACTAGGCCCGCGTCAGAACCCGCGCAACACCCGGCGTGGCGGCAATAACGCAATGAAATCGCGGCGAATTTCGGCCTCGTCGCGGTCGGCATCTATGGCCAGACGACGCAGCCCGAAATGCACATGCGCCATGTCCTGATAATAGGTCAGGTAGGCATAGTTTGTCGCCGCCCCTGCCACCGCGCCCAAGACTGGCACGGCCTGCGCCGCCAGTTTCTGCCCAAGCGCAGTTGCCAGTCGCGGGGCAACGGAGGCGATCAGCCGGTTCAGCGCCGGTCCCGTCAGCGTCATCCGTGCCGCCAGAAACGCTAGTTCGGCCCCGTCATCCTGTGTCAGCGGCCCGGCAGACCCCAGCACGTGCAGGCAATCGAACCGCACCGACGCCTCGGCCGGGTCAAACCCATGATCCAGCGCCCGCGCCTGCACCCCCCGCATCAGCACCGTGACCGTGACCGGCAATTCCGCGAGCGAGGTCGCCAACCCACCCGCGCCGCCCGCCGCCCCCATCGCGGTGCCGATGGCTGTTGCCAGCCAATCGGGCGGATCGCCGATCATGCCACGGCTGGCTTGCGCCGCATCAAAAGCCCCGCGCAAGGCCGCCTCTGTGGTGCGGCCCAACCCGGCGCGAACCGGGGCTGGCAGGCTGTCCAGCAGATTCTCCGCCCGACTGCCCAACAGGTTCAGCACCTGCATCCCCAAACCATACGCCTGCGCATGCCGCTTCACGAAAAGGTTGAGCCGGTCCTGCACGTCGCTCTCTGTCAGGCGGGGCGCGGCGCGGTCGAGAATGTCCATGGTGGCCTGCTGGTGCGATGTCATCGTTCTAGGATGGGCAGTCATGATGGCAGGTTCAAGGGCCAAGCATCCCGATTGACGGACCGAAACCATCCCTGCGCGCGCAGGACGACGCGGCTGGCGATGCGATGGCCGGTCAGCCTGATGCTTCCGTCCCTATGCGCACAAAGAATGTCAGCGACAATCAGCCAAACACCCGGGGTCACCCATTGTCAGCCCACCGCGTGACGGCCCCTTTGACCCCATGCCATGCGCCATCATGCACCTCGTAACCCAACACCCGCGCCGGGTTCGTGGGGGGGGGCATTTCGACACCGTCCAGCCGGTCAAACCCAAACCGCCCGTAGTACGGTGCATCGCCCACCAACAGCACCCTGTTCCATCCGGCGCGCGCCGCGCGCTCCAGACTGTCCTGGATCAAAAGCGCCCCCAGCCCCTCGCCCTGCCGGGTCGGATGGACCGCCACGGGCCCCAGCAGCAGCACCGCATGACTGCCGACCTTCACCGGCCAATAGCGGATCGCCCCCGCGATGATGCCATACGTATCGCGCGCCACCAGACACAACGCCGCAACCGGAGCCACCCCATCCCGCAACCGATAGGATGACAGCGCCGTGCGACCGGGCGCAAAACACAGGTCCAGCAGGTTTTCCACCTCCCAGCGATCGCCGGGCTGTTCTTCGCTGAGGTCGTATTGGTCCCGCACGCCGCCCGCCTCATGTCCGCAAAGATCAACAGGTGGAAAGCCGCTTAACATGGCATTAGGTCAGGGGAAACCATGTGCAAAAGGAAATCCGATGTTCTACCGCCCCGCCGACGGCCACGGCCTGCCGCATAACCCGTTCAACGCGATCGTCACCCCCCGCCCGATCGGGTGGATATCGACGCGCGGCGCGGATGGGGCCGACAATCTTGCACCCTACTCCTTTTTCAACGCGGTGGCCTATGAACCGCCGCAGGTGATGTTTGCCTCCACTGGGACGAAATCCGACAGGTCCGGCACCAAGGATTCGGTGGCCAATATCCGCGAGACAGGTGTTTTTTGTGTTAACATCGTCGCTTACGCGCTGCGCGATGCGATGAACGCCACGTCGAAAACCTTGGCCGCGGGCACCGACGAATTTGCTCATGCCGGCCTCGACAAGATCGAATGTGCCACCATCGCCTGCGCGCGCGTGGCCGTCGCACCGGCCGCGCTTGAATGTCGGCTGACCTCTGTCGTAACCCTGCCGGGCGAGGCGAATTTCGTTGTATTTGGTGAGGTTACAGGCGTTTACATGCGCGATGACTGCGTCGTGGACGGGCGATTCGACGTGATGCAGTTCCAACCTCTGGCCCGGCTTGGTTACCGCGATTACGCGCGTATCGACAGCCTGTTCGACCTGATCCGTCCCGACGAGAAATAACATCTTTGCCTGCGCGCCTTAACGATGTTGACGTAATTCTGCGTCATATAGACCATGCGCGCAGGAACACCGGCCCTTGGTCGGCAGGGAGGATACCGTGATATCGCAATATTACCGCCTGATCACCTTTGCCGGGGTGATCGCGGGCTTGTCGGTCAGTCTTATACTAGTGGTATGGTTTTCAGCGGCCTGGATCGGCATTGTCCTGTTCGGGGTGCTGGTGGCGATGGGTATCCAAGATCTGGTCCAGACCAAACATGCCGTGCTGCGCAATTATCCGGTGCTGGGCCGGATGCGGTATTTCTTCGAAGGAATTCGCCCGGAAATCCGGCAATATCTGATCGAGGGTGACGAGGAAGAATTGCCGTTCTCCCGCGAGCAGCGCGAGATAGTCTATCAGCGCGCCAAAAATGTCGAGGACAAGCGCCCGTTTGGCACGAAAAAACGGGTTTATGACGGCGGCTATCAATGGATCACCCATTCCATCGTGCCGCGCAAGATCGAGGATACCAATTTCCGCGTCCATATCGGCGGACCAGATTGCACGCAGCCCTATGATGCGTCGATCTATAACATCTCGGCGATGTCATTTGGCGCATTGTCGGCGAATGCAATTCTGGCCCTGAACAAAGGCGCCAAGAAGGGCGGATTTGCCCATGACACAGGCGAAGGCGGCATTTCCCGCTATCATCGCGAAGGCGGCGGCGATCTGATCTGGGAAATCGGGTCGGGGTATTTCGGCGCGCGAACCCCGGATGGCAAATTCGATCCGGACCGATTCGCGGCGCAGGCGTCTGATCCGCAGATCAAGATGGTCGAGTTGAAACTGTCGCAAGGGGCCAAACCGGGTCAGGGCGGGGTTTTGCCTGCCGCCAAGATCAGCCCCGAAATCGCCGAGGCGCGCGGGGTGCCGATGGGGGTGGATTGCCATTCGCCCGCGTCCCATTCGGCCTTCAGCACCCCCATCGAGATGATGCAGTTCATCGCCCGCATGCGCGAATTATCCGGCGGCAAACCGGCGGGATTCAAGCTATGCATCGGGCATCGCCGTGAATTCATGTGCATTGTCAAAGCGATGCTGGAAACCGGGATCACACCGGATTTCATCGTCATCGACGGCAAGGAAGGCGGCACCGGGGCCGCGCCGATGGAATTTGCCAATCACATGGGCATGCCGCTCGTCGAAGGGCTGACATTTGCGCATAATACCCTGCGCGGTGCGGGGCTGCGCGACCGGGTGAAACTGGGGGCCTCGGGCAAGCTGATCCATGCGTTCCACATCGCCAAAGCGCTGGCGCTTGGTGCGGATTGGGCCAATTCGGCGCGGGGGTTCATGTTCTCGGTCGGCTGCATTCAGGCGCAGGCCTGCCACACCAACCACTGCCCGACCGGGGTCGCGACGCAGGACAAGGCGCGGCAGAAGGCCTTGGTGGTGCCCGACAAAGCGGAACGCGTGTATCATTTCCACAAGAATACCGTGAAAGCGCTGGGTGACATGACCTCGGCGGCGGGCCTGTCGCACCCCTCGGGATTTCAGCCCCACCACCTGATGATGCGCGAGAACGACCGCGACATGGTCACCGGGCAGGACGTCTATCCCTATATGCCCGAAGGGTTTTTGCTGCGTGAGGATGATGACCGGTTCGGCTATCTGGAACGCTGGCGCCGCGCGCGCGCCGATAAATTCGAACCGGTGGATGGCGGGGTGTAACCCCCGCCGTCACAGGCGGATCAGCGGCAAGCCCAGCAAGGCCTGAACGAACACCGCAAACGTCGCCAGCGCCCAAAGGGCCGCCACGCCGGGGATTAACCGCGCGGATTGCCCGCGCCGGTCCAGCCAGATGCCCGCCAATGGCAAGGCCTGCAACGCGTGCAGCGCCAGAAAATGCGCGGGGCGCAGGTCGCCCACGGTGGCCGACCAGCCAAACACCGGCAGGCTCGCCGCCCCGGACGACGGCACCCCGACCAAGTGACCGCTGCCCGAGGACATTGTCCCGGCCACGATCAGGGTCAGAACGGCCGAGGCCAGCGCCCCCCACCACACCCCTGCCCGCGTGGCGGGACCCATCATTGACGCGGTATCGCGCAGCGCCGCGCGCGCCACGACCACCGGCATCACGATCAACAACACCGCACCGACCCCCATCACGGAATACATCGCCGCATGAAACGGTGTGCCCAGGTTGAAATGCGAGGGCTGCGCCTGCGCGGCCTGAAAGATCATGTAGGCCATTTCGATCACGAAGGCCGCGCTCATGACCAAGGCCGCGCTCCGCACCCCACGCGTGTCGCGGGCCACAGGCGACATCGCCCGCACGATCAGCGCCAGCGTGGCAAAATGCACCACAAAGGACAGCGCAAACTTGGCCGGTTTGGCCCAGACCGGCACATCGGCCAACAGGCGCGGGTCGGCCACGGCCCAGACAGCGGTCACACCCAGCAGGGCCAGCGCGGACCCGGTCAGCACGTCGAACGGCAAGGGTTCGGCGCGGGGCATGGAATAGGTCATCGTCATGGCTCAGGCCTCTTTCTTGAGGGAAGTTGAAAACAGCAGCGGCGTCCGCAGGCCCAGATCGGTCAGCAGCACCAGCGCCAACCCCAGCGGGCCAAACATGAATATCGAAACCAGAACAGCGGCTTGCACGATCCGGTCCAGACCAATGCGATCCATCCGCGCTGCGGCCCAAGCCCCAACGAACATGTCAAAGGCCAGATAATGCACCCAGCCCGCCAGCAGTGCCCAGTCATCACCGAACAGGATGGCGACCTGCGCGAGGGTGCCGTAACCGCCCCCTGCCGCCGCCGCGTTCGCGAAATGCGTCAGCACCATCGCCGCATAGCCCAGCGACAGCGCCCCCGGCAGGATCAACGCCGGAACCGCGTTCAGCAACGGCCAGCGCCGCGGTGCAAGGATCAGGATCGCCCAACCGGGCAAGGCCGCCGTGTTCGCGATGGCGAAAATGTCTTCGGGGGTCATGCGATACTCCAGTGTCCTTGGCGGAACCGCAGTTTCCACCGTAAATTTCCATTGGCAACATGCTGCAATGATTCGCTTGCGCTGTCCAGCGAAAATATTTACGGTGGAAATATGGACTTGATCACACCGTCTGCGGCGCAGGAAAAAGCCTATCATCACGGCGATCTGAAGAATGCGCTGATCAGCGCCGGGATTGCCTGTCTGGAACAGGACGGGTTGGCGGCGCTTAGCCTGCGAGCGATTGCCGCGCGGGCGGGCGTCAGCCACACCGCGCCCAAGAACCATTTCGGATCGCTGCGGGGCCTGCTGACCGCAATCGCGACCGAAGCCTGGCACCGCCACACCGCCGCGATGCGGGGGCAATTGCCCGACCATGCCCCCGCGCGCGACCGGCTGATTGCGATGGCCGATGGCTATGTCGGGTTTGCCACGGCAAATCCGGCGCTTTACCAGTTGATGTTGTCGCCGCTGCATTGCGATCTGACGAGTGACGACTATCGGACAGCCGCGCGCGCCAGTTACGCGGTGCTGTCAGAGGTCGCTGCCGACTTGATCCGCGACGGGCTGGCCCCCATGACGGACCAGCGTCAGTTGGAAACCATACTGTGGTCGCTGGTGCATGGCTATGCCGCGCTCGCGCAGAGCGGCATGTTGGGCGGCCCGCCGGGGTCGGGCGCGGTGCCAAAGATTACCGATCTGTTGCCGCTGCCGCCCTCGTGACCTCTTTTCGCAGCGGGGCGGGGCGGCTATAGCGCATTCATGTCACAAAATCCGCCAAACCTCCGCCCCGACCTTGCCCCGCGCGCGCAGCTTGACGCGACGCCGCGTCCCACCATGCGTCCGGGCCAGCCGACCATCGGCATGGTCAGCCTCGGCTGCCCCAAGGCGCTGGTGGACAGTGAACGCATCCTGACCCGGCTGCGTGCCGAAGGTTACGCGATTTCCGCCGATTACGCGGGCGCGGACGCGGTCATCGTCAACACCTGCGGCTTTCTGGACAGCGCCAAGGCCGAAAGCCTGGAGGCCATCGGCGAGGCGTTGCGCGAAAACGGCCGGGTGATCGTGACGGGCTGTCTGGGCGCGGATGCGGCCTTCATCACCGGCGCGCACCCCCGCGTTCTGGCCGTGACCGGCCCGCAGCAATATGAACAGGTGCTTGACGCGGTGCATCAGGCCGTGCCGCCATCGCCCGATCCGTTCATCGACCTGATGCCGCCGCAGGGCGTGAAACTGACGCCGCGGCATTACAGTTACCTCAAGATTTCAGAGGGTTGCAACCATACCTGCAAATTCTGCATCATCCCCGACATGCGCGGCCGTCTGGTCAGCCGCCCCCACAAGGCGGTGCTGCGCGAGGCCGAAAAGCTGGTCGATAACGGTGTGCGCGAATTGCTGGTGATATCGCAGGACACCTCGGCCTATGGCACAGATTGGGCGGACCGGGGGGCGAAATTCCCGATCCTCGATCTGGCGCGCGATCTGGGCAGTCTCGGCACATGGGTGCGGATGCATTACGTCTATCCCTATCCGCATGTGCGCGACCTGATCCCGCTGATGGCGGAGGGGCGGATTTTGCCCTATCTGGATATTCCGTTCCAACACGCGCATCCCGAGACGCTGAAACGGATGGCCCGGCCCGCCGCCGCCGCCCGCACGCTGGATGAAATCGCGGCATGGCGTCGGGATTGCCCGGACATCACCCTGCGCTCGAC
>CAMCVS010000005.1 GCA_945881965.1 Paracoccus haematequi | reverse complement strand
CTCAGTGATGGGCAGCCAAATCGGCTTGACGGACCCGCCGAGGTGGGCAGTGGCGTGCTGCGTGAGGAGGCCGTGCCCCTATCGCGTCTAATCGATGTCGTGAATGATCGATTCGGCACCGATTTCAACCAGGCGGATCAGCTGTTCTTTGATCAAATCATAGAAGCCGCGATTTCAGACAGTGCGCTTCGCCAGGCGGCTATGGTCAACCCCGGTGACAAGTTTGAGCTCGTTTTCAAGAACCTTCTTGAGGCTCTGTTTGTCGAGCGGATGGATCAGAATGAAGAGATTTTCGCGCGCTTCATGAACGACCGATCGTTTCAGAAACTCGTGACCGGTTGGCTTTCGACGGAAGCCTATCGCAAGCTCAATAGCCCGGGAGCTGGCGTGAATGATGGAAAATGACGAGCCCCGTCACGCCATTCTGCAGGACAGGAGTTGTTCGAGTTGAAGCCTCGTTCGATCAATATTTTCCTTCTCGATGGCGACCCAAACGGGATCCGTGTCGCGCAAATATCCATGTCTACAATTCAGGCAATCGCTTTCCGACGAAATCAACTTCGACGCGTCAGGGAGGCGTTCCCAGAAATTGAGCGCCCGGGTGTGTACCTTCTTATTGGAACTGACGAAAATGACCTAGACCGGCTGATTGCCTATATCGGTGAATCAGAAGGTATCGGTGCGCGACTTTACACCCACAACTCCAGTGACGCTGGACGAGATCCGAAGGGCTTCTGGACCGATACCGTGGTGCTCATCAGCAAGGATGAGAACCTGACGAAAAGCCATGCGCGCTATGTTGAGGCATGCCTGATTAGGGCGGTGGGAAGCAATCCACGATGGCTCGTTCCCAATAGCAAGCGTCCCTCTGAAGACGCGGGTAAACTGCCGCTGCCAGACAGGGCGGCGATGGAAGAGTTTGTGGACCAGACGAAGACGCTCGTGGGCGCGCTCGGCTGGGACCTGTTCCGCGAGATGCGCGGTCGACTGACCGAGCCATTAGAACAAATGCAGCCGACTCCAGTCGATCCTAGCCCGATCTTCTTTTTTAGGGGTGAGGGCTTCAGTGCAGAAATGACGATCGCGCAGTCAGGCGACTTTGTTGTCAAAGCTGGTTCTAAGGCACGAGCACGCACGACGCCGACCATCCCGAAGGGCACTCTCGCATTGCGTGACACACTACAGAAATCAGGCGTTCTTCAAGAGGATGCCGGATCGCTGGTCTTCGCAAGTGACTACAGCTTCACATCGGCTTCGGCGGCGGCTGCGACTGTGATCGGGGCCAGCGCGAACGGGCGTATCCTTTGGAAGCTCAACGACGGACGTTGCTATGCGGATTGGGAGGCAGCAGGTGCCTTGTCATTTGTGGCTGTCGGCGAATATTAGCTTGATGCATTTCGACCGCAGTCGCAGTAGAGGCCAAACGGAACTCAGTGCGGAAGCTGTTCGGTATCGACGAATTATTGAATGGAAACATACGATTGCGACTCTGAACTAATAGAGGTCAAGTTGACGGCTCTGGAGAATGTCGGCCTTGAGAGACCGCTTCCGACCCTTCGGGCAGCAAGGCCAGTTCACAGCCGCACCCGCATACCCCCCCAAAACAACGGGAAAATCCGGCCTCAGCCGGATCGAGAGAACTCTTTAGCTAGGGCAAGTGGCGGAGAGACAGGGATTCGAACCCTGGGTGGGCTCGCACCCACAACGGTTTTCGAGACCGCCGCATTCGACCACTCTGCCACCTCTCCGCGGGGTCGTGGTGCGGCTTGTTAGCCAAAGCGGATGCAGCGTGCAAGGGGCTTTTGTCGAAGTTCGCGGAGGGGACAGGCACAATGGCAGAGGGCTGTGATAGGGAATGGGAATGGGGCACCGGAAACGGCAGGGGCAGGGGCAGGGGCAGGGGGACCGGCTTTGTGCGCGCTGTTCGGACCTTTGCCACACCGGCCGCGCAGTATGGCCGCGTATGGCAATTCCCGCGCCCCGAATATCCCCATGTCATGAACATTGCGTGATCCTGGTGGCATCCGGGGTTTGCAATCGTGGGTCTGCGGTCCTACCTTTTCTGTGTCGCGATCGGGCAATGCGACCTATGCGAAGGGACGGTCATCATGTTGCGCGGGTTGGTTCTATCGGGGCTGGTGACGCTGGGGCTGTTGCTGGGGGGCGCGTCGCCCGCAGTGGCAGAGGTTGATCGCGCGCGGGTGGCGGCGTTTCTGACGGTCACCGGATTTGATGCGGCGGTGGATTCGCTGGGGCAATCGGCGGCGATGGCACCAGTTCTGTTGGGGCGCGAACCCGACGCTTTTGGAGCGGATTGGGAACGGCTGGTGGCCGAGGTATTCGCGCCCGCCGCCATGTTGGACGAGGCGACCGATATCCTCGCGCAGACGCTGGATGACGACATGCTGACCCATGCGGCAGAGTTCTATGCCGGATCGCTGGGACAGCGGCTGGTGGTGGCCGAAAATGCCGCGCACCGTACCCCGGAAGCCGACAAGAGCAGCGCGGCGGCGGCGGCGCTTGCGGGTGCCACACCGGAACGGGTCGCGCTGCTGCGCCGGATGCTGGCGGCGCTGGATGCCACCGGGACCGGGATACGCGCGCTTGAGGAAATCCAGATCCGGTTTCTGGAAACCGCCGATGCGGCGGGGGTGATCGAGTTGCAGGTCGATATCGCGCGGCTGCGCGCGCTTTTGGCCGAGGGGCGCGCGGCGATGGCCGAACAGATGGAGACTGCGGCGCTGGAGGGGTCCGCCTGGACCTATGCCGGGTTCTCGGATGCGGATTTGCAGGACTATGCCGCGGCGCTGGAAGCCCCGTTGATGCGCAAGGTCTATGGCCTGATGAACGCGGTGCAGTTTGAAATCATGGTCAAGCGGTTTGAAACGCTGGCCGCGCGGATGGCGGAGCTGCGTCCGGGACGTGACCTGTGATCGCGCGGCTGGCCTTTGGCGCAGTGACGGCCCTGCTGGTGTGGGCGGCCCCGCTGCGGGCGGAACCGGCGCGGCTGGATGACCTGATCTCTGCCCTGCGCCTGCCCGAGATGGTCGCGATCATGCGCGCCGAAGCGCTGGCACAGGCCGAGGATCTTGGCGCCGATATGCTGCCCACCAGCGGCATGGCCGCGTGGCGGGGGGTGGCGGACCGGCTCTATGACGTGGACCCGATGCTGGCGGCGGTGCGCAAGGATTTGGGGGCCGGGCTGGACGGGGTCGATCTGGACCCGCTGCTGCGGTTCTTTACCAGCGACACCGGGCAGCAGGTGATCGGCGGCGAACTGGCCACGCGGCGCGCGTTCCTGGACCCTGCGGTCGAGGCGGCGGCGCGCGACAGCCTGCCGGTGCCAGAAGATGCCCGCAGCAAGGCGGTCGAGGATTTCATCGCCGCCAATGACCTGATCGAGATGAACGTGTCGGGCGGGCTGACCGCCAGCCTGCGGTTCTATCAGGGGTTGGCGCAGGGCGGGCAGTTGGACATGACCGAGGCCGAGATGCTGGACGATATCTGGGCCCGTGAGGACGAAACGCGCACCGAATCCGCCGCCTGGGTGCGGGCGTTGTTGACGATGGCCTATCGCGATGTGCCGGTGGACGGGCTGCGCGCTTATGTTGACGCGTCGCTGACCCCGGAGGGGCAGGCGCTGAACCTGGCGTTGTTTGCCGGGTTCGACCGGATGTATGGCGATCTGAACCATGCGCTGGGGTTGGCGCTGGCCAGCCGCATGGCGGGCGACGATCTGTAACGGATCAGGCTTGACTTCGCGGGGCGCGTGATGGATACGGCACCATCCCGACCAGAGGTTTTCTGGGACGGGGCTTATTGCAATGATCGCCCTGACCGGGGCGCGCTGTCCGAGGCGGGGATTGCCCCGGCAACACCGCAACGCGGGGCCACAGGATGCGGATGACAAAGGAAGATACCATGTTTGCGGTCCTCAAGACCGGCGGCAAGCAGTATACAGTGCGTCGGGGCGATACGCTCCGCATCGAAAAACTGGCTGCTGACGCGGGCGAAACCGTTCAATTCAACGACGTGCTGATGCTGTGCGGCGACGCCACCACTATCGGCGCGCCCTTCGTGGCAGGTGCCGCCGTGCAGGCCGAAGTGGTCGATCAGATCAAGGGCGACAAGACCATCGCCTTCTGGAAACGCCGCCGGAAACATTCGTCGCAGCGGACGCGCGGCCACCGCCAGCATCTGACCGTGATCAAGATCACTGAAATCCTCGCCACCGGCGCGGATGCCACCGGGGTCAAGGCCGCAATCGGCGCGGGCTCGGTGCCGTTTGTTCCCGCAACCGTCGCAGCACAGGAGTAATCCCACATGGCACACAAAAAAGCAGGCGGTTCTTCGCGTAACGGCCGCGACTCGGACGGGCGCCGCCTTGGCGTCAAGAAATTCGGTGGCGAATCTGCGATCCCCGGCAACATCATCATCCGCCAGCGCGGCACCAAATGGTGGCCGGGCGAAGGCGTGGGCATCGGCACCGACCACACGATCTTTGCCGTGGTGCAGGGCCATGTCACGTTCCACAAGGGCCTGAAGGGCCGCACCTTTGTATCGGTGCTGCCACGCGCCGAGGCCGCCGAGTAAGCCGCCGTCACCAAGTTGTGTTTGGGGGGATCGGCACCGCCGGTCCCCTTTCCGTTTTGGCACCGGTCCGGGGAGGGACGGGGGCCGCCCGTTCCGCGTTCCGAGGAGGACACGTATGGTTGCCGAGAGTCTGACTGACGCCACCCCGGCGCAAGCCGCCATCGCCACCGACCGCTTTACGCTGCGCCCGCTGCGCGGCTCGGATGCCGGTTTGATCGGGCTTTATGCCGCCGATGTGCGGGTGGCGCGGATGACGCGCAACCTGCCGCATCCGATGCCGCCGGGGGCTGTGACCGCGTTCATCGAACGCAGCCTGTCGCCCAAGCGCAGCGAGGATGTCTGGGCCATCGACGGCACCATCATCGATGCCCCCGAGGTGATGGGGCTGGTCAGTCTGGACCGCGTCGATGCCGGGCAATCGGAAATCCGGTTCTGGGTTGCGCCTGCTTGGTGGAATACCGGGTTGGCATCCGCGGCGGTGCAGGCCCTGATCGCGGCCAATCCGCAGGGCTGCAAGACGCTGTTTGCCGAAGTGTTTCAGGACAACCCCGCCTCGGCGCGTGTGCTGACCAACAACGGCTTTCACTATCTGGGGGATGCCGAAAGCCATTCCGTGGCCCGCGCCGCCAAGGTGGCGACCTGGACCTATTCCCGAAAACTGGGCGATACCCTGAAACGCGATTGAGCCCCGGCTGCGACCTGCGGTAACGAGGGGCCACATAAAAGGCTGAACGCATGAAATTCCTCGATCTGGCAAAGGTCTATATCCGCTCTGGCGCAGGCGGGAATGGCGCGGCCAGTTTCCACCGCGAGAAATTCGTCGAATTTGGCGGCCCGGATGGCGGGGATGGCGGCAATGGCGGGTCGGTTTATGCGCATTGCGTCGATGGGCTGAACACGCTGATCGACTTTCGCTATCAGCAGCATTTCTTCGCCCAGAACGGGCGCGGCGGCGGCGGGCGGCAGATGACCGGGGCGGGCGGCGAGGATATCGTGCTGCGCGTCCCCGTCGGCACGGAAATTCTGGACGAGGACGGCGAGACGGTGATTGCCGACCTGACCGAGGAAGGTCAGCGGGTGCTGCTGGCCAAGGGCGGCAATGGCGGTTGGGGCAACCTGCGGTTCAAGACCTCGACCAATCAGGCCCCGCGCAACGCCAACCCCGGCCAACCCGGCGTGGACCGCATCATCTGGTTGCGGCTGAAGCTGATTGCGGATGCCGGTCTGGTGGGCCTGCCCAATGCCGGCAAATCCACCTTTCTGGCCGCAACATCGAACGCCAAGCCCAAGATCGCCGATTACCCGTTTACCACGCTGCACCCCAATCTGGGCGTGGTCGGCGTGGACAATGCCGAATTTGTGCTGGCCGATATCCCCGGCCTGATCGAAGGCGCGTCCGAAGGGCGCGGCCTTGGCGACCAGTTTCTGGGCCATATCGAACGCTGCGCGGTGCTGTTGCATCTGGTGGACGGCACCTCGTCCAGCCTGCTGGAGGATTACCAGACCATCGTCACCGAATTGGCCGCTTACGGCGCCGGTCTGGACACCAAGCCGCGGATCGTGGCGCTGAACAAGATCGACGCGCTGGAACCTGACGAACGCGACTACATGCGCGCCGAACTGGAGGCGGTGGTAGGCCATCCGGTGATGCTGTGTTCCGGTGTCAGCCGCGAAGGCGTGGACGCGGTGCTGCGCGCGCTGAAACGCCGGATCGACCGCGCCAAACCCGGCCCGGACCCCGAGGATGATGCATGGCGTCCCTAAGCACGGCCAAGCGTCTGGTGGTCAAGATCGGCTCGGCCCTGTTGGTGGACCGCGCCACGGGCGGTTTGCGCGCCGATTGGCTGGCGGGGTTGGCCGCCGATGTGACGATGATGCGGGCGCGCGGCGTCGATATGGTGCTGGTGTCGTCAGGGTCGATTGCGCTGGGACGTAACGTGTTGCGCCTGCCCAAGGGGCCGCTGGCGCTGGAACAATCGCAGGCAGCGGCGGCTGTGGGGCAAATCCGCCTTGCCCGCGCCTATGAAGAGGTGCTGGCCCCGCATGGCATCCCTACGGGTCAGATTCTGGTCACCCTCGAAGACAGCACCGACCGCCGACGCTACCTGAACAGCCGCGCCACGATGGAAACCCTGCTGGGGCTGGGTGTGGTGCCGATCGTGAACGAAAACGACACAGTTGCGACCGACGAAATCCGCTATGGCGACAATGACCGGCTGGCAGCGCAGGTCGCTGTGACCATCGGGGCGGATCAGTTGGTGCTGTTGTCAGATGTGGACGGGTTTTATTCCGCCAACCCGCACAGCGACCCGTCCGCGCGTCGGTTCGATGTGGTGGACCGCATTACGCCTGATATCGAGGCGATGGCGGGTGAAGGCGTGTCCGGCCTGTCGAAAGGCGGCATGATCACCAAGCTGATGGCGGCGAAAACCGCGACGGCAGGGGGCTGTGCCCTTTGCATCACCGAAGGGTCGGTCCTGCGGCCACTTTCCGCGCTGGAACAGGGCGCGGCGTGTACATGGTTCACCGCGCAGCTTGACCCGCAACTGGCGCGCAAACGCTGGATCGGCGCGATGAAGCCCAAGGGCGAGGTGGTGGTGGACGCGGGCGCGGCGCGCGCTTTGGCAGAGGGCAGCAGCCTGTTGCCCGCAGGCGTCGTGCGCGTGACCGGGGCCTTTGGGCGCGGCGATCCGGTGGCGATCCTGACGCCTGACGGGCATCACAGGGGCCAGGGCCTGATCCGCTATACCGCCGACGAGGCGGGCGCGATCATGGGCCACCGGTCCACCGAAATTGCGGCGATCCTTGGCTATCCGGGGCGCGCCGCCTTGATCCACCGCGATGATATGGTGCTGTCATGACTGATATTTCCGCCGAGATGCTGCGCATCGGTGACGCCGCCCGCACAGCCGCCACGGAACTGGCCTATGCCAGCGCCGCGCATAAAAACACCGCCCTTTTGGCCGCCGCCGATGCCATCCACGCCCGCACAGGGGATATTCTTGCGGCCAATGCGCAGGACATGGCCTTTGGCACGGCAAAAGGGCTAAGCCCCGCCATGCTGGACCGGCTGCGGCTGGACGCAGGCCGCATCGCTGCCATGGCGGACGGGGTGCGCGCTGTGGCCGCGCAAGCTGACCCTGTTGGTCGTGTGCTGGCGGCATGGGACCGGCCCAACGGCCTGCATATCCAACGCGTGGCCACGCCTTTGGGGGTCATTGGCGTGATCTATGAATCGCGGCCCAATGTGACGGCAGATGCAGGCGCGCTGTGCCTGAAATCCGGCAATGCCGTGATCCTGCGCGGCGGGTCGGAATCGTTCCATTCCGCGACCGCGATCCATGCCGCGCTTGTGGCGGGTCTTGTCGCCGCAGGTCTGCCACGGGCCGCGATCCAATTGGTGCCGACACGCGACCGCGCCGCCGTGTCCGACATGCTGCGGATGACGGGCCACATCGACGTCATCGTGCCGCGCGGCGGCAAGGGGCTGGTGGGCCTCGTGCAGGCCGAGGCGCGGGTGCCGGTCTTTGCCCATCTCGAAGGCATCTGCCATGTCTATGCGGATGGCGATGCAGACCTCGCCAAGGCGCGGCGCGTGGTCGTCAACGCCAAGACCCGGCGCACCGGCATTTGCGGTGCCGCGGAATGTCTGCTGATCGACCGCCGGTTCTGGGAGGCGCATGGCGGCATCCTGATCACCGACCTGCTGGCGGCAGGGGTCGAGGTTCGTGCCGACGGCGATCTGCTGTCCATTCCCGGCACCACACCCGCCGCGCCCGATGATTTTGGCCGCGAGTTTCTGGACATGATCATCGCCGCCCGCATCGTCGATGGCGTGGACGGCGCGATTGCGCATATCCGCGCCTATGGCTCCAACCACACCGAGGCGATCCTGACCGAAAACGACGCCACCGCCGCACGGTTCATGCAGCGGCTCGACAGCGCGATCCTGCTGCGCAATGCGTCCACGCAATTCGCCGATGGCGGTGAATTTGGCATGGGCGCGGAAATCGGCATCGCCACCGGCAAACTGCATGCGCGCGGCCCGGTCGGGGCGGAACAGCTGACCTCGTTCAAGTATCTCGTCACGGGTGACGGCACAGTGCGGGACTAGCCGCGCGATCCCGGCCCGTAGCCCCGCGGGTAGGATGGGTGATTTCACCCATCCTCAGAATTGCAGCACGATGTCGGTATCGCTGATCCGCGCGTTCAGGTGTCGCCCCATCTCGGCCAGCAGCACCGGCAACAGTGCAAACTGCACCTCGGATGGCGCGACGCGGGTGTCGGGCTGTTCCAGCGACAGGTTGCCCCATAGCCCCGGATCGACCCGCAGCCGTGCGGCGGTTGCCGTGATGCGCCACGCCGCACCCGCCCGCGCAAAATGCACCGTGCCGCCCCAGGGCAGCGCCGCCTCGCAACATTGCAGCGCCAGAAACGCCAGCCGTGCTTCTGGCCGGGGCAGGTCGTCCGCCACCTCCCATGCAATGCGGACCCGCCCGCCGCGATCAATCTCGCGCAGCAGTCCGGTGATTTCCGCCCCCCCCAGCATCTGGTCCGGCAGCGCCACGCCATAGGCAATGCGAAAGAACAGGATGCGGCTGCGCGCCGCGGCCACGCTATCCGCGATAAGGCCCATTTCCGGACCATCCGCGCCTGCCGCCATCTGCAACAATTCCAACCCGTTGCCGATGGCGCCCACCGGGCTGATCAGATCATGGCAGATGCGCGCGCCGATCAGCGCCGCCAGGTGCGCGGCCAATGTGGTATTCGGGGCAGGGCTGTGCGAAACGGACAAACAACACCTCCAGAGGGCGGATCATGGCAGACCTGAATGCATTCCTGACACCCGGCATGTTCGTGCGCCACCCCGGCCAACCCGAATGGGGCGTGGGGCAGGTGCAATCCAACGTCGGCGGCAGGGTCACAGTGATGTTCCCGGACTTGGGCAAGGTGGTGATCGACGGCGCGCATGTCACGCTTGATCCCGTCTTTGATCGCTGATCTGCGTTAACGAAAGGTGAATCCGCGCGCGATCCTGCCGCCCATCTGCCGTGTTGTCATCGCGGCCCGCCGCGCCTACATCGGCAGCAGCCCGGAAAGCCGCCCAGACACATCCCATGCCTGCATATCATGACCCGCAGTTCCAGACCCGCCTCGCCCGCGACGCCGCCGATGTGACGGCGGCGCAGGCGCTGCGGTATCGCGTGTTCGTGCAGGAAATGGGCAGCGACGGCGCAGGCGTCGATCATGCGCGCGGGCTGGAAACCGATCCGTTTGATGCACATTTCGACCATCTCTTGCTGATCGACACCGCGCGGGACGACCGCGTGGTGGGCGTTTACCGGCTGGCCACGCTGGCGCAGGCGCAGGCGGCAGGGCGGTTCTATTCGGATGCGGAATATGATCTTGCGCCGCTCTTGGCATCCGGCCGCAGCCTGCTGGAACTGGGCCGGTCCTGCCTTGATCCGGCCTATCGCGGCGGGGCGGGGATGTTTCACCTGTGGTCTGCGCTCGCCGATCACATTGCGCGCGCGCGGATCGAGATCCTGTTCGGCACCGCGTCGTTTCCGGGCACGGATGTGGCGCGCATCGCGCCCGCGCTGTCGCTTCTGCACCATGCGCATCTGGCCCCGCCGGAATTGCGCGTCCGTGCCCGGGCGTTTCAGTCGATGGACCTGATTGCGCCCGATGCCATCGACCGCCGCGCCGCGATGCTGACGGTGCCCGCGCTGATCAAGGCCTATCTGCGACTTGGCGGCGTGGTGGGCGAGGGGGCCTTTGTCGATCACGCCTTCAACACCATCGACGTCTGCTTGATCATGGACACGGCGCGGCTGAATGCGCGACAGGCGTCGATCTATGCCCGTGGCAGCGACGGCGCGCGCGCATGAGCACCTGGTATGGCCCCGATCCGCTGCCGGTGATCCCTGCGCCGCGCGGCGCGCGCCTGCGGTCCCTGCGGCGCGCGGTTCCGGTCATCCTTGTGCTGGGGACGGGGTTGATGCTGCACCTGCTGACCCGGCTGGCCGAACGCCCTTTGCACGGGATGGCCCGCCCGTGGTCGCCCCATATCACCCAAGCTGTCTGCCGCCTTACGCTGCGCCTGTTGGGCCTTGGCTATCGCATTGAAGGCACCCCGATGACCGCGCGCGGGGCCGTGGTGGCCAATCACGCTAGCTGGCTGGATATCTTCGCGCTGAACGCCGGGCAGCGGGTGTATTTCGTCGCCAAATCCGAGGTTGCGGGCTGGCCCGGCATCGGCCTGTTGGCGCAGGTCACCGGCACCGTGTTCATCACCCGCGATCCCCGCTCTGCGCGCGCGCAGACCGACACCTTTGCGGCGCGGCTGCTGGCGGGTCATCAGTTGTTGTTCTTTCCCGAAGGCACCTCGACCGATGGCCTGCGCGTGCTGCCGTTCAAGACCACGCTGTTCGAGGCGTTCCTGACCCCGGAATTGCGCCATGACCTGATGATCCAACCCGTCAGCGTGATCTATACCGCCCCGCCGGGGCAAGACCCGCGATTCTACGGCTGGTGGGGGGACATGAGCTTTGGCGCGCATCTGGCACACGTGCTGGCCGCGCCACGACAGGGCAACGTCCGCGTGATCTATCACCCGGCCCTGCGCGTCGATGCCTATCCGAACCGCAAATCGCTTGCTGCCGCGCTGGAGACCGCCGTGCGCGGCCCGGTCGCGGATTAGTCCAGCGCCGCCGTCAACGCTACCAGCGCGGCGGCAGGATCGTCATGCCGCCAGACCTCTTCGCCAAGCGCAAAGAAATCGGTAAACGGTGCCAGCGCCCGGATCAGATCGGCATCCAGCCCGCCTTCGGCCACCACCGGCAATTCGATCATCTCGGACCACCAGGCAAAGATATCCGCCTCGGCCAGCTTGCCATCGCCCAAGGCGCCGCCCACCGGGCCAAAGGACACGTAATCCGCCCCCGCCTCTCCGGCGGAAATCCCGTCATGGCGCGTGGCATGGCACCACGCCCCCACGATGGCCTCTGCGCCCAGATCCTTGCGCACCGCGCGCACCGACCGCGCGCCGTCCATCAGATGCACCCCGTCCAGCCCCAGCCGGTCCACCATCAGCACATGCCGCTCGATCACGATCGGCACATCGCGGGCATGGGCCACGGCGCGCAGCGTATCGCCCGCGCGCAGGATCGCGTCCTCGTCGCCCGTCGCCAGCGCCAGCCGCAGACAGGCCACCGGCACCCGGTCCAGCACGGCGGCGAGGCGCGGCGCAAACACCTCGGGGTCAAAGGCGGGCGGTGTCACAAGATAGATCTGCGGGCGGTCGGGTTCGGTCATCGCGCGCTCCTGACGGGCTGAAAACGGCTGTGCCTCCCCTAGCGCCCGCGCGGTGCAAACGCCAGTGGCCTTTCCACCCGCGCCGTCCGCCGCTATGACGCGGCAGCTAAAGGAACTGCCATGACCGACCAAATCGCTACCGCTGACCAGCCGATCTTTGTCCTTGTCCGCCCGCAGATGGGTGAAAACATCGGTGCCGCGGCGCGGGCGATGTGGAACTTCGGGCTGGACCGGATGCGCATCGTTGATCCCCGCGACGGTTGGCCCAACAGCCGTGCGGTGGCGTTGGCCTCGGGCGCGGGGCGGCTGTTGGACAACGCCATGTTGACCAATGATGTGCCCGCCGCGATCGCGGACGCCACCTATGTCTTTGCCACCACGGCGCGGGTGCGTGGTCTGACCAAGCCGATCTTTACCCCCGAAGAGGCGATGGCGCAGGCGCGCGCCATTATCGCGGGCGGGGGGCGGGTTGCCGTGTTGTTCGGCCCCGAACGCGCGGGGCTGGAAAATGACGATGTGATCCGCGCCAATGCGATCATCACCGTGCCGGTCAACCCCGAGTTTTTCTCGCTCAACCTCGCGCAATGCGTGCTGTTGATCGCCTATGAATGGCGGCGCGCCGCTGACCCGCGCGCGCCGCTGGTGATGGATATGGCCGGGACCGAGGTGGCGAATGGCGAAGAGGTTGAACACCTTGCGCGCCATTACGATGATCGCCTGACCGAGGCAGGGTTCTTCTGGCCCGAAGACAAGGCCCCGATGATGCGGCAGAATCTGCGCAATCTGTGGTCGCGCATGCCGCTGACACGCGCCGATGTGCAGATCCTGCACGGCATCCTGCGGCAGATGGTCCGGTGGAAGTCGCGCGGGTGATCTCTGGACGCGGGGCCTGTCGCGACATAGGTTCCGCCCCGACAGGAGATGCCCATGGCCACCAAACCCACCCCGCGCAAGCTGTTCGAAGAGGTTGCCACCGCCACCGTTGCGCCGCAAGGCGGCATGATTGATGCGGGCCAGCGGGCCGGTGCGCGGGGCGCGGTGCGGGTCTGGCTGATGGTGCTGTTCGCGCTGGTGATGGCAATGATCGTGGTGGGCGGGCTGACCCGGCTGACGGATTCGGGCCTGTCGATCACCGAATGGAAACCCGTGTCGGGTGCGCTGCCGCCGATGTCGGATGCCGCTTGGCAGGTCGAGTTCGACAAATACCGCGCCATCCCGGAATACCAGTTGCAGAACAAGGGCATGACCCTGTCCGAGTTCCAGTTCATCTATTGGTGGGAATGGGGTCACCGCCAGTTGGGCCGCGTCGTGGGGCTGGTCTGGGCTGTGGGGTTTGCGGGCCTCTTGGCGTTCCGCGCAATCCCCGCAGGCTGGACCGGGCGGCTGTTGGCCTTGGGCGCGCTTGGCGGCACGCAAGGCGCAATTGGCTGGTGGATGGTGTCCTCGGGGTTGGATGGCGGGCGGGTTGATGTGGCGTCCTACCGGCTGGCCACGCATCTGGGGTTGGCGTTTGTCATCCTCGGGCTGATTGCGTGGTATGTCTACACGCTGGGCCGTGATGACCGCGCGCTGTTGGCGGCGCGGCGGGGGCGCGAGGACAAGCTGTTTTCCCTGTCAACCGGGTTGATGCATTTTGCGTTCCTGCAAATCCTGTTGGGCGCGCTGGTGGCGGGGATTGATGCCGGGCGCGGCTTTCCGACCTGGCCGCTGATGAACGGGCAGTTCTTTCCGGCGGATGCGTTCTATGTGCCGGACGGGCAGGGGGGTGAATTGCCCCTGTGGCATGCGTTCTTTGAAAACCCCGGTCTGGTGCAGTTCATGCACCGCATGTCGGGCTATCTGCTGTTTGCCTTTGGCATCGTGGTCTGGCTGCGCGCGCGCCGGTCGGTCAACCCTGACACCCGCATGGCGTTTCATCAGATGTTCGGCGCGATGTGCGCGCAGGTGGCGCTTGGCATCTTCACCGTGCTGACCGTCGCGCGGTGGGAGGTCGCGATTGCGCATCAACTGCTGGCGGTGCTGCTGTGGGTGTTGATCCTGAACGCGCGGCACCACGCGGGATACCCCTGGCCCATATCCATCCGAAAGGCAGCCCGATGACCTATGCCGCATTGATCGCCCAGGCCCGCACCACTGCTGCGCTCGAAGCGGTGGCCGAACGTCTGGGCTGGGATCAGGAAACCATGATGCCCGACGGCGCAGGCCCACAACGCGCCGAGGAAATGGCCGCGATGGCCGCCGTGCTGCATGCCCGCGCGGTTGATCCGCAAGTCGGCGATTGGCTGGCGGAGTTGGACGAGGCCGCGCTGGATGATGTCGCCCGCGCGCAGGTCCGCCTGATGCGGCGCGCCCATGACCGCGCTACGCGGATGCCCGCCGATCTGGTGGCGGAACTGGCGCGCACCCGGTCGATGGCGCATCGCGCCTGGGCCGCGGCCCGCGCGTCCGAGGATGTGGCCGCGTTCCTGCCGCATCTGGCCCGCATCGTTGCACTGAAACAGCAAGAGGCGGCGGCAGTCGCAGGCAACGGCCCCGCCTATGATGCGCTGCTGGATGACTATGAACCCGGTGCCACGGGAGCCGAGGTCGCCGCGATGTTCGATGCGCTGCGCCCGCGTCTTGTGGCGCTGCGCGCCGCCTGTCTGGACCGGCCCGCGCCCGCAGGCCTTACGGGCCATTTCGCGCCTGAGGCGCAGATGGCGCTGGCGGGCAAGGTGGCAGTGGCCTTTGGCTATGACCTGACCCATGGCCGCATCGACCGCGCGGTGCATCCGTTTTCGTCGGGGTCGGGGCTGGATGTGCGGATCACCACGCGCACGGCGGCCGATGACCCGTTCAACTGCCTGTATTCGACGATCCACGAGGTCGGCCACGCCACCTATGAACAGAACATCGACCGCGCCTATCTGATGACGCCCGTGGGGCGCGGCGTGTCGATGGGGGTGCATGAAAGCCAGTCGCGGATCTATGAAAACCAGCTTGGCCGCAGCCGCGCCTTGACCGGCTGGATTTTTGACCAGATGCGCGACGCCTTCGGGGATTTCGGCGTGGCCGACGCCTCTGCGTTCTACCTTGCGGTCAATCGCCTGCGCCCCGGCTTTATCCGCACCGAGGCCGACGAGGTACAATACAACCTGCATGTCATGCTGCGCTTTGATCTGGAGCGCGCGCTGATCGCGGGCGATCTGGCCGTTGGCGATCTGGAAGCCGCCTGGAATGACCGCTTTGCGCGCGATTTCGGCTATGCGGTGGACCGCCCGTCGCATGGCCTGTTGCAGGACGTGCATTGGTCCGAGGGGCTGTTCGGCTATTTCCCGACCTATACGCTGGGCAACGTCTATGCCGGGTGCCTGCATGCCGCCCTGCGCGCGGATGTGCCCGATCTGGATGCGGCGCTGGCGGTCGGTGACACGTCGCCTGCCACGCATTGGCTGCGCGACAAGGTGCAGCGCCATGGCGGGCTTTATGCGGCGCGCGAGGTCATTACTCGCGCCATCGGGCAAGAGCCCGGCGAAGGCCCTCTGCTGGATTACCTCGAGGCGAAATTCGGCGCGATCTATGGTGTGTGACCCCTGTAGGGCGGGTGATATCACCCGCCCTACGATCAGATCAGCGCCACGCGTTCACAGCGTTCAGGGTCCGGAAACGGGCGATAGATCGCCACATCGGATGCGCTGATCACCGCGTGGACGGCGCGATACATCGCCTCGACCGCATCATCCCGACTGGCGACTAGACGGAAGGCGCGGTCAAGCTGCGCCAGATCATCGACCTCGATCTCTAGCAGGAAATCGCGGTGTTCGCCCGATCCCAGCCCCAGCTTGCGCCGCAATAATCGCCAGCCCCGGATCGCGCCTTGAGCTTGCAGATGGGTCATCCAGACATCAACCGCGCGGGCAAAAGCCAGCGCCTTGGCATCATCGCGGATGTCGATGGAACAGGTGTAAAGGTTCATTCCCGGCCCTCCCTTGGCGCATCCTTACGCGCGCGGGATTAAGCCGGGGTAAACGCGTTACGCCTCTTCCCCGTTCTCTGGGCCCTGTTCAGCGACGCGGGCGACGGACACCACCACCTCGCCCTTGGCCATGTCGAACACCTTGACGCCGCCCGCACTGCGCGAGCGGAAGGAAATCCCCGCAACCGGCACCCGGATCGACTGCCCCGATGACGTCGCCAGCATCACCTGATCATCCAGATCGACCGGGAAGGACGCCACCAGCGCGCCGCCACGCATGCCCTTGTCCATCGCCTGCACGCCCATGCCGCCGCGCCCGCGCACCGGGTAATCATGCGACGACGACAGCTTGCCGGTGCCGCGTTCCGATATGGTCAGAATGGTGTTTTCCGCCGCCGACATCTGGGCATAGCGGTCCTGCGAAATGCTGGCCTCTGCCACGGCCTCGTCCTCGTCCACCTCGACCTCGTCGATCAGGCCCGCCACGGCGCGGCGCATTTTCAGGTAAGCCGCGCGTTCCTCGGGCGTGGCGTCGAAATGGCGGATCACCGACATCGACACCACGCGGTCGGCGTCCGACAACCTGATACCGCGCACGCCCGTCGAATCGCGGCCCTTGAATACGCGCACTTCGGTCGTCGGGAACCGGATCGCGCGGCCAGCGGCCGTGACCAGCATCACATCGTCATCCTCGGAACAGATGCGCGCATTCACCAGCGTCACGCCCTCGGGCAGTTTCATCGCGATCTTGCCATTGCGCATGACATTGGTGAAATCCGACAGCGCATTGCGCCGCACATCGCCATCCGACGTGGCAAACACGATCTGCAACGCATCCCAATCGGATTCGGGCCGGTCTACCGGCATGATTGCCGCAATCGACACGCCCTGCGGGATCGGCAAGATATTAATCACCGGCTTGCCCTTGGCCGTCCGCCCACCCAACGGCAGCCGCCAGGTTTTCAGCGTGTAAACCATGCCATCGGTCGTAAACACCAACAACTGGTCATGCGTATTCGCCACGAACAGCGTTGTCACCACATCCTCTTCCTTGGTCTGCATGCCCGACAGGCCCTTGCCGCCACGCCGCTGCGCGCGGAATTCGGCCAAGGGCGTCCGCTTGATCCAGCCTGCGGCGGTGATCGTGACCACCATATCCTCGCGCTCGATCAGGTCCTCGTCTTCCAGATCGCCGGCCCAGTCGATGATTTCCGTCCGGCGCGGCACCGCGAAAAGCGATTTGATTTCAGTCAGTTCCGCCGAGATGATCGCCAGAATCCGCTCGCGCGAGGCGAGAATATCCAGACAATCGCGGATCTTCGCCGCCAGCGTCTGCAACTCATCCGTCACTTCCTTGACGCCCAGTTGGGTCAGGCGCTGCAACCGCAGGTCAAGAATCGCGCGCGCCTGCGTATCGGACAGGTAATAGGTGCCATCCGGGCGCACGGTATGGCTGGGATCGTCGATCAGCAGAATGTATTCCGCGATATCCTGCGCAGGCCAGGCCCGCGCCATCAGCCGCTCGCGCGCCTCGGTGCCATCGGCAGAGGACCGGATGGTCGCCACCACCTCGTCCACATTGGTGACAGCGACGGCCAGTCCGCACAGGATATGCGCCCGCTCGCGCGCCTTGCGCAACTCGAACGCAGTGCGCCGCGCCACCACCTCTTCGCGGAATTCCAGAAACGCGGTCAGGAACCGGCGCAGCGTCAGCGTCTCGGGGCGCCCACCGTTCAGCGCCAGCATGTTGCAGGCGAACGACGTTTGCAGCGGCGAGAACCGCCACAACTGGTTCAGCACCACATCCGCCGTCGCATCGCGTTTCAACTCGATCACCACGCGCACGCCGTCGCGGTCGGACTGGTCCTCGACATTGGCGATGCCCTCGATGCGCTTGTCGCGCACCGCCTCGACAATCTTTTCGATCATCGACGCCTTGTTCACCTGATAGGGGATTTCGCGGACGACGATGGCCCAGCGATCCTTGCGGATTTCCTGCACCTCGGTCCGGGCGCGGATGATCACCGACCCGCGCCCCTCAAGGTAGGCCTTGCGCGCGCCGCTGCGGCCCATGATTTGCCCGCCGGTCGGGAAATCGGGGGCGGGGACATACTGGATCAACTCTTCCGACGTCAGGTCGGGATTGTCGATCAGCGCCAGCGTGGCGTCGATCACCTCGCCAAGGTTATGCGGCGGGATCCGCGTCGCCATGCCGACCGCGATGCCTTCGGCGCCATTCACCAGCACGTTGGGGAACCGCGCGGGCAGCACGGTGGGCTCGCGGTCCTTGCCATCATAGTTCAGTTGGAAATCAACCGTGTCCTTGTCGATATCGGCCAGGATATAGGCGGCGGGCTTGTCCATCCGCACCTCGGTATAGCGCATGGCGGCGGCGGCATCGCCATCCATGGACCCGAAATTGCCCTGCCCATCCAAGAGCGGCAGCGACATCGAGAAATCCTGCGCCATCCGCACCAGCGCGTCATAGATCGCAGAATCGCCATGCGGGTGATACTTGCCCATCACATCGCCGACGGGTCGCGCCGATTTGCGATAGGGCTTGTCATGGGTGTTGCCGACCTCGCTCATCGCATAAAGGATGCGGCGATGCACCGGCTTCAACCCGTCGCGCAGATCGGGAATCGCGCGGCTGACGATCACGGACATGGCGTAATCGAGGTAAGAGGTCTTCATCTCTTCTTCGATGGTGACAGAAGGCCCGCTATAGGCCGACCGGATCACCTGATCGCCGGTTTCATCATCTTTGTCGGGGGTTTCGGGTGTGTCGTTCACGTGGACCGCCTGTTCTGCCAAGGCCTGTTATCGCAAGGTTGGCTGACCATACCACCCTCTGGATATGGCGTGCAATGGCGTGTGCGCCCCAAGATGTGTTGACCGCCCGCGACGGCCCGCCCATCTAGTGCTGCGGTGGCAGGGGGGCGCTGCCCCCCGCCCTGCGGGCCCCCCCGGGATAGTTTTGAACCAGAGAAGCAACGATTTGTTAACCGCGCCGTGCGATTCCTGATCTTGCGGTACAGGTTGGGAAGCCGATGACCGTAACCGGAGAAGCCCCCTGTCTGAACTGGAAGGGGGTGGACCCCGGCAAAGCATCTGTATCGCCTTGGGCTTCTTCGGTTCTCAACTATCCCGGGGGTGAGGCCCGCATGGGCCGAGGGGGCAGCGCCCCCTAGGCGACCGCCGATCCCAAGCGCCGCCTTACGGGATGATGCGGGTGTATTTCACGCCTTCGAGTGTCGCGCCAATCATGGCACCCGCCTGGCCAAAGATCGCGGCAATCACCGGCTGCTTGGCGGTTGTGGTTTCGGCGCGGATGTTTTCGCCCACGTCCGAGAACACATATTCCACATCCGCGCCCGCAGCCCAGCCCGATGAGCGGCGGAACTGTTCCAGCGCCTCGGGCGTCATGAAAAACAGCACATGCGCGAATTGCTGCGCGCCGATCTGCAAGCCAAAGCTGCCCTTGGTGGCGGAATAATAGTCCACCGTCACGCCATTCACCCGCAGCGCGCCACGGCCATAGCCGCCGCCAAACCCGAACCCGGCCTCGGTGATCAGGGGCATCACCAACTGCCCGACCGATTTGTCAGACACTTCGCGGGTGCCGGGGTAATTGGCCGCCAGATAGCTGAGCGTCTGATCGACGCGGGCATCCAGTGCTGTGGCATTGCTGGACCCAACGCCGTTGTTGCACCCAGCCAGCACCGCTGTCGCCCCTGCGCCCGCCAAAAGGCCACGCCGTGAAAACAATATCTGCTCTGTCATGATCTGCCTGTTCCTCTGCCGCTTGATCCGGGTTCTAAGCCCGGTTTCCTGCCAAAAGCATAACCGGAACAGATTTATCTGTCACCGAGGATTGCAGGCAAACCCAAAGCCAATGCCATCAGCGGCGGGAAAGCGCGCGTCACAGCAGGCGGGCGGCTTCGGGGGCAAAATAGGTCAGGATGCCGTCGCAGCCCGCGCGCTTGAAGCTCATCAGGCTTTCCAGCATCGCGCGCTCGCCGTCGATCCAGCCATTCAGTGCCGCACCCCGGATCATCGCGTATTCGCCCGACACCTGATAGGCATAGGTCGGCGCGCCAAAGGCGTCTTTCACCCGGCGGCAGATGTCCAGATAGGGCATGCCGGGTTTGACCATCACCATATCCGCGCCTTCTGCCAGATCGCGCGCGACCAGCCGGATTGCCTCGTCGGAATTGGCGGGATCCATCTGATAGGTCTTCTTGTCGCCTTTCAGCGCGCCCGATGCGCCGACGGCGTCACGGAACGGGCCATAAAACGCGCTGGCGTATTTCGCAGCATAGGACAACAAGAGCACATCCTTGTGCCCCGCACCTTCCAGCGCGCTTCGGATCGCGCCGATGCGGCCATCCATCATGTCCGAAGGCCCGATGATATCCGCGCCCGCCTCGGCCTGTGACAGCGCCTGCTTGACCAGCGCGGCGACCGTTTCATCGTTCAGGATGCGGCCATTGTCAAAAAACCCGTCATGGCCATCACTGTTATACGGGTCCAGCGCCACATCGGTCATCACGGCAATCCCCGGCACGGCTGCCTTGATCGCGCGGGTAGCCTGGTTGGACAGGTTGTCGGGGTTCCACGCCTCGGCGCAATCGCGGGTCTTTTTCGCCGGATCGGTATAGGGAAACAGGCAGATCGCCGGGATGCCAAGGTCCGCGGCCATGCGCGCGGCGTCCACCACGCGGTCCACCGACAGTCGGTTCACACCCGGCATCGAGGCCACGGGTTCGGTGACACCCACGCCATCACGCACGAACACCGGCCAGATCAGATCGGCGGCAGTCAGCGTGTTTTCCGCCACCAGCGCGCGGATGGCGGGCGATTGGCGGGTGCGGCGAAAGCGGGTCACGGGGGTCGGGCCTTGGGTCGGAAGCATGGCGGGGATATCCTGGCTGCGATTTTTTTCACCTTGCATGTCCGCACGTCACGCTCAAGGGGTAGGCATTGCCGGTTTGCGGCGATATGCAGGCTCAGTTTTCGTGGAAAGGCCCATGCCCTTGACCTGGTTCGACTTGCTGTCAGAGATGATCGACCTGCGGTCATTCTCGAACCTGTGGTTCTGGCTGGCACTGGCGGTGATGTGGTCCACGGCCAGCCATTGGGTGCTGGGGGTGCCTTACGACATGGTGCAGCGCGCCGCCGCCAAGGGCGGGCAGGCCGAGGCCGACATGGAGGCGCTGGCGCGCATCTATGTCAACCGCTTGCTCTATATCGCGTCCGAAGCGGGGGCCTGGGCTGCCGGCGTTTTGGCGTTCCTGTTGTCGTCACTCGGGATCCTCGGGTTCTTCTATGGGGTGCAATTCGCGCAGGCGCTGTTCCTGCTGGCGTTCCCGATGACGGTGGTGGGCATGATCACGCTGCGCGTGGCCCAAGGCATCGACGCCGAGGCGGCGTCGGGTGCGGCGCTGCGGCGGCGGTTGATGCGGCTCAGGCTCTGGACACAAGGCATCGGGATGATAGCTATCCTGATCACGGTGTTCTGGGGCATGGCTCAGAACCTTTCCATCAACGTGCCGGACCGGAACAACCGGCAGGGCGGGCCGCAGGGATATTATGAGCCAGAAAACCATCACGCTGCCCCGTTTCACGGTTGGCGGCGCACCTGAAGGCTGGGATGCGCGGCTGATTCTGGACGAGGTCGCCAAAAGCGGCCCCGTGATCCATATCGCGCGCGATGACCGGCGGCTGGCGGCGCTGGAGGCGGCGCTGCGGTTCTTTGCGCCCGACATGCCGGTGATCAGCTTTCCGGCCTGGGATTGCCTGCCCTATGACCGCGTCAGCCCGAACCCCGCGATCTCGGCGGCACGGATGGCGACGCTGGCGGGGCTGGTGCATGGGATGCCTGAGCGGTTCGTGCTGTTGACCACGGTGTCGGCGGCGATGCAGCGGCTGCCCGCGCGCGAGGTGCTGCGCGCTGCCGCCTTTTCCGCCCGCGTGGGTGACCGGGTGGACGAGGGCGCGCTGCGGCATTTTCTGGTGCGGATGGGGTTTGCGCAGGCCCCGACGGTGACGGAACCCGGCGATTACGCCTGGCGCGGCGGCATTGTCGATATCTATCCGCCGGGCGATCTGGGCCCGGTGCGGCTTGACCTGTTCGGTGATGTGCTGGACGGGGCGCGCCGGTTTGATGCCGCCACGCAGCGCACGTTGGAAAAGCTGAGCGTGATCGAGCTTGCCCCCGTATCCGAGGTGATCCTTGACGAGGCGGGCATCACGCGGTTCCGGCAGAACTATCGCATCGAATTTGGCGCGGCGGGCACCGATGATCCGCTGTACGAAGCCGTCAGCGCGGGGCGCAAACATGCGGGCATGGAGCATTGGCTGCCGTTCTTTCATGACCGGCTTGAGACGCTGTTCGATTATCTGCCCGGCGCGACAGTGACCGAGGATGATGCCGCAGAGGCCGCGCGCCTGTCCCGTTGGGACGGGATCGCGGATCAGTATGAAACCCGCCGCCTCGCGATGGCGCAAAAGGGGCGGATGGACTCGGTCTATAAACCGGTGCCGCCGGATGGCTTGTATCTGGATGATGCAGGCTGGACCACGGCGCTTTCAGGGCGGCGAATCCTGCGGTTTCACGCACTGCCGCAGGCACCCGGTCCGGGCTGTATTGATGCGGGCGCGCGGCTGGGGCGGAATTTCATCCCGGAACGCCAGGCCGAAAACCTGAACCTTTTCGAGGCTTTGGCGGCGCATATTCGCGCGCGGATGGAACTGGGGCCGGTGGTGGTCGCCTGTTTTTCGGGCGGGGCGCGCGAACGGCTGGACGGGTTGTTGACCGACGAGGGCCTGATCGGGTCGGTCGATGTGGCGGATTTCCGGGGCGTCGGCAAACACGGGCTGCATCTGGCGGTCTGGCCATTGGACGAAGGGTTCGAGGCCAAGGGCCTGACGGTGATTTCAGAACAGGACGTGCTGGGCGACCGCCTGATCCGCGCCCCGCGCAAACGCAAACGCGCCGAGAATTTCCTGACCGAGGCGCAATCGCTGGCCCCTGGCGATCTGGTCGTGCATGTGGATCACGGCGTGGGCCGGTATCTGGGGCTGGAAGTCGTGCGCGCCTTAGGATCCGCGCATGAATGTATCGCGCTGGAATATGCGGAAAACGCGAAACTTTATCTGCCCGTGGTCAATATCGAACTGCTGTCGCGGTTCGGCCATGAAGAGGGCCTGTTGGACCGTCTTGGCGGCGGCGCATGGCAGGCCAAGAAATCCCGGCTGAAAGAACGCATCCGCGAGATGGCCGACCGGCTGATCCGTATCGCGGCGGAACGCGCGCTGCGCACCGCCCCGGTTCTTGAGGTCGAACATCATAGCTGGGAGGCGTTCTGCGCCCGGTTCCCTTATAGCGAGACCGAGGATCAGCTGCGCGCCATCGGCGAGGTGATCGCGGATCTGGATTCAGGCCACCCGATGGACCGGCTGATCTGCGGTGACGTGGGGTTCGGCAAGACCGAGGTCGCAATGCGCGCGGCCTTTGTGGCCGCCATGGCGGGCGTGCAGGTGGCGGTGATCGCGCCCACGACGCTGCTCGCGCGCCAGCATTACCGCAGCTTTGCCGAACGGTTCCGGGGGTTCCCGCTGGTGGTGCGGCCCTTGTCGCGCTTTGTCACCGCAAAAGATGCCGCCGCGACCCGCGACGGTATCGCGGACGGCACGGTGGATATCGTGGTGGGCACCCATGCGCTGCTGGCCAAGGCCGTGAAATTCAAACGGCTTGGCCTGTTGGTGATCGACGAGGAACAGCATTTCGGCGTGACGCACAAGGAACGGCTGAAGGAGTTGCGCACCGATATCCATGTGCTGACCCTGACAGCGACACCCATCCCGCGCACCTTGCAGATGTCACTGTCGGGCGTGCGCGACCTGTCGATCATCTCGACCCCGCCGGTGGACCGGCTGGCGATCCGCACCTATGTCAGCGAATTTGACACGGTCACCGTGCGCGAGGCGCTGCTGCGCGAACGGTTCCGCGGCGGGCAGTCGTTCATCGTGGCCCCGCGCATCGCCGATCTGCCGGAACTGGAGGATTTCCTGCGCCGCGAGGTGCCCGAGGTCAGTTTTATCGTGGCGCATGGGCAGTTGGCGGCGGGCGATCTGGATGACCGGATGAACGCGTTTTATGATGGCAAGTATGATGTGCTGCTGGCGACGACCATCGTCGAATCGGGTCTCGATATTCCGACCGCCAACACAATGGTGGTTCATCGCGCCGATATGTTCGGGCTGGCACAATTATATCAGATCAGGGGCAGGGTGGGGCGGTCCAAGACGCGCGCCTATGCCTATCTGACCACCAAACCGCGCGCGAAACTGACACCGACGGCGGAAAAGCGGCTGAAGGTACTGGGGTCGCTGGATAGCCTTGGGGCCGGGTTCCAGCTTGCCAGCCAAGACCTTGACATTCGCGGCGCGGGCAACCTGTTGGGCGAAGAGCAATCCGGCCAGATGCGTGATGTCGGCTATGAGTTGTATCAATCCATGCTGGAAGAGGCGATTGCCAAGATCAAATCCGGCGATCTGGAAGGGCTGACGGAAACCGACGGCCAATGGGCCCCTGCGATCAATCTGGGTGTTTCTGTCTTGATTCCAGAGGATTACGTGCCCGATCTTGATGTGCGCCTTGGCCTTTATCGGCGCCTGTCGAACCTGCATACCAAGGTGGAACTCGAAGGCTTCGCCGCCGAATTGATCGACCGTTTCGGCCCCTTGCCGCGCGAGGTCAACACGCTGCTGCTGGTCGTGCGGATCAAGGAGAAATGCAAGGCAGCGGGGATTTCCAAGCTGGACGGCGGGCCAAAGGGGGCCACGATCCAGTTTCACGGCGACCGTTTTGCCAATCCGGCGGGGTTGGTGGAATTTATCGCCGCGCAGGACGGCTTGGCCAAGATCAAGGACAACAAGATCATCATCCGCCGCGATTGGACAACCGAGGCGGAACGGATCAAGGGGTCTTTTGCCATCGCGCGCGATCTGGCCGACAAGGCGGTGACCGTGAAACCGGCAAAGACGATCCCCAAACCTGCGGCGCAGACGGCGGCAAAGCCGGTGATGGCGGGGCGAAAGTAGTGAAAAGACAAATAACGGCGCGATAGTTAACGGGAAAACCCAAAAAATATCGTATTCAGACCTTGTCGGGCAGGCCAGCGGCGGCGCGTTTGTCGGCAAGGAACCGCCGCGCACGGGCCACGGCTTGATGGACGCGGATGGCGGCCATATAGGCCTCTTGGGTCACGGTGGACGAGGTCGCCAACAGATCAGAGATCTGACGCACCAGTTCCGCGTCCCCCGTGGCCTGCGCCAGCGCGAGGGTTTCGCGCGCCAGGGCATCGGCCTCGTCGTCGATCATCGCCATGGCGTTACCGGCTGCTTTCGGTCAGGCGGCGTTTGACGTAACCGCTGACGGACCCCATCAATTCCGCCATCTTGTCATCCTCGCGGAAGAAGTGATCCGCGCCTTCGACTTCCTGATGGGTGATGGTGATGCCCTTCTGCTCGTGCAGCTTGCCGACGAGGTTGCGGGTGTCCGCAGGCGGCGCGACGCGGTCGGCCATGCCGTTGATGATCAGACCTGACGCCGGGCAAGGCGCGAGGAAGGTGAAATCATACATGTTCGCAGGCGGGCTGACCGAGATGAACCCGGTGATCTCGGGCCGCCGCATCAACAACTGCATTCCGATCCACGCGCCAAAGGAAAATCCGGCGACCCAGCAATGTTTCGAATTGGTGTTCATGGATTGCAGGTAATCCAGCGCGGACGCTGCATCCGACAATTCGCCGATGCCCTGATCATATTCGCCCTGGCTGCGCCCGACGCCGCGAAAGTTGAACCGCAGCACGGTAAACCCCATGCTGTAAAACGCATAATGCAGGTTATACACCACCTTGTGGTTCATCGTGCCGCCAAACTGCGGGTGCGCGTGCAGCACGATGGCAATCGGAGCGTCGCGGTCTTTTTGCGGGTGATAACGGCCCTCAAGACGGCCCTCGGGGCCGGGGAAGATCACTTCGGGCATCGGTCCCTGTCTCTCCTGTCGGGCGGAGCGGTTATTCTTGACGAATTCGCTCGGACACCTTAGAACAATTCCAAACAACATCCCGCAGGGGTCACACCCACCGCGCGGATTTCAGCGAGATAAGGCTTGGGCTTGACAAGGTCAATCAGGCACGGCCTGCAATCGCACGGCTGGCTGATTTGGGCAGGCCAAGGCGGGGGGCGTGACAGGATGAAACTCAGCACCAAGGGACGCTATGCGATGGTGGCACTCGCCGATATGGCGCTGCGCCCCGCGGACGAGTTGGTGACGCTGGGCGATATCGCGCGGCGGCAGGATATATCCTTGCCCTATCTGGAACAGTTGTTCGTGAAACTGCGTCGGGCGGGGCTTGTCGAGTCGGTGCGCGGGCCGGGGGGCGGCTACAAGCTGGCGCGCGGCCCCGGCGACATCCGCGTGGTCGAGGTGCTGGCGGCGGTGGATGAAACCGTGGACGCAACGCATGTGGGGGCAGGGGCGTCGGGCGCTGTATCGGGCACCCGCGCGCAATCCGTGGTCAACCGGCTGTGGCAGGGGCTGGCGGCCAACGTCTATGTCTATCTGCATCAGGCGCGGCTGTCGGATGTCATCACCAACCAGCTTGCGCCATGCCCGGCAGTTCCGGCGCTGTTTTCCGTGGTGGACGACAAGTGAGGGGGCTCCGCCCCGCCCTTCGGGCCCCCCGGAGTATTTTCGGCAAAATGAAAGGGAACCGCGCGTGAGCCGGACCTATCTGGATTGGAACGCGACCACGCCGCTGCGTCCCGAGGCGCGGGCGGCGATGATCGCGGCGCTGGATTTGGTGGGCAATCCGTCCTCGGTGCATGCCGAGGGCCGCGCCGCCAAGGCGATCGTGGAACGCGCGCGGGCGCAGGTGGCGGCGGCGTTTGGCGCGGATGGCGCGGATGTGATCTTTACTGCAGGCGCGACCGAAGCGGCGGCGCTGGCGCTGGCGGGGCGCGGATTGGTTTGTGCAGGTGTCGAGCATGACGCGGTGCTGGCCTGGTGCGACGCGACGCTGGCGGTGAACGCGCAAGGGGCCGTTGCGGTGCCTGATCCGGCGCGCGCGGCGGTGCAGGCGGCCAACAGCGAGACGGGGGTGGTGCAGGCGTTGCCCGCCGGGCTTGCCGTGACGGATGCCACGCAGGCCTTTGGCAAGGTGCCGTTCGCCTTCAGTTGGTGCGGGGCGCGGATGGCGCTGATCGCGGCGCATAAACTGGGCGGGCCCAAGGGCGCGGGCGCGCTGGTCGTCACGCGCGGCACCGACGTCGTGGCGCAACTGCGCGGCGGCGGGCAGGAAATGGGCCGCCGCGCAGGCACCGAGAATATCGCCGCCATCGCCGGGTTCGGCGCGGCGGCAGAGGCCGCGGCGCGCGATCTGGCCGACGGGGTCTGGGACCGCGTGGCCGAAATTAGAAATATTCTAGAACTGTCCATTGCTGATATCGCGCCATCGACTATTTCTGTCGGGAAAGGCGCGGCGCGGCTGCCCAATACCTTGTGCCTGATCACACCCGGCTGGAAGGGTGAGACGCAGGTGATGCAGATGGACCTTGCGGGCTATGCGATTTCCGCAGGCTCTGCCTGTTCCAGCGGCAAGGTGCGGGCCAGCCGGACCTTGCAGGCGATGGGATATGACGAAGGACTGGCGGCCAGTGCGATCCGGGTGTCGCTGGGGCCGGATGTGACAACCGAGCAGGTACTGCGCTTTGCCGATGTGTTCGGCGCGGCAGCCCGCAAACAGACAGCGCGCCGCGCCGGATAGCGCGGCCAAGAAGGAGACGATGATGACCGATCTGCAGGACGATATCCGCGAGGGCGTGGACCGCGAAACGGTCGAGGCCGTGGCCCGCGTCGGCGGCACCTATAAATACGGCTGGAACACCGAGATCGAGATGGATTTCGCGCCCAAGGGTGTGAACGAGGATATCGTGCGGCTCATTTCGGCCAAGAACGATGAACCCGACTGGATGACCGAATGGCGGCTGGCGGCCTATCGCCGCTGGGTGCAGATGAGCGAGCCGACATGGGCGATGGTGAATTACCCCGCCATCGACTTTCAGGACATCTATTATTACGCGCGGCCCAAAAGCATGGCGGTCAAGCCGAAATCGCTGGACGAGGTCGATCCGAAACTGTTGGCGACCTATGACAAGCTGGGCATTCCGCTGCGCGAGCAGATGATCCTTGCAGGGATCGATGGCGCGGAAAACGCGCCTGCTGAGGGCCGCAAGGTGGCGGTGGACGCGGTGTTTGATTCTGTGTCGCTGGGCACCACATTTCAGAAAGACCTTGAAAAGGCGGGCGTGATATTCTGCTCGATCTCGGAGGCGATCAAGAAACACCCCGGTCTGGTCAAGCAATACATTGGCTCTGTGGTGCCGCAATCGGACAACTATTATGCCACGCTGAATAGTGCGGTGTTTTCGGACGGCTCGTTTGTCTATGTGCCGCCCGGTGTGCGCTGCCCGATGGAACTGTCGACCTATTTCCGCATCAATGCCGAAAACACCGGGCAATTCGAACGCACCCTGATCATTGCCGACAAGGGCGCTTTTGTCAGTTACCTTGAGGGCTGCACCGCGCCGAAACGCGATACCGCGCAATTGCACGCCGCCGTGGTGGAACTGGTGATCCTCGAAGATGCCGAGATCAAGTATTCCACGGTGCAGAACTGGTATCCCGGCGACGAAGCGGGGCGGGGCGGGATTTACAACTTTGTCACCAAGCGCGCCGATTGCCGGGGCGACCGGTCCAAGGTGATGTGGACGCAAGTAGAAACCGGGTCGGCGATCACGTGGAAATACCCGTCCTGCATCCTGCGCGGCGACGATTCACAGGGTGAATTCTATTCCATCGCCATCGCCAACAATATGCAGCAGGCCGATACCGGCACGAAAATGGTGCATCTGGGCAAGCGCACCAAGTCGCGCATCGTGTCCAAGGGGATTTCGGCCGGAAAGGCGCAGAATACCTATCGGGGGCTGGTGTCGATGCACCCCAAGGCCACGAACAGCCGCAATTACACCCAATGCGACAGTCTGTTGATCGGCGATCAATGCGGCGCGCATACCGTGCCTTACATCGAAATCCGCAACACCACGTCGAAAGCTGAACACGAGGCGACCACGTCGAAAGTGGACGAGGATCAACTGTTCTATTGCCGCGCGCGCGGCGTGGGCGAAGAGGCCGCCGTGGCGCTGATCGTGAACGGGTTCTGCAAGGACGTGTTGCAGGCGCTGCCGATGGAGTTTGCGCTGGAAGCGCAGGCGCTGGTGGCGATCTCGCTGGAAGGGTCAGTGGGCTGATCTGCGGCGCGCAGACCGGTTCCGCCGCGACAGATGCAGATGGTTGATTCGAGCAAGGTCCTGATCCGATATCTGACCCGCAGGATGGGGGCACTGCGACCGATGGTGATTGCCGATGTCGGCGCGAACCCGCTGGGCAAGCCGATCTATGGCGCGCTGCTGCGGGCGGGGATGGCGCAGGTCTGGGCGTTTGAACCCAACGCCGAGGCGCGCGCGCGGCTGATGGCAGAAGCCTCTGACGCCATCACTATTCGGCCGTTCGCGGTGGGGGACGGACAGGCGGCCACGTTTTACACCTATCCGGCGTCCGAGATGTCATCGCTGTATCCGCTGAGCGCCAAGGCGCTGGGGTTTCTTGGTCATTTCCGCCGTCATCTGGGCACCGAAACGCCGCAGCCGATCATCACCCGGCGGCTGGATGACATTTCCGGCCTGCCCGATCTGGATTTCCTGAAGATGGACGCGCAGGGCGCAGAATGTGCGGTGCTGTCGGGCGGGCAGAACCGGCTGTCCAAGGCGGTAGCCGTAGTGGTCGAAATGCGGTTCTACCGGCTTTATGACGGTGAACCGGCGCTGTGGGAACTTGACCGCGCCTTGCGCGCGCAAGGGTTCGAATTGCACCGCTTCCTGCATCAGAAATCGCGGATGCTGGGCCATTCGCAACGCGCGCGGGTCAAACCCGACCTGCTGGCGTCGCAACTGATCGACGGCGATGCCGTCTATATCCGGTCGCTGGAGGATCGCAGCGCCTGGTCTGATGAGGCGCTTTGCCATCTGGCGCTGCTGGCGGCGGGGGTGTTCGGGTCGCATGATCTGGCGCTTTTGTGTCTGGATACGCTGGCAGAGCGTGGGCAGGTATCGCGCAAGCTCGCAGAGGGATATGTTGATCTCTTGCCCGCAGAGTTGCGCGCATGAGCCTGTATATCACCCCGATCCTGATGCTGGCGCTGTCGAATGTGTTCATGACTTTCGCGTGGTATGGCCATCTGGGCCACAAGGACAAGGCGCTGTGGATCGTCGTCTTGGTGTCCTGGGGCATTGCGTTCTTTGAATACTGGCTGGCGGTGCCCGCGAACCGGATGGGCCATCAGGTCTATTCTGCGGCGCAGTTGAAAACCATCCAGGAGGTGATCACGCTGGTGGTGTTCGTGGGCTTTTCAGCGTTCTGGCTGAAAGAAGCGATCACCTGGACCACCGCGCTGGGGTTCGGGTTCATCGCCGTGGGCGCGGCATTGGTATTCCGGGGGGCGGCATGACCGAAATCAGCCTGCCGTTACCGGAAACCACCGGGGCGGAGTATTTCGACATCGCGGGCGTGCTGGCAGCGATTGCGGCGGGCGAAGTGGTGGCGTTCCCCCCCTTTGACGTGGTGCATTGGGGCGGCTTGTCGTTTTGCCTGAACATGCAGCGCGATCCGATCCAGAACGCGCTTCGCCAAGGCGTGTTCTTTGAGGCCGAGGAACTGGCCGCGCTGGCACCGCTGATCCCGCAGGGGGCCTGTGTTCTGGATGTGGGCGCGAATATCGGCAATCACGCGCTGTTTTTCGCCACCCGTATGGCGGCGGCCAAGGTGGTGGTGTTTGAACCCAATTCGCTGGCGCTGGCCCCTTTGGTGGCGAATGTGCTGGTGAACCGGCTGAGCCATGTCATCGACATCACCCATCTGGGCATCGGCCTGTCGGACCGCGACGCCGGCGGGTTCGGTATGAAACGCCATGACCGCAATCTGGGCGCGACCAAGATGAAGCCAGGGCAGGGCGATCTGCGGGTGCTGCGCGGCGACGATATTTGTGCGGATCTAAGCCCCGACCTGATCAAGATCGACGTCGAAGGCATGGAAATGGCGGTGCTGCGCGGGCTGTCGGCAACCATCGCGCGGGCCAAGCCTGTGATCCTGATCGAGGTGGACGATACCAATGCGCCCCAATTCGCGGATTGGTGCCGGGACGCAGGCTATGTTACCCTGCGCCGCGACCGTCATGGACCGCATAACGTCAACCATTTGATCCGCTTCGGAAAGCCGCTGAGATGATTATGATTTGTCTACATTTCCTCGCCACTGGCCTCCGGGGTGCAGCATGAAACCGCGTCTTCAGGCAAAGGCGCTGAAGCGTCTGGGGTATTTGCAGGGGATTCTGGAACCCGAACGCCTGATCGAGATCGTCGATGTCGGGGCGAACCCGATCACGGTGCCCGATTATCAGCCGCTGATGGCGGCGAAACTGGCGCGGGTGACGGGGTTCGATCCGCAGGAATCGGCCTTTGCCGAATTGAAGGACCGCCAGAACGCCTATGAGCGCAACCTGCCCTATGCGATCGGCGATGGCACCGAGGGCGAGTTAAAGGTGTCGCGGTCGGGCGGGTTCACGTCGCTGCTGGAACCGGACCTGAGCACGTTCAAATATCTGCAACGCTGGCCCCGCGCGACCGAGATCGTCGAACGTGTGCCGCTGAAAACCCACCGTCTGGATGATCTGGACGACATCACCCAACTGGATTTCCTGAAGATCGACATTCAGGGTGGCGAGTTGGCGGTGTTCCGCAACGGCGTCAACAAACTGGCAGGTGCGGTGGCGGTGATGACCGAGGTGGCGTTCATCCCGCTGTATGTGGGGCAGCCGCTGATGGATGCGCAGATGGCGGAACTGCGCGGGCAAGGCTTTATGCTGCATCGCTTTGTATTCACCAAACAGGTGCAACTGGGCTCGCAATTTGAAACTCCCGGCGCGAAACGCCGCGAGGGCAGCCAGTTGGTCGATGGCGACGCGATATTTATTCGCGACCTGCGCAATCCCGATGCCTGGGATGATGCCGCGCTGACGCATCTGGCGCTGCTGGCAGAGGGCTGTTTCCAAAGCCCCGATTTGGCGCTGCGCTGCCTGACGCTTTTGCTGGCGCGCGGGCGGCTGAGCAAACCGCAGGTGCGCCGCTATGCCGAGATGGTGTTTCCGCCCGCGGAACCAGACGCGTCCACGGTGACGCCGGATGCCTGATTCCGTCGCCCCGCTGCCACGTCCTGAACTGACCCTGCCCGAGGCCGAGGCGGATGCGCTGCGCGCGGCCTATGCCGGCGCGTCTGCGATCCTCGAATATGGCTCGGGCGGGTCCACAGTCATGGCCGCCGAAATGCCCGGCAAATCCATCTGGACGGTCGAAAGCGACCCGGCCTGGGCCACGATGATGCGTGGCTGGTTTGACGCCAATCCCCCCGCGCCGGGCACAATGGTGGACGTGATCTGGTCCGATATCGGGCCGACCAAGGAATGGGGCCACCCGGTCGATGACAGCGAATGGAAACGCTTTGCGCGCTATCCGCTGGACGTGTGGGATATGGACGGGTTTGTCCCGCCCGATGTGGTGCTCGTGGACGGCCGCTTTCGCCCCGGTTGCGCACTTGCGACCGCTTTTCGCACCCCGCACCCTGTCACGCTGTTCGTGGATGACTATGTCAGCCGGGTGCAGAACCATGTCATCGAAACCTTCATCGGTCCGCCGGTTGCGATC
Organism: Paracoccus haematequi; assembly: GCA_945881965.1. Lineage (GTDB taxonomy): Bacteria > Pseudomonadota > Alphaproteobacteria > Rhodobacterales > Rhodobacteraceae > UBA9554. The sequence goes on along the minus strand of CAMCVS010000005.1, from coordinate 216,343 downwards.
ATCGGCCGGATGGCGCGGTTCGAAGTCGCCCCGATCGCCATTCCCCCGGAACGCCTGCTGAAGGTGATCCAGATCATGCAGCGCCCATAACCGCGCCGCGCCGCCAGAATTGAATGAAAAGGACAGAATATGCTGGAAATCAACAACCTGCACGTCGAACTTGAAGGAGACGCCAAGCCGATCCTGAAAGGTGTCAGCCTGAGCATCGGCGCAGGCACCGTGCATGCGATCATGGGGCCGAACGGATCGGGGAAATCCACCATGTCCTATGTGCTGTCGGGGCGCGACGGCTATCGCGTCACCGAAGGCACCGCAACGCTGCAAGGCGAAGACCTGCTGGCGATGGACCCTGAACAGCGCGCTGCCGCAGGGCTGTTTCTGGCGTTTCAATACCCCGTTGAAATCCCTGGCGTGGGCAACATGACGTTCCTGCGCACCGCGTTGAACGCACAACGCAAGACCCGGGGCGAACCCGAGGTCAGCGCGGGCGAATTCCTGAAACTGATCCGCGACAAGGCGAAGTCGCTGAAGATCGACGCCGAGATGCTGAAGCGTCCCGTCAACGTCGGCTTTTCCGGCGGCGAGAAAAAGCGCAACGAAATCCTGCAAATGGCCGTCTTGGAACCCAAGATGTGCATCCTCGATGAAACCGACAGCGGCCTTGACGTCGATGCGATGAAACTGGTGGCCGACGGCGTGAACGCGCTGCGCGATCAGGGCCGGTCATTTCTGGTGATCACGCATTACCAGCGCCTGTTGGATCATATCGCGCCAGACGTGGTGCATATCATGGCAGACGGGCGCATCGTAAAAACCGGTGGGCCGGACCTGGCGCTTGAGGTGGAAAACAACGGTTACGCCGACATTCTGGCCGAGGTGAAGGGATGAGCCTTGCCGTCGTCAAATCCGATCCGCTGGCCAACCGGCTTGCTTCCAGCGACCATGTCACCGCAGGCTGGACCGCGCCTGCGCGCGCCGAAGCGCTGGCACGCCTGACAGCCATGGGCCTGCCGGGGCGGCGCGACGAATACTGGCGCTATACGCGGCCCGACGCGCTGAATGCCGCCATGCCTTTGCCCGCGATGGATTTCCGCAGCGATGAGGTGCCGGTGTTCGACGCCGTGGACCGGCTGCGGATCGTCTTCATCGACGGCGTGTTTTCCGAGGCCGACAGTGATCCGCTGGATGTCGCAGGCATCCGCGTGGAACGGCTGGCCGACGTGCAGGGCGCGGATATCCATTGGGCGCAGGATCTGTATGGCACGCTCGAGGCCAAGGGCCAGCATCCGGTCGCGCGCCCCTTTGCCGCGCTGGCCACCGCGACCGCCACGGATGGTGTGCTGATCCATGTGACGGGCCGCGCGCTGCGTCCCGTGTCGCTGATCTATCGCCACAATGCCGCCACGTCGGATGCCGTGCTGCACCATGTCATCCGGCTTGATCCGGGCGCGGCACTGACGCTGTTGGAAAACGGTCCGGGGGCTGCACGGTTCACCACGCTGATGGAGGTGGACGTGGGCGAGGGGGCCGCGTTTCACCACATCCGCGCGCAGGGCCGCGACCGTGACCGCCATGCCGCCACGCATCTGTTCGCGCGGGTGGCCGCCGCGGCGCTGTTCAAGTCGTTCACACTGACCGTCAATGGCCGCCTGACCCGCAACGAGGCGGTGATTGATCTGCTGGGTGATGGCGGCGTCGCCCATATCGCGGGGGCCGCACTTGGCGATGGCGCGTTCATGCATGATGACACCGTGTTCATGACCCATGACGCCGTGGGCTGCGAAAGCCGTCAGGTGTTCAAGAAGGTGCTGCGGAATGGCGCTGTCGGCGTGTTCCAGGGCAAGATTCTGGTCAAGCAGGGCGCGCAGAAGACCGATGGCTATCAGATCAGCCAGTCGCTGCTGTTGGACGAGGACAGCCAGTTCCTTGCCAAGCCCGAGCTTGAGATTTACGCCGATGACGTCGCCTGTTCGCACGGGTCCACCTCGGGCGCGATTGACGAGACCGCGCTCTATTACCTGCGCTCGCGCGGGGTGCCCCGCAAAGAGGCGGTGGACCTGCTGGTCTTGTCCTTTGTCGCCGAGGCGTTGGCGGAAATCGCGGATGATGACCTGCGCGAAGATATCGCCGACCGCCTGCGCGGCTGGCTGGCGCGGCGCGCATAATGGCGCTGACCCGCGATATCACCGCGATGTGGTGCAGGCCGGGGTCGGTCTGGGACCGGCTGATTGCGGCAGGACGGCGCGAGGATCTGGCGCTGACCCATGCGCTGGTCGGCGGCGTGCTGCATTTCGTGGCCGCCAGCCCATCTGCCGCGCGCGCGGCCTTTGAAGACCCCGCCGTGCCGCTGGAAGCGCGGCTGTTCTGGTCCGCGATGCTGTTTGTGTTTCTGGCCCCCTTGATCCTGTGGCTGGCCACCATGGCGGCGGGCGGCATCGCCGGCCTGCTCGGCGACCCGCGTTTCGGCTACCGTCTGCGCCTGACCCTGTTTTGGGCGCTACTGGCCGCGACGCCTGCGACGCTGTTGATGGGGCTGGTGGCCGGGCTGATCGGGCCGGGGATCGAACTGCAACTGATTGCCGGGCTGTGGATCGTGGCCTTTGGCGTTTTCACTGTGACCGGGCTGACACGCCCCAACTGGGCAGGGCTTTCATGATGCAGGCATATCTGACGGATCTGGTCCGCCTGAGCGTGACCGCCCCGCAAAAGGCCGCGCGTCAGGTGATCGGTTTGGGGCTTGGGCTGGACGCGCTCTTGACGCTGCTGGCGCTGACGACGATTGCCAATACGGTGCTGTTCTTTGTGTCGCTGCTGTTGGCCCCGCCGGAAGGCCCGTTGCCCGCGCTGTTTGCCAATCCGCTGATCTATGCGGCGGTGATGGCGGCGGGTGTGCTGGCGTTCACCGTGCTGATGGTGCGGATCGGCGCGCGGATGGGCGGCACCGGCACCCTGCGCGATCTGCTGGCGGTCACGGTCTGGTTGCAATGCCTGCGCGTGCTGGCCCAAGTCGTGCTGCTGGCGGCGATGGTGATTTCGGCCCCGATTGCCGTTCTGCTGACGCTGGTGGTGTCGATCTTTGGCCTGTGGCTGTTCATCAGCTTTTTGCAAGCCGCGCATGGCTTTGACACCCCGGTGCGCGCCTTGGTCACAGCGGGTCTGGCGGTTCTGGCCTTATCTTTCGGACTGGCGCTGTTGCTGACCCTGACGGGCGTCGCCCCGCCGCAACCGATCTGAGGAGCCACCATGTTTGACGTTGCCACCATCCGGGCCGATTTCCCGATCCTGTCGCGGACCGTGAACGGCAAGCCGCTGGTCTATCTGGACAATGGCGCATCGGCGCAAAAACCGCAGTGCGTGATCGACGCGGTGACGCAGGCCTACAGCCACGAATACGCCAACGTGCATCGCGGACTGCATTACCTGTCCACGGTCGCCACCGAGAAATACGAAGCGGTGCGCGCGACCGTGGCGCGGTTTCTGGGGGCGGCGTCCGAGGACGAGATCGTGTTCACCTCTGGCACGACCGAGGCGATCAACCTGATTTCCTACGGCTGGGCCGCGCCCCGGATGGGACCGGGCGACGAGATCGTGCTGTCGATCCTTGAACATCACGCCAATATCGTGCCCTGGCATTTCCTGCGCGACCGGCAGGGCGTGGTGTTGAAATGGGTGGATTGCACGGCGGATGGCGGGCTGGACCCGCAGGCGGTGCTGGACGCCATCGGGCCGCGCACGAAACTGGTGGCCGTCACGCACTGTTCCAACGTCACGGGTGCGGTGGTCGATGTGGCCGCGATCTGTGCGGGCGCGCGCGAACGCGGTGTGCCGGTGCTGGTGGACGGGTCACAGGGCGCAGTCCACATGCCGGTCAACGTCGCCGCGATGGGTTGCGATTTCTATGCCATCACCGGGCACAAACTCTATGGCCCCAGCGGGTCCGGCGCGATCTACATCCGCCATGACCGCATGGCCGAGATGCGCCCCTTCCTGGGCGGCGGCGACATGATCCGCGAGGTTTCGCGCGATACCGTGACCTACAACGATCCGCCGATGAAATTCGAGGCCGGCACCCCCGGCATCGTGCAGCAGATCGGGATGGGCGTCGCGCTGGACTATCTGATGGGCATCGGCATGGCCAATATCGCCGCGCATGAAGCCGGGCTTGCGGCCTATGCAGCGGAAAGGCTTGGCGGGCTGAACTGGCTGACCCTGCAAGGCACTTCGCCGGGCAAGGCCGCCATCTTCAGCTTTTCGATGCAGGGCGCGGCGCATGCGCATGACATCTCGACCATCCTCGACAAAAAGGGCGTGGCGGTGCGCGCGGGCACCCATTGCGCGCAGCCCCTGATGGCGCATCTGGGCGTGGGCGCCACCTGCCGCGCGTCGTTTGGCATGTATAACACCAAGGCCGAGGTCGATGTGCTGGTGGATGCGCTGGAACTGGCGCATGATCTGCTGGGCTGACAGCCCGCATTGCCAGTTGCAGCGCGGCGGCCCAACAGCTATAGCCGCGTCAATGCACCCGTAGCTCAGCTGGATAGAGCGCTGCCCTCCGAAGGCAGAGGTCACTGGTTCGAATCCAGTCGGGTGCACCAAATCCCCGCGCCGATATCACAAGGCCATGCCGTAAACCTGCGCTGACAGGTCGTGCCGCGTCACGCGGCGGGGCGCATCCGCGACCATTGTTCACCATGGGAAACGCGGGGCTTTGCACATGCGGTTTGTCATACGCTGCAAGGCGTTGACGGCGCGGGCAAAACCGCCTTTGGTCCCGTGACTGCGCATGAAAGGAACCGCCCCGATGTCTCGTTACTGTCTGACCGTCACCTGTGCCTCGACAAGGGGGATCGTCGCCGCGATTGCCGGGTTTCTGGCCGATCATGGCTGCAACATCACCGACAGTTCGCAATTCGACGATGCCGAGACCGGCGCGTTCTTTATGCGGATCAGTTTCGTGGCCGAAACCGGCACGGCGCTGGCGGGATTGCAGGCGGATTTCGCCCCCATCGCGGCGCGGTTCGGCATGGTGCACGGGTTCCATGACGAAAACGCGCGGATGAAGGTCGCGATCATGGTCAGCCGGTTCGGCCATTGCCTGAATGACCTGCTCTATCGCTGGCGCATCGGCGCGCTGCCCATCGACATCGTGGCTGTAATTTCCAACCACATGGATTATCAGAAAGTTGTGGTGAACCATGACCTGCCGTTCCATTGCATCAAGGTGACAAAGGACAACAAACCCCAGGCCGAGGCGCGGATTCTGGAGGTTGTCGAAGAGGCGGGGGCCGATCTGATCGTGCTAGCGCGCTATATGCAGGTGTTGTCCGACACGATGTGCCAGAAAATGTCGGGGCGGATCATCAACATCCACCATTCCTTTTTGCCCAGTTTCAAGGGCGCGAACCCCTACAAGCAGGCTTATGAGCGCGGCGTGAAACTGATCGGCGCGACCTCGCATTATGTCACCGCTGATCTGGACGAGGGGCCGATCATCGAACAGGACACCATCCGCGTCACCCATGCGCAATCAGCCGAAGATTACGTCAGCCTTGGCCGTGATGTGGAAAGCCAGGTGCTGGCGCGCGCGATCCACGCCCATATCCATCGCCGGGTATTCCTGAACGGCAACAAGACGGTGGTATTCCCGGCCTCGCCGGGATCCTATGCGAGTGAGAGAATGGGGTGAGGCACGGTCCGGGCGCTGTTCGCCCGGAGAAAACGCTCCAGTGGAGCGTTTTCAGTGCCGAACGCCCACGGCCTTGCCGTGGGCCGGGGCTGGGCCGCATTACCGTCCCAGCATCTTCATCCCGCGCGTCAGCCCGTCCAGCGTCATCGGCACCATGCGATCCGCGAACACCTCGCGGATCAGGCCGATGGACTGGGTGTAGTCCCAGTATTTCTCGGGCGTCGGGTTGATCCACAGGTTGCCCGGCCATTGTTCGCAGGCGCGCGCCAGCCAGACCTGTCCGGCCTCGGCGTTCCAGTGCTCGTTGGCCCCACCGGGATAGGCGATTTCATAGGGTGACATGGCCGCGTCGCCCACAAAAATGCATTTGTAATCCGCGCCATAGGTGCGCAGCACGTCCCATGTCGGGATTTGCGCATCCCAGCGGCGGCGGTTGTCGCGCCACACGCCTTCGTAAAGGCAGTTGTGGAAATAGTAATGTTCCAGATGCTTGAATTCCGCCCGCGCGGCGGAAAACAGTTCCTCGACCACCTTCACATGCGGGTCCATCGACCCGCCCACGTCCAGAAACAGGATCACCTTGACCGCGTTGCGCCGTTCGGGGCGGGTCTGCACGTCCAGATAGCCATGTTCGGCGGTCGCGCGGATGGTGCCGTCAAGGTCCAGTTCCTGATCCGCGCCATCGCGCGCCCAGCGGCGCAGGCGTTTCAGCGCCACCTTGATGTTGCGGGTGCCCAGTTCAACATCATCGGCGAAGTCCTTGAATTCGCGCTTGTCCCAGACCTTGACCGCGCGCTGGTGGCGGGATTTTTCCTGACCGATCCGCACACCTTCGGGGTTATAGCCCTGCGCACCAAAGGGCGAGGTTCCGGCGGTGCCGATCCATTTGTTGCCACCCTGATGGCGGCCCTGCTGTTCCTCAAGACGCTTTTTCAGCGTTTCCATCAGCTTGTCGAACCCGCCAAGGGCTTCGATCTCGGCGCGTTCCTCGGGTGTCAGATGCTTTTCGGCCAGTTTTGCCAGCCATTCGGGCGGCAGATCGACGGCTTGGACCACGGCTTCGGGCGGGATCACATCCAGCCCCTGAAACGTAGCGGCAAAGGCGCGGTCAAAGCGATCGATATGGCGTTCGTCCTTCACCAGAATGGCGCGGGCGAGGAAATAGAACCCTTCGGCATCATAGGTGACCAGACCCGCGCGCATCCCGTCCAAAAACGCCAGATATTCGCGCAAGGATACAGGGACGGCGTGGCGGCGGAGCGTGTCAAAGAACGGCAGGAACACGCGCCCCTCCCGTCACAACACCAGGGCGCGGTGCATGAAGATGGTGGCAAACAGCCCCAACAGCGTGAACGCCAAGCCATAAATCGCGCCGTAATGCGCCATATCCCACCGGCTGCCTTTGCGACGATAGGCGATCAGGGCGCCAAGGATGGCCCCGGTGATGGCTCCGGCCAGAACGATCATTGTGCTCAGCTTCTCCCTCTGAGCGGGCTGAGCTGCGATATCTCGCGCTGTTTCGCGCGCACCGCCCAATCCGCCCCGAACCCGTAGCGCGCCCAGCCCAGACTGTCCATACGGACGGACTGCGCCTCTGCGCCGCGGTTGGTCAGATCCAGCGCCTCGGCGCGCAACAGCATCAGGGTTGCCAGCAGGGCGGCGTTCTCGTGCCGCGCGGCCACGTCCAGATGCGGTGCGACAAGCGCAAGGGCCACGTCCCCCTGACCGCGCGCCACGGCAAAGGCCGCAAGCTGTGAGGCCACATAGGCCCGGTGCAGCGCCATGTCGGGCGAACCGGCGAAATAACGGTCGGCCTCGCGGAATTGCGCCTCGGCCCCGGCGGGATCAGACGGTTGCAGCAAACGACCCAGGGCGTAATGCGAGAACCCGCGCCGGTGATCCTGCCAGCCCATCACGCGGGCGATGCTGATCGCCTCGTTGGCGGCGGCGCGGCGTTCGATGGGCGTCACACCCGGCCCCAGCGCTTTTTGCACGGCGTTGACCCAGGGGCGGGGTGTATTGGCCAGCCGGGTCGGCGCCTGATTTTGGCCCGCCGGGTTCATGCGCGCGAGCAGCCCCGGCAACCGGTCCGCCACCTGCGCCCGCGTCATGCCGGATTGCAACTCTGGCGCATAGATCGCGCGCAGGATCAGCATGTCATAGCCGGTCAGGATCGTATGCACGTTGTCGTCGTTATAGACGCTGTCGGGTAGGCGATAGAGGTCGTTCAGCGGCCCCAGCGCCTGTGCCAGTTCCTCGTGCAGACAATCGCGCACCTCTTGCGGGGCGGCATCCGACGGCAGGAACACGGCGATCTGGCTGCGGCTGTCCAGCCGCGCCCAATCGGTGCGGGCGGTGCGGCGCGCCAGCGCATATTGCGAGATGTCGGTGATGTTCGGCACCACGAAACAGGCGGCCTGCGGCAATGCCTTGCGGATTTCGGCGCGCGGGATGGCTTGGATGGTGATCTGCGCGGCCCCGCCTTGGGCCATGTCGATGTCGATCCCGGCCTCGGTCCGCAACCGGTGCAGCAGGCGGCCCAGATCAAGCCCCAGATGCGCGGGCGGCTGGCCGGTGACACGCACGCGGATCGGGCCTTCAAACCGGGTCAGCACCGGCAGGTCGCGGCCTGATTCCATGCTGAACACCAGATCCAGAAAATCGCGTGCGATATCGGAATTGGACTGCACCGGGCGCACCGGGCGCGGGGCCGAGAATGTCTTCATCGGCGGCAGCGCCGCGGCGTTTTCCATCTGGAACGCGGCGCGCGTCGCGGTTTCGGTGTTCAGCGACGGCACACAGGCCCCCAGCATCAGGCATATGGGCAGGATGGCGCGATGCAGGCTCATGGCTGCATACCGCGCAAGGACTGGTCGCTGCACGAGGCACGATGACCGCATGAAAGGCGCACACCATCTGTCTTGCGTCCCCGCGTGATCACGCGCAGCGCAGGTTGCACACCGCGCGAGGGGCGCGGGCTCTGGGTCACTGTCCCGGTCATGATCTGCCTCGGTCATTCTTGCCGAGAGAACTTCGCCCCTCTTGTCGTCAGGGCTAAGGAGCAATTAAGGCAAATTTGTGGCGTTTGCGCAGGGTCCGGGGGCGATTGTGGCAGGTCAGTCGCAGATAATGTTTTCAATGGCTTGCGGGACTGTCTTGGGCCTGATGGTCCGGGTGCATACCGCCGGTATCCCACAGCCAAAAGGTGAAATGCGCGCAACTTGCCTTAATTTTGCCGTAATGTTTAACCACCCCGCCGCGCCATAAAGGCCAGCCGTTCGAACAGATGCACGTCCTGTTCGTTCTTCAGCAGGGCGCCATGCAGTCTCGGCAGCGCGTTGACGCCGTCGCGTTTCAGGTCTTCGGGGGTCAGATCCTCGGCCAGCAGCAGTTTCAGCCAGTCCAGCACTTCAGAGGTCGAAGGCTTTTTCTTCAGCCCCGGTGTCTCGCGGATTTCGTAGAATTGCGTCAGCGCGGTGGTCAGCAGCGCCTCTTTGATGCCGGGGTGATGCACGGCGACGATAGCGCGCAGCGTAGCGGGGTCGGGAAAGCGGATATAGTGAAAAAAACACCGGCGCAGGAAGGCGTCGGGCAGTTCCTTTTCGTTGTTGGACGTGATGATGACGATGGGGCGGTGGCGCGCGCGGATCGTTTCGCCGGTTTCATAGACAAAGAATTCCATCCGGTCCAATTCCTGCAACAGGTCATTGGGGAATTCGATGTCGGCCTTGTCGATTTCGTCGATCAAGAGCACGACCTTGCCATCCGCCGCGAAGGCCTGCCACAGCTTGCCCTGCTTGATGTAATTCCTGACGTCATGCACGCGGGCCTCGCCCAATTGGCTGTCGCGCAGGCGCGAGACGGCGTCGTATTCGTAAAGCCCCTGTTGCGCCTTGGTGGTGGATTTTATGTTCCATTCGATCATCGGCAGACCAAGCGCCATCGACACCTGGCGCGCCAGTTCGGTCTTGCCGGTGCCGGGTTCGCCCTTGACCAGCAGCGGGCGTTCCAGCGCCACGGCGGCGTTGACCGCCACAGTCAGATCGGCAGTGGCCACGTAAGTTCCGGTTCCTTGGAATTTCATGCGCGTTTCCAGCCCTTTGGCGATGCGTTCCGGGGCAGGTTAACGGCGCGGCCCGCGATGTGCAATCACTGCGCAAACCTGTCCTTTGAGGTAGTGACAAGAAGATATCGTTGCTGTAGACGGCCCCGCAAGGGATGCCAAAGTGTAAACACCTTGCGCTTTCCGGTGCCGATCAAGGGGAGCACGATCCATGAAAGCAGAAACATTTCTGCCGGATGATTATCGCCCGGCTGAAGACGAGCCGTTCATGAACGACCGCCAGCTTGAGTATTTCCGCCGCAAGCTGATCATGTGGAAAAACGATCTGATGTCCGACAGCCGCGACACGATCGAAGGCTTGCAGGACGGCACCCGCAACATTCCCGATGTGACCGACCGCGCCTCTGAGGAAACCGATCGCGCGCTGGAATTGCGCACCCGCGACCGCCAGCGCAAGCTGGTCACCAAGATCGACGCGGCGCTGCGCCGGATCGAGAACGGCGAGTTCGGCTATTGCGAGGCGTCGGGCGAACAGATCAGCCTGAAACGGCTGGACGCGCGCCCCATCGCCACCATGACGCTGGAAGCGCAAGAGCGCCACGAGCGCCGCGAAAAGGTTCACCGCGACGATTGATCGCCGCGCGCCCGCAGAATGAACATGACGCCGGGGCTTTCGCTCCGGCGTTTTTCGTTGCACCAACGGCGCATGGTGATTGGTCAAGACATCACGGTGCTGGGGGCGGGGGTCGCGGGGCTGTCGGTCGCGCGCGCGCTGGCGCTGCGCGGCGCGCGGGTCAAGGTGTTGGAACAGGCCGCCGCGATCACCGAGGTTGGTGCCGGGTTGCAGATCAGCCAGAATGGGCTGCGGGTGCTGGATGCGTTGGGTCTGGGCGACGCCTTGCGCGCGCGCGCCGTGCAAAGCCGCGCCGTGGTGCTGCACAACCAACGGGGCCGCGAAGTCATGAGGATGGACCTGACGCGACGGGCGGATCGCGCCACGTTGCTGGTGCATCGCGCCGATCTGATCGACGTGCTGGCGGACGGCGCGCGGGAAGCGGGCGTGTCGATCCGCTGTGGCGCGCGGGTGACAGATGTGGATATCGCCGCGGCGCAAGTGACACTGGCCGATGGCGCGACGTTGCAGGCCGGACTGCTGATCGGCGCGGACGGGGTGCAATCGCGGGTGCGCGCGGCGCTGAACGGTGCGGACAAGGCGTTTTTCACCGGGCAGGTGGCGTGGCGCGCGCTGATCCCCAATCCGGGGCAGGGTCCAGAGGCACAGGTGCATATGGGCGCGGGGCGGCATCTGGTCTGCTATCCGCTGCGGGGTGGCCAGTTGCTGAACATCGTCGCGGTGCAGGAACGCCGCCAATGGGCTGCCGAGGGCTGGAACCATCCCGACGATCCCGGCCATTTGCGCGCGGCTTTTGCCGATTTCGGCGGCACCGTACGCGGGATATTGGCGCGGGTGGACCAGACGCACCTTTGGGGCCTGTTCCGCCATCCGGTGGCGCGCGTCTGGGGGCAGGGCCGCGCCGCCATCCTGGGCGATGCCTCGCATCCTACGCTGCCGTTTCTGGCCCAAGGGGCCAATCTGGCGCTGGAGGATGCCTTTGTGCTGGCGCGTTGTCTGGCCGAAGGGGATGATGTCCACCGCTATCAGGCGCTGCGGCGACCGCGCACGGAACGCGTCATTGCCGCGGCCAATGGCAATGCGTGGAAGTTTCACCTGCGCGCGCCTTTGGTGCAGACGCTTGCCCATACTGCGCTGCGGATAGGCAACGCTCTGGCCCCGGCAAGGATGCTGGGCCAGTTCGACTGGATCTATGATGTCGACGTGACCACTTAGGGTTACAGGTCAAGGTCCACCCAGACCGGCACGTGATCCGACGGCTTGTCGCGGCCCCGGATATCGCGGTCGATGCCCGCGTCGCGCAGCAGATCGGCGGCTTGCGGGCTGAGCAGCACATGGTCGATGCGGATGCCATCATCGCGGTTCCAAGCACCCGCCTGATAATCCCAGAACGAATAATGCCCCGGCCCCTGCACCCGCGCGCGGAACGCATCCGTCAGCCCCAGGTTGACCAGTTGGCGAAAGGCATCGCGGCTTTCCAGCCGGAACAGCGCATCCGCGCGCCAGACATCGGGCCGTTTGGCATCCTCGGCCTGCGGGATGATGTTGTAATCGCCCGCCATCAGGAATGGCATTTCAGCCGCCAGCAGGTCCGCCGCGCGCGCGCGCTGCCGCGCCATCCACGCCAGTTTATAAGCGTATTTGCCGCCTGCAACCGGCAGGCCATCCGCGTCAAGTTCCACCGGATTGCCATTCGGTAGATACAGCCCGCAAACACGCAGGGCGGTTTTGCCCACCACTGTCGCCTCGATCCAGCGCGCCTGTGTGTCGCCGTCATCACCGGGCAGGCCGCGCGTGATGTCCTCCAGCGGTAGTTTCGACAGGATCGCAACGCCGTTAAAGGATTTCTGGCCGTGGGTTTCGACGATGTATCCGCGATCTTCGATCATCTCGCGGGGGAAGGGCGCGTCTTCGGACTTGATCTCTTGCAACACGGCCACATCGGGGTGCGCGCTGTCCAGCCAATCGCACAGCGCGTCCAGCCGCGCCTTGATGCCGTTGACGTTGAAGGTGGCAATCTTCATGGCGCGGTCCCCTGTTTGGCGCCTTAATGCCTGTCCCCACGCCGCGAGACAAGCGGGCGATGCGGCGTTGCGCGGGGGCGATTCGGCGCGGGTTTGACGGGAAAACCCCTGTTGCGCGGGCGGCGCGAAACTTATCCACAGAAAAATGCAATCAGAAGGAGAGTGCGCGAGGTCGTGTTTTCAACGGGTTACACGCCTTGGTGCGCCTCAGGCGCGCCCAGCTACCGCATAGGATGAAAACAATCTGTTGCATCACACGCCATACGTGCAATCCTTGGGTCATTCGCAACCGTCACTTCTGACACACCTGGGAGACTAAAATGACCGCACTGCGCCAAACCGCCCCGCTCGTCCGCGCAAACGTCACCACCGACCTGTTCTCGGGCGACGGCTGCGCGATGTTCTCGTCCGGCTCTGCGCCGCGCACGACCGATGCCCTGCTGGGTGATGCCGTTGCCGCGTTCTCGTCGGGTTCCGCGCCCCGCGCGACGGCGGGCGACCTGACCGGCGCGTTCTCTTCGGGGTCGGTGCACACCGCATCCGCCGCGGTCACCGGTGACGCGGTCGAGGCGTTCTCGTCGGGTTCCGCGCCCCGCGCCACGGCGGGCGACCTGACCGGCGCATTCTCGTCGGGGTCGGTGCATACGGCTTCCGCCGCGATCACCGGTGACGCGGTCGAGGCGTTTTCGTCGGGTTCCGCCCCCCGCGCCACGGCTGGCGACCTGACCGGCGCATTCTCGTCGGGGTCGGCCCCCACTACGCTGGAAGCGCAGCAGGGCGACGCCACCGGCGCATTCTCGTCGGGTTCCTAAGCACAGAACGGGGGAGGGAAACGCCAATGTCGAATATCATCGCCTTTCGCGCCCCGCCCCCGCGCCAGACCGAAGATCAGCGCCGCGCGGCGCTGATTGCCACCTTTGCCGACCATCGCCGTGGCCCGGATGATGTGTTCTGGCTGAAGGAAAACGCCGAAATCCTGAATATTCTAGAATGTTCCGGGCTGGGTGCGCCTGCGGCGGCGCTGGCCCCCTATGCCGGGTTTTATGCGGCGCTGGAACGCCGGATGGGGTTCTTTCCGCAATATTACCGTTTCCTGCTGTCGATCGCGCTGGATCTGGAATCGCTCGGGATGCCGGGTGACAAGGCGGTGGTCCTCGTCGATTGGGCCGCGCGGCAGGGCTTGGCCGAGGCCGAGCTGTCGGATCTGCAACGCGCCGAGGCGCAGCGGCTGATGCTGCGGCGGGGCAGCGATCCCATGCGCCACGACACGGGTCTGCATGACCGGCTGCGCGCGTTCACCGCCCGCACCGCGACCTTCGCGATGCCGAACAAGAAGGCCGCCTATGAGTTGACGCATATCGTGTTCTACCTGTCCGAATATGGCCGCCGCGCGCCCGATCTGCCTGCCGAAGCGCGGCAAAGCCTGCATTTCACCGGCACGCTGGCGTTTCTGGATCAGAATGCCGACCTGCTGGCCGAGGTCTGCTTGGCGATGCGGCAGGCGCAGATGACCCCGCCTTCGTTGTGGGAGGCGTGGATTGCCGATGAGATGCGGCTTTATGCCTTGCGTGGGCCTGATGCGGGCCCGGTGGCGGATGATTACCACGAATATCTGGTTGGCAATTGGGCCTTGGCCCAGGCGGGGCGGGCGGCCTTTGGGGCCGAAGTGCCTGCCGGTCAGGTGATCTTTCATGCCGCCGAGGGCCGCGCGACTGCGCTGCGCGAAATGTCGGAACGGATGTTTGAAGGTGACACCGCGCGGTCCGCCGATTGGGGCCGGATGCGCCATGTGGTCACGCGCGGCATGTCGGATACCGCGCAAGAGGTGCTGTTGGCCGCCGAAACCGCCACCCCGGATTTCGCCGCGTTCTTCGAAGGCTTTGCCCGCGCCGCCCAGCCGGGACGCGCCAAATAACGACGCCGCACCGTCGCGCGATTGCTTACTTGTCGCGGATCGTCACTCCCGGACCGGCCAACGCGCTTGGCCGCCAGCCGGACATCACATGGGTCAGGTATTCCGTGACCACCTGTGCCACCGTCGCAGCGATGCGCGGCTGCGATCCGACCAGACCGACATGTGTGGCCCCGTCAATCACGGCAAGCCGCTTTTGCCCCGGCCGCAGCCCGTCAAAGGCGCGGGCGCGCGTGGTCCAGTCGCCGTCCAGCCCGTTGTCGCGCGTGCCCGTGACCATCAGCACCGGTTTACGCACCCCGCGCCAGGCACGATCCGACGCAAAGGCCCATCCGGTGCCCTGCGGCGACAGCGCGACATAGGCGTCAAACCGGTCGCGGCCCGCAAAGGGCGGCACGCCTGCCGCGCCGGCCTCGAACATCGTCATCGCCGCGCCCATGGAATGTCCGCCCAATACAAAGGGCTGAGGCCGGCAATCGCGGCTTGCACGGGCGATGGCGGCCTCCAGATCGCGGGCGCGGTCCTGCCAGGGCAGTGCCGCGCGGATCGCGGCGGTGCGGTCATCGGCGCGCAGCACGGCAAACAGCCGCCTTGGCCCGCTTTCGGCATGGCCCATCACCATGACGCGCCAGCCAGATACCGCTGCCGCTTGGGCCACGCGCGACAGCCCGTTCGCATTGCCACCCAGCCCGTGCGACAACAGCAGCGTCGGCGGGCAACCCGGTTGCGCCCATTCGCCATAAAGCCGCGCGTCCATTGTTTTGCCATCGGCGCGCGGCACGTTTTCTGCCGCTGCCGCCGTTCCCACCAGCAGCACCAGCAGACGCCACATCGGTCAGACCGAAAAAGAGATACCGCAGCCGCAGCTTGAACTGGCGTTGGGGTTCTCGATCACAAACCGCGCGCCGATCAGCTCGTCGGAGAAATCAATCACCGCCCCCGCCAGAAACGGCAGCGACACGGTATCGACGGCCACGCGCTGGCCTGACCCTTCAAGGATCAGGTCATCGGACGCCGGATCATCCAGCCGGATATCATACTGAAACCCGGAACAGCCGCCGCCTTCGACCGCGACGCGCAGCGCCTTGGGGGCCGCGCCGATTTCGGACAGGCGGGCAAAGGCGCGGGCGGTGACTTTGGGGGGGATCTGCATGGCGTTTCGGTTTCCCTTGCAACTGCGGTGGAATATAAGGCCCGCAGCCGGAACCACAAGAGAGCCGCATCATGACCGCGATCTTTGCCTGTAATCCGGGCGACAGCCGGGGGCGGCTTTATCCCGAAGACAACAGCACGTTCCGCAACGCGTTTCAGCGCGACCGCGACCGCATCATCCATGCCTCGTCGTTTCGCCGCCTGAAACACAAGACCCAGGTGTTCATCGAACACGAAGGCGATTATTTCCGCACCCGCCTGACCCATTCACTGGAAGTGGCGCAGGTGGCGCGCACACTGGCGGGCACGTTGGGGCTGAACCCCGACCTGACCGAAACCGTGGCGCTGGCGCATGATCTGGGCCACCCGCCGTTCGGTCACACTGGCGAGGATGCGCTGGAGGCGCTGATGGCACCTTATGGCGGGTTCGATCACAATGCGCAGGCGATCCGCATCGTGACCTCGCTGGAACGGCATTACGCCGAATGGGATGGGTTGAACCTGACCTGGGAAACCCTTGAAGGCATTGCCAAACATAACGGACCCGTCGTGGGCGATATCCCTTGGGCGCTGGCGGAATATCAGGCACGGCAGGATCTGGAACTTGGCACCCATGCCAGCGCCGAGGCACAGGCGGCGGCATTGTCCGACGACATTGCCTACAACAACCACGACCTGCACGACGGGTTGCGGGCGGAACTGTTTTCCACCGACGAATTGGCGGAATTGCCGATCCTGCAGGACTGTTTCGCCGAAGTGGACCGGAAATACCCCGGCCTGAACTATTACCGCCGCCGCCACGAGGCGCTGCGGCGGTTCTTTGGCATTCTTGTCGAGGATGTCATCGCCGTCAGCCGCGCCAATCTTGCCGCGCTTGACCCGCAGACGCCCGCCGATATCCGCAATGCGGGCCGGATGATGGTGCAGTTTTCGCCAGCCCTCTGGGCCGATCTGAAACTGATCCGCGCCTTTCTGTTCCGCCGCATGTATCGCGCGCCGTCGGTGCTGGATATGCGCGCACATGTCACGCAGGTCGTGCATGACCTGTTTCCGCTGTTGATGGCGCGACCCGACCTGTTGCCCAAGCAATGGCGCAAGGACGTGGCAGATGCGCAGGATGAAACCACGCTGGCGCGGATCGTCTGTGATTACATTTCGGGCATGACTGACCGTTTTGCCTTGCAGGAACATGCACGGCTGTTTCCCGCCGCCGCGCGCGCCGCGCGGGGCACCTGAACCGTCGGGCATCGCAGAAACGCGCAATTTTCACGGTGTTTTTGTTGACATGGCCCAGGGGCCGGATGTTACCGCTGCCACATTGGTGCAGAGGTAAAGGTGGTCCGCGTGGCGGGTTCTGGGGGGCTGGCGGGCAAGACGTTGCTGATCGCGGGCGCGGGTTGCGCGGCGGGGCGGGTGCTGACGGCGGCGCTGGCGCAGGACGGGGCGACCGTGATCGCATTGGACACCGACACCACCACATTGTTTCCGCTGGCGCAACAATACCCCGATAAGGTCGAATTGCTGGCGATGGATTTGCGCCAGCCCGCGCTGGTGCTGTCGATGGGCGCGATCTGGGCCGACGAGCCGCTGCACGGGTTCATATCGCTGCTGGCCTTGCTTGACCCGGATGATCTGGCGCTGTCCTGCCAGACCCCGGTGGGGTTGCTGCGCGCCTTTGCGCCGGGATTGCGGATGGGGCAGGGGGCGGCGCTGCTGGTGTGGCCAGATCGTGACGCCGACCCGATGGACGCGGCGCATCGCGCGGGGAGCGCCGCCTTGACCGATGCGCTGGACCGCGCCGACTGGGCGCCGCCGGGGGGCGTGCATATGGTGGAAATCGGCGCTGTTGACTCCGCCCCGCTGACCCGCCTGCTGGCGCTGCTGTTGCACGGGGAGGCCACGCGGTTTCGCGGCGGGCGGTTCCGGCTGACGCAGGTGGTCTGAGATCCGCGTCACCTGCTGCGATTGACGCGCCCGTCAGAGGTGCTACACCGCGCAAACCAACTATGGATGCTGCAAATGAACCTCTTTCAGGACCTGCGCGCGCTGGTCATCGCCGAACTGACCGCGATGGCGGCAGCGGGCGACCTGCCTTCCGGACTTGATACGTCGGGCGTGGCGATGGAACCGCCGCGCGATCCGCTGCATGGCCATATGGCGACCAATGCCGCGATGGTGCTGGCCAAGCCCGCGGGCCTGCCGCCGCGCAAGATCGCCGATGCGCTGGCCGCCCGCCTGATGGCCGATCCGCGCGTTGCCGTGGCCGAGGTGGCGGGGCCGGGGTTCCTGAACATCCGCCTTCAAACGGCGGTCTGGCAACAGATGATCGCCGCCGTTCTGCACCAAGGCGCGGATTTTGGCCGGTCCGGGCTGGGGCAGGGTAAACGGATCAACGTCGAATATGTCTCGGCCAACCCGACCGGGCCGCTGCATGTCGGCCATACGCGCGGCGCGGTGTTCGGGGATGCGCTGGCCTCGGTGCTGGAATTTGCCGGCTGGGACGTGACGCGCGAATACTACATCAACGACGGCGGCGCGCAGGTCGATGTCCTCGCGCGGTCGGCCTATCTGCGCTATGTCGAGGCGCATGACCTGTCGGTCGATTGGCCCGAAGGCACCTATCCCGGCGATTACCTGATCGAGGTCGGCGAGGCGTTGAAAACCCGTTTCGGCGACAGCCTGCTGGACCGCCCCGAATCCGAATGGCTGGCGCAAGTGCGCGATATCGCCACCGAGATGATGATGGACATGATCCGCGCGGATCTGGCGCTGTTGGGCGTCAAGATGGACGTGTTCTTTAGCGAAAAGTCGCTCTATGGCACCGGGCGGATCGAGGCGGCGATCGCCGCTCTGGACGCCAAGGGGTTGATTTATCGTGGCGTTCTGGAACCGCCAAAGGGCAAGCTGCCCGAGGACTGGGAGCCGCGCGAACAGGTGCTGTTCCGGTCCACCGCGCATGGCGACGATGTGGACCGCCCGATCATGAAATCCGACGGCGCCTGGACCTATTTCGCGCCCGATATCGCCTATCATTTCGACAAGGTCACGCGCGGCTTTGATGCGCTGATCGACGTCTTTGGCGCCGATCACGGCGGCTATGTCAAACGGATGAAGGCCGCGGTGTCGGCGCTGTCGGATGGCCGGGTGCCGCTGGATATTCAGCTGTGCCAGCTGGTCAAGCTGATGAAGAACGGGGCCGAATTCAAGATGTCGAAACGCGCGGGCAATTTCGTCACCCTGCGCGATGTGGTGGCCGAAGTGGGCGCGGGTGTCACGCGGTTCGTCATGCTGACACGGAAAAACGATGCGCCGCTGGAATTTGATTTCGCGCGTGTGCTGGAACAGTCCAAGGAAAACCCGGTTTTCTATGTGCAATATGCCCATGCGCGGGTCCATTCCGTGCTGCGCCGCGCGCGCGATGCGGGCGTGGATGTGACGGATGCCGCGCTGGCCGCCGCGGACCTGTCCAAGCTGAGCCATGAGGCGGAACTGAAACTGGCCCGCCAGATCGGTGAATGGCCGCGTCTGTTGGAAATCGCCGCACGCACGCATGAGCCGCACCGCATCGCGTTCTATCTGTATGAATTGGCGTCGGATTTCCATTCGCTGTGGAACAGGGGCAATGACGAACCCGCGTTGCGGTTCGTGCAAGAGGGTGATCTTGCCACAAGTCAATCCAAAATCGCGCTGATCCGTGCCACCGCCGTTGTCATTTCAACCGGGCTTGGTATTCTTGGCGTTGACCCGTTGGACGAGCTGCGCTGAACGACAGCCGCCCCGGACCCAGAGCAGACGATCCGGCGCGGCATGTATCGCCCGGACATCATGAGGCGATGTATGGCGATTTATCACGCAACGGGCCGTGCGCCCGCCGTTCCTGTGGCCATGACGGCTGGACGACAGATTTCCGTGGCAACCAAGGTCTTGGGCGCGGGCCTGTCGCTGGCGCTGGTGGTGGGTGGGATTGTCTGGTCGGTCAACCTGATCATCCGCGACGTGTCGGGCGTGCCGGTGGTGCGCGCGATGGCCGGCCCGTTCCGCGAATTGCCCGCCGATCCGGGCGGCAAATCGGCCGACAACATGGGGCTGGCGGTCAACACGATTGCTGCCGAGGGCAGCGCTGCCCCCACACCGGATGCGCTGACGCTGGCGCCTGCACCGGTCGAACTGGCCGACGAGGATGCGCCGCTGGCGGCGCTGGCCGATGCGCCCGCGCGCGCGGCCCCGGCCACGGTCAATTCATCGGTCGCGGCGATGGTGGCCGAATTGACCCGCGAGGCGCAGCCCTTGGCCTATGATGTCGGGGCAGAGGACGAAGGCGTCGAGGTCGCCGCCCTTGACAATGAAACCAGCCTTGATCCTGAACCCTTGGCCGCGACATCGGCGCTGCGTCCGCGCGAACGCCCCTTGGGCCTCAGCAGCATCCGCAAGGCCCCGGTGGATGCCGCGATCGCCGAGGCGCTGGTGGCCGTCGATCCCGACGCCATCCCGCCCGGCACCCGGTTGGCACAGCTTGGCGCGTTTGAATCGCCCGAAATCGCCGCGCGCGAATGGGAACGTCTGGGGGCACGCTTTGGCGATTACCTCGAAGGCAAGAATCGCGTGATCCAAGAGGCGCAATCGGGCGGGCGCACTTTTTTCCGGCTGCGCGCGCATGGCTTTGGCGACTTGGACGAAGCACGCCGGTTCTGCGCCGCGTTGCAGGCGGAACGCGCCGAATGCATCCCGGTGGTGACGCGGTGAGCTTTGGAGCCACGATCCTTGACGCCGAAGGTCTGCGTCTGACGCCGGCGGAAAAGCGGTTCTTTGCGGATGCCGATCCGTTCGGGTTCATCCTGTTTGCCCGCAACATCGACAGCGCGGATCAGGTCCGTGGCTTATGTGCCGAAATGCGCGATTGCGTGGGCCGTGACGCGCCGATCCTGATTGATCAGGAAGGCGGGCGGGTGCAGCGGCTGCGTCCGCCTTTGGGGCGCGACTGGACCCCGCCGTTGGATTTCGTCATGCAAGCGGGCGATCAGGCCGAGGCCGCGATGCGCCTGCGATATCGCCTCATCGCGGCGGAACTGCGCGCGCTGGGGATCGACGGCAATTGCGCGCCGCTGGTCGATGTGGCCGTGCCAGAGACGCATCCGTTCCTGCGCAACCGCTGCTATGGCAGCGATCCGGCGACGGTGGTGCGTATGGGGCGCGCGGTGGCGGATGGGTTGCTGGCGGGTGGGGTGTTGCCGGTGGTCAAGCATATCCCCGGCCACGGTCGCGCAACCGCCGACAGCCACCACGACCTGCCGCGCGTCGAAGTGGACGCCGCCACCCTGACCACAACCGATTACGCGCCCTTTGCCGCGCTGGCCGACCTGCCGATGGCGATGACGGCGCATGTGGTTTACGCTGCTGTTGACCCGCTGCCCGCCACCTTGTCGCCCGCGATGATTGCGGTGATCCGGCGCGACATGGGCTTTGGCGGGCTGTTGATGACTGATGACCTGTCGATGAAGGCGCTTGCTGGCACCTTACCGGAATTGACGCGCGCGTCATTGGCGGCGGGATGTGACGTGGCGCTCTTGTGCAACGCGACGCTGGCAGACCGCGCGGCCGTGGCCGAGGCCGCAGGCCGCATGACGCCTGCGGGCCAAGCGCGGGCCGAAGCGGCGCTGGCCCAGCGCCGGACGCCCGACGCTGTTGACATCACAGCCCTTGAGGCCCAGCTTTCCGCCATGTTGGGCGCAAGGGGACCATATCCGGGCCATGTCTGACGCGTTTGCCGAAGGCCCCCCGATCACTGTCGCCGCGCGGCTGGAAGCCGAGGCGCTGATCGTCGATGTGGACGGGTTCGAGGGCCCGCTGGACCTGCTGCTGACGCTGTCGCGCACACAAAAGGTCGATCTGCGCCGGATCTCGATCCTGCAACTGGCGCAGCAGTATCTGGGCTTTGTCGAACAGGCGCGGGCGCTGCGGCTGGAACTGGCGGCGGATTATCTGGTGATGGCGGCGTGGCTGGCCTATCTGAAATCGCGGTTGTTGCTGCCGCCTGACCCCAAAGATGACGGCCCGTCGGGCGAAGACCTTGCCGCGCATCTGGCGTTTCAACTGGAGCGGCTGGCGGCGATGCGCGATGTCGCCGCGCGGCTGATGGCGCGCAACCGGCTGGGGCAGGACATCTTTGCGCGTGGCCTGCCCGAGGATGTAACCCGCGCGCGCCGCGTGCAATTCAGCGCCACACTTTTGGACCTGATGCAGGCCTACGCCCGTATCCGCACCCGCGACGAATTTCGTCCCTTCGTGATGGACCGCGACGCGGTGTTCACGATGGAACAGGCGCTGGAACGGATGCGCGGGCTGATCGGGCACGCGGGCGACTGGACCGATATCCTGACCTATCTGCCCGAGGGCTGGCAGGCGGACCCGGTGCGCAGGCGGTCGGCCACGGCGGCGACCTTTGCGGCCTCGCTGGAACTGGCCAAGGCGGGGCGGGTGGAACTGCGCCAATCCGAAACATTTGCGCCCATTCAGTTGCGCGCGCGCGAGGGCCGCGATGGCTGACGCCCCGCGCGATACGCTGTTTGATGCCCCGCCAATGGGCGATCAGGAACGCATGGTCGAGGCGATGCTGTTCGCCTCTGCCACGCCCCTGACGGTGGCAAACCTTGCCGCGCGGATGCCGCATGGCTGCGACCCCGCCGAGGCGCTGGCGCATCTGCGCCGCCGCTATGACGGCCGCGGTGTGCATCTGGTGCGGGTGGGTGACGCCTGGGCGATGCGCACCGCGCCCGATCTGGGGTTTCTCATGCGCAACGAGGTAGTGGAAACCCGCAAGCTGTCGCGCGCCGCGATCGAGACGCTGGCGATCATCGCCTATCATCAGCCTGTAACGCGCGCCGAAATCGAGGAAATCCGAGGCGTATCGGTCAGCCGGGGCACGGTGGATCAGTTGATCGAACTGGACTGGGTGCGGTTGGGGCGGCGCAAGCTGACGCCGGGGCGGCCTGTGACCTTTGTGGTCACGCCCGAATTTCTGGATCATTTTGGCCTCGAATCAGCGCGCGATCTGCCCGGTGTGGCCGAACTGCGCGCGGCGGGTCTGTTGGACAACCGCCCGCCCCCCGGCATGGGGCCCGCGCTTGGCGAGGTGGACCCGGACGACCCGCCCCCCGATCAAAGCGAACTTTTCGCAGATTGACGCAACCAAGCCCTTAAATCGTCCCGAATCACCGCCATATCACCCGAAAATCCGTTCGCAGCAACATCAGGAGCAGGCCATGACCCTTAATCAGATCATCGACATGATCATCCGCCGCGTGATGAGCGAAGTCATCAATCGCGGCATGAACGCGGGCATCAATGCCCTGTCGCGGCCCCGTGCCGCGCAGACGCCCGCCGAATTGGAACGGCAGGCCGCGCTTGAGGGCCAGCAGGCCGCGCGCAAGGCGCGTGCAGCGGCGAAGCTGTCGGGGCGCATCGGCGGGATGTGATCCGCGTCAGGCCTTGAAATGTTTCGACAGCTTCAGGCCCTGACCGGCATAATTCGACGCGATATCAAGGCCATACAGCGTATCTGGCACCTCTGACATCCGCTCATAGACCAACCGCCCGACGATCTGGCCGTGTTCCAGCACAAAAGGCGCTTCGTGACAGCGCACCTCCAGCACCCCGCGCGCGGGCAGGCCATGGCCGAAACCGGGGTCAAAGAAGCCCGCGTAATGCACCCGAAACTCGCCCACCATCGCCAGATAAGGGTCCATTTCAGCGGCATAGGCGGGCGGGATCGACACCGCCTCGCGGCTGACAAGGATATAGAACGCGCCGGGATCAAGGATGATGCGGCCCTGGTCGCTGTGGACCTCTTCCCAGTAATCGGCAGGGGCGTAATGCCCGATGCGGTCAAGGTCGATCACGCCCGCATGGGGTTTCGCGCGGTATCCCACCAAGGTGCCAGTGGCGGGGCGCAGATCGACGGAAAACCCCAGCCCTTCGCTGATCACCGCCGGACCATCCACCAGCGGCGTCTGGCCATGCAGCGCGGCCAATTCCGGGTCCGACAGCACCGCCTGACCGTTACGAAACCGGATCTGGTTCAGCCGCATGCCCGGACGGACCAGCACGGAAAAGCTGCGCGGGCAAATCTCGGCATAGAGCGGGCCGGTGTAACCCGCCGGGATGCGGTCAAATTCCACGCCGCTATCGGTGATGGTGCGCGTCAGCAGGTCCAGCCGCCCGGTCGAGGATTTGGCGTTGGCCACGGCGGACACATCGCGCGGCAGCGCAAGCTGTTCCTGCAATGGCACCACATACACACAGCCCTTTTCCAGCACCGCACCGGGGGACAGGTCCATGCGGTGCATCTCGAACTCGGCCAGCCGATCGGCGACGCTGCGGCCATGTCCGGTCAGGAACGAGGCGCGGACGCGGTGCGCGACATGACCCAGCCGCAGATCAAGGCTGGCTGGCTGCACCTGACCCGGCACGGGCGCTGTGGCCGCCGCGACGGTGCCATCCGCCCAGAAGGCGCGCAGATGCTGGCTGGGGATGACGCCTGTCATGAGATACTTGAACCGTCGCAGTGGACATCCCGCAAGGGACGAGGGGGAAGATTTGGTCGGGCTAGCAGGACTTGAACCTGCGACCTCCCGCCCCCCAGACGGACGCGCTACCAGACTGCGCTATAGCCCGACGGTTTGGCTGTGATAGCGAATATTCCCGCCGTCGCAAGAGGATTCGGGGCATGGCATGGTCATTCCGGCGCGCGCATCCGTTCGGTCAGCGCGACCAGACGCCGGACCAGCGGCACTAGCGCATCGCGGGTGGCAGGCGTCACTTGGCCAGGATGCCGCGCGATCTGCGTCAGCAGCCCGCCGGGATGACGTGGCACGGCAGGGGACGGGGCAGGGGGCGGAACCAGCGCGGGCGCGTCGAACGGCAGCCCCAGTTGGGCATCGTCATCGCGCGGGTCGGGGTCGGGCAGCGGGGCAATGGGTTTCGGCGCAGTATTTTGTGCGGGCTTTGGCGCGATCACCGGAACCGGATCGCGCGGCAATCCCGGATCGCGGAATTGCAGCACACGCGCGGTGGTGGCCTCGGACGCGGGTTCCGCCATGACCGACATCGGTGCCTCGGGGTGAAAGCCCGCGATCGGGGCAGGGGCTGCTTGGGCCAGCGCCGCCGCCAGATCCTCGTCCAGCGCCTGCGACAGCGCGGAAACATGGGCAACGCCTTGTTCGCGCAACATTTTCTGCACACCCTTGATGGTCATGCCATCATCGTGCAACAGCCGCTTGATCCCGCCCAACAGCAGCATGTCCTGCGGACGGTAATACCGTCGCCCGCCCGCGCGTTTCACCGGCTTGATCTGCGGGAATTTCGATTCCCAGAAGCGCAGCACATGGGTCGGGCGGTCAAGCCATTCGGACACCTCCGAAATGGTGCGGAAGGCGTCGGGCGACTTGATCATTTAGCCAGCCCCGCGCAGCGCATCGGTCACCGCCGCGGGCCGACCGCAACGCGGTCCTTCAGCAGATGCGAGGGCCGGAACGTCAACACGCGGCGCGGCTGGATCGGAACCTCTTCGCCGGTCTTGGGGTTGCGCCCAACGCGCGCCGATTTGTCCCGCACCGAAAACGTGCCAAAGGACGAAATCTTGACCTGTTCGCCGCGCGCCAGCGAATCCGACATGTGGGTCAGCACGCTTTCAACCAATTGCGCCGAATCGTTGCGCGACAATCCGACCTCGCGAAAGATCGCCTCGGACAGGTCCATGCGCGTCACCGTCTTTTCACTCATTCCATCCCCCTGTTTTCAACAGCATAGGGGGTCGGGTTTTTCCGAGTCAATATCAATGGTTTGGATCAAGGACTTATCAGGTGGCACAAACCTACCAGCGCAGCGCCACCGCACCCCATGCCAGACCGCCGCCGATGGCCTCGGTCACAATCAATTGCCCCGGCTGCAACTGCCCGCGCGCCTTGGCCACCGACAGCGCCAAGGGGATCGACGCGGCAGATGTGTTGCCGTGATCCTGCACGGTGACGACGACATTATCCATCGGCAGGTTCAGCTTTTTCGCCGTGCCCTGAATGATGCGGATATTGGCCTGATGCGGCACGATCCAGTCGATATCGCCGGGGTTCAGACCCGCCTTGTCCAGCGCCGCCATCGCGGTTTCTGCCAGCTTTTCAACGGCATGGCGGAACACCTCTTTGCCTTCCATCCGCAGGTGCCCGATGGTGCCGGTGGACACGCCGCCATCCACATACAACAACGCTCGGTGCCGCCCGTCGGAATTGAGATCACAAGCCAGGATGCCGCGATCATCCGATGTGCCGGTTCCCGGCTGCGCCTCCAGCACCAGCGCGCCCGCGCCATCCCCGAACAGCACGCAGGTCGTGCGGTCGTCCCAGTCCATCAGCCGCGAGAATGTCTCGGCCCCGATCACCAGCACCCGCCGCGCCTGTCCCGCGATGATCAGCGCATTGGCCTGTGCCAGCGCAAAGATGAACCCGGCGCAGACCGCCTGCACGTCAAAGGCGAATCCGCCCGTCATGCCCAGCTTGTCCTGCACCATGGTGGCGGCGGCGGGAAAGGTCAGGTCGGCGGTCGAGGTGGCCAGAATGATCGCGTCCAGATCATCGGGGACAAGCCCCGCATCCTGCAAGGCCATCCGCGCCGCGGCAGCGGCCATGTCGGATGTCGTCTCGCCTTCGGCTGCGAAATGCCGCCGCTCGATTCCGGACCGCGCCACGATCCATTCGTTGGACGTGTCCAGCCGTGCGGCAAATTCCGCATTCGGCACGATACGCGCGGGCAGGTAATGCCCGCACCCGATCACCACGGCCCGCGTCGTCATGCGTTTTTATCCTCTTCCGATCCCGCCGCTGCGGGCGCATTATCTGCGATGGATTGGTCTGCAATGGCGTGTGCCGAGGCCACCTTGGCCGCCAGCCGCGCGCCGAAGTCTGACCGTGCCAGTTGAAACGCCAGCTTGACCGCCGACGACACCCCCAACGCGTCCGCCGCACCATGCGATTTCACCACGGTGCCGTTCAAGCCCAGAAACACACCGCCATTAACCTGGCGCGGGTCAATGCGTTTTTTCAACCGTTGCAACGAGTTATAGGCCAAAAGTGAAGCCAGCCGCGACAGTGCCGAATAGGCAAACGCCGCTTTCAGGAAATCGCCGATCAGGCTGGCGGTGCCTTCGCCGGTTTTCAGCGCGATATTGCCGGTAAAGCCGTCGGTGACGATGACATCGCAGCGCGCGCCGGGGATATCGCCGCCTTCGACAAAGCCCACGAACTGGTAATGCCCGGCCTCGGCGTTGATCGCGATCAGGTCATGCGCGGCCTTCAATTCGGCACGGCCCTTGTGATCTTCGGTGCCAACATTCAACAGCCCGACGCGCGGTGTGTCCAGATGCAGACCATTGCGGGCATAGGCCGCGCCCATCAGCGCATATTGCAGCAGGTCGCGTTCATCGGCGCGGATATCGGCGCCCACATCCAGCATGACGTTGAACCCCTGCGGGTTGCGCGAGGGCCACAGGATCGCAATGGCGGGGCGGTTCACACCGTCCAGCTTGCGCAGCCGCAGCATCGACAGCGCCATCAGCGCACCGGTATTGCCGCAGGATACACAGACATCCGCCTCGCCGGTGCGGACCGATTCCAGCGCCGACCACATCGAAGTGTCCTTGCCGTGGCGCACCACGTGGCTTGGACGGTCATCCATGGTCACAACGCCCGTGGCGTCACGGATATCGACGCGGCCTTCCAGATTGCGACGGCGGGCGACCAGCCGCTGCAACTCGGCCTTGGGGCCATGCAGGATGAAACCGATATCGGGGTTCTTGGTCGCCGACCGCGAGATGCCCGCGACCACGGCGGACGGACCCAGATCGCCGCCCATGGCATCGACCGATATGATCGTGCGCTGCGGGACGGCGGGCTGCGTCGCATCCATCGGCATCGCCATTCTGGCAGCCCTCCCGGTCCGGTCTTGGATCAGGCGGCGTCTTCGTCCAGATCGACCTCGTCGGTCGTGGCAACGACCTGACGGTCATCGTAGTGACCGCAGGCACCGCAGACATGGTGCGGACGCTTCAGTTCGCCACAGTTCGGGCATTCATTGGGGTTCGCGGCAACCAGCGCGTCATGCGCGCGGCGCATGTTGCGGCGGGACTTCGAGACTTTGTTCTGTTGGACAGCCATGTCGCAACCTCAGGTGTTGGGGGCAGCATGGCCCCGGTTGGTCGGCCCCGGTTTCGCGGGAGTTTCCGGCGCGTCGCGCAGGTGGCGACCCTCGTTCGGATGAGGGCCGGACCATACTGCGATTTCGCCAAGGCGCAAGGGGGAATCTGGCGCGCGTGGCCCACAGGATCAGGCGTCGGGGTCATCCTCGGGCGTGTCCTTGCGCAGCACGGCAAGGCCCGCAAACGGATGCACCCGGCCTTCGTCCAGTGGCGCGGCCCCCGGCGGAATGGCCTCGAGCGTGCCCAGTTCCGCGCCCTCGGCCCGCGGATACAACGGCAGCGCCAGTGTCAGCGCCTCCAGCATCACCGCGTCGATGTCGATCACGGCGGGCAGGGGTTCGATGCTGTCATCCTCGGGCATCTCGATCTCGTCGCCCTCGGGCACCAGCGGCGCGGCATCGGCAAGATAGCGCCGGGTCACGGCCTCGTCGATGCGGGTGGTCACCGGGGCCAGCGTGACCACACAGGGCTGCACCACGGTCGCGCCCAACGTCGCCTCCAGCCGCCAATCGCGCCGCCCCTCCGGGATCAGCCGCCCCGCAAACCGCAGCTTGCGCAGCGTATCAAGGCCCAATTCCCTGGCCAGAACGGCCAGTTGCGGTGCATCGGGGCGCAGATCGAACGGTGTTTCGCGCCGCGTCGCCAGATCGGCGACACGAAAACGCAAGGGGGTGGGGGCATCGGTCATGGCACACTCCGTTTGCGGGGCAGCGTTCTGCGGGGCGATCCTGTGCAGGCGCTGGTGCCCGCACAGCAATTCTTGAACAGGCGCGGTTTCGTCTGTAAGCCGATAGGCGGCACAGGCGGCCAAGGCAAGGGCAAGGCGAGGATACCGGCGATGGCACTGAATACGGCGCGGGTGATGCGCGCGGCTTTGCTGGGGGCCTTGATGCTGGTCAGCGCCTGCGCCGAGACGTTCCGCAACCACGGCTATGTGCCATCGGACGAAGACCTCAGCGCGATCACCGTCGGCGCGGATACCCGGCAGTCCGTGCGCGACTCCATCGGTGCGCCCTCATCGGGCGGGGTGCTGGAGGGTGGCGATTATTTCTATGTCCGCTCGCGCATGCGCCATTTCGCCTTCCGCGAACCCGAAGTGGTGGACCGCCAAGTTGTAGCCGTGTCATTCACCGGTGACGGCGTGGTGGCGAATATCGAACGCTTTGACCTGTCGAATGGCCGGATCATCCCGCTGTCGCGGCGCGTGACGACGACGACCGTGACCGGCAACAGCTTCTTGCGGCAATTGCTGGCCTCCATCGGGCGGGTGACGGCGAGCGACTTCCTGCAATAACGCGCGGGTGGCATCATTTGTCATTGCTGCGTCATGCGGGCAGGGCAATGCTGTCACAATTGGCGGACGGGGGTGCGGAGGGGTCATGCTGGCATTGTCGCGCGGGCGTTATGTGGCCCGCATCGCCACATCAGCGGCGGAGATCGCGGCGGCACAGGGGCTGCGCCATCTCGCGTTTCATGGCCATGATGGCTGTGACAGCGACGCGTTCGACGCGCTTTGCACCCATGTCCTGATCGTCGAGGCGCGCAGTGACCGCCTCGTCGGTTGTTTCCGCATCCTGCCGCTGGACGGCGGCGCGCAGATCAGCCGCAGCTATTCGGCGCAGTATTACAACCTTGCCGCGCTGGAAGGGTTCGAAGGCCGCATCGTCGAGATGGGGCGGTTCTGCGTCCATCCCGATGTGAAAGACCCCGATATCCTGCGCGTCGCCTGGGGGGCGATGACGGCCTATGTCGATGCAAACGGCGTGCAGCTGCTGTTCGGCTGTTCATCGTTTCGCGGCACCGATGCCGATGAATATCTCGACGCCTTCACCGTGTTGCAGCAACGGCATGTCGCGCCGCGCCGCTGGCTGCCCCGCGTCAAGGCGCCGCAAGTGTTCCGCTTTGGCCGCCTGATGCGGCGCCAGCCGGATGCGAAACTGGCGCAGTTGCGGATGCCGCCCCTGCTGCGCACCTATCTGCTGATGGGCGGCTGGGTCAGCGATCACGCCGTGGTGGACCGGCAGATGAACACGCTGCACGTCTTTACCGGGCTGGAAATCGCCGCCATTCCCGAATCCCGCAAGCGGCTGTTGCGCGGTGTCGCGGCCGGCCCCGCTTGACGCCGCACGCGCGCCCGGATAGCCCCCCGCCATGGCACGCGCACCCCTTCTGCAAGTCTCTGACCTGATGCTGTCTTATGGCGGCAACCCGTTGTTTGACGGGCTGACCCTGTCTGTGCAACCGGGCGACCGCATCGCGCTGGTGGGCCGCAACGGGGCCGGAAAATCCACTCTGATGAAGGTGATGGCCGGACAGGTCGAGGCCGATGGCGGCACCCGCGTCGTGCCGCCCGCCACGCAGGTGGCCTATATGGAACAAGACCCCGATCTGGCCGGGTTCACCACGCTGGGCGATTACGCCGGCGCGCTGCTGGACGAGTCCGAGCAATACAAGATCCTCGCCGCCTCCGAAGGTCTGGGGTTTGACCCCGACCGCCCTGTGGCCACAGCGTCAGGGGGCGAACGTCGTCGCGCCGCGCTGGCCCGCCTGATGGCGGCGGAACCCGACCTGATGCTGCTGGACGAACCGACCAACCATCTTGATATCGCCGCCATCGAATGGCTCGAGGCGGAACTGTCCACCACCCGCGCCGCCTTTGTCCTGATCTCGCATGACCGCGCCTTTCTGGACCGGCTGACCAAGGCGACGCTGTGGATTGACCGTGGCCAGACGCGGCGCGCCGAAATCGGCTTTGCAGGCTTTGAAGCCTGGCGCGACAAGATCTGGGAGGACGAGGACGAACAGCGTCACAAGCTGGAACGCAAGATCAAGGCCGAAGGGCGTTGGGCCGTCGAAGGCATCTCTGCGCGGCGCAAGCGCAACCAGGGCCGGGTGCGCGCCTTGCAGGATTTGCGCGCCGAACGCGCGGGGATGATCCGCCGTCAGGGGGCGGCGGCGATGGCGCTGGACGCCGGCCCGAAATCCGGCAAGCGCGTGGTCGAGGCGCAGGGCATCGCCAAGGCGTTTGGCGACAAGGTGATCTGCCGCGACTTTTCGATCCTGATCAACCGCGCCGACCGCGTCGCCTTTGTCGGCCCCAATGGCGCGGGCAAGACCACGCTTTTGAAACTTCTGACCGGTGAAATCCAGCCCGACAGCGGCACGATCAAGCTGGGCACCAATCTGGTGCCTGCGGTGTTCGACCAGACCCGCGCGCGGCTGGATCCGGAAATGAGCCTGTGGGACAGCCTGACCAGCGATCCCGACATGCGCGTGTCGGGCAAGGCCGATCAGGTCATGGTGCGCGGCGAACCGCGCCATGTCATCGGCTATCTCAAGGACTTCCTGTTCGACGAGGCCCGCGCCCGCGCCCCGGTCAAATCGCTGTCAGGTGGTGAAAAGGCGCGGCTGTTGCTGGCCAAGCTGATGGCGAAACCGTCGAACCTGTTGATCCTTGACGAACCCACCAACGATCTGGACATCGAAACGCTGGACCTGTTGCAGGAAATCCTCGACGATTATGACGGCACCGTGCTGTTGGTCAGCCACGACCGCGATTTCCTTGACCGCGTGGCGACGCAGACCGTGGCGCAACACGGTCCGGGCCAATGGCAGGCCTATCCCGGCGGCTGGTCGGATTACGCGTCGCAGCGCCCCGATGCCGCCGCAGAACTCGCCAAACCACCGCCCCCCGCCACGCCCAAGGCCGCCGCCCGCGCCGAGGCCCGCGCCAAATCCGGCCTGACCTATACCGAACGCAACCGGTTGGATGCGCTGCCCGCGATCATCGACCGGCTGGGGGCGGAAATCGCCAAGCTGACCGAATACCTTGCCCAGCCCGACATGTTCAGCCGCGAACCCGCCAAGTTCCGCAAGGCCTCCGATATGCTGACCGAACGGCAGCAGACGCTTGAAAAAGCCGAAGCTGAATGGCTGGTCCTTGAAGAAAAGGCCGCCGGTTAATCCTGCCTTCCTGCTTTCATTTTGCCGGAAATACTCCGGGGGGAGCGTAGCGGGGGGCAGCGCCCCCCTCTCACCTCACCGCATGCGCAAACCGCCGTCGATACGGATCACCTCGCCGTTCAGATAGCCGCATCCGATGATGAACCGCACCAGCGCCGCATATTCCGCCGGATCGCCCAACCGCTGCGGGCATGTCACGTCGGCGGCCAGTTGCTTGCGCACCTCTTCGGGCAGGCCCATCAGCATCGGCGTCAGGAAAATCCCCGGCGCAATCGCCATCACCCTGATGCCCTCGCGCGACAGGTCGCGCGCCATCGGCAGCGTCATCCCCGCGATCCCGGCCTTGGACGACGCATAGGCGACCTGACCCTTCTGCCCGTCGAACGCCGCCACAGAGGCGGTGTTCACGATCACGCCGCGCTGGCCATCGTCGGACGGCGGGTTCTTGGCCATCTCGGCGGCGGCCAGCCGGGCGACGTTGAACGTCCCCACAAGGTTGATGTCGATCACCCGGCGGTAATGGTCCAGACTGTGCGCGCCCTCTTTGTGCAGGGTCTTTTCTGCCGTGCCGATACCTGCGCAGTTCACCGCCGCGTTGATCCGGCCCATCGCCGTCAGCGCGGTGGCCATCGCGGCCTTCACGCTGGCCTCGTCCGTCACATCGGTTTCCGCGAAATGCGCGCCGATCTCGGCAGCTAGCGCCTGTCCGCGTTCGACCTGCCGGTCCAGAATCGTCACCTGCGCGCCTTCTGCGCGCAATAACCGCGCCGTCGCCTCGCCCAGCCCCGAGGCCGCCCCCGTGATCACGGCACAGGTATCTTCAATCCGCATGGTCGTCCTCCGCTCAATCGGCTCTGTTGCATTGCGCCGGACTATCGCGCCGCGCAGCAGTCGCGTCAAACCCCGATCATTCGGTGTCGTCAACGGGTGGCAACACCCCGCGTTTGACCGCAAAGATCAGCACGCCGACTGTCAGGATGATACGATACACATGCATCGCGGTCACAAAGGCCGGGTTCGCCGCCAGCGACAGCGCGATCAGCGCCATCTCGGACACGCCGCCGGGGGCCAACCCCACGAACAGCACATCGAACCCCAGCCCGGTCAGCGGCATCAGCCCCAGCGCCAGCACCGCGCCAAACACCATCATCCCCGCCACAGATACCGCCGCCAGCCCGACCGCGCGCACCAGCCGCCCGCCCGCCATGCCGGTGAACCGTGTGCCAAGCGCAGCGCCGACGACGACCTGCGCATCATTGACCAGCCATTGCGGCAGGTTGATCGGGAACAGCCCCGTCAGCGACACCAGCGCCGCCGCCAGCAGCGGCCCGGTCAGCACGGCGGCGGGCAGGCGGATCTTGTGCCCGATCCAAGACCCCGCAGCGCCGGCCAACAGCGCCAGCCCCGCCATCGGCCAATCTATCGCCACCTGCCGCACCAAGGTGAACCCCGCCGCAGACCCCACCGGATGCCCCAGCCAGATCGACAGGCC
This sequence comes from Paracoccus haematequi, assembly GCA_945881965.1. Taxonomy (GTDB): domain Bacteria; phylum Pseudomonadota; class Alphaproteobacteria; order Rhodobacterales; family Rhodobacteraceae; genus UBA9554. The sequence goes on along the minus strand of CAMCVS010000005.1, from coordinate 183,176 downwards.
AATGGGCAGCGCCACGATCACCACCACGATCCGCAGGAATTGCTGGGTGATGACGGTCGCCATGTCGGCCTTGTGATCCTCGGCCATCGCGATGCTTTCCATCAGCCCGCCGGGGGCGGAACAGAAAAACGCCGTGGCCGGATCATATCCCGCGCGCCGGAACAGCCAGGCATTGCCAAACAGCGCCAGCGGAACAAACAGCGTCAGCGCGGCAAAGGCGGCCAGCATGGGGATGCCTTGGGCAAACAGCGCGGGCGTCACCTGCGCGCCGATCATCACGCCAATGACCACCATAAAGGCCAGCCGCACCGGCTGTGGAAAGGCATAGCCTGCAGGCACACGCCGCCGCGCCAGCAGTGAAAACGCGGTCACGGTCAACAGGCTGCCCAGCAGGAACGGCATCGGCAGCCCCAGCAGGGCCGCGCCATGCCCGCCCGCAAACCCAAGCGCAAGGATCAAAAGACTGTGCAGAAGATGGGGTCTGGTCATGATACGCGTCGTTTCCACGCAGGCTTAGACCCAACGCAGGCCAAGGGCCAGACCGGAAAATCACCATTCAGGAATTTGGAGCGGGCGATGGGGATCGAACCCACGACATTCAGCTTGGGAAGCTGACGTTCTACCGCTGAACTACACCCGCGATAGCGTTGCAATAGCATCAGCCGCAGGGGGCGACAAGGGGTCAGATGCCGCGCTGCAAGCGCATCAGCTTTGGCAGCCAATAAACTGTTATCGCAAGACAAAAGCCTACATATACGCCCGCGTCGGACGGTCGAACACGCGGCGGCCCAAGGCCGAGGCCACCAGATCGACCATCAATTGCGCGGTGCGGCCGCGATCATCCAGAAACGGGTTCAGCTCGACAATGTCCAGCGAGGTCAACAGCCCGCTGTCGCAGACCATCTCCATCACCAGATGCGCCTCGCGCACCGTCGCGCCGCCCGGAACCGTCGTCACCACGCCGGGGGCCACGGATGGGTCCAGAAAATCGACATCCAGCGACACATGCAGCGCGCCGCCCGCCGCCGTGACGCGGGCTAGAAACCGTTGCAGCGGGCGGGAAATGCCGTCCTCGTCAATCTCGCGCATGTCGTGACGGTGGACACCCGACGCTTGCAGCGCGGCGCGTTCGGCGGGATCGACCGAGCGCAGGCCAAGGATGCAGATATGATCATCGGGCAATGCTGCGGGCAGGGCGGGAAAGCCCGGAAACCCCGCGCGCCCGGTCAGATAGGCCAGAGGTGTGCCGTGCAAATGTCCGCTTTCGGTGGTCTCCAGCGTGTGAAAATCGGCATGCGCATCCAGCCACAGCACGAATTGCGGCACACGGCGGGCCTGCGCATGGGCGGCGACGCCCGCGACAGTGCCAAGCGCCAGCGCATGATCGCCCCCCATGAAGATCGGCAGCCCGCGCGCCATGCCATCGCGCGCCGCCGCCAGCAATGTCTCGGTCCAGGCGATGGTTTCGTTCAGCGCGTGATGACGGGTTCCCGGCCTATCGGGGCCATGCCAGCGCGGCGCAAGATTGCCCAGATCGGTGACGCGGTGCCCCAATGAGGCCAGCGCCTCGGCCAGACCCGCAACGCGCAGCGCATCGGGGCCCATCACACAACCCCGGCTGCGCTTGCCGCAATCCACCGGCGCGCCGATCAGCAGGATATCCTTGGGGGCGGTGTCGGATGGCGAAAAAGGGGTGGTCATCGCGCGCTCCTGGTGGCGGGTGCAGTGTTCTCGATCCGTCGCGCGACCGAAAGCGTTTTCGCGTGGTCAACCGCGCCGGGCGCGCACGGCGGCAAAGGCCCAAAGCCCGGCCAGCACCAGCGAGGCCAGCAGGTTCAGGTTGGCCATCGACAGGCCGAACAGAAATGGTGTGAACTGGTCGCACATCGCCACCGACGGCCCGCCACTGCCCGGCAGCAGTGACGCGCCCGACAGGGCCGACAGGCCCGATCCGGTGCAGGATGACGGCCCCTCCCACCAGTCGCGTTCGACCCCGGAATGAAACGCCGCGATGCCTGCCGTTGTCAGCGCCGACAGCGCGCCTGCGCCCGCAAGCAACGGGCTTGCGGCCACCAGCGCAACCGCGCCCAGAATTCCAGCGGCGGCGTGGGGCCAACGTTGCCACAGGCACATCTGGCAGGGGGCCCAGCCCATCGCCTGAAATGCGAATGCCGCCGCCAGCAGCAGCAGCGACCCGGCCCCGGCAAGGATCATCAAACGGCGGGGCGTCATTGTATCGACATCCGGATTGCGCCCGGATTTCCGACCGGCGCCATCGTCCTGTGATACAGCCTGCGAAGCATCGGGCGTCTCCTGCATTGCGGCGTCCGTGTAGCGGGGCCGGGGGGCAAGGAAAAGCACCATTTTCGCTTTACGCCGCCCGTCGGGATCGGTATGCGAGTTGCCACGCCCAAGTGGTGGAATGGTAGACGCAGCGGACTCAAAATCCGCCGCCGCGAGGCATGTCGGTTCGAGTCCGACCTTGGGCACCATCCCCGTCAGATTACTGAAAGTCCCGGCCGTTCAGCCCTGAATTGTGGCCATTCTGGGGTCCGATTCAGACCGATTCGGGCAATGTGGATAAACAGGCCGTAACGCCGTGTGAACAAACCGCCCTGATCTGCGGGATTGGTTCCCAAATCCTTACGACGATTGATCCAAAGCATGGAAAATTTGCAACGCGGGGCAAAATCAAGGCAGCACTGTGTTTGTTTCCGGAACGGCACAAACAATCACCTTTAAGGCGAGTGATCATTTCCACATCCCCCGCTAAACGGCAGTTTGCTTGCAGGATCATGCTGCAAAGCGGCGACAATCTGGGGATAACTGTGTTGATTTGCGAAACAATTCCAACCGCCGATGCCGGTTCGTTCCCGCTAGCCTGCGGAAATGCGGCGGAAATCAGGAATCTTCCCCTTCCCCGAAGCGGCATGGCTGAGGTAGGTAAAACACGACCCATCTGGGGGGTTAAAATATCTGCTGGCCACGGGGGCGGCCGCTGAACTGTCTTGTATCCGGACGGATGCATGGGGAAGCGACCGGGTGCGGTCTGCGAATTGTCGCAGGCTGTGCCGGAATTGCGCGTCGATCCTGCACGTCCTGACACTTGATCCTTGTTCGGTGGCACCTGCTGTTAAGGGTGCTTCCGTTCCGACTTTTTGCGGTGTCGCTGCCGCTGTGTGGGAGACTGTGTGATGACTGCCAATGACACGACAACGGCGACGGCCAACTGCGTCGTGCGTTCGCTGTGGGTGTTGCCGATGATGTCCGTGCAACGAAACCTTCGGCTTGAATGCAAGGTGGATCAACAGCGCAGCCAAACCTCGCCATTCGGCCTCACCGCCCCCCGCGATCCCGAATTTCTGAACATCAACGGAACCCGGCAAGACGCTGCAATCCGTTCCCCTCACAATGACGCGCCAATCGTCCTCGCAAAGCTGGAGTGCTGACCATGACATTTTTCCTGTTTAACTGGGGCCACCCCAACTACAGCGCCAGCAACGCAAAGATCGCAGGCCGCGTGTTCACCGACACCAACCGCGATTCGACCGAACGTCTGGGTCATGTGTTCGAACCGGGCATCGACGGTGTGCGGGTCGAACTGCTGAACAGCGCAGGCCATGTGATCGCGACCGTGCATACCAACCACACGGGCGACTATTCCTTTGGCAACCTCGCCGCAGGCGACTATTCCGTCCGCGTGCCTTCCAACATCGCCGGCAAGACGCTGGTGCCCAAGGATGTCGGTGGTGACGGCGAGGACAGCGATGCCAATCTGAACGGCGTCACGGACCGCTTCCATCTGGCGACCGGTGCGCAGCACCTGAACGTCGATTTCGGTTTCCGCGCCAACCTGAACGGGTTCGTGAACGGCACCGAAGGCAATGACCACATCGACATCAACTATGCCGGTGATCCAGAAGGCGACCGCATCGACGCCAATGACCAGATTTTGCCGGGCGAAAACCGTGATGACGACATCGTCTATGCGCTTGGCGGCAATGACACCGTGCGCGCCGGCAACGGCGATGACGTGGTCTATGGCGGCAACGGACAGGACCAGCTCTTCGGCGACGCGGGCAATGACGAATTGCACGGCGAGAATGACAATGACACCATCGTCGGTGGCGCAGGCAATGACACGTCTTTCGGTGGCGGCGGCGATGATTACATCGACGATGCGCCCGGTGCGGATCAGGGCCAGGGCAATGACTTTTCTGAAGGCGGCGCGGGCAATGACACCTTGTATGGCGGTGTTGGCGCGGACACGCTGATCGGCGGCGAGGGCAACGATTTCCTCGGTGGTGAAGAAGACAATGACACTTTGATCGGCGGCGCAGGCAATGACACCGCACTTGGCGGCACCGGCGACGATTACATCGACGACGCCATCGGCGCAGATCAGGGCACCGGGCGCGACAGCTTTGCGGGTGGTGACGGCAATGACACGCTCTATGGCGGCCTTGACAATGACACGCTGGCGGGTGACGCGGGCAACGACTCTGTCAATGGCGAGGAAGGCGACGACCTGATCAAGGGCGGCGCGGGTAACGACACGCTTGAAGGCAGCATCGGCAACGACACGATCTATGGCGACGACATCGGCATGGGGGCGGGCACGCCGACCGGGGCCGCGGGCACTGCACGCATCGCCATTGTCAGCCAGGCCGGAGCCTATAATGGTTCGCTGCTGGTCGAGGTCACCAATGGCCTGACCGGCGCGGTGTCGGTGCGGACCCTGACCAACAGCTACGACCAAGACATCGGCGCGCATTACAACCTGACCTTCGGTGTCGGGGATTCGATCCGCGTCGGCATCACCAGCCCGGAAGGCACTTTCTGGTCGAACACCGTGAATGCCAAAACCGAGGGTCAGAACCACGAATGGGCGCGGATCACCTTCGAAGACACGGCTGACCTTGGCGACCGCGACTTTGACGATCTTAAGGTGGACGTGACCCTGACCGGCAACGTCACGCTGCAACTGCCGAATGGCCAGACGATCAACCCCGCGCCCGGGACCGCGCCGATTGCCGGCGGCAACGACTCGATCCTTGGCGGCGACGGCAATGACCTGATCTTTGGCAATGGTGGCAACGATACAATCGATGGCGGCAATGGCAACGACACCATCTACGGCGATGACACCGGCGCTGCCGGAACCGGCACTGTGCGCGAAAGCTTTGAATGGGATCAGTTGCGCGACCCCTCGGGCGACAACACCCTTATCGACAACGGCGACCAGTTCACCAGCGCCGCGCAGGACACCGGCAACGTCAACGTGACCTTCTCGAAGATCGCGTTCACCCAGTCGCCGGTCACGACCTTCTCGACCGACCAGCAAAAGGTCCATTCGATCACGGACGATGGCGTCGGCGCGAATCCGAACAGCTCGCTGTCGTCGCAACTGAACGCCAACGGCGAATCCGCCACCTATCGCTGGGCCTTTGACCAGCCGGTGACCAACGTGTCGTTCCGCATCAACGACATTGATTATTCGTCGGAAGTGACAATCAAGGCCTATGACGCCGCAGGCAATCTGGTGCCGATCCGGACCGAGAACGGCTCGAAAATCTCGGCCTTCAACCGTGATGCGGCTGGCGGCAACGAACAGCTGGAAAGCCGTTCGGGCAACCTGTCGTCGAACCCGGCCGATACCACGCCGGAATATTCGTCGCTGGTCAACATCGCAGGCCCGATCAGCCGTCTGGAAATCACCCATAATCAGGACAGCTCGCTGTCGAACGGCGATGCCGGGATCAACGTCACCGACATCTATTACGATGCGCCCACCGGCGCGGCCTCGACCGGCAATGGCAACGACTCGATCCTTGGCGGCGACGGCAACGACTCGATCTTTGGCAATGGTGGCAATGACACCGTGCTGGGTGGGGCCGGCAACGACACCATCTATGGCGATGACACCACGATTGCAGGCCCCGGCACGACCCCCGCGCCGAACCAGGTCACGATCCCGGCTGTGGCCGGTGCCGCCCAGACCCTGCTGGTTTGGGATCTGGACCAGATCAACACCATCATCGCGCCGCGTCAGGACAACCCGTGGGAAGACAGCGCGAACGGCGAGCCGGATGTGCAGGGCAACACCTTTACCCTGCTGGGCAATGCCACGCCCAAGGCGGTCGGCGTCACGGACAACGACTCCAAATTCGATGACGGCGACCTGAGCCAGACCCTCTCGCGGTCGGTGGTTCTGGATGGCGTGAACGGGAATACCGGCGGGCGCCTGACCCCCGAATACACCTATTCGGTGCAGGATGCGGCAGGCAAGATCATCCATGTCTATGCCGTCGAACTGAACGGCAATGACGTTGTGGGCTTTGTCACCGACCAGCCGCTGACGCTGGGCCAGACATATACCTTCCTCGGTCGCGTCGACACCCATCCCAGCGTGAACTATTCCGGTCTGGCCAACAGCTATTTCACTGGCGCGCCTGCGACGGGCGGCGGCACGGGCGTCGGCACGGGCACACCCGTGGCGGGCGACGACTCGTTGTTGGGCAATGACGGCGATGACGTGATCTTCGGCAATGGCGGCGATGACACCATCATCGGCGGGGCCGGGGCCGATGCGCTGCAAGGCAACGACGACCGCGACCTGTTCATCGGCGGCAATGCGGGCGACCGCGTCGATGGCGGCACGGGCGGCGATGATTTCGACGTGCTGGACCTGACGGGTGCAGGCCGTGTCCGGATCGTGAATGAGACGCTGGACGCCGACGGCGATTCCACCAGCGGTACGGTGCAATTCCTTGATAACGCAGGCAATGTCACCGGCACGCTGGCGTTTACCGAGATCGAGGAAATCTTCCTGCCCAACGGAGCCCCCGAGGCGCAGAACGACACCGCAACGGTGGCCGAGGATGGCACGACGACGATCAACGTGCTGGCGAACGACACCGACCCGAATGGTGACCCGCTGACGGTGACATCTGCGACAGTTGACCCCGCGCAGGGCACGGTCACCGTGAACCCGAACGGCTCGCTGACCTTCGTGCCCGCGCCGAACTTCAACGGACCGGCGACGATCACCTATACCGTCTCGGACGGTCAGGGCGGCACCGACACCGCGACGGTCAACGTCAACGTGACCCCGGTCAACGACGCGCCCGACGCGGTCAACGACACGGCGACGGTGCCGGAAGATGGCTCGGTCAACATCCCGGTTCTGGGCAACGACACTGACCCCGACGGCAACCCGCTGACGGTCACCGCAGCGACCAGCCCGAACGGCACGGTCACCGTGAACCCGAACGGCTCGCTGACCTTCGTGCCCGCGCCGAACTTCAACGGACCGGCGACGATCACCTATACCGTCAGCGACGGTCAGGGCGGCACCGACACCGCGACGGTCAACGTCAACGTGACCCCGGTGAATGATGCGCCCGACGCGGTCAACGACACCGCGACGGTGCCGGAAGATGGCTCGGTCAATATCCCGGTGCTGGGCAACGACACCGACCCCGAAGGCAACCCGCTGACGGTCACCGCAGCCACCAGCCCGAACGGCACGGTCACCGTGAACCCGAACGGCTCGCTGACCTTTGTGCCCGCGCCGAACTTCAACGGACCGGCGACGATCACCTATACGGTCAGCGACGGTCAGGGCGGCACGGATACCGCGACGGTCAATGTCAACGTGACCCCGGTGAATGACGCGCCGGTGGCCCGTGACGATGCGGTGGCGACGCAGTTCGAAGCCCCGGTCACGGTGAATGTGCTGCCGAATGACACCGATGTGGATGGCGATACGCTGACCGTCACTGCGGCCACGGTTCCGGCGGCGCAGGGCACCGTGACCTTCAACCCGAACGGGCAGGTCACCTTTGTTCCGGCGGCAGGATTTGAAGGCGACGCGTTCATCACCTATACCATCAGCGATGGTCAGGGTGGCACGGATACTGCGGTGCTGACCGTGACCGTCACCCCCAACCCGCTTGACGGTATCGTCGAGGGCACGGCGGGCGATGATTTCATCGGCACCAATTCGCCGCTGAACCCCGGCGTCACCTATACCGGCGACCCGGAAGGCGATCTGGTCGACTCGAACGATGAGATCCTCGCTGGCGAAGGCCCGAACGACGACATCATCCAGGCAGGCGCGGGCAATGACACCGTGGATGCCGGTCTGGGCAATGACGATGTCGATGCAGGCACCGGCAATGACGTTGTTCTGGGCGGCGCAGGCGATGACAGCGTTCTGGGCGGCGAGGGCGATGACCGCCTGACCGGCGATCAGGGCAATGACACGCTGGCAGGCGGGAACGGCAACGACACCCTGTTCGGCAGCGAGGGCAATGACAGCCTTGATGGCGGCGCAGGCAACGACTCGCTGCAGGCGGATGCCGGGAACGACACCCTGACGGGCGGCACCGGCAACGACACGCTGCGCGGCGGGGCGGACAACGACACGCTGGATGGCGGGGCGGATGACGACTCGGTCATCGGCGGTTTGGGCGACGACAGCATCGACGGCGGTCTGGGCAATGACACCCTGCGCGGCGAAGAAGGCCGCGACACCATCAATGGCGGTGACGGCGCTGACCTGATCCAGTCCGACGATGGCGGCGATGTGAACGATTATGTCACCTTCCTGGGTGTGCCGGTCGATGCCAACCCGAACGACAACCGCGATCTGGTCAACGGCGGTGAAGGTAACGACACCATCTTTACCGGCGATGACGCAGATACCGTGTTCGGCGACGGCGGTGATGACCTGATCGACTCAGGGATCGACGCTGACTCTGTGTTCGGCGGCGCAGGCAACGACACGATCGACGCCGGTCTGGGGTCGGATTACGTCGAAGGCGGCGCGGGTGACGACGTGATCAATGCGGGCATCGACGCCTTCAGCGATTACACCGGCGATGATCCCACCCTGCCGAACCCGGCGCTGCGCGATCCGGTCACCGGACAACCCGTTGTCACCGATCCGAACCAGAACGATGGCAAGGACACGGTTCTGGGTGGCGACGGCAACGACAGCATCACCACCGGTGATGATGCCGATGTGATCTTTGGCGGCAACGACAACGACACCATCAACGCAGGCATCGACGATGACAGCGTGGACGGCGGCGCGGGTGACGACTCGATCATCGGCGGGCACGGGTCGGACACCATTCTGGGTCAGGGTGGCAACGACTTCATCAACGCGGGCACGTCCAGCCTGCTGGGTCAGGCCGACGACTCGATTGATCCGGTTCCGGAAAACGGGCTCGACTTTGTTGATGGCGGTGCGGGCAACGACACCATCTTCGGCGAGGATGACAACGACACTCTGCTGGGTGGAATCGGCGATGACGTGATCGACGGCGGTCTGGACGACGACCTGATCGACGGCGGCGACGGCAATGACAGCCTGCTGGGCGGCGAAGGCCGTGACACCATTTTGGGCGGCGCGAACAACGACACAATCGACGGCGGCTTCAACGCCGACAGCATCGAAGGTGGCGCAGGTGACGACAGCCTCCTGGGTGACAATGGCGAAGACACCCTGCTGGGTGGCGACGGCAATGACACGCTGGATGGCGGCACCGGAGGTGACGTGCTGGACGGCGGCGCGGGCAACGACTCGATCCTTGGGTCGTCGGGCGATGACAGCATCGAAGGCGGTATCGGCAACGACACCATCATCGGTGATCTCGGCTTCGATCTGCTGAACGGCGGCGCGGGCGATGACGTGATCTTTGCCGGTCCCGACAGCGATACCGTGGACGGCGGCGACGGCAACGACAGCATCGTCGGCGGCAATGGTGCCGACCTGCTGGTTGGTGGCGCGGGACGTGACACCTTCGTGGGTGGCACCAACAACGACACTGTGGATGGCAGCAGCGCGGGCGACGACTTTGACACGCTCGATCTGCGCGGGTCTGCCCCGACAGGTGGGTCGGTCAAGGTCACGATCTCCGGGCCGGACAGCAACGCCAACGGATCGAACGGCTTTGTTACCATCGCCGATGCGACCGGGGCGGTTGTGACCACCTTCCAGTTCGCCGAGATCGAAGAGATCATCCCCTGCTTCACGCCGGGCACCCTGATTGCGACCCCGAAAGGCGAGCGTCTGGTCGAAGAGCTGAAGGTGGGCGACAAGGTCATCACGCGCGACAACGGATTGCAGGAAATCCGCTGGATCGGGGCCAAGCCGCTGACGGGTGTGGATTTCGTCAAGAACCCGTCCATGAAGCCGGTGCTGATCAAGGCCGGATCGCTGGGCAACGGGTTGCCGGAACGCGACACGCTGTATAGCCCGAACCACCGGGTGCTGATAAACAACGAGAAGACCGCGCTTTACTTCGACGAGCGTGAGGTTCTGGTTGCGGCCAAGCATCTGGTCGGCGCACCCGGCGTGCATGAGGTGGATGTGATGGGCACGACCTATATCCACTTCATGTTCGATCATCACGAGGTGGTGCTGTCGAACGGGTCCTGGACCGAAAGCTTCCAGCCGGGCGACATGTCTCTGAAGGGTGTGGGCGATGCGCAGCGCAGCGAAATCTTCGATCTGTTCCCGGAACTGCAAACGCAGGACGGGGTGCAGGATTACCAATCGGCCCGCCGCTCGCTGAAAAAGCACGAGGCGCGCCTGCTCCTGAAATAAGCCACAAGAGCGCCGGGGTTGCTACGCCCCGGCGTTTTTCGCTGGCCGGACGGGGGCTCGGTCATCGGGCCGCCCCGGTGCGTCGGATCGGTCTGACCGGTTCGGGCGCAGCCGGGGTGCTGCCGAACATTTGATTAAGACTGTCAGCAGCTCGGGGCTTTATGGCCCGCTATCTGCATGGGGCAACAGCGCGGGGCACCCTGTGCCGACGCGTTAGGCCAATTCCCCAAAACCCTGTATCCGCAGGCCGGAAACGTCGCACGGTTTGCGGCTTGGCGTATCGCTGCCGGGGCAAACTGCGATCACGCCGCACGCTGCCCACAGCGTGGCCATGCGCGGATGACCACCGGAATTATCTGACAACGCGCACCAGTTTCACGCGAACCCGCGCACTGTCGCAGTCCCTCGGCGGGACGTCTTGGTATCGCCACAAACTGGCCCTGCCATTGCCGGTTTCCTGCCCCAGCGCCCCCACATTCCCAAGGTCTAAGTCACGTCAACTGTCCTTGGGTCGCCGCATGTCGCGCGCGATTCGGGGGCGAGGACTTGCAGAACGCGAGCCGGGGATGTTGCGCCGTCAAAGCGCTACTGATCGGGACGTTGGGGCTGCGTCATGCGTGGAGCGAAAGACATGAAGAACGGGTTGGGCACAATTGACACGATGCAGCGTCTGACGCTGACGGCGGGGCCTTGCCTGCTTGGTTTGATGGCGGGGGTGCGCTGAGATGGCTACGACGTTTGACCTGTTCTTCCTTGGCACCTCGGCCAGCTTCATCGACACGGTCGAGGGCGGCAACGCGTCGGAAAACGAAGGCGTGTTCAACGGCGCGAGTTTCGGCAGCGCCGGCAACCCGCTTGCACTGAACCTGCGCACGCTGTCACCCGGCACGCAGGGTCCGGGCACCGATGGCGACGCGGTCAGTTATGGCACCGACAACAACGCCTTCAACGAACAGTTCACGATCAACGGTGGCGCGCCGCAGACGCATGACGCTACCATGCTCTACAACAACTCGGTCATTCGCTATACCGATGGCACGACGTCGACCCAGCAAGTCATCGTCATGCAGGACACCGCAGGCAACCTGTATCTGTTGCCCCCCGTCACCGCGAGCGCCTATTCCACCGCGCTGGAAGCCAAGCCGATCGAGAGCGTCACGCTGGGCACCGCTTTGTCTGGTACGGGTGACACGGTCTATAACATGACCGCCGACCGCTATGACCTGAACGTGCGGGATTATGTTGTTGAAGGCACGGCGGGTGCAGACAACATCAACGCCAGCTATGCGGGCGACCCCGACAATGACGATGTCGATGCAGGTGACAACCTGACCGGCACCAACGCCGACAGCATCACGGCGGGCGCGGGCAATGACACCATCACCGCAGGCGCAGGCAACGACACTGTGCGCGGCGAAGGCGATGCCGACAGCATCCTTGGCGGCAGCGGCAATGACGTACTGGACGGCGGCGCGGGCAACGACACCATCAACGGCGAAGGGTCGGGCACCGAAACCGCCAACCTGACCGCCACGAATGGCGATTTCTCAAGCGGAACCACCGGTTGGACCAGCGTCGGGAACGGCGGCGTTGCGGGCGGCCGGTTCCTGCTGGATGCGGATTCGGGCACCGGCGAGATCACCTATAACACCACGCTGACAGGCCTGAACGTCGGGCCGGGCAGCAACGGTGCGGCGCAGGTTCTCTATGACCTGTCCTGGAACAACGGATCGCCCGACAACACCTCGACCCGCGTCTATGAGATGCAGATCAATGGCGTGGTCTACGCCCGTTTCACCACGGGCGGTCAGAACGCCGCCAACGGCACGATGACCTATCTGAACGGGGCGTCCGGGCCTGTGACAACGGTTCCCGGCAACGCCACCACCACAATCACGGTCAACCTACCTGCGGGCATCCCCGCCTCTGGCACGCTGAGCTTTGAGGCAACCGCCAACAGCTCGCTGGACGATGTCGGCATCGACAACGTGCGCGTGCTGACCACGGTCACCAGCACGGACAATGACAGCCTGATCGGCGGCGATGGCGATGACGTGCTGATCGACGGCGCGGGCAATGACACGTTAATCGGCGGCGCGGGGAACGATTCTGCCTCGGCGGGCACGGGCAATGACTATATCGACGACGCAATCGGCGCGGATCAGGGCACGGGAAACGACACCTTTGATGGCGGCGAGGGCAATGACACGATCTATGGCGGATTGGGCAACGACAGCCTGATCGGCGGCGACGGCAATGATTTCGTCAATGGCGAAGAAGACAACGACACCCTGACGGGTGGCGCAGGCACGGATACGCTCACCGGCGGGCTGGGCGATGATATCATCGACGGCGGCAACGACAACGACATCCTGTATGGCGACAACGAAACAGCCGCCAACGCAACCGTTCTGAACGGCGGCTTTGACGCAGGGTCCGCGAACTGGACCGTGGGCGGCGCCGGATCGACCTTTGTCTACAGCAGCCAGATGGCGTTCAACGCATCCGAATCGGTGGCAGGCGGCGTCGTGTCGCAGGTCATCACGGTGCAGCAGGGTTTGCCCTATTCGCTGTCGGTCAGCGCGTCCGAGACGGGGGCTGGCAACTTTAACCACACGCTGCTGGTTGAAGTTGTGGACGGCGGCGGCAACGTCATCGCCACGCAGACGCAGGTCATCACCAACGGCACCACCAACCAGATCATCACGGTGCCGTTCACGGCCTATACGCCGACAGTGACGCTGCGGTTCACCAACCCGACCTCGACCGGCACAGCCTCTTCGGACCTTCAGATCGACACCATCACGGTCACGGGCGTGGCCCCGACTGCGGGCGGCGATGATGTCATCCTTGGCGGCGCAGGCGATGATACGCTGTTTGGGACTGTGGGCGATGACACGCTGGTGGGCGGCGTGGGCGCGGACAGCCTGAACGGCGGCACCGGGCTCGACATTGCGGATTACGCCGACAGCAACGCGGGCGTATCCGTCGAAATTTCCGGGTCCAACCTGATCGCCGCGGGCGGCACGGCGGCGGGCGATACGGGCTTTGCCGTTGATGGCGTGATCGGGTCGAATTTCAACGACACGTTGATCGGGTCCGACGGCGAGGGCGTGCCGGGGCCGGATTTCTTTACCTCGGTGCTGGATGGCGGCGCGGGCAACGACAGCATCGACGGGCGCGGCGGTGATGACAGCCTTTATGGCGGCGTGGGCAACGACACGATCCTTGGCGGCACCGGGGCCGACGTGATCGAAGGCGATGGGATGACCACGACCTTCAACCCCGAGGCGCATGCCAGCGGCCCGGCTGGGTCGGCAATGACATTTAACTTTACTAACGCCAGCGACGAAACCGTTCGGATACATTATATCAACGACGCTGGTCAACTGGTCTCCCTTGGCACCGTTCCGGCTGGAGTGACCTCTTGGATAAGCACGTATGTCGGCACTAACTGGGTCGTCAATGACGTGGCTACGAACGAGCCGTTACAATACCTGGGCAACCCGGTGGACGGGTCCACAGTCACCTATGCCCATGGGGCCGACAGCATCGACGGCGGCGATGGCAATGACACGATCCTCGCGGGTGGTGGTGATGACACCGTTTTCGGCGGGCTGGGCAATGACAGCATCGTCTTGGGTGACGGCAACGACAGCTTTGGCACCTACAACGCCGACTCTGGCGGCGATGACACGGTCTATGGCGGCGCGGGCACGGATTACATCATCGGCGGCGGCGAGAATGACCAGCTGTTCGGCGAGGCGGGCGATGACACGCTTGCGGGCGGCGTCGGCAGCGATACGCTGTCGGGCGGCGACGGCGCGGACCGATTCCTGATCACCGATGACCATGATTTCGACAGCATCGTGGGCGGCGAGGGCGGCACCGATCAGGATGGCATCACCTTTGGCAATTTCGCCACCACCCAAGGGTTCAATGTCACCTTTACCGGCGCGGAACAGGGCACCTATGCCGCACGCGGTGATGCGGGCACCACGGGCAGCTTCACCCAGATCGAACAGATCACCGGCACGCAATATGGCGATTCGATCGTGGGCGGGTCAAACACCGCCGACATGACCGTCTTCGGTCTGGATGGCGACGACACGCTGTCAGGCGGGCAGGGCTTCAACACGCTGGACGGCGGCGCGGGCAATGACCTGATGATTGGCGGCGCGGCGTCAGACAGCCTGATCGGCGGCGCGGGCAATGACGTGTTCGACGGCTATTTCGGCAATAACACGCTGGATGGTGGCGACGGCGCGGATACGTTCCGGGTGTTCGACGACCATCTGGGTGACACGGTCATCGGCGGCGAAGGCGGCGACGACCGCGACCGCATTGATTTCGAATCCTTTGCCACCACCGATGGCGTTGACCTGACCTTTACCGGCAACGAGGCCGGAAACGGCACGTTTGGCATTAACAGCTTTGCCTTTACCCAGGTCGAAGAGCTGGGCCTGACCAGCTATGACGATACCGTTGATGCCTCGGCCACCACTGTTGGTGTCGATATCGACGGCAACGCGGGCAATGACCTGATCATTGGCGGTCAGGGCAACGACAGCCTGTCGGGCGGCCAAGGCAATGACA
Source organism: Paracoccus haematequi (assembly GCA_945881965.1). Lineage (GTDB taxonomy): Bacteria > Pseudomonadota > Alphaproteobacteria > Rhodobacterales > Rhodobacteraceae > UBA9554. The sequence continues at coordinate 167,962 of CAMCVS010000005.1, read as the reverse complement.
TATTCCGTGCGACCGGGGTGGCGAATTACGGCACCGACACCATCGCGGGCGGCGATGGCTATGACATTATCGACCAGACCGGGTTCACCGGGTCGAACATCGTCGATTTCACTGGGATCGAGGAAATCCGCGCGGGCGAGAACACCCCATCCTGGGATTGGTCCGGCGATACGACCAGCATCCTGTATCAGGGCGGCACGGTCGGCGATGCCGTGGTCGCAGGCAGCGGCAACGACACGCTGAACGGCGGGTTGGGCGATGACACGCTGGATGGCAACGGCGGCAATGACGTCATCAATGGTGGCGACGGGAATGACAGCCTGCGCGGCGGCGGCGGCAACGACAGCCTGACCGGCGGCGACGGCGCTGATACGCTTGATGGCGAGGACGGTGCGAACACGTTGCTGGGCGGTGCTGGCGACGATTCGTTCAACGTCGAGAACGACAATCTTGGCGACACGATCGAAGGCGGTATCGGCTATGACATAGTCGATTTTTCCCTTGCCAGCGGCACCACCGGCATCGACCTGACCCTGTCCGGCAATGGCGCGGGCAGCGGGGTGTTCGGCACCAATACCTTCCAGTTCATCGAGATCGAGGCATTCGATCTGACGACGGTCGATGACACCATCGACGCCTCGGCCACCACGCAAGGCGTGATGATCGACGGCAATAGCGGCAATGACCAGATCACCGGCGGGCAGGGCGATGACACGCTGCAAGGCGGCATCGGCAATGACACGTTCTTTCTGCGGGACGCGTTCGGCAATGACAGCGTGGATGGTGACAACGATTACGACACCATCGACCTGACGGCGCTGACCAACCCGGTGACGGTGGTGTTCACCGCCCCCGGTGCGGGCACGATCACCGATCAAGTGACGGGCGACGTCATCAACTTCTCGGAAATCGAACAGCTGATCCTGACCAATCAGGATGACGTGGTCGATGCGACGCTGAACGACGGCTATACCTATATCCAGACCCGCGGCGGCGATGACAGTGTCACCGGCGGCACCGGCAACGATGTGATCGACGACGAACTGGGCGTTGCGAACGGGCAGGGCAACGATACCTTTGTCGGCGGCGATGGCGCGGACACGTTGTTTGGCGGCACCGACAATGACAGCCTGGTGGGCGGCGGCGGCGCGGACACTCTGGGCGGCGAAGAAGGCAATGACACGCTGCTGGGCGGCGCCGGCGGCGACTCGCTGTCGGGGGGCGCGAATGACGACAGCGTCGCGGGCGGCGATGACAACGACAGCATCGACGGCAACACCGGTAATGACGTGCTGGCAGGCGATGCCGGGGCGGATACCATCGCGGGCAGCGACGGCAATGACACCATCGACGGCGGCACCGGCAATGACAGCCTGACCGGTGGCGATGGCGATGACCGGTTTGTGCTGACGGATGGGCATGGCGCGGACACCATCACCGGCGGCGAAACCGGCGAGATGCTTGGCGACACGCTCGACCTCTCGTCCGTCACTGCGGCGACAACCGTCGATCTGACCAGCGCCACCGCCGGCAGCGGCACGATCACCAGCGGCGGGTCGACCGCGACCTTCTCCGAGATCGAAAACATCATCCTTGGGGCGGGCATCGACACGGTGGTTCTGGCGGATGGCGGCGGTGCGGACACGGTCGCGGGCTTTGCAGCCCCCACCGACAACGGCGATGGCACGTTTACCGGGCAGGACCGGCTGGATGTGTCGGGCCTGACCGATGCGCTTGGCAATCCGGTCAATACCGCCGATGTCACCGTCGCCGATGACGGCGCGGGCAACGCGGTCCTGACCTTCCCGAATGGCGAAAGTCTGACGCTGATCGGCGTCAGCCCGGCCGCCGTCAATGAGCCGCTGGCACTGAACGCCATGGGGATTCCGGGGCCGGTGGAAGGCACCTCTGGTGCCGAGTTCATCGGTCTTGGCTTTATCGATGGCGACGGTGACGCGATCACCACGGGCGACGACACGATCTATGGCTTTGGCGGCAACGACAACATCAACGGCGATGCCGGGAACGACAGTATCCTCGCCGGGGATGACAACGACTTTGTTGCGGGCGGTCTTGGCAATGACACACTGTCAGGTGGGTCGGGCGACGATTACCTGACCGGCAATGGCGACGATGACCTGCTGGATGGCGGCATCGGCGCGGATACGCTGGTGGGCGGCACGGGCACCGACGCCTATACCGGCGGGGCCGGGGATGACGTGATCCTGCTGAACGGGGCTGAAACGGCCATGGGCGGGTCGGGCGACGACTTCTTCGGCATCGACTGGACCGATCCGGTGGCCGATGCCGCCTTCACCATCGACGGCGGAACCGACGGAACCGACGGCAACCCCGATGACGCCACCAACGGCGATGCGGGCGACCTGCTGGACCTGTCCGACGTGACCGATGCTGTGACCGTTACCTTGGGCACGAACCCGGAATCCGGGACTGTCGGCGGGCTTGATGCGGACGCAGGCACCGACATCACATTTACCGAAATCGAGCGTATCGCCACCGGCGATGGTGATGACACCATTGATGGCGGCGCAGCAACAGCCCCGATGATCGTGTCCACCGGTGTGGGCGCGGACAGCGTGATCGGGTCGAGCGCCAATGACACGGTCACCACCGGAACCGGCGCGGACACTGTCGCGGGCGGTGTGGGCGATGACACGTTCGACATCGGCGCGGGCGATGGTGCGGTTGATGTGGTTGTGCTGGCCGACGGCGATGGCGCCGACACCATCACCGGCTTTGCCGCCCCCATCGACAATGGCGACGGCACGTTCACCGGGCAGGACCGGCTGGATGTGTCGGGCCTGACCTCGGACGGGGTGACACCTGTCAACCTCTTTGACGTGTTCGTGATTGACGACGGTGCGGGCAATGCGCGGCTGTTGTTCCCCGGAGGCGAGACGCTGACCCTGATCGGGGTCGATCCGCTGGCGATCAATTCGCCCGCCGCGCTGAACGCCTTGGGCCTTCCCGGCCCGGTGGACGGCACCGCCGGGAACGATGCCATCACCACCGGCTTTGTCGATGCGCAAGGCGATGCGGTGGACGGGGCCGACGGGGTCAACGACACCATTTTCGGCAATGATGGCAACGACACGATTTCCAGCTTTGCTGGCGCTGACCTTGTCGACGGCGGCGCAGGCGATGACGTGCTGAATGGCGGCGGCGGCAACGACACGTTGCAGGGCGGCACGGGCGACGACAACCTGATCGGCAGCATCGGCAATGACCTGCTGGAAGGCGGCGATGGCGACGACGCGTTCCATGTCGATGGCGGTCAGGGCGACGACACCATCATCGGCGGCGAGGCCGACGAGAACGGTGCGCGCGACTGGATCGACGTCGACAGCACCGGCCCGGTCACGGTCATCGTGTCCGCGAACGAGACAGGCACGATCACGGCCGATGGCAGCACCATCACCTTCTCGGAAATCGAACGGATCAATCTGGATACCTTCACCGCGACCAATGACCTGATGGACGCGACGGCCACCACGCAGGGCATGTATCTGGGGTCCGGCGCGGGCGATGACACCATCCTGGGCGGCACCGGCAATGACACGCTCTGGGGTTACACCGGCAATGACAGCATGGTGGGCGGCGCGGGCAACGACAACCTGCAAGGCGACCCCGGCAACGACACGCTGTTGGGCGGCACCGGCAATGATTTCGTGACCGGCGGCGACGGCGACGATCTTGTCGTGCTGGAAAACGGCTTTGGCAATGATGCCCTGACCGCTGGCGAGGCTGGCGAGACGCTGGGCGACACGCTGGATGCGTCGGCCATCACCAACGAAGGCGTGACCGTCGCCCTTGTCGGGACCGAGGCCGGCACCCTGACGGGAACTGTCTCTGGCGATCAGGTCACGTTTTCCCAGGTTGAAAACCTGGTGCTGACCGATGCTGCCGACGCGGTGCAGGGCGCGCTGGCCACCGGACCGCTGAACGTGGCGACCGGCGCGGGGGCTGATACCGTCGCAGGTGGCGCGGGCAACGACCGCTTTGATATCGGCGCGGCAGATTTGGCGGTTGATGTCATCGTCCTGGACAATGGGCGCGGCGATGACACGATCACCGGGTTCGAAGCCCCGATTGACAACGGCAACGGCACCTTCTCGCCGCGCGACCAGATCAACGTCGCTGGCATGACCGATCTGGGTGGCTTTGCCATCAACGCCTGGGATGTGACGGTCAGCGATACGGTCGGCGATGGGTCGGGCGATACGGTCTTGACCTTCCCGGATGGTACATCGGTCACGCTGGCAGGTGTGCAGCCGCCCGCGACCAATCAGATTGCCTGGCTGGAATCGCTTGGGATGCCCTCGGCCGGTCCGGTCGATGGCGCCGCGACGGCCGAGCTGATGGACGTCGGCTTTACCGACCTTGCCGGGGATCAGATCGACGGCACTGACGGTCTGAACGACACCATCAACGCCAATGATGGCGACGATACCGTGAACGCGGGGCTGGGCAACGACATCGTCACCGGTGACGCAGGGAACGATTCGCTGACAGGCGGCGCTGGCGATGACGAGCTTTGGGGCGGGGCCAACAATGATACGCTGAACGGCGGCGACGGGCGCGACACGCTTGATGGTGGTGATGGCGACGACCTGCTGATTACGGATGGCAACGACATCAACGACAGGCCGAACCTGTTGATCGGCGGTCTGGGCAATGACACCATCCGCGTCGGCGGTGCCTTCAACGGCAACGACAACATCGATGGCGGCGATGGCATCGACACGCTCGAACTGTTGCCCGCCGATGACCGCAATCTGACCGTCAACATGACGACCGGCAACGTTGCCGACGGCACGATCGGAACGCAGGTCTATACAGCGGTCGAGAACATCACGACCGGCGGCGGCAACGACACCATTCTTGGCGACAGCCAGAACAACCTGCTGTCCGGCGGGGCCGGGGCCGACAGCCTGTCCGGCGGCGATGGCGCAGACACGCTGCTGGGCGGAACCGGGGCCGATACGCTGACCGGCGGGGCAGGCGCGGACAGCATCGCGGGCGGCGACGACGCCGACACGATTTTCGGTGGCGCGGGCGACACCGTTGATGGTGGCAATGGCGGCGACGACAACGATACGTTGGACATGACCGGGGCCGCGCTACCGGGCGGATCGCTGTATGTCGAGTTTGACATCGGCGACCCGCAGGCCGGCACGGTGTTCTTCCGCGACAGCGCGGGCGTCACTGTCGATCAGATGAGCTTCAGCGAGATCGAGAACTATGTGCCGTGCTTTACCGCTGACACCCGGATCAAGACCCCGCGTGGCGAGGTGCGCGCGGCAGACATCAAGGCGGGCGATCTGGTGCTGACGCGCGACAACGGGTTGCAGGCGGTCCGCTGGGTCGGCGCGCGGCGGCTGACGCAGGCCGAAACCACGGCGCGTCCGCATCTGGCTCCTGTCACGTTCCAGCCCGGTTCGCTGGGCCCGAACCTGCCCGAACGCGCGCTGACCGTGTCACCGCAGCACCGGATGCTGGTGGCCTCCGCCCGCACGCAGCTGTGGTTCGGCGAGGATGAGGTGCTGGCAGCCGCCGTCAACCTGACGGGCCTGCCGGGCGTGTCGCAGGCGGCGGCGGATGTGACCTATGTGCATATCCTGTTCGACCGCCACGAGATCATCTGCGGCGACGGCGCGTGGTCCGAAAGTTTCCAGCCCGGTGAACTGGCGCTGAAGGGGTTCGACTGCGACCAGCGCGCCGAGATTGCCGAGCTGTTCCCGGAACTGGTCGTGTTCGGCGGTCAGGTGACCTATCCGGCGGCGCGTCCGACGCTGCGCGCGCATGAAGCCTGCCTGCTCGTAGGCTAAGTGCGGGCGCGGAACGCCGCCCAGTCCTCGGGCGTGTCCAGGTCAAGCGTGGCCTGATCGCCCGGCAGGGCGATCAGCCGCGTGGTAACATCAGGCTGCAACAGGATCGGGGCTGCGCCCCGATCCCCGTTCAGCCGCGCAAAGCGCGGCAGCAGATGCGCCGGGAACAGGATCGGATGGCCGGGACGGCCATCCGCCGTGGCACCGCGCAGGACGGCTTTGCCGTCCTGTTCCGTCCTGATGGCGGCCATGCTGGCCGCCGTGATCCCCGGCATATCGGCGGGCAGCACCATCAGCGCGTGATCCGGCGGCACTGCCGCCGCCCCCGCCACCAATGACCGCGACATGCCGAGGTCCGCATCCGGCACCATCACCCGCGTCACCGCCAGACCATCCAGCGCGCAGGCGCGCGGATGATCGGGGCCGGGCAGGGTGACGATCACCACCGGCGTCACCACCAGCGCGCGTTGCGCCATGACCCGCAGGCAAGGCTGGCCTGCGACATCTTCCAGCAGCTTGTCCGCGCCGCGCATCCGCGACGACGCCCCCGCCGCAGGCAGCAGTATCGCAACCGGGATCACGTTGTTCAGGCGAAACTGGCGCGCATCCGCGCACCATCCGCGTCAAACAGCGGTGTCACGATCCGCCGCGCCGCGCGGCGTTCGCCGAGGATCTCGATCTCGACCGTCAGGTCATCGGTGATCTTCTCCGTGGGCACAAAGCCAAAGGCGACCGACGTCGCGCTGTGATGCGCGTAACCGCCCGAGGTGCAGAACCCCACGACCTGATCCCCGATCCAGATCGGTTCATAAGCCACCACATCGGCGTCCTGCGCATCAACCGCAAAGGTCAGCAGACGGCGTGCAGGGCCGGTGGCGCGTTCCGCCTCGGCCGCCGCCCGCCCGATGAAATCGCTGTTCTTCTTCCACGCGATGAACCGGTCCAGCCCGGTTTCCGCAGGCGTGTAATCCGGGCTGAACTCGCGCCCCCATGACCCAAAGAACTTGTCCAGCCGCAAGGACATCATCGCCCGCATCCCGAAGGGGGCCATGCCATGCGGCTGACCCGCCGCCGTCAGCGTCTGCCACAACTGCCGCTGCACCATCGGGTCGCAAAAGATTTCATAGCCCAGGTCGCCGGTGTAGCTGACACGCTGCACCAGACAATCGGCCATGCCCACGGTCATCTTGCGGATTTGCATGAAGCCCAGATCGGATATGTCGGTGCGGGTGCAGGCCTGCAAGACGTCGCGCGCGCGTGGCCCCGCGATCTGGAACCCGGTCAGGCTGTCGGACACGTTTTCAACGCGCACACCCGCCGCCTCGTGGCTCTCGAACCAGCGCATGTGCATGCCCTGCGCGCCATAGCTGGCAGTCAGTTGGAACGACTGGTCGTTCAGACAGGACACGGTGAAATCACCGATGATCCGGCCCGACGGGGCCAGCATCGGGTTCAACGCCAGCCGCCCCGGCGCGGGGATGCGCCCCGCCATGATCCGGTCCAGCCAGGCCCGCGCATTCGGCCCCGTCACCAGATATTTGCCGAAATTCTGCAATTCGTTGATGCCAACGGCGCCGCGCACCGCCGCCACCTCGCGCGCGGTGGCCGCAAAGGCGTTCGAGCGGCGGAAGGTCGGTTCCTCGTAACGCGGCTCATCGCCGACAGCGAAGTAATTCGCCACTTCCAGCCCGTATTGCTGACCCCAGACCGCGCCCATGGCGTCGAACGTGTCATACATCGGCGTGGTGCGGAACGGGCGCGCAGCGGGCCGTTCCTCGTTCGGATAGCTGACGGAAAACCGCATCTGATAGTTTTCGATCACCTTGGGCACGGTATAGCCCGGCGTGGTCCAATCGCCAAAGCGCGCCACGTCGAACCCGCGCGGGTCGCGTTCCACCTCGCCATGGATCATCCATTGCGCCAGCGCCAGCCCCATGCCGCCGCCCTGGCTGAACCCGGCCATCACCGCGCAAGCCGACCAGTAATTGCGCAGCCCCGGCACCGGCCCGATCAGCGGGTTGCCATCGGGGGCAAAGGTGAACGGGCCGTGAATGACCCGCTTGACGCCCGAGCGTTCCAGCACCGGGAACCGGCGATAGGCAAAGGCCACGGAATCCTCGATCTTGTCCCAGTTCTCGTTCAGCAACTCATGGCCGAATTTCCACGGCGTGCCGTCCAGCGCCCAGGGCTCGCAGGGTTTTTCGTAGAACCCGATGCAAAGGCCCCGCCCTTCCTGCCGCAGATAGCTTTCGCCGCCGGGGTCCATCACATGGGGAAACTCGCGGCCGGTGTTGAGGAAATTCATGATTTCCGGGATGTCATCCGTGACCAGATACTGATGCGCCATCGGCAACAGCGGCAGATAGATGCCCGCCATCGCGCCCACCTCGCGCGCCCAAAGGCCCGCCGCATTCACCACATGTTCGGCATGCACAGTGCCCTTGTCGGTCACCACGTCCCATGTGCCGTCGGCGCGCGGGTTGGTTTCCAACACGCGGGTGTGGAGCACGATCTCGGCCCCACCCATCCGCGCGGCTTTCGCATAGGCGTGCGTGGTCCCTGACGGGTCCAGATGCCCATCCAGCGGATCATACAGCGCGCCGATGATGCCTTCGAGGTTGACCATGCCATCGGTCAGCTTGGCGATGTCCGCAGGCCCCAATATCTCGGTATCAAGCCCCATATAGCGGTGTTTGGCGCGTTCCGCCTGCAACTGTTCGAACCGCGCCTGCGTATCGGCCAAGGTGATGCCGCCCACATGGTGCAACCCGCAGGACATCCCTGTAATGGCCTCCAGCTCCTTGTACAGCCGGATGGTATAGCCCTGCAACGCCGCCATATTGGTATCGCCGTTCAGCGTGTGAAACCCGCCCGCCGCGTGCCATGTGCTGCCCGAGGTCAGTTCCGACCGCTCGATCAGCATCACATCCGACCAGCCCAGCTTGGTCAGGTGATACAGCACGGAACAGCCGACAACGCCGCCCCCGATGACGACAACGCGGGTGGTGGTTTTCATGAGACAGACTCCGGCTTCAGGGGTTTTGCCCTACAGTCCCGCCAGCGCGGGCAGGTGGCAAGCGCGTTTCCGACAAAACCTGTCGCAACTGGCGCGGCTATTCGGCCGCACTTTGCGTGACGCGACTACTCGGCCGCGATCTTGATCACCGGCTCCATTCGCTGCAACACGTCATCCGCCAGATGGCACTTGATCTGATGGCCGGGGGCCAGATCGCGCGCCACTGGCACCTCGGTTTCGCACAGGTTGCCCGGCACCTGCGATTTCCAGCGGCAGCGGGTCTGGAACGGGCAGCCGGATGGCGGGTTCATCGCCGACGGAATGTCGCCTTCCAGCACGATGTGGGTTTTCTCGACCTTGGTATCGGCGATGGGCACGGCGGACAGCAGCGCCTCGGTATAGGGGTGATAGGGCGGGCTGAACACCTGATCGGTGCTGCCGATTTCGACGACATGGCCCAGATACATCACCATCACCCGGTCCGACAGGTAACGCACGATCGACAGGTCATGGCTGATGAACAACAGCGTGGTCTTTTCGCGGCGCTGGATATCCATCAACAGATCGGTCACAGCGGCCTGCACGCTGACGTCCAGCGCCGACACCGGTTCATCCGCCACCACGATCCGCGCGCCCCCGGCAAAGGCGCGCGCGATCCCCACGCGCTGCTTCTGCCCGCCGGACAATTGCCGCGGCATCCTCTCGGCAAACTGGCGTGGCAGTTTCACCAGATCCAGCAGGTTCAGCATCCGCTCGCGCCGCGCGGCGTCATCCGCGCCCACGCCGAACACCTCCAACGCACGGATGATCTGGCGGCCCACCGTCATCGACGGGTTCAGCGTGTCGAACGGGTTCTGGAACACCATCTGCACATCGGCCACCGTCTGCGTGGACCGTTCCGCAATCGGCGTGGACTGGATTTCCGCGCCATCCAACAGGATCCTGCCGGAACTGGCGGTTTCCAGCCCCATCAGCACCTTGGCCAGCGTGGACTTGCCGCAACCAGATTCACCCACAATCGCCAGCGTCTCGCTTTCGCGGGCCTCAAAGCTGATCGTCTCGTTGGCTTTCACCACGCGCTTCGCCCCGCCAAACAGCGCATTGCCCGCGACCTCATAGTATTTGCGCAGGTCATCGACCTTCAGCACCACGGGACCGATTGCAGTCCGCGCGCGGACATCCGACGCGGCCACCGGCGCGGCCCAGTCGATCTCGGCATGGCGCAAACAGCGCGTCACATGCAGGCCGTCCGCCTCCACCGGCTGCATCGCCACATCGGCGGCATCGCAGAGGCCGGGGCGGAAATAATCGCAGCGCGGCCCGAAATTGCAGCCCTGCGGGCGTTCATGGGGCAGGGGGAAATTGCCGGGGATCGCCTTCAGCGGGCGCGAGGTTTTATCCGCCCCCGGCACCGGGATCGACCGGAACAGCGCCTGCGTATAGGGATGGCGCATGGTATCAAACACATCACGCACCGCACCGCGTTCCACCGCCTCGCCGGAATACATCACGCAGATGCGGTCGCAGGTTTCCAGCACCAACCCCAGATTATGGCTGATGAACAGCATAGACGTGCCGTATTTTTTGCCCAGATCGCGCACCAATTCGACAATCGCCGCCTCGACAGTCACATCCAGCGCCGTGGTCGGCTCGTCCAAAATCAACAGCGCGGGCTTTGACATCAGCGCCATGGCGATCACGATGCGCTGCTGCTGGCCGCCCGACAACTGATGCGGATAGGCGCGCAGGATGCGTTCAGGGTCGGGCAGTTTCACATCTGCCACCACCTGCAACGCGCGCGCCCGTGCCTCGGTGGCAGACACGCCCTCGTGCAGCATCGGCACTTCCATCAACTGCTGCCCGATCCGCATCGCCGGGTTCAAGGACGCCATCGGTTCCTGATAGATCATCGCGATCTCGTTGCCGCGAATGGCGCGCAATTCATCCGGGCTCAGCGTGGCCATATCGCGGCCCTTGAATTTCACCGTCCCGCCGGTAATGCGCCCGTTGCGGCCCATGTCCTGCATGATGCCCAAGGCCACGGTGGACTTGCCGCAACCAGACTCGCCCACCAGCCCCACCGCCTCGCCGGGCTGGACCGTGACCGAAAAATCCATCACTGCCGGAATTTCCCGCAGCCGGGTAAAGAACGAGATCGACAGCTTTTCGATCTCGAGGATCGGCCCGTCATATGCATCCTTGGCCATGGCCTTGCCCCCGTTCCCATTCATTTTGCTGCAAATACTCCGGGGGGCTTGGGGGGCTGGCCCCCCAAACCTCTCCGCAATCTCAGTCCTTCAGGCTTTCTTCGCGCAACCCGTCCGCCAGCAGGTTCAGCCCCAACACGAGGCTTAGCAGCGCAAAGGCCGGTGCCAGCGCCGGGTGCAGATAGCTCGACAACAGCTTGCGGCCTTCGTTGATCGTCGATCCCCAATCCGGGCTTTCGGGCGACAGGCCCAACCCGAAGAACCCCAGCGTTCCCAACAGGATCGTGGTGTATCCGATGCGCAAACAGAAATCGACGATCAACGGTCCGCGCACATTGGGCAGGATTTCCCACAGCATCACATACCACGCCGCCTCGCCACGGGTCTGGGCGGCGGCCACGTAATCGCGGGTCTTGATGTCCATCGTCAACCCACGCACGATCCGAAACACCGACGGCGCGTTGACGAACACCACCGACACGAACACCACCAAGAGATTGGCCGGAAAGCTGATGATGCCAAGGGGATCGGCGTCCCAGGCGATGCCCAGATACAGCCAGCCGCCCACAACCGCCGCGATGGCCACATACAGGTTCCGCGTTGCGGGCTGAATGTGGAAGCGCGAATTGATCAGCACGACGGCAAAGATGATCGGGAACAGGAACAACACCGCCGCCATATAGGTCGGGATGCCGGTTTCGACGATTTCGGGCGTGACCAGCAGGTAAAACAGCAAGATCACCGGAAAGGCCAGGATCAGGTTCGCCAGAAACGACAGCACCAGGTCCAGCTTGCCGCCATAATACCCGGCTGGCAGCCCCAGCGTGATGCCGACCATAAAGGCGAACAGCGTCGCAAAGGGCGCGATCTTGATCACCTCCCAGGACCCGACCAACATCCGGCTCCAGACGTCGCGGGCAAGGTTGTCGCCCCCCAGCAGGAAATACGGATAGGCGTCCGGTCCGGCGCCCACCAAAGGCGTGCCGGGCAGCTTGTTCTTCATGCCGGAAAACTGCGACAGCGTGTCATGCGTGACCATCCAGCCGAACCCGCCCGCAAACACCGCCGCATAGACCCAGAACATCACCAGCGCAAAGCCCACCATGCCGACCGGGTTGTCGAACAGCTTGCCATACAATCCCAGCCGCCGCTTGAACCGGATCGACAGCACAAAGGTCAGCACCAGTGCCACCCAGACCGGGCCCAACTGCCACAGGCACATGCCGATGATCTCGAACGTGGAAAGCGGTTCCATCCTGACCTCAATTCACGCTGATACGGGGGTTCAGAAAGACATAGCCGATGTCGGAAATCAGCTGCGTGATCAGCACCACGAACACCGACACCACCGAGGCGCCCAACAGCAATTCAATGTCGTTGGACCCCGCCGCCTCGACCAGCGCCGATCCGAAACCCTTGTATTGAAACAGGGTTTCTACAATCACGACGCCGTTCAACAGCCAGGGAAACTGCAACATGATCACCGTGAACGGCGCAATCAGCGCGTTGCGCAGCGCGTGGCGCAGCACGATCTGGCGGAATGACACGCCCTTCAGCCGCGCGGTGCGGATATATTGCGCGGTCATCACCTCGGCCATGCTGGCGCGTGTCATCCGCGCGATATAGCCCACCCCATACAGCGCGATGGTCATCACCGGCAGGGTGAAGTTCTCAAACGTGATCTGTTCCATCGCCGACCGCGACGATCCGTTGAACCATTTCAGCCCGACGGCGGAAGACGCAAAGATCGCGATGAACACCACGCCTGACACATATTCCGGGGTCGAGGTGGTCACGATGGAAAAGGTGGACAGGCCGCGATCCAGTTTCGATCCCTCGCGCATGCCCGCCATGATCCCCACCACCAGCGCGGTGGGCACCATCACGATCAGCACCCACAGCATCAACTGCCCGGTCAGCGCCAGCCGTGTGGTCAGGACGGACCCCACATCCTGCCGGAACCGGCTGGAATAGCCCCAGTCGCCTTGCAGGATGCCGCAGAACCGGGGCGCGCCGTCGGCAGGCGCGCCGGGCGGGATGCATTTGCCGCGCAACTGCCCGTCCGTGCCGTCGATCACATAGCCGGGCAGCACCCCCAGCCATTCGCCGTATTTTTCAAGGGTCGGGCGGTTATAGCCGCGATTGTCCAGCCACCGCACCACATCCGCGTCGGACATGCGCATGTCGCCCTGCGACTTGGCCAGCTTTTCCAGATTGGGCGGCAGGTTGGTCAGCGCGAAGACCACAGCTGTCAGACACAGCGCGGTCAGGATCATGACGGCCAGGCGGCGCAGGATGAAAAAGGCCATGGGCATCCCTGTGGTGTCCCGGTGCAAATGCAGCGAACGGGCGTGGCCCAGCAGGCCATTAATCAGGGGCACCCCCCGGCATCACACCGGGGGGCACGTTCGGTCCGTCAGATCAGGCGGTCAGGCCCAGCTTGTGGACGTGGATTTCAAACGCGGGGTGCATCTCTGCGCCGACGACCTCGGGCTTGTGGTGACGATACAGCGACCGCCAGTAGGGCTGGATGAACACGGCCTCGTCCTGCAGGATCTTTTCGATGTCGGCCATGACGACCCGACGCTTGTCGGCATCGGCGATCGACATCGCCTCGGCCAGCTTGGCGTCAAAGGCGGCATTGGTGAAGGCCGACTCGTTCCACGGCTCGTTCGACCGATAGGCAAGCGCCAATACCTGCACACCCAGCGGGCGGTGGTTCCATTCGGTGATCGAGAAGGTGTATTTGGTCCAGTCGTTCCAGAACGTCGCACCCGGCAGCACCGTGCGCTTGATTTTGATGCCGGCGTCGCGGATCTGTGCTGCGATGGCGTCGCCCGAGTTCTTGGTGAACCCGTCGTCCAGCGTGGTCAGCTCGAACTCGTAATCCGCCATGCCCGCTTCGGTAAGCAGCGCAACCGCGCCCTTGGGGTCAAACTTCGGACGACCGATATCGGCATATTCCGGGTGCACCGGGGCGACATGGTGGTTGTCGGCCTGCACGCCCAGACCGTTATAGCCCAGTTCCAGCACCACGGCATTGTCCACCGCCTGGCTCAGCGCCCGACGTGCCTTGACGTCGGCAAAGGGGGCCTTGCCCTCGACCTGCGTGACCTGGTTGAACCGGGCAACGATGGTCGAGCCGGTCACGACCTCGGACTTGGTCCAGCCAATGTTATCAACGATTTCGATGAATTCGTTGATGTTCTGGTACAGCATGTCCACTTCGCCGGAATCGACGGCGGCAACCCACGACGCGGGGTCGGTGCCGTAGTCGATGAACTCGATCCGGTCCAGTGTCGCGCCTGCGCCCCAATAGGTGTGCTTGGTGTTCTTGACCAGCACGGCCTTGACGCCGACTTCAAAGCTTTCGGGCAGATAGGCCCCGGTGCCGATGGGTGTCGCCAGAATGTCCTGCACATTGGTCGACGGGTGGATGACGGCGGCCGGATAATCTGAAAAGCCGGGGATGATGGCGATATCGGGCGAGGGCAGGGTCAGTTTCACGGTCATCGCGTCAACCACGGTGATCGCGCCGTCGCGGGCCTTGTTGGTGGTCGCATCGACCAGACCGGCCAGACGGCCCGCCATCGAGTTGGCCTCGACGGTCTTGTCACACCAATAGGTCAAGAGCCACGCCAGGTTCTCGGCGGTCCAATCGTCGCCGTTGTTCCATTTCACGCCCGGACGCACCTTCAGCATGTATTCGGTGGCGTCGTCATTGATGGACCAGCTTTCCAGCAGCATCGGCGTGAACGACCCGTCGCGCTCGTACTGGACCAGATATTCCAGCCAGCCGCGCGTCAGGTTGCCGATTTCGGACCAGTCGGCGGTGCGCGGGTCTTTCAGCGCCAGCACGCTTTGCTGGATCCGCAATGTGCCGCCCTGCTTGGCGGTTGCTGCGGCGGCCGGACGGGCCAGACCGGCCAGCGCATAGGCGGCCGCCGTGGTCACGCCAAGCGCGGTGGTCCGGGTCAGGAACTCGCGGCGGCTCAGGCGGCCCTCCTGCAATTCCTGCACATACATCTTGGCCGCCGGGTGGAGGCGGGTCTGGGCGTTGGTCATCATGTTCTCCCTGTGACAACGGTCGTCTTGGTGTGTCGTCTCTGTTGGTCGGATCGGACCGTCTGAACGCGGCGCAATCTGCGCCCCGCAACGCGGCCTTCGGTTATGATCGCATTGCGCACCAGTTGATCCCATCCGTCAATGCGCGCATTCGACATTCCCGATGCTGAATCCGACATTGCCCCTACCTGAAACGACCGCGCCGCAGGATGCAACCCGAAATCTTAACCGGAACGATCGCACGCACATCAACGCCGCGCGGCGCGGCGCAACGCAGTGGGCGACATCCGGGTGTGGGTTTGCAGGAAGCGGGTGAAATAGGCCGCCGACCCGAATCCCAGATCGGCGGCGATGACCTGAAACGGCAGGTCGGTGCGTTCGACCCGGTCGCGCGCGGCATGCAGCACGCGTTCGGTCAACAGGTCTGCGGCGGTCTGGCCCGACACTTCCTTGCAGACCCGGCTGAGATGCGTGGGCGTCACGCCCAGATCCTGCGCCATGTCGGCCATGCTGCGCCCGCGATGATAATCCCGCCCCATCAGCGCCGCATAGGCGCGGGTCAGCCGTTCGGCGGCGGTATCGCGTGTATCGGGTGCGGTGACCAGCAATTGCCGCCGCAACCAGACCGACACCAGCATCGCCTCGGCGCGCAACGCCTCGTCGGTAAACGCGCGCGCCTCGCGGATTTCGCGCGCCATCACGTCGAAATGCGCGGTCAGTTCCATCTGCGCATGCACATCGCGCACCCGCAGGTGCATCAGGTCGGCCGGAAACCCCAATCCGCTGCCCGCCGGAATTTCAACCGCGATGCCCGAGCCTTGTTTGCCCAGATCCATCGACAGCACCACGCCCGCCGGAATCCAGATCAGATTATGGGTGCCGATGCCGCGCCGCACCCCTTGCAACACCGCGCGCCCTTGGCCGCGGGTGATCCACAGGATCATGTCGGTGTCATAGCTGTGCTGCAATTCCATTCGCCACGTGGCCCCGCGCGACAGGGTGGCGATAGTGCTGACGCGGATAGGCTGTGAATTGGGCATGACCTGACCTGTGAGCGCAACACAGCGCAACGTAGCACAGGGGCGCAATCGCGCATTAAGGATTGTAACGCAACCTGATTTGCTGATTTCACGCCAAAAATGTGTGGAAAAGACAACCGGTCCCGCCCTCGATCGGCATGGATTTGCGAAGTTCCGCTCAGGTTTCCGGTGCCACCCCGCGCCAATCCCGCATCCGGGCGCGAAACCATGTGCGCTGGCGCTTGGCGAATTGCCGCGTGGCGATGGTGGCGGCGTCTGTTGCGGCGTCCAGCGTCAGGCGGCCTTGCAGATGCGCGATCAGATCTGGCGCGCCGATGGCCTTGGCCGACAGATGGCCTCGGTCCCATGTGGCAAGGTTGGCGCGCGCCTCGTCCAGCGCGCCACAACGCAGCATGGCCGCGAACCGCCGGTCGATCCGCGCGTTCAGCCAATCGACTGGCGCATCCACCACCAGCGCCTGCGCGCGCGCCAGCGGCAGCAGCGGCGCGGGCGTGTCCGCCTGCCAATCGGCAATGCCGCGCCCTGTGGCGGTCCGCACCTCCCAGGCGCGTTGAACGCGGGCGCGGTTGCGCAGGTCGATCCGCGCCGCGCTTGGCGCATCCAGCCCCGCCACCAGCGCCTCCAGCGGCATGGCATCGGCCCGCGCGCGCACATCGGGCGGCGTCGCGGGGATGGTGGCAAGCCCCGCAGTCAGCGCGCTGAAATACAGCCCCGTGCCGCCCACGATGATCGGACGCTGCGGCCCTGCAAGCCATGGCGCCAGATCGCGCAGCCAGTGCCCGACTGAATAGGCCGCATCGCCCGCGACATGGCCATAAAGCGCATGGGGCAGGGCGGCCTCGTCGGCCATCGACGGCCGCGCCGACAGCACGCGCCAGTTGGCAAACACCTGCACCGCATCGGCATTGACGATCACACCGCCTTGGGCATCGGCAATCGCCATCGCCAGCGCGGATTTGCCACTGGCGGTCGGCCCCGCGATCAGAACGGGGGCCGCGGGGGACAGGCTGGCAATCAGGGCGCGCAAGGACATGGCGCGCTGATACCCGCAAAGCCCCGTCCGAGGCGAGAGGCGCATTGAACCCGGACCTGCTTTCGTTCATTTTGCGCGGAAATTGCCCCCGGAAGGACGCCGCCATGCCTGCTGATCTGCCATTTGACGCCCTCGACACGCCCGCACCTGACGCGCCGCAGACCAAGTTCCGCCGCGTGATGCTGAAAATCTCGGGCGAGGCGCTGATGGGCGATCAGGGGTTCGGCCTGCACCCGCCCACCGTGCAGCGCATCGCGCGCGAGGTGAAATCGGTGCATGATCTGGGGGTCGAGATCTGCATGGTGATCGGCGGCGGCAATATCTTTCGGGGCTTGCAAGGGTCCGCGCAGGGGATGGAACGCACCACGGCGGATTACATGGGGATGCTGGCGACCGTGATGAACGCGCTGGCGATGCAATCCGCGCTGGAACTGATGGGGGTTTACACGCGCGTGATCAGCGCCATCCCAATGGATCAGGTCTGCGAGCCCTATATCCGCCGCCGCGCCGTGCGGCACCTTGAAAAGAAACGCGTCTGCATCTTTGCCGCCGGCACCGGCAACCCGTATTTCACCACTGACACGGCGGCGGCGCTGCGGGCGTCGGAAATGGCCTGCGAGGCAATTTTCATGGGCAAGCAGGTGGACGGCATCTATGACAGCGATCCCAAGACGAACCCCGCCGCCAAACGCTATGACCGTGTGAGCTATGACGAGGTGCTGCGCCAGAACCTCAAGGTGATGGATGCCTCTGCCATCGCGCTGGCGCGCGACAACAAGATGCCCTTGGTGGTGTTCAGCCTCGACATGCCCGGCGGGTTCCGCGGCATCCTTGCGGGCGAGGGCACCTATACAACGGTGCATGGCTGAGGCTAAAAGAACCGGAACCGCCGCAAGGCCGGACCGGAACGGGCAGAAGGAGACAGAACAATGTCCGACGAGATCGAGATCGACACCGACGACCTGCAACGCCGCATGGATGGCGCGATGGCCAACCTCAAGACCGAGTTTGCCTCGCTGCGCACCGGGCGCGCCTCATCGGGCATGTTGGAACCGATCATGGTGGATGCCTATGGCCAGATGACGCCGATCAATCAGCTGGGCACCGTCAACGTGCCGGAACCCCGCATGGTCACGATCAACATCTGGGACAAGGCGATGGTCGGCAAGGTCGAAAAGGCCATCCGCGCCAGTGGCTTGGGGATCAATCCGCAACTGAACGGCACCATCATCATGCTGCCCATCCCCGAATTGAACGAGGAACGCCGCCGCGATCTGACCCGCGTTGCCGCGCAATATGCCGAACACGCCCGCGTTTCGATCCGCAACATCCGCCGCGACGGCATGGACCAGATCAAGAAGGCCAAGACGGCAGGAATGTCCGAAGATGACCAGAAATTCTGGGAAGCCTCGGTGCAGGAACTGACCGATAAATTCATCAAATCCGTGGATGCTGCGCTGGACGGCAAACAGGCCGAGATCATGCAGGTCTAAGACCTGTGCCAAGCCCTGTTGAGGAGCGCCCGATGGCCGAGATTGTCCGACTGGGAACCAAGGCTGTCGCGGGCGCGCCGCGCCATGTGGCGATCATCATGGACGGCAATGGCCGCTGGGCCACGATGCGCGGGCGTCCGCGGCTGTTCGGCCATCATGCGGGCGCAAAACGTGTGCGCGAAATCGTCGAGGCCTGCCCCGATCTGGGGGTGAAATACCTGACCATCTTCGCGTTCTCGACCGAAAACTGGAAACGCACCCAGGTCGAGGTGGCGGGCCTGATGAGCCTGTTCCGCCGTTACATCACCCGCGAGGCCCGCGCCTTGTTCGAAGAAGGCGTGCGGGTGCGGTTCATCGGTGACCGGCTGCGGCTGGACCGCAAATTGCAGGCGCTGATGGATGAATTGGAAACCCTGACCGGGGTCAATGACCGGGTGCATCTGACCATCGCGCTGAATTACGGTGGTCGTGACGAGGTGGCGCGCGCCACCAAGCGGCTGGCGCAGGATGTGGCGGCGGGCCGTCTGAACCCCGCCGATGTCGATGAGGAAACCTTGCCGCGTTATCTGGATACCTGTGTGCTGCCCGACCCCGATCTGGTGATCCGCACCTCCGGCGAGGCGCGGATTTCGAATTTCCTGCTTTGGCAGTCGGCCTATGCCGAATATGAATTCATCGACACGCTGTGGCCGGATTTCACCAAGGAAATCTTTGCCACGCTGGTGGCGCGGTTCGGCACGCGCGACCGCCGCTATGGTGGCGCAAAACCATGACGCTGCCTGACCGATGGGCCGACTTGCCGGTGCGGCTGGGATCGGCCGTGGTGCTGATCGGGGTCGGCGGGGCCGAGATGTGGATCGGCGGTATTGGTTTCAACGCGCTGGTGGCGGTGATCTGCGGCGCGATGATCTGGGAATTGGTGCGGATGCTGTCGCCGGTGCAGGTGCGGCTGGGGGTTGCGCTGGCCTTTGCGGGCGGTGCGGCGGCGCTGGCGCTGGCATACCTGCCGCAGGTCTGGGGTCTGGGCGGGCTTGGCGCGGTTGTTGTTGCGGGGGGGATGACGTTGACCGAGGGGCGGCGGGTCTGGACCGGCTATGCGCCGGTGATCCTGCTGGCAGGGCTGTCGCTGATTGCACTGCGGGCGGGGTTCGGCGCGGGCTGGCTGATCTGGCTGGTGGCGATCGTGATCGCGTCGGATGTGCTGGGCTATTTCGCGGGGCGGCTGATCGGCGGGCCGAAATTCTGGCCGCGCGTCAGCCCCAAGAAAACCTGGTCGGGCACTGTGGCCGGGTGGATCGGCGCGGGACTGGTCGGCTGGGCTGCGATGGCGCCGCTTGGGGCAGGGGTGGCGCTGGTGCCCTTGTCCGTCGTGCTGGCGATGGCCGCGCAGTTGGGAGACATCGCGGAAAGCGCGGTGAAACGGCGCGCGGGCGTCAAGGACAGTTCGCGCCTGATCCCCGGTCATGGCGGCGTGATGGACCGCTTCGACGGCATGGTGGGTGCAGCGGTGATGCTGCTGTTGGCCGGACCCGTGGTCGGCCTGCCGGGAGGGGTGTAATGCGGCGGATCAGCATCCTTGGCGCGACCGGGTCCATCGGGCAATCCACCATCGACCTGATCGCGCGCGCTCCTGACGCCTATCGCGTCGTGGCCCTGACCGGCGCGCGCAATGTCGCGCAACTGGCGCGCGATGCGATCCGGCTGCGGGCGGAAATCGCGGTGACGGCCGATGACGCCAGCCTGCCCGACCTGCGCGCCGCGCTGGCGGGGACGGGGATCGCGGCGGCCGCAGGCCAAGCCGCGCTGATCGAGGCCGCCGCGCGCCCCGCCGATTGGGTGATGTCGGCGATTGTGGGCGCGGCGGGGCTGGCACCGGGATTGGCGGCCTTGCAGACCGGCGCGACACTGGCGCTTGCCAACAAGGAAAGCATGGTCTGCGCGGGCCCCCTGATGCTGGCCACGGCGGCGCAGCACAACGCGCGGCTGTTACCCGTGGACAGCGAACATTCCGCCGTGTTCCAGGCCTTGCGTGGCGAAGATATCGCAACGGTTGAACGCGTGATCATCACCGCCTCGGGCGGGGCGTTCCGGGATTGGCCGCTGGAACGGCTGGCCACCGCCACGGTCCGCGAGGCATCAAGCCATCCGAATTGGGACATGGGGCAACGCATCACCATCGATTCGGCGTCGATGTTCAACAAGGCGCTGGAACTGATCGAAACCCGCGAGTTTTTCGGCTTTGCGCCGTCACAGATCGAGGTGTTGGTGCATCCCGAAAGCCTGATCCACGCGATGGTGGGGTTCCGTGATGGTGCGCTGATGGCGCATATCGGCCCGCATGACATGCGTCACGCGATTGGCCACGCGCTGCACTGGCCGCATCGCACCGACCTGCCAGTGGCGCGGCTGGATTTGGCCGCAATCGGCGCGCTGACCTTTCGCGCGCCGGATCATGCGCGCTGGCCCGCGCTGCGACTGGCGGCCTGGGTGATGGACCTGCGCGGGCTGGCGGGTGCCGCCTTCAACGCCGCCAAGGAACGCAGTCTGGATCATTTCATCGCCGGACAGATCGCGTTTCCCGACATGGCGCGGCTGGTGGCCGACGTGCTTGACAGGATGGTGAACGACGCCAGCCTTCTTTCTGCCCCGATCACGCTTGATAACGTGGCGGCGATAGACCACCTCACCCGGATCATGGTTGATGAGGCCAAGGCCACTCTGGCCTGATGCCCAACGCTGACCCGGAACGATAACAAGGAACCCAAAGTTTGGATTTGCTCGCCTATCTGCCGGATTTCGGCAACCTGCTGTTCACGCTCTTGGCGTTCTTTGTGGCGCTGTCGGTGATCGTGGCGATCCATGAATACGGCCATTACATCGTCGGGCGCTGGTCGGGTATCCATGCCGAGGTGTTCAGCCTTGGTTTTGGTCCGGTGTTGGCCAGCCGCACAGACCGGCGCGGCACGGTGTGGCAATTCGCGCTGCTGCCCTTTGGCGGCTATGTGAGATTCCTGGGCGATGCCAATGCCGCCAGCGGCCCGGACGGTGCGGCAGTGCAGGCGATGACAGCGGAACAGCAACGCCGCACCATGCAGGGTGCGCCGCTTTGGGCGCGCGCGGCGACCGTTGTGGCGGGGCCGGTGTTCAATTTCATCCTGGCAATTGCGATCTTTGCGGCAGTCGCCATGACTCAGGGACAAGCGGCTAATCCGCTGCGGATCGGATCGGTGGCCGCGATGCCCGTGACGCATGACCTGCGCGCGGGTGACGAACCGGTGGCGATCGCGGGCGTGCCGGTGTCGCTGGACGGGCTCGATGATGCGATCCGCGATCTGCCGCCCGCGCCAACCGTGCCCTGGACCGTGCGCCGCGACGGGGCCGAGATCACGGTGGACGGGCCTTATCCCACGCCGCCGCTGATCCAGGCCGTTTCGCCGCAATCCGCCGCCATGGCGATCGAGATGAAAGCGGGCGATGTCATCACCCATGTCGATGGCAAGCCGATTTTCGCGTTCTCGGAACTGCGCAGTGCGGTCGAGGGCGCCGAGGGGCGCCCGGTGCTGTTGCAGGTCTGGCGCGCGGGCGCGGTGATCGACTTTGCGCTGGTGCCAAAGCGCGTGGATGAACCGCAACCCGATGGCGGTTTCGTGACCAGCTGGCGGATTGGCATCGCCGGGGGTCTGGTGTTCGAACCTGCGACAGCCGCCGCAAACCCGCTGGACGCGCTGGCGGCGGGGGTTGCGGGAACATGGGAGATCATGCGCGGGTCGGTGTCGGGCCTGTGGCATATGGTCACCGGCGCGATATCGTCGTGCAACATGTCCGGGCCCATCGGCATCGCCGAGGTATCGGGGCAGATGGCCTCGCAGGGCATCACCGAGTTCATCTATTTCATCGGGGTGCTGTCGGCGGCGGTCGGGTTGCTGAACCTGTTTCCGGTGCCGATCCTGGATGGCGGGCATCTGGTGTTCTTTGCCTATGAGGCAGTGGCCGGACAGCCGCCGTCCGACCGCGTGCTCCGCGTGCTGATGTCGGCGGGGCTGGCGTTGATCCTGTCGATGATGGTGTTCGCGCTGTTCAATGACGTGTTTTGCCCGTGATTTGCGCCTGATCCCGCGCACCGCGCGGCATGCGGCCAAATTTTGGCCATATTCGTGCGTTAACGCTTTGCACAGTCATTCAACCGCGGGGGTCGGATCATGCAGACGCTTACCAACAGCACACGCGGGCTGGGCCTTTTGCTGTCGCTGAACTGGGACCGAATCCTGTTTCTGGGCGCGATTGCCGCCACCATGTCGCTGGGATCGTGGCTGGCGCTAGCGCTCTGACCTGACAGCGGTTTTCGGCTTATCCACAGGTGCTTGGACGCAATATCACGGTCCCAAACCGCCGATGGGGGCCACAGGTGGTATTGGCGTTTTGACAACCCGTCTTCCGCAAGGTAGGCACAATCAAATGGGATGTCTGACCGGGATTGGGACAATGCAATTCAAGATCACCGCGCCTGGCCGCGCCCGCACTGTTCGCCGCACATTCCTGACCCCGCGCAGTCTTGCCGTTTTCCTTGCAATTTCAGCAGTTTCCGGCATGGCCGCTGCGCCGGTTCTGGCGCAGGAATTCCGGTTTGATCAGGTCCGGATCGACGGCAACCAGCGCGTGGAACAGAACGCCATTCTGGGCTTTGCGGGAATCGCGCGGGGACAGGCGCTGTCGGCGGGTGAACTGAACACCGCCTATCAGAACATCATCGCCTCGGGCCTGTTCGAAAGCGTCGAAATCACGCCGCAGGGGCGCACCTTGGTGATTGCGGTCAAGGAATATCCCACGATCAACCGCATCTCGATCGAGGGCAACCGCCGCCTTAAGGACGACGCCCTGGGCGCAGTGATCAAATCGCGCGAACGCTTTGTCTATAGCCCGAACCAGGCCGAACGCGACGCCACCGAAATCGCGGCCGCCTATAACGCCGCAGGCCGCATCGCCGCCCGCGTCAGCCCCAAGATCATCCGCCGTTCGGATAACCGCGTCGATCTGGTGTTCGAGATCTTTGAAGGCGGTCTGGCCGAGGTCGAACGGATCGGCTTTGTCGGCAACCGGGTCTATTCGGACAGCCGCCTGCGCCGGGTGCTGGAAACAAAACAGGCCGGCATCCTGCGCGCGCTGATCAAGAGCGATACCTTTGTCGAGGACCGGATCGAGTTCGACAAGCAGGTGCTGCGCGACTTCTACCTTAGCCGGGGCTATGTCGATTTCCGCACCACCGCCGTGAATGCCGAATTGGCGCAGGAACGCGACGGGTATTTCATTACCTTCAACATCGAGGAAGGCCAGCAGTTCCGTTTTGGTGAAACGCCCGTCACCTCTGACTTGCCAGACGTCGATGTGGCGCTGTTTCAGGACGCGATCCGCGTCAAGACCGGAGCCATCTATTCGCCCAGCGTCATCGAATCCGACATCGCGCTGATGGAAAAGCTGGCGATCAAGCAGGGGCTGGATTTTGTCCGGGTCGAGCCGCGCATCACCCGCAATGATCGCGATCTGACGCTGGATGTGGAATATGCGCTGATCAAGGGGCCGCGCGTCTTTGTCGAACGCATCGACATCGAAGGCAACACCACCACGCTGGACCAGGTCATCCGGCGGCAATTCCGGATTGCCGAAGGCGACCCCTTCAACCCGCGCGAAATCCGCGAGGCTGCCGAACGCATTCGCGCGCTTGGCTATTTCAGCAATGCCGATGTGAACGCCCGCGAAGGCACCAACCCCGATCAGGTCATTGTCGATGTCGAGGTGGCCGAAACCACCACCGGGTCGCTGTCGTTCGGCGGCACGTTCTCGTCCAACGCGGGGCTTGGTCTGCTGATCAACTTCCGCGAAAGCAACTTTCTGGGGCGCGGGCAGCGATTCTCGGTGCAGGCGTCGGGCGCGGATGATGCACAGGTCTACGGCATCCAGTTCACCGAACCCGCGTTGCTGGGCCGCGATCTGGAATTCGATCTGGACCTGACCTACCGCGAATCGGAAAACGCGTTTGCCAACTACGGCACCAAGACCCTGATCCTGCAACCGGGCATCACCTTTCCACTGGCCGAGAACAGCCGCTTTGGCATCTATGCCTTTGGCGAACAGTCCACCATGCTGACCACCGGGGCCACGACCGGGCAATTGGTTCTGGCCGAAATCGCGCAGGGCGATGTGCAGAATGGCGGTATCGGCTATACCTATACCTTCGACAACCGGCTGGGCGGGCTGGACCCGAACGAGACGCTGGTGCTGGAATTCGGGCAGAAATTCGCGGGGCTGGGCGGCGATCAGACCTATATCAAGTCTAACGCCAAGGCCATCGCCCAAACCCGCGTGTTCAACGAGGAAATCACCCTGCGCGCCACACTGGAAGGCGGGTTGCTCAGCTATAGCGGCGGGTCGTCCCGGTCGCTGGACCGGTTCCAGATCGGCTCGGACATCATCCGCGGCTTTACCCCCGACGGCATCGGCCCGCGCGAGGTCAACGGCGCCATCAATGACGCACTGGGTGGCAACATGTATGTCGTCGCGCGCTTCGAGGCCGAGTTCCCGCTGGGCCTGCCCGAGGAATACGGCATCTCGGGCGGGTTGTTCTATGATGTGGGGTCGGTCTGGGGTCTGGATCAGACCAACGCCAATGTGCTTTACGAGGATTTCAGCCTGCGCCATTCCATCGGGGCCTCTCTGTTCTGGGACACGCCCGTCGGGCCCTTGCGGTTCAACTTTGCCAAGGCGTTGAAAAAAGAGGCGTTCGACGAAGAACAGCAATTCAACATCACGATCTCGACAAAGTTCTGATGCGCCGGGTCGGTTTGATCCTGATAATTCTGGCCTGCGCCCTGATGCTGTCCGGCCCCGTCACCGCGCAAACCGGTACGCCCTTGTTGCAATCCCCGGTGCTCACTGTGGACAGCGATCAGGTGTTTTCCGACAGCGCCTATGGCCGTCGCATCGAAGCCGGGCTAAGCGCGGAACGCGCCACGCTCGAGGCCGAGAACCGCCGCATCGAGGCCGAACTGGAGGCCGAGGAAAAGGCGCTGACCGACACCCGCGCCACGTTGGACCCCGACGCGTTCCGCCCCCTGGCCGAGGCGTTCGATGCCAAGGTCACGCAGATCCGCACCGAACAGACCGCCAAGGCGCGTGCGTTGCAGACCCGGTCGGATCAGGCGCGGCGGCAGTTTCTGGGCGCGGTCGGCGGCATCCTTGAGACCATCATGCAAGAGGCGGGCGCGGCGGTGATTCTGGAACAGCGGTCGGTGTTCTTTTCGGCCCGTGCCGTCGATGTCACCGCCGAGGCGGTCGCCCGGCTTGATGCCGCCATCGGTGACGGCAGCGCCCTGCCGGTGCAGGAATAGGCGCTGTCACGGTGCTTGCCCCATCGGGGGCGAGTTGCTAAGCCCGCATGACACGATGCGACCCCCAAGGGGCAAGGACAAGGACCGCATTTCATGGGCGACACCCCGGCCAGCGCCGATATCCACCTGATCCAGCGCATCCTGCCGCATCGCTATCCGTTCCTGCTGGTGGACCGCGTGGTCGATATATCTGGCACCGAAAGCGCCACCGGCCTCAAGAACGTCACCATGAACGAGCCGCATTTTCAGGGTCATTTCCCCGGCACCCCGATCATGCCGGGCGTCACCATCATCGAGGCGATGGCCCAGACGGCGGCGGTGATGGTGGGGGTGGCGCTTGATCTGGCCGACAAGCAGATGTTGATCTATTTCATGGCAATTGATGCCGCAAAATTCCGCCGCAAGGTGATCCCCGGCGATCAGCTGCGGATGAACATCACCACCTTGCGCGGCAAGGCGGGGGCCAAGGTCTGGCGGTTCAAGGGCGTGGCGACAGTGGACGGCGAAATGGCCGCAGAATGTGAATTTACTGCGATGATGGACCTGCCAAAACCCGTAGGGGATGCAGCGTGAGCGACACCCTGATCCATCCCTCCGCCATTGTCGAACCCGGCGCGCAGTTGGGGCAGGGGGTGCGGATCGGTCCGTTCTGCCTGATCGGCGCGCAAGCGCAGATTGGCGACGGCACCACGGTGAAATCCCATGTCGTGATCACCGGCGACACTGAAATCGGCGCGGACTGCGAAATCTATGCCGCTGCCGTGATCGGGGAAATCCCGCAGGACAAGAAATTCTCGGGCGAAAAGACGCGCCTTGTGATCGGCGACCGCAACCGCATCCGTGAACATGTCACGATGAACCCCGGCACTGATGGCGGCGGTGGCGTGACCCGCATTGGCCACGACGGGCTGTTCATGGCGGGCTGTCACGTCGCCCATGACGTGCAGGTGGGCGACCGCGTGATCCTTGTCAACCACGTCGCCATCGCGGGCCATTGCGTGATCGAGGATGACGTGATCGTGGGTGGCCTGTCCGGGGTGCATCAGTTCGTCCGCATCGGACGTGGTGCCATCATCGGCGCGCTGACCATGGTGACGAATGACGTCATCCCCTACGGTCTGGTGCAGGCCCCGCGCGGACGGCTCGAAGGGCTGAACCTTGTCGGGCTGAAACGCCGTGGTGTGCCGCGCGCCGATATCACCGCGCTGCGCGCCGCGTTCCAGATGCTGGCGCAGGGCGAGGGGACGTTCACCGAACGCGCCCGCCGTCTGGGGGCCGAGACGGACAGCGATTATGTCAGCCAGATCGTGGATTTCGTGCTTGCTGACAGTGATCGCAGTTTCCTGACACCATGACCGCGCTGCCGGATGGGCCGCAAATCGCGCTGCCCGACATGGCCCTGATCGCCGGCCGCGGTGCCCTGCCGGGACATATCGCGCGCGCGCTGCAAGGCCGGGTGGTGGTGGCCGCCTTGGCAGGGCAACCCCCTGATGATCTGGCACCCGACCTGACATTCCGGCTGGAAACGCTGGGCAGTCTGCTGGCCGATTTGCAGGCGCGCGGGGTTACAGGGATTTGCATGGCAGGTGCGGTTTCGCGGCCACAGGTGGACCCCCGCCTGATTGATGCAGCGACAGCGCCATTGGTGCCGCGTCTGATGGCGGCGCTTGGCGCGGGCGATGATGGCGCGTTGCGCATCGTGATGGCGCTGTTCGAAGCCGCCGGGTTGCGCGTCCATGCCGCGCAGGATCTCTGCCCTGATCTGCTGCTGCCCGCCGGTTGCCCGACCCGCGCCCAGCCCGGCCCCCACCACGCCACCGACGCCCGCATCGGCTGGCAGGCGCTTGCCGCATTGGGGGTGGCGGATCAGGGGCAGGCCTGCGTGATCCGTCAGGCCACGGTCATCGCCCGCGAGGATGCGCGCGGCACCGATGCCATGCTGGAGGACGTGATCGCGGGCATCAGCGAGTCTGACGTCGATGACCCGTTCACATGGGTTAGTGACCAGATCAGCGATGCATTGGACAGCGCCGCCGATTGGCTGTCCGGCCCCCAGGCCCCCCGTCGCGGCGGCATTCTGTGCAAGGCCCCGAAACCCGCGCAGGACCGCCGCGCCGACCTGCCCGCCATTGGCCTGACGACGGCGCAAAAGGCCGCAGCGGCAGGGCTGGACGGCATCGTGATCGCGGAAAACGCCGTGTTCGTGTTCGACCGTGCGGCGGTTATCGCCACGCTGGATGCGGCGGGGATGTTCCTGTGGGTCCGCTGAAGGTCTACATCATCGCGGGCGAGGCGTCGGGCGACCGCCTTGGCGCAGCGCTGATGGCGGGGTTGCGCCAACTTGCCCCCGGCGTCACGTTCCACGGCATCGCAGGCCCGCAGATGCAGGCCAACGGCATGACCAGCCTGTTCCCGATGGATGAATTGTCGGTCATGGGGTTGGCGGAAATCCTGCCCAATTATTTCCATCTGAAACGCCGCATTGCGGAAACCGCCGCCGATGTGCTGCACGTCCGCCCCGATGTGCTGATCACCATCGACAGCCCGGATTTTTGCCTGCGCGTGGCCAGACAGGTCAAGGCGTCCGCCCCGATCCGCACCGTGCACTATGTCGCCCCCTCGGTCTGGGCGTGGCGGCCGGGGCGCGCGAAAAAGATGGCGCGTGTGATCGACCATGTGCTGGCGCTGTTGCCGTTTGAGCCGCCCTATATGCAGGCCGTCGGCATGGACTGCGATTTCGTGGGGCACCCCGTCGTCAGCGAGCCGGTGGCGACTGCCGCCGAGGCCACAGCCTTTCGCGCCCTGCTGGCGACCCAAGGCCCGGTGATCCTGACCCTGCCCGGATCGCGCCGGTCCGAGGTGACACGCCTGATGCCGGTCTTTGCCGCCACGCTGGCCCGCATCGCGCAGACGCATCCCACCGCCCGCGTGGTGATCCCGACCACACCCAATGTCACGGGGCTGGTGATCGACGGCACGCGGGATTGGCCGCTCAGGCCCGTGATCCTCGATCCCCGCGCCATGCCGCTGGATGCTTACCTCGCGCAGAAACGCGCCGCCTTTGCCGCCGCTGATGTCGCGCTCGCCGCCTCCGGCACCGTCAGCCTCGAGCTTGCCGCCAGCGCCACGCCGATGGTGATCGCCTATGACATGGCCCCGCTGTCACGGTTCCTGATCGCGCGGATGCTGCGGATCGACACCGTGACGCTGGTGAACCTCGTCTCGGATACCCGCGTGATCCCCGAATTCATCGGCACCCGCTGCCGCCCCGACCTGATCGCCCCCGCGCTGCTGGCCACACTCGCCAATCCCGACCAACAGCGCGCCGCCATGGCCCTGACGATGGAACGTCTGGGACAGGGCGGCGAGCCTCCCGGCCTCCGCGCCGCCCGCGCCGTGCTGGCCCGACTCCCGTAGGCCCGGTTGCCCTGATCCTTCATTCATTTTGCTTCAAATTCCTCCGGGGGTGCGGGGGCAGGGCCCCCGCGCGACGGCGCCGCAGGCTCAGCCCTTCCAGATCCAGCCGCCGCCCAGAATCCGGCTGCCGCCGGTTTCATAGAACACGCAGGCCTGTCCGGGGCTGACGCCTTCTTCGGGCGCAAATAGCGTCACCTCGGCCGTGGTGGCCGACAGCGGCCGCAGGATCGCCTCTTGCGGCGGGCGGGTGGACCGGATCTTGACCGACACCGGCCATTCATCGGCGGAATCGAACCGCGCATCGCCCAGCCAGTTGATCTCGCGCAGCGGAATGACCCGCGTTGCCAACATCTCGCGCGGGCCGACGATGACGCGGCGCGCGTCCACGTCCAGCCGCACGACGAACAAGGGATCGGCATGGCCGGATATCCCCAAGCCCCGCCGCTGCCCGATAGTGTAATGGATCACGCCGGGGTGGGTGCCCAGCACAGTGCCATCCGCATGCACGATGTCACCGGGGTCTGCGGCACCGGGGCGCAGTTTTTCGATCACGGCGGCGTAATCACCGTTGGGCACAAAACAGATGTCCTGACTGTCGGGCTTGTCGGCCACAGACAGGCCATAGCGCGCCGCGAGCGCGCGGGTTTCCGCCTTTGAGGCCAAATGGCCCAGCGGAAACCGCAGATACTCCAGCTGTTCCGGCGTGGTCGAGAACAGGAAATAGCTTTGGTCGCGGCCCGCATCCGCCGCGCAATGCAACTCCGCGCCGCGCGCGCCCATCTTGCGCTGGATATAATGCCCGGTCGCCATGCAATCCGCGTCCAGATCGCGGGCGGTTTCCAGCAGATCCTTGAACTTCACCCGCTCGTTGCACCGGATGCACGGCACAGGCGTCGCCCCCGCCAGATAGCTGTCGGCAAACTCGTCGATCACGGCGGCGCGAAAGGTGTTCTCGTAATCCAGCACGTAATGCGGGAACCCCATGGTTTCCGCCACACGGCGCGCATCGTGGATGTCCAGCCCCGCGCAGCAGGCCCCCTTTTTCGCCAGCGCCGCGCCGTGATCGTAAAGCTGCAGGGTGACGCCCACGACGTCGTAACCCTCGTCTTTCAGCATCGCGGCCACGACGGACGAATCAACCCCACCCGACATCGCCACCACCACGCGCGTCTGGGCCGGGGGCTTGGCAAAGCCCAATGAATTCAAGCCGGTTATCTTGTCCAGAGCCATCGCGCGCATCCTTTGAGTGCCGCAGAATATAGGAAAATCCTCATTATCCACAAGGTCGGGTTTCACCCGGCGTTAAGGCCGCCCGCGCAATTTGGCCTTGTCCGGGCGAACCGGGGCGTCGGTGTAAGGAAACGGGTGATGTATCTGAAAAAGGTCGATGGGCCACGCGCCGTGACCCTGCCGGATGGCCGGGTGTTTACCCGCGCCGATCTGCCCTCCCCCGATACGGTCCGCTGGGTCGCCTCGCGCAAGGCCGCCGTGGTGCGCGGCGTGCTCTATGGCCTGCTGACGCAGGAAGAGGCGCTGGAACGCTATGCGCTGTCGGCCGAGGAATTTGCCGCATGGCTGGCGGCAATCACCGAACACGGCCCTTCTGCGTTGAAGGCCACGATCCGTTTGCCCGCAAAAGGCGAGTAGACAACCAAGAGCAGAGTTGTTATCCACAAGGTGCCGGGTAACTTGTGATTAACCTTTTTGCCGCAAACTCACTGCAACTGGTATTTCGGAGTATGTAAGAATGCGCATCCTATTGGTCGAAGACGACCCTGCTACCGCCAAAAGCATCGAAATGATGCTGACCCATGCCAACCTCAACGTCTACACCACCGATCTGGGTGAAGAGGGGGTCGATCTTGCGAAACTGTATGATTACGACCTGATCCTGCTGGACCTGCACCTGCCCGATATGCACGGCCATGATGTGCTGCGGCAATTGCGGGTGGCGCGGATCGAAACGCCGATCCTGATCCTGTCGGGGGCCGATGACACCGACAACAAGATCAAGGGGTTCGGCTATGGCGCCGATGATTACCTGACCAAACCCTTTCACCGCGATGAATTGGTGGCGCGCATCCATGCCATCATCCGCCGGTCCAAGGGCCATTCGCAATCGGTGATTCGCACTGGCAAGGTCGCGGTCAATCTGGATGCCAAGACGGTGGATGCGGGCGGGCAACCGGTGCACCTGACCGGCAAGGAATACCAGATGCTGGAACTGTTGTCGCTGCGCAAGGGCACGACGCTCACCAAGGAGATGTTCCTGAACCACCTCTATGGCGGCATGGACGAGCCGGAACTGAAAATCATCGACGTCTTCATTTGCAAGCTGCGCAAGAAACTGGCGCAGGCCACCGATGGCGACAATTACATCGAAACGGTCTGGGGGCGCGGCTATGTGCTGCGCGATCCCTCGCCGCAGGTTGAACCCCGGCGGCTGGCCATCGGGGCCTGACGGCGCGTGCAGGCACTGGACCGGGCGCTGCGCTTTGCCTATCTCTCTGCAAAACGCGGGGGGCGATCAGATGACCAACACCGATCCGGCGACCCTGTCCGAGGCGCAGGCGGCGCAGGAACTGGCCGATCTGGCGGCGCGTCTGGCACAGGCGAACCGACAGTATCACACCGATGACGCACCCGATCTGACGGATGCCGAATACGACGCGCTGAAACGGCGCAACGCGGCGCTCGAGGCACAATTTCCACACCTGAAACGCGCCGACAGCCCGTCGGATCAGGTGGGCGCCGCGGTGGCCGACGGCTTTGGCAAGATCCGCCATGCCGTGCCGATGCTGTCGCTGGCCAATGCCTTTGCCGCTGAAGACGTCACCGAATTTGACGCTGGCATCCGCAAATTCTTGAACCTCGGTGCGGACGCACCGCTGACCTATACCGCCGAGCCCAAGATTGACGGGCTGTCGCTGTCCTTGCGGTATGAACGTGGCCTGTTGGTGCAGGCCGCCACGCGCGGTGATGGCGAAGTGGGCGAGGATGTCACCGCCAATGCCCGCACCATCGCGGATATTCCGCAACACCTGACAGGCGCGCCCGATCTGCTGGAGGTGCGCGGCGAGGTCTATATGAGCCACGCCGATTTCGCCGCGCTCAACGCGCGCCAGACGGCCAGCGGTGACAAGACTTTTGCCAATCCGCGCAACGCCGCTGCCGGGTCGCTGCGGCAGTTGGACCCCGCCATCACCGCCGCGCGCCCGCTGCGCTATTTTGCCTATGCCTGGGGCGCGCTGTCCGAACCGCTCGCCCCCTCACAATCGGGTGCAATCGCGCGGCTCAAGGCGTTGGGGTTTCAGACAAATCCGCTCACGGTCCAATGCCACAGCCCCGCAGCCCTTATGGCGCATTACATCCGAATTGCGGCGGACCGCGCCAGCTTGGGCTATGACATCGACGGCGTGGTCTACAAGGTGGATGATCTGGCCCTGCAAGCCCGTCTCGGGTTCCGGTCCACCACGCCCCGCTGGGCCATCGCGCATAAATTCCCCGCCGAAACCGCGTGGACCCGGTTGATTTCCATCGACATACAGGTTGGCCGCACCGGCGCGCTCAGCCCGGTGGCGCGGCTGCACCCCGTGACGGTGGGCGGCGTGGTGGTGTCGAACGCCACCCTCCACAACGAGGATTACATTGCCGGTCGCGATGCCAAGGGCGCGCCTATCCGCGATGGCCGCGATATCCGTGCGGGGGATTGGGTGCAGGTCTATCGCGCGGGCGACGTGATCCCTAAGATCGCCGATGTCGATCTGACCCGCCGCGACAAGGACGCAGAACCCTATGATTTTCCGCAGCTTTGCCCCGAATGTGGCAGTGCGGCGATCCGCGAGTCGGGCGATGCCGCGCGGCGCTGCACCGGGGGGCTGATCTGCCCGGCGCAGGGCGTCGAGCGGCTCAAGCATTTCGTCAGCCGGGGCGCGTTCGACATCGAAGGGCTGGGCGCAAAACAAATCGAGATGTTCTATCACGACGCCGATTTGCCGGTAAAAACGCCCGCCGACATCTTTACCATCGCCGCAAGGGATGCCGCCAACCCCTTGCAAAAGCTGAAGAACCGCGAAGGGTTCGGGGCTACGTCCGTTACCAAGCTGTTTGCCGCCATCGACGCGCGGCGGCGCATCGCGCTGGACCGGCTGATCTTTGGCCTTGGCATCCGCCATGTCGGCGAGGTGGCGGCGACCACCTTGGCGCGGCATTTCGGCACCTGGCCCGCCTTTGAACGTGCCGTGACCGACCCCGACACGCGCGCCGACCTGCTGGCCATCGACGGTGTTGGCAGCGTGATGGCCGACAGCCTGATCGCGGCCTTTGCCAACCCCGCCGAACGCGCCGCCATCGACGCGCTTGTTGCGCAACTGACCGAGGTGGAACCGGTGATCTGGCGCGTGGCGGATGGCAGCCCGGTGGCGGGCAAGACCGTGGTCTTTACCGGCACACTGGAACGCATGACGCGGGCCGAGGCCAAGGCGCGCGCCGAAGCCTTGGGGGCCAAGGTCGCAGGCAGCGTCAGCGCCAAGACCGACATCCTCGTGGCCGGTCCGGGGGCCGGGTCCAAGGCCACCAAGGCCGCGGAACTGGGTGTTCAGGTGATGGACGAGGCGGCTTGGCTGGCGCTGATCGGGGCATGACCGGGCAAATCTCTGGACGGCCGCCGATCCTGTATCCGCTGTTTGCCGATATCGAAACACTGCCGGGGGTGGGGCCAAAGCTCGCCCGCCTGTTCGCGCAGATGGGCATCACACGGCCCCGCGATCTGCTGTTCACCCTGCCGCAATCCGGCATCGTGCGGCAGTTGCGCGATACGGTGCAGGGCGCGGACCTGCCCGGTCATGTCACGGTGCGCGTGCGCGTCGGCGCGCACAAGCCGTCACGAACCAAGACCGGAGCCTATCGCATCACGGTCGAGGATGCAAAAGTTGCGTTTCAGCTGGTCTATTTCCGCGCACAGGGGGATTACCTCGCAAAATTGTTGCCTTTTGGACAGGAACGCGTGGTGTCGGGCCGTGTCGAACTGTTCGATGGCATCGCCCAGATGGTGCACCCGGATTTCGTGCAGCGCCCCGATGAGGCGTCCGAAATCCCCGCCTTCGAACCCGTGTATCCTGCGACACATGGTCTGGGTCAACGCGTGATCGCAAAGGCGGTAGCGGCGGCGATGATCCGCGCGGTGGACCTGCCGGAATGGATCGACCCGGAACAAAAACGCCGCGCCGGCTGGCCGGATTGGGCGGCGGCGATGGCCTTGGCCCATGCGCCGAAAGGCCCTGACGACATCATGGCCACAGCCCCCGCGCGGGCGCGGCTGGCCTATGATGAACTGATGGCGCATCAACTGACGCTGGCGCTGGCGCGCAGCCAGTTGCGCCGGGCCAAGGGACGGGCGACGTTGGGCAACGGGCATTTGCGGGCGCAGGTTCTGGCCGCGCTGCCCTATGCGCCCACAGGCGCGCAGACCCGCGCCGTGGCCGAGATTGCCGCCGACATGGCCGCGCCTGTGCGGATGAACCGGCTGTTGCAGGGCGATGTCGGCGCGGGCAAGACGCTGGTGGCGTTCATGGCGCTGCTGATCGCGGTCGAGGCGGGCGGGCAGGGCGTGATGATGGCCCCCACCGAAATCCTCGCGCGCCAGCATCTGGAGGGGTTGCGCCCCCTGGCGGCGACCGCGGGTGTCACGCTGGATATCCTCACCGGGCGCGACAAAAGCCATGACCGGGCGGCGAAACTGGCCGCTCTGGCCGATGGGCGGTTGCAGATTCTGGTGGGCACCCATGCGGTGTTTCAAAAGGACGTGGCGTTTCACGATCTGCGGCTGGCGATCGTCGATGAACAGCACCGCTTTGGCGTGCGGCAGCGGCTGGAACTGGGCCAGAAAGGTGCGGGGGCCGACGTGCTGGTGATGACCGCGACGCCGATCCCCCGCAGTCTGGCCCTGGCGCAATATGGCGACATGGATGTGTCGGTGCTGGATGAAAAGCCGCCCGGACGTCAGCCGATCCGCACCGCGCTGGTGCCCACCGACCGGCTTGACGAGGTGGTGGAACGGCTGCGCGCGGCGGTGGCGCGCGGGCAGCGGGCCTATTGGGTCTGTCCCTTGGTCGAGGAATCCGAGGTGATGGACCTGACCGCCGCCGAGGACCGGTTTCAACGCCTGCGCGCCACGCTGGGCGACGGTATCGTCGGGCTAGTGCATGGCCAGATGCCGCCCACGGACAAGGACGCCGCCATGGCGGATTTCGTCGCGGGCCGGACGCAGGTTCTGGTGGCGACCACGGTGATCGAGGTCGGCGTGAACGTGCCCGAGGCGACGATCATGGTGATCGAACGGGCCGAGATTTTCGGGCTGGCGCAGTTGCACCAATTGCGCGGGCGGGTCGGACGCGGCACGGGGGCTTCGACGTGCCTCTTGCTGTATCAGTCGCCCCTGGGCGAGGCGGCGGCGCGCAGGCTGACCACGCTGCGCGACACCGAAGACGGGTTCCGCATATCCGAGGTCGATCTGGAGATGCGCGGCGCGGGCGACCTGATCGGCACCGCGCAATCCGGTCTGCCCCGGTTCCGCATCGCGGATCTGGAACGTCAGGCCGCGCTGATGGCGGTGGCGCAAAGCGACGCGCGCAAACTGCTGGCCGATGATCCGAACCTTGTCACCCCGCGCGGACAAGCGGCGCGGATGCTGTTGTGGCTGATGGAACAGGATCAGGCGATCCGGCTGATTCAGGTCGGCTGATTCGGGTCGTTTGTTTCAGGTCTTCTGACGCGATATGCAGAATGTTCTTAAAAAGTTCTTTACAGGCGCGGCCGGATATGGGAACAAAGCAGCAACAGAACGGACCATGAACAGGAGCCCGCCGATGCTGACCGACATTCTCGCCATTGCCCGCCGCTCGCAGGCAAACATCCTCAGCGATCTGGCAGGTGTTGCCGGTCTGATGGTCATGCTGGTGGGCGCGCTGCACCTGCCGCTTTTGTAATATTTCTGCCCCGATTTCTGCCGGTCTATCCCTGCGGCGCAGCCCCGCTTTTGTCCCCGAAAGCACCGATTGCTTGTCCCCGGTTTTACGGGTGCGCCGCCCGCCTCGGGATGGACTTTGACTGCCGCCGCCACCCCGCCGGGTGCGCGGCGGTTTTTTTATCCCGCCTCAGCCGCTGCCATCGCTTCGGCGGTCGCCTCAATGGCCAACAGGATCGAGGCGTGGCGGTTCTTGTAGTCGCGCGCGGGTTCCAGCGCGGCATAGCCGTCAAAGGGCGCGTCCGGGGGCGGCGCGCCGTCCTTCAGCATCGCGCGCAGGCCGTCGCGTCCGGCCTCGATTTCGGCGCGCGTCAGGCCCAGCACGACATGCCCCAGCACGGCGGCCGCTGCCTGACCCAGCGCACAAGCGCGCACTTCTTGGGCATACTCCGCGATGCGACCGTCCTTGACCACCAGATCCACCGTCACGGCTGATCCGCACAGCGGCGAACGTTTGCGCACTGATGCGTCGGGGGCTGCCAGCCGCCCGACATGCGGCACATCGGCGGCCAAGGCGAGAATGCGTTGGGAATAGAGCTTGATCAGGTCGCTGTCGCTCATGGCTTGTCCTTTTGCTGTCGCAAAGATAGGGCGGCAGGCGGGGATTGGCAAAGGGGGCGGTGATGGCATTTGACCCAGTTGAATTGACCTATGACGCGGCAGGGCTGATCCCGGCGATTGCGCAGGATGCGGCCACCGGCGAGGTGCTGATGTTCGCCTGGATGAACGCGGACGCGGTGGCGCAAACGCTGGCCACGGGCCGCGTCACCTATTGGAGCCGGTCACGGCAGGCGTTCTGGATCAAGGGCGAAACCTCGGGCCATGTGCAGCGGCTGGTGGAACTGCGCGTCGATTGCGACCGCGATTGCCTGCTGGTTCTGGTGGATCAGACCGGGCCGGCCTGCCATACCAACCGACGGTCGTGTTTCTATACCGCAGTGCGCGATGGGGCCGAGGTGGAACTGACCCAGCCGCTGGTATGACGGGAGATGTCGAGGGGGCGCTGCCCCCGACCTTCGGTCCCCCCGGAGTATTTTCGGCAAAATGAAAGCCGGATCAGAGACCCAGCCAAGCGCGGATGTCGTCCGGCGTGGCCCCTGCGGCGCGGTAGGTTGACAGCGCGCGAGCATCGTCGCGTTTCGCCAACCTGCGGCCCGCATCATCGCGGATCAGGCGGTGGTGATGATAAGCGGGCGTGGGCAGGTGTAGCAGCGCCTGCAACAGCACATGGATGCGGGTGGCGTCGAAGAGATCCGCGCCGCGCGTGACCGTCGTGATGCCTTGCGCCGCGTCGTCGATCACCACGGCCAGGTGATAAGACGTGCCCATGTCGCGCCGCGCCAGCACGATATCGCCTGTCGCATCAACCAGTTGCGCGGGCGTGATGATGTTCTGGCCAAAGTGGTCAGGGTGCGCGGTTTCGGTGAAGGCCAACGGTCCAAGGCCGGTCAGCGCGGCCCGCATGTCCAGCCGCAGCGCCTGATCCACAGGGCGCTTGACGGGCCGCTGCGCGGGGCGCGGGCGGTGGCGGCAGGTGCCGGGATAGACCGGCCCATCGGGGCCAAGGGATACGCCCTCTTGCGGGGCGTCGAGTGCGGCGAGGATGTCGCGGCGATTGCAGGTGCAGGGATAGAGCAGCCCCAATTGCCACAGCCGATCAAGGGTTTCGCCGTAGATATGCAGCCGATCCGATTGCCGCAGCGGCGGGGCATCGGGCGGGATGCCCAGCCAGTCCAGATCATCGCGGATCGCCTGATCCCAGACCGGGCGGCACCGCGCGCGGTCGATATCTTCGATCCGCAGCAGAAATTGCCCGCCGCTGGCGCGCGCGACATGGTGCGCCGTCAGCGCAGCGAAGGCATGGCCCAGATGCAAAGGCCCCGTCGGCGAAGGCGCAAAGCGCGTTACCTCTGCTCGGCAAGCCATTGCTGAAACGCCTCTTTGGCCCGGTCGGTATAGGCCTTGTAGCGATCTTGGCGGCCCCGCCGTCCGCCTTTGGCGTCGATGGGGCGGAACAGGCCAAAGTTCACATTCATCGGCTGGAACGTCTTGGCATCCGCCCCGCCGGTGATGTGATGCACCAGCGCGCCATGGGCACTATCGGCAGGCACCGGGGGCAGGTCGCGGCCCAGAATCTCTGCCGCAGCCAGCCGCCCGGCCAACAGGCCCATGGCCGCACTTTCGACATAGCCTTCGACGCCAGTGACTTGCCCGGCAAAGCGGATATGCGGGCGCGACTTCAGCCGCATCTGCGCGTCCAAGAGCGTGGGAGAGTTCAGGAAGGTGTTACGGTGGATGCCGCCAAGGCGGGCAAAGCTGGCGTTCTCCAACCCCGGAATCATCCGGAAAACAGCGGTTTGCGCGCCGTACTTCATCTTTGTCTGAAAGCCCACGATGTTGTAAAGCGTCCCCAGCGCGTTGTCGCGGCGCAGTTGCACGACGGCATAGGCCTTGTGATCCGGGCGATGTGCATTGGTCAGGCCCACGGGTTTCATCGGGCCGTGGCGCAGGGTTTCGCGGCCGCGTTCTGCCATCACCTCGATGGGCAGGCAGCCGTCGAAATAGGTGGCGGTTTCGCCCGCGTGAAATTCGGTCTTGTCGGCCGCCAACAGCGCGTCGATGAACGCCTCATATTGCGGGCGGTCCATCGGGCAGTTGATGTAGGCGCGTTGTTCGGCTTCGGTTTCGCCTTTGTCATAGCGCGATTGTTCCCAGGCCACGGACATGTCGATGGTATCAGCATGGACAATCGGCGCGATGGCATCGAAGAACGCCAGCGCGTCGCGCCCGGTTTCCCGCGCAATCGCCTGTCCCAATGCATCCGAGGTAAGTGGGCCAGTCGCAATGATCCAATGACCACCGTCCGGCAACGCGGTCAATTCGGCATCGACGCGGGTGATCAGCGGATGCGCCATGAGCGCTTGCGTGACCGACCCCGCGAACGGGTCACGGTCCACGGCCAGCGCGCCGCCCGCAGGCAAACGGTGCCGCGTCGCCATGTCCATGATGACGGAGCCTGCGCTGCGCATTTCCCAATGCAACAGCCCGACCGCGTTCTGTTCATGATCATCCGACCGGAAGGAATTGGAACAGACCATTTCCGCCAGATCGCCAGTGCGATGCGCGAAGGTGCCGACGCGGGGCCGCATTTCATGGATCACAACCGGCACGCCCATGCGGGCGGCTTGCCAGGCGGCTTCGGACCCGGCCATGCCGCCGCCAATGATATTGAGAACCTCAGTCATGCGCTGTCAGATAGGACAGATGCCGCCGCGCGTCTAGCGGTCAACCGGCAGGCCGGAGGGCACGGTTCTGGGGATACCCGTCCGCCCGTTCAGCGCGTCTTCATCGGTCAGCGCGGCGAGGAAGGCGAGGATATCGGCCACCTCTTCGTCCAGCAGCCGCAGCGGGGGCAATTCCGTAGCCTCGGCGATGTTGAACAGTTCTTCCTGGTCGTCCATCGCCGCCCAATCATCCGCGAAATCGACCTTGTGCAACCGCGCCTGCGCGCGGTCATAGCCCAGCAGGCCGCTGATGGGGTCAAGGTGATGGCGCACGGCGGCCTCTAACGTGCCATGCGCGCCTGCGTGCCCCCAAGGTCCGGTCTCTGCCACCATCCGCAATGACGGCGTGCGAAAGCGGTAGCGGTCGTCGTCCGCCTTGGTCACCAACAGCCTGCCGGGATCGGAATACAGCGGGCGATCCCCGCCCTTGGATTTGCCGGGGCCAAGCTGTGGCATGCCAATCGCATGAAAGCCGTGATCGGTCTGGAACGGGCCGGAATGGCAATCGGCGCACCCGGCAGAGCCATAGAACAGATCCGCCCCGCGCCGCGCCGCCGCCGATATCGCGCGCGGCTCGTCGGCCAGATGGCGGTCCCAGGGGCTGTTGTCGGCGCGAAATTCGCTGGCGATAAAGGCGGCCAGCGCATTGGCGATACCGGTCATGCTGGGGGCCGTGCCCGTCAGTGCGGCAAAGCGCGCGGCATAGTCAGGCACCTCGGCCACGCGGGCGGCAATCAGCGCCCAAGCGCCGCCTTCGCCTTGGATATGTTCGATGGCGACGGCATCGGCGATGGGGTTTTCGCCGGGCTGTCCGGCCATTTCATCGGCGGCCAGCACCGGCAACATCGCCTGCGCCGCCAGCGCCGAGCTGACCGGACCGGGCAGGGCGCGCCCCTCGGGCATCTTGAACCCGAACGGCGCGGCGGGGTCGGCCATCAGGCGGCCATCATGGAACATCACCGTGAACTCGGACGCGCCAAGGTTCCACAGCGCGGGCGCATTGCGCGGGATGCGGGCCTTTGGCATCTGGTCGGGCAGGGGCGCGCGCGCCGGACCCAGCCCCTTGGCCCCTTCGCCAAGGCTCAGCGACATGCCGTCCGTCGATGAAAACCGCGGGTGGTGACAGGTGCCGCAGGCGATGTTGCGGTTGCCCGACAGCACCGGATCATAGAACAGGTCGCGCCCCAGCGCGGCCAGATCGGCATCAATGGCGGCGAATGCGTCGGCAGGGACCGGCACCGGATTGGCCTGGGCAATGGCGGGCCAGACC
Source organism: Paracoccus haematequi (assembly GCA_945881965.1). GTDB lineage: Bacteria > Pseudomonadota > Alphaproteobacteria > Rhodobacterales > Rhodobacteraceae > UBA9554. Next base: position 126,882 of record CAMCVS010000005.1, on the reverse strand, counting down.
GCCAGGATCAGAACCGCACTGCGCATGGGCTCACTGCACCCAATCGGGGTGACGCTTTTCAAGGAAGGCGTTGATGCCTTCCTCGGTGTCGCGTTCCAGCATGTTTTCCACCATCACATCACCGGCAAAGGCATAGGCGGCGGCGATATCCATCTCGATCTGGTCATAGAAGGCCGATTTGCCGATCTTGACGGCGGCGGCGAGTTTTCCCGCCACCAGTTCCGCCAGCGCCACCGTTTCCGCCGCCAGCGCATCATGGGGGACCACGCGGTTGACAAGGCCGATTTCGCGCGCGCGCGTGGCGTCGATGAACGCACCCGTCGTCAGCATTTCAAACGCCATCTTGGCCGGCACATTGCGCGACAAGGCGACCATCGGCGTGGAACAGAACAGCCCGATGTTGACGCCGTTTACGCCGAACCGCGTGCCCTCAGCCGCCACGGCCATGTCGCAGGATGCCACCAACTGGCACCCGGCGGCGGTGGCGATGCCATGCACCTGCGCGATCACCGGCTGCGGCATCGCGCGGATCGCCAGCATCATCGCGGCGCAGCGGTCGAACAGGTCCTTCAGCGCCGCCGCACCCTTGTCCTCGGCCTGCCGTTTCGCCTGCATCTCGCGCAGGTCATGGCCCGCGCAGAACACCTTGCCCGCGCCCGACAGGATCACCGCGCGGATGCTGCGATCATCGGCCAGCCGGTCAAATTCGCCGTGCAGCGCCGCGATCATCGCATCCGACAGCGGGTTCAGCTTTTCGCCGATGTTCAGTTGCAGATGCGCGACGGCACCCGTGTCGTGACGTTCCAGGATGGCCATCTTGTTCTCTCCCTCATTCTTGGCGAGTTTAGCGCCCAAGCGTAACGGAGGAAAGCCATGCAAACCCGCCAACCGGTGATGACTGTCGAAGACCTGACCGCCTTCATGGCGCGGGAATTTCCGCAGGTGCATGATGATTTCCGGGTCGAAGAGGTGGGCGCGATGCGGGTGCGGGTGCGGCTGAAGGTGGCGGAACGCCATCTGCGCCCCGGTGGCACGGTGTCGGGGCCGTCGATGTTCGCGCTGGCCGATGTGGCGGTTTACCTCGCGACGCTGGCGATGATCGGGCCCAAGGCACTGGCGGTCACCACCAACATCGCGATGGATTTCATGCGCAAACCGGCGGCGCAAACCGACCTGATCGCGGAAACCCGGCTCTTGAAACTGGGCCGGACGTTGTCGGTGGGGGATGCGCTGCTGTTTTCCGAAGGGCTGGCAGACCCGGTGGCGCGCGCGTCGATGACCTATGCCATCCCGCCGGATCGCGCGGAGTGATGGGGTATTATGATACCGTTTTAATAAACCATTGAAAACGCTGTATTTAATAACACAGACTGCGCTTGACTGGCGATCCCGCCCCTGTATAACCCGCCAATCGCATTTCAGGCGCGGGGGATTTCCCGTTGCCTGTCCAGACAACCAAAGGGCCACCCAAGATGAAGACCTTCTCTGCGACCCCGGCAGACATCGAAAAGAAATGGATCGTGATCGACGCCGAAGGCGTGGTTCTGGGCCGTCTCGCCTCGATCGTCGCCATGCGCCTGCGCGGCAAGCACAAGCCGATGTATACACCGCACATGGACTGCGGCGACAACGTCATCATCATCAACGCCGACAAGGTGCAGATGACCGGCAACAAGCGCACGGATAAAGTGTATTACTGGCACACCGGCTATCCGGGCGGGATCAAGAACCGCACCGCCGAGCAACTGCTGGAAGGCAAGTTCCCCGAGCGTGTGGTCACCGCCGCGATCAAGCGGATGCTGCCCAAGAACATTCTGGCGCGCAAGATTCTGACCAACCTGCGTGTCTATGCCAGCGCGACCCACCCGCACGAGGCGCAAAGCCCCGAAGTGCTGGACGTGAAAACCATGAACTCCAAGAATACCCGGGTGTAATGATGGCTGACCAAATCAATTCGCTGGAAGACCTGGCGCGCGTGTCGGGCACCGTTGCCGCCCCGATGATCATCGACGAACCCCGTGAACCGGTGCGCGATTCGCTGGGCCGGTCCTATGCCACCGGCAAGCGCAAGGATGCGGTCGCCCGCGTCTGGATCAAGCCCGGCACCGGCAAGTTCCTGATCCGCAACGCCAAGGGCGATTTCATCGACTACACCGCGTATTTCGCGCGTCCGGTGTTGCAGATGATCCTGCGCCAGCCGTTCCAGATCGTGAATGTCGAAGGCCAGTTCGACGTGATGGCCACCGTTGCCGGCGGCGGTCTGTCGGGGCAGGCGGGTGCGGTCAAGCACGGGATTTCCAAGGCGTTGCAGTTGTATGAACCCAGCCACCGCGCCGCGCTGAAAGCTGCCGGTTTCCTGACCCGCGACAGCCGCGTGGTGGAACGCAAGAAGTACGGCAAGCGCAAGGCACGCCGCAGCTTCCAGTTCTCGAAGCGCTGATTTTTTTGCGACATTTGGAAAGGGCGTCCCCAGCGGGCGCCCTTTTTGCATGTGGCATCCTGTCCTGGCCTTTGCGGCACAAAAAAGGGGCGTCCCGCAGGACGCCCCGGTTATCTTTGACATTCAGCGCTGATCAGAAATCATAGCTCATGGTGAAGGTCAGCAGGTCGTTCACGCCTGCGACATCGCTGGCCTCATACAGCACGTTGAAGGCAACTTCTTCGGTAATGGCATAGGTCACGCCCAGCTCGTAATAGTTCTTGTTGAACGTGGTTTCATAGGCCACCACGCCTTGCAGCGACCATTTATCCGTCAGCGCAAAGTCGAGGCCAAGTTCGGTATAGGTTTCCTCGGCCTCGACATCATAGCCCACTTCCAGCGATCCGGACAGTTTCGGGGTGAACCCATAGGACAACGTGCCGATGATTTCAGCAGTCGAATAGCCGGTTTCATTCAGGAAATACGCCCAATAGGCCAGTTCGACGCCAAGACCCGAGGCCAGTTCCTTGCTATAACCGACAGCGATATCAATTTCGACCTGATCGGGCGCAAGCGTGGCGGGAAGAGTGCCGAACCACAATTGGCCAAAGAAGCCGTTCTTTTCGGCCTGCATGTAGAACGACAGCGGATATTCAGCCTCGGTGCCGGAATTTGCGGTCAGATCATAGGCGGCTTCGACCGCGACTCCGCCCGAGATGTTCACCGCCTGTGCTGCAGCGGAAAGAGGCAACAATGCAAGACCAGCGCCGAGAAGAAGATGTTTCATGTTGGTATCCTGCGTTAGGAATGGATGAGGTGCAGACGCCTGATGACGATTGCATGATCCAAGCCTAGCATCCGCGCTGCGACGCGGCAGAGCGGGTAGCACGTATTGCAGTCGTTGTTACAAAGATGTCACAGTTATGGCCGGTCCGGATGGGTGTCACAACCCTAACCGCCTGTTTTCGCGCCACATTGCCTAGGCATCGGGCGGCAGCACACCCAAGCCGCGCAGATAGATGCCGATGGCTGATTCCAGCAGGTCTTCGGGCGGAAACGGGCTTTGGGTGCCGGGGCTGCCGCGCGCGAACAACTCGACCACGCCATGGCTCATCGCCCAGACATGCGCGGACACCATCGCGGCGGGGGGGCGTTTCGCCGCCGGGATATGTTGCGACAGATCGGCAGCGGCCCTTTCCAGCACCGCACGCGCACGGGCCGCCGCGCTGGCCAGATCGGGCGTCCGGTTCACGCTCAGGCCGCTCTCGAACATCGCGATGTAATGGCCGGGGTATTTCCGCGCAAAGGCCAAATAGGCCCGCCCCGTCGCCTCGAACGCCGCAAGCGCAGAGGGCAGGCCATCGGCATAGGCGTATTCCATCACATCGGCAAAGATCGCATAGCCTTGGCGCGCGGCCTCGGCGATCAGGTCTTCGCGACCTTCAAAGTGGCGATAGACGGCGGCGGGGGTCACGCCTGCCTCGCGCGCGGCCTCGGACAGGGTGAACCCGGTCGGGCCGTTCTGCTGGATCAGGTCCAGACAGGCTTCGACCAGCGCCTGCCGCAGGTTGCCATGGTGATAGCCTTGCTTACGCATCCCATAGCTCAAGCCCGCCGCAGATCAGCGGATCGGCCGCCCCAAGCGCCCGCAGGTCGCGCCCGGCATAGGGAACATGCAGCAACACGGTGCGGATCGCCTGCAACCGCGCGCGGCGCTTGTCATCCGACCGGATCACCGTCCAGGGCGCCACATCGCTGTGGCTGCGTTGAAGGGTTTCCGCGATGGCGCGGCTGTATTGATCCCACAGCGCCAGCCCGTCGATGTCGATCCTGGACAGTTTCCAATGCTTGAGCGGATCCTGTTCGCGCGCGATGAACCGCGCCAGTTGCTCGGCGCGGCTGACGTTAAGCCACAACTTGAACACAAGGATCCCTTCGTCGATCAGCATCCGTTCAAAATCAGGCACTTGGGTAAAGAAGTGTTCGCGCTGCGCGGGCGTGCAGAACCCGAACACATGTTCGACCACGCCACGGTTATACCACGACCGATCAAACAGTACGATCTCACCTGCGCTAGGCAAGTGATTGATATAGCGTTGGAAATACCATTGACCGGCCTCGGTTTCCGACGGCTTGGCCAAGGCCACCACGCGCGCGCCGCGCGGGTTCAGGTTTTCGCGGAACGCCCCGATGGTGCCGCCCTTGCCTGCGGCATCGCGGCCTTCGAACAAGACCAGAACGCGCGCGCCGGTCGCCTTGGCCCAACTTTGCATCTTGACCAATTCAATCTGCAAGGCATCCATATGTTTTTCATAGGTTTTCTTCCCCAGCCGTTCCAGATGCGGATAGCTGTCGGACAGGATATCATCGCCATCGGCGCGGCGGATGGCATCGCGGATCACGGCGGGGGCTTCGGTGTCGAAATAGCGGCTGATGGCGCCGTCAAAGGGCAGGGTCATGGCGTCTCCGATGTTTCGGGCAGTATCGCTGGCCCATGTCGAAAGGCAAGCTCAGCGGGCCGCCGCGCGGTGGATCGCGGCGACCACGGCGGCCTTATCGACGTGATGGGGCATGTGACCCACGCCGTCCAGCAGCGTCAGCCGTGCATCCGCCAGCCGCGCCGCCAGCGGTTCGGCGTGGATATGCGCGGGCACCACGGTATCGGCCGTGCCATGCAGGATTTCCACCGGCATGGTGAGGTCTGCATAATGTGCCTGCATTTCAACCATATGTGCGCGCAACTGGTGCACCTGGCGGGCATTGGCGCGGAAACTTTCGCGGCGCAGCGACAGGCCCGCGCCGACATGGCGCAGATAACCGGGCGGCACCGGGTTGGGCGCAAAGATGCCCGCAACAGCCTGGTTTACCCGCGTCTCGGGGGCAAAGGCGGTGATCAGCGGCACAACTGTCGCGGCACCGATGCGCGACGCCGTCACCCGGTACATCGGGTCCAACCCGCCGGGCCAGGGCAGCGCGACGCCCGCGACCAGCACCAGCGCGCGGGTATCCTTGGGCCGTTCCAACCCCCAGGCCAGCGCGACCGCCCCGCCATAGGAATGGCCCAGCACGATGGGGCGCGTCACGCCCAACTGGTCTGCGGCGGCTTGCAGGAACCGCGCCTGTTCGCGCGGGCTTTCGGCGGCCCGGTTCAGCACCCCGCCAAATTTGCCCGGTGCGCGTTCGGTCCAGCCCAGTCCGGGGCGGTCGAACACGATCACCCGGAAATCCCGCGCCAAGGCCCGCGTCAGCGCAAAGGTGAAATCGCGCGTGTTGCCCGATGCGCCGTGGATCAGCACCAGATCGGGACCGGTTCCTTCGATATGGGCATGGACCAGCTTGCCGCCCACCTCGATGAATTGCCCCGTGGCGGGATAGCGCGCTTCGGCCTGCGCCTCGTTCAGGTCGGCGCGCCTGTCGACCACAGCGCAGCCCGCCGTGACGGTCAGCGCCAGCAATCCAAGCGCGATCACCCTAGCGCCCGATCTGCGCGGGATCGAACGGCGTGGTCTGGTAAATCTCATTGATCCAGTTCCCGTACAGCAGATGCGCATGGCTGCGCCAACGGTTCAGCGGCGGATTGGCCGGATTGTCGTCGGGATAATAATTCGCAGGCACGTTGATCGGGGTGCCAGCGGCCACATCGCGATCATATTCCTGCTTCAGGGTGTCGCTGTCATATTCCAGATGGTTAATCAAATATACGGCGCGGTGCGCCGGGTCATCCACCATGCAGGGGCCGGATTGATCCGACGTCAGCAGGCATGTCAGCCCGGCGGCATCAATGTCTGACTGGCGCATTTCGGTCCAGCGGCTGACCGGCAGCACGAAATCATCGGAAAAGCCGCGCAGATAAGGCGAGGATGGGGCAAGGTTGCGGTGGCGGAAACAGCCAAAGGCCTTTTCGGTCAGGTCATGTTTGGGCAGACGGTGGAAATGCCAGGCCATCGCCATGCCGCCCCAGCAGACGCCGAAGGTGGAATGGACATGGGTCTGTGTCCAGTCCATGACGCGGACCAGTTCATCCCAATAGGTGACCTGTTCAAACGGCAGATGTTCGATCGGCGCGCCGGTGATGATCAGCCCGTCAAATTTCTCGCCCGTCGCCTCGACCTCGGCGAAGGTGCGATAGAACGCCTCCATATGCGCGGCGGCGGTGTTCTTGGCCTGATGTTCCGACATGCGGATCAGCGACAACTCGATCTGCAACGGCGTGGCCCCGATCAGGCGGGCGAATTGGGTTTCGGTCTGGATTTTCAGGGGCATCAGGTTCAACAGCCCGATCCGCAAGGGCCGGATATCCTGCCGCATCGCCCGGTCATCCGACAACACCATGACGCCCTCGCGGGCCAACACGTCATAGGCGGGCAGGGTAGCAGGCAGGGTGATGGGCATGGGATGGCTCCGGTGTCAGAGGCGGTCGGCAATGGCGCGCGCGATCAGCGCGTCGAAATCGGCGGGACTATGGACGGCGGCAACCGCATCCGCCGTCACCTTCACCCCCCAATTCTGCGCCATCGCGGCATAGATCGGCTGGCGGTGCGCCAGCGCCTGCGCATAGGTGAAGCGGATGAAGGCGTCGGGGTCCACACGGCCCTCGTCACCGTCATGGCGCGCGAGATAGTCATGCCAGACCCGGTCAAGAAAATCCGCCCGATACGACATCGGTTTCGGCGCGCGGTCAAACCGGCGGATCAGTTCAGTGGTATGCGCCGCGGATCCTTCGATCCAGACCATCAGCGTGTTCTCGGCCAGCGCGGTCAGCACCGGGTCGGCGGGATTGTCGGGGTCCACCCATTCACAGATCGACCCGCCAGTATCGCAGATGAAATGCGGGTAATCATACAGCCGCGCGGCGCGTTCGATGAAATAGCCGGTATCCATCAGCGCCGCGATTTCGGCGGCGCGGAATTGGCCCTGACGGCGGATGTATTCGGCATAAGGCAACCCGCCCCGGCGCGGGTCGCCGGGTTTGCCCAGATAGGTCGAGACGGGTTCAAGATTGTGAAACGAGATATTCGATCCAATATAAATTGAATCCGACATCAACAATTCGCGCAGAAATGGTACTTTCATCGCCTCGGCCTTGGCATTGTCGGCGATGTATTCGCCCATATACCGCGTGCCGATGCGGTAATCGATCGAGTAATGAAACCACGGCCCCGCGCCACGCAGCATGGTGGCGACATGGGTCTTGCCCAGACCGGACATGCCGAACAGCAGCACGCGCTTTTTCGGCGCATGGGTCCAGTCCTTGGGGGTGGGATAGATCATCACGGCCTCCGCCTCACGGGTCCGGTCAGGGATAGCGGTGACGGTGGGCGGCGTCAAACAAGCTGGATCAGGATTTGCGCAACAGCCGCCCGTCGATCACCACCAGCCCCGCCGCCAACAGCGCAAATCCCAGATAGGCGCGCGGGTCCAGCGCCTCTTGCAACACGACCGCGCCCAGCAGGATGGCAAACGGCGGAATGATCAGCGTCACCAGCATCAGGTTGCCCGACCCGACCATGGCCAGCACCCGGAAATACAGCAGATAGGCCCCCGCCGTCGCCACCAGCGCCAGATAGGCAATCGCGCCCCAGGCCCCGGCGGGCAGGGTCAGGCGCGGCGGTCCCTCGATCCAGATCGCCAGCGGAACGGCCATCAGCGCCGCAGCACTCAGCATGCCTGCCGCCGACACCGCCGGGGCCAACCCGCGCAGATGCCGTCGCGCCCAGACCCCGGCCAGCGCATAGCTGAACGTGCCGCCCAGCACCGCCAGTTGCGCCAGCGAGGTCAGGTCCAGCGCGCCCAGCACGGCAGGGCCGATCACCACCACGATCCCCGCCATCCCCAGCGCGACCCCCGCCATGCGCCGCCATGTCAGCCGCTCATCGGCAAACACCAGCGCCGCGATCAGAACGCCGAACACCGCCGTGGTTCCGTTCAGGATCGACACCAGCCCGGTCGGGATATGCCCCTGCGCCCAGGCCATCAGGCCAAAGGGGATCAGGTTGTTCAACAGCCCCATCACGCCAAAGGCCCCCCAGACGCCCGCCGCCCGTGGCAGCGGCAGGCCCCGCACCGCCACATAGCCCCACAGCGCCAGCGCGGCCCAGAAGGTGCGATGCGCCACAGTGGTCAACGGCCCCAGATGGTCCAGCGTCAGGCGCGTGGCCAGAAACACACCGCCCCAGATCGCGCCCAACAGCAGCAATTCGGTCCAGGCGCGCAGGGTCAGGCGGATTTGCTGGGTCATACCGTCTTTTGACGCGTCCCATGGCCCCGCGCCACCCGTTTCCTGCGCAATTCAGCGCAACAGCCGCAACACCCGCCCGTCGATCACCATCAGCCCCGCCGCCAGCAGGGCGAACCCTGCAAAGGCGCGCGGCTCCAGCGTCTCGTTCAGAACGACAGCCCCGATCACGATGGCAACCGGGCTGACCAGCAGGGTCACCAGGCTCATGTTGCCTGCACCTACGACGGGCATGACGCGGTAATACAACAGGAATGCGCCTGCGGTGGCAAAGAGGCTGAGATAGGCCAGCGCGGCCCATGTCGCGGGCAGGTAATCCAGCGTCGGCACGCCTTCGGCCCACAGCGCATAGGGGATCAGCATCGCCGCCGCCATCGTCAGCATGCCCGCAGCCGCGACCTGTGATTTATGCCCCGTCAGCCGCGCCCGCGCCCAGGCCCCGCCAAAGCCATAGGACATCGACGCCGCAATCAGCGCCAGTTGCGCCAGACTGGTGGGGTCGAACCGGGTCAGCGCCTCCAGCCCGATCACCGTGGCAACGCCTGCAAACCCCAACGCGACGCCTGCGGCCTTTTGCCGGGTCAGTCGTTCATCGGCAAACACCAACGCCGCGATCAGCACCCCGAAAATCGCCGTCGCCGCGTTCAGGATCGAGGCCAGCCCGGACGGCACATGGATCTGCGCCCAGACGATCAGCGAAAACGGCAGCGCGACGTTCAACAGCCCCATCACCGCGAAATCCCGCCACGCGCGCCATGTGCGCGGCACCGGCAGACCGGCCAGCAGCACATAGGCCCACAGAACGAGCGATGCCAGCAAGGCCCGCGCCGCCACCGTGGTCAGCACACCCAATTCGCGCAGCAAGATCACATTCGACAGGAACGACCCACCCCAGATCACGCCCAACACCCCGATGACCGCCCAGGCCAGCGGCGGGATGGATTTCTGCACCGGGTGGTGACTTGCGACTTGGGGGCGCGGGGCCGCCGACAGCGCGCCCTGGCGCAGGTCATCCCCAGGTTCAGGCTTTGACACGGCGCGTTTCCAGCCAGATGTTGAAATAATTCGCGCCAAAGATCACCAGCGCGCCGACAAACACCCAGATATCAACCGCTTCGTTGTAAACCAACGCGCCGACAATCGCGATGGCGGGCAGGCGGATGAAGTCAATCGGCACGACCACGGTCGCGGGCGCAATCGACAGCGCGGTGGTCAGGCACAGATGCGCCACCAACCCGCCAACCCCGATCAGCACCAATGGCAGCGCCGATTGCAGCGATGGCAGCGCGATATCGCCATCCCAGCCCGCCGCGATCAACCCCATCACGCCCTGCATCACCACCAGCCAGAACAGGATCGAAGTGATGGTTTCCGTCCGCGTCAGCCGTTTCGTCAGCATCGCCGACAGCGCGAACCCGATCGCGGACAGCGCCGCCGTCACCACGCCGGGGTTCAGCGATTCCGGGTTGGGGCGCGCGACGATCAGAACTCCGATGAATCCGATGACCCCCGCCAGCGCGCGGGTGGCCGTCAACCGCTCGCCCAGAATCAGCGGCGACAACAGCAACACCCACAACGGCGAGGAAAATTCCAACGCGAACACCTGCGCCAGCGGGATCACCGTGATGGCATAGAACCACAGGTTCTGCCCCGCGAAATGCGCCAGATTGCGCGCCCCGTGCAGACCCAGCCGCGCGGCGCGGATATCCCCCAGCCGCCCCATCACCCCCGCGACCAGCACCACGATGCCCAGCCCGAGGATCGACCGATACAGCATGATCTCGAACGTATCCAGATCGAACGCCGCCGCCCGCCCCGCCACCGCCATCACCGACAGCGACAGGATCGCGCCGCTCATCCACAGGGCGGCGCGCAGCACGGAGGTGTTGGTGATCTGACCCATGCGCCGCTCCTCAGTCGGGCCAGAGCTAGCCGAGGGCGCGCGCGTTCACAAGTGAGGCCGTTGCAGGCGAAGAGTCACACCGGCGCCAGAAACAGGATCAATCCCAGCAAGCCAAGACCAACCACGATGCCGATCAACGGCAAAATAACCACGGCTCTGGTCTGAAAAATAGACTTGGGGGCATAGCAACGCCCGCAGTTCGGACCTGAAAATCGCATGCGGTGACCACAGCTATGGCACCGGAAGAGCCTGAGTGTCATAGGTATTCACCCGTCAGGGACGGGCCCTCCAATATGTCACGGCAAGAATTGTCACGTTAATGTGTTGCCGCAACGCGGCATGATGTCAAACAAATTTGACTCAATACGTTAACAACCCAAAACCGGCAGATAACAACCACAAAAACGAGCCGAAAAAGATAAAAGTCACATCTTTATTCGCGTAATAGGCGAACGAACAATTCAGGCGATCATTCCCACTCGATCGTTCCGGGCGGCTTTGACGTAATATCATAGGTCACGCGATTGATTCCCGGCACCTCGTTGATGATCCGGGTGGCGGTTTCGCCCAGAAATTCATGGCTGAACGGATAATAATCCGCCGTCATGCCATCGACAGAAGTGACCGCCCGCAAGGCGCAGGCGAAATCATAGGTGCGCCCGTCGCCCATCACGCCCACTGTGCGCACCGGCAGGATCGCGACAAACGCCTGCCAGATGTCATCATACAGGCCATGCCTGCGGATCTGGTCGATGAACACGGCATCCGCCTGCCGCAGGATCGCCAGCTTTTCGCGCGTGATCTCGCCGGGGCAGCGGATCGCAAGGCCCGGACCGGGGAAGGGGTGCCGTCCGATAAAGCTGGCAGGCAGACCCAATTCGCGCCCCAGCGCGCGCACCTCGTCCTTGAACAACTCGCGCAGCGGTTCGACCAGCTTCAGCCCCATCTTTTCCGGCAGGCCGCCCACGTTGTGGTGGGATTTGATGGTGACGGACGGCCCGCCCGAAAACGACACGCTTTCGATCACGTCGGGGTAAAGCGTGCCTTGCGCCAGAAACTCGGCCCCCTCGATCTGCGACGCCTCGCGCTGGAACACGTCAATGAACAGCCGCCCGATGGTCTTGCGCTTGAATTCGGGGTCGGAGACGCCGTCCAGCGCGCCCAGAAACAGGTCTGCCTCCTGCGCATGGATCAAGGGGATATTGTAATGGTCGCGGAACATGGTGACGACCTCGTCGGCCTCGCCTTGCCGCAAGAGGCCATGATCCACAAACACGCAGGTCAGGTTGTCGCCGATGGCCTCATGGATCAGAACGGCCGCCACAGAACTGTCCACCCCGCCCGACAGACCGCAGATCACCTTTTTGTCGCCCACCTGCGCGCGGATCTTTGCAATCGCCTCTGCCCGGTAGGCGCCCATGGTCCAGTCGCCCTTGAACCCGGCAAGGCGGATGAAATTGGCATACAACTGCGCGCCCTTGGGGGTGTGGTGCACCTCGGGGTGGAATTGCACGGCATAGAACCGGCGCGCGGGATCGGCGGTGATGGCAAAGGGCGCATTGGGCGAGGTGCCATAGACCGCAAACCCCGGCGCAATGGCGGATACATGATCGCCATGGCTCATCCAGACCTGTTCGCGGTCCGCGTTGAACCAGCCGTCCAAAAGGTCAAGCGCGCCGCCCGCAGGCGTCACATAGGCGCGGCCAAACTCGGCGGTGCCATGGCCGCGTTCGACGCGGCCACCAAGGATATGCATCATCACTTGCTGGCCATAGCAAATGCCAAGGATCGGCACGCCGAGGGTGAACACAGACGCAGGCGGCATCGGCGCGCCGTCATTGAACACCGACGCGGGTCCGCCCGACAGGATCACCGCCTTGGGCGCGAAGTCGCGCAGGAAGGCGTCGGTCACCTTTTGATAGGGGTGGATTTCGCAATAGACCCGCAATTCACGCAGACGACGCGCGATCAGCTGCGTCACCTGGCTGCCGAAGTCGATGATCAGAAGGCGGTCATGATGTGTCATGCCGGTTGCTAACGCGCGGGCGGGCCGGACGCAAGATCGCGGGTAGCCGTTCTGGTAGGGCGGCTGCTTGCAGCCGCCCTTGTTCGTTGACAGTCATGGCGGCTGCAAGCAGCCGCCCTACGGCGCCCCATCGCCAATGTCCCAGAACAGCCCCGCCATGATCCCCAGCGCATCGCGGCACACCGGCGCCAGCACATGTTCATCGGGCGCATGTTGCGAACAGGCGCGATAGCTGTGCGGCACCCAGACGGTGGGCAGGCCAAGGATGTCGGCAAACACGTCATTCGGCAGCGATCCCGCCAGATTGGGCAGAACATGCGGCGCGCGCCCCGCGCTGCGTTCCAGCGATGCCGCCACAAACCTCACCCAGGGCGCGTCCGGGTCGAGGCGGGTGGCCGGGAACCAGCCGCGATCATGTTCGACGATCCGCACCTGAGGGAACCCCTGCGCATCCAGATGGCGGCGCAATGCGGGCAGGATCATCGCGGCGTCCGTGCCGACCACGAACCGCAACTGACAGGTGGCGCGCGCCGACCCCGCGATGGCATTCACCGGGGCATCCGGGTTTCCGGCTGTCATCGCGAGGATGGCGAAACTGTTCCAGCCAAAGGCGCGTTCGGCGGGCGACAGTGATGTCTCGCCCCAGTCAGGATCAATGGCAGGCCCCGTGGGGTCATCAATCGGCAGACCCTTCAGCGCGGCGCGCACGGCAGGTGTCAGGGACGTTGGCCGCCAATCCGGCACCCGGATCTGCCCGCGCGCATCCGTGATCGTGGCCAGCGCCTGCGCAAGAATCATCGCGGGGTCTGCCAGCAACCCGCCCCAGTTGCCCGAATGATGCGCGCCGTCGCGCAGATCGACCGCCAAGTCGAAATTCACCCCGCCGCGCGATCCCATGAACATCGTCGCCACATCGGGTTGCAGGCGCGGCCCGTCGGACGCGATCAGCACATCAGCGGCCAGCCGGTCGCGATAGCGCCGCGCAGTTTCCGCCAGACCGGGCGACCCGGTTTCCTCGCCCATCTCCAGCATGAGCTTGACGTTGAACCCAAGGCTGCCGCGCACGGCAATCACCGCCTCCAGCGCCATCAGGTTGATCAGATGCTGGCCCTTGTTGTCGGCCGTGCCGCGCCCGTACAGCCGGTCGCCCTCGGTGGTCAGACGAAACGGCGTCAGCCCTGCGCGCCACTGGTCGGTCTGCGCGCGGGTCACATCGCCATGGCCATAGGTCAGCACCGTGGGCAGGTCCGCGCCTTCGTGCCGTTCGGCCAGCAACAGCGGCGGCGCGCCGGGAACGGGGTTTTCCACCACCTCGCAGGTGAACCCGGCCGCCTGATAGGCGGGCGCGATGTGATCCAGATAGGCGCGCAGATGCGGCGCGCCGTCCGGCGTCTGGCTTTCCGACGGGATCGCCACAAGGTCCGTGAGGCGCGCGGTGAACTGCCCGTCATCAAACAAGGCACGGGCGGCGGCGATGGCAGTGCTGCGGGGCATGGGCAGTCCTTTCGATGCCGCGCCATGCTGGCATGGCAAAAGGCGGCAGACCAGACGGCAATGTCGCGGTCCGGCCACCGATGTCGCGTTTGTCCCAGAAAGGCCGGAATTGCGGCGAAGGCTGTGCTCTGCTGCAGCTATCACAGCAGCCAACGCAATCCGGCCCGGAGCCCCCCATGACCCTGACAGACGCAGCCCCAGAGATCTCGACCCGGCGTGTGCGCGGGGGCGGTGGTGCGGTGCGGCGCGCGGAACGCGGTGCGGTGTCGTTCGAAACTGCCAGCTACATCCGCCGCAACATCCCGAATTTCGAGGTGCTGAATTCCGAGGCGCTGGCGATCATCGAGGCGAATGCCGAAACCATCCTGTGGGAAATCGGGGTGAATTTCGTCAACAATCCCGCCGCGCTGGCGCGCTGGAAGGCCGCCGGGGCCGAGGTGGACGGCGAGCGCGTCCATATCCCGCGCGGTCTGGCGCGGCAGTTGTGCGCGACGGCCCCCAAATCCTACACCCAGCACGCCCGCAACCCGGCCCGTTCTGTTGAGGTCGGCGGCAAGAACCTTGTGCTGGCCCCGGTCTATGGCCCGCCCTTCGTGCATGACGCCAAGGGCGGCCGCCGCTATGCCACCATCGCGGATTTCCAGAATTTCGTGAAACTGGCCTATATGTCGAAATGGCTGCACCATTCGGGCGGCACGGTCTGCGAACCCACGGATATCGCGGTGAACAAGCGCCATCTGGACATGCTGTTGGCGCATATGACCTTGTCAGACAAGCCGTTCATGGGGTCGGTGACGGAACCCAGCCGCGCGCAGGATTCGGTCGATATGGCGTCCATCCTGTTCGGGGCCGATTTCGTGCAGGCGAACACGGTGATGACGTCGCTGATCAACATCAACTCGCCGATGACCTTTGACGACACCATGATGGGCGCGTTGGAGGTTTATGCGGCGAACAATCAGGCCGCAATCGTATCCCCCTTTATCGTTGGTGGCGCGATGGCCCCGGTGTCGGTCGCAGGCACGCTGACGCAGGTGTTGGCCGAGGTGCTGGCGGGCATTGGCTATTCCCAGCTTGTCCGCCCCGGCGCGCCGGTGATCTTTGGCGCTTTTGTGACGTCCATCGACATGAACTCGGGCGCGCCCACATTTGGCACGCCTGAGGCCAGCCTGATCACCTATGGCGCGGGACAGTTGGCGCGGCGGATGGGGTTGCCATATCGGTCGGCGGGCGCGTTCTGTGGGTCGAAACTGCCCGATGCGCAGGCAGCTTATGAATCCGCCAACAGCCTGAACATGGGATTGTTGTCAGGTGTCAACTTCATGCTGCATGCCTGCGGCTGGCTGGAAGGCGGGCTGGTGTCATCTTATGAGAAATTCGTGATGGATGCCGACCAGTTGGGCATCCTGCATCATATGGCGCGCGGGATCGCGGTGGATGACAACGCGCAAGCGCTGGACGCCATCCGCGAGGTCGGCCCCGGCGGGCATTACCTGGGCTGCGCGCATACGCAGGCCAATTTCAAATCCGCGTTCTGGCGGTCGGACCTGTTCGATTACAAACCGTTCGAAACCTGGGCCGATGAAGGCAGCCGCGACACCATGGCGCTGGCGGGAGAGCGGGTGACCAAGATGCTGGCCGATTTTGTCGCGCCGCCCTTGGACGACGGCATACGGCAGGGGCTTGAGGATTTCGTGGCCACCCGCAAGGCGTCGATGCCCGACGCCTTCGTCTAACCCGCAGGCGCGCAAACATCGGCCCCGGCGGTCATCGCGCGGTAAATCCGCGCCTCGGCCATGATCGCGATCAGTAGATCGACATGGCGCACCGCCGAATAGCCGGGTTGCCCGGTGCGGCGGCAGCGCTCGACATCATCCTCGTCGGCCAACAGCCGCCGCAGCGCCTCGCCGCTGGCAGGCGGTCGCCCCGGCCCCAGCAAACGCCGCAGATGGCCATCGCGGCTATAGGCCTCTGCCCCGGCGCGCGCGGCGCGCAGCAACAGACCCGGCCGCCGCAACCCGTTGATGACCTGCAACAAGTCCCGCATGGTTGATATCCTTTCCGTCCTTCATGACATCCCAAGGGGTAATACAACCCTGTGGGGTGTTG
Source organism: Paracoccus haematequi (assembly GCA_945881965.1). GTDB lineage: Bacteria > Pseudomonadota > Alphaproteobacteria > Rhodobacterales > Rhodobacteraceae > UBA9554. The sequence continues at coordinate 110,696 of CAMCVS010000005.1, read as the reverse complement.
CGCGCGCGCCCTGTGCCAGCGCGCGCCGGGTCATCCTATTGTTTAGGTTTCAGAAACAATCGTTGACGAAGTGGAAACCGTTAACGGTCAAGTAAGGATTTCCCGTAATGGTTGTGTGTGAATCGGGGGATAACCCTGTGGGTAACAATGAAGGCCGGGGTTTGGCCCAGATCAAAGGGAACAGATGATGAGTTTGCCAGCACAGCCCGGACCGCAGTTTCCCGAATGGGTGCCAGAGGCGGCCTCGCGTTACCTCGCGCATACCGAGCGCGGGCAATCCATCCGGGCTTTGGCGCGTGGCGCGGGGTGTCATGCGTCCACCGTGCTGCGGCAGATCCGGCGGATCGAACTGCGCCGGGACGATATTCTCGTGGAATTGGCCCTGCAACGGCTGGGGTCACTGGAACGCCGCAGCCGCATCGCGGCGGACGGCCAGAAGGAGCGTGAAACGATGATCGAACAGCAAGGACAGACACAAGCCACGTCCAATGCGGTGGCCAGCGAGGACCGCCTGCGCCGCGAGGCCGCCCCCGTGTTGCGCCGCCTGGCCGACCCCGGCACCATGCTGGCGGTGGCGGCGGATATGGAAATGGCGGTGGTGGTACGCGACGGCGGGCAGCGTGACATGACGGTGCCGCGCGCCCTGGCCGAGGCGATGGCGCTGAAGGACTGGATCTCATGCCAGCATCCTGGCCGCATCGCGCGCTATCAGATCAGCGCCTTGGGCCGCGCCGCGCTGATGGCGATGCTGGCGCAGGCGGAAACGCGCGCGGCGCGTGGGCAGGGTGCCATGGGCATGGCCGAGGCACAGATGCCCTTCATGTCCGGCCTGCCGGACGCCGATGAGGACGACAGCGCGCGGCGCGGGCACCGCTATGGCGCACCCGAATCGCCCCTCGTGGCGCTGGCGCGGCGGCGCGACAAGGACGGCACGCCGTTTCTGTCCGAGGCGCAACTGCGCGCGGGCGAACGGCTGCGCGAGGATTTCGCGCTGGCGCAGATGGCGGGCGGCGCGGCGGTGGATTGGGACGCGGTGCTGGGGGGCGCGCCATTGCCCCAACACGTGCGCGGCGCGCCGCGTCGTGCGGATGCAGCCCGCGCGCGGGTTGCCGCCGCGCTGTGCGATCTGGGGCCGGGGCTGGGCCATGTTGCGCTGCGCTGCTGTTGCCAGATGGAGGGGCTGGAAACCGCCGAACGTGATCTGGGCTGGGCCGCGCGGTCGGGCAAGGTGGTGCTGCGCATCGCGCTGATCCGGTTGCAGCGACACTATGGCGCGTTGGGGCCCGAGGCCTCGCTGATCGGCTGAGGTTCAGGCTGAGGCTCAGGCCCCGACCAGCCAGCCCACGCCAAAGGCCACCAGGCCGCACAGGCTGCCGACCAGCATGGTTTCGGCTATGGCGCGCAGGGGCGAACCACCGGTTGCATGCCAGCGCAACAGCCCCAGCGCAAGCAGCGAAAAGGCAACCGACAGCTGCAAGGCCCACGTCCCGGCCAGCCCCAAAAGATAGGGCAGCAGGGGCAGGGCACCAAAGGCGATGAAGGCCGCGGTGGTCGCCAGACCATTGACGGCGGGATTGTCGTTTTCCGGGTCGGGCAGGTTTTCGCCCCAGGCCAGCAACAGCGCCGTCGCGGAGGCAGGGGCGCGCATCAGGGGAAGCACCGCCGCGGCGGCGTCGTCCTGCGTCAGGCCGCGCTGTTGCAAGACCGCCTGAAGGTCGGCGGCAGAGGCCGCAGGCGATGTCCTGAGGCGCGCCGCAATGGCGCGGTGGCGCGCGGCGTGCAGGTCTGCGGCGGACCGGGCCGACAGGAATTCGCCCAGCCTCATCGACACAACATCGGCAAACAGGTTGGCCAGCCCGAACACCAGAACCGCTAGCGCACCCACCCCCGCCGCGCCCTCGGCCCCGGCCCCGGCAAAGCCTGCGACAATGGCAAAGGTGGTCACGATGCCGTCATTGCCGCCATAGACGATGGGCTTGAGGAATTCCTGTGTGCGGTCAAGACGGGGTATGGGCATGACATCCTTGCGATCCGGGGTGCTGGGCCCGGTCGGCGCAGCATAGCGGGCAGGGACCGGCAGGGGCAGGAGGAATTTCCTTTTCGCGCAACGGGTGCTATGTCGGGTCTAAGTCACAGGAGAAAGCCCTTGCGCGACCTGAAAATCCCCGATCAGCGCCACCCCGAAAAGGCGCACCGCCCTGACCAGCCGCAGCCGAAGAAACCCGCGTGGATTCGCGTCAAGGCCCCCACATCCGAGGGCTATCGCCAGACCGCCCGCATCATCCGCGAGCACAAGCTGGTCACTGTCTGCGAAGAGGCGGGTTGCCCCAATGCCGGCGAATGCTGGGCCCAGGGCCATGCCACCATGATGATCATGGGCGAGATCTGCACGCGCGGCTGCACCTTTTGCAACATCGCCACCGGCAAGCCGCAGGCGCTGGACGCGTTCGAACCCGGCCGCGTGGCCGATGCGGTGGCAAAACTTGGGCTGGCGCATGTGGTGGTCACATCCGTTGACCGTGACGATCTGGACGACGGCGGTGCGGCGCATTTCGCCCAGACCATCCGCGCCATCCGCCACCGCGCACCCGGCACCACGATCGAGGTGCTGACCCCCGATTTTCTGAAATGCCCCCCCAGCGCGCTGGAAACCGTGGTTGCTGCGCGGCCTGACGTGTTCAATCACAATCTGGAAACCGTGCCGGGATTGTATGCCGAGGTCCGCCCCGGCGCGCGCTATTTCCATTCCTTGCGCCTGTTGCAGCGCGTCAAGGAACTCGATGCGACCATATTCACCAAATCCGGCCTGATGGTGGGTCTGGGCGAAGAGCCCGCCGCCGTCCGGCAAGTGATGGACGACATGCGCGCCGCTGATGTCGATTTCCTGACCATCGGGCAATACCTGCAACCCACGCCGAAACATCACGCGGTGGCACGGTTCGTCCCGCCCGAGGAATTTGCCGCCTTCCAGGCCGCAGCCTATGCCAAGGGGTTCCTGATGGTGTCGGCCACGCCCTTGACCAGGTCATCCTATCACGCAGGCGAGGACTTCGCGCGCCTGCGCGCGGCGCGGCTGGCCAAGGTTGCCGGGGCTTGATCCGGGGGCTGCTTGCGGCGGCGGTGATATGGGCCGCGCCCGTGACGGCGCAAGAGGCGTGGCACGCCGAGGTGCTGGCGCTGGCTGAAAATCTGGGGCACGCGTTTCGCGCAGAAGCCGGAATTGACTGGCTGATGCCCCGCACCCATCCCGCGATCCGCACCCTGTCTGCCCAGGAATTTGGGCTTGCCCCCGATGACATGGATCAGCGGGTGCGCGCGGGCTATGCGCTGTCCGCGACGATGCTGGACATGCTAGTCCATCAGCCGGTGCCGGATCGCGTGGTGTTTGGCAGCAACGCGCAGGGCCTCCGCTGGGGGATGGTGCCATTCCGGGTACAGGCACAACGGAAGGGTGAGGCGGCCCTGCCGGAAACCTGTTCACTGTTTCTGTTCTTCACCGCAGGGGACGGCTGGTTTGTGCACGGCATCGGCAAGCTGAAGACGGAGGCGTCTCTGGCCGAGGCACTGCCCGATCTGGCCGCAGCCCTGCCGACCGACCGCCCGGATTGCGCCAATCCGACGTCCTGACGTTCAGCGCGGCAGCGCCTTGAGATAGGCCGCCACCGCCTGCCGGTCCTCCGGCGTCAGACGGGCGAAATTGCCGACCACGCGCGCCATATGGCCGCCTGCGCTGTCAAACTCGGGTGTGAACCCGGTTTCCAGATAATAGGCGATGTCCTTTTCTGCCCATTTCAGGCTGGCGGGATCAATCGCCGGGATGCGCCCCGGACCGGACGGGTTCGGCGCGCCCTTCAGCCATTGCCCGCGATTCAGCGCCCCAAGCGCGTTGCGCGGGGTGTGACATTCGGCGCAATGGCCCAAAGCCTCGACCAGATAGCGGCCCCGCGCCACCTCGGGCATGGGCGCGTCGGCCAGCACATAGTCAGCGTTCAGGAACAACAGTTTCCAGCCGCCAACAGCGCGGCGGATGTTGAACGGAAAGCCCACATCATGCGGGCGCGATGGCGTGGCGTCCGCAGGCAGGGTGGCGAGATAGGCATGCAGATCGGCCACATCCTGCGGCGTCACATGCTGATAGGCGGTATAGGGGAAGGCGGGGTAATAATGCGCGCCATCCGGCGACACGCCGCGCTGCATGGCATTGGCAAGCTGGATCACCGACCATCCGCCGATGCCCTCTGCCGGATCAGACGAGATGTTGGGCGCATAGAACGTCCCGAAGGGCGAGGCAAAAGCCTGCCCACCGGCAAGGATCGGGCGATCGGCTTCTTCGACCTTGGGCGCGGTATGGCAGGACGCACAGCCCGCAGCCCAGAACACAGGTTCGCCGCGTGCCGCATCGCCGGTTATTCCGGCGAACACGCTGTCATCCAAGGTCACGGGCCGGGTCAATACCCAGCCCGCAATCATCCCAAGCACCGCCAGACCAACGGCGAACCGGATCAGGCGGCGCATTTCGGATCAGCCCAGCGGAGCGCGGTTGGCGTCGTGGCAGGCCTTGCAGGTGCCGCCCGTCGCGCCAAGCGCCTTGCCCAGCGTGGCGGCATCGGTTGCCGCTTGCAAACCCTTGACCGATTCGCCGAACGCGGCCCATTTTGCGCCCAGATCGCCCGCATTGTCCCAGATCGCGGGCAGCGCGTTGGTGCCGTCCATCGCCATGTTGTCGGACCCCTTGGGCCACAGCGGGCCCTGATCGATCATCGACACGGCGGCCAGCGTATCGGTCGCGCGCTTGACAGCGGCGGCATCAAACGCGACCTCGCCCTTGGCAACGGCACCCAGAATACCCAGGTTGATGGCCATGATCCGGAACTGACCCTGACGGGCCTTGACCTGACCAGTGAAATCCTGTGCCAGAACAGGGGCGGCCGCCATGGTCAGCGCGGCGAAAAGAACTGCGGAAGATACAAATTTCATCTGGGGTCTCCGTGATGAAGGAACATATGCCCGCGAACCCTAGCCCGAGACACTGTGCCGCAGTGATCACGTTATTGTCGATTGACGAATGCTAAACCTTAGCGGGTCTGTCGGCAGACACGGCTTCTTATCGCAGCGCCGTCGGGGTAATCTGCGGCGGTGGCATCAGGAAAAGGAAACCATCATGGCGCGGGCTTTGGCGATTGCGGTGCTGCTGCTGGGGCTGACGTCACCTGTGGCCCAGGCGCAGGACCGCGCTGCGTCTGAGGCGCTGTTGGCCGCCGAGGCGCAATTGGCCACGGACCCGGTGGCGGCGTTGAAGGTGATCCTGCCCGAGGCGCGGCGCGGTCAACCCCTGGCGCAGTTCCTGCTGGGCGAGGCCTATCGCACCGGCACCGGGCGCGATGCGGATGTGCGGCTGGCGCGCGACTGGCTGGCCAAGGCGGCGGCACAGGGCGAAGGGCGCGCGGCGCTGTCGCTGGCCGAGATCGACCTGTCCGAAAACAAGCTGCCCGCGGCGATCGGCTGGCTGGACCGCGCGATGGCGGCGGGCGAGGCGGGGGCGTTCCGCAGGCGCGCGGACCTGATGGCGGCGGGGCAGGGCGGGGATGCTGATCCCGGCGGGGCGCTGGCGCTGTATGGTGTGGCGCTGGAATTGGGCGATCCGGGCGTCGCCGCCGCGATGGCCGATCTGATCTTGGCAACCCCATCCGGTGATGCGGCGCGCGCGCGGGCGCTGCTGGCCTCGGCGGCGGCGCTTGGCGATGGCGCGGCGATGACCCGGCTGGGGATATTGTATCGCGACGGCATCGGCGGCGCAGCGGACCCGGTGGCGGCGTTCGCGCTGTTGCAAGAGGCGGTCAGCCTGGGTTCGCCCGATGGGGCTATCGCGCTGGCGGGGCTGATGGCGGGCGACACGGGATACTGGCGCAACCCGGTGCTGGGTCTGGCCTATTGCCTTTGGGCCGTGCGAAGCGATGCCGCCTTCACAGGGGCCTGCGACCCCATCGCCGCCCCCCTGACCCAACCCGAGCGCGACGAGGCCGCGCGTCTGGCGACCGGGTTCTGATCACGCGGTGAACCGCACCTTGCCAATGTAAGGCAGGTTGCGGTTGCGTTGGGCATAGTCGATGCCATAGCCCACGACAAACTCATCCGGAATCTCGAACCCGATCCAGTCGGCGCGAAACGGGGCTTCGCGGCGGGACGGCTTGTCCAACAGCGCGATGGTTTTCAACCGCCTTGGCCCGCGTGACCTGAGCAACCCCGTGACATGGTGCAGCGTGTGCCCGGTATCGACGATATCCTCAACCACCAGCACATCGCGGCCTTCGACGGGGGACCGCAGATCTTTCAGGATGCGCACCTCGCGCGAGGATTCCATCGCGTTGCCATAGGATGACGCCTCAAGGAAATCGACCTCGACCGGCAGGTCCAACTCGCGCACCAGATCGGCGATGAACACGAACGACCCGCGCAAGAGCCCCACCACCACCAGCTTGTCAGTGCCGGCAAATTCCGTCTCGATCTCAGCGGCCAGCGCTTCGACCCGCGCGGCGATGGCTTTTGCGGAAATCATCTGATCTATGACATAGGGTCGCTGGGTCATGGCTGTCGTGGGCTTTCGCTTGCATTCGGCACGTCAATTTACGACATCCCTGCCCACTGTAAACGTGGAACGCCATGACAACCCATTCCGAACTTCGCCAACTGCCCTATAGCGCGCAACAGATGTATGATCTGGTAGCCGATGTGGCGTCCTATCCGCAGTTTCTGCCGTGGTGCGCGGCGGCGCGTATCCGGTCGGTGACGCCCATGGGCGATGGCCGCGATGAAATGCTGGCCGACCTTGTGATCTCGTTCAAGGTGTTCCGCGAGAAATTCGGCAGCCGCGTGATCCTTGACCCCGCGCGCCACCATGTCGGCACCGAATATCTGGACGGGCCGTTCCGCCACATGCGCAGCACCTGGGATTTCAGCGACACCACGACGGGCTGCGAGGTGCGGTTCTTTGTCGATTTCGAGTTTCGCAACGCGATCCTGCAAGGCGTGATCGGATTGGTGTTCAACGAGGCGATGCAGCGCGTGGTCCGCGCCTTTGAGACGCGCGCGGCGGTGCTTTACGGCTGATCCGCGTGCCGCTCCGCTTTACGGGTCTTTTGCGTGCCGCTTCGCTTTACGGCTGATTTGCGTGCCGCTTCGCTTTACGGCTGATTTGCGTGCCGCTCAGCTTTACGCGGCCGCCTGATCGTCTAGGGTCAGGAAAAAGGAGCCGCCGATGACCCTGACCACCCGCCTTGCCACCTTTGCCACCCAACCCCTGACCGGGCATCACATGGCGGTCGATGTGCTGCGGCTGTCGATGCTGGATTGGCTGGCGGTGGCGCGCGCGGGCGTCGATGAACCAGTGGCGCGGATTACCCGCGACATGGTGGCGGATGACGCCGGGCGCGCCGAATCCTCGGTGCTGGGTCTGGCCACGCGATTGCCCGCGCGGGCGGCGGCGCTGGCAAATGGCAGCGCATCCCACGCGCTGGATTACGACGACACGCATTTCGCCCATATCGGGCATCCGTCGGTGGCGGTGATCCCGGCGGCGCTGGCGATTGCCGAACGGGTAGGGGCGACAGGGGTAGCGCTGCAAGAGGCGGCGCTGGTGGGCGTTGAGGCGTCGATCCGCGTCGGCGTCTGGCTGGGCCGGGCGCATTACCAGACCGGGTTTCACCAGACAGCGACCGCAGGCGCGTTCGGCGCGGGGCTGGCCTGCGCGCGGCTGCTGGGGATGACGGCGGATGAGGCCGCGATGGTGCTGGGGTTGCTCGCCACGCGGGCATCCGGGCTGAAATCGCAGTTCGGCACCATGGGCAAACCCTTCAACGCCGGGATCGCAGCGGCAAACGGGGTCGAGGCGGCGCTGCTGGTCGCGCGCGGGTTCGTGGCCAACCCCGACGCGCTGGAGGCCGCGCAGGGCTTTGGGCCGACGCACGCCGGGGCGGCAGACATGACCGCGCTGGACGGATTGGGCGAAGATTGGCGGTTCGAAACCGTCAGCCACAAGTTCCACGCCTGTTGTCACGGCCTGCATGCCAGCCTTGAGGCGCTGGCCATGCTGGGACCGCTGGAGGCCGACCAGATCGCAGGCATCGCGGTGCGCACCCATCCGCGCTGGATGACCGTGTGCAATCAGCCCGCGCCCACCACTGGGCTGGGGGCAAAGTTCAGCTATGCCACCGTGCTGCCGATGGCGGTTCTGGGCCATGATACCGCGCGGCTGGACAGCTATACCGATACAATTTGCGCCGACAGGGCCGTGCAGGCGTTGCGCGCGCGGGTGCAGGTTGTGGGCGATGACCGCATATCCGAGACGGCCACGCATCTGACCGTGACGCTGCGCGACAATAGCGAACGGGTTGCCACGTTTGATCTGGACGCGCCGATGACGCTGGCCGTGCGCAGCGCCAAGGTGCGGGCCAAGGCGGCGTCATTGCTGGGGGCAGGGCTCGCGGATCAGGTGTGGCAGCAGATCACCGACCATGCCGCGCCCGAGGTCATCGGGGCCGCGCTGCGCGCCTGATCACGACGCGGCGCGCAGGATCAGTGTCAGCGCACGGGCCACGGTTGCGGCGCGGACCTCTGCGCGGCCAAGTGCCCCGAAATCCACGGTTTCCGTGACGCAGCCATCCGTGGTGGCAAGACCGAAACACACCCGCCCTTCGGGTTTGAATTCCGATCCGCCCGGACCGGCGATGCCCGTCACGGCCACCGCCACGTTGGCATCCGCGCGCGCCAAGGCCCCCAGCGCCATCTCGCGCGCGACGTCCTCGCTGACCGCGCCATGCTGCGACAGGGTTTCCGGCAACACGCCCAGCATCTGCATCTTGGCAAGATTGGAATAGGTGACAAAGCCGCGATCCACCACATCGGATGACCCGGCGATATCGGTCAGCGCCGCCGTGATCAGCCCGCCACTGCAGCTTTCGGCGGTGGCGATGCGCCAGCGGCGCGCGCGGCAGGCGGTCAGCACTTGGGTGGCCAAAGGTTCCGTGGTCATCGCGCAATGATCCCGTGATAAACTCCAGCCAGAATGACCGACACAATCCCCGCCGCCAGCCCCGCCAGCAGATCGTCCAGCATCACGCCGGTTGCATCGCCGCGCCGGTCTGCGCGCCCGATCACCCAAGGCTTCCAGATATCGAACAGCCGGAACAACAGGAACGGTGCGACATAGGCGGGCCAGGCCGCCAGCATCGAGATATCCTTTGACCATAACGGCAGCGCCGTGAACGACAGCGCCAGCCATTGCCCCGCAAATTCGTCGATCACGATCTCGGACGGGTCTTTGTCGGCCGTCGTCGCGATCATGCGCGGCACGGCCCAGAACCCCGCCAGCGTGGCCAAGACGGCCAGCGTCGGAATGGCCCAGCCCGCGCCTGCCTCATGCACCGCAATGCCGATGACAAGGGCCACCACAGACGCGATGGTGCCCGACGCGGGCCGCAGATACCCCAGCCCGAGGGCGGTGCAGATCAGGCGGTCCATCATGATTTCACCAAACAGGCTGTGGTCAGCGCCGCAATGCCCTCTTCACGGCCCGTGAATCCCAGCCGTTCCGAGGTGGTGGCCTTGACCGACACGCGGGTGGCCGCGATCCCAAGGATCGCGGCTACGGCGTCGCGCATGGCGCTGGCGTGGGGCGTGATCTTCGGGCGCTCGCAGATCAGCGTGCAATCGACGTTGGAAATCATGAACCCCATGTCGCGGGCCATATCGGCGGCATGACGCAGGAAGATGTGGCTTTCGGCACCCTTCCATTGCGGATCACTGGGCGGGAAATGCCGCCCGATATCCCCCATCGCCAGCGCGCCATAGATCGCGTCCGCCAACGCATGCAGGCCGACATCGGCATCGGAATGACCGTCCAGCCCCGCCGTGTGCGGCACCTTGACCCCGCACAGCCAGACGTGATCGCCCGCGCAGAACCGATGCACGTCAAAGCCGTTGCCAAGCCGGATATCCATAGCGCCTCGCAGGATGCGGTCCGCCCGCGCGAAATCGGCGGGCAGGGTGATTTTCAGATTGTCTTCATGGCCCGGAACGATTGTCACGTCCAGCCCTGCGGCGCGCGCGACCTCGACGTCATCGGCGGCGCCGCCCGCATGGGTGGCATGCGCGGCGACCAGCGCGTCATAGTGAAACCCCTGCGGGGTCTGCGCGCGATAAAGACCCACGCGGTCCTGCATCCCGGTCACGCGCCCGGCATCCCCGCGCCACAGGGCATCTGTAACTGGAATGGCGGGAGCGGCAGCGGGGCCATCGTCCAGCGCGGCGATGACCGCGTGGATGACGGCCAGCGGCACACAAGGCCGCGCCGCGTCATGCACCAATACGCGTGTCACGCCGCGCCCCGCCAGCGCCGCCAGCCCCGCGCGCACGGATGCGTCACGGGTCGCGCTGCCCACGGCCTTGATCACCGCATCACCCAGCAGTCCCATGTCATCCGGATGCAGCACCACGCAGATAGGACCCACGTCGGGCAGGGCGCGAAACCGCGCCAGCGTGTGGTCGATAACCCGCGCCCCGGCCAGCGCCTGCCATTGTTTCGGCAGATCACCGCCCGCGCGGGTGCCGCGTCCGGCAGCAACGATCAGAACGGCAAGGGTCATGCGAACACTCCGGCTTTGTGACGGGCCTAGCGCGCGCGGGCGCAACAGGCAATCCGCCGATCATGCCTGAAATTTAGGCAATTACCCCGCAACAGCCGCCCACAATCCGCGCAAGTCATTGAGACGTCACAGCCCCTAGGGTAGCTGAACAGATACGCACAAGGAATGGGCATGTGATTTCGCTTTCGGATCAACTACGGCTGGACCCGCCGGTGTTTCTGGCCCCCATGGCCGGGATTACCGATCTGCCGTTCCGCAATCTGGTGCAGGGCTTTGGCGCGGGGCTGGTGGTGTCGGAAATGGTCGCCAGCGGCGAGTTTCTGACCCGTCGCCCCGGCACCCGCGAAAAGGCCGAGCTTGGGGCGGGGGTCGCCAACAGTTCGGTGCAGATCGCGGGGCGTGAACCGGGCATGATGGCGGAATGTGCCCGCATCGTCGAAAGCCTTGGCGCGCGCGCCATCGACATCAACATGGGCTGTCCGGCCAAGAAGGTGACGGGGGGCTATTCCGGGTCGGCGCTGCTGCGCGATCTGGATCTGGCGCTGCGCCTGATCGAGGCGGTGGTGGGGGCGGTCAAGGTGCCAGTGACGCTGAAAACCCGGCTGGGCTGGGATGACGACCGCGTGGCCGCCGATCTGGCCCGACGGGCCGAAGCGGCGGGGGTGCGGATGGTGGTGATCCATGGCCGCACCCGGTGTCAGTTCTATGGCGGGCATGCCGATTGGGCAGCGATCCGTGCCGTCAAGGATGCGGTAACGATCCCGGTCATCGCCAACGGCGACATCACCGATGCAGCGACCGCGCGCGAAGCGTTGCGGCTGTCGGGCGCGGATGGTGTGATGGTGGGGCGTGGGGCGCAGGGTGCGCCCTGGGTGCTGGCGCAGATTATCGCGGAGTTGCACGGGGGCACGGCCCCGACCGTGCCGGTTGGTGCCGCGCTGTCAGACCTGATATCAGAGCATTACACGGCGATGCTAACGTTCTACGGCACCGATCTGGGCGCGCGCGTCGCGCGCAAGCATCTGGGCTGGTACATGGACCGTGCGGGCACGGGCGCCGACCTGCGACGCCGTATCCTGACCGCGCGCGCGCCCGATGATGTGCTGCGCCTGATCACCGATATCCCGCACGCGGATCGGAGGGCGGCATGACCGATACCCTTTGGCTGTCGCTGCCGGTGCCCGCGCTGATCCTTGACGCCTGCGACCTGATCGCCGAGGCGAACCCGGCGGCGGAATTGTTCCTGAATGCATCCTCGCGCACCCTTGAAGGCCAGCCGGTCTGGGACCGCGTCATGGTGGATGCGCCGCTGGAAGAGGCGTTCGGGCGATCCCGCGCGAGCCAGACGCCGTTATTTGTCAATGACGTCGACGTCACAACGGGTGAACGCGCGCCGATCCGCTGCATGTTGCAAATCGCACCCATGCAAGGGCAGGCGGGGCGGATGCTGGTGCTGATATCCCCGCGCGAGCTTGCAGGCCGGGTGGTGCAGCGCGACGGGGTGAAATCGGCGGCGCGGTCCGCCATCGGCATGGCCGAGATGCTGGCGCATGAAATCAAGAACCCGCTGGCGGGGATCACGGGGGCGGCGCAACTGTTGTCGATGGGTCTGACGCCCGAAGACCGCGAGCTGACCGATCTGATCGTGGAAGAATCGCGCCGCATCGTCAAATTGCTGGAACAGGTCGAACAATTCGGCAACCTGTCGCCCCCAGACCGGCGCGAGGTCAATGTGCATGACGTGCTGGACCGCGCGCGGCGGTCGGCGGCGTTGGGGTTTGGCGCGCATATGCGGATCGTGGAAAACTATGACCCCTCGCTGCCGCTGGCCTGGGGCGATCCGGACCAATTGCTGCAAGTGGTGCTGAACCTTGTCAAGAACGCGTCCGAAGCCGCTGATCCCAGGGGCGGCACCATCACGCTGCGGTCCTATTATGACCATTCGTTCCGCCTGCGCCGCGCCGACGGGGCGGGCATATCGTTGCCGTTGCAGATCGAGATCATCGACGACGGCCCCGGCATCCCGCCCGCCATCGCGGGCGAGATATTCGAACCGTTCGTGTCGGGGCGCGAGAACGGCACCGGCCTTGGCCTTGCGCTGACGGCCAAGATCATTTCCGACCATGACGGCTGGATCGGTGTCAATTCGGTGCCGGGGCGCACAGTGTTCCGCATTTCGCTGCCGATGGCGCCCAAACCCCCGAAACCGAACACAAAGGGAAATCGCTGATGGATGGCACGGTTCTGGTTGCTGACGATGATCGCACGATCCGCACGGTGCTGACACAGGCGCTGACACGGGCGGGGTGCAAGGTGCATGCGACCTCGTCCCTGACCACGCTGATGCGCTGGATCGCCGAAGGCAAAGGCGACGTGGTCATTTCCGACGTGATGATGCCGGACGGCAACGGATTGGAAATGCTGCCGAAAATTCATCAGGATCGCCCTGGCCTGCCGGTGATCGTGATTTCGGCGCAAAACACCATCATGACCGCCATTCAGGCCAACGAGGCCGAGGCCTATGATTACCTGCCCAAACCCTTTGACCTGCCCGACCTGATGAAACGCACCGCGCGCGCGCTGGAAAGCCGCAGCACCCGCGCGCCGTCGCGCCCTGTGACCGACGAGGTGGAACGCCCCGATGAGTTACCGCTGGTGGGGCGCACCCCCGCGATGCAGGCGCTGTATCGGCTGGTGGCGCGCGTGATGAACACCGACCTGCCGGTGCTGATCACCGGCGAATCGGGCACCGGCAAATCGCTGATCGCGCGCGCCATCCATGATTTCTCGGATCGGCGCACCTTGCCTTTCATCACGGTGACCGGCGCGGAACTGGCGGATCTGGAGGGGCCTGCGCGCGTCTTGGCGCGGGTCAAGGGCGGGACGGTGCTGGTCGATGAAATCGCCGATATCGCGCCGGATGTGCAGGCGCGGCTGGTGCGGATGATGGACAGTCCCGGTGATTACACGCCGCGTTTCATGGCCACCTCGCTGACCGATCTGGGCGGCGCGGTCGAGGCGGGGCGCATCCGGCCCGACCTGTATTACAGGCTCACCGGGGCGATTCTGGCGGTGCCGTCGCTGCGCGAACGGGTCGAGGATATCCCATTGCTGGCCGAGCATTTCCTGACCCGCGCCGAACGCGAGGGCGGGGCGCGGCGTCGGCTGTCGCGCGACGCGATGGAGATGCTGCGCGTCTATTCCTGGCCGGGCAATGTGCGGCAATTGGAAAACGCCGTGCGCCGTCTGGTGCTGACCAGCCGCACCGAAGAAATCGCCAAATCCGAATTGGCGGGTGTGCTGGGCCATCAGCCGCAGGTCGAACCGGTGCTGCGCGGCGCGCCCGATACCGAAAAACTGTCGGCTTCGGTCGAACGGCATTTGCGGCGCTATTTCGATCTGCATGGCGCGATGTTGCCGCCACCCGGCCTGCATGCCCGCATCCTGCGCGAGGTCGAAGCCCCGATGATCGAGATCGCGCTGGAAGCCACCGCCGGAAATCAGGCGAAATGCGCCGATCTGCTGGGGATCAACCGAAATACCCTGCGCAAGAAGATCACCGACTTGGATATTCGCGTGACACGCCGCCGCAAGTTGATGTAAATTCGCAACAGAGCGTGGCGCGCGGGTTATGGCCTGCGAAAAGACCACCAGATGTGGCGGATCGGGCGGCGGAGCCCCCTAGGGAATGGATGGGCGACGTGTTGCAAGAGACACGCCGCAGCGGCACCTGGCAACGGTTGCGACGGCTGCGACGCATCAGCAGATTGCAGAACGCCGCCACGCTGGGCCTCGTCCTGATGGGGCCTGCCTTGGCCTTGGCGACGTTTCTGGTGCTGGGGCCGCTGGACAAGGGCGGGTCGGCCCTGTCGCTGCGGTTGGTGCTGTTGTTGGACCTGGTCTATGTGCTGGCGGTGGCGGCGCTGGTGATCCAGCGGGTGGCGGCGCTGATATCGGCGCGGCGCGCGCGGTCGGCGGGGTCGCAGTTGCACCTGCGGCTGTCGGCGGTGTTTGCCGCGCTGGCGCTGATTCCCACGGTGACCGTGGCGATATTCGCCGGTTTGACCGTGAACATCGGGCTGGAGGGCTGGTTTTCCGACCGGGTGCGGTCGGTCGTGGGATCATCGCTGGCCGCCGCCGAAGCCTATGCCGAAGAACATCACCGCGACCTGACCGAAGATGCCCGCGCATTGGCCAATCTGATCGAAGCGACGCGGCAAGCGGCAGGCGCGCTGAGCGATGCCGATATCCGGGGTGTGCTGGCGCAAGGACAGGCGCAGATCCAGCGCGGCCTGCGCGAGGCCTATGTGATCGACGGGGCCGGCGTGATCCGGGCGCGGGGGGAACGGTCCTATCTGTTCGACTATGAAAAACCCAGCCAGTTCCAGATCACCGAGGCACAGACCTTGGGCGAGATCGTCATCGAGGATTGGTCCAACGACGAATTTCGCGCGCTGGTCTCGCTGAACGGGTTCGCCGACCGGCTGTTGTATGTCACCCGCGAGGTTGATGGCAATCTGCTGGGCCTGCTGGATGAAACGCAGGAAACCGCGCGGTTCTATCAGCAACTGGAAAGCGAACGCGGGCGGGTGCTGTTCGAATTCGGGCTGGTTTACCTTGGGTTCGCGCTGATCCTGATCCTCGCCGCCGTCTGGCTGGGGCTGTGGTTTGCCGAACGGCTGTCGCAACCCGTGGGCCGACTGGCGGGGGCGGCGCAGCGGGTCGGGGCGGGCGATCTGGACGTGCAGGTGCCCGAAGAGGCGGGCGAGGACGAGATCGCCATGCTGGGCCGCACCTTCAACCAGATGACGCGGCAGTTGAAAGGCCAACGCGCCACGCTGCTGGAAAACACCGCCCAGATCGAACGGCGGCGGCGGCAGTTTGATTCTGTGCTGTCCTCGGTGACATCCGGTGTGGCGGGGCTGGATGCCGAGGGGCGCGTGACGTTCGTCAACCGGTCGGCGGAACGCCTGCTGGATTGGCACGAGGAACGCGCGAGTCTGGCGTTATCCGTCGCGGTGCCAGAGTTTGGACCGCTGTTTGACCGGCTGAAGGCGGGGCTGGCCGAGGCGGTGCAGGACGAGGTCAAGGTCAGCCGTAACGGGCGGCTGGAAAACCTGCTGGTGCGGATGGCGCGGCGGCGCAACGCGGATGGCGCGCTGGAAGGTTACGTGGTGGCGTTCGACGATGTGACCGATCTGGTCTCGGCGCAGCGGATGGCGGCCTGGGGCGACGTGGCGCGGCGCATCGCGCATGAGATCAAGAACCCGCTGACGCCAATTCAACTGTCTGCCGAACGGATCAAGCGCAAGTTTTCGCGGCACCTTGACGAGGCCGGGGCCAGCGACCTGGACAGCCTGACCGGGGTCATCATTCGCCAAACCAATGACTTGCGCCGCATTGTCGATGAGTTTTCCAAATTCGCCCGGATGCCCGAACCGCAGACCCGCAGCGAGGATCTGGTCGACCTGCTGCGCGCCGCCGTGACGCTGCAAGGCGCGGGGCAACCCGATGTGCGCTTTGTCACCGACCTGCCTGCGGACGCGGTTCTGGCCGATCTGGACGCGACCATGATCATGCAGGCGTTGACCAACCTCATCAAGAACGCAGGCGAAGCGATTGAAACCCGCGTAAAATCCGGTGTGCCGGATGGCTTTGCGCCGGAAATCCGCATTGGTTTGACGCAGACAGGCGCGCAGGCGCGGATCACCATCGCGGACAACGGCATCGGCCTGCCAGAGGATCGCGCGCGGCTGTTCGAACCCTATGTGACGACGCGGGCCGAAGGCACCGGGCTGGGCCTGCCGATTGTCAAGAAAATCATTGAAGAACATGGCGGTAGCCTTGTTCTGGAAGATGCGCCTGCCTTTGCGCCCGACACCCATCGCGGTGCGATGGCGGTTATCGGGCTGGGCCTGCGCGTCGCCCCTCAGATAACGGAAACGATTGAACAAAATGGGTAAGGACGTGATGCGCAAGGACGGGATCAAGGACGGGGTCAAGGATGTCGGCGATATCCTGATCGTCGATGATGAACGCGATATCCGGCATCTGATTTCGGATATCCTGCTGGACGAAGGCTATGCCACGCGTCTGGCGGGCAATTCCGACGAGGCGATGCGCGCGGTGAATGACGATCCGCCCGCGCTGATGATCCTGGATATCTGGCTGAAGGACAGCCGGATGGACGGGATCGACATCCTCAAGGCGGTGAAACGCGACAACCCCGATATCCCGATCATCATCATCTCGGGGCACGGCAACATTGAAATCGCCGTCGCCGCCATCAAGCAGGGCGCCTATGATTTCATCGAAAAGCCGTTCAATATCGACCAGTTGCTGGTGGTGATCCGGCGCGCGATGGAAACCTCGCGGCTCAGGCGCGAAAATCAGGATCTGCGGCGGCGCGACGTGGCCCAGGCGGATATGGTCGGCACCTCGTCGGTGTTCCGGGTGCTGCTGGGGCAGTTGGATAAGGTGACGAAATCCAATGGCCGGGTGATGCTGACCGGGCCTGCGGGCGTCGGCAAGGAAACCGCCGCCCGCACCATCCACGCAAAATCGAACCGCGCGAATGCGCCCTTTGTCACCGTCGGTTGCGCCACCATTGAACCCGAACGGATGGAAGACGTGCTGTTCGGCCGCGAATCTGCGGCGCGCGGCGTTGAACCTGGCCTGTTGGAACAGGCGCATAACGGCGTGATCTATTTCGACGAGGTGGCGGACATGCCGCTGGGCACGCAATCGAAAATCCTGCGCGTGCTGGTGGACCAGCAATTCGCCCGCGTCGGCGGCACCGACAAGGTGCGGGTGGATTTGCGCGTCATCTCGTCCACCGCGCGCAATCTCGAGGCCGAGATCGCGGCGGGGCGGTTCCGGCAGGAACTCTATCACCGGCTGAACGTGGTGCCGATCGCCGTGCCCTCGCTGGAAGAGCGGCGCGAAGATATCCCGGTGCTGGCGCGGCATTTCATCGACCTGTTCCACCGCAGCCAGGGCCTGCCGCAGCGCAGCCTGTCCGACGAGGCGGTCGCCTTGATGCAGACCATGCGCTGGCCCGGCAACGTGCGGCAGTTGCGCAACCTGATCGAACGGGTGCTGATACTCGGCGAAGGCGCGGGGCCGATCCAGCCGCAGGAACTGCCCGGTGACGAGCCGCGCGGCGGCAGTGACGAGGCGCGGGTGGTGTTGTCGGGGGCCTTGGCGGCGCTGCCCTTGCGCGAGGCGCGCGAGGCGTTTGAACGCGAATATCTGGTGACCCAGATCAACCGGTTCGGCGGCAACATCAGCCGCACGGCGGCCTTTGTCGGCATGGAACGCTCGGCGCTGCACCGCAAGCTGAAGTCGCTGAACGTGGTCAGCGGTGGCCGCAATGGCGGCGACGGCGAGGAAGACTGATCAGCCGCGCGTGACGATCCGCAGCCCGTCCGGGCGCGTTACGGCGCAGGATTGCGGGGTGATCCGGGGCAGGGTGGTCGTGGCGCCCGCGGGCGCGACGCGAGCAACGGCGGGCGGACAGGCGGGCAACGTAACGGGTGTAAACCGCGCCGCCGCCATGCATTGCGCCACTACTGTCTGCCGCCGGTCGGAGTTGGCATCGACCACATAGGGCTCGCCGCCCTCGGTGTTGATTTCCACATCGCAGACCCCGTTGGCGTCACAGACCAGATCGCGTTCCACCCGCAACGGGGTATAGCGCGTCTCGTTCCGGACCGGGACACTGCGCGCGGCGTCGGCATCGCAATCTGCCAAGGCCCGGTCCACTGCGGCGACCGTGGCACCCTCGCGGAAATAGAATGTCGCGGGCACACAGCCGGACAGCAGCATCAGGATCAGGGGGGCCATGTTACGCATGGCTCGACGGTAAGCTGCGGCGCGAAAATGACAACCGGATTGACCAGGACAGGCGTATCTGCCAAGCAAAACTTTGCCGAATTACCGGGACAGGCCAAGGCATGAAGGTGATCATCTGTGGCGCAGGTCAGGTCGGTTGGCAGATCGCGCGCCATCTTGCGGGCGAAAAGAATTACGTCACCGTCGTGGACCAGAACGCCGACCTGATCCGCCGCGCCACCGATGCGCTGGACGTGCAGGGGGTGGCGGGGTTTGCCAGCTATCCCGATGTGCTGGACCGCGCAGGCGCGCGCGACGCCGACATGATCATCGCCGCCACCTATAGCGACGAGGTGAACATGGTCACCTGCCAGGTCGCCCATTCGGTGTTTGGCATCCCGCGCAAGATCGCCCGGTTGCGCGCGCGCAGCTATCTGGACGCGATCTATTCCGACCTCTACCGCACCGATCACCTGCCTATCGACGTCATCATCAGCCCGGAACGCGAGGTGGCCGAGGCCGCGCTGCGGCGCATCGCCAACCCCGAGGCGTTCGATACCGCGTTTTTCATGGAAGGCCGTGCGCAACTGCTGGGCCTGACGCTGGACGCCGACTGCCCGGTGGTCAACACGCCCCTGCGGCAGTTGACCGACCTGTTTTCCACGCTGCGCGCCGTTGTGGTCGGCATTCGCCGCGCGGGGCGGCTGTTTGCCCCCGAGGCAGGCGATCAGCTTTATGTCGGCGACGATTGCTATATCATCGCCCTGACCGAAGATATCCCGCGCACGATGGAAATCTTTGGCAAGAAGACGCGCAAGCAGGAACGCCTCTTGATCATCGGTGGCGGCAATGTCGGGCTGACCGTGGCGCGCACATTGGAGGATCGCGGCGGGCGACTGCGGGCCAAGATCATCGAGAAAGACCGCCGTGTGGCCGAACGCGCCGCCGACGCGCTGGAACGCACCATCGTGCTGAACGGTGACGGGTTGGATGTCGCGCTGTTGGCCGAGGCGAATGTGGACCGCACCGATGCCGTGCTGTGCGTGACCGATGACGACAAGGTCAACATGCTGGCCGCCGTGCGCGCCAAGGCCGAAGGCTGCCCGCTGGCGATTGCGTTGGTCAATGACCCCACGCTGGTGCCGCTGATGGCGCCTCTTGGCATTGACGCCTGGATCAACCCGCGCGCCACCACCGTGTCGTCGATCCTGCGCCATATCCGCCATGGCCGCGTCAAAGGTGTCTATTCCATCGGCGATGCCGAAGCCGAGGTGATCGAGGCCGAGGTGTTGTCCACCTCGCCCATCTCGGGCCAGCGCATCCGAGACATCGAATTTCCCGAAGGCGTGTTGGTCGGCGCACTGCGCAAGGGCAAGACCGTGGTCAAGGCCACCGGCGAGACGCGGGTGGATGACGGCGACAGCATCCTGTTGTTCTCGATGGCCAAGGACGTGCCCGAGGTCGAGCGCCTGTTGCAGGTCTCGATCGACTATTTCTAGATCATGACGTGTTTTGACAGCAGGCTGGGGGTGACCCGCACATGAGGCTGCGGCTGGTTGATCAACCGCTGTTCCTGATGATGGCGGCGGTGGCGTCGCTGGCGATGTTTGCGCCTGCGGTCCTGGGTCTGCTGCTGGACAGCCATGGCGAGGCGCGCAAGTTCTTTTATGCCGGTCTGATGGGGCTGGTCCTGCTGGGATTCGTCGCGGTGGCGCGCGCCAATGCCCCGCGTCGGCGCAGCCTGATGCACAATCTGCTGGCGCTGTTGGCGGGGTTCGCGGTTTTGCCGCTGTGGTTGGCGGTGCCGTTTCATGCCGCGCTGCCCACGACCACCTTCCTGAATGCCTATGTCGAAATGACGTCAGCGCTGACCACCACCGGGGCCACGCTGTTTCCGGTGGGGCGGCTGACACCCGTGCTGCATTTGTGGTGCGCGCTGGTGGGGTGGCTGGGCGGGCTGATGATGGTCATCGCGGCCGCCGCCGTGCTGGCCCCGCTGAGCCTTGGCGGGTTCGAGGTGACGGCAAGCGCTGAACCCGGACAGGATGCCAGCCGCCTGCCGATGCAGGACCGCGTCGATCCGCAGCGCCGCATCCTGCGGGTGGCGGGGGTGATCCTGCCGATCTATGCCGGGCTGACGGGGGCGCTGTGGGTCATGCTGATGATCCTGGGCGAAACCGCGCTGACCGCGCTGTGTCATGCGATGTCCACGCTGGCCACATCAGGCATATCGCCGGTGGGGGGATTGCAGAACGGGCAGGCGGGATTGGCGGGCGAGGTGGTGATCGCGCTGTTCCTGATGTTCGCGCTGTCGCGCCTGACGCTGTCGTCGGACACATTGACGGCGGGGCGCGGCGGAATCCTGGCTGACCCCGAGTTCCGGCTGGGGCTGGGCATCGTCGGCGGCGTCACGGTCGCGCTGTTTTTGCGGCACTGGCTGGGGGCCTATGTCGTGGATGACCCGAAATCGCTGGGGGACGCGGCGCGCGCGCTGTGGGGGTCGGCGTTTACCGTGCTGTCGTTCCTGACCACCACCGGATTTGAAAGCGCCGACTGGCGCGCCGCGCGCGGCTGGTCGGGCATGACCACACCGGGCACCATCCTGATGGGACTTGCGCTGATCGGCGGCGGGGTGGCGACCACGGCAGGCGGGGTCAAACTGCTGCGGGTCTGGGCCTTGTATCTGAACACCACGCGCGAGTTGGACCGGCTGATCCATCCCAATTCGGTCGGCCATTCCGCAGGCCACAACCGCCGCCTGCGCAAACAGGGCGCGTTCATCGCGTGGGTGTTCTTCATGCTGTTCGCGCTGATCCTGATGTTGGTGATGGCAGGATTTGCTGCCTTTGGCGCGGGGTTCGAGGCGGCAACGATCCTGGCCATTGCCGCGCTCAGCAATACCGGGCCATTGGTGACGATGGCAGGGGACGCGCCGATCAACCTCGCCGACCTGACGGCGGCGGCCAAGCTGCTGCTGGCAGCGGCGATGGTGCTTGGGCGGCTGGAACTATTGGCGATTGTGGCGCTGATCACCTCTGATCTGTGGCAAAGCGCGTCAAACCGCCGCTAGGGGGCCGTTTTTGGGGCTGGAATCTGCCACGCGGGTTCTTCATATTGCAAGGGGCTGGATGACAGGGCATCTGCACGCCACAGCGCATGATCTGCGCGATCAAGAACAAACAAAGAAAACCAAAAACAAGGCACACTTTCCATGGCATCCGACAAGCAGAACCTCCAGGACGCATTCCTGAACCATACCCGCAAGACCAAGATCCCGGTGACGATCTTTTTGATCAACGGGGTGAAATTGCAGGGGGTGATCACCTGGTTTGACAATTTCTGCGTGCTGCTGCGCCGCGATGGGCAATCACAGCTGGTATATAAACACGCGATTTCCACCATCATGCCGTCGCAGCCCATCAACCTGTATGATGGCGACGAAGAAAAGTGATCCCGCAAGACCCCAAGGTCACGCGCGCCTGGGTGATCCATCCTGATGTGAAATCCGACCGCGCGCGGCGTGATGCTGCCATCGCGCTGGAAGAGGCAGTGGCGCTGGCCGACGCCATGCCGGGGCTGGATATCCTGGGGTCAGAAGTTGCCCGGGTGGATCGCATCCATCCCGGCATGCTGTTCGGATCGGGCAAGATTACAGAGCTGAAGGCACGGTTGACCGAAGCTGAGGTTGAACTGGTGCTAGTGGACGGTCAGTTAGGCCCGGTCCAGCAGCGCAATCTGGAAAAGGAATGGGGGGTCAAGATCCTCGATCGCACCGGGTTGATCCTTGAGATTTTCTCGGATCGCGCGCGGACCCGCGAAGGCGTGTTGCAGGTGGAAATGGCGGCGCTGAGTTACCAGCGCACCCGGCTGGTGCGCGCCTGGACCCACCTTGAACGGCAACGCGGCGGGTTCGGTTTCGTTGGCGGGCCGGGTGAGACGCAGATCGAATCTGACCGTCGCGCCATTGACGACCAGATCATCCGCCTGAAACGGCAGTTGGACAAGGTGGTGAAAACCCGCGAATTGCACCGCGCCGCCCGCGCCAAGGTGCCCTATCCGATTGTCGCTTTGGTGGGCTATACCAACGCGGGCAAATCGACGCTGTTCAACCGGCTGACCGGGGCGGATGTGCTGGCGAAGGACATGCTGTTCGCCACGCTCGATCCCACCATGCGGGGCGTGAAACTGCCCGAGGGCGGCCCCGACGTGATCCTGTCGGACACCGTGGGGTTCATTTCCGACCTGCCCACCGAACTGGTCGCCGCCTTCCGCGCCACGCTGGAAGAGGTGCTGGCCGCCGATCTGATCCTGCATGTGCGCGACATCAGCCACCCCGACAGCCTAGGTCAGGCGCGCGAGGTGGAAACCATCCTCGCCTCGCTGGGCGTGGCCAGTGATACCCCGATGCTGGAGGTCTGGAACAAGATCGACCGCGTTCCCGACGACATGCGCGATGCAGTGACCGAACGCGGGCGGCGGATGCCCGATGTGCTGCCGGTGTCGGCGCTGACGGGCGAGGGCATGGGCGACCTGTTGGACGCCATCGCCACCCGGCTGGGCGAGGCGCGGCATGTGTCCGACCTGCTGATCCCATTTGCCAATGGTCGCCAGCGCGCATGGTTGCATGCCGAGGGCGTGGTGGATCACGAGGAACAGACCGAGGACGGCTTTGCCCTGCGTGTGCTGTGGTCCGACCGGCAGGAAAAACGCTGGCGCGACCTTTAGCGCGGCTCCAGCCGCGTCACCCCCACCGCCGCCGCGCGCGCCAGATCGGCGTCCAGCGACATCGGGATGTATTCGCCGCGCCGCCACAATTCGCCCAGATCATCGTAATGCCGTGACAGCGGATGGCCGGATTGCCCGGTGCCGGTGACAAACACCGAACTGTTCGGATCGCGCAGGTCATAAACGCCGCGATAGCCTCCGGCATGGACGTTCAGGAACGGGTTCGGCCCCGTGCCGGACGTCTTCGCGCGGTTCAGCGTGTGATCGCCGCCGGATGTGCTTTGGCGGATGTTGACGAAATAGCGCAGCACCGGCACCTCGCCCAACACCGGGTGATCATGCGTTGCCTGATGCACATCGCCCCAGCGCAGGGCCTCGATCTGGCGGCCATAGCGTTCCGCGATCCAGATCAGCGCGTCGTCCAATGCCTGACGCGCGATCTCGGGGCAGGTTTCGACCGGGGTGGATTGCAGCACATCGCACCAGACCGCCGCACCATCCACATTGCGGAACACCCGTTCGATGAACAGCGGTTCGACATGCGTAAACTCATCCGCCAAGGGGCCAAGGTCGTCGCGGATCAGGCGTTCCTGCAAAGCGCGCATCCACGCCATATAGAGCAGCGGTTCGGGCAGATGTTCGTTCATCTCGCCGTTCCACTGTGCCAGCAGGGCCAGCGCGCGCTGGCGTTGCCGTTCGGGCGTGCCGTCGGGGGCGGCCTCGCCGGTGAACCACAGCTCCGCCCCCGTCAGCGCCAGCAAGGTCTGCGCATCGACGGCGACGGTATCCAGTTGCGCTTCGATGAAACTGTCGCGGGTATGGACCTGACGGCCCTGCATCAGCCGCTGCCAACGCTGCACCCGCTGGCTGTCGCCCCAGTCATAGGACACGTGCAGCGGAAAGGGCCGGTCCACGATCTTGTTGTTGGTATTGCCGACGATGCCGCCCTGCGGGTTGATGAAACCGGGGTTGGCGGCAAAGGGCAGGGTGCCTTGCCAGCGGTTCTCAGTTCGCCAGCCAAGCGACGGCAGGCGGCCCTGGCTTTGGTGCCCTGCATCGCGGCGCGGCATCCGCCCGATCAGCTTCAGCGCGATGCCATCCGTATCGGCCAGCGTCAGGTTCTGTGACGGCGCAACGAACCCTTCGGCGGCCAGCAGCGCCGCGTCGATATCGCCCGCCTGCATCAGCGCCATCGCTGCCGTCATCGTGGTGTCCTGATCGTCAAGCGCGGTCCAGGCCACCGACGCGACATGCCCCGGCGGGGTGACTGTCGCCAGATCGTAATCCGTGCCGGGCAGCACCGGGCCATTGTCGGTCCAGCGCAGGGTCAGCGTCACGGGTTCCGCGCCCGCAATCTCGATGATCGAGGGGCGGGACCGAAAGGTTTTCCAGCCGTCGGGCGTGCGGTATTCCTCGGGATTGGTGGGGTTCAGCTCTTCGATGAACACATCCAGATCGTCCAGATAGCTGGACGTGATCCCCCAGGCCAACCCTTCGGATCGCCCCGACAGGATCGCAGGGATGCCGGGGATGGTGCCGCCGATCACACCGCCCGACCCCAGTTCCAGCCGCGCCAGATACCAGACCGTGGGCGCAGACAGCCCCAGATGCGGATCATTGGCCAGCAAGGTGCCGCCCGAGGCCGACCGCGAGGGTGCCGCCGCCCAGGCGTTGGACGCGCCCGCCAAGGGCCGCGCGCGCAGGGGCGACAGGGCCAAGTCGCGGATATCGGGCGCGGTGGCGGCAAAGCGCGGCAGTGGCGCGCCGATCAGCCCTGCATAATCGGGCAGCGCCGCCACCCCTGCGCCCGGCATGTCGGGCAACAGGTCGGACAGGCGCGTGCCATCGGGCAGCATCAGCGACAGCCGCGCGCGCAGCACCTCGGCCTCGATCCCGCCCATCAGTTGCAGCGCCATCACCTTGAGGATGGCGATACTGTCGGCGGGGGTCCAGGGCGCGATGGTCTGGTTGAACAGGAACATTTCAGGCGCGCCGCGCCCCAGCGCGCGGTCGCCCACCTCGGCAATCCGCGCATTGACGCCGGCGGCATAGGCCCGCAGCATATCCTGGGTGCGCGGGTCTTGGGCCGATACCGACCGCTGCGCTGCCTGATACAGGTCCAGCCGCCGGATCAGCTTGTCGATTTGCAGGGTGCGCGGGCCGAACACCTCGGACAGCCGCCCTTGGATGGTGCGGCGCAGCATCAGCATCTGCCAGAACCGGTCCTGCGCATGGGCATAGCCCAGGCCATACATCACATCCGCGTCGGATTGGCCGAACACATGCGGCACATTGGCATTGTCGCGGACGATCTCGACTGGCGCGCCCAGCCCTGTGACAGTGACCGTGGCATTGTAATCGGGCAGGGACCGTTCTGCGAAATAATACATCAGCGCCAGCACCCCAAGGCCCAGCACCATCAGCCCTGCGGCAAGACGCACCAACCAGCGAAAAACCGTCAGCATCGCGTCTGTCCCCCTCTTGTCATCACCCGTATGACTAGCGACTAATCGCGGCCAAGACAAATGGTCAGGGGGATTGGGCTGTGGCGAAACTGGCGTTTCTGGGATTGGGCGTGATGGGGTTCCCGATGGCGGGGCATCTGGCCGCCAAAGGGCATGACGTGACGGTCTATAACCGCACGGCCGCCAAGGCCGAGGCCTGGGTGGCCAAGCACGGCGGGGCCATGGCCGCCACCCCGCGTGCAGCGGCGACGGGGGCCGATTTCGTGATGGCCTGCGTCGGCAATGATGACGACCTGCGCGCGGTCTGCACCGGGGCGGACGGGGCCTTTGCCGACATGGACACGGGCGCGATCTTTGTCGATCACACCACCGTATCGGCATCGGTCACGCGCGAGATGGCCGCCGTTGCTGCCGCGCAAGGCATCGGTTTTGTCGATGCGCCGGTGTCGGGTGGGCAAGCGGGGGCGGAAAACGGTGTGTTGTCGGTGATGTGCGGCGGGTCTGAAGACCACTATGCCGCCGCCGAACCCGTCATCGCCGCCTATGCCCGGATCTGCCGCCGTATCGGCGACACCGGCGCGGGCCAGATGGCCAAGATGTGCAACCAGATCGCGATTGCCGGTCTGGTCCAAGGTCTGGCCGAGGCGCTACATTTCGCCGAAAAGGCCGGGCTGGACGGCGCCAAGGTGGTCGAGGTGATTTCCCAGGGCGCGGCAGGCAGTTGGCAGATGACCAACCGCTCGCCCACCATGCTGGCGGACAAGTTCGATTTCGGTTTCGCGGTGGATTGGATGCGCAAGGATCTGGGCATCTGTCTGGACACGGCGGATGAAACCGGGGCGACATTGCCTGTGACAGCCTTGGTGGATCAGTTCTACAAGGACGTGCAGCGCATGGGCGGCGGGCGCTGGGATACCTCGTCACTGATCCGCCGCCTGCGGGCCGCGGGCTAGGTCGCGATATACCGGTCACGGCGGTGGTTCATCGCGATCATCAGGTTCACCACCAGTGACCCGATGGCCGAGATGGCCACCAGCGGCGCATCGCGCACCAACAGCGCCAACGCGAACACGATCACGTCAAAGCCCAACTGGCTGATCCCGGCGCGCAGCCCGGTGCGGTCCTGCAACCACAGCGCCATGATGCCGACGCCGCCAAGGCTTGCGCCATGCCGGAACAGCGCCAGCAGCGCCGACCCCGACACCAACCCGAACAGCAATGCGCCAAACACGGGGTTGATGTGGTCAAACGTGATGACGCGCGGCAACAGCGTGGCCAGCACCGACACTGCGCCAACCGCGATGAATGTCTTGACCACAAAAGCCAGCCCCATCCGGCGATAGCCGAACCAGTAGAACGGCAGGTTGATGGCAAAGAACACCGGGCCAAAGCCCCAGCCGGTGGCATAGCTGATCAACACCGCCAGCCCTGCCGTCTGCCCCGTCACCAGCCCCAGATGGGTCAGGATCATCATCCCGAAGGCCGCCATGGTGCTGCCATAGGCCAGCCCCTGGGCGTCATCCAAGTGCGAGTGGCTCAGGCTGGGTGGTGCGATGTCAGACATCATCATCCTCACGATTTCCTGCGTCATCGCGCGTTATGGCAGGCGCAACAAGCGCCGGATTGCCGAAAACGCCATCAGGTTGGGTTTCCCGTGCTTTGCCGCCTGCGCAATGTGCGGTATGACGAAATGGTAACAGGCCGTCGGCAGAATCGGCCCGAACCCGAGGTGAAGCAGATGTGCAGATGGGCGGCCTATCACGGCGAACCGATCTTCTTGTCCGAAATTGTCAGCGACCCGGCCCATTCGCTGATTGCGCAAAGTCATTGCGCCACGCAATGCCACACCGCCACAAATGCGGACGGCTTTGGCGTGGCGTGGTATGATCGCCGCCCGGAACCGGGGCTGTACCGCGACATCTATCCGGCGTGGTCGGACCCGAACCTGCGGTCGCTGGCGGCGCAGGTGCAATCCCGGCTGTTTCTCGCGCATGTGCGCGCGTCCACCGGCACGGCGACCAGCCGCAACAACTGTCATCCCTTTGTGTCAGGGCAATGGTCCTTCATGCATAACGGGCAGGTGGGCGGGTTCGACACATTCCGCAAATCCGCCGACATGATGATCCCCGACGCGCTGTATGGCTGCCGCAAGGGCGCGACCGACAGCGAGGCGTTGTTTCTGGTGGCGCTTGGTCTGGGTCTGGACCGCGACCCGAAAGGCGCTTTGGAACGCGCCACCGCCGCGTTTGAGGCCCGCGCGCGCGCGGCAGGCGCGACACCGGCGATGCGGCTCACTGCGGCGTTTTCGGATGGTCAGCGGCTGTGCGCGGTGCGCTATGCGTCCGACGACCACGCGCCGTCGCTGTATTACCGCTGGAGCGACAGCCGCGCCGGTTGGGCCGTGGTATCCGAGCCACTCGACGAGGCGCAGGACGGATGGATCCCCGTCGCATCGGGCACATTCCTGACTGTGGATGCCACCGGCATCCGTCTGGACCCGTTCCGCCCGCTGCTGGCGCAGGCGGCCTGAGCGCAACTAGCCTTTAGGCATCAGCCGCAGGCAGACCCACGCGCCCAGCGATGCCAACAGCGCGCCCAGCGTAATGGGAAACAAGGTGCCGTCAAACGCCTGCCCAAAGGGCACCGTCAGCACCGCGCCGAAAATGGTCGAGACCGACCCGATCACCGCCGCTGCAAGCCCTGCGACATGGCCCATCGGTTCCATCGCAAGCGCGTTCAGGTTGCCCACCGTCAGCCCGGTCTGAAAGAACAGCGTGGTCTGCCAGACCAGATAGGCCGCGAACAGCCCATCCCCCGACAGGCCCCACAGCCACAGCGCCATCATGCCCGCCGACAGGAACACCTGTGATCCAAAGGCCATGATCGCCATGCGTCGCATCCCGAACCGGTTGACCAGCCGCGCATTGGCAAAGGAGGCCAGCGCCGTGACGCAGGCCATGCCCGCGAACCACAAGGGAAAGCTTGCCTCGCGGTCAAAGACCCGGACGAACACCGGCTGGATCATGGTGATGGTGTTGAACAGCACGACATAGCAGAACCCCTGCGCCAACACCGCCAGCCGCACCACCGGATGCCGCGCCATTTCCACCAGCGCCGCCCAGATCAGCCGCAGCCGGATCGGTCTGCGCGCCGCCACTGCCAGAGTTTCGGGTTGGCGCAGCACCAGCCACAGCGCCGCCACCATGGCAAACCCGGCCAACAGCCCGAAGATCGCCCGCCAGCCGCCGAACGACATCGTGATCACGCCCACAAACGGGGCGACCGCCGGAACCACCATGAACACCATCATCACAAAGGACATGATCCGCGCCATGTCACGTCCGGCATACAGATCCCGCACCATGGCCGTTGCGCCGACGCGGGGGCCCGCGGCCCCGATGCCTTGCAACAGGCGCGCGGCCAGCAGGGCTTCCAGCGTTTGCGCCTGCGACGCCAGCGCCGCACCCAGGATGAACAGCGCGGCCCCGCTCAAAAGCACCACGCGCCGCCCCAGCGCATCCGCCAAAGGCCCGACAAACAGCGTGGACCCGCCCATGCCGACAACAAAGGCCAGGATCACCAGTTGCGCCCGGTTTGGCGCGTCGGGCGACAGGGTCTGCCCGATTTCGGTCAGCGCGGGCAGCATCGCGTCGATGGACAGACCCACGGTGGCATGCAGCATGGCCATCAGCGCGACAAATTCGGTCCGGGAAATGCGCTGTGTCATAAGACCTGCCGCTGATTGACGTCAGCAACGGCTAGCATGGGCCGAGGATCATCACCAGATGCAACCTCTGATCACTGGTGGTGCGGGTCGGGCCGGTCGCTGTCGTTCGCCGGATGCGTGGCGGTTTTGTGGTCATGCGGCGCGGCATGACGATGCCCCAGCCGTGCGATCAGCCATTCGGTGTGTTCATCGCGTTTCTGCATGGCGAACAGGCCAAACTGCTGGATTGCCACGGCAAATATGCCAAGCCCCAGAAAGATGAACACCGTTGTGCCGATCTTTCCCGCCACCGTGACGGGGACGAAATTGCCATATCCCACCGTGGACAACGTGACCACAGTAAAGAAATAGGCGTCCAGCCAGGACCAGCCCTCGATCAGCGCAAAAAACACCGTGCCAGCCGCGACCAGCACCAACAGCGTCACGAACAACGCAATCAGCCGCAGCGCGCCCCCCATGATCAGCCGGATTGCGCGGACAGCGACGCGATCTCGTCGATCACACTCAGCCAGGTTTCGGTCGGTTGCGCACCGGGCACGGCATGCTGGCCCGCGACCACAAAGGTCGGCACGGCCGTCACCCCCATCTCGCGCGCGGCGGCATCGCGCGCGATGATGTCGTCGCGGTCCGCATCCGTGGCCAGCAAGCGGTGGATCAGCGCGGCGTCCAGCCCCGCCTCATCGGCCAGATCAGCCAGCGTCTCGACGTCACCGATATCGCGGCCTTCGGTGAAATAGGCGCGGAACAAGGCCGAGACCATCGCCGTCTGCCGCCCCTCGATCCCCGCCCAATGGATCAGCCGGTGCGCGTCCAGCGTGTTGGGCGTGCGCGCCATCGCTTCGAAATTGATCGTCAGACCGGCGGCGCGGGCATGTTCCGCAACCGGCAGATAGGCCCGCACCGCGCCCGCCTGACCGCCGAACTTGGCTTCCAGATAGGCGCGGCGGTCCATGCCCCCGGCTGGCATGTCGGGATTCAACTGGAACGGATGCCAGGCGATGACAAAGGGATGGTCGGGCCGCGCCTCCAGCGCGCGATCCAGCCGCGCCTTGCCGATGTAACACCACGGGCAGATCGGGTCCGACAGGATATCAAGTTTGACGGGGGTCATCGGGGGCACCTTTCACCGGGGGAACATTACCTTGAGAACAAGGGTTTCAGAGCGCGCCGCGACAGCTTGCCATTGGCATTGTGCGGCAGGGCGGGCAGGCGGACCCAGGCGCGCGGCTGCTTGTACCGCGCCAGCCGCGCCTCGGCCCATGCGGCCAGCGCGGCGGGGTCCAGATCGTGATCGGCGACGTAAAAGGCGGCGATGATGGCGGCATCGTCCTTGACGGTGACATCCGTCACGCCGACCTCGCGCAGGCCGGGGAAATCGTGCAAGGCGGCCTCGACTTCCAACGGCGACACGCGGAACCCGCCTGCGTTCATCATGTCGTCGGCGCGGCCCGTATAGCTGACATGGCCGCCCGCATCCATCACGCCGCGATCCCCGGTCAGGAACCAGTCGCCCGCATAGCGGGCGGCAGTTTCGGCCGATTGGCCGAAATAGCCCAGCATCAGGCCGGGGTCGGTGCGATGCACGGCGATGACACCGTCATCGCCGATAGCGGCGGGCTGGCCATCCTCGAAGAGGATGGCCACCTTGCGGCCCCTTTGGGGCCGCCCCAGCGTGCCCGGATGCGCAGGCGCATCCGGGCCGCCCGAGATGAAGGTGGAACATTCCGACATGCCGAACGCCTCATAGATGGGGCGGCCTGTGGCCGCTTCCCATCCGGCGCGGATACGGTCGGACAGTTTCTCGCCCGCCGCAAGGCCGTGCCGCAGGCACGGCAGATCCAGCGGCGCGCCCGTCAGCAGCTTGCGGTATACCCCCGGTGCGGCCGCAAAGATCGTGGCGTCATGGCGGTGCAGCAGCCGGGGCAGGGCGGCGGGATCGGTGCCCGCTGCGGGGATCAGCGCGGTAGCCCCCACCGACCAGGGGTCCATCAACCCGGTGCCCAGCGTGAAGGTCCAGTTGAACGCGCCGGCATGGCAGAGCCGGTCATCTGCCGTCAGGCCATACCAGTCGCGGTGCATCATGCCGCGCGCCCAGATCGCGCGATGGGCATGCATGACTGCGCGCGACGCGCCCGAGGTGCCGGAAGTATAGATGATATAGGCCAGCCGGTCCGGGTCGCCCATCGCATAGGCGGCTGGGGCCAAGTCGCGCATCGCGGCAAGGGCGGCGGTGTCGATCACCGGCAGCGCGGTATCAGGGCAGGCCACATCGGGCGCGCGCAGGATGCCTGCGGGCTTCAGGTCCACGAGCATCTTGGCGACTTCGGGCGCCGTCAATTGCGACGAGGTCGGCACCGGCACGATGCCCGCTGCAATCGCGCCGAGGTAAGCCACCGGGAAATCCACCGTATTGCCCAGCCGCATCAGCAGGATGTCACCGGGCGCAAAGCCCGCGCGCAGCAGCCCCGTGGCGGTGCCCAGAACAGCGGCCTGCAGCCGCGCATAGGTCCAGCGGTCGGCCTGCGTGTCGGACACGACCGCCAGCGCCACCTTGTCGGGCACGTCCCTGGCACGGGCCAGCACATGGGCGGCCAGATTGAACGGCGCGGGGCAGGGCGGCCAGGGGCCGTCATCGAAAATCGCTTGCATACCCTGCGGGATAGGGCCGCCGCGCCCGCCTTGCAAGAGGCGAGCCGTTGCATGGGCCTTGGTCCCGCCTTAGAAAGCTGTATCCCGAAAGGCCCGCGCATGTCCGTTCCCAGTTCCAGCACCGACCCCAAGGCCATCATCCGCATCGCCCGCGATGGCGGCGCTGATGTCACGCCGGAACCGCTTGATCTGGGCCAGCGGGTGCGCGAATTGCGCAAAGAGCGCAAATGGACGCTGGAACAGGCCGCCGTGCAGGCGGGGCTGGCGCGGTCCACGCTGTCCAAGATCGAAAACGGCCAGATGTCGCCGACCTATGATGCGCTGAAGAAACTCGCCGCCGGGCTGAACCTGTCGGTGCCGCAACTGTTCACGCCGCCGCGCGAGGATCAGGTGACGGCGCGGATGGCGGTCACCAAACAGGGCAGCGGTGCGGCGCATCCGACCACCACCTATGAACATGAATTGCTGGCCGAGGCGCTGACCAAAAAGCGCATGTTGCCCTACCGCGCCCGCATCCGTGCGCGGCGGATGGAAGAATTCGACGGCTGGGTCCGCCATGACGGCGAGGAATTCCTGTATGTGCTGACCGGGATCGTGCGGCTGTACACCGAGTTCTACGAACCGGTGGAGTTGAAACGCGGCGACAGCGCCTATTACGACGCCTCGATGGGGCATAACGTGGTGTCGGTCAGCGAAGAAGACGCCACGATCCTGTGGGTAACGTCACTTGGATGAGTGACGCGTGCCGGGCGGCCACAATGCAGAGCAAAGGGGCGCTGCCCCTCGGCCCATGCGGGCCTCACCCCGGAGTATTTCCGGCAAGATGAAAGCGGAACAGTACCTTGCGTTTTTTTCAGCAGGCCCGGCCGAGACCTCAGAACCAGCCGCGCACAGTGCGCGCCCCAGCCGAGATATCCGAGCCTACGCCTTCGATGGTGCCACAGCCGGTGAGGGTGGCGAGGGTCAATACAAGGATCAGCGTTTTCTGCATCATGGGTCTGCCTTTGCCTGTTGCGGCCCGGTTGATCCGGGCGCGTTCAAGGGGTGTCCATCCACCAGACATCCGGCAACCAGCCGAAACGGTCACCGTAAATCGGGGTGGTGGCAGGATATTTCAAACGCGCGTCATGGGCAATACGGTCGGGACCGCCGGCCCAGATCGGGATGACATAACGGCCTGTGATCAACACCCGGTCAAGGGCTTCGATACTGGCGCGGAAATCGTCCGGCGTGGCGGCCCGCAGCATCGCGTCGATCATGGCGTCGATGGCGGGATCGACGGCGCCCATCAGGTTGCGGGTGCCGGGTGTGGCGGCAAGGGCCGCGCCCCAGTAGAGCCGCTGTTCATTGCCGGGTGACAGCGACAGGTCGCGGCGAAACGGGGCGAGGTCGAAATCGAGATTACGCTCGCGTTCGGCATATTGCGCATTGTCCACCGGGCGCAGCGTCAGCGCGATGCCCAGCCGGTCCAGCGCGGCGCGGTAGAGGTTCAGGATATCCTGGTTGCCGGTGTCGCCCTGGCGCACCAGCGCGGCGATCTGCATGGGCCGCCCGTCGGGCGTCATGCGGCGTCCGTCCTGCACCGGGTATCCGGCCTCTGTCAGCAGATCGGCGGCGCGGCGAAGATCGGCCCGGTTGCGCTCGGACACGTCGCCCGCGGGCAGGGAATAGCCGTCCAGCGCGCCGGGCAACAGCGTGGCGGCATGGGGCAGCAACAGATCGCGAACCGCGCCCGTGGCAGGAGTGGTCACATCCGACAGCCCGGAATTGTCGAAATAGGACCGGATGCGCGGCTGTTTGCCGCCGGTGACGGTGCCGTTCACATAGGGAAAGTTGAAGGCAGCAATCATCGCTTCGCGCACCCGCCAGTCATCAAAGGGTGGGCGGCGGGTGTTCATGACATAGCCGGTCATGCCAGTGGGCCTGCGATGCGCGATGTCGGATTTCACCATGCGCCCCTCGGCCATGGCGGGGAAATCATACAGGCGGTCCCAATCCTCGGCGTTGGTTTCGCGGTAGACGGTGACCTGTCCGGCCTTGAACGCCTCGAACATCACGCCGCCGTCGCCGAAAAACGCGATCTGGACCTCGTCGAGGTTGGCCATGCCGCGCCGCAGTGGCAGGGCGGCACCCCAGTAATCGGGATTGCGCCGCAACGTGACCTGCCGTCCGGCCTCGTGTTCGGCCACCACATAGGGGCCGCTGCCAATCACCACCTGCGTCGGGTCGGCGGCGGCGAAATCGCGGCCCTGCCATTGCGCCTGTTGCAGAATCGGGCGCAGCCCTGCGATCAGCGGCAATTCGCGGTCGGGGCGGGTAAAGCGCAGCGTGACACTGCGTGGCCCGGTCTGGGCAATCTCTGCCGTCTGGTCATGCAGCGCGCGAAAGCGGGGATGCCCCTGGGTGCCCAGCGTCTGAAACGACCAGATCACATCGGCCACCGTCACCGGAGTGCCATCGGCGAATCGGGCGGTGTCGCGCAGGGTAAAGGTCACGCTCAGGTTATCAGTCGCGACATCGACCGATTCGCAGAGCAGGCAGTACAGCGTGAAAGGCTCATCCGCCGAGCGCAGCATCAACCCCTCATGCGTCAGGGCCGCCAGTTGCCAGGGCGCGGTGCCTTTCAGGATAAAGGGATTCAGCGAATCAAAGCCATCGGTGTTGCCCTGCACCATGCGCCCGCCCTTGGGGGCATCGGGGTTGGCGTAGGGCAACACCATATCCGGGGCCAGCGCGGGCGCGCCATACAAGGAAAGCCCATGCGCGGGGTCCGCCCCCGTCACCACCGGCCAAAGCGCGGCAACGGCCATGACACCCGACGTCACGATCTGGAAAATATGCCTGCGCATTTTGGCACCAATCCTGTGTTGCCCTTGTTTTGTGGGGGTTCTAACGCATCCGGCTGTTCACGTCTTTTCAAACTTTTAGCTTGGCACCTTCGCGCAGTGCGATTATACCAAGGGCACTGCTCGATAGGTTTCTTGCCTGTATGAAACCTGCCTCAACACTTAACGCCGGCTTCGTGCCGGCGTTTTTTTATGCCTTTTGTCATAGTGCCGGGGTCAGAGCCTGTTATGCTGCGCCTGCACAACCGCAGGAGCGACCCATGGCCTTTACCGTTTCACTGACAGGCAAGACTGCCATCATCACCGGATCGAACTCGGGGATTGGGCTGGGCGTGGCGCGGCAATTGGCGGCGGCGGGGGCGGATGTGGTGCTGAACTCGTTCACCGACCGGCCCGAGGATCACGCGCTGGCCGCCGACATCGCCGCCGAATTTGGCGTGACCGCGCGCTATATCCGCGCCGACATGTCCAAGGGCGAGGATTGCCGCGCCTTGATCACACAGGCAGGGCGCTGCGACATCCTTGTGAACAACGCAGGCATCCAGCATGTCGCGCCGATCGACGAATTTCCGGTTGAAAAATGGGATGCGGTGATCGCGATCAACCTGTCCTCCGCGTTCCACACCACCGCCGTGGCGCTGCCGATGATGCGGGCGGCGGGTTGGGGCCGGGTGATCAACATCGCCTCGGCGCATGGCCTGACCGCCTCGCCCTATAAATCCGCCTATGTCGCGGCCAAGCACGGCATCGTCGGCATGACCAAGGTCGTGGCGCTGGAAACCGCCGAGGAACCCATCACCTGCAACGCGATCTGCCCCGGCTATGTGCTGACACCGCTGGTCGAGGCGCAGATTCCCGACACCATGGCGAAATACAACATGAGCCGCGACGAGGTGATCAAGAAGGTGATGCTGGAACGCCAGCCGTCGCGCGAATTTGCCACGGTTGGACAGCTTGGCGATACCACCGTGTTCCTGTGTTCGGATGCGGCGGCGCAGATCACCGGCATCGCGCTGTCGGTCGATGGCGGCTGGACCGCGATGTGACCCGCGCATGACCGGGATTTGTCTGGGATTGCAGGGCGGCGGCGCGCATGGGGCGTTTACCTGGGGCGCGCTTGAACGGCTGTCCGAAGAGCCGTCACTGGCGGTTGCGGGCATATCCGGCACCTCGGCGGGGGCGCTGAACGGCGCGGCCTGGAAAGCGGGGTGGCTGGCGGATGGCGCGGCGGGCGCGCGCGCCGGACTGGCCGAACTTTGGGGCAAGGTGGGCGCCGTGCGCGACCTGCGGCTGGGGGGCTGGATGGCGCCGTGGATCGCCCCCTGGAATGCAACATGGCGGCTGTCGCCCGGTGCGACCTCTGACCTGATCGAGGCGTCCCCCGCCTGGGCGATGGCCGATGCGGCCTCGCGCATGACCTCGCCCTATGCGCTGGGGCCATTCTGGCGCAACCCGCTGGAACCCGTGGTGCGCGATCTGGCCTTTGACCGGGTCTGCGCCAACGACGGCCCCGCGCTGTTCATCGGGGCCACCAATGTGCGCACCGGCAAGCCGCGTGTGTTCACCGGCACCGATATCACCACAGACGCATTGTTGGCCTCCGCCTGCCTGCCGACGCTGTTTCAGGCGGTGGAAATCGACGATCCGGCGACCGGCGGGCGCGAGGCCTATTGGGACGGCGGCTATTCCGGCAACCCGCCGCTGTTTCCGCTGCTGACGACCGATCTGCCGGATGATCTTGTGATCATCAGCCTGAACCCCTTGCGCCGCGAGGATATCCCGCGCAGCCCGCAGGACATCCAGAACCGCATCAACGAGATCAGCTTCAACGCCGCGTTGCTGCGCGACCTGCGCGCCATCGCCTTTGTGCATCAGTTGATGGATGCGGGCGAATTGACCGAAGGCCGGCTGAAACGGGTGCGGGTTCACATCATTTCGGATGATGTGTTGATGAATGACCTGTCGGTCGCGACCAAGACCCTGCCGACGCCGGGTCTGCTGGCGCAATTGCGCGAAGCGGGGCGGGCGGCGGCGGACACATTCCTGCGCGACCATGGTGCCAAAATCGGGCAGCAAAGCTCGGTCGATCTGGACAGGCTGACGCGGTGATCAGCGGCGGCGGCCAAACCAGCCGCGCTTTTTCGGCGGCGCGGGCGGCAAGGCGGCAACCGCCTCTTCGGCGGCCTTGGGTGTCGGATAGACGAGGCCCGCCGAAATGATCAGCTTGGCCGCGTCTTCGACGCTCATGTCCAGTTCGATGACATCCTCGCGCGGGACATACAGCAGGAACCCCGATGTCGGATTGGGCGTGGTCGGCACGAAAACGGTCAGCAATTCAGCCCCGGTCGGGCTGCGGTCCTGAATCTCGCCGCGCGCGGGGGTGGCAACGAAGCCTATTCCCCACATGCCGCGCCGGGGATATTCCACCATGCAGGCTTTCTCGAAGCTGCGGTCGGATTGCGCGAACACGGTTTCCGCGATCTGCTTGAGGCCCGAATAGACCGAGCGCACCACCGGCATGCGTTCCACCAGCGATTCCGCCAGATTGATCAGCGACCGCCCGATCAGGCCCTTGGCGATCCAGCCCACCAGAATGGTGAACACCAAAAGGATGATGACACCGATGCCGCGCAGGTTGATGCCGATGTATTTCTCAGGCTGAATCTGGGCCGGCACCAGCGGCAGAACAAAGCTGTCCACCCAGCCGATGATTGTCCAGATCAGCCAGATCGTCAGGGCGACCGGCATGATCACCACGATCCCGGTCAGGAAATTCGACCGCAGACGGGAAAACAGACCGGGGCGGCGATCGGGGCGGCGATAATGTGCAGGCGCAGGATCAAACGGTGTGGTCATGGGGCATTGGTCCTGTGTTGGCCGGGAATAGCTAAGAGGTTTACGGGGCCACGACAACGTCAAATCTGCACGCGGATGTGGGGGCGGCTGCTGCGCCGCGCAAGCACAGGGGAGGGGTTGCAACTGTGGCAACCGGCGTGTAAGCGCGTCGCACTTTAACTCCGCTGGCGGGGTTGGGCCATGGGACAGACAGCCCCCCTGGTCCGCCGGTTCGGGTCACCCCCGAGTCCCCGCCGAGGCATGAAACCGGAAAGGGAAAGACATGGCGCTGCCTGACTTCAATATTCGTCAGCTTCTGGAAGCTGGCGTTCACTTTGGCCACCAGACCCAACGCTGGAACCCGCGCATGGGGCCATATATTTATGGCGCACGCAACGGCATCCACATCATGGACCTGACGCAGACCGTTCCGCTGCTGGAACAGGCGCTGAAGGCCGTGCGCGACACCGTGGCCAAGAACGGGCGCATCCTGTTCGTCGGCACCAAGCGTCAGGCCGCCGTGGCCGTCGCCGAAGCCGCCGAGAAATGCGCGCAGTATTACATGAACCACCGCTGGCTGGGTGGCACGCTGACCAACTGGCAGACCGTGTCGCAGTCCATCGCGCGCCTCAAGATGATCGACGAGGTCATGCTGCATGGGGCTGACGGGCTGACCAAGAAGGAACGCCTGAACATGGAACGCGATCAGGCCAAGCTGCAAGCCAGCCTTGGTGGCATCCGCGAAATGGGCGGCCGTCCCGACATGCTGTTCGTCATCGACGTGAAAAAAGAGGCGCTGGCGATCCTCGAAGCCAACAAGCTGGGCATCCCGGTTGTCGGCGTGGTGGATACCAACTGCTCGCCCGCCGGTGTGGATTACGTGATCCCCGGCAATGACGACGCGGCGCGCGCGATTGCGCTCTATTGCGATCTGATCAGCCGCGCCGCGCTGGACGGGATGACTGCCCAGATGGGGGCAGCAGGCATCGACCTTGGCGCGCTGGAAGACGCACCGATGGAAGAGGCGCTGGCCGAAACAGCCGACGCCTGACAAAAGCGTCACCAAATCTTCATCGAGGCGTGGCACTCCGCGCCTCGATGCATTTGCGGACAGACATTCGAGAGGAGAGCCGATCCATGACGATCACGGCTGCAATGGTAAAAGACCTGCGCGATTCGACCGGCGCGGGCATGATGGATGCCAAGAAGGCGCTGCAGGAAACCAACGGCGACATGGAAGCCGCCGTTGATTGGCTGCGCACCAAGGGTCTGGCAAAGGCCGCCAAGAAATCCGGTCGCACCGCCGCCGAGGGCCTTGTGGCCGTCACGGTTGCGGGCGGCAAGGGCGTCGCGGTCGAGGTGAACTCGGAAACCGACTTTGTCGGCAAGAACGCCGATTTCCAGGCCATGGTGCGCGCGATTGCCGGTGTGGCGATCACGGTCGGCGATATCGACGCGCTGAAAGCCGCCGAACTTGACGGCAAGCCGGTGGACATCGTGGTGACCGAAAAGATCGCCACCATCGGTGAAAACCTGAACCTGCGCCGCATGGCTGTGGTCGAGGCGGCGAATGTTGCCGCCTATGTCCACAATGCTGCCGCAGACGGCATGGGCAAGATCGGTGTGCTGGTCGGTTACACCGGTGACAACGCCGCGTTCGCCAAGCAGGTCGCGATGCATATCGCCGCCGCCAATCCCGCCGCGCTGTCCGAGGCCGATCTGGACCCGGCCTTCATCGAACGCGAGCGCAACATCCTGACCGAACAGGCCCGTGAATCGGGCAAACCCGAAGCCGTGATCGCCAAGATGATCGACGGCCGCATGGGCAAGTTCATGGCGGAAAACACGCTCTTGGGGCAGGCCTTTGTGGTCAACCCCGACCTGACCGTGGCGGCTGCGGCCAAAGAGGCAGGCGTCGCGCTGACCGGGTTCGTCCGGCTGGAAGTCGGCGAAGGCATCGTGGTCGAGAAAGAGGATTTCGCCGCCGAGGTCGCCAAGACCGCTGGTCGCTGATCCCATAACCTGACAGAAAAAGGCGCCGCCGGAGAAATCCGCGCGGCGCCTTACTGTTTCACCCACCTGACAATCTGTGCCGTGCAAAGATGGTCGTGCAATGCGTCATTGGTTCTGGTTTTACGTCATTAAATTCCCGGATCAGGCGCGGGTCGCGCCGTGACCTGATCACAAGCCAAAGTCCGCGGCGGCCCCCCGGACAAAGCACCGCCGCGGACAGGATCAGAGCCGCACCCCACATTGGGGATGAGGCAAGGCACAGCCCCGGTCCATTTCTGTGCCGACCCCTTGCGGACCAATACGCAAAAGGCCGGCTCCGGCGTACCGGCGAGACGAAAGAGCCATTATAATCCAAGGGGTTCCACCTCGATGTTCCAGGCCTTAGGCCACCACTCACGGAACAAGATCAGCTTGCGTCTTTACCCTGCGTCACGAAAGTCAGGGATTCCTTACCACCCCGAAAATGGGGGGGGCATCTGCGCCAAAGCCTTGAAAATTCGGGAACTCATCGCAAAATCGCAACAATTCCGGACAAGCGACCGCGCTTAACCTTCCAGAACGAACATCTGGTTCTGAAACGCGGCTTTCAGCACGGCCTGCGCCGTGGTTTCCACCGCCAGAGCGTCGCGCGCCAGCCGCAGATGTTTCTCGACCGTGGCCGCCGTCAGCCCCATCAAAAGGGCGATATCCTGTGTCGTCTTGCCGTCGCCCACCCATTGCAGCGCTTCCAACTGGCGCTTGGTCAGGCCGCGCGCCGGGGTGAAATGCGGCAGGGTCATGATTTTCAGATGTGCGACATTGTTCATCACCAGAATATCCTGGCCATGCTCCGCCCAGATCGCATCGACACCATCCTGTGACAGGCCGGGGCGGGCGGTCAGGGCAATCGCGCCCCGGATCCGCGGCGACAGCGATTTGAAGCTGATGGTGTAACCCGCTGTTACCTTGTGGATCACGTTGAAATTCATCACCCGAAGCTGCTGTGGCGATATCTGCCCGCCCGCAAGTTTCTGCGCCAGTATCCGCCAGCTACAGGCGCCTTCGTTCTCCAGCGCCCAATGGGTCATCGGCGCGTGGAAATACAGGCCTTGGCCCATGAACACGTCGGTGTAGTCGGTGCTGTGGTTGGTCAGCACGATGAAATCTTCGGGATCACCCAAGGAATTCGGCGTGCGATAGCGGGTAAACCCATAGATCAGGCGGTCGAAACCGAACTCGGCCATCTGCTGGCAATGCATGTGCCACAGTTCTTCGATGGTGGGTGCGCGAGTCAGGCGATCAAGATAGCTGATGGTCTTGTCAGCGATTGCGGTGGTGCTCGGGGCAGACATGCAGGGACTTTCGGCTGATTTCCGCTGGTTATAGCAAGGCTGACGGGGAAAAGTCGAGAAAATGCGTCAGATCGACGCGTGATGGGGTTCTTCCACCATATTTAACATAATATTGCTTATGCGATATTTAGATGGGTGTTCACAACAACCGCAGCGCTGCCGCCACGATTCCCTGTCGGCTGGGCAACGTCGCGGCATAGGCCGGACCTGTCGCGATGAAACTGTCCTCTGCGGTGATCCGCGCGGCCTGTCGCCCGTCTTCGGCAAACAGCGTCACCAGCGCCTCGGATTGGCTGCCCGTGCGGCGACATTCATCGACGATCAGGATTTCCCTGCAATCTGATACGGTTGCCAGCAGCGCCTCCGGCTCCAAAGGTGCCAGCCAGCGCAGATCGACCACCCGCACATCATGCCCTAGCGCCGCCAGATCGGCCTGAGCCTGCCGCGACAGATAGACCCCGTTGCCATAGGTCACGATGGCCAGCGCGCGGCCCGCGCCATGCACCGCGTATTCACCGGGCCGCACGATGTCATCCGGCGCAGGATAAGCCCGCATCCAGCCGCCATCACCATCCGCCAGCAGATCGCGCATCGAATAGAGCGCGATGGGTTCCACCATCACCACCACACGCCCCTCGCGTCGCGCCATGTCGACCGCCGCGCGATACATCCGCACCGCATCCGCACCATCGGACGGCACACCGATCACCACCCCCGGAATATCGCGCAGCACCGCCAGGCTGTTGTCATTGTGGAAATGCCCGCCAAAGCCCTTTTGATAGCCCAGCCCTGCAATGCGGATCACCATCGGATTGGCGTATTGCCCGTTGGAAAAGAACGACAAAGTCGCCGCCTCGCCGCGCAACTGGTCCTCGGCATTGTGCAGATAGGCCAGGAACTGAATTTCCGGCATCGGCAGATAGCCCTGTTGCGCCAGACCAATCGCCAGCCCCAGAATGGCCTGCTCATCCAGCAGCGTATCAATCACACGCGCCGCGCCGAACCGGCCCTGTAGCCCCTTGGTGATGCCATAGACGCCGCCTTTGCGGCCCACATCCTCGCCCGCCATCACGATGCCGGGGTCGGCCAGCATCAGGTCGGTTAACCCAAGGTTGATCAGCTTGTTCATTGGCTGCGGATCGGCCAATGCGCGCAGGTCGGCGGCACCAAAGGTTTCCTCCCGTTTCGCGTCCGACGGGCCGTTGCGGCGGGGCAGATCGCGCGGCGGCGGGATGATCGACGCCATCACATCCGTTGCGGTTTGCAGGCGCGGGCGGGTCACGGCCTGCGCGGCCAACGCCTGAACTTCGGCATCTATCGCGTTGTAATCATGCAGAACCCCTGCCCCATCCATCACCCCTTCGGCGATCAGGCGGGCGGCGGTATGGATCAGCGGGTCATTCGCTTCGGCGGCGGCAATCTCGGCCTTCGGGCGATAGGCGGCTTCGACATCGGCCCCGGCATGGCCATAAAGCCGCACACAGGTCATGTGAAGCACGGCAGGCTTGCGGTGGCGGCGGACCCAATCGGCCAGCGCCTTGGCCTGCGTATAGGTTTCGACCACATCCAGCCCGTTGCACGCGACATACCGCAATCCGGGGCGCGACCCCAGCACGGCGGCAACCCAGCCATCGGGTGTGGGCGTGGAGATACCGATCCCGTTATCCTCGCAGACAAACAGCAAGGGCAGCGCTGCCCCCTGCCACGCCGCCCAGCCCGCCGCATTCAGCGCGCCTTGCGCTGTGGAATGGTTCAGCGACGCATCGCCAAAGGAACAGACCGCAACAGCGTCATGCGGCCATTCCGGCGCGTCAGGGGGCATCCGCCGCGTCAAGCCAATGGCATGGGCAATGCCGACCGCCTTGGGCAGATGGCTGGCAATGGTCGAGGTCTGCGGCGGGATATTCAGCGTCTTTGACCCCAGCACCTTGTGCCGCCCGCCGGAAATCGGGTCTTCCGAAGATGCTGCAAAGGACAGCAGCATGTCCCACAGGGGCCGCTGCCCCGGCACCTGTCCCGCCCGCGCGATCTGGAACGCGCCGTCGCGGTAATGCAGCAGCGCGGGATCGGTCGGGCGCAGCGCATGGGCGATGGCGGCGTTGCCCTCGTGCCCGCTTGACCCGATGGTATAAAACCCCTGCCCCCGCGCCTGCATCTGCCGCGCCACGCGATCCAGATGACGCGACCCCGCCTGCGCGCGCCAGATCGTGCGCAAATCATCAGGCGTCAGCCCCGCATCCGCCGCGCGGCCTGTCACGGCTGGCAGATCACCACTGGCGACGCGCGCCAGAAAGGCGGCGTGGACCACCTCGGCCCGGTCCGTGGACATCAGAAGAACGCCTGAAGGCCCGTCTGCGCCCGACCGAGGATCAGCGCATGCACATCATGCGCGCCTTCATAGGTGTTCACGGTTTCCAGGTTCACCATGTGCCGGATCACGCCATATTCCAGGCTGATGCCGTTGCCGCCATGCATGTCGCGCGACATCCGCGCGATATCCAGCGCCTTGCCGCAATTGTTGCGCTTGACGATGGAAATCATCTCGGGCGCGGCACGGCCTTCGTCCATCAGGCGGCCGACGCGCAGGGACGCTTGCAGGCCCAGCGTGATCTCGGTCTGCATATCGGCCAGTTTCTTTTGGAACAGTTGCGTCTGCGCCAGCGGGCGGCGGAACTGGAACCGGTCCAGCCCATATTGCCGCGCCGCGTGCCAGCAGAATTCGGCCGCCCCCAGCACACCCCAGGAAATGCCATAGCGCGCGCGGTTCAGACAGCCGAACGGACCCTTCAGCCCCTCGACGAACGGCAACAGCGCGTCCTCGCCAACGTCCACATCCTCCATCACGATCTCGCCGGTGATGGACGCGCGCAGGCTCATCTTGTTCAGGATCTTGGGCGCGGACAGCCCCTTCATGCCCTTTTCAAGGATGAAACCCCGGATCTTGCCGCCATGCGCGTCGGATTTCGCCCAGACCACGAACACATCCGCGATGGGCGCATTGGAAATCCACATCTTGCCGCCGTTCAGGCGATAGCCATTGGCGGTTTTCACCGCGCGGGTTTTCATGCCGGCGGGGTCAGACCCGGCATCGGGTTCGGTCAGGCCGAAACAGCCGATCCATTCGCCGGTGGCGAGTTTGGGCAGGTATTTCTGGCGCTGTTCTTCGGTGCCATAGGCATAGATCGGATACATGACGAGCGACGATTGCACCGACATCATCGAGCGGTATCCCGAATCGACCCGCTCGACCTCGCGCGCGATCAGGCCATAGGTGACATACCCCGCGCCCAGCCCGCCATACGCCTCGGGGATAGTGGTGCCCAAGAGGCCCATCGCGCCCATTTCGCGGAAAATCTCGGGGTCGGTCTGTTCTTCGGCAAAGGCGGTCTTGATACGCGGCATCAGCTTTTCGTCGCAATAGCTGCGGGCGGCGTCGCGCATCATGCGCTCTTCGTCGGTCAGCTGATCCTCGATCAGAAAGGGATCGGCCCAGTCAAAGCTGCCCAGATCGGGCTGTTCCTTGGCGCTGAGAACGCGGGTTTCGTCTTTCATCGCGGGTGCTCCTGTCAGGTTGCACCAAGATTACCTTGCGCGCGCGTCTGCGTCCAACAATGCTTTGGCAGACTGCCATTCCAAAAGGGAATACACTGATGCCGCCGCGCCGTCTGTTGCCGCCCCTGTCGATGCTGTCGGCGCTGGAATCGCTGGACCGGCTGGGGTCGGTGACAGCGGTGGCGGCGGAACTGGCGCTGACCCAAAGCGCGGTCAGCCGCCAGTTGCAGGGGCTGGAAGCGCTGTTGGGCGTCACGCTGGCCGAACGCGC
Source organism: Paracoccus haematequi (assembly GCA_945881965.1). Taxonomy (GTDB): domain Bacteria; phylum Pseudomonadota; class Alphaproteobacteria; order Rhodobacterales; family Rhodobacteraceae; genus UBA9554. The sequence goes on along the minus strand of CAMCVS010000005.1, from coordinate 65,809 downwards.
GGGAAACCGGCTGACGCTGACGCCTGCGGCGCGTGGCTATGCGGCAGATATCCGCGCGGCGCTGGACCGGATCGCGCAGGCCAGCCAGCGTATCCGCGTGATCCCGGATGGCGGCGCACTGCATCTGGCGATCCTGCCCACCTTTGGGATGCGCTGGCTTGTGCCGCGCCTGCCCCGGTTTACCGAGGCGAACCCCGACATCACCGTGCATATGGCCACGCGGCTGTCGCGGTTCGATTTCACCCGCGAGCCGTTCGATGCGGCCATCCATTATGGCCATGACGACTGGCTGGGCTGCGACCATCTGAAACTGCGCGATGAGGTGGTCATCCCGGTCTGTGCGCCGTCCCTGTTGGCGCGGCACAGTGTGGCGCGCCCCGAAGATTTGCTGGCGCTGCCATTGTTGCAGATCGCCACACGGCCACGGGCCTGGGCGGATTGGCTGGCGCATTGGGGTGTCACTGCGCCGGTGCCGCGCGGCATGGTCCACGACCAGTTCGCCACCATCACGCAGGCCGCCATTCACGGGCTGGGCGTGGCGCTGTTGCCGGATTATCTGGCCGAAGCGCCCTTGGCGCAGGATGCACTGGTGCCCGCATGGGGCGGCGCCACGCCGACGATCGGGGCCTATTGGCTGGTCTGGCCCGAGGGGCGCGACACGCAGCCCGCGCTGCGCCGCTTCCGCGACTGGCTGGCTGTCGAGGCCGAGGGCGAACCGCCCCTGCCCCGTTGATTGGCCACGTTAATCACCCCAGCGCGTAACCCGCGCCGCGCACGGTGCGCACCGGGTCTTCGTGGCCATGCTTGGTCAGCGCCTTGCGCAGCCGCCCAACATGCACATCCACCGTCCGGGTATCGACATAGATATCGCGGCCCCAGACCCGGTCCAACAGTTGTTCCCGGCTCCAGACCCGACCGGGCCGTTCCATGAACGTGGTCAGCAGGCGAAACTCGGTCGGGCCCAGTTTCAATTCCTGCCCGCTGCGCGTCACCCGGTGGGTTTCGCTGTCCAGCACGATATCGGTCCATTCCAGCCGTTCGCCCACCGACGCAGGCCGCGAGCGGCGCAGATGCGCGCGGACGCGCGCCATCAGTTCGGCCAGCGAATAGGGCTTGACCATATAGTCATCCGCCCCGGTTTCGAGGCCCCGCACCCTGTCCACTTCTTCGGAACGGGCCGACAACATCACCACCGGCAGGCCACGGGTTTCGGATTTCGATTTCAGGCGGCGGCAGACCTCGATCCCCGACAGACCGGGCAACATCCAGTCCAGCAGAATCAGGTCGGGCGTTTCTTCCTCGACCAGCAGCAGACCTTCTTCGCCGTCACCCGCCTGTGCCACCTGAAAGCCTTCGGCTTCGAGATTATAGGCCAGCACTTCCCGCTGGGCGGGTTCGTCCTCGATGATGAGGACTTTCGGCACTTGCCCGGCCATGGGATCAATCCTCCTGGTGGAACGCCAGGGTGGACGTGGTGTCACCCTTCGGGCGCACGTCGTCAGGCCGCTCGCCCGTCACCAGATAGACCACTTGTTCGGCGATCGAGGTCACATGGTCGCCCATGCGCTCGGTGTTCTTGGCGATGAAATGCAGATGCATGCAGGGCGTGATATTGCGCGGGTCTTCCATCATGAAGGTCAGGAATTCGCGGAACAGCGCGTTATACATCTGGTCGATGTCGCGGTCGCGGCGGATCACGTCGCGGGCCAGTTCGGCGTCACGCTGGATGAACGCGTCCAGCGCGTCCTTCAGCAGGCCCTGCACCTCGCGCGCCATGCGGCGCAGCGCGGCATGGGCGCCGTTCACCGGCGTCATCTGGATCAAGACGCCGGTGCGCTTGGCCATGTTCTTGGCATAGTCGCCGATGCGTTCCAGATTGCCCGCGACCTTCATCACGGTCAGCGCCAGACGCAGGTCCACAGCAGTGGGCGCGCGGAGCGCGATCAGGCGGGCACATTCGTCATTGACCAACTCTTCCAGCCCGTCGATGGCGCTGTCATTGTCGCGCACGCGGGTGGCCAGTTCCATGTCGCGCTCTTCGAGCGACTTGGAGGCATCAAGGATCGCCTCTTCGACCAGCCCACCCATGCGGATGATATGCGCCTGAATGGCTTCCAGATCGCGGTCAAAGACCGACTGGATATGTTCTTGCGTCATGTTATGGGCTCCTCAGCCGATCCGGCCCGTGATGTAGCTTTCGGTGCGCGGATCCTTGGGGTTTGTAAAGATCGTTTGCGTCGCGTCGTATTCCACCAGATTGCCCAGGTGGAAGAATGCGGTTTTCTGGCTGACGCGGGCGGCCTGCTGCATCGAGTGGGTCACGATCACCACCGAGAATGTGCTGCGCAACTCGTCAATCAGTTCCTCGACCTGCGCGGTGGCGATGGGGTCCAGCGCCGAACAGGGTTCGTCCATCAGCAGCACTTCGGGTGCGGTGGCCACAGCGCGCGCGATGCACAGGCGCTGTTGCTGGCCACCCGACAGGCCGGTGCCGGTTTCCTGCAGGCGATCCTTGACCTCGTTCCAAAGTGCGGCCTTTTTCAGGCTGGTCTCGACGATTTCATCCAGTTCAGCCTTGGATTTGGTCAGGCCGTGGATGCGCGGGCCGTAAGCCACGTTGTCATAGATCGACTTGGGGAACGGGTTCGGTTTCTGGAACACCATGCCGACTTTGGCGCGCAACTGCACCGGGTCGACGCGCTTGTCATAGATGTCTTCGCCGTCCAGCAGGATTTCACCCGACACGCGCGCCACGGAAACGGTGTCGTTCATGCGGTTCAGGCAGCGCAGGAAGGTGGACTTGCCACAGCCCGACGGGCCGATGAAGGCGGTCACGGTCTTGTCGAGGATATCGACATCGACATCCTTCAGCGCGTGCTTTTCGCCGTAATGCACCTGAACACCGCGCGCTGCGATCTTGATATGGGTCTGGCTCACGGATGCCTCCGTCGAATTGGGCGTGTCGTACATGGCGGGTTCCTTTTCGCTTACCAGCGGCGTTCAAAGCGGCGGCGCAACAGGATGGCCGACACGTTCATGATGACAAGGAGGATCAACAGGACGATGATCGCCCCCGAAGACCGTTCGATAAAGGCCGGGTCCGACCGCGACGCCCAGGAATAGACCTGCACCGGCAGCGCGCTGGCCGGGTCAAGAAAACCGCCGTCCAGCGGTCCGGCGGGATAGTTGGTTACGAAAGCCACCATGCCGATCAGCAACAGCGGGCCGGTTTCCCCGATGGCCGAAGCGAGGCCAAGGATAGTGCCGGTCAGGATGCCCGGCATGGCCAAGGGCAGGACGTGGTGAAACACGGTCTGCATCTTGGACGCGCCGACACCCAAAGCCGCATCGCGGATCGACGGCGGCACGGCGCGGATCGAGGCGCGCGTGGCGATGATGATCGTCGGCAGCGTCATCAGCGTGATCACCAGCGCCCCCACCAGCGGGGCGGATGCCGGCAGTCCGGCAAAGTTGATGAAGATCGCAAGACCCAGGATCCCGAACACGATGGACGGCACGGCGGCAAGGTTCGAGATGTTCACCTCGATCAGGTCGGTGAACCAGTTCTTGGGCGCGAATTCTTCAAGATAGATCGACGCGGCCACCCCGATGGGTAGGGTAAAGATCAGCACCAGGAACATCATATACAGCGTGCCGATCAGCGCCACGCCCAGACCGGCGGCTTCGGGGCGCAGGTCGGATGCGTCAGGGGCGGTCACAAAGCTCCAGTTGAATTTGGACCGCAGGATGCCCGCTTCGATCATCTTGTCGGCCATGTCCAACTGGCGCGGCGTGACGTTCGAATCGTTGGCACTGCTTTCGCGGGTCAGGCGGCCCTTCATGTAGCCGTCGATGCGACCGCCGACAAAGGCGTTGACGTTGATGGTCTTGCCCACCAGCGACGGGTCGGCCAGCACCTGATCACGCAGGCGGGCGGGGGCGTCCTTGGAAATCATGTCGGTGACTTCCTTGGGCGTCATGCCTTCGACAGCGATGCCCTTGTCCGCCAGATGCTTGATCAGCGAGTCGCCCAGCAAGCGTGCATAGCTGATGGTGGTCACCTTGGCCATTTCGGCCGGGTCGGCCTTGCCGCCCTTGTCCACGATGGCCCCGTCGATCAGCACCGGATAGCTGAGCGTTGCCTGAAAGAACGCCGAGGTGCCGTCACGCAGGATGGTGAACAGCATGATCGCCAGCGTCAGCAGCGCCACGACAATTGCCGCGATGCCATAGCTGCGAAAGCGGGCCTCTGCCGCGTTGCGCGATTTCATCAGCGGGCTTTCGGTCAGTAGCGAGCCGGAAAGACCATGCGTCCGCGGCATGGCCGCAGGGGTCGGGCTGATATCGGTCATTCGTATTGCTCCCGGTATTTGCGCACAATCCAGAGCGCGAAGATGTTCAGGGCCAGCGTGATGACGAACAACGTGCTGCCCAGGGCAAAGGCCACCAGAGTTTCCGGCGAGTCGAAGGTCAAATCACCCGTCAACTGGCCGACGATCTTGACCGTGATGGTGGTCATCGCCTCGAAAGGGTTCAGGTCCAGCTTGGCCGACGCCCCTGCCCCCATGGTCACGATCATCGTTTCACCGATGGCGCGGCTGGCGGCCAGCAGGATGGCACCAACGATGCCCGGCAGCGCGGCGGGCAGCACCACCTTGCGGATGGTTTCGGATTTGGTGGCACCAAGCCCATAAGACCCGTCGCGCATGGACTGCGGCACCGCGTTGATGATGTCGTCCGCGAGCGAAGAGATGAACGGGATGTTCAGGATGCCGATCACCAGACCGGCGGTCATCACCGATGACCCCGAATTTCCCAGGCCCAAGGGCTGGGCAAAGTAATCCCGCAGGAACGGCCCCACAGTGACCAGCGCGAACAGGCCGAACACCACCGTCGGGATACCCGCGATCACCTCGATCAGCGGCTTGACCACCGACCGGACGCGCGGTGTGGCGTATTCGGCGGTGTAGATGGCGGCGAAGATGCCGATTGGCACGGCAACGATCATAGACACCAAAGTGATATACATCGTGCCCCACAGCAGCGGGATCAGGCCAAGGTCCGACCCGCCACGGAACTGCGGGTTCCAGGTCAGGCCAAAGAAGAACTCCGACGCCGGGTAGATGCTGAAGAAGCGGATGGTTTCGGTCGCCAGGGACATCACGATGCCGACGGTGGTCAGGATCGCCACCCCCGCCGACACGATAAGCACCCAGCGCACAAAGGTTTCCGACACGTTGCGGGCGCGGAAATCCGCCTTGATGCGCAGCACGGACCAGACGAACCCGGCCACGGCGGCCAACAGCACCGCAAGGGTCATCATCAAAGCACCACCGCGCTGCATGTCGCGGAAATCCTTGGCCATTTCGAAAATCTTGGGGTTGACTTCCGCCCCCAAAGCGACCCCGACATCGGCCATGCGGCCCCGGATGTCGGACAAGTCGGCGCGCATTTTGCGCATTTCGTCGTTCGACAGACCTGCGGCGGCTTGCAGCGCGTCAAGCCCGCTGGCGATGCGCTGGACATCTTCCATGGCAAGCGTCGCGGCCGAAGGGTCGGCGGCCACTTCCGGGCCCAACTGACCCACGATGCGGGCGTCAATCACCAGTGGCTGCACCACCAGCCAGGCGGCCATCAGCAACAGCGCCGGAACGGCGGTAAACAGGAACACCGTCTGGCCGTAATAGACGGGCAGCGAGTGCAATTTGCGGGGATCACCCTGCACGCTTTGCAAGGCGCGACTGCGGCCTAGGAAAAAGCCTGCGACAGCCAGGGCCAGAATGATCAGGGACAGAATACCGACGCTCATGGGAAATCCGGTTCTCTCAAGAGGAAGGAGAGCGCCGTGGGGCGCTCTCCAGAGAATGTGCTGATTACTTCAGGGGTGCCATCGGGGTCTCGGCTTCGACCATCGCCTGGGTCGCTGCCAGTTCCGGGTCGGCAACCAGACCATAGGCGGCCAGCGGGCCGTTCGGGCCGGCCATGTCGTCGGACACGAAGAAGGTCACATATTCCTTCAGGCCGGGGATCACGCCGATGTGGGCCTTCTTGACGTAGAAGAACAGCGGACGCGACACCGGGTAGTCACCCTTGGCGATTGCTTCGGTGGTCGGCACGACGCCTTCCATGGTGGCAACGCGCAGCTTGTCGGTGTTGTTCTGGTAGAACGACAGTCCGAACACGCCGATGGCGTTCTTGGCGGCGTCGATGCGTGCCAGCGTTTCGGTGTAGTCGCCGTCGATGTCAACCGACACACCGTCGGTGCGCAGCGCCAGGCACTGCTTGCCGGCGTCGGCTTTCTTGGCCTTTTCATCGGCGCCGGTCGAGGCGGCAACGAACAGGTCATAAGCGCCAGTGGCCTTGCAGCCTGCTTCCAGAACCTTGATGTCGAACACTTCACGGGTGCCGTGCTTGGTGCCGGGGATGAAGGCCAGGATGTCCTGTGCGGGCAGCTTGGCGTTCACGTCGGCCCAGGTCTTGTTGGCGTTCGGGACGATCTTGCCATCCTTGGCGACGTTTGCGCCCAGAGCGGCATACCAGTCGGCGGCGGTGAAGGCGAATTCTGCGCCCTTGATGTCGGATGCGAACACGATGCCGTCATAGCCGAAACGGACTTCGATGATCTCGGTCACGCCGTTCTTGGCGCAGGTTTCGACGTCCGACTTCGAGATGCGCGACGACGAGTTGGCGATGTCGATGGTGTTGGCGCCAACGCCTTCGCACAGCTTCTTGCGGCCGGCACCCGAACCGCCGCCTTCGACGACGGGGGTGGGGAAGCTGAAGTTTTCGCCGAACGCTTCGGCGACGATGGTGGCGTAGGGCAGAACGGTCGAGGAACCGGCCATCTGCACGTTGTCACGGGCGTTGGCAGCGGTCGCAGCGGCGGCAATTGCCAGGGCCGAAACGGTGATTTTTGCGAAGGACATGGATGTCTCCTATGTTGCCAGGGGTCGGAACGCACCTAGTTTGGCGCGAACTCCGTTGACGGCTTAGGTCGCCGAGACCAAAGTTTTGTGACTGTGATGTAACATTTTCATGACAAAGCCCGGTCCGATCGCAGACCGGACAACATTCGCCGAACCGTCACAGCGCCGCCGCAACCATGTCGTGGTCTTGTTGCCGGGCTGTCATTCAGCGCCGCCCAAAAGCCTGTCCCGTCAGGATAATGCAGGCCAAAATCACGCCGGCAGGATCACCGAAAACGTGCTGCCCTGCCCCGGCGCACTGTCGATCCGCAGCCGTCCGCGATGGCGGTTGACGATGTGCTTGACGATTGCAAGGCCCAGCCCCGTGCCCCCCATCGCGCGCGAACGGTGGTTGTCGATGCGATAGAATCGCTCGGTCAGGCGCGGGATATGGATTTCCTCGATTCCCGGCCCGGTGTCCTGCACCGCGATCCGCACGGCCGGACCGCGCAGCGTGGCATCGCGCGCAAACCGCGACAGCGACACCGTCACCCGGCCATCCGCGCCGCCGTATTTGATGCCATTCTCGACCAGATTGGTCAGCACCTGCCGGATCTGGTCGGCGTCCCCCGGCACGACACAGGGCATGTCCAGCCCGTCATGGTGCAAGGTCACCCGCGCGCCTTCGGCCAAAGGCGCCATGCCGCGCAGGGTGGACGCGATCAGCCCGCACAGATCAACCTCGCTGGCGGGGCGGATGCGTTCCTGCGCCTCGACCTGTGACAGCGACAGCAGATCCTGCACCAGACGGTTCATCCGGCCTGCCTCAGAGGCCATGATGCCCAGAAACCGCCCTTGCGCCGCCGGATCGCCCCGCGCCGGACCCTGCAAGGTCTCGATGAACCCCAACAGCGCGGTCAGCGGCGTGCGCAGTTCGTGGCTGACGTTGGCCACGAAATCCCGCCGCATCTGCGCCGCCGCCTCGCGTTCGGTCAGATCGTCAAAGCACAACAGGAAGCCGCGCCCGTATTGCGGCGGCAAGGGCACCTGCGCCACGTTCAGCATCAGCACCGTATCGCGCGGCCCGTCCTGATGCAGGATGCGCGTGATCTGGCGCAGGCCGGACGACCGCGCTGCCGCAATCGCTTCGGCCACCGGGGGCTGGCGCAGCACTGTCAGCAGGGGCCGCCCGGTCAGAACCGGGCCGAACAGCTCTTTGGCGACCGGGTTGACCAGCACGATCCGTTCGGATTCGTCCACCACCAACGCTGCCAGCGGCAGCGCTTCAAGATAAGACCCGATGGTGGAGGCAAAGGTTTCCGGTTTGGTCGGCGTGTCCATGCGATGCTCCCGCGCTTTGTCCCATCTGCAAGGGCCCTGCCGTGCAACAGTGGGCGTGGCGCGACGCTGCATCGGTGCGGCGGGGCTGTAAAGAGCGGTTGCGCTTTCAGAATTGTAACACCCTATGCGATTGAACACATGACAGGTCCGTCATATGCTACCTAAGATCGCATCATGACGCGCAATTTCGTGTCAGTTTAAGCTTCTGCGCCGTGCGATTGCCTGTTCGTCCTTCTGCCAAAGGAAGCACGCCATGATCCCGAAGACCATTGTGACCGCCGGTCGCGCGATATTCGTCGATTCTTTGTCCGCGCCGGCATCGGACACCACGTGTCCGCGCGTTGATGTTCGCCTGTTCACCCCGGATTTCCTGCTTCGCGCGCAACCGGCCGAGGTGCGGTGCTGGTTATTCTGCGCGGAATATGACGCGCTGGATATTGCGCGGGTTTTGCGGGCAGTGGCATTTGAGGGCCTGCTGCGCACCCGGTCGGTGGCGCTGCCGCGGGCAAACATCATCCGGCGCGAAATCCTGCGCGAATGTCCGGGGTTGCGGATTGTGTTGGACACCTCCCGCCCCAGCAGCACGACGCATTGCGGCGCGCATCACGCCTATGAAGCGGGGGTGCTGTTTCCTGATCTGGGTCTGGAATGTGCGCATTTTGCCCGCAGCGCCTGACGCTACAGCGCGACCAGCCCGGCACGGAAGCGGCGCATGTTGTCCTGATAATGCAGCGCCGACCAGCGCAGCCGGTCGATGGCGGCGGCATCAAGGCTGCGCACCACGCGGCCCGGCGCGCCCATCACCAGACTGCCATCGGGGATCTCCTTGCCTTCGGTCACCAGCGCGCCCGCGCCGATCAGGCAATCCCGCCCGATCCGCGCGCCGTTCAGCACCGTGGCCCCCATGCCGATCAGGCTGTTGTCGCCGATGGTGCAGCCGTGCAGCATCGCCTTGTGCCCGATGGTGCAGCCCGCCCCGATGGTCACCGGGAACCCCAGATCACTGTGGATCACCACGTTTTCCTGCACATTCGACCCCGGACCCAAGGTGATACATTCATTGTCCCCGCGCAGCGTGCAGCCGAACCAGATGGACACCCCGCTGTGCAGCACCACGTTGCCCAGCACATGCGCGCCGGGTGCCACCCAATAATCCCCATCCTCGGGCAATGTCGGGGCCAGCCCGTCCAGCGCATAGAGCATCAGATCGTCTCCTCGAATTGCGCTTGCAACGCGCGCACATGATCGACCAGCCCCGGCTGCTGGTCGCGTTTCAACCTTGTGGCGGCGACGATGGTGGTCAGCCGGTCAAAGGTCTGGTCCAGATCATCGTTCACCAGCACGAAATCATAGCCATCCCAATGGCTGATCTCGTCCCAGCTTTTCTCCATCCGCCGCGCGATCACCTCGGGCGCGTCCTGCCCGCGCGTGATCAGACGGCGGCGGAGTTCGGGAATCGACGGCGGCAGAATGAAAATCGACAGCGTGAACCGGCCCAGCGACGAATTGCGGATCTGCTGCGCGCCTTGCCAGTCGATGTCGAACAGCACATCGCGGCCCTGCCCGATGGCCTGTTCTACCGGGGCCTTGGGCGAGCCATAGTAATTCCCGAACACATGCGCATGTTCCAGCATCTGGCCCTGCGCCGCCTGATGCTTGAAATCCGGTTCCGTCAGGAAATGGTAATCCGCGCCGTCCACCTCGCCCGCACGGGGCGCGCGGGTGGTGGCAGAGACCGAAAACGACAACGTCGGATCCCAGGCCAAGAGGCGTTTGGACAGCGTGGATTTGCCCGCGCCCGACGGTGACGACAGGATGATCAGCAGGCCCCGCCGGGTGTCATGCGCCGTCATGGCCTATTCCACATTCTGCACCTGTTCACGCATCTGGTCGATCACTGTTTTCAGGTCCAGCCCGATCCGCGTCAAGCCGGGGGATTGCGCCTTGGAACACAGGGTGTTGGCCTCGCGGTTGAATTCCTGCATCAGGAAATCCAGCCGCCGCCCCACCGGATCAGACCCCGCGATCAGGCCGCGCGCCTGATCAATATGCGCGCGCAGGCGGTCCAATTCTTCAGTGACGTCGGTTTTCACCGCGATCAGCGCCAGTTCCTGCGCCAGACGGGCGGGGTCCACGGCATCCGTCACGGCCATCACCCGGCCCAAAGCGGCGCTCAGCGCGCGTTCGGCGTCCGTGGTCCGCGCGCGGGCGGCGTCGGTGGCGGCGTCGGTCAACGCGGCGATCTCGTCGATCTGGCGCGTCAGCACCGCCGCCAGCGCCGCGCCTTCACTGGCGCGCGCGGCATCAAAAGCGCTCAGCAACGCGGGCACATCGGCCATCAGACTTGGCAACAGCGCCGCGCCGTCAACCTCGGGTTCTGAGGCGTCAAACACACCACGCAGCGCAAGGATTTCGGCGCTTGAGGCAGGCGCGACCGACACGCCGGTGGCGTGCGCCCGCGTCTCGATCTGTGCCAGCGCCGTCATCACCTGTTCCAGCAGGCCCGCGTTCAGCGTCAGCGCCCCGCCGCCTGCATCGCGGGTCAGCCGCAGCGACAGCGACACCGCGCCCCGTGAAGCCACGCGGGCCGTGGCCGCACGCAGGGCGGGTTCCAGCCCCTCGACCCAATCGGGCACGCGCAGGCGCAGGTCCAGCCCCTTGGCATTGACCGACCGCAGATCCCAGACCCAGGAAAACCCCATCCCCGCGCCGCGAAAGGTGGCAAAGCCGGTCATGGAACGGATCTTGGAACGGATCATGGCGGAACCCTCAACTTCGCTGCACATGTGCCTAGGCAGATGTGACCGGGCCTGCAACCCCGGTCTGCGCGGCGCGAACCTTAACCAAAGGTTACGAAACCCCGCGCAAATCGGGATGGAATTGTGGCATATTGATGGCAAGCCGTGATGCCTGACACCCCAAGATCCAACCCGGACACGCGCGCAGAGGCCCGACATGACCGATATCACACCGCCCGATGGTTTCCTGCCCGATTTCGCCCGTTCCGGCGGGCAGAGGGATGCCCGGATCACCTTTGGCGCGGCGGGCAGACCTGCTGAGAGCGACCTGTTCACGCAGGTCGACCGCTATTGGCAGGCGCGGCGGGGCGCGCGTCAGGCCCCGTTGCGCACGGACATCGACCCGCGCGCGATTGCGCCCGCCCTGCCCTTTGTGCTGATCGCGGAACGGCTGGCCCCCGGCATCGCGCGGCTGCGGATCGCGGGGTCGGAACTGAACGATCTGCTGGGGATGGAGGCGCGGGGGATGCCGATGACGGTGTTCGCCGAACCAGAGGCGCGGCGCATCCTGTCTGCCGCCATCGACGCCGTGTGCAACGAGGCCGCCGTGATGGACATGCGCCTGACCGGGCCTGCGTCCTATGGCCGTCCCGCGCTGTCGGGGCGGTTGATGCTGTGGCCGCTGGCCTCTGATACCGGGGTCATCGACCGGCTGCTGGGCTGTCTGGTGCCCTTGGGCGAAACCGGGCGCGCGCCGCGCCGGTTCCAGATCAGCCTGCCGCGCCGGGTGTCTGGGCCGCCCTGCGCCGTGATCCCCGGCATGGCCGAACCACAAGTCACATTCGCGGCGCAGCCCCCGGCCATCCGCAGCCGCGGTCATCTGCGGCTGATCAAATCAGACCTCTGATCAGACTGCCATCGCGGCGCGGGCGCGGCGCAGGTCCGACAGCTCTTCGGCCACCAGAAACGCCAGTTCCAGCGACTGCGTCGCGTTCAGGCGCGGATCGCAGGCGGTGTGATAACGGCTGGACAGATCGGCATCGCCCACCGCATGCATCCCGCCCGTGCATTCGGTGACATCCTGCCCAGTCATCTCGAAATGCACCCCGCCCGGAATCGTGCCCATGGCGCGGTGCATCGCAAAGAACTCGCGCACCTCGCGCAGCACGGCCTCAAAGGGACGGGTTTTATAGCCAGAGGCGGATTTGATCGTGTTGCCATGCATCGGGTCGCAGACCCACAGCACATTGGCCCCTTCCTCGCGCACGGCCTGCAACAGGCGCGGCATGTGTTCCGCCACCTTGCCCGCGCCAAAGCGCGTGATCAAGGACAGCCGCCCCGGTTCGTTGGCCGGGTTCAGCCGCGCCATCAACACCTTGAGATCAGACGCCGTCATCGACGGCCCGCATTTCAACCCGATGGGGTTCAACACGCCGCGCGCATATTCGACATGCGCCCCGTCAGGCTGCCGGGTGCGATCGCCGATCCAGATCAGATGCGCCGACCCTGCCAGCCATTTGCCCGACGTGCTGTCCTGCCGGGTCAGCGCCTCTTCGTATTCCAACAGCAGCGCCTCGTGGCTGGTATAGAAATCCACCGTCTGCAATTCATGCCGCGCCGCACTGTCCAGCCCCGCCGCCTTCATGAAATCCAGCGTATCCGAGATGCGGTTGGCCATGTCGCGGAACCGGCTGGCCTTTTCGCTTTCGGTAAATCCCAGCGTCCAGGAATGGACCTGATGCACATCGGCATAGCCCCCGGTGGAAAACGCGCGGAGCAGGTTCAGCGTGGCGGCTGATTGCAGATAGGCCTGCAACATGCGCGCGGGGTCGGCTTGGCGCGCATCGGGGGTGGCGGCCAGATCGTTGATGATGTCGCCGCGATAGCTGGGCAGTTCGACGCCGTCGATCACCTCGGTCGGGGCCGAGCGCGGCTTGGCGAATTGGCCCGCCATGCGCCCGACTTTGACCACCGGCACCTTGGCCCCATAGGTCAGCACCATCGCCATCTGCAACATCACCTTGAACGTGTCGCGGATGGCATTGGCGGAAAACTGATCAAAGGCCTCGGCGCAATCGCCGCCCTGCAACAGGAACGCCTCGCCGCGCGCCGCCGCCGCCAGCGCAGTCTTCAGCTTGCGCGCCTCGCCCGCGAACACCAGCGGCGGGTATTTCGCCAGCTGCGTTTCGACCTCGCCCAGCCGGGTCGCATCGGGGTAATCCGGCATCTGCACACGCGGCAGCGCGCGCCAGGTGGATTTCTGCCAATCAAGAGCGGGCGCGGGCATGGCAACAGTCCTTCGTTGTATCCAAGGTCCGCACGGCTATAGCAACGCGCGCGCCAAAGGACCAGTCCGAAGGATCGCCGCCTGTTATCGCGGCCCGTTACCGCCGTATTGCGTCGCTTTTGACACATGGCGTCACGGCGCACTCTTGCGGGTCTGTCACAAACCTGTTCAATTCTGCGCCATCCCCGCAGCCGCGCGGATATGGCGCAGGAGCGCAGCATGATCAGCACCACCACCGCCCGCAAACCGGCCCACACCACCAGCCGCGCGCAATCAGACCCCACCGTGGCCGCGCCGCGCAGGTTCATCTTTGTGCTGCTGGACAATTTCACCCTGCTGAGTTTCGCGTCCGCACTGGAATGTCTGCGCATCGCCAACCGGATGCTGGACCGGCCCGCCTATGCCTGGATGATGATCGGCGAGGGCGGCGGGTCTGTCACCTGTTCTGCGGGCACGGAGTTTCGCGTCGATGCCGATCTGATCGAACTGGACCGCGAGGATACCGTGCTGGTCTGCGGGGGCATCGACGTGCAAAAGGCGGCGTCAAAGCGCCTGTTGTCCTGGCTCAGGCGCGAAGCGCGCAAGGGCATGGCGCTGGGCGGGCTGTGCACCGCGTCCTATGCGCTGGCCAAGGCGGGGCTGCTGGACGGCAAACGCGCCACGATCCACTGGGAAAATCAGGACAGTTTTCTGGAAGAATTCGAGGGAGTGAACCTGACCAAGTCGGTGTTCGTCGTCGATGGCAACCGGTTGTCCACTGCGGGCGGCACCTCGTCCATCGACCTGATGCTGAAGCTGATCGCGGATGACCATGGCGAGGATATCGCCAATCTGGTGGCGGATCAGTTGATCTACAACACCATCCGCACCGATCAGGACACGCAGCGCCTGTCGGTGCCAACCCGTATCGGGGTGCGGCACCCGAAGCTGTCCCAGGTGATCCAGAAGATGGAAACCGCCATCGAGGAACCCATCAGCCCCGCCATCCTCGCGCGCGATGTCGGCATGTCCACGCGGCAGTTGGAACGGCTGTTCCGGCGTTACCTCAATCGCTCGCCCAAGCGCTATTACATGGAATTACGCCTGCAAAAGGCGCGCAACCTGTTGATGCAGACCGACATGAGCGTGATCAACGTCGCGCTGGCCTGCGGTTTCGCCAGCCCGTCGCATTTTTCCAAATGCTACCGGTCGCATTACGACACCACGCCTTACCGCGAACGCGGCAGCCACGCGACGCGGCTGTCGATCTAATTTATGCTGCCTAGTTCAGGCTTCTGGGCGGCGGTGCGGGGCGCACATCCTCGGGATGCACGAAATCCATCCCCAGCCCGTCACGCAGCATGCTTTCCAGATCGGTCAGGAACAGCGCAAACAGCGGCAATTCCCCGTCCGGCGTCCAGTCCGGCACGGCATCAATCAACGCCGACAGGCTGTCCAGCACCGCATCGGCCAGATCGTTTTCCGGGTCCAGCATGGCCCAGGTTTCGCGGTCCAACTCGGCCACCAGGGGCCGCAGGCTGGCATATTGCGGGGCAAGATTTCCGGCAATGTAGACGAAATCGGCGTTGTTCAGGCCGTTATCCTCGGGGCGGATGAATTTGCCCGATGGAAAGCGGATAAAGGGCGCGTTGCCTTCGATCGGGTCCAACGTGACAATCGCCCGCCCCGCCAGATCGCGGTCAAGATAGTTATACGCTCCGGGGGCCAGCACGAACACGATGGCCGCCGCCGCCGCCAGCGCCGGATCAAGCCCCAGGGCCGACAGGCCTAGCCCGATCAGCACCGCCACCACGGCGTTTCCGGCCCCAAGCGCCAATGCCCGTCCCAGAACCTGCCAGATACCCCTGTCCATCGCGCGCTCCTGTTGCCCTCATGGACCTATGCAGACCGGCGGCGGGCGTCAACAGGGGTGGGGTATTCACTTGGCGGGCGTGAGACGCCAGATCGTGCCGTTGCCTTCGGCAATCATCCACAGCGCACCATCCGGGGCCTCGCGCAGATCACGCACCCGCAGGGTTTCCGCGCCCTGGATGCGTTCCACCTCGCGCAGCCTGCCGCCCGCCGGGTCCAGCCGCGAGATCAGGTCGAATTTCAGCGAACCGACCAGAAAATCGCCGCGCCAGGCCGGAAACAGCCCGCCCCGATAGATGGTGAACCCCGATGGCGCGATGGAGGGATCCCAGTAATGCGCGGGCTGTTCCATGCCCGGTTTCGCCGTGCCCTCGCCGATCCGGCCGCCGGAATACTGCACACCATAGGAGATCACCGGCCAGCCATAGTTGCGCCCCGGCTGGATCAGGTTCACCTCGTCGCCGCCGCGCGCGCCGTGTTCATGCGCCCAAAGGCGGCCCTGCGCGTCGAATGTCAGCCCCTGCGGATTGCGATGACCATAGGACCAGATTTCCGGCAGCGCGCCGGGGGTGGTCAGGAACGGATTGCCGGGGGCGGGTGCGCCGTCGCGCGTCAGGCGCAACACCTTGCCCTGATGGCTGTCCAGCCGCTGCGCGCCAGCGTCCTGCCCACGGTCGCCGGTGGTCAGGAAGATGTGGCCATCGGCGGCTTCCACCAGCCGTCCGCCGAAATGCCGACCGCCCCGGGTGCCCGCGCGCATCTCGAACAGGGTTTCCACCCGTTCCAGCCTTGTGCCATCGCCCGACAGCCGTCCCCGCGCCAGCGCCGTGCCCGCCCCGCCGCCTTGCGCCTTGGCATAGCTGAGATAGACCGCGCGGGTCTGGGCGAAATCGCGCGGGACTAGCACGTCCAGCAGACCGCCCTGCCCGTTGTCCACGACACTTGGCACCCCCGCGACCGCGCGCAAGGCCCCGTCCCGCAGCAACCACAGCCGCCCCTCGCGTTCGGTGATCAGCACGCCGCCATCGGGCAGGAACCCCAGCGACCAAGGCGTTCCGTCAATCCGCGCCATTTCGGTGGTCGTGATGGCACCGGCGGCGCTGTCCAACGCGGCGGCGGGGCGAGGCAGGATCAGCGCAAGGCCGATGCAGAGGGCAAGTATCCGTTTCATGCGCTTCAAGATACCACAGACCGGCCAAGCGCCCAGCACCGTCATGGTCACGATGCTGTCAGACCTGACGCCATGCTTCGCTACGTCAGTCGCCGGCATCAATCCTCTTCACTTTTGTAACGGCACGACATAGGGTTTCGGTCGGACACGCTGTTCCAATGATAACCTTCTGGGGAGACGACATATGAAAAAGCTGCTGCTGGCCTCTGCGGCCATCGCGCTGGTGACGGGTGCGGCCCGTGCCGAAGACGTCAAGATCGGCATCATCCTGGGCTTCACCGGCCCGCTGGAATCGATCACGCCTGCCATGGGTGCGGGCGCTGAAATGGCGATCGCAGAGGTTGCTGCCGCCGGTGGCATCATCGACGGCAAAAAGCCCGTCGCCGTGCGCGGCGATTCGACCTGCGTTGATGCTGCGGCTGCGACCGCTGCCGCCACCCGCATGGTGACCTCGGATGGCATCGCCGCTTTCATGGGCGCGGATTGTTCGGGTGTGACTGGCGCGATCCTGCAAAACGTCGCGCGCCCGAATGGCGTGGCGATGATCTCGCCGTCCGCCACCTCGCCTGCGCTGTCGACCGCCGAAGACGACGGGCTGTTCTTCCGCACCGCGCCGTCGGATGCACGTCAGGGTGTGGTGATGGCCGAAATCCTGGGCGAGCGCGGGATCAAATCCGTCGCCCTGACCTATACCAACAACGACTACGGCAAGGGTCTGGCCGACAGCTTTCAGGCCGCATATGAGGCGGCAGGCGGCAAGGTGACGCTGTCGGCGGCGCATGAAGACGGCAAGGGCGATTATTCCGCCGAAGTCGGCGCATTGGCCGCAGCGGGCGGCGATATCCTCGTCGTTGCAGGTTATGTCGATCAGGGCGGTTCGGGCATGATCCGCGCGGCGCTGGACGCGGGTGCCTTCACCACGTTCATGCTGCCCGACGGCATGGTCGGCGCGGCGCTGGAAGAAAAGTTCGGCAAAGAGCTGAACGGTTCGTTCGGCCAGCACCCCGGCACCGATTCGAACGGTGCGGCGCTGTTCCAGGCCGCTGCCAAGGCCGCAGGCTTTGACGGCACCGGGGCGTTTGCACCCGAATCCTATGACGCGGCAGCGCTGATCATGATGGCGATGCACGCGGCAGGTTCGACCAACTCCAAGGATTGGGCCCCCAAGGTCATGGACCTGGCCAACGCACCGGGCGAGGTCATCCTGCCCGGCGAGCTGGCCAAGGCGCTGCAACTGATCAAGGAAGGCAAAGACATCGACTATGTCGGCGCGTCCGCTGTGGAACTGATCGGTGCAGGCGAATCCGCTGGCAACTACCGCGAAATCGAATTCGCGGATGGCAAGATCACGACCAAGTCGTTCCGCTAACATCTGCCGCTAACCTGTTGCACAGCCCGGAGAAATCCGGGCTGTTGCCATATTGAATGAACGGCAAACCACCCCATCCCCCTGCCTGAGCGCGGCCAAAGCTGCCAGGAGACCGCAATGATCCGGGTTGAAAACCTGTCCAAGCAATTCGGCGGCTTCCGCGCCGTGAATGGTGCCAGCCTGACGATCCGCGCGGGGTCGATCACCGGGCTGATCGGGCCGAACGGAGCCGGAAAAACTACGCTTTTCAACGTGATCGCGGGCGTTCATAAACCAACGTCGGGCCGCGTCACCATGATGGGCGAGGATATCACCGGCCTGCCCCCGCATCAGTTGTTTCACAAGGGCTTGCTGCGCACCTTCCAGATCGCGCATGAATTTTCATCCATGACCTGCCGCGAGAACCTGATGATGGTTCCCGCAGGCCAATCCGGCGAGGCGCTGTGGAACACATGGTTCGGGCGCAAACGGATCGCGGACGAAGAACGTAGCTTACGCGCCAAAGCCGATGAAGTGCTTGAATTCCTGACGATTTCCCATCTGGCCGACCAAAAGGCCGGGATGATTTCCGGCGGGCAGAAGAAACTCTTGGAACTGGGCCGCACCATGATGGTCGATGCCAAGGTAGTGTTTCTGGACGAGGTCGGCGCGGGCGTGAACCGGACGCTCTTGAATACCATCGCGGATGCCATCGTGCGGCTGAACCGCGAACGCGGCTATACGTTCGTTGTTATTGAACATGACATGGATTTCATCGGCCGCATCTGCGACCCGGTGATCTGCATGGCCGAGGGCCGTGTGCTGGCCGAAGGCACGCTGGCCGAAATCAAGTCGAATGAGCAGGTGATCGAGGCCTATTTGGGCACCGGGCTCAAGAACAAGGACAAGATCGCATGAGCGCGCCCTTTCTGATCGGCGAGGGCATGACGGGGGGCTATGGCAAGGGCCCGGCGATCCTGAACGATTGCACCATCGCGGTGAACCCCGGCGAGATTGCCGTGATCGTCGGCCCCAATGGCGCGGGCAAATCTACCGCGATGAAGGCGGTGTTCGGGATGTTGAACCTGCACAAGGGCCGCGTGCTGCTGGACGGCGAGGATATCACCGCCCTGTCGCCGCAACAGCGTGTCATCAAGGGCATGGGGTTCGTGCCCCAAACGCATAACATCTTTACCTCGATGACGGTCGAGGAAAACCTGGAAATGGGCGCCTTCATCCGCACCGACGATTTCCGCGATACGTTGGAACAGGTGTTCACCCTGTTCCCGATCCTGCGCGACAAGCGCCGCCAAGCGGCAGGGCAGTTGTCAGGCGGACAGCGGCAACAGGTCGCAGTGGGTCGCGCGCTGATGACGAAACCCAAGGTGCTGATGCTGGATGAACCGACCGCAGGCGTGTCGCCCATCGTGATGGACGAGTTGTTCGACCGCATCATCGAGGTCGCCCGCACCGGCCTGCCCGTGCTGATGGTGGAACAAAACGCGCGCCAAGCGCTGGAAATCGCGGATCGCGCCTATGTGCTGGTCCAAGGTGCCAATGCCCATACCGGGACGGGGCGTGAATTGCTGGCCGACGCGCAGGTCCGCCAAAGCTTTTTAGGGGGCTGACCTTGCAGAACGCCCAAACCCGCGAAACGTTTGATAATGACAAGAGATCGGGGGAAACAGCCGTGTTTGTTAACAGGTTTTTCCACAGAGAGACAAGCCGCATGTCCCGTGAGGCCGCGCCATGGATCTGCTGAACGCCTTTGTCGCGCTGGCAAATTTCGTGCTGATCCCCGGCATCGCCTATGGCAGCCAACTGGCGCTTGGTGCGCTGGGGGTGACGCTGGTCTATGGCATCCTGCGGTTCTCCAACTTTGCCCATGGCGACACCATGGCCTTCGGCACCATGGTGGTGATCCTCTTGACCTGGGGTTTGCAAGTGCTGGGCGTCAGTTTCGGCCCCCTGCCCACCGCGCTTTTGGCGCTGCCCTTGGGCATTGCAATCACGGCGCTGGTCATGCTGGGCACCGACCGCGTGGTGTATCGCTATTACCGGATGAAAAAGGCCGATCCCATCATCGTGGTGATGGCGTCCTTGGGAGTCATGTTCATCATGAACGGCATCGTGCGGCTGATCATCGGGCCGGATGACCAGAATTTCGCGGATGGCGCGCGTTTCGTGATCAACGCCGCCGACTGGCGCGCAATGACGGGGCTGTCCGAGGCGCTGACGCTGCGCACCTCGACCGTGATCACCATCGTCACGGCAGGGCTGTCGGTCTGGGCGCTGTTCTGGTTCCTGAACAAGACCCGCACCGGCAAATCCATGCGCGCCTTTTCCGATAACGAAGATCTGGCGCTGTTGTCCGGCATCAACCCCGAACGGGTCGTGCGCGTGACATGGATCATCGTCGCGGCGCTGACGGTGATCGCAGGCACGCTTTATGGCCTCGATAAATCCTTCAAACCCTTCACCTATTTCCAACTGCTGCTGCCGTTCTTCGCCGCCGCCATCGTGGGCGGCCTTGGCAACCCCTTGGGTGCTATCGCGGGCGGCTTTGTGATCGCATTCTCCGAGGTCGGCGTGACCTATGCCTGGAAAAAGGTGCTGGGCCACGCCCTGCCCGACGCCCTTGAACCCGAGGGGTTGGTGCAGCTTCTGTCCACCGATTACAAATTCGCGGTCAGTTTCGCCATCCTGCTGATCGTGTTGTTGTTCAAACCCACCGGGCTGTTTCAGGGGAAATCGGTATGACGGATCGGATCAAAACCCCGCTGCTGTTCGCGGGCGTGGCCCTGCTGATCCTGCTGACCGGGGTGCTGCAATCCTGGAACTCGGCGCTGGTGATCCTGAACATGGGGCTGATTTCGGCCATCATGGCGCTGGGGGTGAACCTGCAATGGGGCTTTGCCGGGCTGTTCAACACCGGCATCATGGGCTTTGTGGCGCTGGGCGGGCTGGCCACTGTGCTGGTCACCGCCGCCCCGGTGCCCGGCGTGACCACGGGGCAAGCGTTGGCCGTTTTGGGCGCGCTGGCCTTGGGCGCGGGCGTGATTGTCGCCGCGATCCTCATGTGGCAACATCTGCGCCGCGCGCGCGGTCTGGCCGTCACCGTCACCCTGATCGCAGGCTTCTTCCTGTTCCGCGCGGTCTTTGACCCCGCCGTGGCGCTGATCGAGGCGAACAACCCCGCCTCCGCCGGCAATATCGGCGGGCTGGGCCTGCCCGCGCTCTGGGCCTGGCCGGTGGGCGGGATGCTGGCGGCAGGCGCGGCCTGGGTGATCGGCAAGACGGCGCTGGGCCTGCGGTCGGATTACCTCGCCATCGCCACGCTGGGCATCGCGGAAATCGTGATCGCGGTGCTGAAAAACGAGGATTGGCTCGCGCGCGGCGTCAAGAACATGATCGGCCTGCCCCGCCCCTGGCCCGTGCCGCTGGAGGTTGATCTGCAACAGGACCCCGGCTTTATCGCGCAGGCCGCCGGTCTGGGACTGGACACAACCACCGCCTCGACGCTGTGGGTGCAACTGATCTATGCGGTGCTGTTTGCCATCGTGCTGGCGATTCTGTTCTGGCTGGTGGAACGCGCGCGGCACTCGCCCTGGGGCCGGTTGATGCGCGCCATCCGCGACAACGAGGTGGCGGCATCGGCGATGGGCAAGAACGTCACCGCGCGGCATCTGCAGGTCTTTGTCCTTGGGTCCGCCATCGTCGGCATCGCGGGCGCGATGATGACATCGCTCGACGGGCAATTGACGCCGGGCAGCTACCAGCCCTTGCGCTTTACCTTCCTCGTCTGGGTGATGGTGATCGTCGGCGGGTCGGGAAACAACTGGGGCGCGGTGCTGGGCGGGTTCCTGATCTGGTTCCTCTGGGTGCAGGTCGAACCTTTGGGCAACCTGTTGATGCAGGCCATCACCACGGGCATGACCGACAGCCCGCTGAAAACCCACCTGATCGACAGCGCGGCGCATATGCGGCTGTTTACCATGGGGCTGCTGTTGCTGTTGGTCCTGCGGTTCAGCCCGCGCGGGTTGATCCCGGAAAAATAACCCGTCCCGGCTTCTTCGGTTCACAACTATCCCGGGGGGTCAGGGGGGCTGGCCCCCCTGCCTTAGCGTGGTCAGGGGAGTTTGCCCCCCCTGCCTTTGATCGCGTCACCGCGCCTTGAAGAACCCGCCCAGAATCCCGCGCACGATGCGCTTGCCGGTGGTGCCACCCAGTTCCTTTAGCACGGCCTTGCCCAGGGCCTCGCCCAGGCTGTCGGGTTCGCGCGTAGACGTGCGCCGTGTGGGCGTGGTGCGGCGCGGGGTCGGGTCATAGCGGCGCGCGCGGGCATAGTCGCGCTCGGCTTCGCGGCGCGCGGCCTCGGCGCGCTTGTCTTCTTCCTTGCGCCATTTTTCTTCTTCGACCCGGCGAGCCTCGGCTTCTTCCAGACGCGCGGCCTCGGCCTCGGCGCGCTCAGTCTCGGCCGCCGCGCGATCCGCGCGTTCGCGCAGCATTTCATGCGCCGACAGCCGGTCGAACGAGGTGTCGTATTTCCCCACCACGGGCGAGGCGGCCATGATACCTGCGCGCTCGGCAGGCGTAATTGGCCCCACCCGCGACGCGGGCGGGCGGATCAGCGTGCGTTCGACCACGCCGGGGTTGCCCTTGCGCTCCAGCATCGAGGTGATCGCTTCACCCACGCCGACATCGCGGATGGTATCTTCGGTGTTGAAACGCGGGTTGGGGCGATAGGTTTCAGAGGCCTGCCGCAGCGCCTTTTGATCCTTGGCGGTAAAGGCGCGCAGCGCGTGCTGCACCCGGTTGCCCAATTGCCCAAGGATACTTTCGGGAACATCCGCCGGGTTTTGGGTGATGAAATACACCCCCACCCCCTTGGACCGGATCAGGCGGGCGACCTGTTCCACCTTGTCCACCAGCGCCTTCGGCGCATCGTCGAACAACAGATGCGCCTCGTCGAAAAAGAACACCAGCTTGGGTTTTGCCGGATCGCCGACCTCGGGCAGTTCCTCGAACAGTTCCGACAACAGCCACAGCAAGAACGTCGCATAGAGCCGCGGCGACTGCATCAGCTTGTCGGCGGCCAGAATGTTGATCACGCCGCGCCCGTCCGGGGCCACGCGCATCAGATCGGCCAGATCCAGCGCCGGTTCACCAAAGAACGCGCTCGCCCCCTGATTTTCCAGCACCAACAGCCGCCGCTGGATCGCGCCCACGGATGCCACCGCGATATTGCCATAGCGCAGCGACAGGCTGGCGGCGTTTTCGCCCAGCCAGACCAGCATGGATTGCAGGTCTTTCAGGTCCAACAGCGGCAGGCCCTCTTCATCCGCCATGCGAAAGGCGATGTTCAGGATACCTTCCTGCGCCTCGGTCAGTTCCAAGAGCCGCGAGATCAGCAGCGGCCCCATCTCCGACACCGTGGTGCGCACCGGATGGCCCTGTTCGCCGAACAAATCCCAGAAGGTAACGGGAAAGGCCCGATAGGCGAAATCTGTCACGCCGATTTTCGCGTTCCGGTCCATGAAGGGCTGGTGCAGCTTGTGGCCCGGATCGCCCGCCATGCTGACGCCGGACAGGTCGCCCTTGATATCCGACATCACCACCGGCACGCCGGCGGCGGAAAATCCTTCGGCCAGGATTTGCAACGTCACCGTCTTGCCGGTCCCGGTCGCGCCCGCGATCAGGCCGTGCCGGTTCGCCAGCCCCAGCAACAGGTGCTGCGGCACCGCATAGCCTTCGCCGCCGCCACCGATAAAGATGCTCTCGCTCACTGGTCTGTCCTTTCGCTGCGTTTCCGCGCCGGGCGTCTGCACGCCTCACGGGTCCGCGCCGAAAATACATCCTTAACCCCTTTGCGCCAGAGTGAAGTTGACCCGTCGCATCATGTCCTCTTTGCGGCGGGTTGACTTCCTCCCTGTCAGACTGGCCGCGCCTTCGGGTGCGGCCTTTTTTTGATCGCGGCCCCGCGCAGGTGACGCAGTTATTGACGGGTCAGGATTTTCGTCTTAGCGTTACAAACATAAGTCGGCCGGTCCGACAGGGAGAAAAAAATCGCGGGGGGTCCATCGGGTCCCCCGTATGATTTTGCAGGTCCCCCGTATGATTTTGTGGCCCCCCTATGACATTAAGGCCTGGTTCTTCGTCCTGGCCGCTTTGGGCAAGAAACCGCCCTGTTGCAGCGGCGTGCGCGGATTGGGAAATTCCGACCTGACACGCGCCCCCCGCCATGCTATCCCGCGCGCGAGCAACGCATTTCCGTCTTGCAGTCCCGCAAAGAATAAAAAGGATCGGCAAACCATGCCCGTTTTTCGCACATCCCTCGTCTCGCTGTCGCTGAGCCTGCTGCTGGCGCTGCCCGCGCTGGCGCAAACCACGCCGCCCGCCGCCGCGCCCACAGAGGCCCCCGCCGCAACCACCGAACAGCCCGCCGCGTCAGGCACGCTGGCCCCTGCACCGCTGGACCTTGGCACCCCGGCAGAGGATGGCCCTGGATCGACCTATATCCGCGAAACCTCGGGCGACTGGCAGATGGAATGTATCCGCCCGCCGGAAGGTCAGGAAGAAATCTGCCAGATGTTCCAGCCGATGGTTGACGCAGACGGAAATCAGGTCGCCAATGTGCGCATTTTCCGGCTTGCGGGTGGTGGCGAGGCGGTGGCAGGCGCGCTGTTGGCCGTGCCGCTGGAAACGCTGTTGACCGCGCAATTGACCATCACCGTCGATAACGCCAAGCCGCAGCGTTATCCGTTCTCGGTCTGTGACCGGTTGGGCTGCTATGCCCGCATCGGGTTCCGCCAGGCCGAAGTGGACGCCTACAAGAAGGGGGCAAAGGCCACCATCTCGCTGGTGCCGTTCGTGGCCCCCGATCAGAAGGTCGATCTGGACATGTCGTTGAAGGGGTTCACCGCCGCCTTCGACAAGGCCTCGCTGATCAAGCCCTGATCTGACAGTCATGTTATTGCAGGGCCGTGGCGGGACACCGCTGCGGCCTTTTGCATAGCTGCGAAGATCAGACCTTGCGCAGCGCGATCACCGCGTTCAGCCCGCCAAAGGCAAAGGCATTCGACAGCACGACATCCACCTTGGCCTCGCGTGCCTCGTTCGGGACCACGTCCAGCGCGCATTCGGGGTCGAATTCTTCGTAGCCGATGGTGGGGGCGATCACGCCGTCACGCAGCGCCATGATGCAGGCCAAGAGTTCCACCGCACCGGTCGCCCCGATCAGATGGCCATGCATGGATTTGGTGGACGATATCATCAGACGGTCGGCGTGCGGCCCGAACACATCGGCGACGGCCGCACATTCGGTCTTGTCATTCGCCGCCGTGCCGGTGCCATGCGCGTTGATATAGCCCACGTCCTCGGGGTTGATCTGCGCATCGCGCAGCGCCCCCGCGATGGCGCGTGCTGCCCCCTGTTTCGACGGCATCACGATATCCGAGGCATCCGACGACATGGCGAACCCGATCACCTCGGCCAGCATCTCGGCGCCGCGCGCGCGGGCGTGGTCATATTCCTCGAACACGAAGATGCCCGCGCCTTCGCCCTGCACCATGCCGTTGCGGTTCAGGCTGAACGGGCGGCAGGCGTCCTTGGACATGACGCGCAAGCCCTCCCAGGCCTTGACGCCGCCGAAGCACAGCATGGATTCCGACCCGCCCGTCACCATCGCGGGCGTCATGCCCGACCGCACCATCTGAAACGCCTGCGCCATCGCGTGATTGGAGGACGCGCAGGCGGTAGACACCGTGAACGACGGGCCGCGCAGGTTGTATTCCATCGACACATGCGAACAGGCGGCGTTGTTCATCAGCTTTGGCACCACGAAGGGATGCACGCGGTTCTTGCCCTCTTCGTATACGGCGCGGTAGTTGTCGTCCCAAGTGCTGACGCCGCCCCCCGCCGTGCCCAGCACCACGCCCGCCTTGTCGGCAAGCTGGCCCGTAAAGGACAGCCCGGATTGGCCGATCGCCTCGCGCGCAGCTTCCAGCGTGAACTGGGTGAACCGGTCATAAAGCGTCATCTGCTGACGGTTGAAATGGCCCTCTGCCTCGAACCCTTTGACCTGCCCGCCGATGGTGATCGACAAGCGTTCAACGTCACGAAACTCCAGCGCCGCGATGCCGCAGCGCCCTTCGCGCATCGCGGCAAGCGTCGCGGGCACCGTGTGACCCAGCGCGTTGATGGTGCCCGCGCCGGTGATGACCACGCGTTTCACGACGATTGCTCAGCCACCAGGCGTTCGATGCCCGCGATGATGGTCGCAACGGACGAAATGTCAAAATCGCTTTTTTCCGGTTCGTTGGCGTTGAACGGCACGGTGATGTCGAACGCCTCTTCGATGGCAAAGATCGATTCGACCAGGCCCAGGCTGTCAATGCCGAGGGAGTCGAGCGTCGAATCGAGCGTCACATCGGACGGGTCCAGCACGGCCTGTTCGGCGATGATGGCGATCACGCGGTCCTTGATAGTCATGGCAGCACCCCTGTGATGGTCTGCCGGTATTTAGTCATTCCCGCCCGACTTGAAAACCGCTTTCTGCAAGGCAGCAACGTCGCGGAAGAGGCGCGGCAGACGGCGCAGGCCCTTGTAGGATTCAATATGGGTCTGCATCTGCATCGCGGGATAGCCCAGCATGACCCGCCCCGCAGGCACATTGGCCAGCACCTTGGTCGCGCCGCCGGTGATGACGTGATCGCCGATGAACAGGTTGTCGGACACGCCGGTCTGTCCGCCCAGCACCACGTTGTTGCCGATGCGGGTGGACCCTGCGACGCCGACCTGCGCGCAGATCAGGCAGTCGTTCCCGATTTCGACATTATGGCCGATCTGGGCGAGGTTGTCGAATTTCACCCCGTTGCCAATACGGGTGTCGCGCACGGTGCCACGGTCGATGCAGCTATTGGCACCGAGTTCGACATCATCGCCGATGGTGACCGACCCCAAAGAATGGATGCGGGCATAGGATTGCGCGCGGGTGTCGCGTTCTGCGCCCAAGCTGGCGCGGACCTGTTCGATATCAGACGGTTCCGGCGTGACGAATGAAAACCCGTCGCCGCCCACCACGGCCCCCGGTTGCGCGATGAACCGCGCGCCGATGGTGACACGCGCGCCGATGGTGACACGTTCGCGCAAATACGCCCCCGGCCCGATATGCGCGTCCCAACCGATGCAGCAATGCGGGCCGATTACCGATCCGGCCCCGATTTGCGCCCCCGGCCCGATCACGCTCAGCGGCCCGATGGACACGCCGTCGCCCAGAAAGGCGGTTGGATCAATCACTGCGGAGGGGTGGATGCCCGGTGCAAACCCCTGCCCCCGGTCCATCATCGCCGACAGCCCCGCCATCGCAAAGCGCGGACGCGGCGCGATGATGGCGGCGCGCAGGCCAAGCGCCTGCCAATCCGCCCCATCCCAGACCATCGCGGTCCGCGCGCGGCCCTGTGCCAGCCCCTCGGCGTATTTCGGGCTCATCGCCAGTGCCAGATCATCCGGCCCCGCGCTGGCAGGTTCCGCCACGCCGGTGATCCGCAGCGTCACATCGCCAGAGGCGGTGGCCCCCAGCGATGCGGCAATCTCGGCAATGGAATAGGACATGGACGCCTCCGGTGTTGCCGGAGGTTTAGCCCTGCTGCGCGCGCAACACCACCCCGGCCTTGGACAGCGCATCCCAGATCCGCGCATCCCGGCCATAGACGTCTCGGCGGAAATGCAGCCCGCCCTTCGCATCCGTAAACGCGGTGCGATAGATCAGATGCACCGGCACCGGCTGTTCCAGCGTAATCGCGTTTTCCTCGCCGGTTTTCAGCCGCGCCTGAAACAGCCCCACAGGATCAGCCGACTGTTTCGCCAGCAGCGCATAAGCGAAATCGAACGGCTGATGCAGGCGGATACAGCCGTGGCTGAAGGCGCGCACCTCCCGGTTAAACAGATCTTTCGACGGCGTATCATGCAGATAGATGTTGTACTGGTTCGGGAACATGAACTTGACCAGACCCAGCGCGTTGCCGTCCGACGGCGGCTGTTTCATGTTGAACGGGAATGTCTTGGCCGAATAGGCGCCAAAGTTGATCTGGTTGCGCGGGATCACGCGGCCATTGCCATCGGTGATCTTCAGATGCCCCGCCGCATTCGGGTTGCGCTGCATCATCGGCAGGTATTCCTTGACGGTGATCGAGCGTGGCACGTTCCACGACGGGTTGATCACCATGAATTCCATCACATCCGAAAATTCCGGTGTGCGCTGATCATCCTTGTCGGCCCCGACAACGGACCGGGTTTCAAACGTCACCTTGTCGTTGTCGATGATCTTGGCCGAAAAATCGACGATATTGACCAGCACATGCCGCGCGCCGCGTTCGGTGTTCAGCCAGCGTTCGCGCTCCATCGCCACGATCACCGCTTGCAGGCGGGATTCGAGCGGGCGGTTGATCTCGGCCATCGTGCCTTCGCCCGCGACACCATCCGGCGTCAGGCCATGCGCGATCTGGAACAGTTGCACCGCCTTTTGCAGCGCGGCGTCATAGGTCTGTGTGGCCGAGCGGTCCATATGCCCCATCGCCACCATCCGGTCGCGCAAGGCCACCACCGCCGCACCCTGCGCACCGGGTTTCAGGCTGGCGGCCTTGACCGTTGCGCCATAGCCACCCTGCGCCAGTTGGCGTTCCATCTGCATCTTGGCGGCCAACAGCCGGGTGTATTCGCCCGTCGTCGGCGGCAAAGACCGCAGGAACCCCTGCGGCGAGGACTGCACAAACGACGTCAGATAGGATTGGCGGTCGCGATACGGGACTTCGCGCACAATGGCGGGGTCGATCTTTTTCGGCACCACCGCGCCTGTCTGCATGTCCCGGGCGTATTGCAAGAATACCGCGCTCATCGCGACTTCGACCGCGCCACGATCGCGCGCCGAATTGGCCGATGCCAGCCGCGCCTTCAACCCCGGCACGTCATAGCGCGCGGATGGCAGCCCGTGCATGTCGGCCTCGGCCAGCGCCGCAAACAGCGCGTTGCGCCGCGTGGCGTTCGCAGTGGTCCAGACCGGGGCATAATCGGTGGTCTGATAAAAGGCGGCAAGATCGCGATCATTGGCGGCGGCCTCGGCCACGGCCTGCTTGAAGGCTGTCACCTGCGCGGTCACAGGCGCTGCAATCAACACCGTGCCGCACACCACCCCTAGGGTCAGCGCCACATTCCGAACATAGGACCAGAGAAAACCGCGTGCCATGACACCCCCGACGGTAAGCACAAAATCTGATCCGGTGATGCCAATCGGAACGCGGAACTGTCCAGTCACATTCCTGCG
The DNA here is from genome assembly GCA_945881965.1 of Paracoccus haematequi. Classification (GTDB taxonomy): domain Bacteria; phylum Pseudomonadota; class Alphaproteobacteria; order Rhodobacterales; family Rhodobacteraceae; genus UBA9554. The sequence goes on along the minus strand of CAMCVS010000005.1, from coordinate 36,848 downwards.
GGACATGAAATCCGGCGGCAACTGGTGCGTCACGGTATCGCGGCGGTGCGGCAGCGGCGCAGAGTTGCGGAAACCTGCACAAACCTGTCACAATTCGGCATATTCTTGCCGGTGGCCCTTGATTTCCCACAGCCGTAGAAAATCACCGCTTGGTAAGTGATTCTGATTATGACATATGACATTCACATCTGGGGATGATGGCAAATGCTGCCCGACAAGAGGCGGCGATACAGGTAACGAACGGGACGGGCACAGACGAATGACGCATGACAGCTCTACGGGCTCGGACGATCATGGCCCGACACAGTTTATCTCGACACAGCCTAAGCTGACACGGCGCGGCGTTCTGGGCGGGGTCATGGCCGCGTTTGCCGCAACCACCTTGGTTGCGGCTCCAACCTATTCCAATGCGGCCGGATTTCTGCGCGGCGCAGGCGATATCCGCCGCCTGCGGATGTATTCGCCCCGCACCGGCGAAAAGCTGGACATGATCTATTGGATCGAAGGCGACTACATCAAGGACGCCGTGACCGAAGTGCATCATTTCATGCGCGACTGGCGCAACAACAAGGCCACTGGTATCGACATGCGCACGATAGACATCATGACCGCGTCGCATAACCTGATGGATGTTAGCGAACCCTATGTTCTTTTGTCCGGCTATCGCAGCCCGGAAACCAACGCGATGCTGCGGTCGAAATCACGCGGCGTGGCGCGAAATTCCCTGCACATGAAGGGGCAGGCGGCGGATTTGCGGCTGGCCTCGCGGTCGGTCAACCAGATGGCGCGCGCAGCATTGGCCTGTCATGCTGGCGGGGTGGGCCGCTATTCCGGGTCCAATTTCGTGCATATGGATTGCGGTCCGGTGCGCAGCTGGGGTGCCTGAGGCGCAACGTTCATCGCAAAGGCCCCGTAGCCCGGCAGATGTCTGCCGGGTTTTCTTTTGCCGTAGCCCCGCAGATGTCTGCGGGGTTTTGGATCGTGCGGGCACCCCGTCTGAATGTCCCCTTGCCGGGGCGCGGCACCTGCTTCTAATAGGCGGGACGCCACCCGGAGTATCCCATGCGCCTGCCCCCTTTGTCCCTGTTGTTGCTGCTGCAAATCGTCGTCTCGGCCGCGTCGCTGGTGGTTGAAATCGTCGCGGGGCGGATGTTGGCGCCCTATGTGGGCATGTCGCTGTATACTTGGACCAGTGTGATTGCCGTCGTGCTGGCGGGGTTTTCGGCCGGGCACTGGTTGGGCGGGCGGATCGCGGAACAGACTGCGGGCCGCGCGCTGTATCTCACGGGCCTTTGGATCATGGGCGCGGCCATCACGACGGCGGGCGCGGTGCTGGCCTTGCGGTTGGGGGCACCGCTGCTGTTGCCGCTGACCACGAACCCGGTGGTGGCCATCGTCGGGCTGACCACGATCGCGTTTTTTCTGCCCTCGTTTTGCGCGGGCGTTCCGGCCCCCGTGCTGGCGCAAATATCCGTGGCAGCGCAGCCGGACCAGTCGGGCCGCGCGCTTGGCGCGATGTTTGCCGCCGGGGCCTTGGGCGCGATTGGCGGCACTTTGGCGGCGGGGTTCCTGTTCATCGCTTGGCTTGGGTCCGTGGGCACATTGGCGGCGGTGACCATCAGTTATGTCGCCATGGCGCTGTTGTGTTTCGCGCTGGCCGCACAGGCCGGGCACAAGGTGGGGCTGGTGATGCCTGCGCTGGTCACGATCCTGACACTGGCGCTGGCGGGCACGGCGCTGGCGCAACCCGATCCCTGCACCGAAGAAAGCCATTACTTCTGCATCCGCACCGAGGACGCCAGCAACGACCCGAATTTCCCGATCCGGCTGATGGTGCTGGATCATCTGGTCCACGGGCTGTCGGCGCGCGATGAACCCACCGTGATGTTCTATCCCTCGGCGGCGATGATCGACCTGATTTCGCGCACCCGGATGGGGCGGACGGATTTCGACGTGCTGTTGATCGGCGGCGGCACGTTTTCGCTGCCCCGCGCCTGGGCCGCGCAGGTGCCCCCTGCCCGGGTGACAGTGGCCGAGATCGACCCCGAGGTGACCGCCGTGGCCGCCCGCGATTTCTGGTGGGATCCCGCCACCGCGCGGGTGCTGACCCAGGATGGCCGCATGACCCTGTCGCGTGAGGCGGCCACCTATGACGTCATCGTCGGCGACGCTTTCACAGATATCGCCGTGCCGCCGCATCTGGTCACGCGCGAGTTTTTCGATCTGGTGCAGTCCCGTCTGGCCCCGAACGGCGTCTATCTCATGAATGTGATCGACCATGCCGACCGGATGCAGGCGCTGGCCGCGCTGGTGCATACGCTGGATCAGGTATTTCCGTCGGTCGAAATCTGGACCGAGGCGCGCCGCCCGGAACCCGGCGAGCGGATGATCTTTATCCTTGCCGCCGGTCAGACGCCCACGCCTGTGAATGTGCTGGACGGGCGGTCGCCTGACCCGACGCGCTTTGCGAAAATGCCGGATCGGGTCAAGGCGCGTCTGCTGGCGGACCGCAATCCGCCGGTGCTGACCGACGATTACGCACCCATCGACCGGCTGATCGGGCAAAGCTACTGACCTTGTCGGACGGGGCTGGTCGCGCCATATCTTTGGCATGATAAGATTTACCCCGATCATCCTCGCCATCATCTATGCCCTGCTGATGTACCGCTTTTCGGTCTGGCGGACGCAGAAAGAGCTGGACGCGAGATCCGTGCGGCTGGTGGACCCTGCCTTGCGCGCCGTGCTGGACCGGCTGGCGCGCGCGCAGGGCGTGGATGACATCCCGGTCTATATCTATGAGGTTGACCCCGTGAACGGACTTGCCGCGCCCGATGGCCGCATCTTCATCACGCGCGGCTTTTTTCAGCGGTTCCGTCAGGGCGCGGTCAGCGCGGATGAATTGGCGTCGGTGTTCGCGCATGAGTTGGGCCATGTTGCCTTGGGCCATGCGCGCAAGCGGATGATCGACTTTTCCGGCCAGAACGCGCTGCGGGTGATCCTGATGACCACGCTGGGGCGGTTTGTGCCGTTCTTTGGCGTGATGCTGGCGAATTTCATCACGGGCCTGCTGGCGGCACGGCTGTCGCGCGGGGATGAATATGCGGCGGATGAATATGCCTCGGCCATTCTGGTGAAGGCGGGCATCGGCACCGCACCGCAGAAATCGCTGTTTGCGAAACTGGACCGCCTGACGCAAGCCAACATGGGCGCGGCCCCGGCGTGGTTGCTGAGCCATCCCAAGACCGCCGAACGCATTGCCGCCATCGAACGCAACGAGGCGAAATGGGGTTTGCTGCGCTAATCCAAGAGCTTGGCCAGCCGTGGTAATCGCGCCTTTTTCAACAGCGCGCGGATGGTCCAGGGTTCGCCCGACAGGCGTTCCGCCTCTCGCCGCACCTGTTCGGCGACGCGGGCCATGGCATGGGTATCCAGCCCGCGCAGGAACTGATCCGCATCTTGGCGCCGCAATCCTTCTTCGGCCAATATCCCGCGCGGGAAATCGGCGGCGTTTTGCGTCACGATGACATCGGCCGACCCGGCAATCGCACTGGCCAGCACATGGATGTCGTTCACATCGGGCAGATGCAGGCGGCGGATCAGGCTGTCGGGCGGCGTGACGCAGGCCATGGGCCAGCGCGCGCGCATCTGCGCGATATCGGCCCGCGCGATGGCCTCGTCGCGCGGGCCAAGGCGGGCCACCGCGCGCGCCCATTCCTCAAGGATACGCGGCGACCACAGCGGGGTGTAAAGCCCCGCCTCCGCCGCGCCCAGCAACATCTGCCGCATCACGGTCGGATACAGCACACAGGCGTCCAGCGTCGCCTTCACCCGTCCAGCCGCCAGAACAGCGCCTTGAGGTATCCCGATTCGGCCAGTTGCGGCAGCAAGGGGTGATCCGGCCCCGCGCCCCCGGTGTGGATCAGTTGCGCCGTGCGCCCGCCCCGCCCGATGCCGCGATGGCAGGCGGCGCGAAACGCGTCCAGATCGGCGGCATGGCTGCAACTGCACAACACGAGGTAACCGCCCGGCGCGACCAGAGGAGCCGCCAATCGCGCAATCCGTTCATAGGCGCGCAACCCCGCCTCCAGCGCGGGTTTCGCAGGCGCGAATGCGGGCGGATCGCAGATCACCAGATCGAATTGCGCGCCGTCGCTGCCCAGATCGGTCAGCACATCGAAGGCATCGCCCTTGCGCGTCGCCAGCCGGTCGCCAAATCCCGACGCGCGCGCGCCGTCCATCGCCAGCATCAGCGCGGGGTCGGACCCATCCACCGCCAAGGCCGACACCGCGCCCCCCGCCAACGCCGCCAGCGCAAAGCCACCGACATGCGAAAACACGTCCAGCACCCGCGCGCCCTGCGCCAAATGGGCCGCAAAGGCGTGGTTGGGGCGTTGGTCATAGAACAGCCCGGTTTTCTGCCCGCCCGCGACATCGGCCATGTAAACCGCGCCATTCATCGGCACCGGCAGCGGCGCGTCCGGCATCACGCCCAACAGCACACCGCCCTGATCATCCAGCCCTTCCAACCCCCGCGCCCGCCCGCCCGCGTTCTTTATCACGGTCGTCACACCCGTGACCGCCACCAATGCGTCCACCAGAACGGGCAACAGCACCTCGGCCCAGGCTGCATTGGGCTGGATCACCGCCAGATCGCCAAAGCGGTCGATCACCACACCGGGCAACCCGTCCGCCTCGGCATGGATCAGGCGATAGAACGGCGCATCATACAGGCGGTCGCGCAAGACACGCGCGCGGGTCAGGCGCGCCGCAAACCACGCCTGATCAATCACCGCATGCGGATCGCGGTCCAGCATCCGCGCCGTGATCCGCGACGCCGGGTTGACGGCGACGACCCCCAACGGCGCGCGATCCTCATCCTCCAGCACCGCGATGGTGCCGGGGTCCAGCGCCTTGGACCGCCGGTCCAGCACCAGTTCATTGTCAAACACCCACGGCGCCCCCCAGCGGATCGCGCGGGCGTTACTTTTGGGTTTCATGCGAAGGGTCGGGCGGTCAGCGGCAGGTGAAATATCCATGCAGCCGTCTTAGCCGCGCCGCCCCGCGATGAAAAGTCAGAGCTTGAGCGGCCCGGATTCCAGACCCGCGACAAACTCGGTCACCTTGGTGCTGCTGCTGCCGGGACGCGCCAGTTCGGTGGCAATCACATTGGTTAGGTGCCGGGTGATGCGCGCCTTCTGACCCAACCCGCGGCGTTCCGCCTCCAAGGCCTTGGACCCGCCATAGGCCCGCAGATCGGCCTCGATCAGGCGCGGCGGGGCGATGACGGCCCGGGTGGCGGGGTCTTTCAGCGTCAGGGTGAACTTGATCGAATGGATGCCGCCGATGGTGTATTGCGCCTTTTCGGTCAGGGCGTGGAACCGCAGCACGCTGATCTCGGCGACAACGGGCTGTGCGCCCTGCACGGCGGGCGCGGCGCTGCGCAGCGCGCTGTCAAAGATCGCGCCGACCTGGGCATGGCGGTTACCGGGTGCATCGCCGCGCCAGACGATATCGCCGGGGGGATAATACAAATTCGCCTCGGACACGACGAGGCTTTGCGGCACGTTGACCCGGAAATCCACCACCTGCACCGACGCCACCGGCGCGATATGCGGCGTCGATCCGCGCGTGGCCACTGATTGCTGTTCCAGGGGCGCATTGCGCGTCGCGGTGTCCAACCCGCCGCAGGCCGACAGTGACAAGGCGGCGATCAGCGCAGCGGTAATGCGAACCGGGGTCATGGGTATCCTCCAGGGCCTTCTGCCCAATATCTTAAGCGCTAAAATCGCCTTGGAATACGGCGCAAATGCGGCTGGCGCAGGACATCTTGGCGGAACCTGCGCGGCGACACTGTGGCCACGCGCAACCGGTTGTTAGCGCAAACGCCCTCTGCTAGGCTGACACCGGAGGAGCGCCCATGATCAACCCTGCAATCGCCGCCGTCACGGCCCGTATCGACACGCGGTCAGAGGCGACGCGCGCGGCCTATCTGGATCGCATGGCACGGGCGCGGGATCGCGGACCGGGGCGCGCGCATCTGTCATGCTCGAACCTTGCCCATGCCTATGCCGGTGCAGGCCCGGATCAGGGCGCGATGCTGGCGGGCAGCACGGGCAATATCGGCATCGTCACCGCCTATAACGACATGCTGTCGGCGCATCGCCCGTTCGAGGATTACCCCCGCCTGATCCGCGAGGCGGCGCGCGCGGCAGGCGGCACGGCGCAGGTCGCAGGCGGTGTTCCCGCGATGTGCGACGGCGTCACGCAGGGCGCGGGCGGCATGGAACTGTCGCTGTTTTCCCGCGACGTGATCGCGCTGGCCGCAGGCATTGCGCTGTCGCATGACGTGTTTGACGCCGCGCTGTATCTGGGCGTCTGCGACAAGATCGTTCCAGGGCTGGTGATCGCCGCGGCGACCTTTGGCCATATGCCGGGCATCTTTGTGCCCGCAGGGCCGATGACATCCGGCCTGCCCAATGACGAAAAAGCCCAGGTGCGCCAACGCTATGCTGCAGGCGAGGTCGGGCGCGACGCGCTGATGGCCGCCGAAATGGCCAGCTATCACGGATCGGGCACCTGCACCTTTTATGGCACAGCCAATTCGAACCAGATGCTGATGGAGGTGATGGGCCTGCACCTGCCGGGATCGGCCTTTGTGCCGCCCGACACAGCCTTGCGCGCTGCCTTGGTATCCGAGGCTGCACGACGCGCGCTGGACCCCGCCACGCCCCCGGTCTGCGATATCCTCAGCGTGCGGGCCTTTGTGAACGGTATCGTCGGGCTGATGGCGACGGGCGGATCGACGAACCTTGTGCTGCACCTGCCTGCGATGGCGCGCGCCGCCGGGGTGATCCTCGATCTGCAGGATTTCGCGGATATCTCGGCCGCCGTGCCGCTGATTGCGCGGGTTTACCCGAACGGGCTGGCCGATGTGAACCATTTCCATGCGGCGGGCGGGATCGGTTATGTGATCGCGGAACTGCGTGGGGCGGGGCTGCTGCATGACGATGTGGCGACGGTCGCGGGGCCGGGTCTGACGGGTTATACCCGCGATCCGGTGATGCAAGGTGATGTGCTGGAATGGCGCGAAGGCAGCGCGGTATCGCTGAACAACCGCATCCTGCGCAGGGTCGCCGCGCCGTTTTCACCCACAGGCGGGTTGGTGCAACTGGATGGGCCCTTGGGGCGCGCCGTCATCAAGACCTCAGCGATCACCGCCGCGCGCCATGTCATTCAAGCCCCGGCGCGGGTGTTCGACACGCAGGACGCGGTCAAGGCGGCGTTCAAGGCGGGCGAATTGACATCGGACGTGGTGATCGTAGTGCGGTTTCAGGGGCCGCGCGCCAACGGGATGCCGGAACTGCATGCGCTGACGCCGGTGCTGGCGGTGTTGCAGGATCGCGGTTTGCAGGTGGCGCTGGTCACGGATGGCCGCATGTCGGGCGCATCGGGCAAGGTGCCGTCTGCGATCCACCTGTCCCCCGAGGCCGCGATGGGCGGCCCGCTGGCGCGTGTCCGCGACGGCGATGTGATCCGGCTGGACGCGGATGCCGGGCGGCTCGACGTGCTGACGCACGGCTGGCAGGACCGCGCGCCAACACCCTATGACGCGCCGCCGCCCGAAGGCGTGGGACGCGAGTTGTTCGCGCTGTTCCGCGCCGCCGCTGGCACGGCGGATACCGGCGCAAGCGGGGTGGTCTGACATGCAACCCTCTGACATGTCTCAGGTATTGCGCGGGATGGTGGCCGGTGTGCCGGTCATTCCGGTGCTGGTGATCCACGACGCGTCGCAAGCCGCGGCATTGGCGCGCGCGCTGGTCGCGGGCGGGTTGCCGGTGCTGGAGGTCACGCTGCGCACCCCTGCCGCGCTGGACGCGATCCGCGCGATGGCGGACGTGCCGGGGGCGATTGTGGGCGCGGGCACGGTGTTGACCGCCGCAGACGTGACCGCCGCCCACGCCGCAGGCGCAGGGTTTGCCGTGTCGCCCGGCACCACGCCCGCCTTGGCTGACGCCTGCATGACCGTCGGCCTGCCCCTGCTGCCGGGTGCTGTCACCGCGTCCGAGGCGATGGCGCGGGCCGAAGAGGGCTTTGATTTTCTGAAATTCTTCCCGGCGGAACCGATGGGCGGGGTGGCAACGCTTAAGGCGCTGTCAGGCCCCCTGCCCCGGCTCGCCTTCTGCCCCACCGGCGGCATCACCGCTACCACGATGCGGGATTATCTGGCGCTGGCCACTGTGCCTTGCGTCGGCGGTAGCTGGATCGCGCCGGATGCGGCGCTGCGCGCGGGCAACTGGGACGCCATCACGGCCCTTGCGCGCGCAACACATCGTTAACGCGGACGCGACCGCCAGCCGCCGCGCCGTTTGGGTGTGGCCAGCCGTTCCAGACCCTCGCGCAGCACCGCCGTCATCGGATGGTCAGGCATATCGTCATGCCGCGCGATCAACGCGGGCAATGCTGCGATGGCGGCATCCCCCTCGCCCATGCTTAGCGCCCAATCCAGAAAGATCGACCGGCATTCTTCATCTGTGATGCCGTCGATACGATAGCTTTCGGTGATCAGCATCTTGGGGTCCAGCGCATCGCCATAGGTTTTCATGTTGCAGCCCCCAATGCGCGGTCAATGATGTCTGCCGCAGCCGCCGTCATCTCTGCCAGCCGCAGGGCCAGCGCGTCCAGCGTTTCCGCGCCGGTTTCGCGCAACAGCATGGCCGCGCCGCCCTCGCCGATGACAGTTGGGTCCAGCGGGCGATCCGTCAACAGCCGCGACACCGATTGCACCTGCCAGCACAGCGCATGGGTTGCGGTCAGATGCGCGGCCTCTGCCGGATCCAGCAGCCCGCAACCGACGCCGGCCTGCAACCCGTCCGACGTGGCGCGCACCGCCGATCCGGCCAGCAAGGTGCCGGTCTGCGCCAGCAATTCGATATCCTGCATCCGCCCCGGCCCGATCTTGGCATCCCACGGCCCGTCCGGCGATTTCGCCGCCGCGATGCGCGCGCGCATGTCGGCCACATCCGCCATCACCCGCGCGCGGTCGGCAGGCATCGCCAGCACCTCGCAGCGCAGCGCCTCGACAGCGCCGACCAGATCGGGCGTCCCCGCCACCACCCGCGCGCGGGTCAGTGCCAGATGCTCCCAGGTCCAGGCCTCGTTGGTCTGGTAATCGCGGAACGACGCCAGCGATGTGGCCACCGGCCCCTTGGTGCCCGACGGGCGCAGGCGCATGTCGATCTCATATAGCCGCCCTTCGGCCATCAGCGCGGTCACCGCCGTGACCATCGCCTGCGTGAGGCGCGCGTAATACTGCCGCGCGGGCAAGGGGCGGCGGCCGGTGCTGACCTCGACCCCGTCGGCGTCGTAAATCGCGATCAGGTCCAGATCCGAGGTCGCATTCAGCCGCCGCGCGCCCAGGCTGCCCAGCCCCAGCACCACCGCGCCCCGCCCCGGCAACGCGCCGTGTTTGGCGGCAAATTCTGTCGCCACGCGCGGGGCCAGCGCCATCAGCACCGCATCGGCCAGATCGGCATATTGCGCGCCCGCCTCGTCAGCGGCGATCAACCCGCGCAGATGATGCACCCCGATGCGGAAATGCCATTCCTTGGCCCAGCGGCGCGCGGCATCCAGCGCCTTTTCGTAATCCACCTCCAACGCCAGCCGCGCCGTCAGTTCCGCGCGCAGGCGTTTGACCCCCGGCCAATCGGCAAAGAATGCGCCACCAATGACCGCGTCAAACACCTGCGCATTGCGCGCCAGATGTGCGGATAACGCGGGCGCGGTGCTGACGATATCGACCAGCAGGTCGATCAGCGATGGGTTGGCCTCGAACAGCGAAAACAGTTGCACCCCCGCCGGCAACCCTTTCAGAAAGCCATCAAACGCCAGCAGCGCCTCGTGCGGACGCGCGGCACGGGCCAAACGGGTCAGGATCACCGGTTGCAGGCGGGCGAATATCTCTTGGCTGCGGGCTGTGCGCATCGCGGGGTAACTTTGCCAGCGCGCGGTGATGTCGCGGTCAAACTGCGGCTGGTCCGCAACAGGCGCATCCACCCGCGCGTCCCCGGCAAAGAAGCCTTCGGTCAGGGCGTGGACCTGTTCCAGCCGCGCGCGGATATCGCGTTCGAAATCCTCCGGCGTCTGGCCGCAGAACGCGGCGATCCGCGCCATGCCGTCGGGCGTGGTCGGCAGCAGATGGGTCTGCGCGTCGTTCACCATCTGCAAGCGGTGTTCGACCTCGCGATGTGCGCGGTAAGCCTGCGTCAGCGTCTCGGCCACCTCGGTCGGCACCCAGCCCTTGGCCGCCAGCGCCGCAAGCCCCGGCACCGTGCCGCGCAACCGCAACTCCGGATCGCGCCCGCCTGCGATCAATTGCCGGGTCTGGGTGAAGAACTCGATCTCGCGGATGCCGCCGCGCCCCAGTTTCATGTTGTGCCCGGCCAAGGTCAGCACACCGCCCAGCCCTTTGTGTTCGCGGATGCGCAGGCGCATGTCATGCGCGTCCTGAATGGCGGCAAAATCCAGATGCTTGCGCCAGACAAAAGGCCGCAGCGTGGCCTGAAACCGGTCCCCCGCCGCAATGTCGCCGGCACAGGGCCGCGCCTTGATCCAGGCGGCGCGTTCCCAGGTCCGGCCCAGCGATTCGTAATACCGTTCCGCCCCCTCCATCGCGAGGCAGACGGGCGTCACCGCCGGATCGGGGCGCAGCCGCAGGTCGGTGCGAAACACATAGCCCTCGCCGGTGGCATCGTTCAGCGTGGCGGCCATGCGCCGGGTTGCCTTGATCAGCGTCGCGCGCGCCAGGGCGTAATCGTCGCGCGCGTATCGCGCCTCGTCGAACAGGCAAATCAGGTCGATATCGGACGAATAGTTCAGCTCATGCGCGCCCATCTTGCCCATGGCAAAGGCCACCCAGCCGCCAAGGCTGTCCAGATCGGCCTCAGACATGCCGGGCAGGCGCCCCCGCCGGATGTCGGGTAGCAGCGCGGCGCGCATCGCCACGGTCACCGCCAGATCGGCGAAATCCGTCAGCCGCCCGGTAACCTGTTCCAAGGACCAGACGCCTGCCAGATCGCAGAGCCCGGTCAACAGCGCGACGCGGCGCTTGGCTTGGCGCAGCGCGCTGCTGATGCTGTCGGGGGCTACGTCGGGCAAGGCGGCCATCAGGGCGGCAAAGGCGGCCTCGGGGTCGTGCAGGGCATCCGCGATCCACGTGGTTTCCTTGGCCATCAGCAACAGCAAATAGGGGCTGCACCCCGCCGTTCCCGCGATCAGCGGGCGCAGTTCCGGGGCCAGATCGGGGAACAAGGCCAGCCCTTCGGCGGCGCGGTCAGGGGCAAAGGGGATCGGGTGGCGCGTCATGCGCGCGGCAAGGCTGTGGGTCATAACGCTGACAATGGGGTGGCGCGGCGATAGGGTCAATGGCATGAAAACCCAAGCCAAAGGAGGCGGCGCGCCATGAAGACGTCCACGAGCAAATCCCTGCACCGGGTCGAAGCGGCCCTGCGTGACGCCGGTGTGAGTGTCGCCATCACCGCACTTGGCGATGCCCGCACCGCGCAGATGGCCGCCGATGTGGCGGGCTGTGCGCTGGACCAGATCGCCAAGTCGATCATCTTTCGCGGCGATGTTTCGGGGCAATGCGTGCTGTTCCTGACCGCAGGCGGCAACCGCGTGGACGCCGCCCGCGCCAGCGCCTGTGCGGGCGAGCCGCTGGGCAAGGCCGATGCCGCGCTGATCCGGGCCGAAACCGGGTTCGCCATCGGTGGCGTGGCCCCGGTGGGGCATCTGACCCGGCTGCGCGCGTTCATGGACCCGCGCCTGCTGGAATTTGGCATCATCTGGGCTGCCGCAGGCACACCGCAGCATATCTTTGCGATTGCGCCTGCCGATCTGCTGCGGATCACGGGCGCGACTGTCGCGGCGTTCACCGAAACGCCCGACTGACATCCGCAGGTTAACGTCGCCGTGATGTAAAAAACATTCACATGGGGTCTTGCGCGCGGGCGGATCATTCCCATCTCTGGTCATGTGAAAGCCATTCACATGCAACCCGGCCCACCCAAGGCCAGAACAGGAGACACCGATGACGCCTGCCGCCGCTACCTACCACACCGAGGCCGCCCCGATGGGGTGGCTGCGCCGCGCCGAATCCTGGCTGGATGCCAAGGGTCGGGGCGCATGGATCGCCGCCATGGTCCTGGGCTTTGTGTTTTTCTGGCCCGTGGGCCTAGCACTTGTCCTTTATATCACCGCAACCAACCGTTGGAGCCGTTCAATGTTTTCCGCCTGCCGCACCAAATCCCACCGCGCTGACATGCAGCGTTCCGCCTGGGTCGCCACGCGCCCCTCGGGCAACACCGCCTTTGACGCCTACAAGTCCGACATGCTGAAGCGTCTGGAAGACGAACAGAAAAGCTTTGAGGATTTCATGGCCCGCCTGCGCGCCGCCAAGGACAAGGCCGAGTTTGACGCCTTCATGGCCGACCGCGCCAAAGCGGCCGCAGCGCCGCAGGATGACGCCGCCTGACATTACAACGGGGCTGCCGCAAGGTGGCCCCATTCCCTTATCCCTCCGAGGTTTCGCCATGGCCCTGCCTGACCCACAGTTGCAACCCGAATTCTATGCCGATGTCACCGTGAAGCGCGGCATTGCCTTTGTCGTCGATGTGATCGTGATCACGGCGCTGGTGCTGGTGGTGGTGGTGCTGACCGCCTTTACCGGCGTGTTCATCCTGCCGCTGTTGTTCGGGGCCGTCGGGCTGGGCTATCGCATCGTCACGCTGGCCAACGGGTCCGCGACGCTGGGCATGCGGCTGATGGCGATAGAGTTTCGTCGCCATGATGGCGAAACTTTCGGGATGCCGGACGCGGTGTGGCATTCGCTGGGTTTCACCCTCAGCCTGATGCTGCCGCTGCTGCAATTGGCCTCCGTGGTGATGATGCTGACGGGCGCGCGCGGCCAGGGCCTGACGGACATGATGCTGGGCACCGTGGCGCTGAACCGGCGCGCGGGCGTCTGACGCCGCGTCTTTGGGGACGGCAAAACCGGCATGGCATGAAACTGTCATCTTCCGCTTGGCGGGGCGGCATGGCGTTGTTATCGTTCTGTCACGCCAGACCGACATCCCCAGCAGGCCGGAGCAAGAATGCGCCATTCGCTGCCAACAGTGCCGCAGTTCTATGTGACGGCGCCGCAACCCTGCCCCTATCTGCCGGGCCGGATGGAGCGTAAGCTGTTCACCGCCCTGCAAGGCGATACCGGCGACCGGCTGAACAATGCGCTGTCGAAACAGGGCTTTCGCCGCAGCCAGAACGTGCTCTATCGCCCGTCCTGTTCGGATTGCGCGGCCTGCCTGTCGGCACGAATCGTGGTGGCGGATTTCAGCCCGTCGCGCACCCAACGCCGCACCTTGAAACGCAACGCGCATCTGGTGCGCCGCGCCACCAGTCCCTGGGCCACCGAGGAACAATACGCGCTGTTCCGCCGCTATCTGGACAGCCGCCACGCCGAGGGCGGCATGGCCGACATGGACGTGTTCGAATTTGCCGCCATGGTCGAAGAAACCCCGGTGCGCACCCGCGTGATGGAATATGCCGACAGCCTGACCGGCGATCTGGTCGCGGTCTGCCTGACCGATATCCTCGATGACGGGGTCAGCATGGTCTACAGCTTTTATGACCCCGACCGCATCACCGACAGCCTTGGCACGCAGGTCATTCTGGACCACATCGCGCTCGCGCGTGAAATGGACCTGCCGTTTGTCTATCTGGGCTATTGGGTGCCGGGCAGCGCCAAGATGGGCTACAAGGCGCGCTTTGCCGCGCTGGAGGTGTATCTGCGGGGTCGCTGGGAACGGCTGCGCACCCCCGAGGATTACCGCGCCGAGGTGCATCCCCTGTCGGTCGATCCGATTGCCGAACAGGTCGCGGGTATCCGTCTGCCCGACATGGGGCCGCAGCGGCGCTAGGCGCGGAATGTTTCGACCCCCGTTTGCGCAACATTCGCAAAGATTTTCCGCCGCCTGCGACAGAATAGACAATGAATCGCGGTTGACGCTGCCGCGCAGCACCCCTAATGTCCGCCCAAGACGTAAGAACCCCTGAAAGGGACTCCCGACATGACCTTTCTAGTCGTCATCGTAAGGACAGCGCGCATGGGCCCGTGACGGGAACCTTCTTGATCCCATGCGCCCCCGATCGAAAGACCGGGGGTTTTTTATTGCCCGAACCAGACAGACCCCAGACAGACCAAAAACACACAGTTGGATACGGAGACGCAGATGACACGGCAAATGACCGGAGCGGCAATGGTGGTTCAAGCCCTGAGGGATCAGGGTGTGGACACGGTATTCGGCTATCCGGGTGGCGCGGTCTTGCCGATCTATGACGAAATCTTTCAGCAGAACGATATCCGCCACATCCTTGTGCGCCACGAACAGGGCGCGGTCCACATGGCCGAAGGCTATGCGCGCTCGACCGGCAAGCCGGGTGTGGTGCTGGTGACGTCCGGCCCTGGTGCGACCAATGCGGTCACGGGGCTGACCGATGCGCTGATGGATTCGATCCCGATCGTGGTGCTGACGGGCCAGGTGCCCACCTTCATGATCGGCACCGATGCCTTCCAAGAGGCCGATACCATCGGCATCACCCGGCCCTGCACCAAGCATAACTGGCTGGTGAAGGATACCGATGCGCTGGCCGCCACGCTGCACGAGGCGTTTCATGTCGCCACGTCGGGGCGGCCCGGTCCGGTGCTGATCGACATCCCCAAGGATGTTCAGTTTGCCACCGGCACCTATCAGGCCCCGATCAAGGGCGGCTCGAAACGCTATCAGCCGCAGGTCAAGGGCGATCTGGGGGCCATCACCGCGCTGGTCGAGGCGCTGGAAACCGCCGAACGTCCGCTGTTCTATACCGGCGGCGGGGTGATCAATTCCGGGCCTGCGGCCAGCCAGTTATTGTGCGAGTTGGTGGACGCCACCGGCATCCCGATCACCTCCACGCTGATGGGTTTGGGTGCCTATCCGGCGTCCGGCGACAAATGGCTGGGCATGTTGGGGATGCACGGGCTGTATGAGGCCAACCTTGCGATGCATGGCTGCGACCTGATGATCAACATCGGCGCGCGCTTTGACGACCGCATCACGGGGCGGCTGGACGCCTTCAGCCCCGGCTCGAAAAAGGCCCATATCGACATCGACCCCTCGTCGATCAACAAGGTGATCCGCGTCGATATCCCGATCGTGGGCGATATCGGCCATGTTTTGGAAGACCTGCTGAAGGTCTGGAAATCGCGCGGCCGCAAGGTGAACCGCGAGGGCATCGCGAAATGGTGGGCCCAGATCAACGATTGGAAGAAAATCGACTGTCTGGGCTACAAGCCGTCCGCCAAGACGATCAAGCCGCAATATGCGCTGCAACGGTTGGACGCGCTGACCCGCGGCATGGACCGTTACATCACCACCGAAGTCGGCCAGCACCAGATGTGGGCCGCGCAATATCTGGGCTTTGACGCGCCGAACCGCTGGATGACGAGCGGGGGTCTTGGCACCATGGGTTACGGCCTGCCCGCCTCCATCGGGGTGCAGATCGCGCACCCGCAAGCGCTGGTGATCAACGTGGCGGGCGAGGCGTCATGGCTGATGAACATGCAGGAAATGGGCACCGCGATTCAATTCCGTGCGCCGGTCAAGCAATTCATCCTGAACAACGAACGCCTTGGCATGGTGCGGCAATGGCAGGAATTGCTGCATGGCGAGCGGTATTCGCAATCGTGGTCCGAATCCCTGCCCGATTTCGTCAAGCTGGCCGAGGCATTTGGCTGCAAGGGCATCCGCTGCGCCGACCCCGCCGATCTGGACGACGCGATCCGCGAGATGCTGGCCTATGACGGGCCGGTGATCTTTGATTGCCTCGTGGAAAAGCACGAGAACTGCTTTCCGATGATCCCGTCAGGCAAGGCGCATAACGAAATGCTGCTGGGCGACGCCGACACCAAAGGCGCGATTACCGCCAAGGGTGCGGTGCTGGTGTAGGAGAGCAGTTTTGTCGGAAAGCAAGCTTCAGATTTGGCTTGAGCGCAGGCGCGTTTTTGAGCGCAAGCTACAACTTCTTTTGGCATCTGCCGGAGCTTGTATCGGTTTTTCAGTTACTCAAATCGAATCTACATCTTCTGAAGTAGGAGTGTATTTTGTTTGTCTTGCCTTGGTAGCGTTCGGCACAAGTTTTTTATGTGGGTTGAGAGTTTTTTCGCTCGATGCCGATGCATTGCAGGCGAATTTGACTTTGATTCGGCTCAACACAAAGATGGGGCCAGAGCATTACGATGAGATCGCGAAGAGCGGTGATGAACTGAAATTTAGCCCGATAGCAAAAAAGTGGATTTTCATCGAAAAGATTCAGATACTTTGCTTGTTTCTTGGGGCAGCCTTGATGGCAGCAAGCCGACTTCTTGATTGTGAAGTGTGTAGACAAGCTTTCGGAATATAATGCTGGAAAAGGAACAGACTAATGCCCGCCCTGAACATCAAGAAAGGCTCGACGAGCCATTCCGCCTATAACCTGCGGTCCACCTTTTCCGAGGTGATCGAACGCCACACCCTTGCCGTCGTCGTCGATAACGAGGCCGGCGTGCTGGCGCGCGTCATCGGGCTATTCTCGGGACGCGGCTATAACATCGACAGCCTGACGGTCGCGGAAATCGACCATCAGGGGCATCGCTCGCGCATCACCATCGTCACCACCGGCACGCCGCAGGTGATCGAACAGATCAAGGCGCAGCTGGGCCGCATCGTGCCGGTCCACGAGGTGCATGACCTGACGGTTGAAGGGCGGTCCGTGGAACGCGAACTGGCGCTGCTGAAAGTCGCGGGCGAAGGCAACAACCGGGTCGAGGCGCTGCGGCTGGCGGATATTTTCCGCGCCAAGGTAGTCGATTCGACGCTGACCAGCTTTGTGTTCGAATTGACCGGCACCCCCGAAAAAATCGACGCCTTTGCCGATCTGATGCGGCCTCTGGGGCTGGTCGAGGTCGCGCGGACCGGGGTGGCGGCACTCGCGCGCGGGGTCTGATCCCGCGCGTTGCCGTGCGCGGCCTCAGGCCAGCGACATATGCGCCGCGATCCGCCGCTGTGCAGCCATGGCAAACGACACCACGGTGCCGCCGCGCGCCCGTTCCTGCTTGGGCGGCGCAGGGGTGATGTCTGGTGCTGTCTGCACCAGGCCATCGGCCAACCCGGCAAAATGCTGGTTCGCCACCAGACGCGGGTTTGACGCGCGCCGCACCCGCGCCTCTTGCCGCAATTCAAACTGCACCATGTCACCGGCGTCGATGTCGGGCATCACCGCCCCATCCAGCGCGCCGTTGTAATAGGCCAGATCACCGTGGTCTTCGCACCAGATCACGGCCTTGCGGTCAACACGATCACTCCAGAGTACAACGCCATACATGGTCCAAGCCTCCGTTATGCAATGGTGCCAGATTATTGAGTTTTACAACAATGGCTATCCGCCAAGCCTGCGCGCGCGTTACAATTTTTGTGACGCGATGGACCCGATTTGACGCTGTTTGGCGTCTCGACAGGTGCTTAATCGCGTCTCATAAAAAGAGGTAACAGGTCGCCTCACGGCTTGGAACATTCATATGCCTGATGGGACTGACCAACTTGGCCTTACCGACCCCTGCTGCCTCGCGACCCTCACACCCGGCCCAGTTGCGGGGCATGTTCGGGGCCAACCTGCGTCATCTGGTGACGCGCTATCCCTCAGTTGCCGCGCTGTGCCGCGATCTGGATATCAACCGAACGCAGTTCAACCGCTATCTGGCCGGAGACAGCTTTCCGCGTCCTGACGTGCTGCACCGGATCTGCGTGTTCTTTGGCGTCGATGCGCGGATCCTGCTGGAACCGGTGGCGGGGCTGACCGAACCCCACCCGGCGCTGCTGACGCATCCCTTTACCGATCCCTGCTTTGGTCCGGCGGCGACGATGGTGCCGGACGCGGTGCTGCCCTCGGGGTTCTACCGGTTTTCCCGGCGCAGCTTTACCGATTCGGAAAAGTTCATTCAGGGCCTTGTCCTGATATTCCGCGAGGATCAGAACACCTTCGTGCGCGGCTATGAGGCGCGCGCGGCCATGATGGAACAGGGCCTGCCCACATCATCCGCCACCCGCGAGTTTCGCGGCTTTGCCTTGCTGCAAGAGGATGGAGTCGCGCTGATGATCGCGCGGCGCGGGGCCAACACCGGGTCGTTCAATTTCCTGTCGCGTGTGACCGCGTTCCAGAACAATTTCTGGGAGGGCTATGTCACCCGCACCAACCGCGAAACCCTGACCAGCCAGCGCGCCACGCGGATGGTCTATGAACATCTGGGCGCCGACCGCGCGCGCATCCGGCAGGCGGCACGGGCGGCGGGATATTGCGGCGAAGCGGATCTGTTGCCCTATCACCGCCGCCTCTTGCGCCCCGACGAGCCGTTCCGCTGACCGCTCTCTTGAACCAGCGTCGGTGGTCAGCTATCACACGCGCCTGAACGATTGTCAGGACATGACCGATGCGCGCCGAGGCCCAGAACACAGTCGCCGAAATCGAGAAATCCATTTCGCTGCTGAAACAGCGGATGGACTGGGAAACCGCGTCCTACCGGCTGGAAGAATTCAACGCCCGCGTCGAAGACCCGACCCTGTGGAACGATCCCGAAAAGGCGCAAAAGCTGATGCGCGAACGGCAGATGCTGCTGGACGCCTTCACGGCGGTGAAAAAGCTGCAACAGGATTTGCAGGACAACGTCGATCTGATCGAACTGGGCGAGATGGAATCCGACGACGGCGTGATCGCCGAGGCCGAAGCCGCGTTGAAATCGCTGCAAGCGCTGGCCGCCGAGAAAGAGCTTGAAGCGCTGTTGAACGGCGAGGCCGATGCGAACGACACCTTCCTTGAGGTCAACGCGGGCGCAGGTGGCACCGAAAGCTGTGACTGGGCGTCGATGCTGGCGCGGATGTATTCCCGCTGGGCCGAACGCAAGGGATATAAGGTCGAGATTCAGTCGGTGAACTATGGCGAAGAGGCCGGGATCAAGTCGATCACCTACAAGATTTCGGGGCACAACGCCTATGGCTGGCTGAAATCCGAATCCGGTGTGCATCGCCTTGTCCGCATCTCGCCTTACGATTCGGCGGCACGACGGCACACGTCGTTCACCTCGATCTGGGTTTATCCGGTGGTGGACGACAACATCGAGATCGACGTGCAGGACAAGGATATCCGCATCGACACCTATCGGTCCACCGGCGCGGGCGGACAGCACGTGAACAAGACCGACTCGGCGGTGCGGATCACGCATTTTCCCTCGGGCATTGTGGTGACGTCATCGGAAAAATCCCAGCACCAGAACCGCGACATCGCCATGAAGGCGCTGAAATCGCGGCTGTATCAGATGGAACTGGACAAGCGGAACGCCGCGATCAACGCCGCCCACGAGGCCAAGGGCGACGCAGGCTGGGGAAACCAGATCCGGTCCTATGTGTTGCAGCCCTACCAGATGGTGAAAGACCTGCGCACCGGCTATGAAACTTCGGACACCCAAGGCGTGCTGGACGGTGAGATCGACGGGTTCATGGCCGCGACGCTGGCCTTGGACGTGGCGGGCAAATCGCGCGCCGAAGCGAACGCGGGTTAACCCCTTGCCCTCGCGCCCTGCCCCGCCCACTCTGCAAAAAACGGGCTGACGGCAGAACGGGGGGCACCATGGACGATATCCTGAACCGCGATGCGCTGGAGATTTCAGCGGCGCTGGACGCGCGCGAGATTTCGGCGGTCGAGCTGATGCAGGCGACGCTGGCGCGGATCGCGGCCACGAACGGCGCGGTCAATGCCATCGTGGCGATGCCGGACGCGGATACGCTGCTGGACGCGGCGCGTCAGGCGGATGTCACCCCGCGCAAGGGCTGGCTGCATGGTATTCCGGTGGCGGTCAAGGATCTGGCCAATGTCGCGGGGCTGCGCACGTCATGGGGGTCGCCCTTGTTCAAGGATTTCGTGGCCCCCGCCGATGATCTTGTCATTGCGCGGATGCGGGGTGCTGGCGCGCTGTTCATCGGCAAGACCAACACGCCGGAGTTTGGCCTCGGCAGCCACACCTTCAACCCGGTGCATGGCGCGACGCGCAATCCCTATGACCTGAAGCGCTCGGCGGGCGGGTCGTCGGGCGGTGCGGGCGTGGCGCTGGCCGCCCGCCAAGTCTGCATCGCGGATGGGTCCGACATGATGGGGTCCTTGCGCAATCCCGCCGGATGGAACAACGTCTATGGCCACCGCCCGACCTGGGGTCTGGTGCCGAATGATCCGGTGGGCGACGTGTTCATGCACCCGCTGGCCACGCTGGGCCCGATGGCGCGGTCGCCCCGCGATCTGGCGGCGCTTTTGGAAACGCAGGCGGGTCGTGACCCCCGCGTGCCGCTGTCGCGCGATGCTGGCGCGTTGATCCCGACGCCGGGCGAACACCTGCGCGGGGCGCGGCTGGGATGGCTGGGCGATTGGGGCGGGGCCTATCCGATGGAACCGGGCGTGATGGCGACCTGCGAGGCGGCGCTGGCGCAGATGGCCGAACTGGGCGCGCATGTCACCCCCCTGCCCGCGCCTTTCCCGGCAGATGAGATCTGGCAAAGCTGGCTGGGCCTGCGCGCGTTTGCCAATGCGGCGCGTCTGGGGGTGTTCTATCACGATCCGGCCAAGCGCGCGGGGCTGAAACCGCATGCGGTGTGGGAGGTGGAAACGGGTCTGGCCCTGACCGCGCCGCAAATCCTTGCGCTGTCAGCAGCGCGGTCACGCTGGTATCAGGCGGCGGCACGGCTGTTTGAAACCAATGACGCGCTGATCCTGCCCACGGCGCAGGTCTGGCCGTTTCCGGTCGAATGGGTCAGCCCGCCAGCTATCGCGGACCGCGCGATGGACACCTATCACCGCTGGATGGAGGTCGTGGTCCCCGCCGCCCTGATCGGCCTGCCGGTCACGGCGGTGCCTGCGGGGTTCGGGGCAACAGGCCTGCCGATGGGCTTGCAGATCATCGGCCCCATCGGATCGGATGCCCGCCTGCTGGAACTGGCGCAGCATTGGCATCAGGCGACCGATTGGCCGAATACCCGCCCGCCAAAGCTGTGACCGCTTGATTTCCCGCCATCCCGCGCGCCAAGATATTCCGAAACGCGCATGGATTGACCCTGATGGGCCAAAGGGGGAAAATGATGACCACAGATTTGCCACATGGCGTGCCGCCCTTGGGCACGGTGACGCTGCCGATGGTCAGTGAGGCACTGCGCCGCGCCACCCGCGACATGCGCCGCGCGCCAGGGTTCGGGTTGATCTTTGCTGCCGTCTATGTCGCGCTGGGGCTGTTCATGGCCTGGATCACCTGGATCACCGGACAGACCTATTGGCTGATCTTTGCCGCCGTCGGCTTTCCGCTGGTCGGGCCATTCGCGGCGGTGGGGCTGTATGAGGTCAGCCGCCGTCTGGAAAACAATGAGCCGCTGCACCTGATCGGCATCTTCGGCGTCATCGTCCTGCAGGGGCGGCGGCAATTGCCGATGATGTCGGCGCTGGTGCTGTTCATCTTCCTGTTCTGGTTTTTTATCGGGCACATGATTTTCGCGCTGTTCATGGGGCTGTCGGTGATGACCAACGTGTCATCCAGCCTTGCGATCTATCTGACGCCGAACGGGCTGATGATGCTGACACTTGGCAGCGTGGTCGGCGGGGCCTTTGCGCTGTTGATCTATATGGCGATGGTGATTTCGTTGCCGATGCTTTTGGACCGCGAGGTGGACTGCATCACCGCCATGATCGCCAGCTTTCAGACCGTGGTGCAGAACCCCGCGCCGATGCTGGCCTGGGGGCTGTTCATCGCGGTGCTGACGTTTGTGGCGATGGTGCCGATGTTTCTGGGGCTGTTCCTGACCCTGCCGCTGTTTGGGCATGCGACATGGCACCTGTACCGGCTGATTGCGGAACAGGGCGCGGTCGAGGAATTAGTAGAGCCCGCCTGATGACAGCGCGCCAAAGCTGGCCTTTGGTCCCACCACCGCCTTCTTGCCGGTCGAGGTGACGACCTGTTTGCCGGTCCGCCCGCTGACTTCCTCGACCAGCGGCAGGTTCGCCCCCATCGCAAAGCCGCCGTCAAAGGTCACGCCAAAGATCGGCTCTTCGCCCTCGCGGAAAAACTCGGCCACGACATGATCGCCGGTGGCAGTGTCCGACAGCCGCGCGCCGGTGAAACGGTCGATCTTGATGAATTCGCCGCCTGCCGGGATGCGGAACCGGCCCCCACCGTATTTCTTGGTCGCCTCCAGCATGAATTCCTGAAACACCGGGCCGCAGACCCCGCCGCCCGATGCGCCGTCGCCCATGGATTGCGGCGTGTCATAGCCGATGTAACAGCCCGCCACGATAGAATTGGTGAACCCCACGAACCACACATCCAGCGCGTCATTGGTGGTGCCGGTCTTGCCCGCCACGGGCACCGGCAGGTTGATCGCACCGCGCGCCGTGCCGCGTTCGACCACACCCGCCATCATCGAGGTCAACTGATAGGCGGTCACCGCATCCATCACCCGCTCGCGGTTTGACGCAATGCGCGGCGCGCGCGCCGGGTCCAGATTGGCATCCGCGCAATCGACGCAGACGCGCTTGTCATGGCGATAGATCGTCTGGCCGTTGCGGTCCTGAATCCGGTCCACCAGCGTGGGCTCCACCCGCTCGCCGCCGTTGGCGAACATCGCATAGGCCGCGACCATGCGATACAGCGTGGTTTCCTCGGCCCCCAGCGAGTTGGCCAGGAACGGGTTCATCCGGTCATAGACGCCAAAGCGTTCGGCATAGCGCGCGACCACATCCATGCCGACCTCTTGCGCCAACCGCACCGTCATCAGGTTCCGTGACTGTTCGATCCCGGTCCGCATCGGGGTCGGGCCATAGAACTTGTCGGACGCGTTCTGCGGTTTCCACAACCCCTGTGGCGTGTCCACCTCGATGGGCGCGTCGATCACGATTGTGGCGGGGGTGTAACCACTGTCGAGCGCTGCGGCATAGACAAAGGGCTTGAACGACGACCCCGGCTGGCGGCGTGCCTGCGTGGCGCGGTTGAACACCGAATGCTGATAGCTGAACCCGCCCTGCATCGCGATCACGCGGCCGGTGTTCACGTCCATCGCCATGAACCCGCCCTGCACCTCGGGCACCTGCCGCAGGGTCCAGCGGATGAACTGCCCGGTCTTGTCGTCCGTCATGGCACGGACATAGACCACGTCGCCCAACTCCAGCAGGTCTTCGGGGCGGGTGGCCTTCTTGCCCAGCTTGCCATCCGCCAGCCGTTTGCGCGCCCATTGCACGTCCTTTGCGGTGATCCAGTGGCCGTCCGCGTCATCGGCAAAGCCCTCGATGCCGATCCGCGCGCCTGCCTCGCCAAAGCCCAGCACCACCGCCGGATACCACGGCGCTTCCAGCAGGATATCGCGCGCCATTTCGGTCTTGGCCAGCGCATCGCGCCACGCTGTTTCCTGACCCAGCACATCTTCGGCCAGCTTGATCCGTGTCCCGCGCCAGACCCCGGTGCCACGGTCGAATTTTTCCAGCGCGCGGCGCAGCGCGACGGCGGCGTCCACTTGCATTTCGGGATCAATGGTGGCGCGGATCGACAGGCCACCGGAAAAGAATTCTTCTTCGGAATAGCGCACGGACAACTGCCGCCGGATTTCATCCGAGAAATAGTCGCGCGGCGGCACGGTGGACCGGAAACTGTCAAACGCGCCGGATTGCACCGTGTTCAGCGGCAGCGCGCGTTCCGCCTCATAGGTGGTGCGGGTGATATAGCCATCCTCCAGCAACCGCCCCAGCACATAGTTGCGCCGGTCCATAGCATAATCATAGTTCCGCACCGGGTGCAGGTCGGACGGTTGCTTGGGCAGCGCCGCCAGATAAGCGGCCTCTCCCGCCGTCAACTCGTCCAGCGATTTGTTGAAATAGGTCTGCGCGGCGGCAGCGACGCCATAGGCGTTCTGGCCCAGAAAAATCTCGTTCAGATAGAGTTCCAGAATGTGATCGCGCCCAAGGCTGGCCACGGCGCGCACCGCTAAAAGCATCTCGCGCACCTTGCGTTCGGCGCTGCGCGAGCCGTCCAGCAGGAAATTCTTCATCACCTGCATCGGGATCGTCGAGGCCCCGCGCAGCTTGTCGCCCCCAGACGCCGCCGCATCCCAGACCGCCGACACCACGCCTTTGATATCGACACCCGGATGGGTGCGGAAAT
Source organism: Paracoccus haematequi (assembly GCA_945881965.1). Lineage (GTDB taxonomy): Bacteria > Pseudomonadota > Alphaproteobacteria > Rhodobacterales > Rhodobacteraceae > UBA9554. The sequence goes on along the minus strand of CAMCVS010000005.1, from coordinate 12,547 downwards.
TCTGGTCCTCCGCCGCGATAAAGGCGTTTTTGACCAGATCGGGGATTTCCTCGACCGGGGTGAACAGCCGCCGCTCTACCGCGAATTCGTCGATGATCTGGCCCGACCCGGAATAGATCCGGCTGATGGTCTTGGGCGAATATTGCGCAAGGCTTTCATAGCTGGGCAGGTCGCGACCATAGATATAGAACACCGCCCCGATCGACAGGGCCGCGGCGAACAATCCCATCGTCACGAGGGTGAACAGCCCCCCCAGCATGGACATCACGAAACGAAGCACGGGCCCGCCTTTCTGTAGTTGCTCCCGTCCCTACTATGGCGGCGCCCAAGGGTCAAAACACGATTGGCGCATCGGCGGGTCCGGGGGAATGTGGTCATTGCCGCACCAAACCGGCGCGGGCGGCGTCGGTTTCGATCCACGCCTCCAGCCCCTGCCGCAGCGCCACCGCCATGCGGGCGCGGAACGCGGGATCAATCAGGTTAGCCAGATCGCGCGGGCTGGACAGGAACCCCACCTCGATCAGCAGAGACGGGATATCCGCCGCCTTCAGCACGGAAAACGCGCCGCGCCGCAGCGGTTTGCGGTTGACCGGCAGGTCCGCGTCCCTGATTGCCGCAATCAGCGCCTGCGCCATCGCTTCGGCGCGCGGTGTCGTCTCGGCGCGGGCCAGATCCATCAGCACGGCGGCGACCTGATCATCCTGCCCGCGCAGATCGACCCCCGACAGCAGCGAATCGCGGTCATGCCGTTCCGCCAGCAGCGCCGTCGCCTCGTCACTCGCGCTCTCGGACAACAGATGCAACGCGGCCCCGGTCGCCTGCCCTTCGGACAGCGCGTCGGCATGCAGCGACAGGAACAGGTCGGCCTTGACGGCATGGGCAATCGCCACCCGCTGTTCCAGCGCGACAAAGCGGTCGTCCGTGCGCGTCAGCACCACCTCGAACCGGTCCGAGCGGCGCAATTCCTCGGCCAGTTCCTGCGCAAAGGTCAGCATCAGCGCCTTTTCCGTATGCCCGTCACGTTCTGCGCCGGGGTCAATGCCGCCATGGCCGGGGTCCAGCACAACCAGCAGCGGCGCATCCGAGGCGCGAGGCGCGGGCGCCACCAGCGCGGGCGCAGGCAAATCCCAGCGCGGATCGCGCGGCGCACCGGCGGTGGCGGCAAAGGCAGACGTCTCTGTGGGCACCAGCACCAGCCGCAGCGCCGCCCGCCCGCTGTCCTGCGCCACGCGCAGCCCCGCCTCTTGCACCGCCATCGGTGCTGTCAGTTCCAGCACCATCCGCGTCCAGCCGGGTTGAAACGGCCCGGTGCGCACCGACGCGACACCCGCGCTTTGGTCGAAATCGCGCGGCAGGGCGGTGAAATCCACCTCCCGGAAATCCAGCACCACGCGCTGCGGCGCATCCAGCGTGAACACCCGCCATGGCACGCCTTGCGACAGGCCAAACTCCAGAACCACCTGTCCGCGTTGATCGGTCAGTGAGGCAGCCCCGTCGATGCGCGCCAGCGCGCCAAATTCCGCCAAAGCACGGAACGGCAACAGCGCCAGCGCGAGAAGGATCAACAGACGGATCATGGGGGCCTCATGGGTATCCGCTAATCCTAGCGCGTTTCGCGACAGAATGCACCACCCCCTGTGTGTCAGCCGTGACGCCGTCCCTGATAATCCGCCATGAACGCCGCCAGCCGCGCCAGCCCCTCGATGATGTCCCCGGTCGCGCGCGCATAGGAAAACCGCAAGGTGCCCGCCCCGCGTTCAGGGTCGAAATCCAGCCCCGGTGTCACCGCCACCCCCGCCTCTTGCAGAATCTGCGCGGCAAAGGCGCGGCTGTCATCGGTCAGGTGCCGCACATCGGCATAGATATAGAACGCCCCATCCGGAGGCGCGATTCGGTCGAACCCCATCGGCGGCAGCGCCTCCAGCATCAGCGCACGGTTGGCAGCATAGACCGCAAGGTTGTCTTGCAATTCCGCATCGCAATCCATCGCCGCCAAGGCCGTGACCTGTGCGGCATGAGACGGGCAGATGAACAGGTTCTGCGCCAGCCGTTCCACCATGCGGACGTGATCTTCGGGCACCACCATCCAGCCGACGCGCCACCCCGTCATCGACCAGTATTTCGAGAACGAGTTGATGACATAGCAATCATCGCCCAATTCCAGCGCGCTGACCGCGCGGGTGCCGTATGTGATGCCGTGGTAAATCTCGTCGGAAATGAAGGCCGCGCCTGTGTCGCGCGCCCACCCCATGAGCCGCGCCAGATCATCGCGCGACAGCATGGTGCCGGTGGGATTGGCAGGCGAGGCCATCAGCAGGCCCTGCAAATCCTGCCCCGCCAAATCCGCCACCTGTACCTGATACCGCGCCTCGGCCCGCGCCGGGATATCGACCGCGTTCAGGTCCAGCGCGCGCAGGATCTGGCGATAGCTGGGGTATCCCGGCGCGCCGATGCCGACGCGACTGCCTGCATCAAACAGCGCCGTGAACGCGAGGATGAACGCCGCCGATGACCCAGACGTGACCACGACGCGGCCCGGATCAAGGTCCACGCCATGCCGGTCACCATACATCCGCGCAATCCGCGCGCGCAGCGCAGGCAGGCCAAGCGCCACGGTATATCCCAGCGACTCCTCTGCCATCGCATGCACCAACGCCGCGCGCGCGGCCTCGGGCGCAGGTGTGCCGGGCTGGCCCACTTCCATGTGAATGATGCGCCGACCGCCCGCTTCCAGCGCGCGCGCCGCCTCCATCACGTCCATCACAATGAAGGGATCGACCTGCCCCCGCCGCGCCTTGCGCATTGCAACCCCCGTTCTGCTCGCTCATGGTTTCCCTGTTCAATTTCAGGGTTCCCTCGGGGCGTCAATGCGCAGGCTGTTTGCCATCCTCATCACGTTTTGCCTTGCGCTGCCTGCGGGCGCGCAATCGCTGATCCGTGACGGCGATATCGAACATGCGCTGGGGCAATTGGCGCGCCCTGTCCTGCGCGCCGCCGGTCTACCCGCCGACCAGATCAAGGTGCTGGTCATTCAGGACAGCCGGATGAACGCCTTTGTCATCGACCGCGCGCATATCTTCATCCATTCCGGGCTGCTGCTGCGGCTGACCCGGCCCGAACAATTGCAGGCCGTGCTGGCGCACGAGGCGGCGCATATCGCCAACGGCCATCTGACGCGGCGGCTGGACAATATCCGCACCGCCGGGTCCGTGGCCGCAATCGGGGCGGGGCTGGCGCTTGCGGCGGCAGCGTCGGGCGTGGACGGCAAGGCGGCGATCGGGGTCGCGCTTGGGATCGGATCATCGGCGCAGCGGCGGCTGTTCGGCCACACCCGCGCCGAGGAAAGTGCGGCGGACGCGGCGGCGCTGCGCTACATGCGCGCGTCGGGTGTCGATCTGGCGGGCTATGTCGAGGTGCTGGCGCTGTTCAAGAACCAGGAACTGTTGATGGCGGAACGCGCCGATCCCTACACCCTGACCCATCCGCTCAGCCGCGACCGTCTGCGCGCCATCGAGGCACAGGGGGCAGGTGTCACGCCGACCCCGTCGGCCCCAGAGGCGGCCTATTGGTTCGCCCGCGCCAAGGGCAAGTTGCAGGCGTTCACGCAGGCGCCGTCGGCCACGCTGCGCCTGACCGGGCGCGCATGGGGCACCGACGAGGTCACATTGCTGCGTCAGGCCGTGGCCTGGCACCGCACCCCCGATGCGGCCCGCGCGCGTGAGGCCATCGACCGCGCCATCGCGCTGCGCCCGGATGACCCCTATCTGCATGACCTGAAAGGCCAGATATTGCTCGAAGGGCGCGCCGCCCCCGCCGCCGTGGCGGCCTTTGCGCGCGCCGCGCAACTGGCCCCGCAGGATGCGCAGGTGCTGGCCGGATTGGGACGCGCGCAACTGGTGGCGGGCAAGCCCGCGGCGGCGGTGGCCACACTGGAACGCGCCATGACCCGCGATGCCAGCAATCCGCCCGCGTTGCGCGATCTGGCCACGGCCTATGCGCAGCTGAACCGCCCCGGTGAAGCGTCGCTTGTGACCGCTGAACGCTATCTGCTGCTGGGCCGCCCCAAGGACGCCCGTATCAACGCCGAACGCGCCAGCGGGCTGTTGCCGCGCGGCTCTGCCGCATGGCTGCGCGCGCAAGACGCGCTGTCCGCCGCCGAAATCCAAATCAAACGTCAACCCAGGAGATGACCCGATGACCCGTTCCCTTTCCGATGCGACACGCCTGTCGCGGGCTTTTGCCGCTGCGGCAAGCCTGTCGCTTGCGCTCGTCGCAGCGCCCGCGCTGGCCTTTGATGTCACCAAGATGTCTGATGCCGAACGCGCCGCATTTCAGGCCGAAGTGCGCGCCTATCTGCTGGAAAACCCGCAGGTGATCATGGAGGCGGTGGCCGTTCTGGAAAACCGTCAGGCCGTGGAACAGGCCAAGGGCGACGCGGACCTGTTGCAGGTCAACGCGCAGGACATCTTTCAGGATCCGGCGTCCTGGGTGGGTGGCAACCTGAACGGCGATGTCACGCTGGTGGAATTTGTCGATTACCGCTGCGGCTATTGCAAAAAGGCGCATGACGAGGTGGCGGAACTGATCGCCTCTGACGGCAACATCCGCTTTGTGCTGAAGGAATTCCCGATCCTGGGCGACGACTCGGTGCTGGCCTCGCGTTTTGCCATCGCAGTGCGGCAGATTGCGGGCGACGACGCTTATAAGGCGATGCATGACGCACTGATCGAACGCAAAGGGCCGATCAGCCCGCAAGCTTTGGGCGGCATGGCCGTTGAGGCCGGATTGAACGCCGAAGCGGTTCTGGCCCGCATGGACAGCCCCGAAGTAACAGCGGTGATCGCCGCCAACCACGCGCTGGCGCAGCGGTTGCAGATCAACGGCACGCCGACATTCGTGGTCAAGGACAGGCTGGTGCGCGGCTATGTGCCGCTGGAAGGCATGACCCAACTGGTGGCCGAAGCCCGCGTCGAATGAGGCGTATCGCAAGTGTGCTAGCGGGTCTGGTGGCGGGTCTGGCCTGTGCCGGGCCTGCCATGCCGGACGGGCTGGGCCTGACCCCTGATGCACGCGCGGCCTTTGGGGCCGAGGTGCGCCGCGCGCTTTTGGATGATCCGGCGATGATCACCGACGGGCTGGCCCCGCCTGACCCCTATGCCGCTGACAAATCCGCCGATCTGTCGCTGATCGCGGCGCATGGCGTGGCGCTGTTCGGGCAATGGCCCGCGCCACGGCATGTGGCGTTTTTCAGCGATGGCTGTGCCGATTGCGCGCAAGCGGGCGCGGAACTGGACGCGCGCGCGCAGGACGCGGGCTGGACCGTGCATCGCCATGCGATGGACAGCGATCTGGCGCGCAGCCTGGGTGTGCCCGACGCGCCGTTCTATGTGCTGCCAGAGATCATGATCCGGGGCTGGATGCCCGCGCCCGCGCTGGCACGTTACATCAACTAGCCGCCGCAACGGATTACTTTTTCTCGGTTTTCATCACCCAGCGGCCGGTTTCCTCGGACCAATACTGTGCGGCTACCCCCGCCCCCGTCAGCGCGCGCCACTGATCGCGCGCGCGCGCCAGCGCTGCGTCATCGTTCCCGTCGAACAGGATGCAAACGCGGTCCAGTGCTGCGGCCTCGCCCGCACTGACCTCGGCCCCGTCCAGCGCCACAAGACAGGCCGCGCTGTTGTTAATATCCCCCGTGGTCAGAAGCACCGGTTGCAGCGCATCATGCGGCCCGCCCGCGATGCCATGCGGCAGGAACTCCTCGCGCAGCCACAGCGCGTGGTCCAGTTGATCCAGACGGCCCGCGTCGCGCGCCCGCACCGCCACCCGCCAGCCGCGTTCCAGCGATTTTTCCACCAGCATCGCCAACGTGTCTTCGACGCCGGACCGCAGCAACTGATAGAACAGCGCGGCCATCCCTTAGCCTTCGAACATGTCACGGATCATGCGGTCCAACGCGCGCACCCCCCAGCCGGTCGGCCCTTTCGGGGCGAGCGTGGTGTCCCCCGGCGGCATCGCGGTGCCCGCGATATCGACATGCACCCACGCCATCCCCGGCCTGATGAAACGTTGCAGGAACATCGCCGCCGTGATCGCGCCTGCAAACCGCCCGCCCGAATTTTTGACATCCGCGATCCGGCTCTTGATCAGATCGCCATAGCTGTCTCCCAGCGGCATCCGCCATGCGCCCTCGCCCTCGGCCTCGGCGGCACTAAGGAACGCGCGCGCCAGCGCGTCATCATTGGAAAACACGCCCGCATTGTCGTGGCCAAGCGCCACGATCACCGCGCCCGTCAGGGTGGCCAGGTCAACCACCCCCCGCGGATTGAACCGGTCCTGCGCATACCACAGCACATCGGCCAGCACCAAACGGCCCTCGGCGTCGGTGTTCACGATCTCGATCGTGTCGCCTTTCATCGACCGGACCACATCGCCGGGGCGCATCGCGGTGCCCGACGGCATGTTTTCCACCAACCCCAGCAGCGCCACCACATGCGCCTTGGCCTGCCGCCGCGCCAGCGTCGCCATCACGCCCGCGATGGTGCCCGCGCCGCCCATGTCCATCGTCATCTCTTCCATGCCACCAGCGGGCTTGATCGAAATCCCGCCCGAATCGAACACCACCCCCTTGCCGACCAGCGCCAGAGGGGGGCTGTCGCTGCCCTGCCATTGCATGACGACCAACTTGGACGGGGCGGCGGACCCCTGCCCCACGGCCAACAGCGCGCGCATCCCCAACTGGTCCAGCGCGGCCTCGTCGAACACTTCGACGGTGAGGCCAAGCGCGGACAGGTCCGTCAGGCGGCGGGCAAATTCGGAGGTGGTCAGCACGTTGGCCGGTTCCGCCACCAGGTCGCGGGTCAGGAACACGCCTTCGGCCACCGCGCGCAGATCGGCCAGGGGGGCCTCCAGCGCCTCGGGCGCAGAGGTCATCACGGTGACGCCCCCCGCAGGCAGTGGCGCGCGATCCGACTTGTGGTCGGTAAATTCATAGGCGCGCAACAGGATCCCGCGCAGCACGGCCACCAGACGCGGATGCACGGGCACCAGCAGCGTCAGGCCCGCGCGTCCCTTGGCACGGGCCAGCGCCGCCCCCGCCTTTTCCGCCTCGGCCTGTGTGGCGCGGCGCGGCAGGCGGACCATATCCACCGCCTCGGCGGCTAATCCCGCAGGCCAGGCCAGCGTCATCACCTGCCCCGGTTTCAGCTTGGCAAAGGCGTCCGACCCCCGCGCGCGTGTCAGCGCCCCGCGCATCAGCCGGTCAATCCGCCGCGCCGCGCTGTCCAGCGGGCCTTCCGCGTCCAGCAGCAGGGCCAGACGCCCCTCCCGCGTGGCCAGATCGGTCAGGTCCAGAGGCAGGGCGGCGATATCGACAAGGCGGGTCATGGCATTTCCTTTTGGCTTGGTGGGCAAGGATTAGCGCGCGACCCCCACCTTGGCCAGAACGCAGTTTCGCAACCCGCCCGCCTCGGATAGGGTCTGACAGCACGACTTGCGCCGGTGGGGGACGCGTGGCCAGATTCGACCGTTATATCTTTGCGCAACTGATGATCCTGTTTGGATTTTTCGCGCTGGTGCTGGTGTCGATCTATTGGATCAACCAGGCGGTGCGGCTGTTCGATCAATTGATCGGTGATGGCCAAAGCGCCGCCGTGTTTGCCGAGTTTACCGCCCTGACGCTGCCCAATGTGATCCGGCTGGTGCTGCCGATGGCTGGCTTTGCGGCCTCGGTCTATGTCACCAATCGTCTCAGCACCGAAAGCGAGCTGGTGGTGATGCAGGCGACCGGGTTCTCGCCATGGCGGCTGGCGCGCCCGGTGTTGTATTTCGGGCTGGTGGTGGCGGCGATGATGGCGCTTTTGACGCATGTGCTGGTGCCCGCGTCGCTGGCGCAATTGCGGCTGCGCGAGGCCGAGATTGCGCAGAACCTGACCGCGAAACTGCTGACCGAAGGCACATTCCTGAACCCTTCGCCGGGGATCACCTTTTATGTGCGCGAGATCACGACCGAGGGGCTGTTGGCCGACATCTTTCTGTCCGACCGCAGCGATCCGGCGCGCGCGCTGACCTATACCGCAGAACGCGGCCATCTGGTCGAGGTGGGCGGCGACCCGCGTCTGGTGATGCTCGACGGCATGGTGCAGACCCATAACCCTGCCTCGGACCGGCTGGGTGTCACGCATTTCACCGAGTTTTCCTATGACATCGGGCGGATGTTGACCCGGCCCGATGTGCCGGGGCGCGCGCTGCGCTGGATTCCCACGCGCGATCTGTGGGCCGATCCTGGCAAGATTGCCGCCGAGACGGGCGAATTGCCGGGCCGGGTGGTCGAGGAATTGCACATGCGGTTCAGCCAGCCCTTGCTGTGCATCGTCGCCGCCATGATCGGCTTTGGCGCGCTGCTGATCGGCAGCTTTTCCCGCTTTGGCGTTTGGCGGCAGATCGTGGGGGCGATCGTGCTGCTGGTGGTGGTGAAACTGACCGAGGGCGTGGTCAGCGACCCGGTGCGCGATGACGCAGGGCTATGGCCGCTGATCTATATGCCCGCGCTGCTGGGCGGGGTGATTTCTGCCGGGTTGCTGGCACAGGCCGCGCGCGGCGGGCGGCGGCCCCGCAGGTCGCGCATTGCGATGGCGACGGCGACATGACGTTGCATCTGTATTTCGCGCGGCGGTTCGCGGTGGTGTTCGGCGGGCTGTTCGCGGTGTTTTTCCTGCTGATGTCGCTGCTGGATTTCGTGGAACAGGTGCGCCGCTTTGGCCCGCAGGACGCCGGATTGTCGCAAATCCTGCGGCTGACCGCGCTGAACGCGCCGCAGGGCATCTATAACATCCTGCCGCTGGTGATGATCCTTGCCACGGTGGCGCTGTTTCTGGCGCTGGCGCGGTCGTCCGAACTGGTGGTGGCGCGCGCGGCGGGGCGGGCGGGGTTGCGCACCCTGATGGCGCCGGTGGCAGTGGCCGCCATCATCGGTGTGCTGGCGGTGGCGGTGCTGAACCCCATCGTGGCCACCACGGCAAAACGCTATGAACAACTGTCGCAGGCCGCGCGCGCGGGCGGGGTCGATGTGCTGTCCGTCTCTGCCGAAGGGCTGTGGCTGCGGCAGGGCGATCCGTCCGGCCAGACCGTGATCCGCGCGGCGCGGGCCAACAGCGATGGCACCGTGCTGCAAGCGGTGTCGTTCCTGACCTATGCCGCCGATGGCGCGCCCACCCGCCGGATCGAGGCCGCGACGGCCACCCTGCGCGACGGGGTCTGGGAATTGACCGACGCCAAGACATGGTCGCTGGCCCCCGGTGCCAACCCCGAGGCCACGGCGCAAACTGCGGCAACGGTGCAGGTCGCCTCCAGCCTGACCCGCGACCGCATCCGCGACAGTTTCGGCGCACCGCACACGATTTCGATCTGGGACTTGCCCGATTACATCGCGCAATTGCGCGAGGCCGGGTTTTCTGCGCGCCGCCATGCGGTGTGGTTCCAGATGGAACTGGCGCGACCGCTGTTTCTGGTGGCGATGGTGCTGATATCGTCGGCCTTCACCATGCGGCACACCCGGTTCGGGCGCACAGGCGTGGCGGTGCTGGCCGCCGTGCTGTTGGGGTTCACGCTGTATTACATCCGCAGCTTCAGCCAGATTCTGGGCGAGAACGGGCTTGTACCGGTGCTGTTGGCCGCATGGGCCCCGCCGGTGGCCTCGGTGCTGCTGGCGCTGGGGCTGTTGCTGCACATGGAGGATGGCTGATGCGGCTGATCCCCCTGTTGGCCGCGTTGCTGCTGCTGGCGCTGCCCGCCTTGGCGCAGCAATCCGATGCGCCCGTGCTTCTGGTTGCCGATGCCATCCGCATCGACGGCAAATCCGTGCTGATCGCCGAAGGCAACGTCGAGGCGTCGCAGGGCAATCGCCGCCTGAAGGCCGACCGCGTGACCTATGACCGCGACACGGGGCAATTGACGCTGGACGGGCCGGTGACGGTGACCGAAGGCGACAACCTTGTGGTGCTGGCCGATGCCGGTGAACTGGACGCCGGGTTCCAGAACGGGCTGTTGACCGGAGCGCGGATGATCTTTGACCGCCAGTTGCAACTGGCCGCCACCCGGCTGGACCGCGTCGGCGGGCGCTACACGCAGCTTTACCGTGTCGCCGCCACATCCTGCCGCATCTGCGCAAATGATGACCGCGCGCCGGTCTGGCAAATCCGCGCCGCCCGCGTGATCCATGACCAGACCGAACAGCAACTGTATTTCCGCAATGCGACGCTGCGGGTGTTCGGGCTGCCGGTGCTGTGGCTGCCGCGGCTGCGCCTGCCCGACCCGACACTGGCGCGCGCCACCGGGTTTCTGATCCCGGAACTGGAAAGCTCGTCCAATCTGGGGGTCGGGCTGAAACTGCCGTATTTCATCCGTCTGGGTGATCACCGCGACCTGACGCTGACCCCGTTCCTGTCGCCCAAGACCACCACCTTGCAATGGCGCTACCGGCAGGTGTTCCGCAACGGCGACATGACCATTGCGGGCGCGTTCAGCCAGGATGACCTGCTGCCGGGTGAAACCCGCGCCTGGGTGGACGGCGAAGCGCATTTCGGGCTGCGCAAGGGGTGGCGGCTGGATTTCGACGTCGAGGCGGTCAGCGACAAGGCCTATGTCATCCACTATAACTTTCCCTCCCGTGAACGGCTGGCAAGCGATGCCACCCTGTCCAAGACCACGCGCGACCGGCATACCCGGCTGAGCCTGACCCGGTTCCAGACCCTGCGCGTGGACGAGGACAACGCCACCCTGCCTACCGGGGTCGCAGAAGCGCTGCATGAACAGCGGTTCTTTCCGAAAACGCTGGGCGGGGAAATCCGCGTGGCGGCCTTGGCACATGGGCATTACCGGCAATCCGATGTGGACGTGGCGGGCCGTGACATCAGCCGCACCATGCTGGAGGCGCAATGGCTGCGCAGCGCGGTCATCGGGCCGGGACTGGTGGCTGTCAGCGATATCGGTCTGGCGATTGACGGGTTCGCGGTGGATCAGGACAGCACGGCTGTGGCCCGCGATACCGCAGTGACACCTCATGCGGCGCTGACCCTGCGCTGGCCGTTCCAGAAAGCCACCCCGCGCGCCAGCCAGACCATCGAGCCGCTGATGATGCTGGGCTGGGTCGGCGGGTCCACGCTGGCCGTGCCCAACGAGGAAAGCACGCGGGTCGAGTTTGACGAAGGCAACCTGTTGGCGCTGTCGCGGTTCCCGGCAGCGGACCGGCGCGAGCACGGGACGATGATCGCCTATGGCGTCAACTGGACCCGCACCGGCACCTCCGGCTGGCGGTCGGCGCTCACGCTGGGTCAGGTGCTGCGCGAGGACGGGCTGGCGGATTTCAGCCGGTCCTCGGGTTTGGCGGGCACCTCTTCGTCGATGCTGCTGGCGGCGCGGTTGCAGCATGTCAGCGGGTTCGATTTGAACTTTCGCGGACTGGTCCATCCCGGCGATACCGCGCGCAAGGCCGAGGCGCGGCTGTCGTTCTATCGGCCGAAATTCGGGGCCAGCGCGTCCTATGCCTGGCTGGGTCAGGATGCCGCCGAAGCGCGCCCCGGCGATGTGTCGGAATGGACGCTGAGCGGCTATCGCAGGCTGGGGCGGCATGTCACCGCCACCACCACATGGCGCTATGATGTGGCGTCCGACCGCACCGCACAGGCGGGGCTTGGCCTGCAATATCGCAACGAATGTACCACGATGAACCTGACCGTCACGCGCGACCATTCCCAGCCGACGATTGTTGCACCCTCGACCGTTTTCGGCTTAACCGTGGTGCTGGGTGGGTTTGGTGTGCGCAACAACGACACCAGCTATACCCGCACCTGCCGGGGCTGACCGCATGACCCCGGACCGGCCCCCCAAGTCCAAGTCCAAGTCCGGGCCCCAAGTCCGGGCCCCGCAACGAAGGAGTGACGAGATGCGCCATTTGATGCCTGCCCGCCTGCCCTGTGCCCCTCTGGCTTTGGTGTGGGCGCTGGTGATTGCGCTTGGCGCCTTGCCAGTGACAGCGCAGGCGCAGGGCCAAGGACAGGGTCAAGGACAGGGCCAGTTTTCCCCGGCCTATTTGGTCAATGACAAGGTGATCACCACCTTCGAAGTCGAACAGCGCACCGCATTCCTGACCCTGCTGCGCGCGCCGGGCAATCCCGACACGCTGGCCCGCGAACAATTGATCGAAGAGCGGCTGAAACTCGAGGCCGCAGCACAGGCAGGCGTCCTGCCCACCAACGAGGCCATCGAGGCGGGCATGGCCGAATTTGCCGGCCGCGTGAACATGGACACCGAACAGTTCCTGCGCGCCATCGCCGCAGGCGGCGTCGAAAAGGACAGCTTCCGCGATTTCGTGCGCAGCGGCATCGCATGGCGAGATGTGGTGCGCGCGCGTTTTTCCGGTAAGGTGCAGGTGTCCGACCGTGAGGTGGACCGCGCCCTGCAATCCACAGGAGGCGGATCGTCGGTGCGGGTGCTGTTGTCGGAAATCATCATGGCCGCCCCACCCCCGCAGGCCGCCGCCGTGCAGGCG
>CAMCVS010000004.1 GCA_945881965.1 Paracoccus haematequi | reverse complement strand
CAGCCCCCGGCCGGACCGAATGCCGCAAACATCGCGTTGTCGGCTCGATCCGTGAAGCGTTGAAGGCCGATTGAAGGGACCTTTGGCGCGCGAAAAACTTGAGACAAGTTTCTTTCGTTTTTGTGCCAACATTTTTTTCGCGCTACACGTGCCGCATCCGGCACCATCCGGGCCGAGACGATGGGCGAACAGATCCGCTCCGAGGCCGAGATGGTGCAGGCGATGGGGATGCGCAGCGCCGCCTTCAGCCGCTGGCAGAAACTGCGCGACGAGGCGCTGACCCAGCATATCTCTGCGTCGGATGTCGGGGGCGGGTTTTCGTCGATCACCAAGACGTTCCGCCTGTTCCTGCAATCGGCGATGCTGGGTCTGGGCGCATGGCTGGTGCTGCGGGGCGAACTGACACCCGGCGCGATGATCGCGGGTTCGATCCTGATGGGCCGCGCGCTTGCGCCCATCGAAATGGCTGTGGGTCAATGGGCCATCGTGCAGCGCGCCACCAAAGGCTGGTCCACGCTGGCACAACTGTTGTCCGAAGTGCCGCCCGAACAGCCGCGCACGCCCCTGCCCCGCCCCAAGGCGCGGCTGGAGGTGCAGCAGTTGACGCTGGTGCCCCCCGGCGAACAGCAGGCGTCGCTGCGCATGGTCAGCTTCACGCTGGAACCCGGACAGGCCGTGGGTGTGATCGGGCCATCGGGGGCGGGGAAATCGTCGCTGGCGCGCGCGCTGACCGGGGTCTGGCGTCCGGCAAGTGGCAAGATCCGGCTGGATGGCGCGGCGCTGGACCAATACGATCCGACCGTTCTAGGCGGGCTGATCGGCTATCTGCCACAGCGGGTGCAACTGTTCGACGGCACCATCGCCGAAAACATCGCCCGCATGTCGCCCCAGCCCGACCCCGCCGCCGTCGTCGCCGCCGCCAAAAAAGCCGCCGCGCATGAGATGATCCTGAAACTGCCCGATGGCTATGACACCCGCGTGTCGGCGAATGGCGGGCGGTTGTCGGGCGGGCAGATGCAGCGCATCGGCCTTGCCCGCGCGATGTATGGCGATCCGGTCGTCCTGGTGCTGGACGAGCCGAACTCGAACCTCGACAATGACGGCAGTCAGGCGTTGAACGGCGCAATCCGGCAGATGAAATCCGAAGGCAAGTCGATCCTGATCATGGCGCACCGCCCTGCCGCCATTCAGGAATGTGACACGCTCTTGATGCTGGAAGGCGGCGCGCGTGTCGCCTTTGGCCCCAAAGAGGATGTGCTGCGCGAGGTGGTCAAGAACTCGCGCCAGATCCTGACCACGACCGACGGAGGAGGTGTGCGATGACCCAACCGGCTTTTTCTGCGCGCCGCCCGCTGATCATCGGGCTGGTGACGCTGGCCATACTCGTCGGCGGTTTCGGCGGCTGGTCGGTGTTCACCCGGCTGTCCGGCGCGATCATCGCTCCCGGCCGCATCGAGGTGGAACAGAACCGCCAGGTGATCCAGCATCCCGATGGCGGGGTGGTGGCCGAACTGGCCGTCAAGGAAGGCGACCGGGTTGCCGTCGATCAGGTGCTGATCCGGCTGGACCCGACGCAGTTGCGGTCACAACTGGCCATCGCCGAAGGGCAGTTGTTCGAATTGATGGCGCGGCGCGGACGGCTGGACGCCGAGCGCGACGGGCTGACCGCGCCGGTCTATGACCCGGAACTGGTAGAGGTGGCCGCCCAGAACGCCGATGTGAAATCCCTGATGGACGGCCAGACCCGCCTCATGGAGGCGCGCGTCGGCACGCTGGCGCAGCAGGTCGATCAGTTGGGCAAGCGCAAGGGCCAGATCACCTCGCAGATCGAAGGCATCGACGCCCAGCAAACCGCGCTGATCGAACAGCTTGAACTGATCCAGAAGGAACTGACCGACCAGCAATCGCTGCTGGATCGCGGTCTGGCGCAGGCGGCGCGAGTCTTGGGTCTGCAACGCGAACAGTCGCGGCTGTCGGGGCAGGTCGGCGAATTGACCGCGCAAAAGGCGCAGGCCGAGGGCCGGATCACCGAGATCGACATCGAAATCCTGCGGCTGGATTCCACCCGCCGCGAAGAAGCGATCAGCAGCCTGCGCGACATCCAATACCGCGAATTGGAACTGGCTGAACAACGCCGCGCGTTGCTGGAACAGATGTCGCGGCTGGATATCCGCAGCCCGGTCAGCGGCATCGTCTATGGCATGACGGTGTTTGCCACCCGCGCCGTGATCCGGCCTGCGGAACCGGTGCTGTATATCGTGCCGCAGGATCGTCCGCTGGTGATCATGTCGAACGTCGAAACCATCAACGTCGATCAGGTTTTCCCCGGCCAACCCGTCGTCCTGCGGTTTTCTGCGCTGGACCAGCGCACCACACCGGAACTGAACGGATCGGTGACCCAACTGTCGGCGGATGCGTTCACCGATGAGCGCAGCGGCGCGTCCTATTACAAGGCCGAAATCGCGCTGGCCCCCGGTGAACTGGCGCGCCTGCCGCAGGGCGTGACCCTGATCCCCGGTATGCCCGTCGAGGCGTTCATCCGCACCGCCGACCGCACCCCGTTGCAATATCTGATGAAACCGCTGACGGATTATCTGGCCAAGGCCTTTCGCGAATAACCAAGGAGTAACCGCATGTCCCGCATTGACGCCCGCTTGGCCGAACTTGGCCTGACCCTGCCCGACGCGCCTGCACCGGCGGCAAATTACGTGCCCTTCGTGCGCTCGGGCGACATGGTCTATATCTCGGGCCAGATCGCGCGCAATGCGGAGGGCCTGATCACGGGGCGTCTGGGGGCCACGATGGGCCTCGACGAGGGCGCAGCGGCGGCGCGCGCCTGCGGGCTGGCAATTCTGGCGCAGGCGCGCGCGGCCTGTGACGGCGATCTGGACCGGGTGGCACGGGTGGTGAAACTGGTGGGCTTCGTCAATTCGACGCCCGATTTCACCGACCAGCCCAAGGTGATCAACGGCGCCTCCGACCTGATGGTGGCCGTGTTCGGCGACGCGGGCCGACATGCCCGGTCCGCCGTGTCAGCCGCATCGCTGCCCTCAGGCGTGGCGGTGGAAATCGAGGCGATCATCGAACTGGGCCGCGCACCGGGCGAGAGCAAATGATCCCGCTGCATCCCGACTTTCTGCGCCTGCCGATTGCGCATCGCGCGCTGCATGACCGCGCGGCGGGCCGCGTGGAAAACAGCCGCGCGGCGGTGCAGGCGGCGGTAGATGCGGGCTATGGGATTGAAATCGACCTGCAACTGTCGTCCGACGATCAGGCGATGGTGTTCCATGATGACACGCTGGAACGGTTGACGCAGGCAACGGGGCCGGTGTCGGCGCGGTCGGCCGCCGAACTGGGCGGGCTGTTGTTGAAAGATGCTGATGACGGCATCCCGACGCTTTCGCAGGTGCTGGCCATCGTCGCGGGCCGCGTGCCGCTGCTGATCGAGATCAAGGATCAGTCGCGCATGATGTCCGAAACCAACGGGCGGCTGGAGGCGGCGATGGTCGCCGCATTGACCACCTATGACGGCCCGGTGGCGGTGATGTCGTTCAATCCCCATGCGGTGGCACATGTCGCGCGCCTTGCGCCGCACCTGCCCGTTGGCCTGACCACCTGTTCCTTTGATCCCGCCGACTGGAAAATCCCCGAAGATATCAGCGACCGCCTGCGTGACATCCCCGATGCCGAGGCGTTGGGGGTGTCGTTCCTGTCGCATCACTGGCGCGATCTGTCCCGCCCGCGGGTGCAGGCGTTGCGCGACGCGGGGCTGGCCCTGCTGACCTGGACGATCCGCTCGCCCGAAGAAGAGGCCGCCGCGCGGGCCGATGGCGCGCAGAACATCACCTTTGAGGGCTATGCCGCCGCAATCGCCGCTTGATCCGCGCGCCTGCCGCGCCATTTTACCTGCAGGATGCGGGGGCCGCCGATGCCAGATGGATCACAGATCGAGATCGAGGCCCTGACCTCGCTGCACCAGATCGCTGCGGCGGACTGGGATGCCTGCGCCGCGCCAGAAGCGGCAGATGGCGGGCGCGCGCGGGATCCGTTCACCACGCACCGGTTCCTTCTGGCGCTGGAGGACAGCAAATCGGTCGGCCCCGGCACCGGCTGGCAATCCCGCCCGATCGTGGCGTGCAAGGCGGGCCAGATCATCGCCGTTGCGCCGATGTATGTGAAATCGCACAGCCAGGGCGAATACATCTTTGACCACAACTGGGCCAATGCCTTTGAACGCGCGGGCGGGCGGTATTACCCGAAATTGCAAATCGCTGTTCCCTTCACGCCCGCCACCGGACGGCGGCTGTTGACCCGCCCCGGCCATGAGGCCGAGGGGCGCGCGGCGCTTTTGGCCGGTGCGCGGCAGTTGACAGATGACAACCGCATCTCGTCGCTGCACATGACATTCTGCACCGAAGACGAGGTGGCGGCGGGCCGCGATATCGGCCTGTTGCCCCGCATTACGCAGCAATATCACTGGGAAAGCCGGGGTTACGCCTGTTTCGACGATTTTCTGGCCGACCTGTCGTCGCGCAAGCGCAAGACCATTCGCAAGGAACGCGAACGCGCGCAGGCGTTTGGCGGCGATATCGCGGTGCTGACCGGCGATGCGCTGCGCCCGGAACATTGGGCCGCGATGTGGGAGTTTTACCAAGACACCGGCGGACGCAAATGGGGCACGCCTTATCTGACGCGGGCGTTCTTTGACATCGCGCAGGATCGGCTGCGGGATGACACGCTGTTGGTGCTGGCGCTGCGCGACGGGCGCGCGGTGGCCGGCGCGCTGAATTTCATCGGGCGCGACACGCTTTATGGCCGTTATTGGGGCTGCGTCGAAGACCACCCCTGCCTGCATTTCGAACTGTGCTATTATCAGGCCATCGACTGGGCGCTGGCGCAGGGGCTGACCCGTGTCGAGGCGGGCGCGCAGGGCGAACACAAGCTGGCGCGCGGCTACTTGCCGGTGCGTGTCCATTCGGCGCATTATATCGCGGACCCCGGATTTTCCGACGCCGTTGCGCGATATCTGCGCGAGGAACGCGCCGCGATGGACCGCGAGATCGAGGTGCTGACCGATTGGGGCCCGTTCCGTAAGGAAACCCGCGAAGAACAGGATTGAGCGCGATGACCGAAAAACTGTCCGACACCGGCCGCAAGACCCTGCTGGACCCGTTGCTAGAAGCGGGATGGACCCATGATGCGACGCGCGACGCCATCACCAAGGTCTATCAGTTCGAAGATTTCACCGCCGCCTTCGGCTGGATGACCCGCGCGGCGTTGTGGGCGGAAAAATGGAACCACCATCCGGAATGGTCCAATGTTTACAAGACTGTGACCGTGACGCTGACAACGCATGACGTGGACGGTTTGTCCACGCTGGACGTGAAACTGGCGCGGAAACTCGACAGCCTGTAACGGCCCGCCCCACCGGGACGGGCCGTATCAATTCAAATGGACGCCAACAGCGCCTCACCGCCCGAGATTTCGCAAGTGCCGGGGCTTTCCTCGATCTGCAACACCTTGACCACACCATCCTCGGCCAACAGCGCATAGCGGCGCGACCGCGCGATCAGACCGACGGGCGGCGCGGTGAACGCCATGCCGATCGCAGTGGTGAACGCCGATTCGGCATCGGCCAGCATGGTCAGACCGGCGGCGGTCGCACCCGTCGCCTCACCCCAGGCCTTCATCACGAAGGGGTCGTTGACCGAGATGCAGATGATCTCGTCCACGCCCTTGGCCATGAACTGATCCTTGGTGCGGATAAAGCTGGGCACATGCGCCGAATGGCAGGTGGGGGTGAACGCGCCCGGCACCGCGAAAATCGCGACCTTGCGGCCCTTCAGCTTGTCGGCCAGGGCGACCGGCTCGGGGCCCTTGTCGCCGAAACGGGTCAGCGTGACCTCGGGCAGGTGATCTCCAACGGCAATCGTCATGTGCTGTCTCCCTCGCGCGGGTTTGTGTTTCCTGTAAGCAGCGATATAGGCTGACGGCCAAGCCAAGACCACAGGATTTGAGGATACGCGCATGACCCATATCGTGATCGTGGGGGCCGGACAGGCCGGGGTGGCGGTGGCGGCGCGACTGCGGGCGCAGGGGTTCGCGGGCGCGGTGACCATGCTGGGCGCGGAAGCTGCCCCGCCCTATCAACGCCCGCCTCTGTCCAAGAAATACCTGCTGGGCGAGATGGCGTTGGAGCGTCTGTATCTGCGCCCCGCCAGTTTCTATGCCGATCAGGCGATTGACCTGCGCGTGGGGGTGCGGGTGACGGGGATCGACCGCGCGGCGCGGCACGTGCTGCTGGGCGATACAGCCCTGCCCTATGACCAGTTGGTGTTGACCACGGGCGCTACGCCGCGCCGGTTGCCGGCCGCGATTGGCGGCGATCTGGCGGGCGTGCATGTGATGCGCGATCTGGCCGATGCCGATGCGCTGGCGCCTGCGATGGTGGCGCGCGCGCGGATGGTGATTGTCGGCGGCGGCTATATCGGGCTGGAGGCGGCGGCGGTGGCCGCCAAACGCGGGCTGGACGTGACGCTGATCGAGGCCGCGCTGCGCATCCTGGGCCGCGTGGCCGCGCCTGAAACCGCGGATTATTTCCGCGCGCTGCATGTCGGGCATGGGGTCACGGTGCTGGAAGGTGTTGGGCTGGACCGCTTGCTGGGGAGGGGGCATGTGACGGGAGTGCGGCTGGCCGACGGGCGCGAATTGCCCGCCGATCTGGTGCTGGTGGGCATCGGCGTGACGCCCAATGTGGCGCTGGCGGAACAGGCGGGGCTGGCGGTGGACAATGGCATCGCGGCGGATGCGCAGGGGCGCACGTCCGATCCGGCGATCTGGACGGCGGGCGATTGCGCGTCGTTCCCGCTGGGCACGGGCCGGGTCCGGCTGGAATCGGTGCCCAATGCCATCGACATGGCCGAATGCGTCGCCGACAACATGCTGGGCGCGGGGCAAACTTACGTGCCGAAACCGTGGTTCTGGTCGGATCAGTATGACGTGAAATTGCAGATCACCGGGTTGAACACGGGCTATGACCGCATCGTGGTCCGCCCCACCGACAAACCCGGCAGCCAGTCGGTCTGGTATTTCGCAGGCGAGCGGCTGCTGGCCGTCGATGCGATGAACGATCCGCGCGCCTATATGGTAGCGAAACGGCTGATCGACGCAGGCCGCAGCATCGCGCCGGACGCGGTCGCCGATCCGGTCAGCGATCTGAAAGCGCTTTCCGCGTGAGGATCATCGCCGGCCGTTTTCGGGGCCGCGCCCTGACGCCGGTGGGCAAGGGCGACCCCGGCGCGCATCTGCGCCCGACCACCGACCGCACGCGGGAATCGCTGTTTTCCATGCTGGCGGGGGGCCGGTTTGGCGATCCGCTGACCGGGGCGCGGGTGCTGGACCTGTTCGCAGGCACCGGGGCCTTGGGGCTGGAGGCGCTGTCGCGCGGCGCAGATCACGTCACCTTCGTGGAAAACGGGCGCAAGGCGCTGGCGCTTTTGCGCCAGAACATCGCGGCTCTGGGGGTGGAAGGCGAGGCAGACTGCCTCGCCTGCGACGCCCGCCGCCTGCCACCCTGCACGGGAACGCCAGCTTCGCTGGTGTTCCTTGACCCGCCCTATGAGCAGGCCCTTGGCCTGCCAGCTTTGCAGGCCGCGCAGAGCGCGGCCTGGCTTGCCCCCGGCGCGCTGGTGGTCTGGGAAGAGGCTGCAGAGCAGCCTTCGCCGCCGGGCTTTGCCCGGCGGGATGCCCGACGCTTTGGCGATACCGTGCTGACGTTTCTGGACGTTACGCCCTGATGCGGGCGCTATCGGGGTCATACATCGGGCGGGCAGAAGCCGTCACAGCCACGCGCCGCCCCGCCACATCCACGCTCCAATCGGACGCCAGCAACGCGTCCACGCTTTCGCCCGTGCAGGGCACATAGCCCATCCCCACCGCACCGCCCAGCCAATGGCCGTAAGCCCCTGACGACAGATGCCCCACGATCCGCCCATCGCGCAGGATGGGTTCATTATGATAGAACATCGCCGCCGTATCGCGGGCGAGGAATTGCAGCAGCCGCTTGTCCAGCCCGGCATCGCGCTTGCGCAGCACGGCGTCGCGGCCAATGAAATCGGGTTTCTTCAGCGATACGGCGAAACCCAGCCCCGCTTCCAGCACATGATCCTCGCAGGTGATGTCATGGCCGAAATGGCGATAGGCCTTTTCGATCCGCGCGCTGTCCATCATGTGCATCCCGCCCAGTTTCAGACCCACGCCCTGCCCCGCCTGCCACAGCGTGTCAAAGGCATGGCTGGCCATGTCAGAGCCGACATACAATTCCCAGCCCAATTCGCCGACGTAGGACACCCGGTGCGCACGGGCCAGACCCATGCCCAGTTCCACCTCGCGCGCCATGCCGAAGGGATGTGCTGCCGTTGTGAAATCATCCGGGCTGACCTGCGCCATCAGGTCACGCGCGCGCGGACCCATGACGGCCAGCGTGCCTTCGGCGGCGGTCACATCGGTGACGACGACATGCCGGTCGCCGATGCGGCGTTGCAAATAGGTCTGATCGGCCAGCCGGGTCGCGGCGGGCGTGACCACCAGATAGGCGGTCTCCGACAGGCGGGTGACGGTCACATCGGCCTCGATGCCGCCGCGCGCGTTCAGGAATTGGGTATAGACGATGCGGCCCGGTGCCACGTCCATCTCTGCGCCGCAGACATGGTTCAGGAAGGCGCACGCATCGCGCCCTTCGACGCGCAGCTTGCCGAAGGACGACATGTCATACATCACGACGCCGGTGCGCAGGGCGTGGACCTCGGCCCGGACGTTGTCGAACCATGACTGGCGGAACCAACTGGATTGATACGAGGTATCCTGTCCCGGCATGGCATACCAGTTGGCGCGTTCCCAGCCCGACAATTCCCCGAACACCGCGCCTTGGGCCGCCAGCCGGTCATGGAACGGCGTGCGGCGCACCCCGCGCGATGTGGCCTTTTGCCGGTAGGGGAAATGGTCGGCATACAAAAGCCCCAGCGTTTCGCTGACCCGGTCGGCCAGATAGCGGCGGTTTTTCTGGAACGGTTGCGCGCGGGCGATATCGACATCGCCAAGGTCGAACGGCTTTTCGCCATCCGTCATCCATTGCGCCAGCGCCATACCCGCGCCGCCCGCCGACTGGATACCGATGGAGTTGAACCCGGCCGCCACCCAGACATTTGCGGCACCGGGGGCCTGTCCCAGCAGATAGGCGTTATCCGGCGTGAAACTCTCCGGGCCGTTGAAGAAGGTGTGGATGCCCGCGGTGCCCAGCATTGGCATCCGGTTTATCGCCTGTTCCAGCACGGGTTCAAAATGGTCGAAATCATCGGGCAGTTGATCGAATTCGAACGTGTCGGGGATGCCGGTCAGGCCCCAGGGTTTCGATTTCGGCTCAAACGCGCCCAGCATCATTTTCCCTGCGTCTTCCTTGTAATAGGCGCATTCATCCGGCACCCTCAGGACCGGCAGTTGAGTCAGGCCGGGGATCGGTTCGGACACGATATAGAAATGTTCGCAGGCCTGCAGCGGCACGGTGGTGCCCATCATCGCCCCCAGATCGCGCGCCCACATGCCCGCGCAATTCACGACGGTGTCGCAGGCGATGTCGCCCGATGTGCCATCCTCGGCAACCCATGCGACATGGGTGATGCGGTCGCCCGCGCGGGTGACGCCCGTCACCTTGTGCCGTTCCGCGATCACCGCGCCGCGCATCTGGGCACCCTTGGCCATCGCGCGGGCGATGTTGCCGGGGTCGCCCTGCCCGTCAGTGGGCAGCCAGACGCCCCCCGTCACGCCGTCGATGTTCAGATGCGGGTAACGGGATTTGATGTCGGACGGCGACAGCTCCTCGACCGGCACGCCAAAGGCCCGCGCCATGGCGGCGTTGCGGTGCAATTCCTCTAGCCGCTCAGGCGTCAGCGCGGCAGAGATCGAGCCCACCTTGCGGAACCCCGTGGCGACGCTGGTTTCCGCCTCCAGCCCGGTGTAAAGCTCGGCGGAATAGCGGGCCAGCCGCGTCATATTGGCCGAGGCGCGGAGTTGCCCGATCAGCCCCGCCGCATGCCATGTGGTGCCCGAGGTGAGTTGTTTACGCTCCAGCAGCACCACATCGGTCCAGCCGAGTTTGGTCAGGTGATAGGCAACGGAACAGCCGACAACGCCGCCGCCGATGATGACGGCGCGGGCGTGGGAGGGGATCAGGGTCATGGCAGGTGTCCTGTATGAAGCGAGGCCGGGGGTTCCACCCCCGGACCCCCGGGGTATTTCGGGCAAGATGAATGCAGGATCAGGTGATGGTATGGCCAGCGGCGGTCAGGCGGCGGGCGATTTCCGCGATATGGGCGGGGCCGACTTCGCAGCAGCCGCCCACGATGGTGGCACCGTGATCGACCCAGCCCATGGCGAAATCGGCGTATTCTGCGGGGCCAAGGTCGCGGCGCGCGGTCAGGGCGGCAACGGTGGGGGCGGATTGCAGGAAGGCGGGGGCGATATGGGTGAAGCCATTGGCATAGGCGCCGAAGGGCAGGCCCATCTTGGCGATGATCGGCAGGCCGGCGGCGATGGATTCGGGGCGCGAGCAGTTCAGAAGGATCGCCTGCGGGGTCAGGTCTGCCAGCAGGGGGGCGATGGCGGTCATCGGCTCGCCAGACCGCAGCCGGGTGCCGTCGTCGTCATCCACCGTCAGCGACAGCCATGTGGGGATGCCGGAGGCCAGCGCGGCGGTCAGCGCGCCTAGGGCCTGCCGGGTGCCCGCGACGGTTTCGATCAGAAGCAGGTCCACCCGGCCCTGCATATGGGCGATGACCTCGGCGAACAGCGGCGCGGCGGTGGCGGGGTCTGCGCCCAGATCGGCGCGGTAGGATGCGCCGAGCGGACCAAGGGAACCGGCGATGCGACCCGTGCCGTGGGCGGCGCGGGCGGCGGCGGCCTCGGATAGCGCAGTGTCGATCAGCGGCGCGAACTGGTCAGGGATGCCCGCGCGGTCAAGCCGGTCGCGGTGCAGGGCGTAGGTATTCGCCGTGGCGATCGTGGCCCCGGCGCGGAAATGATCCAGATGCACGGCGCGGACAACTTCGGGGGCTTCCATCATGACCGAGGTAGACCACAAGGGCGTCGGCGGTTGACCGTGGCGGTGGACGATTTCCTGTCCGACCGAGCCATCCAAGAGGGTGATGTTCATGCGCGCAGCCTTTCGTTGGTGGGATCCCACAGCGGGCCATCGGGCAGCACCGTGGCGCGCACCCGTTCGCCGTAGATTTCGACGGCGATTTCGGTGCCGGGTGTGGCAAGATCGCTGCGCAGCATGGCGAGTGCCAGCGAGGCATTCACGCGATATCCCCAATCGCCCGAGGTGGTTTCACCCACGATCTGCCCATCATGCCAAAGCGTTGACATATAGGGCGCGTCACACTCGCCCGCGTCCACGCGCAGAGTGACAAAGCGTTTCGTGGGGCCGGTGGCCTGTTCGGCCTGCAAGGCGGATTTGCCGGGGAAATCCTTGGTCCAGTCGATGAAACGGTCGAGGCCCGATTGCAGCAGGGTGTAGTCGGTGGACAGGTCGCCCTTCCAGGCGCGGTAGGATTTTTCGATCCGAAGGGAATTCAGCGCCCACATGCCCACGGGCGTGACGCCTGCTGCGCGCAGCGCGTCCCAGATCGCGGGGGCGTCGGTGGGGGACATGTGGATTTCCCAGCCCAATTCACCGGCAAAGGACACGCGCAAGAGCGTGGCGGGGCGGCCTGCAACGGTGACATCGGGCAGCACCGACAGCCATGATTTCGTCAGGTTGGCGTCGGTCAGCGGGCCAAGGATGTCGCGGGCGCGGGGGCCGGACAGGATCAGGCATTCCAGATCAGCGGAATGGTCGCTGACGGTGACGCCGGGGGGCGCAGAACGCGACAGCACCTCGCCGTCATGCCATTGCGCGACACCGGCGGTGATCAGGTCAACGCGGGTGTCATCTGTGACAATCACCGTCATCTCGGTCAAGACGCGGCCACGTTTATCCGGGAAATAGCACAGGCCGACGCGGCCCGGTTTCGGAAGGCGGGTGGCGGTCAGGGCATCGACATGGGCGCGGGCACCGGGGCCGATGACGCGCAACCGGGTGAAACCGGGCAGGGCCACCATGCCGCAATGATCGCGCATCGCGGCACATTCGGCGGCGATGCGGGGGGCCCAAGGCCCGGCGCGGTTCCAGGTTTGGGTCGCGTCCCATGACGTGTCATCGCCGGGGGCCGCATACCAATTCGGGCGTTCCCAGCCGTTATAGGCGCCGAATTGCGCGCCTTCGGCTTGCAACCGGCTGTGCAGGGCCGACAGGCGTTTGTTCGCCCCTGCGGGCCAGCGGGCGCGGGGGAAATGCATGGCGTATTCGTGGCCATAGACCTCGGACCCCGTCGCGATGCAATACGCGCGGTCGGTATAGCCGGTGAAGCGGCGCGGGTCGCAGGACCACATGTCCCATTCGGTCTGGCCTTCAGTGACCCATTCCGCCAGAACTTTGCCCGCGCCGCCCGCCTGCGCGATGCCGAATGTGAACACGCAAGCCTCGAAGGCATTGGGCACACCCGGCATCGGGCCGATCAGGGGCAGACCGTCGGGCGCATAGGGGATGGGGCCGTTGATCACCTTGGACACGCCCGCCTGCGACAGAACGGGCACGCGGGCCAGCGCGTCTTCGATATACCATTCCAGCCGGTCCAGATCGTCGGGGTAAAGCTGGAAACTGAAATCTTCGGGCATCGGATCGTCGGGCTGCACCCAATGGGCGCGGCAGTTGCGTTCATAGGGGCCAAGGTTGAAGCCGTTCTTTTCCTGCCGGAGGTAATACGAGCTGTCCACGTCGCGCAGCAGCGGCAGCTTGTGGCCCACGCTGGCTGACCAGTCGCGCACCTCGGGCACTTCGTCGAACAGCAGATACTGGTGGCTCATCACCATCATCGGCACGGTGCGCCCGCCATAGGGGCGGAACCATTCGCCGATGCGCTGCGCATAATAGCCGCCCGCGTTCACCACGATCTCGCAGCGGATATCGCCCTGCGCGGTGTGGACGATCCATTCGGCCCCTTCGCGGCTGACGCCGGTGGCGGGGCAGAACCGCAGGATGGTCGCCCCCATCTGCCGCGCGCCCTTGGCCAAGGCTTGCGTCAGTTGCGCGGGGTCGATGTCGCCGTCGTTGGGATCATAGAGCGCGCCCATCAGGTCATGGGTTTCCAGAAACGGATAGCGCGATTTGATGTCATCCACGCCAAGGATATCCAGGGCCATACCCTGATAGCGGCCCATCCCCTTGGCGCGGGCAAACTCCTGCATCCGTTCCTTGGAATGGGCCAGCCGGATCGACCCGGTGACATGGTAATTCATCGGGTAATCCACCTCTGCGCCCAAGGTGCGATAAAGCTCGGTGGAATAGCGCTGCATGTTCATCACCGACCATGACGTGCTGAAGGTCGGGCAATTGCCTGCGGCGTGCCATGTGCTGCCTGCGGTCAGTTCGTTCTTTTCCAACAGCACGCAATCGGTCCAGCCCGCGCGGGCCAGATGATAGAGCGACGATACCCCCACGGCCCCGCCACCGATGATCACCACGCGCGCTGTTGTCGGGAAATCGGCCATTGTCAGCTCCTCAATAGACCGGCGGGGCGATCACCCAGATCGCTGCGGCGGGTGTGTCATGCGGATTATGCCAGCCGAACGGCGTGGCGCGAATGCGGAAACTGTCGCCGGGACCAACGGAAAAGGCACGCGCGCCGATGGTCAGGTCCAGATGGCCGGAAATCATGATGCCCAGTTCCTGCGTGGGCCGCCCCTGCGGGTGATCGAACCGCGCGCCGGGGGCGAAGGTGGAATGGACCACCTCGAAATCATCGGTCAGGTCGGGGGACAACAGCTCCTCGACCAGCCCTGCCGCGCGGCTGCCCAAGGACCGGCGGGCGTGGGCGCGGACGATATGGCCCTCTTCGGCGACAGGCGCGCGGGCGCTGCCGAACAGCACCGACAGCGGCACGCCCAAAAGATCGGCCATGGCGCGCAGGTCGGACAGCGCGGGTTGGCTGAGGTCGCGTTCCACCTGGCTGACCCAGCCGACCGACCGCCCCAACCCATCCGCCAGCCCCTGCAAAGTCAGCCCCCGCGCGCGGCGCAGCGCGCGCAGGTCGGCCCCAAGCGAAGGTGGCGGTTCGTGGCGCATGGATGGTCCCGTGAAAATCCGACGTTGGATTTCACCGTGACAGTCCGGCGTGAAAAATCAAGCCGGAATTTCATCGGGCGGCGGCAGCAATCCCCCGGCCAAGCCCGCCGTGATCAAGGCTATGGATTCGTCCAGACCATACAACGCGATGAACCCGCCAAAGCGCGGCCCGTCGGATGATCCCAGCAGCACCTCATACAGCGCCTTGAACCAGTCGCGCAGCGGGTCGAACCCGTGCAGCTTTCCGGTGGCAAAGACGATGGATTGCAGGAATTCCTCGTCGGACCAGTTGACCACTGGCAGCGCGGCATCCGCCTTACCCTCTTGCGCGTTCTTGCGCGCGATCAGGTCCAGCGCATACGCCCCCGTCCGGTCTTGCAGCGCGGCCAGCAGGTCGGCCATCGCCGCCGCCTCGCGCGCGTCGGCCGCACGGAACTGCTTCAAGGGCTTCACCTTGTCCTGATAATAGCGCACGGCAAAGCCCGCCGCCGCATCCAGATCGGGATGCGTTTCCGGCGAGGTGCCGGGCGCGTAGCGGCGCAGGAAGGACCACAGCTTATCCTTGTCCGCCGCACCCGATGCCGAGGCAAGGTTCAACAGCATCCCGAACGACACCACCATGCCCGACTGGGGCGGCTGGCCGCCGTGAATGTGCCAGACCGGGTTATCGGCCTGCTGTTCCACCGTCTGATCGGGATAGGCGCGCAACTGCTGGTGATAATCATCAACGGCGCGCGGGATCACGTCCCATGACATGCGCTTGGCGGTCTTGGGTTTCAGATACATGAAATAGGACAAGGATTCCGTCGCCGCATAGGTCAGCCATTCGTCGATGCTAAGCCCATTGCCCTTGGTCTTGGAAATCTTCTGCCCCTCGGCATCGAGGAACAGTTCATAGCTGAAATGGTTCGGCTTGCGCCCGCCCAGCACTTCGCAGATGCCATCGTAAATCGGCGTGTTGGTGGAATGGTCCTTGCCATACATTTCAAAGTCCACGTCCAGCGCGGCCCAGCGGGCGCCGAAATCGGGTTTCCATTGCAGTTTCACATTGCCGCCCGTCACCGGCAGCGTCCATTCGCGGCCCGTTTCGTCGTCGAAGGTGATCGTGCCATCCGCCGCGTTCACCTCTTTCATCGGCACGTACAAAACGCGGCCCGTTTCGGGATGGATGGGCAGGAAACAGGAATAGGTCTGCTGGCGTTCTTCGCGCAAGGACGCCAGCATGATTTTCATGATCGCGTCATAGCGTTCGGCGGCGCGGCGCAGGGTCGCGTCAAACTGGCCCGACCGGTAAAACTCAGTCGCCGAGATAAATTCATACTGGAACCCGAAGGTGTCCAGAAACCGGCGCAGCATGGCGTTGTTATGCCCGCCGAAACTGTCGAACTGGCCGTAGGGGTCGGGCACTGATGTCAGCGGCTTTTGCATGTGTTCGCGCAGCATGTCGGTGTTCGGCACGTTGTCCGGCACCTTGCGCATCCCGTCCAGATCGTCGGAAAAACAGATCAACCGCGTGGGGATATCGGAAATCACCTCGAAGGCGCGGCGGATCATCGTGGTGCGCGCCACCTCGCCAAAGGTGCCGATATGCGGCAGGCCGGACGGGCCATAGCCGGTTTCAAACAGCACATAACCCTTTTCCGGGGCCTTTTTGTCATACCGTTTTGCCAGCGCGCGCGCCTCTTCAAAGGGCCAGGCCTTGGATTTCAGGGCGGCGTCGCGCAGGGTGGTCATGGGGGCTCTCCGATCAGGGGTCCGCGGCAAATGGCCGGGGAACGATGCTTCCTATTGCTCGCACCTGCCTGCGTCAATAATCTGCGGCGGCAATGACCAAGGAACGCGCCGATGACCGAACTGCCGCCCAATCCGCTTAGCCCGCAGGACTGTCTGGTGGCGCTGATGATCGCGATTTCGCTGTCGGATGAACATGTCCGCACGGCGGAACTGCTCAAGATCGAAAGCGCGGTGAACATGTTGCCGGTGTTCGCGGGCTACGACATCGACCGTCTGCGGACCTTGTCGCAAACCGTGCAGGACCTGTTCGCCGAAGAGGAAGGCCTGGATGCCCTGTTCGGCCTGATCCGCAACAATCTGCCGGAACGGCTGTTCGAAACCGCCTATGCGCTGTCCTGCGATGTGGCCGCGTCGGATGGCACGCTGCGGCAGGCCGAATTGCGCCTGCTGGAAGAGATCCGCGAGGAATTGAACATCGACCGCCTGCACGCCGCCGCCATCGAACGCGGCGCCAGAGCACGGCATGTGCGGCTCTGACACGGTGTCAGCGGCGTGACAGGCCGAGGCGCGGATGGACGTTGCCCGCAAGGCCGTAAGCCAGCCACAGACCCAGACCGCAGGCCGCGAAGACCCCCGTCAGCGGCGCAACCAACAGCACGACCCAGGCAACGCCCGGCGTCACGATGCCCGACACATCGCGGAATGACGAATAGATCGCCGACATTTCCGTGCGCTCGGACGGTTTGACCGCCATCAGGAACGGCAACCCGCCGCAAACGTCCAGAAACACCAAAAACGCCGATCCCGCGAACAGGCAGATCACCGCCATTGGCGGCCACCATGCCCCGCCCGTCGCCAACAGGAACAACCCGCCCGCCGCCAGAAACCCGAGCCGCACCGAGGCGCGGATGCTGTGCCGCTGGATCAGCCGCAGCATGACCGGGGTCAAGAACATCAGCCCGTTGGTGATCGACAGGGCGATGCCGCCCACCTGATCGCCCAGCCCGGATTCCACCGCGAATATCGGCAGATAGACCACATAGACCCACCACCCGCAGGACCGGATCACCGCAAACAGCCACCCCGCCACCAGCCGGGGCTGCGCCAGAAACCGCCGGAAATACGCCAGCGGATTGGGCGCGGGCGCGGCGCTGCGGGTGATCTGGCGGCCATTGCCCAGCCGCAAGACCCGGAACGTCACCAGCAGGCATAGCGCCGACAGCCCCGCCAAGAGGAATGGCGCGGGCCGCCACCAGTCCAGCAGCAGAACCCCGACCAGCGGCCCCGCCGTCCAGCCAAGGGCGGCATATAACATGCGGGTCGATTCCGCCCGACTCAGGTCATTGCGGGGGATGTAATCCAGCACATAGGCGTTGAAACAGACAAAGGTGATGACGGTGGCCATGGTGTTGCACAGCACAGTTGCCACCACCCATGGGGTGCCACCCAGCACCGCCGCCGCTGTGCCCACCAGATACAGAAGCGCACCCAGTGCATACAGCACACGTCGCGGAATGAACCGCGCCGCGAACGGCACCATCAGGCCGGAAAACAACGACAGGAACCCGACCCCGAAATACAGGCTGGATACCAGTGCCGCATCCCCCGCCGCGCGATACATTTCCAGCGGCAGGACCGAGATCAGCAGGCCGCGCGTGATCGCCTCGAACCCCTGCAACAACGCGAAGCTGTGCACACCGGGGACAGGTGCGCGCGAAAACCATACGGGGATGTATCGTGTGAGGGCCATGCTGCCTCCTGCCTCTCAGGCTTATCGGCCTTGTCAGGCGCGGCATGACGGATCGCGTCACCCGATGTCGCAATTGGCGGACGGGTCAGGCGCTGTAGGCGACCATGGTCAGCAGTTCATATTCGGCCACCTGTTCGCCATCCTGATTGCGCAGGATCACCGCCCAAGCCACCTCGCCATAGGTGTCCGTCCGGCGGGTCTTGCGTTTGACGGTCAGTTGCGCGGCGATGCTGTCGCCGGGGCTGACGGGTTTCTGAAAGGCCAGACCATTCAGACCCGTATTGGCCAGCACCGGGCCGGGGTCCGGCTGAACGAACAGCCCCGCCGCAAAGGACAACAGCAGATAGCCATGCGCAACCCGGCCCGGAAAGAACGGGTTCGCCTTTGCCGCGTCCTCGTCCATATGGGCATAAAAGGTGTCGCCGGTGAAATAGGCGAAATGTTCGATATCGTTCAGCGTGACAGGCCGCGCAGCGGTGTGGATCGTCTCGCCGATATGCAGGTCGGGGAAGGTGCGCTGGAACGGATGGTCAAAGGCCACGACCTCGGGCGCGCCGCGCTGCCATTGGTTGGTGATCGCGGTGACGATCCGTGGGCTGGCCTGCACCGCCGTCCGCTGCATGTAGTGCAGGACGGCGCGGATACCGCCCAACTCCTCGCCGCCGCCCGCGCGCCCCGGCCCGCCATGCACCATCTGCGGCATCGGCGCGCCGTGACCGGTGGCGTCCGGTGCGGCGTCGCGGTCCATGATGTAGAGGCGGCCATGATGCGCGGCGCTGGCCATGGTGACAGACAGGGCCACATCGGGATCATGGGAGAACAACGACGCCACAAGCGACCCGCCGCCGCGATTGGCAAGGTCGGCGGCATGGGCGGTATCGCGATAAGGCATCAGGGTGGCGACCGGGCCAAACGCCTCGGTATCGTGGACGGCGCGCGCGCCGTCCGGGTCATCACAGCGCAGCAGCATCGCAGGCAGGAACGCCTGCGCGGCATCACCGCCCACGACCGCAAAGCGGTCGGGGTCGCCTGCGACCAGCCGCGCCTCCGTGCGCAGCACGGAGAGCTTGGCCAGCACGTCGGCCTTTTGTGCCAGCGAGGCAAGCGCGCCAAGGCGCGCTTGCGGGTCGGCGGGATCGGTGGGGGGCAGCGCGGCAAGCCGCGCTGCAAGCGCGGCCTCGACCGTGTTCAATCGTGCCTCCGGCACGATCAGCCGCCGCATGGCGGTGCATTTCTGCCCGGCCTTGGTGGTGATTTCCTGCGCGGCTTCTTTCAGAAACAACTCCCATTCCGGTGATCCTTCGTCGGCATCCGGGCCAAGGATCGCCGCGTTCAGGCTATCCTGTTCGGCCATGAACCGCGTCGAATGGCGCAGCAGATTGGGGTTCGCCCGCAGCCGCAGCGCGGTATCCGCCGACCCGGTGAAGCTGACCACATCCTGCGGACCCAGCCGGTCCAGCATATCGCCCAACGGCCCGATCACCAGTTGCACCGCGCCGGGGGGCAGCACGCCTGCCTCCAGCATCAGGGCATAGCAGGCATGGGTCAGATAACAGGTCTGCGTCGCGGGTTTGATGATCGCGGGCACACCGGCCAGCAAGGTGGGGGCCAGCTTTTCCAGCATCCCCCAGACCGGAAAGTTGAAGGCGTTGATATGCACCGCCACACCTTGCAACGATGTGGCGATGTGCTGGCCGATGAAGGCGCCGCTGCGGCCCATCGGTTCGGCCCCGCCGTCGATCCATACGTGACCGTCTGGCAATTCGCGCCGCGCCTTGCTGGCATAAGCGGCCAGCGTGCCGATGCCGCCGTCGATATCCACCCGCCCGTCGCGCGTGGTGGCCCCGGTCAGGGGATTGACCGCGAACAGCCGCGCCTTGTGCGCCTCCAGATACCCCGCCAGCGCCTTCAGCATCCGCGCGCGGTCATGAAACCCCATCGCGCGCAGCGCAGGGCCACCCACGCCCCGCGCATGATCCAGCGCCGCCTGCACATCCCAGCCGCCGGTGATGACCTGCGCCACCGGCGCACCCGTAACCGGGCCGATGATCGGCAGGTCCGTGCCCCCCGAAACCCAACGCCCCGAGATATGGCTTGTCGCGTGTTGCATGGCGGCCCCCCCTGTTTGGCGCGACCATGCCGCAGCGGATGGTGATTTGCAACACTCTTGACCGTCTGGTCGGTTTTGTGCTGGATAGGCGCATGGCATCCGGGGAGGGGTGTCAGAGGAGGACAGCATGACACCCGAAACCCGCGCAGAGCGTTCGGCGGCGGCGATGTGGGCCAGTGATCGCGCCTCTCAGGCGCTGGGGATGCGGATCGCCGCCATCGGGCCGGGGACCGCGACACTGACCATGCCGGTGCGCGACGATTTCCTGAACGGGCACGGCATCTGCCACGGCGGCTATATCTTTTTGCTGGCCGACAGCGCGTTCGCTTTTGCCTGCAACAGCTACAATCAACTGGTGGTGGCGCAGGAAAACACCATCACCTTCCTGTCGCCGGGGCGGGCGGGCGAACTGCTGACAGCCCATGCGCAGGAACAGCATCTGGCGGGGCGGTCCGGCGTCTATGACATCACCGTCACCGGCGCGGACGGTCGCAAGGTGGCGCTGATGCGCGGTCTGTCGCGACAGGTGCAGGGCCAGCATTTCACGGAGGATTCGGAATGAGAGACGCCTTTATCTGCGAGGGGTTGCGCACCCCCATCGGACGATACGCCGGCGCATTGTCATCGGTGCGCCCCGATGATCTGCTGGCGGGCGTGATGCGCGCGCTGGTCGCGGGGCGCGATCTGCGGATCGACGAGGCGCTGATCGGCTGCGCCAACCAGGCCGGCGAGGATAACCGCAACGTGGCCCGCATGGCCGTGCTGCTGGCGGGCTTGGGCGAACAGGTGCCGGGGGCGACGATCAACCGGCTGTGCGGGTCCGGGCTGGATGCCATCGGGCAGGCAGCGCGGGCGGTCAAGACCGGCGAGGCGGACCTGATCCTTGCGGGCGGTGTCGAATCGATGTCGCGCGCACCCTTTGTGATGGGCAAGGCGGACACCGCGTTTTCGCGCGCCGCCGAGGTTTACGACACCACCATCGGCTGGCGTTTCGTCAATCGCGCGATGCACAAGGCCTATGGCACGGATTCAATGCCCGAAACCGCCGAAAACGTCGCCGCCGATTTCGGTATCTCGCGGCAGGATCAGGACGCATTCGCCCTGCGCTCGCAGTCCCGTGCCACGGCGGCGATTGCATCCGGCCGGTTCGCCCGCGAAATCGCCCCCGTGACGATCCCGCAGCGCAAGGGCGACGCGATCATCGTGGACACCGACGAACACCCGCGCGCGACCACGCTGGATAAACTTGCGGCCCTGCCGACCCCGTTCCGCGATGGCGGCAGCGTGACGGCGGGCAATGCGTCGGGTGTCAATGATGGTGCGGCTGCGGTGCTGATCGCATCCGCCGATGCCGTGGCGAAGTTCGGCCTGACACCGCGCGCGCGGATCGTGGGCATGGCCACCGTCGGCGTGCCGCCGCGCATCATGGGCATCGGGCCCGCGCCTGCGACACAGGCCCTGCTGGACCGGCACAACCTGCGCATCAGCGACGTCGACCTGCTGGAGGTGAACGAGGCCTTTGCCGCGCAGGCGCTGGCATCGCTGCGCCAACTGGGCCTGCCTGATGACGCGGCGCATGTGAACCCGCATGGCGGGGCGATTGCGCTGGGCCATCCCCTTGGCATGTCGGGGGCGCGGCTGGCAATCTCGGCCTCGCTCAGCCTTGGCGATATGGGGGGCAAACGTGCGATCTGCGCGATGTGCATCGGCGTGGGCCAGGGCATCGCCCTGATGATGGAGGCTGTGTGATGCGTGACCTGTCCCCCCGCCCCGGCGATCTGGAGGCCATCGAGACCGCCAGCCGCGATGAAATCGCCGCCCTGCAACTGACGCGGCTGCGCGCCACGCTGCACCATGCCTATGCGAATGTTCCGCATACCCGCGCGGCGTTCGACGCGGCGGGTGTGCATCCCGATGACTTGGCAACCCTAGCCGATCTGGCGAAATTCCCGTTCACCACGAAACAGGATCTGCGGGCGAATTACCCGTTCGGCATGTTCGCCGTGCCGCGCGATCAGGTGCGGCGCATCCATGCGTCATCGGGCACCACGGGGCAGCCCACGGTGGTGGGCTATACCGAAAACGACCTGCGGAATTGGGGTCAGGTCGTGGCGCGATCCTTGCGCGCGGCGGGGTTGCGGCGGGGCGATCTGCTGCACAACGCCTATGGCTATGGGTTGTTCACCGGGGGTCTGGGCATCCATCTGGGGGCCGATACGCTGGGCCTGTCCACGGTCCCGATTTCCGGCGGCATGACACCCAGGCAGGTGCGGCTGATCGAGGATTTCAAACCCGACGGCATCACCGTGACCCCGTCCTACGCCCTGTCGATCCTGGATGAGTTCAAGGCGCAGGGGCTGGACCCGCGCGCCTGTTCGCTGAAGGTCGGCATTTTCGGCGCCGAACCCTGGACCAACGCGATGCGGCGCGAGATCGAGGATGCGTTCGACATGCATGCCGTCGATATCTATGGCCTGTCCGAGGTGATGGGGCCGGGCGTCGCCAATGAATGCGTGGAAACCAAGGATGGGCTGCACATCTGGGAGGATCATTTCTACCCCGAAATCATCGACCCGGTGACGGGCGCGGTGCTGCCCGATGGGCAGATGGGCGAGTTGGTGTTCACCTCCCTGACCAAAGAGGCGTTTCCCGTCGTGCGTTACCGCACCCGCGATCTGACGCGGCTGTTGCCCGGCACGGCGCGCACGATGCGGCGGATGGAAAAGATCACCGGGCGGTCCGATGACATGATCATCCTGCGCGGCGTCAACGTGTTCCCGACCCAGATCGAGGAACAGTTGATGCAGGTCGCCGACCTTGCGCCACATTTCCAGATCGAACTGACCCGCAAGGGCCGGATGGATGAAATGCGCGTGCTGACCGAGGTTGCTGTGGGCGTGTTCGACCCGGATCGCCGCGCGGCAGCGGGCAAGGCATTGGAGAGCCGCGTCAAACAGACCGTCGGCATCAGCGTCAAGGTCGAGGTGCGCGATTCGGGCGCTGTCGAACGCAGTCAGGGCAAGGCGGTGCGGCTGATCGACAAACGCCCCAAGGACGCGTGAATGGCGCGGGGGCTGGCACGCGATCACGATGAAAAGCGCGGCGTGCTGCGGAAAGGTGCCGCGCGCTATTTCGCGGCGCATGGTTTTGACCGGGCGTCGATGACCGGGGTTGCACGGTCGCTGGGCGTGTCCAAGGCGCTGATCTATCACTATTGGCCGTCGAAAGAAGATCTGCTGTTCGACATTTTCGACGCGCATTTCGCGGAATTACTGGACGCCACCGCCGCCGCGGCGGACCTGACCGGAATGATCGGCGCGATCCTTGTCACCTATGAGGACGCCGACCCGGAACACAAACTGCAACTTGATGCGCTGAAGCTGCTGCCGCCCGACCGGCAGGAACCGCTGATGGCGGCGCAGCGCGCCTTGGTGGCGCGGATGTCAGAGGCGGTGGCGTCCGAGGCTCCGCATCTTGGCGCCGACGCGCTGCGCGCTGCGACCATGACGGTGTTTGGCATCGTGAACTGGGTCTATATGTGGCACCGCCCCGGCAAGGGCATGAGCCGCACCGATTATGCCCGGTTCGCCGCAGATTTCGTGCGAGGCGGGCTGCGCGCGCTGTAAGGCTTGCGCGACGGGGCGGCGCGTGGTTCTTGACGCGCCATGGACCCGCTTGCCCCCCTGATCGACAATCTGCATGGCGAAGGCCGCCTGCGCGTCTGGTCCTTGGTGATCACGGTGTTTGGTGATTCGGTGCAGAACCGGGGCGGGCTGATTTCCACGGCGCGGCTGGGGCGGCTTTTGGGCCGGGTGGGCGTAGAACCCGGCGCGATCCGTACTGCGCTGTCGCGGCTGGCGCGGGACGGCTGGGTCGTGGGTGAACGGTCGGGGCGGGTCAGCGAATACCGGCTGACGCCGGACGGCCTCTTGCGGTTCATCGGCGCGACCGAGCGGATTTACGCGGCCCCGCAAGCGGGGCCGATCCGGGACTGGACACTGTCGCTGGAGGATGGGGGGGCCGAGGGCTTTGCCCTCGGCCCGCTCTGGCTGCGCCCCGCAGGGGCGCCCCAGCCCAGAGCGGCCTTCCGCATGGAAGGCCGCCTGACCGCGCTGACCGCCGCCGTCCGCGACAGCCTTGTCGCGCCCGCGCATCGCGCGGGCCTGGACCGGTTGCAGGCCGATTTGGACGCGCTTTCGGGCGCGGACCTTGGTCCGCTGGACTCCTGCGCGGCGCGGACGCTGCTGATCCACCGTTGGCGGCGGATCGCATTGCGCTTTCCCGACCTGCCCGCCGAATTGCTGCCCGCAGATGTGATCCCGCCGCGCGCGGCGGTCGCCCGCGCCTATGCCCGCCTGACCCCGGCCGCCGAGGCATGGCTGGACAGCGCGGCCCCGGATATGCCCGCCTTGCGCGCATCCGACGCGTCCCTTGCGCTGCGTTTTACAAAACCGTCTTGATTTCGAGACGTCCCGGCGCAACTCTGACGCCATGAACATGCAAGCGCCCTCGAATGATCTGGTCCCGACCGAACAGGTGATGTTTGATCGTATCGAATTGGGCATGATCCTGACGGTCTATGGCCGGATGGTCGCAGCAGGGGAATGGCGCGATTACGGTATCTCGACGCTGCGGGATTGCGCGATATTCTCGGTGTTTCGCCGCGCCGCCGAACACCCGATTTATCGCGTCGAAAAGCACCCGCGCCTGCGCAACCGTCAAGGCATGTATGCGGTGGTGGGCATGGACGGGCGCATCCTGAAACGCGGGCATGACCTGCGCGCGGTGTTGCAGGTGCTAAGCGCCAAGATGATCCGCGCCATAGACTAAGGGTCCGGGCGCGCGTAGATGCAGCGCATGTCCGATGCCTATGATCCCCCCCGCGATCCGATCACGATCCTGCAAGATGACGCGCATCTGCTGGCGGTGGTGAAACCGGCGGGGCTGTTGTCGGTGCCGGGGCGCGGGCCTGATCTGGCGGATTGCCTGATGGCGCGACTGGCCCCGGTGTTTCCCGGCATCCTGCTGGTGCATCGGCTGGACCGCGATACATCGGGCGTGATGGTGTTCGCGCTGACCCCACATGCGCAGCGCGCGCTGTCGATGGAATTTGAATGCCGCCGCGCGAAAAAGACCTATGCGGCGCGGGTTGCGGGGATTTTGGAACCGCGCAGCGGCACGGTGGACTTGCCCCTGACCGTGGATTGGCCAAACCGCCCGCGCCAGATGGTCTGCCATGACACGGGCCGCCCCGCACAAACCGACTGGAAGGTCATCAGCCACGGCGACGGTGAAACCTGCGTCAGGCTGACGCCGCATACCGGGCGGACGCACCAGTTGCGGGTTCATATGCTGGCGCTGGGGCATGTCATTCTGGGCGACACGATCTATGCGACGGGGCCCGCGCGCGATCATCCGCGCCTGATGCTGCATGCCGAGGAATTGCGCATTAATCACCCCGAAACCGGGCATGGGTTGCGCCTGCGCGCGCCCGCGCCGTTCTGACGCGGTTATTTCAACGGCTATTTCAACTGGCGATCCGTCAGGTTCTGCCGCCCGGTCACGATTGCCGCCATCACCTCGCGCAGGTCGGGGTTGCGGTCCAGCATCTGCGCCAGCTCGTCCAGCCTGTTGCCCGCCACCAGCGCCAGCAGATCAACCGCCACCACATCGCCGCGACGGGGCAGGGCCGCCACGCTGTGCGTCAGGTCGGGCGCAGGCAGCGGGGACGCCGCAACGCCCTCGACAAAGGCATAGACCCCAACCCCCCGCCCCGGCAGCGCAAAGGGCAACAGCACCACGTCCCGCACCCCCGGCCCCTTCAGCCGCGCGCGCAGCGTGTCGCCTTCGACCGCGATGCGGTTTTCTGCGCCTTCGCTGTCGGACCAATTCATCAGCCGCCGAGTCACGAAGTTATAGAGACGTTTGCCGGTGGCCATCCACACTTGCGCGGGCAGGCTTTTGCGCGCCACCATCCGGCGTTCCGACGCGGTCAGCAGATGCGGCGCATAGCGTTGTTTCTGTTTCAGCAGATGCCGCAGATCCTCGCGCGCCATCAGGCGGAACAGCAATCCGCGCCGCCGGTGCACCGAGGCCAGTTGAAAGTCGATCACCGCCGCGCCACCATCGGGCGTCATCAGCCAGTTCTGCGGTTTAGCGATGTCGTTATGCGTGACGCCGCGCCGCCGCATGTCGCGCAGCAATCGCCGCGCGTCGCGATACCATACCGCCGTATCAGGCCGCGCAAGGTTCAACGGGGTGCCCGCCGACCACAGCCGCAGGATACCGGCGCGATTGGCCTGAACCAAAACCGGCACACCCGCGATGCCCTGCACCGCCTGTAACCCGCGCACTTCGCGCCGCGCCAGAAACTGGGCGATGGGGCGCGCCCAACGCGGCACCTGATCCAGACGCCGCAACACCAGCTTGACGCCGGGGTCATCCGCGAAAGCCCCGGTGACGGTTTCGGAAAACTCGTCCCGTTTCAGCACGGTATCCGGGGTGAACCGCGGGTCGATCCGATCTTTGCGCATATCAGTCCCGGCAATCAAAATCCGGGGCCGTCATAGCCCCGGATACGCCGTCTCTCAACGGGGGATCACTCTGCCGCGACGTCGTTGTTCCAACCCGACACCGCCTTGACCTCGCAGAAATCCTCGATGCCCCAGGTCCCGCCTTCGCGGCCATTGCCGGATTGCTTCATCCCGCCAAAGGGCGACCCCGCGCCGCGCGATTTGCCGTTCATCTCGACCATGCCGGACCGCAGTTGCAACGCCAACCGGTTGGCCCGCGCGGCGTCCGTGGTCTGGACATAGTTGGTCAGCCCGTAAACCGTGTCATTCGCCATTTCCAGCGCCTGCGCTTCGGTGTCGAATTTCAGGATCGACAGCACCGGGCCAAAGATTTCCTCGCGCGCGATGGTCATGTCCGGGGTCACATCGGCAAACACTGTGGGGCGGACAAAGAAGCCGCGGTTCAGGTGTTCGGGGCGACCGGGGCCACCCGCGACCAGACGCGCGCCCTCGTCGATACCCTTCTGGATCAGGGCCTGAATCTTGTTGAACTGCACCTCGTTGACAACCGGGCCGATATGGCGACCGGATTCATGCGCGGGGCCGACGGTGACGCCATTGGCGACTTCGGCGGCGGTTTCGACAGCCTTGTCATAGGCTTCGGCCTGCACCATCATCCGCGACGGCGCGTTGCAGGACTGGCCCGAGTTGCTCATCATGTGCAGCACGCCG
This sequence comes from Paracoccus haematequi, assembly GCA_945881965.1. GTDB lineage: Bacteria > Pseudomonadota > Alphaproteobacteria > Rhodobacterales > Rhodobacteraceae > UBA9554. The sequence continues at coordinate 250,207 of CAMCVS010000004.1, read as the reverse complement.
CGTTTCACGGCCTTGTCGTCGGCATCCGCGAAAATCAGGTTGGCACCCTTGCCGCCCAGTTCCAGATGCACCTTTTTCAGCGTATCGGCGGCGTTCTTGGAAATCGCGATGCCCGCGCGGGTGGACCCGGTGAACGACACCATGTCCACATCCTTGTGGCCCGACAGCGCCGTGCCCACACCCATGCCGTCGCCATTCACCAGGTTGAACACACCGGCGGGAAAGCCCGCCTCGTGCATCATCTCGGCAAAGATCATCGCGTTCAGCGGGCTTTCTTCGGACGGTTTCAGGATCATCGTGCAACCCGCAATCGCCGCCGCGCCGACCTTGAGCGTGACCTGGTTCATCGGCCAGTTCCACGGCGTGATCAGCGCGCAGACGCCGACCGCCTCATAGACGATGCGGGTATCAGGGGCGTGATCGCCAAGCGGGCGGTTGAAATGGAACCCTTTGGCAGCGGTCAGGAAGTTGTTCAGGTGCCAGGTGCCCGCCGTCACCTGCTGCTGGCGCGAGAAATCAATCGGCGCGCCCATTTCGATGGTCATCGCCTGCGCCATGTCCTCGGCGCGGGATTCGTAGACCTTGATCAGCTTTTCCACCAACGCGATGCGCTCGGCGGCAGGCGTCGCCATCCAGCCGGGAAGCGCGGCCTTGGCGGCGGCAACAGCGGCATCGACATCAGCCTGACCGCCCAGCGAGATCACCGCACAGGGTTCTTCGGTGGTGGGGTCAATGACGTGGTGATCGCGGCCCTGCTGCGGGTTGACCCAGTGACCGTTGATATAGAATTGACGCTTTTCGATCATGTCGCGCTCTCCCTGCGTGATAATGCCCAGGGTGGCTGACTCGCCGTCCCGGTTTTCTGCGGCAGTCTGTCACCCAAGCATGACACGGGCAAGGGCGCGTTCGCATGATATGATCAAATTGCGGGATGCTGTCCTGCGCTATGATGCGCCGCGCAGAAATCGCGACAAAGGACCGCACAACCGTCATGTGGTCTTCACATCGCGACTTTAGAATGTTTATAGCCTACTAATTCACTCACCCAAGACAGGAGATCACGCCGATGCGGATCAATGACACGCTGCCGAACCTGACCGTCACCACCGATCAGGGCACTTATGCGCTGCACGATTGGCAGGGCGATGCCTGGGCGATCTATTTCTCGCATCCCAAGGATTTCACCCCGGTCTGCACCACCGAATTCGGCACGGTCGCACAATTGGCCGATGAATGGGCCAAGCGCGGCACCAAGGTTATGGGCATTTCCGTCGATGACGTGGCCGAACATGTGAAATGGAAATCCGACATCGCGGCCTATGCCGATGCGCCTGCCGGGTTCCCGATCATCGCCGATACCGATCTGGCGGTGGCCAAGGCCTTCGACATGCTGCCTGCGGACGCCTACCTGCCCGATGGCCGGACGGCGGCGGAAACTGCCACGGTGCGGTCGGTGTTCATCGTCGCGCCGAACAAGAAGGTGCAACTGATCATGACCTATCCGATGTCGGTGGGCCGCAATTTCGCCGAGGTGCTGCGCGCGCTGGACGCGGTGCAGGTGACCTATGGTGTGCCGATTGCCACGGGGGCCAACTGGCAGGTGGGGCAGGACGTGATCGTGTCCTTGGCGCTGACCGATGATCAGGCCCGCGCGAAATTCGGCGAGATCGACGTGAAACTGCCCTATCTGCGCACGACCAAGCTCAAGTAAGGCCGGGGTAATCCGGCCCCCAGATGCTGCGCGCCTCGGCGCGCAGCATCGCCGCCTCGGCCCGAGCAAGCCGCGCAAGCGCGGCTTGCTCGCTGCCCTCCTCGGCCAGCGCGCGCCGCCAAAGGCGGCGCAACGACCCCGCGCTCCATGGCAAGGCCGCTTGCGCCGCAAAGCGGCGCAAGGGCACCGGCAGCGCGTCATGTTCCGCCATCGGGCGCGTCGCCCGCCGCTTTGCGGCGGGGCTGTGCAGGTTGCGTTTCATGCCGCCCGCCACGGCGGGAACGGATCGGGCAGGCCCTGCCACAGCAGGGGCGCAAAGCCCGGCGCAGGCAACAGCGCCGCATTCAACGCAGCCGTGATCGCGTCGCGGTCCATCGCCGCGCCGATGAACACGATCTCTTGCCGCCGGTCGCCCCAGGGCTCGACCCAATGCCGCGTGACCTCGGCCCGCGCGTCGGGCGTTGTCGGCAGACGTTGCGGCGGCACCGCCGCCCACCAGCGGCCCAGCGGCGTCACCTGCGACAGCGCGCCGGCCAGCGAATATTCCACCGCCCAGTCGGGCCGCGTCGCGATCCAGAAATGCCCCTTGGCGCGGATCACACCGGGCAGCGGGCCGTTCAGGACCGCATGGATGCGCGCGGGATGGAACGGCGCTCGCGCCTGATAGACAAACGAGGTGATGCCGTATTCTGCGGTCTCCGGTTGATGGTCGGCAAAGCCATGCAGTTCCTTGGCCCACATCGGATGCAGATGCGCGGTGTCGACATCAAACAGTCCGGTATCAAAGATCGCCTCCGGGTCCACCCGGCTGTGATCAGTTTCGATCAGGCGCGCATTGGCGTTCAGCGCGCGGATGATCTTGCGCGCGGCATCCACCTGCGCGGGCGTTGCGGTCGACACCTTGTTCAAGACGATCACGTCGGCAAATTCGATCTGGTCCGTCAGCAGGTTGACCAGCCTGCGGGTGTCGCCGTCACCTGTCGTTTCGCCGCGATCCGCAAGGAAGTCATGGCTGGAAAAATCGTGCAGCAGGTTCACGGCATCGACCACCGTCACCATGGTGTCCAGCCGCGCGACATCCGACAGGCTGGCGCCCTGTTCATCGCGGAAATCAAAGGTGGTCGCCACGGGCAGAGGCTCGGCGATGCCGGTCGATTCGATCAGCAGGTAGTCGAACCGGCCTTCGCCCGCCAGACGGCGCACCTCGGACAGCAGGTCATCGCGCAGCGTGCAGCAGATGCAGCCATTGCTCATTTCGACCAGCTTTTCCTCGGCGCGGTTCAGTTCGGTACCAGCGCGGATCAGGTCGGCGTCGATGTTCACCTCGGACATGTCATTGACGATCACGGCAACCCGGCGGCCATCGCGGTTGTTCAGCACATGGTTCAACAGCGTGGTCTTGCCCGCCCCCAGAAACCCGGACAGCACGGTGACAGGCAAGCGGGTGTCAGTGTGGCGATCGGCAGGGGGATCAGCGAGCATGGGGCACCTTCAAAGTTATGTTATACTATAACATATTTAGCGCGCCGATGCTGGCCGCGCAAGGGCGCAGCGACCCGCCACGCTGTCGCTTTGCTTTCATTGAACGCCTGCTATGGTGCGCGCGGTCGCGCCATGGCGGCGCTCGGATGACGGAGGCCCCGGTGAAACCACCCAGACAGCCCTTTGTCATCGGTTGGCGCGAATGCGTGGCGCTTCCGCAATTGGGCATAAATCATGCGATGGCCAAGGTGGACACAGGCGCGCGCACATCGGCCATCCATGCAGAACGCATCCGCCGTTTTGACCGCGACGGCGCGCCCTGGGTCAGGTTTCATGTGCCCCATGCCGGTCTGCCCGAGGCGGTGGATTGCGAGGCCCCGGTGATCGACGCCCGCGCGATCAAGAACACGTCCGGGGTGCCCGAGGAGCGTATCGTGATCGAAACGCAGGTGCGCCTTGGCGAGCGGTTGTGGCGCATCGAGGTCAGCCTTGCTGACCGCGAAGCAATGACTTTTCCGCTGATTCTGGGGCGCACGGCAATTCGCGGTCACAATATTCTGGTACATCCCGGCCAATCCGAACTGGCAGGCCCACCCCGCCCCCGCGCGCCGAAACCCAAAAAGCCACGCAGACCCCGAAAGGTCATCCCATGAAAATTGCCATGCTGGCGCGCAATCCGACGCTGTATTCCCACCGGCGGCTGAAAGAGGTGGCAGAGGCGCGCGGCCATACATTCGATATAATTAATACGCTGCGATGCTATATGAACATCGTGTCGCGCCGCCCGGAAGTGTATTACAATGGCGAAAAGCTGCCGGTTTATGACGCGGTGATCCCGCGCATCGGGGCTTCGGTGACGTTCTATGGCCTCGCCGTTCTGCGGCAGTTCGAGATGATGGGCGTCTATCCCCTGAACGAAAGCGTGGCCATCGGGCGGTCCCGCGACAAGCTGCGGTCGATGCAACTGCTGGCGCGGGACGGCATCGGCCTGCCGGTCACGACTTTTGCCTATGACCCGAAACAGACCGAAGAGGTGATCCGCCTTGCGGGCGGTGCCCCCGTGGTGATCAAGCTCTTGGAAGGCACGCAAGGGATCGGCGTCGTTCTGGCCGATACCGAACGGTCCGCCACATCGGTGATCGAGGCGTTCCGCAGCGCCGAGGTGAACATCATGGTGCAGGAATACATAAAGGAGGCGGGCGCATCCGACATCCGCGCCTTTGTCGTCGGCGGCAAGATCGTCGCCGCGATGATGCGAAAAGGGGCAGATGGTGAATTTCGATCCAACCTGCACCGGGGCGGATCGGCCAAAGTCATCAAATTATCCACCGAAGAACGCGCAACCGCCTTGCGCGCGGCCCGGTCGATGGGGCTGAATGTCTGCGGGGTGGACATGTTGCGGTCCAACCACGGACCGGTGGTGATGGAGGTCAATTCGTCCCCCGGTCTGGAAGGCATCGAAAAGGCGACAGGGATCGACGTGGCAGAGCGCATCATCGCGTTCATCGAGAAAAACGCCGAACCCGGTCACACAAGGACAAAGGGCAAAGGATGACCCCACGGGGCGCGTTTCAGATTGCCGGGCGCGACATCGCCCCCGGAACACGCAGCACGGTCGAATTGCCGGTATCGGTGTTGTCCGACCACACGCCGGTGACGATTTCGGTGCATGTGGTGCATGGGCGACGCCCCGGCCCGGTGATCTTTGTCTCTGCCGCGATCCATGGCGACGAGGTGATCGGGGTCGAAATCGTCCGCCGCCTGCTGAAAGCGCCACAACTCAAGGGGATGGCGGGCACGCTTTTGGCGGTGCCCATCGTCAATACCTTCGGGTTTCTCAATCAATCCCGCTATCTGCCCGACCGGCGCGACCTGAACCGGGTGTTTCCGGGGTCGGCGTCGGGCAGTCTGGCGGCGCGGCTGGCGCATATCTTTTTGACACAGGTGGTGCTGCGGTGTTCGTTCGGTATCGACCTGCATTCGGCGGCGGTCCAGCGCAGCAACCTGCCGCAGCTGCGCCTGACACCGGGCAACCCGCGTCTGCTGGACCTGGCGCGGGCCTTTGGTGCCCCGGTCATCCTGCAATCCAAACTGCGCGAGGGGTCATTGCGGTTGGTGGCCGAGGCGTCGGGTGTTGATGTCTTGCTGTATGAGGCGGGCGAGGGGCTGCGGTTCGACGAGGGCGCGGCCCGGACCGGTGTGGCGGGCATCCTGTCGGTGATGGCCGCCCTTGGCATGATCCCGGCGCGCGGCATCCCGCGCCCGACGGTGCCCCCCGTCACCTGCAACCGGTCCTATTGGGTGCGCGCGCCTGCGGGCGGGTTGATCCGCACGCATCGCACCATCGGCGATCTGGTCGAGGGTGGCGCGCTGCTGGGCACGGTGTCTGACCCGTTCGGTCTGGTGGATGTGCCGCTTGCTGCGCCCGAAACCGGCATCATCATCGGGCGGTCGCATCTGCCCATCGTCAACGAGGGCGACGCGCTGTTCCATATCGCGGTGCCGGACCGGACCTCTGGCCTGATCGCCCCGCCGCTGGATACACCGGCCCTGCTGGACGAGGACGAGATCATCTGACGCAGGCAGGCGATTCGTCATCCAGTTGTAACGTTGGGCCGCAAAATTGCTGCGGACGTCAACCAGGAGGCCAACCATGTCTGACCACCAGATCGATATTCAAGACCTTTCCGCCGACGAATGGGACGAACTGAATTTCCCGCGTCCCGCGACCAATGATTTCGACCGCGTGGTCGAGGCTGCGATCTCGCGCCGCGGGTTCCTGTCGGGCCTGTTGGCCTTTGGATCGGGTGCCGCCGTGATGGGCGCTGGCCTGCTGAATTCGACCTCGGCACAGGCGCAGGCCGCTGTGTCGCGTTTCGCGTTTACGCCTATCGCGATGCAGACAGATTTCGACGTGCATGTGCCCGAAGGCTATTCGTGGAACGTGGTGGCCAAGTGGGGCGACGCGCTGTTCTCGGATGCCGATGGCTATGACGTGACCGAAGGCGGCGCGGTTGACAAATCCGACCGCATCTTCGGCGAAAACACCGATGGCATGGAACTGTTCAGCTTCCAGGGCCGGCAGATCATCGCGATCAACCATGAATACGTGAACAACAAGATCAACCTGCCCGCCGCACAGGATGGCGCGCCGGCCAATGCCGGTGACGTGCTGAAACTGCAGCAGTTGCAGGGCGTCACCGTGATGGAAATCGCGGAAACCGACGCGGGCTGGACCGTGGTCAAGGACAGCCCCTTCAATCGCCGCATCCACCACAACACACCGATGCAGATCGTCGGCCCCGCCGCCGGTCATGACCTGCTGAAAACCGAGGCCGACCAGACCGGCACCCTGTCGCTGGGTACCATGAACAACTGTGGCTCGGGCCGCACGCCGTGGGGCACCTACCTGACCTGCGAGGAAAACTTCAACGGCTACTTCGGGTCCACCAATGCGGACGCGACCTATGACCCCGCGGTCGCGGCGGGCTACAAGCGCTATGGCATCACCGCCGAAGGCTTCCGCTATCAGTATCACGTGCATGACGCGCGCTTTGATACCGCCAAGAACCCGAATGAACCCCATCGCGCGGGCTATATCGTCGAAATCGACCCGACCAAGCCGGACAGCGTGCCGGTCAAGCACACCGGCCTTGGCCGCTTCAAGCATGAAAACGCCGCAGTGGTGCTGGCCGCCGATGGCCGGATCGTGGTTTATATGGGCGACGACGAGCGTGGCGAATTCCTGTATCGCTTCGTGTCGAACGGCATCTATACCCCGGGCGGTTCGACCGACGGCCTCTTGGATGACGGTGTGCTGTCGGTGGCCAAGTTCACCGAGGACGGCAAGGGCGAATGGGTCGCGCTGACGCCTGCGGCGACCGGCATGACCTTGCCGGAAATCCTGGTGTTCACCCGCACCGCCGCGTCCAAGGTCGGCGCCACCACGATGGACCGCCCGGAATGGGTCGCCGTCAACCCGCTGGCGATCGAGGCCTATTGCTGCCTGACCAACAACGCGCGCCGGGGTGCCACCGATGACGCGGGCAAGCCGCGCGCCAATGCGGGCGGCGACGTGATGGACCCGAACCCGGTCAACCCGCGCGCCAAGAACAACTTTGGCCAGATCGTGCGCTGGCGCGCGCATGGCGATGACCACGCGGCGGCGACGTTCGATTGGGATCTGTATGTCATGGCGGGCAACCCGACCGTGCATGCGGGCACGCCCTATGCCGGGTCGCCGAACGTGACGCAGGGCAACATGTTCAATTCGCCTGACGGGATGCAGATCGACTCGACCGGTCTGGTCTGGATCCAGACCGATGGCGAAGACAGCAACGAAGGCGATTATGCCGGCATGGGGAATAACCAGATGCTGGCAGGCGACCCCGTCACCGGCGAAATCGCGCGTTTCCTGACCGGCCCGAAGGACAGCGAGGTCACCGGCCTGACATGGTCCGCCGACCGGCGCACCATGTTCGTCGGCATCCAGCACCCCGGTGGTTCGTGGCCCACGGGCAATGGCCTGCCGCAATCGGCCATCATCGCGATCAAGCGTGACGACAACGCGCTGATCGGCTGACCTGCCTGATAAACGGAAAGGGGCGCCCGCGACGGCGCCCCTTTTTCATGCGCGTGTCGGGCAGGTCAACCGCCGCCGATGAACGCACCTGCGGCAAACACCAAAGCGCCGCCCAGCACCACCTGAAACGCCGCGCGCCAGAACGGGGTTTCCATGTAACGGTTCTGGATCCAGGCAATCGCCCACAATTCCACGAACACCACCACCATAGCCGTGATCGTCGCGGTCCAGAAATCCGGGATCAGATAGGGCAACGCATGGCCCAGCCCGCCGATGGTGGTCATCAACCCCGCCGAAATGCCGCGCTTCACAGGTGACCCGCGCCCCGACAATTGCCCGTCGTCGGATGCGGCCTCGGTAAAGCCCATCGAAATCCCCGCGCCGACGCTGGCCGCCAGCCCCACCAGAAACGTGGTCCAGGTGTCCTGCGTGGCAAAGGCCACCGCAAAGATCGGGGCCAGCGTCGACACCGACCCATCCATCAGCCCCGCCAGCCCCGGCTGCACCCAGGTCAGCACGAATTGGCGGTGTTCGGCGCGGTCTTCGTCGGCGCGGGCGTCGGGCGTCAGGCTGGCAGCTTCCAATGTCCCGGCCCGGTGGCGGTGTCCGGCCTCGGCCGCCGCCAGATCGCCCAACAGCTTGCGGGTGCCCGCATCCGATGTTGCCTTGGCGGCGGTCAGGTAGAAATGCTCTGCCGCCTGTTCCATCGCCGCCGCCTCGGCGCGCACCTGGTCCAGGCTGAGGGTTTTCATCAACCACACCGGGCGGCGGGCATAAAACCCCGCGACATGTTCGCGCCGGATCAGGGGAATCATCTCGCCGAACCGGCGACGAAACAAGTCGATCAGGCGCTGGCGGTGCAAATCCTCTTCTGCCGCCATGCCATCGAAAATCCGCGCCGTGTCGGGATATTCCGCCACCAGCCGCGCCGCATAGCTGCGATAGATGCGCGCGTCATCCTCTTCGGAGGAGATCGCCAGCGCCAGCACCTCGGCCTCGGACAGGTCGCGGAATTGGCGGCGATAGCTGAACAACGGCATGATGGCTCTCCGATTTAGATTGATTCTAAACTATTCCGCGCCCGTCACGGTGACAAGCCCTGCCGGACCGTCCCGCCCGCGCGGCTTGCCGAAACTGAACTAACAGGTCTATTGTCCCCCAGCCCTGAGAGGAACCCGATGTCCCTGCCTGCCCCCTCGTCCCGCCGCGGCCGGAAATTCGACCAGGTGCTGGACGGCGCGCGGCAGGTGTTCATGACACAGGGATTCGAGGCCGCGTCCGTCGATGAAATCGCCCGCGCCGCCGGGGTCAGCAAGGCAACCCTTTATTCCTATTTCCCCGACAAGGCGCAGTTGTTTGTCGCGGTGGTGCGCAACGAATGTAACCGACAGGCCGAAACCGCCGTGGCCGACATCCCGCGCGATGCCGCCCCGGAACAGGTGCTGGAACAGGTCGCGCGCCATATCGTGGGATTTGTGCTGTCGGATTTCGCGCAGGCGGTGTTCCGGGTCTGCATGTCCGAGTCTGAGCGTTTCCCAGAACTGGCGCGCGCGTTCTATGACAGCGGCCCGCGTCTGGGCCATGACCGCATTTCCGAATATCTGACCGAGGCGGTTGCGGCGGGCAAGCTGCACATCGACGATATCCCGCTGGCGGCGGATCAGTTTGCCGAACTGTGCAAGACGCAGCTGTGGATGCGCGCGGTGTTCGGCATCCAGACCAAATTCAGCCGTCCCGAGGTGGACCGCGTGATCCGGGGCGCGGTTGACACGTTTCTGGCGCGCTATGGCGCATGACGGGTTTTCGCGAACCATGAAGGTTTTGTGAAATTCCCGATTGGGCGATCTGGATCAAGACAGCGGCGGGCAAATCGTGATCAGGATGTGCCAGGGTTTCCGGGAGGCACCGATGTTTCAACACGACGCCCATCTGCGCCGCAATGCCGATCCGCTGATCACGGTGCGCGACCTGAATTTCTGGTATGGCGACAAACAGGCGCTGCAAGATGTCAGCTTCGCGCTTTATCCCAACGAAATCCTCGCCCTGATCGGGCCGTCCGGCTGCGGCAAATCCACCGCGCTGCGCTGCCTGAACCGGATGCAGGACCACATCCGGGGCGCGCGGCAGACGGGCCACATCATGTTGGACGGCAAGGATATCCACGCCCCCGACATTGACCCCACGGTGCTGCGGCGGCATTTTGGCTGGGTGGCGCAAAAGCCCAACCCGTTTCCGATGTCGGTGTTTGAAAACGTCGCCTATGGCGCGCGCCTGCACGGGCTGATGCGCACCCGCGCCGATCTGGCCGCCCATGTCGAGGATTGCCTGCGCCGCGCCCATCTGTGGGACGAGGTCAAGGATGAATTGCACGGCATGGACGGCACCGCCCTGTCTGGCGGGCAACAGCAGCGGCTCTGCATCGCGCGCGCGCTGTCCACAAAACCCGAGATCCTGTTGATGGACGAACCCACCGGGTCCATCGACCCCATCGCCACGGCGCGGGTCGAAGAGTTGATGATGGAGCTGAAGGCCGATCACGCCCTGATCGTCATCACCCATTCAATGATGGAGGCGCGCCGCATCGCCGACCGCGTGGCGTATTTCCACATGGGCCGCCTGCTGGAAATCGGCCCGACACAAGCCGTGTTCGACCATCCGCACACGCCCGAAGCCCAGCGTTTCATTCACGGCCTGACCGGCTGACCTTACGCCTTGCCCGCCGCGCGCTTGAACGCGTCGCGCCCGCGCATCGCCTTGGCATAGGCCAGAAGTTTCGCATCCTCGACCGGGAATTTCGCGGCATAGGCCCAGTTCAGGCAATGGGTGGCGACAAAATCCGGCACGGTCATCGTCTCGCCCATCAGGAACGGCCCCGTCAGCCGTTCGGACAGCCGCTGGATGTTGCGCTGAAATTCCCAGTTGAGCGAGACTTTTACCTCGGGCACCCGCTGCGCCTCGGGCAGGATAAAACTGTGCCGCGCCGCCGTCCATAGCACCGCGTCCATCTCGTCCAGGATCAGATGCAACAGCGCGTCTTGTTCGGCGCGTGCGATACTGCCCGCCGGATGGGTGAATTGCCCATGCTTGTCGGCCAGATACGTCAGGATCGCGGAACTGTCGGTCAGGCAATGCCCGTCCACCCGCAGCGCCGGCACCTTGCCCGACGGGTTGGCCGCGCGCGCCTCGGCCGAATGTGGTTTCACGTTCAGATGGCTGTAGGGCTGGCCCAGTTCCTCCAGCATCCACAGCACCCGAAAGGCGCGGCTCTGCACACCGCCAATGACTTCATACAAGATGATTCCTCCTGTTCCCTGCTCCGCCGTCAGATCAGCGCAGGTCAGGCGCATTTGCCAGCGCTATCGCACCGCGTTTTGGCTTCATCTTGCCCCAAATATCCCCGGGGGGCGCCCGGCACGGGCGGGGGGCAGCGCCCCCCTGCAACGCCTCAATCCCCGACCACGCCCGGTTCCATCGCCGCCAGCCGGTCGATCCAGTGCAACTGTTCCGGCAGGCAATGCTGCATCAGATCATAGCCGCCCACCACATGCGCCCGCGCCGCGCGGCCCAGATGCGCGCGCAGATCGGCGTCCTCCAGCAGGGCGCAGACCTTGTCCACGATCCCCTCGCGGTCAAAGAAATCCACCAAGAGCCCGGTCTGGCCATCGGTGATCGCCTCGCGCACCGGAGCGGTATCGCTGGCGACGATCGCGGCTTCGGACGCCATCGCCTCATACAATGACCATGACAGCACAAAGGGGTAGGTCAGATAGACATGCACGCGGGCCACCTGCAACAGCCGCAGGAAGCGGTCATAGGGGATGCGGCCCAGAAAATGCACCCGCGCCCAGTCGGCATCCGAAATCTGCCCCCGCACTTCGTCGATGAATATCTGTTTCCAGCTTTTGTCGCCGGGCGGCTTGGCGCCGTAACTCACCTCGTCGCCGCCAACGATCAGCACCTGCGCCTTGGGCCGTTCGCGCAGAAGACGCGGCAGCGCGCGCATGAACACGTGATAGCCGCGATAGGGTTCCAGATTGCGGTTGACGAAGGTGATCACCTCGTCCTCGCGGGTCAGAACACGCCCCCCCAGTTCGAACCGCACCGCCGGGTTCGCGCGCACGGCGGGCGTGTCGATGCCGTCATGGATCACGCTGATCCGGTCGCGAAACGCGGGCGGAAAGGTATCAGCCTGAAACGCGGTCGGGCTGATGCCTGCGTCCAAGAGCGGCAGATGGATCAGGTTGTTCAGGTTCTTCATCCGGATGCGCAGGAACTGGTCCGGGGTGATGACCGGCTGAAATTCCGGGTCAAACCCCATGTGGCCATCATCGGTGCGGTGATACAATTCGCAATACAGCCCGATCCGCGCCCCCGGCCAGACATCGCGCAAAAACATCAACTCGCCCCAGCCATGGTGGCCGACGATCAGGTCGGGGGTAAAGCCCTGCGCCTTCAACTCCAGCGCCGCGCGCCAGCAGGCCTCGCCGCGCAAGACCTTGGTTTCGGTATCCACCAGCCAGGGATGCACGCCCTTGCCCGGTTCGCGCTTGATTGCATAGGGGATCAGGCGCACGCCTTGCCAAACCTGCGGTTCCTTGACCCGCAGCGTCAGCGACACACAGCGATGCCCCGCCTTTACCAATGCGGGGGCCAGATGTTTATACTGCCCCGGAAAATTCTGGTGGATGAAAAGGATATCCATGCCTGCCCCCGCTTTTGCGTCTTTATACGCAGGGCGGATGCCGGGGGCCAAGCCGGGATTTCCGCCGCGCCGCACTGGACCCGCGCGCGCATCCGCAATATCACGGGGCCGCAAACCGGGGGACCATCCATGTCGCGCTATGCCGCCGCTGATATCGAAGCCAAATGGCAACAGGCCTGGGACCAGGCCGGACTGTTCCGCGCCACGCGCACAGTGGACAAGCCGAAATATTATGTGCTGGAAATGTTCCCCTACCCGTCGGGCCGCATCCACATGGGCCATGTGCGCAACTACACCATGGGCGACGTGATCGCGCGGTATAAGATCTCCAACGGGTTCAACGTGTTGCACCCGATGGGCTGGGACGCCTTCGGCATGCCCGCCGAAAACGCCGCGATGGCGATTGGCGGCCATCCCAAGGACTGGACCTATCAGAATATCGCCGACATGCGCGCGCAGATGAAACCCTTGGGCCTGTCCATCGACTGGACCCGCGAATTTGCCACCTGCGACCCGGACTATTATGGCCAGCAGCAGGCGCTGTTCCTCGACATGCTGGAACAGGGGCTGGTCTATCGCAAGAACGCGGTGGTGAACTGGGACCCGGTCGATATGACCGTGCTGGCCAACGAACAGGTGATCGACGGCAAGGGCTGGCGGTCGGGGGCCGATGTCGAACGGCGGGAACTGACGCAATGGTTCTTCAAGATTTCCGACATGGCGGGCGATCTCTTGGACGCGCTGGACGGTCTGGATAACTGGCCCGCCAAGGTGAAACTGATGCAGGCCAACTGGATCGGGCGGTCGCGCGGGTTGCAGTTTGCCTTTGGCCTGACGACTGAATCGCATGGCCATGACCGGATCGAGGTCTATACCACCCGCCCCGACACCCTGTTGGGCGCGTCATTCGTCGGCATCTCGCCCGACCATCCGCTGGCACGCGCGCTGGAACGGCATGACCCCGCCGTGGCCGCGTTCTGTGTTGACGCGCGCAAGGGCGGCACCACCGAAGAGGCGATCGAGACGGCGGAAAAGCTGGGCTATGACACCGGCCTGACGGTGCGCCACCCGTTTGACCCGGATTGGCACCTGCCGGTCTGGATCGCGAATTTCATCCTGATGGATTATGGCACCGGCGCGATTTTCGGCTGCCCCGCGCATGACCAGCGCGACATCGACTTTGCCCGCAAATACGGCCTGCCGGTGACGGATGTGTTCGTGCCGCTGGACGAGGCGGGGCATGTGCGGGCTGAAAATGGCAAGACCGCCTATGTGCCGCCGAAAACCGAACCCGTGCGCTATATCCGTGGTTTCGCGGGGCCTGATGTGCAGACCGGCGCGGATGCTGTCGATGCTGCCATCGCATTTTGCGAAGGTCAGGGCGTCGGCCATGGCGTGACGAAATTCCGCCTGCGCGACTGGGGGCTGTCGCGGCAACGCTATTGGGGCTGTCCGATCCCGGTGGTGCATTGCGCCACCTGCGGCGTGGTGCCCGAATCCAAAGCGAACCTGCCCATCGAACTGCCCTATGACGTCACATTCGACGTGCCCGGCAACCCGCTGGACCGGCATCCCACATGGCGGAACTGCGCCTGCCCGTCCTGCGGCGCGCCCGCGCGGCGGGAAACCGACACGATGGATACGTTCGTGGACAGCAGTTGGTATTACGCCCGCTTTACCGCGCCCGATGCGGCGACACCCACGGACGCCGCCGATGCCGCCTATTGGATGAACGTGGACCAGTATATCGGCGGGGTGGAACATGCGATCCTGCACCTGCTGTATGCCCGGTTCTTTGCCCGCGCCATGCACCTGACCGGGCATCTGCCCGAGGCGGCGCGCGAGCCGTTCGATGCGCTGTTCACCCAGGGCATGGTCACGCATGAAATCTACCAGACCCGCGACGCGCAGGGACGCCCCATCTATCACCTGCCCGAAGAGGTGGAAAACGGCGTGCTGAAAGCCACCGGCGCGGCGGTCGAAATCATCCCGTCGGCCAAGATGTCGAAATCGAAGAAGAACGTGGTGGACCCGGTCAGCATCGTATCCAGCTATGGGGCCGATACCGCGCGCTGGTTCGTGCTGTCCGACAGCCCGCCGGAACGTGACGTGGAATGGACGGCATCGGGCGCGGATGCCACCGCCAAGCACCTCGCCCGCGTGTTCCGCATCTGCGCCGAGATTGCCGCGATGCCCGATGACGTGACGGCGGATGATGACACACTGCGCCGCGCGCTGCACAAGACCATCGACGACGTGACGAAATCGCTGGAAAGTTTCGGCTTCAACGCCGCCATCGCGCGGCTGTATGCCTTTACCAACACGCTGCAAAAGACCACGGCGGGCGGTGCGGCGCGCAAAGAGGCGGCACGGGTGCTGGCGCAACTGATGGCCCCCATGACGCCCCATATCGCCGAGGAACTGTGGGCGATGCTGGGCGGCGCGGGCCTGTGCGCGGCGGCCGAATGGCCCAAGGCCGACCCGGCGCTGTTGAAAGATGACACCGTGACCCTGCCCATTCAGATCAACGGCAAGCGCCGCGCGGAAATCAGCGTGCCCGCCGACATGGCCGTGGCCGAGGTGGAACGGATCGTGCTGGCCCATGAGGCGGTGATCCGCGCACTGGAAGGGGCCACACCGAAAAAGGTGATCGTGGTGCCGGGACGGATCGTCAATGTGGTGGTGTGACCGCCGCGCCGTTCTGATCGCTGCGCTTGCCCTTGCGGGCTGCGGGTTTGAACCGTCGTTCGGCCCCGAAGGTGCGGCGCAGGGGCTGCGCGGCACGGTTCTGATTGATGACCCCGGTAACCGCGATGCCTATCTGCTGACGCGGCGGATCGAGGACCGGCTGGGCCGCAGCGATGCGCCGCGCTATGGCCTGACATTGACCGTGAGCATGACCGAAGAACTCAGCGCGCTGACCGCGACCAATTTCATCGAACGCTACAAGCTGGTGGGGGCGGCGACCTGGGTGCTGCGCGATCTGGGCACCGGGGCCGTGCTGGCGCAGGATCAGACTTCGTCTTTTACCGGATATTCCACCACCGGGACCACGGTGGCAACGCTTGCCGCCGCGCGCGATGCCCGCGAACGGCTGGCGGTGATCATGGCGGATCAGATCGTGGCGCAGTTGTTGACGCGCGCGCCAAGCCTGCCGGAATGAACCTGTCATGAAACTTTCGGGGGCCGCCGCGCTGAAATTCATCGCAAGGCCCGATCCTGCCGCGCCCGGTCTGCTGATCTATGGCGGCGACGCGATGAAGGTGGCGCTGAAGCGTCAAGAGGTGCTGCTGATCATCGCGGGGCCTGCGGCGGATACAGAGATGCGGTTGACCCGGATGGCGGGCAATGACCTGCGGCGCGATCCGGCGGCGCTGCTGGATGCGGTCAAGGCGGTGGGGTTTTTCCCCGGTCCGCGCGCGGTCTTTGTCGAAGACGCGAATGATGGCGCCTTTGACGCGGTGGCTGCCGCGCTGGCGGATTGGCGGGCGGGTGATGCGCAGATCGTGGTCACCGCAGGCCAACTGCCGCCGACATCGAAACTGCGCAAGCTGTTCGAAGGCCACCGCAGCGCCCCCGCCATCGCACTTTATGACGATCCGCCCTCGCGCGAAGAAATCGCCGCAGAGCTGGCGCGCGCGGGGTTGCGCGATATTCCGGGCAACGTGATGCAGGATCTGTCCGATCTGGCGCGCGATCTGCCCCCCGGCGATTTCCGCCAGACGCTGGAAAAGCTGGTGCTGTACAAGATGGGCGATGCGTCCGCGTTGACCCCCGCCGACATCGCTGCCGTTGCGCCCGCGACGGTGGACACCGATATGGATGCCGCGCTGAACGCCGTGGCGGAACGCGATCCGGCGGCGCTTGGCGCGCTGTTGCAGCAGTTGCAGACCCAGGGTGTGCAACCCGTGGCGCTGATCCTGGGGGCGGCGCGGCATTTCCGGGCCTTGCACGCGGCGGCCTCTGATCCGGGCGGCGCGGCGGCGGGCCTGTCGCGGATGCGCCCGCCGGTATTCGGTCCGCGCCGTGACCGGATGATCCGGCAGGTGCAGATGTGGGGTGTAACGGACCTCGAATCCGCGCTGCGCCAGATCATCGACACCGACCTGACGCTGCGATCCGCAGGTCAGACCGCGCCAGCGATGGCGCTGGTGGAACGGGTGCTGCTGCGGCTGGCGATGTCGCGGCGTTAGATGGGTTACAGACCCCGGTCGGCAATCCGCAACTGCCGCGCGCGCGACAGGATCGCATCCTCGACCGCGCGCTGCGTGCCGGGGGCCACGGCGGCCCCGCCCTGTGACTGCAACGACACCACCAATGAACGCGCCTCAAGCGCCGGATCCTTGACGAACACGGTCGCGCGATAGGACCGGCCACCGCCGGGCGGCACACCATACCCCATCACGATCACGCCCGTGAACGGGTCAACCGTCTGCACCGGCAGGAAATTCAGCACTTCGAGCGAGGCGTTCCACAGGTACTTGTTAACCTTGACTTCAACGTCGGGGTTGCTGGGGCGGAACAGGTCCCAGATCGTTGTGCCATCACCCTCTTCATCGCGCGAGCGTTCAACACCCGTGTTGCGACGCGCGTCCTGTTCTTCTGGCTGGGCGGACGACCCGAACAACGGGCCGCGCCCACAGGCAGCGGTCACCAGAACCAGTCCCAACATAACGGCGATCTTCCAGTGGCGCGTGACAGTCATGGCAAAACCCGGCTTTTCATATTGTATGTCGTGGTAACGAACGGGGTGCAGTGGGGCAAGACGAATGTCACTGCGCAGGGCCGCACCGCGCGGGGGCCAGCGCATCGGCAGGTTTTTGCGCGCTTGCCGCCGCCGTGACAAGGACTGTGGCAAAGCTGCACCATTTAGCGCCGCAATCCCGCCGCATCCGGCCCGTCGCTTGCAATGCCCCCCCGATTGGAGAGAAACACACTGCATACCCATTGCGGATGAACCGTTGTGGGGCGCTTGTTAGAAACTCCGAGGGAAACAAGATGAAAAAGATTCTTCTCGCCACCACCGCGCTGGTTGCCACCGCTGGTATGGCCGCTGCCGAAGTGAAACTGTCCGGTCTGGGCCGTTTCGGCGTCCTGTACATCGAAAATGCAGTTCCCGAAACCCGCCTGGAATCGCGTTTCCGCCTGACCATCGACGGTTCGACCGAAGCTGACGGCGGCATCAAGTTCGGCGCTCGTCTGCGTATCCAGTCGGACGACGCTGGCACCGACTCGTCCGTTGGTCTGGTCAACTCGCCGCGCTTCACCGTGTCGTCGGGCGGCCTGACCCTGGGCGTCGGCAACATCCTGGGCGCAATCGACACCAACGGCGAAGTCTACGCCGGTGGCCAGTTCGGTCTGTCGGGCCTGAACTGGGCCAACGTTGTGTCGAACTTCGGTTCGGACACCTATTCGTCGGCTGGCCGTGGCCGTAACGGCGTCGAAGTGATCTACTCGGTTGGCGATTTCACCGCGCACCTGTCGAACTCGACCAAGGGCCTGGATCGTACCGAAATCGTTCTGGCGTACAAGCTGCAGGGCTTCACCATCGCAGCTGGCTACAACGACTCGTCGCGCGCAAACGACGTTGAATGGACCTTGGGTGGTTCGGGCTCGTTCGGTAACGTCGGCGTCGCAGCCGCTGTTGCAGAAGACCAGGAAGGCCAACTGTCGGCAGCTCTGGCTGCATCCTACAAGATCGGCGCAGCAACCAAGGTTGGCGCGTTCGTCGCTCTGGACGACAACTTCAAAGGCCGCGCTGGCCGTGACGAAGTCGCCTATGGCCTGGAAGTCGAGCACTCGCTGGGTGGCGGCGCAACCCTGGTTGGCGGTTTCTCGACCGACCACGGCATCAACCGCGCAGACCTCGGTGTTACGTTCAACTTCTGATCCGTCAGAACTTGACCACATCAAAGGGGGGCAGGTCGCAAGACCTGCCCTTTCTTTTTGTATGATGCCGTTTTCAGCTTGGACCGGTTTTCACGCGGGCAGATCGGGCCACAGCGCCGGGTCCAGCGCCGCGATCAGGTCGGCCAAGGCATCCGCATGTCGCCGCCAGCCACCGACAGACCGCGCTGACACCGGCTGACGCACCTGTTGCAGGCTGGCCGTGCGCACCGCCTTGGCGTTTTCATGCGGGCGCGCCATGTCGGGCACCCAATCCAGCCCACAGGCCATGGCCAGTCGGCGGCTTTCGCCGTCGATATCCGTCACCAGTGTTTCATAGTGCAATTCAACGCACCGTCCGGGGAACAGCCGCACCCAGTGCGCCATGACGCGGGCATATTCGTTCAACTCGCGCGCCATCCACCCCTGATCAAAGGTGAACGCCATCCGGTCGGACCCAAACGGCGTCTGCCACATCGACAGCGCAATATCGCGCGGATCGCGGCGCACCGAAATCACCACCGCCTCCGGCATCGCGGCGGCGATATAGCCCAAGCTCTTGTAATTGCCGGGCATCTTGTCCACGAAGGCCCGCGCATCCCCCGGCATCTGCGGCAGGCCCTGCGCATAGGCCGCAACGAAATCCCGCGCCGCCGCCGCGTCGAACGGGCGGCCCGATGTGGCCGCCGCCCGCGCCGCGCGCCCGATCCAGGGCAATTCGCCTGCGCCATGCACAGCGGGGTGCGCCGACAGCACCTGTTCGGTCAGGGTGGTGCCCGACCGGGGCAGGCCCAGCACAAAGATCGGGCGCGGCGTGATCAGGGGCGGCGCGTCGGGGGCGATGTAACTGTCGGGAAACAGCGCCAGCGTGTCGGCCATCTCGGCGTCGGCGCGCGCCACGTTGAACGGTTTCGCACGGGCATGCACCGGGTTTCCAGCGGCAAAATGCCGATCCGCTGCCGCCCGGTCGCCCGCCTTTAACGCCATACGCCCTTTGGCGATCAACAGATAGGCGCGGTCAATGCCATCACCTTTCATCCGCGCCAAAAGCTGATCAATATGGGCCTCCACCCGCGCCAGTTCCTCGCCTTGGGCGATTTGCGCCATTTCCAGCAGGGCCTCTGCATCGTCCGGACGCAAGGCTAACACGGCGCGAAACGCGGCTGTCGCCGCTTCGGTCTGGCCCATCTCGTTCAGGATCACTGCTTCGCGCATGATGGCAAGGTCATAGTCCGGGGCCAAGGCCCGCGCCTTTTGCGCCGCCTCCAGCGCGGCCTCCATCTGTCCGGCGCGCGACAGCAACAACGCAAGGTTGACCAGTACATCCGGCGATGCCGGTTTCAGCCGCAGCGCCTGTTGATGATCCGCCAGCGCCTCAAGTTCTTCATCCAGCCCAAACCGCACCGTGCCGCGCAGGTTCCAGGCGCGCGCCTCGGTCGGATAGGCGGCGATCAGGTCGTCCAGCACCGCCTTTGCCTCGACCAGCCGTCCGGCGGCGTTCAGCGCCATCGCCTTGAGATACAGCAACACATTCGCATCGGCCCGCTTGGGCAGCACCTTGGCGATCAGGTCCAGCGCGCGGTCGGTTTCCCCCAAGGATGCATAGGTCTGGATCAGGTTGTTCTGGGCATCAACGTTGCCGGGCAACAGGCGCAGCGCCTTGCGGAACCAGTCGATCGCTTCGCGCAATTCACCGCTTTGCACCAAGGCCAGACCGCAGAGGTTGGGAAAAAAGCTTTCCTTGGGATGCTCTTTGGCCGCCCCGCGCGCGGTCTTGAAGGCCGCGTTGAACTGGCCCGCGCGGACTTGTGCCATCGCCTTGTCGGCCAACAGTTTTGGAGGCGTCGCCATGGTCAATTCTCCGGATATGTCGCGTGGGTATAGGCGTGCGCGCCGCCTCAGGCAATCAGCCGCCGCCGTGTCAGGACCGGGCCATTACCTTGACCGGCGATGCGGGCCTCGGCCTCGTCCTGGGGTTCGCAGGCCACCGCCATGTGATGCGCGTTGGCGTGGATCAGGCGGTTATGCGTGACGACCATTGCCACATGCCCCTTCCAGAACACCAGATCGCCGCGTTGCAGCGGCGCGGCATCTGACAGCGGTTGCCCCGCTGTTTCGGCCTGTTGATCGCTGTCTGCCGGACAGGCGATGCCACAGGCCAGACAGGCCGCCTGCACCAGCCCGGAACAGTCGATGCCGTCGCGGCTGTTGCCGCCCCACAGATAGGGTGTGCCCAGAAACAGCAGCGCCACCGCGACCGGATCGCGGAAATGCCAATCCAGCGCGGCCAGATGCGCGCGCGGCACAAAGCCGTCTTCGGTTTCCAGAAACCGCGCGTTCGCCTCGGCCACCACGGCCAGCCGCGCACCGAATGGCAGGCGGGCGCGTTCGATGCGTTTCATATCGGGTTCGGGATAGAGATGCGTCGCCGCCGCCGTGACCCAATGCGACGGGTCGGCGCGGTCGTCGAATTGCCCCGCGCGCAGATAGCCGACATAGCCATCCTTGCCCGATTGCACAAAGGCCCAGCCCTCGCGGCGTTCGAACACCGTCAGCGGATCGCCCAGCAGCACCTGCCGTTCGCGCCGCCCGTGCGGTTCATGCAACAGGTCCGCGACGGGCACCGCGACACGCCGCGCCTCACCTTTCACGAACCGTTCCGCCGTGACCTTGCCCCGCAGATGCGCCGCTGCAACGCGGCCATTGGCGGGGGTCTGGCGGCGGTCCATGCGTCAGATCTCCAGCACGGCGGGCAAGGCGGTCAGGATGGCGCGCGCGCCCATGCCCAGCCCGCCCTTGGGGCGCGCGGGGGCGGCGCTGGGTTGCCAGCCATAGATGTCGAAATGCGCGTAACGGGTCGGGCCGACAAAACGCCGCAGGAACAGCGCCGCCGTGATCGCGCCCGCAAAGCCCGACTTCGGCGCGTTGTCCAGATCGGCGATGCCGGGTTCGATGTCCGCCTCGTAAGGCGTCCAGAACGGCAACCGCCAGACCGGATCAGCGGCGGGCCCCATCGCAGCCATCAGCGCGGCGGCAAGCGGTTCATCATCGGTAAAGAACGGTGCCAGGTCCGGCCCCACCGCCACCCGTGCCGCCCCGGTCAGCGTCGCCATCGACAGCATCAGGTCGGGGGTTTCCTCGGCCCCCAGCGCCAGCGCATCGGCCAGCACCAGCCGCCCCTCGGCATCGGTATTGTTGATTTCCACCGTCAGCCCGTTGCGCGCGGTCAGGATGTCCTGCGGGCGGAAGGCATTGCCGGATATGGCATTTTCCACCGCCGGGATCAGCACCCGCAGCCGCACCGGCAGGTTCAGCGCCATGATCATCTGCGCCAGACCCAGCACGGTCGCCGCCCCGCCCATGTCCTTTTTCATCAGCCCCATCGAGGCGGCGGGTTTGATGTCCAGCCCCCCGGTGTCGAAACACACGCCCTTGCCCACCAGCGTCAGGCGCGGACCAGCGCTGCCCCAGCGCAGGTCCAAAAGCCGCGGGGCGACGGTGGACGCGCGGCCAACCGCGTGGATCATCGGGAAATTCTGCGTCAGCAGGTCATCGCCCACGACCGCCGTAAACGCCGCGCCATAGCGGTCGGCCAAGGCCGCCGCCGCGTGATGCAGCGCGTCCGGCCCCATGTCCGAGGCAGGTGTGTTGATCAGATCGCGGGTCAGACATTCCGCCGCCGCCATGATTTCCACCCGCGCGGCGTCGATGCCGTCGGGAGCCGCCAGCCGCGCGGTGGCGGGCGTCTGCGCGCGATAGCGGTCAAAGGCATAGGCGGTCAGCAGGCATCCCAGGGCTTCTTCACTGGCGGCCTCGGCGGGCAGGCCGGAGGCGATCCGCCATACACCTCCGGGCAGCGCGGCAAACGCGCCCGCCAAGGAGAACCGCCCGCGCGCGCGCTGTGCCGCCGCGCCATAGCCCGCCAACGCGCCGGTGATCACGCCATCCGGCCCCGGCAACAGACAGGTCTTGCCGATCGCAGGCGCGAACCCCGATGCCTTGACCCAAACGCGTTGTGCATTGGTCAAGCCCGCCAGCACCGCGTCCAGCGTATCGGGGGTGACCACATGCAGGGGCAGCGCATCACCCGCATCGGCAAAGCGTGGTTCAATCGCCATATCCATCCCCCTTGGCCCGTTGACCGACAGCGTAACCCAGCCGTCAGCGCCCGCAAGGCCAGATCACAGCGACAGATCCTGCAAATCCCAGACCGCGAACAGGGATCGTTCACCCACCCGCACCAGCCGCGCCTGCACCGCGCCCAGCGCGACCGGATCGCCAGCATCAATGCAGGTGGTGACATCCTGCGCCACCCGCGCCAACAGGTGCATCCCCACCTGTTCCGCGATGGCAACCAGCGACCGCGCGTTTTTGCGCAGGCCCGCCCGATCACCGCCGCGATATTGCTGATCCGTATGGCTTAACCGCGCGGCCAGTTCCTCCATCGCGCGGCACACCACATCTTCTGCGCCGCGTTCGCCCAGTTGTGCATACAACTGCCCCAGCCTGTCCGCGTCCACGCGGACGAATTCCGTCATTTGCAATACGGTGACCCGTTCCAAAATCCCACCCTTCCACTCTGACCCCCACGGCCCGGTGGCAGATTGCGCCCCAAACCCTTGTCAAATCCTTGCCGTTTCTGCCCGGCGCGGCCTTGTTTTCCGGGCAAGTTTCGGCAAATACCGATCAACCCCGCTGCGAGGCCATGATGATCACCGCCAAACCCCTGCCCGGCTATCTGGTGCAACGTTACCAGGGCTGGAAAGCCACCACGTACCAAGAGAACCAGGCGTGGTATCGCCGTCTGGCCGACAATGGCCAGCATCCGCGCGCGATGGTGATTTCCTGCTGTGACAGCCGCGTGCATGTCACCTCGATCTTTGGCGCGGATCAGGGCGAGTTTTTCATCCACCGCAACATCGCCAATCTGGTGCCGCCGCACAAACCCGACGGGTTGCAGCATGGCACCTCGGCCGCCGTGGAATATGCGGTGATGGCGCTGAAGGTGGCGCATGTGATCGTGCTGGGCCATTCGTCCTGCGGCGGGGTGCAGGGGTGCCACGCGATGTGTACCGGCACCGCGCCGGAACTGATGGAAAAGACCTCTTTCGTCGGGCGGTGGATGGATATCCTGCGCCCCGGCTTTGACCGGATCAAGGATCTGCCCGCCCCCGACCAACATCGCGCGCTGGAACGGCAAGCCGTGCTGGTCAGTCTGGAAAACCTGCTGACCTTTCCGTTCCTGCGCGACGCGGTGGACAGCGGCCACCTGACCCTGCATGGGCTGTGGACCGATATCGGCGAAGGCTCGCTGGAATGGTTTGATCCGGTGCTGGGCGATTTTCGCAAGGTATAACAAGGGGAACCGCGTCCCGGTGCTTGTGCCGGGGACTTTGGTGCCCATATGCGCGCAAACGTGATGGGACCGCCATGCTTGACCTTGCCGCCGCCAACCTGTTGTCGCCCATGGTGCTGTGTTTCGGGCTTGGCCTGCTGGCGGCGCTGCTGCGGTCCGACCTGACCATCCCCGAGGCCGTGGCCAAGGGCATGTCGATCTACCTGTTGTTCGCCATCGGGTTCAAAGGCGGGGTGGCGGTGGCGGAAAACGGCATCGACGCGGGGCTGGCGCTGGCGATTGGCGCGGGGGTGCTGTTATCGTTTGGCCTGCCGGTGATCGCGTTTACGCTGTTGCAGCGGATATCGGGCCTATCGGTGCTGGATGCGGCGGCGGTGGCCGCGCATTACGGATCGATTTCAATCGTGACCTTTGTGGCGGCGACCTCTGTCACCGAGGCCGCAGGGCTGCGGCCAGAAGGCTATATGGTTGCCGTCGCCGCCGCCATGGAGGCCCCGGCGATCCTGTCTGCGCTGTGGCTGGTCGCGCGCAACGGTCAAGGACGGGCGATGGAACCCGACCTGCTGCGGGAAATCCTGCTGAACGGGTCCATCGTGCTGTTGATCGGGTCATTTGTGATCGGCTGGATCACCGGGCCGCAGGGATTGACCGAGATTTCCGCCTTCATCACCGCGCCATTCAAGGGCGTCTTGTGCCTGTTCCTGTTGGACATGGGGCTGGTCGCGGGGCGCGGCTTGCGCGCAAACCGGCAGGGCGGCGGCAAAGTGCTGGATCGCGGCGCCATTGCCTTTGCGCTGATCATGCCGCTGATCGGCGGGGGTCTGGGCGCGCTGGCAGGGGCGGGCGTGGGGCTGTCCACCGGAGGCGTAATGCTGATGGCAACGCTGGGTGCTTCGGCCAGCTATATCGCGGTTCCGGCGGCGATGCGGGTCGCACTGCCCGAGGCGAACCCGTCGGTTTACCTGACGCTGTCGTTGGGCGTGACGTTTCCGTTCAACCTGACCATCGGCCTGCCCGCCTATCTGTGGCTGGCCCAAACGCTCAACGGAGCTTGATCCATGCAGATGCACCCCGCAAAACGCGTCGAAATCACCATCGAGGCCGTGATGGAACGCCGTCTGACCGAGGCGCTGGCGGGCGCGGGCGTGACCGGCTGGACCGTGTTGCCGGTGATGGGCGGGTCGGGCCGGTCGGGCGTCTGGTCGCGCGAGGGGCAGGTGGGACGCGCGGGCGGCATGGTGCAGGTGGTCTGCCTGATCCGGCCCGACCGGCTGGATGGGTTGCTGGACGCGGCCTTTGCCGTCGTCGAACGCCATATCGGCGTCGTGTGCATCACTGATTGCGCCGTGCTGCGGGCGGAGCGGTTCTGAATCGCCGCCGATCCGGCCGCTGATCCGGCCAAAGCCATGTTTCCCGCGCCGGAACGTCGCGGTTTGCGCAAATTTTCGTCGAATTTGACGCGTATGCTCTTTGAACACTCGAAAATGAGGACAGGCACATGAGCGACCCCGATTTTCAGGCCCGCATCGACCGCTGGAAAAGCGGCGAGCGGATTGCAGTTCTGCCCGGCGTGTTTCCCGTGGCCCCGCCGCGCCCGCGCCGCCCCACCCTGCCGCTGCGTGATATCGCCCGGATGGGACCGCCGTTCCTGACGCTGGGCGCGGTCGGCATGGTGCTGACATGGCAGCATTTCAGCGACTATTCCGTGGCCAGCGGCGCGCAATCCCCCACGCTGTTGACGGTCGTGGTGCTGTTCCACGTCTGTTTCCTGTCGGCGATCAGCCATGTGCTGTGTTCGCCCAAGCTGTTGCTGCGCGGCGAATGGGCGGTGCTGCACATGCTGGCGGGCTATGCGCTGGCGGGGGCGGTGCTGATGGGCTTGGCGCCCTGACCGTTACCGCAGCACCTTGCCGTCGGGCCAGGTAATGCGGGTGTCGATGGCGATGTCGCGCGTCTGGCCTGCGTCCAGCGTCACGTCCCATTGCAACAGCCCGCGCTTGCCGTCGATGTCGCGGGCCGTGGGCGCGGGGGTGGTCTTGACCTCGATCTTCAGCGCGTCCTGTTCGGAATAGGGCGCGCGGTCAGTGACGCGCAGCGCCCAGGGTTCGGCCGTCAGGTTGCGGATGGTGATCTGCACGGCTTCGTTGCGCTCGGTTGATTTGGTGATCACGCCGCGCCCGCCCTCGGACCGGTCCAGCACCGCGCGCGTCAGGCGCAACCCTTCGATAGGGCCAAAGGGGATGCGCGCGGTATCGCCCACGGCGACCAGAGGCATTTGAAATGCGCCAGTCGCCGTGCCATCGCGATAAAGCTGTGCCTGCGCACCCGGCAGCAGGATTTCCCCGGTATCGTTGACAAACTCGGCCATCAGAAAGGCGGTGGTGTCAAACAGCGGCACGGCTTCGGCGCGGACAGTCGCGCGGGCGGCAAGCGATCCCAGCGACAGCCGCAACGCCTCGGGGCCCGATACCAGCGAAACAGGGTCTGGATAGGCATAGCTGACCGCCAAACCGTCATAGTCGGCGGTCGCGGTTTTCAGTGCCGCCTCGCCCACCACAACCGCGTCGGCGGGGCTGTATTCCATCGCGCTGCGCAGCATCGGCTGCGGGGTCTCGGGGTCGGTGATCTGCAACGGCAGCGGCCAGATGTCGGATGGCGCGGTCTGTTCGCTGGGCCGGACGGTGGACAGGGTGATGGCCACGTCGCGCCACGCCTCGCCGGTGTCCTGCTGCAAGAAGGCGGCGCGGTCGATGGCCAGCGTGCCCGTGGCGCGGGTCAGCCGCAGGTCATAGGCGGGCTGCCACGCCGCATCCCAGGTCGGATGGGTCAACGTCAGCCGCGCCTGCCCCGCCGCATCTGCGGCCACATCAATCGCCAGCCATGCGCGGTCTGTGGTGTCGGGAACCAGCGCGGCCAGCGCGGCGCGGGCACGGTCCAGCGCGTCTTGCGCAGCGGTGATCGCGGGGTACAGCGTGGCCGCAACAAATTCGGCATCCAGGATCGCGGTGCGGGCGGCGGCGGTTTCCTCGCCGATCATTTCCAGAATCTGCCGCAACGCCTCGGGCGGTTGCGCAGTAGCCTCCGACTGACCAAGACCCGCCAGAAAGGCCAGCCGCGCCTCGGCCCCCGCGCGCGCGGCAAGCGCGCGCGCCTTGTCGGTTTCAGCGGCGCGCAGCGCCGCCTCGGCAGCGGTGACCGCATCTTGGGCGGCGCGCAGCGCCGCCGGGTCCGCCGCGTCGCGCGGCGGCACCGCATCGTTGCGGAAAGACAGCGCGCCAAGGCGCGCGCCCGCGACCGAGACGCGCAGCGTCTCGGCGTCCACGTCAGCGGGCAGGTCGGTGATGATCAGCCGATGCCGTCCCTCCGGGACGGCAAAATCCACGCTGCGGGTCAGCGTCGCGCCCTGCGGATACAGCGTGGCCGCTGTGACAGGGGCATTCAGCGCGATATCCGCGGCCCAGACAGGGGACGACATCAGCAACAGGGAAAGCATCGCGCGCATGGGAACCTCCGGGTCAAGCCTGCGCGCAGCATCCCCGCGCGGCCCGCAAAAGCAAGCGTCACCCGCCCCCACCGGCGCTAATCTGCCGTCAGCCCTTTTTCAGGCAGCGATTGCCCAGCACTTCGGCGATCTGCACCGCGTTCAACGCCGCGCCCTTGCGCAGGTTATCGGACACGCACCACAGGTTGATGCCGTTATCCAGCGTCTGATCCTGCCGGATGCGGCTGACATAGGTGGCGTAGTCGCCGACACATTCGATGGGCGTTATATAGCCGCCGGGTTCGCGTTTATCGATCACCAGAACGCCGGGGGCCTCGCGCAGGATGTCGCGCGCCTCGTCCTCGTCCAGAAATTCCTCGAACTCGATGTTGATCGCCTCGGAATGACCGACGAACACCGGCACCCGCACACAGGTCGCCGTGACCTTGATCTTGGGATCGAGGATCTTTTTCGTCTCGACGACCATTTTCCATTCTTCCTTGGTCTGGCCGTCTTCCATGAACACGTCGATCTGCGGGATCACGTTGAAGGCGATCTGCTTCTGGAATTTCTTGGGCTCGCGTTCCTGACCCGGCACATAGATGCCCTTGGTCTGGTCCCACAGCTCGTCAATGCCTTCTTTGCCGGCGCCCGACACAGATTGATAAGTGCTGACCACCACCCGCTTGATCCGCGCGCGGTCATGCAGGGGTTTCAGCGCCACGACCATCTGCGCGGTCGAACAGTTGGGGTTCGCGATGATGTTCTTTTTCGCATAGCCGAAAATCGCATCCGCGTTCACCTCGGGGACGATCAGCGGCACGTCGGGGTCATAGCGATAGAGCGACGAATTGTCGATCACGACACATCCGGCCGCCGCCGCCTTGGGCGCGTGGATCTTGGTCGCCTCGGACCCGATGGCGAACAGCGCGATATCCCAGCCTGCCCAGTCGAAGGTTTCGATGTCCTGCGCCTTCAAGGTCTTGTCGCCAAACGAGATTTCGGTGCCCATCGACCGGCGGCTGGCCAGCGCCGCGATCTCGTCCACCGGAAACTGGCGTTCCGCCAGAATGTTCAGCATTTCGCGGCCCACGTTGCCCGTGGCCCCTGCGACGACGACCTTGTATCCCATGACAGTTCTCCTCTGACCCGCGCGGTCATACGGGGTTTGCGGGGCAGAGGGAACAGATTGTTTTTCTCAATCCACCCGGTCGCGGCTGAACAGGTAGGCGGCAAGGCCCAGCGCCATGGTCACGGCGAACACGGCGAACACCGCCTGATAGGGCAGATGCACCGCCACGCCTTCGCCATCCACTCCGGCATAGACGCGCCCGGTGACGACCTGAAACACACCGACGCCGCCGATGCCGAACAGGTTCATCAGCGTCATCCCCCGCCCCGCCAGATGCGGCGGCACAAAGGCGCGGGCATGCGCCATGATGACCGGGAACGACGACCCGAAGAAGCCGATGACGACGATCATAAGGATGGCAGGCCAGTAGCCTGCCAACGGGAACAGCGCCAAGGCGGCAATAGCCAGTGTCCCCAGAAAGTTGCCGCCAAAGATCACCCATTTGCGGGTGCCAAGGAGGCGGTCGAGCGGGCCATAGGCGAAAGTGCCCACGATCATCGCCAGCCCCATGTACAGCGTCGCCTGCCCCACCACCGCATTCGTCGCGCCATAGACGTCCGACAGGTATGGCCCGACCCACAGCCCGCGCAGCCCGCCCGCCGCCAGGTAATTCACGATCAGCATCGGGAAAATCGCCCACAGTGCTGGCAAGCGCAGCAGGTCCAGCACCGACCCGGCCTGACCCTGGCCCACGCGCGCGGGGTCGCGGACACTCAGGAACACGCCGCCCGCCAACAGCGCCGATACGCCCGCCACGCCCCACAGCGTTTCGCGCCAGCCAAGTGTCTCGATCGCCCAGGCCAAGGGCACGGTGCCTGCGATGTTTCCCAGTGACCCGACCCCGATCATCACCGACCCCAGCGTGGCAAACATGGCCGCCGGATAAACCCGCGAAAAGATATAGAACGACGCCATCAGCACCGGCGAACAGCCAATGCCGATCAGCACCATCGCTACCGAGATATGCCAAGGTGCTGTCGCCAGTGCGAATACCACCGCGCCCCCCGCGCCGCCGATCAGGAACAGCCACCCGGCGGTGCGGCGCGGCCCGATGCGGTCCAGCGCCTCGCCCACGGGAATTTGCATCAGGGCGAAGGTCAGGAACCACAGCCCCGACGCCAGCGCCAGATCATCGGCCCCGGCCCCCAGATCGGCCTGCAACACCTCGGCCAGAACGGCCAGAAAGGCGCGATAGAACTGGCTAAGGATATAGGTGCCGCACAGGAATATCAGGCCAGGGATCATCGCGCGTCTCCGTCTTGTCCGGCGTCATCCTGACCGGTTTGCATATCGCATGGTTTCCGTGCCATCCGCTGCAATATTGTGCAAGCGGGGCCGTGGGGTTTGGTCACATACGCGCCGTCGCGTTCTGCGCGGTGACGCCGCGTGCTGGAGACAGCACGCGCAGGCGCTTGACAGGCGCCCTGCGACGGCGGCACTGCAAGGTGCGTTGCAACAGGTGTTTCATGGCCCTGCCCCCCTTGCGCCTGTCCTCGGGCGATCCGCTTGCCGACCGCCGCGCCGCCTATGCCGATGGGCTGGCTGCGGGTGGCGATCCTGCCGCCGCCGCCGATTTGATGGCGCAGGCGCTGGACATGGCCCCGCGCTGGACCGCCGCGTGGTTCCGTCTGGGCGAATGGCGCAGCGCGGCGGGCGACACAGCGGGCGCGGTGGCTGCGTGGGACCGGGTGCTGGCGCTGGACCCTGACGACGCGTTGGGGGCCGCGCTGCGCATCGCCCTGACGCGGGACGTGCCTGATCTTGACGCCATGCCGCCTGCCTTTGTGCGCAATCTGTATGACGCCTATGCGCCGGGTTTCGAGGCCTCGCTAGTCGGCGCGTTGTCCTATCGCGGGCCGCAAATGCTGTTGGATGCGGTCGCGGCGCGCGGCCCTTTTGACCGTGTGCTGGATCTTGGCTGCGGCACCGGGTTGATGGGGGTAGCAATCCGGCCCCATGCGCGCTGGCTGGACGGGTGCGACCTGTCGCCCGCGATGCTGCGGGAGGCAACGGCCAAGCGCGTCTATGACCGGCTGTGGGAACAGGACATCGCACAGATGCCCGTGGCGGACGCGCCCTATGACCTGATCCTTGCGGCAGATGTGTTCATCTATCTGGGCGCGCTGGACCCAATCATCATGTGGGCCGCCGCCAGCCTCGCACCGCAGGGCATGTTGGCGTTTACCGTCGAAGCGTTGTCTGACGGTGACTTTCGCCTGCAACCCAGCAGCCGCTATGCCCATGCGGCGGCCTATCTGGTGCGGGTGCTGACGGCGGCGGGGCTGGTGCCGCAGCTAACCCCCGCCACCCTGCGCCAGGACCGGGGCGAACCGGTCGAGAGTATCATCGTGACGGCGGCGCGGGCGGGGTAGGATCGGTCAATGACCCATGCGTTGGTCATAGACAAAAGGCACAACCGCCGACACGACCACGCTGCCCATGTTCGGGTGGTTCGGGTTCAGCACAAGATTGCGTTCATAGGGAATGACCAGCGACGGCACATCCATCCAGACCGCATGGCCTGCTGCCAGCCAACGATCCCCGATGGCGCGGTAATCATGGATGCCCTGCGGTGCGGGCACATCCGCCATGTCAACCGCGATACCCGGCAATCCATCGGGGATATCCAGCATCACCAACATCAGTTTCGGCAGCTTGTCCGGGGTGCGCATGCTGGGCGGTAAATGGACGAACACCTCCATCGCCGCGAGCGACACCGAACTGGCGCAATAGACGGCCGCGCGTCCGGCACTGTTCCACCTTCCGCCATCCCGGCGCGCCCCCAGCCCATCCAGGCCGGGCGCATAGTCCGGCCTGACCAGCCGAAAGACCCGCCTCAATCAAAGACCCCGTGCTCGATCCGGGTCAACACACCCTCGACCTCGCGGGCACCGATATCTGTGCGCGCCATCTGCATCGGTATTTCGTCATCCAGTGCCGGGTTGGGGCTTCGCAGCCATTCTTCGGCGAGATCCTCATCCTCGAAAACGCGTATGGCACGGCCCATTACGCGGACCAAGCGGGCGATGCCGTCGCTTTCTTCCAGCTTCAGCATCTCGCGCTGGGACAGCCGCCGTTCCAGCGTGCGAGCCGAGATGATCATCTCGATATCCTCGCGCGACAGCAAGCTGACATGTTCAAGTTGCCGCAACAGGTTCGGGTCGTACCCGGCTTTGACGCCGCGATAGCTGTAATCCATCACAATGGGCGCATCGGCCACGTCAATGCGCAGCATATTGCTGGACAGAAAGGAAATCGTTGCGGTTTCCGCCCCCGCACCGGGCGGCGATTTGCGTGTCAGCATGGGGTTTTGTGTCCTGTTTGCGGGGGGCGCCTTGTCCCGAATCCCAAATCAGCCGCCATTTGCGGCTTTGATAGCAGATATGTGGCAGCGACTCCGCCAAATGTCAAGTCATGCACAGGCAAATGGCGAAAAGATTAAATACACCGCCCGCCGTCCACCTCCATGGCCACACCGGTGATCATGCTGGCCTCGTCCGAGCACAGGAAACAGGCGGCATTGCCCATGTCATCGGGGGTCGAAAACCGGCCCAGGGGGATGGTGGACAGGAATTTGGCCCGCATTTCGGGCGTGTCCTGCCCCATAAACGATGCCAAGAGCGGCGTTTCCCCCGCCACCGGGCACAGCGCGTTGACCCGCACGCCCATGGGAGCCAGTTCCACCGCCATCGCCTTGGTTGCGGTGATCATCCAGCCCTTGGACGCGTTGTACCAGTTCAGCCGGGGGCGCGGGCTAAGGCCGGCGGTAGACGCGATGTTCAGGATCGCCCCCGCTTTCCGCGCCTTCATGTGCGGCACCAAAGCGCGCGCGAAAAGATAGACCGATTTGCAATTCACCGCGAACACGCGGTCAAACATGTCGTCCTCAACATCCTCCATCGGCATCGGCAGATGGGTGATGCCGGCGTTGTTCACCAGAATATCGACGTGCCCCATGCGGGTCAGCGCGAAATCCACCAAGGCCCCGACGCTTGTCTTGTCGGCCACGTTGGCGGCCATCGACAGGCCGCCCACCTCGGCCGCCATCGTCGCTGCGCCATCCGCGTTTATATCAGCGACCAGCACCTGCGCGCCTTCAGCCGCGAATTTCAGCGCGATGCCTGCGCCGAACCCCGAAGCGCCGCCGGTGACGATGGCGGTCTTGCCTTGCAATCTCATGCTCATTCTCCCTTATCCGTGCCACGCGGCCACGGTTTTCAGCGTGGTAAAGCCATACAGCGCCTCGAACCCCTTTTCGCGGCCATGGCCGGATTTGCCCATGCCGCCGAACGGCAATTCCACCCCGCCGCCCGCGCCATAATTGTTGATGAACACCTGCCCCGCGCGGATCGCACGCGCCAGCCGCATCTGGCGACCGCCGTCCCGCGTCCAGACCGACGCGACAAGGCCGTAATCGGTGCCGTTCGCGATGGCGATGGCTTCTTCCTCGGTATCAAACGGGATCACCACTTGCACCGGGCCGAAAATCTCGTCGCGCGCCAGCGCATGCGCGGGGCTGACGCCCGCCAGCAGGGTGGGCGCGATGTAATAGCCGCCCGTGGGCAGGTCGGCGAGCGTGGCGCGGCCTGCGACCTCCAGATCGGCCCCCTGCGCCAGAAACCCCGCCACGATGCGCTGCTGTTTCGCGGAAATCACCGGGCCGACATCCAGATCGGCCAAGGCCGGCCCGACACGCAAGCCGTCATACCGTTCCGCCATCCGCGCCAGCACCTGATCATGAACGCCGCGCTGCACCAAAATGCGCGAGGACGCCGAACAGGTCTGCCCGCAGTTCTGGATGCCCGCGTTGACCAGAAACGGCAGCGCGCGGTCAAGGTCGGCGTCGTTGAACACCACCTGCGGGGATTTCCCGCCCAGTTCCAGCGTGACGGGGATCACATTGCGGGCCGCGGCCGCCTGCACGGCCATGCCGGTGCCAACCGACCCGGTAAAGCTGATGTGGTGGATGCCCGGATGCGCGGTCAGGGCCGCGCCCGCCTCGGACCCCAGTCCCGGAACCACGTTCAAGACGCCATCCGGCAACCCCGCCGCACGGGCCATATCGGCAAAGGCAAGCGCGGTCAGGCAGGCATCCTCGGCCGGTTTCAGCACGCAGGTATTCCCCGTCGCCAGCGCCGCGCCGACCGATCGCCCGATGATCTGCATCGGGTAATTCCACGGGACGATATGGCCCGTGACGCCATGCGGTTCGCGCAAGGTATACACCGTATAGCCATCCAGATAGGGGATGGTTTCCCCCATCAGCTTGTCCGCCGCGCCGCCGTAATATTCGCAATAGCGCGCCAAGGCGACGGCATCGGCCCGCGCCTGTTTCAGGGGCTTGCCGACATCGAACGCCTCGATCCGCGCCAGATCGTCGATGCGCGCTGTGACGAGACGGCCCAGTTCCGACAGGATACGCCCGCGTTCGGTCGCCGTCATCCGCCCCCAGGGCCCGCGCCGCGCGGCCTCCGCCGCCGCCACTGCCGCGTCGATATCCGCCGCCTGCCCGCGCGCGATGGCCCCGATTTCCGACCCCGTGGACGGGTCGAACAGCGGCAGCGTGCCGCCCGATGCGGCCACCCATTCGCCGTTGATCAGGCATTTCGACGGGTCAAACCAAAGCGCAAGGTCGGTCATGCGGCATCTCCTGTGGGCAATGTCGGTGCGGCGGCGATCAGCGCCCGCGTGTAGGGGTGTTGCGGGGCGGTCAGCACCTGCGCCGTCGGGCCGGTTTCCACGATGCGCCCCGCCTGCATCACCATCACCCGGTCGGTGATCGCCCGCACCACGGTCAGGTCATGGCTGATGAACAGATAGGTCAGGCCAAGGCGGTCGGACAAATCCGCCAGCAGGTCCAGCACCTGCGCGCGCACCGACACGTCCAGCGCCGACACCGCCTCGTCCAGCAGGATCAGGTCGGGCCGCGTCACCAAAGCGCGGGCAATCGCGATGCGCTGCCGCTGGCCGCCGGAAAACTCGTGGATGTATTTCTGCATGTCAGAGGCGCGCAGGCCCACCGCCTCCAGCGCTTCGGCCACGCGGTGGCGCGCCACATCCGGCGCAACAGGGGCCAGATGGAACGGTTCGGCCACCAGACGATCCACCCGCCAGCGGGGATTGAAACTGCCATAAGGGTCTTGAAACACCACCTGCATCCCGGCGCGCAGGTCATTGCCCATCGCAGGATGCACAGCCTGCCCGCGAAAGGTGATCGACCCGCGCTGCACCGGCTCCAACCCCAGAATCGCCCGCGTCAGGGTCGATTTCCCGCAACCGGATTCGCCGACCAACCCCAGGCTTTCGCCGCGCCGGATGTCGAAACTGACGCCATCCACGGCGCGAAACGCGGGCGCGCGCCCCCGCAGCGTGCGCCGCCCGGGATAGTCGCGCACAACATCCCGCACGCGCAGGATCACATCGCCATCATCGCCGCCGTCCCGCGCTGGCTGATGCGTCGATGCCGCCAGCAGCGCGCGGGAATAGGGATGCGTCAGGCCCCGCGTCAACAGCGACACCGGCCCTTGTTCCACCACCTGACCCGCCTGCATGATCGCAATCCGATCCGCCAGCCCCGCCACCACCGCCAGATCATGTGAGATAAGCATCAACCCCATGCCATCCTCACGCGCCAGCCGCGCCAAGAGGCTGAGTATCTGCGCCTGTGTCGTCACATCCAGCGCGGTGGTCGGTTCATCCGCGATCAACAGCCGGGGCCGCAGCGCAATCGCCATCGCGATCACCACGCGCTGCCGCTGCCCGCCCGACAATTCATGCGGATAGCGCGTCATCGGAAACCGCTCTGGCGGCAATTCCGCGCGGGTCAACGCATCAGCGGCGCGGCGCAGCGCATCGTCCTGCCCGCGATCATCATGGATGCGGATCGTTTCGGCCACCTGATCGCCGATGGTCTGCAACGGGTTCAGCGCCGTCATCGGCTCCTGAAACACCATGCCCACATAGCGGCCCCGCATGGCACACAGCGCGGGTTCATCCAGCGCCAGCATATCGCGCCCCGCCAAGGTGATCCGCCCTGAACAGCGCGCCGCATCCGGCAACAGTTGCATCACGGCGAATGCGGTCATCGACTTGCCCGACCCGCTTTCGCCGATCACGCCCAGCACCTCGCCCGCCGCCAATTCCAACGACACGCCGCGCAGAACCGGGTGCCCCGCGATGGCCATGTGCAGGTTGTCAATCGCCAACAGCGTCATCGCGACCGCCTTAGCCGGGGGTCCAGCGCATCGCGCAGCCCGTCGCCCAACAGGTTCAACCCCAGCACGGTGAACAGGATCGCCAGCCCCGGAAAGATCGCCAGATGCGGCGCAAAGGAAATCATCGTCTGGCTTTCCGCCAGCATCCGACCCCAGCTGGGCGTCGGCGGCTGCGCGCCAAGGCCGACATAGGACAGGCCCGCTTCGGCCAGAATCCCCAATGAAAACTGGATCGTGCCCTGCACGATCAACAGGTTGGCGACGTTCGGCAGGATATGTTCCACGCTGATGCGCACCCGCCCCTTACCCGCCACCCGCGCGGCCATGACCCAATCCCGCGTCCACAGCGACAGCGCCGCCCCCCGCGTCACCCGCGCGAATACCGGAATGTTGAAAATCCCAATGGCCAGAATGGCGTTCACCGCCGACGGCCCGAACGTGGCCGTGATCAGGATGGCAATCACCAGCGACGGAAAGGCGAATACCAGATCATTGCCGCGCATGATGATCTCGTCCAGCCAGCCGCCCCGGTTCGCCGCCGCCGCCAACCCCAACGGCACGCCGACGCCCATGCCGATGCCCACCGCCACCAGCGCCACCGCAATCGACGTGCGCGCGCCCACCATGATCATCGACAGCACATCGCGGCCGAAATGATCCGTGCCCATCGGATGCGCCAATGTGGGCGGCTTCAGCTTGTTGGCAATCGCCATCGCGCCCACGTCTTGCGGCACCCAGACCAGACTGACCGCCGCCGCGCCCAGCACCACCAGCACCAGAAACAGACCCAGCCGGAACGCGATCATTCCCGCGCCCTTAGCCGGGGATCAACAGCGGCATAGGCCAGATCGACCGCGAAATTCACCACGATCACGCCAAACACCAGGATCATCACCACCGATTCCACCACAATCAGGTCCCGCGCCGAAATCGCCTGAAAGATCAGCCGCCCCAGCCCCGGCAGGTAGAACACGTTCTCGATGATGATCGCCCCCGCCAGCAGAAAGGAAAACTGCATCCCGATGATGGTCAGCACCGGGATCAGCGCATTGCGCAGCGCATGCCGCCGCAGCGCCTGCCCCCGTGTCAGCCCCTTGGCGCGCGCGGTGCGGATGTAATCCTCGGATAGCGCATCAATCAGCGCCGACCGCATCACCCGCGTCAGGATCGCTGCCTGCGGCAGGGCCAATGCGATGGCGGGCAGGGTCAGGCTATGCAGGCCGGCCCAGAGCCCCTTGTCCCAGCCCGCAAATCCGCCTGCCGGGAACCAGCGCAACCCGATGGCAAACACCAGCACCATCAGCATGGCGAACCAGAAATTCGGCACCGCCACGCCCAGTTGCGTCGCCCCCATCACCATCGTATCGCCCAGGCGCCCGCGCCGCGCCGCCGCCCAGATCCCCGCCGGAAAGGCAATCGCGGTGGACAGCGCCAGCGCATAAATCGCCAGCGGCAGCGACACCGCCAGCCGATCCGCCACCATCCCCGCCACCGGGGTGCGATAGGTGTAGCTGACGCCGAAATCGCCCTGCAGCATCCCGCCAACCCAACCCAGATAGCGCTGGATCAGCGACCCGTTCAGCCCCAATTCATCGCGCAGCGCCGCCAGCGTATCGGGCTGCGCGTTCATCCCCAACATGTAACTGGCCGGGTCGCCCGGCACGACCTCTACCGCGGCAAAGATCACCACGGACGCGATCAGCAGCGACACCAGCAGCGACAGGGACCGTTTTAGGATGTAACGCAGCATTGGTCAAACGCGCCGCCGCGTTCCCCTTCATCTTGCCGAAAATACTCCGGGGGGGCCCGAAGGGCGGGGGGCAGCGCCCCCCCGCGACAGTCCCGCAAGCGCATCACTCGGCCCAGGACACCGCCGTCAGATCCGTCGCCTGCGTCGGCGCGTTCACCCACAATCCCTGCACCTTGGCATTGGCCACCGACAGCGCCGCCAATTGGAACAGATAGGCATTCACCGCATCATCCGCGATCATCTTTTGCGCGGCTTTCAGAATGTCCGACCGTTTCGCCGGATCGGTCGCGTTGTTCAGATCGGCCATCAGCGCCTTGAAGGCCGGGGTGCCATATTGGAAATAGTAATCCTCGCGGGCATAGATGTTGATATCCGCGGGTTCGGTATGGCTGACGATGGTCAGGCCGAAATTCTTGCCCTTGAAAACTTCCTCCAGCCATTGCGCCCATTCCAGATTGGTAATCTCGGTCTGGATACCGACCTCGCGCAGTTGCGCCGCGATGATTTCGCCGCCGCGCCGGGCATAGGACGGCGGCGGCAGTTTCAGCGTGGTGGTGAACCCGTCGGCAAAGCCTGCTTCCGCCAGCAGTGCCTTGGCCTTGGCCGGATCGAACGCCGACTGCGCGGTCAGGTCCAGATAATCGGGGTTGTGCGGCGCGAAATGCGTGCCGATGGGGGTGCCGTAGCCGAACATCGCGCCATCGATGATCGCTTGCCGGTCAATCGCATGGCTGACGGCTTGGCGCACTTTCAGATTGTCAAACGGCGGCTGCTTGTTGTTCATCGCCAGGATGGTTTCGCCCTCGGTCGATCCGACCAGCACCTGAAACCGCGGGTCAGCGGCGAATTGTGCAAGGTTCTCCGGCGCGGGGAAGCCGGCGAAGACATGCACGTCTTCCGCCATCACCGATGCGAAGGCGGCGGTCGGGTCCGAGATGAACTTGAACGTCACCTTGTCCAGTTTCGCGGGCGTGCCCCAATAGGCGGCATTCTTGACCAGATCAATCTTGTCGCCCTGCACCCAAGCGTCGAATTTGAACGCGCCGGTGCCGATGGGGTTCTGCTTGATGCCTTCGATGGATTCGGGGGCCACGATCACCGCGTCGCCCCAGGCAAGGTTGAACGGCAGCGCCCCGTTCGGTGCGCTCAGCGTCACCTTGACCGTCGTCGGGTCAACCACGGCCACATCCGCAATGCCCGCAAACAGCGCCTTCTGCGCGTTCTGGCTGTCGGCGGCCCGCGCGCGGTCCAGACTGAATTTCACATCCTCGGCGGTCATGTCGGTGCCGTCGTGGAATTTCACGCCCGGATGCAGCTTGAACGTATAGGTCAGCCCATCCGCCGAGATGTCCCAGCTTTGCGCCAGACCCGGCAGGATCGACCCGTCAGCGGCAAAGCGCGTCAGCCCCTCGAACACGTTGGCATAGAGGACGCTGTCAATCGCGCCCGCCGCCGCCGATGTCGGGTCCAGATGCGGCGGTTCAAGCTGCATGCCCACGATAATGTCGGTCTTGGCCTCGGCCATGCTCATGGTGGCAGTCAGGGCCAGCAGGCTGAACAGCCCGCGATGGATCGATGCGACGGTCATAGGTGAACTCCCCGTGGTGACGCCGCCTTTGGTGCTGCGGCCTGTCCCCACTGTTCCCCGATTCCCGTCACCGGTCCATGAAAATTTACCGATCCGTTACGCGATCACCGGGTCCAGCCGCCCCTTGGCATAGGCCGCCGCCATGTCATCCATCGACAGCGGCTTGATCCGCGACGCATTGCCCGCCGTTCCGAACCGTTCGAACCGGTCACGGCACAGCTTTTCCATCTCGGCCATCGCGGGCACCATCCACTTGCGCGGATCGAATTCCTCGGGCTTTTCCATCGCAATCCGGCGGAACGTGCCGGTCAGCGCCATGCGGTTGTCGGTGTCGATGTTCACCTTGCGCACACCCATCTTGATGCCGCGCTCGATTTCCTCGATCGGCACGCCATAGGTCTGCGGCATCCGCCCGCCATGCGCGTTGATCAGGTCCTGCAGATACTGCGGCACCGACGACGACCCGTGCATCACCAGATGCGTATTCGGCAGCTTTTCATGGATGCGGCGGATCGTGTCCATCGCCAGGATCTCGCCATCGGGCTTGCGGGTGAACTTATAGGCCCCGTGCGAGGTGCCGCAGGCAATCGCCAGCGCGTCCACCTTGGTGCGCGCGACGAAATCCACCGCCTGATCGGGGTCGGTCAGCAACTGGCTGTGATCCAGCACGCCTTCCGCGCCCGACCCGTCTTCTTCGCCCGCCATACCGGTTTCCAGCGACCCCAGCAC
Organism: Paracoccus haematequi; assembly: GCA_945881965.1. Taxonomy (GTDB): domain Bacteria; phylum Pseudomonadota; class Alphaproteobacteria; order Rhodobacterales; family Rhodobacteraceae; genus UBA9554. The sequence continues at coordinate 210,594 of CAMCVS010000004.1, read as the reverse complement.
GCCCAATTCGCCCTCGACCGACGCGCCGACCCAATGCGCCGCCTGCGTCACGCGGGCGGTGATGGTGACGTTGTAATCGTAATCCGCGGGCGTCTTCATGTCCTCGGCCAGCGACCCGTCCATCATCACCGAGGTGAACCCGTGCTTGATCGCCGACAGGCAGGTGGCATCATTGTTGCCATGGTCCTGATGCATGCAGATCGGAATGTCGGGATACATTTCCGACAGGCCAAGGATCAGGTGCTTGAGGATCACATCCCCTGCATATTGCCGCGCGCCGCGCGAGGCTTGCAGGATGACCGGAGCATCCACCGCCTTGGCCGCCCGCAGGATGGCCAGCCCCTGTTCCATGTTGTTGATGTTGAAGGCGGGGACGCCATAGTCATGCTCGGCCGCGTGGTCAAGCAGTTGGCGCAGGGTGATCAGGGCCATGATGGCGCTCCGCGGGTTGTGGGGTCGGGCGTGGTTTAGCGAGGTTTTGGGGGTTTGGGTAGGGGGGTGTGGGGGGTGTGGGGGCATGCAAAACAACTAAGCCCGGTAGTAATTTGTTTGTTCAGGAAAAAGCAAATAGGCGCAATACTCGTTGTATTGCGCCTATCGCCGGCCAAGTATTTAATAACCTCCACGAAATTACCGACCTAGGCGGCGGTAGAACCGTGCTAAGGCATCTTGGCTACCAATAGCTTCCAGACCCGAGGATGTCTTCCGTACGGTTACTCCGGTGGCAGCAGCGGCTTGTCGGACAGTTTTCTCATAGGCATTCTGGATATCGCGTTGCATTGCGCTGCCCAAGGACCGTGAAGAACTGAATGTCCGCCCTTTGTATTTGATTTTCAACATGGTTTAGCCTTTCGGAGGATAGGGGTCGTTGCCATAGCTGTAGGCTTCCCGAAAGCGGCTGTCCTGCCCTTGGATGCGCAGCTCTGATTCTTGGTTCCGGGCGATGTTGCGACCGAAATCGATTGCGTCGCGTTGCGTGTCGAACACGCGAGTTGCGCGGTCGTTGCCTTCCCCACGAACCGCCCACTTGTCGCCGTGGGTAACAACGTATTGGTTTTTTCCGCTTGACATTTTCGCTTTCCTTCTGGTTGCGATCTGGGTTACAGGTTGCAGTATCGCAACCACAGACTCAGTATTGCGACAACGGAGGGAGATTGCAAGAGTGAAATTGCCATGAAGGAACAGTTCCTCAACGAGGCTTTCTACCATGCTCTAGATGGGCATCGGCAAGCGAAGCGGCTCACATGGAAGGCTGTAGCTGAGAAGGCTGAAGTAAGCGCATCGACGCTTACAAGAATAGCTCAAGGAAAGCGACCAGACGTAGATACTCTGGCCGCTCTCTGTCGATGGTCTGGCTTGAGTGCGAACGACTTCATTGACTATCAGCACACGGTTGCAAAACCAGAGCCTCTCGGCCAGATTATGGCTCTCCTTCGCGCAGACAAGAACATTGCGCCTGAAGGTGCCGCAGCAATCGAAGTAATGATCAAAGCGGCATACGAGCAATTTCGTAAGGAGAACTAGTTTGCCAAAGAAGCAGGCACGTCGAGGTTTCATCAAGGAAGCTCATTCGTGGGCGTCGGACTTGCGGACGGAGATGCAGATCGCAGATGACGCCCCAATGCGTCCAAGAGACCTTTGTTGTCATCTCGGCGTGCCGCTGATTCTTCTTTCAAGTTTACCGGACTGCCCCGAGAGGACTCTTTTGATGGAGCAAAAACGGGGTACACATTTCTCAGCGGCGGTTTGCTTCGATCGGACTAAAGCATTCATTCTACTCAACGACGCAGCAGAGCCTAAGCGGCAAGCATCTGATATCGCACATGAAATAGCACATGTCCTGCTCGGCCACAGACCGTTCGGCCCCTTTCTTCCAGGCGGCATTCGGGCTTTCTCAGACACTGATGAACTAGAGGCAGAGATACTCGGGCCGATACTTCTGATATCGGAGAGTGCCGCATTATTGGCGTACCGACAAATACAGTCCAAGAAGCATTCTCTAGCTTCTTTGTCGGACGCTTGGGGAGTAACCCAAGATGTAATTAGATGGCGGATCAATGCTGTCGGGGCCAGCAAGAGAATACGCTCTGTTGCATAGCTTCACGACATAAGAATATGACTGAAATTGTCCAATCATATCTCACCCCCACACCCTCCCCACCTCCTCCACCTCCCGCACCGACCCGAACACAAAGGGCGTGCGCATGTGGAGCCTGTCCACGGCCTGATCCAGCACCCGTGCCGGGCCGTTCGTGGCCAGCCCGCCCGCCTGTTCCACCAGAAACGCAATCGGCGCACATTCGTACAGCATGCGCAGACGTCCGGCCTCGTAGCCCTTCCGCGCGTCGCCCGGATACAGGAACACGCCGCCGCGCGACAGGATGCGGTGGGTTTCGGCCACCAGCGACGCGACCCAGCGCATGTTGTAGTTGCGGGTGCGGGGGCCGGTGTCGCCGGCCTCCAACGCCTGCACGTAAGCATGCACCGGACCCGGCCAATGGCGGCGGTTCGACGCGTTGATGGCGTATTCGCGGGTGTCTTCGGGGATGGTCATGCCGCCCGGAATATGGGTAAACAGGCCGGTTTCCGGGTCCAGCACGAACTGTTCGACGCCCGCGCCCCATGTCACCACCAGCGCGGTTTGCGGCCCGAACACGATATAGCCGCCCGCGATCTGGTCGGACATGACGCGCAGAAAGCTGGCATCGGCCGTCGCCGCGGCGGGCAGGATCGAGAAGATCGTGCCGATGGACACGTTGCAGTCGATGTTGGATGACCCGTCCAGCGGGTCGATGGCCAGCGCATAGGCGCCCTGCGGGTTCAGTTCGACCGCGTGCTCCTGTTCCTCGGACGCATACCAGCGCACGCCAGCGGTGCCCAGGGCGGCGGCGAACATCTCGTCGGCCAGCACATCCAGCGCCTTTTGCCCGTCGCCCCCGGCGTTTTCGCCCACGGCCTCGGCCATGGACATGCCCAAGGGGCCGCGCGCGATGACGCGCGCCAGATCGCGGCCCACGGCGCAAAGCGCGGTCAGGATCAGGCGCAGATCGGCGGGGATGGGGTCGAGGGGGGTGAGGGACATGGCGGGCTCCTATGCGGTTGGCCCGTCATAGCGTGGTTCGGGGGCGAATTGAACCGGCGGGATTGACCCGCTTTGCGGAAGGGCATTCCGGCGGCGTTGATCGGCGGGCCGGAAGGTGTCACGCTTGCGGATGGGAGGACGCCATCATGACCCCGCTGCATCACCGCCACTGGCCACCCGGCGTGGCCCACGACCTGCCGCCGCTGGATCGCACACTGACGCAGGCGGTGGCCGCGACGGTAGCGCGCTGGCCGGATCAGGTGGCCACCGTCTATCATGGGCGCAGCGTGACCTATCGCGCGCTGTGGGATCGGGTGGAACGGCTGGCGGGCTGGTTGGCGGCGCAGGGCGTAGCGCGGGGCGACCGGGTGCTGCTGTACATGCAGAACAGCCCGCAGTATGTCGAAGCGTACCATGCCATCCTGCGCGCTGATGCGGTGGTGGTGCCGGTGAACCCGATGAGCCGGGCGGCGGAACTGGATCATCTGGCGCGCGATACCGGCGGGCGGGTGATGCTGGCGGGGCAGGAATTGCTGGATCACGCGCGGTCGCTGCTGGATGGGCGGCTGACCGCAATTCTGGCCGCGACGTATTGTGAGGCGGCGGACCCCGCCTGCGATCTGCCGTTGCCTGCTGGGCTGGGCGATTTGCGCAGCGGTGATCTTGACCCCGGCCTGCGGTGGGAAGATGCCATTGCCGCCGGTCACATCCCGCCTGTTGCACAGGCGGGACCGCATGATCTGGCGGTGTTGCCCTATTCGTCGGGCACCACAGGGGCGCCCAAGGGATGTATGCACAGCCATGCCACGACCATGGCGGTGCTGGAAGGCGGGTTGGCCTGGCAACGCGTCGATCATACCGACCGCCATCTGGCCTGCCTGCCGATGTTCCATGTCACCGGCATGCAGGTGGGGATGAATGGCGCGCTGATATCGGGCGGGACCATCGTGATCATGACCCGCTGGGACCGCCGCATGGCCGCGACGCTGATCAAACGGCACCAGATCACGCGCTGGCGGTCGATTGCGACCATGGCGATTGACATGGTGAATGACCCCGATGTCACGCCTGCCGATTTCGCATCTTTGCGCGCCATCGGCGGCGGCGGGGCGGCAATGCCCGCCGCGATTGCGGATCGGCTGAAGGCGCTGACGGGGCTGGATTACATCGAGGGCTACGGGTTGTCGGAAACCATCGCGGGCACACATGTGAACCCGGTGCATCGCCCGAAACGGCAATGCCTGGGCATCCCGGTGCAAGGCGTGGACAGCCGCATCGTGGACCCCGATACGCTGGCCGAATTGCCACAGGGTGAGGTCGGTGAAATCGTCACCGCAGCGCCGCAGCTGTTCCTTGGCTACTGGAACCGGCCAGAGGCCACGGCGGCGGTGTTCTTCGACCGCGACGGGCGGCAGTTCTTTCGCACCGGCGATCTGGGCTATGTCGATGCCGACGGCTATTTCTTTATGGTGGACCGGCTGAAGCGGATGATCAATGCGGGCGGGTTCAAGGTCTGGCCCGCCGAGGTCGAGGCGCTGATGTTCGCCCATCCCGGCATCGCCGAGGCCTGCGTGATCGGGGTGCCGGATGCGCGGCTGGGCGAGGTGGTGCAGGCCCATGTGGTGCCGCGCGCCGGTGTGACGCTGACCGCGGCCGAGGTGATCGCATGGTGCCACAGCCGCATGAGCGCCTACAAATGCCCGCGGTCCGTGATGTTCACCGATAGCTTGCCGAAATCCGGCGCGGGCAAGGTGCTGTGGCGCGTGCTGCAGGATCAGGCGCGCGACCTTGCGGGGGCGGCCTGACGCGGGATCTGCGGCAACGGGGGCGGGTGACATCACCCGCCCTACGGGACACCCCGCGCCAAGGTCGCACAGCCGATGTGCGGATCGGGCCGCGCGTTCCCATGGCATCGCGGACGCAGGCGCGCTAATCTGCGAACATGATAAAGCACGGGAGCGCGCGATGACCGACGACACCTATACCCCGCCGAAAGTCTGGACCTGGGAGGCCCCTTCGGGCGGGCATTTCGCGTCGATCAACCGGCCTGTTTCTGGCGCGGTGCAGGACAAGGTGCTGCCGGTGGGCGACCATCCGTTCCAGCTCTATTCGCTGGCGACGCCAAACGGCGTCAAGGTCACGGTGATGTTCGAGGAATTGCTGGCCGCCGGTCACGCGGGCGCGGAATATGACGCCTGGCTGATCAAGATCGGCGATGGCGATCAATTCGGGTCGGGCTTCGTGGACATCAACCCGAATTCCAAGATCCCCGCCCTGCTGGACCGCAGCGGCGACGCCCCGGTGCGCGTGTTCGAAAGCGCGTCGATCCTGATGCATCTGGCCGAGAAATTCGGCGCGTTTTTGGCCCCGACCGGCCCCGCGCGGACTGAAACGCTGAACTGGCTGTTCTGGCAGATGGGGTCGGCGCCCTATCTGGGCGGCGGGTTCGGGCATTTCTATGCCTATGCCCCGCAGAAATGGCAGTATCCGATCGACCGTTTCGCGATGGAAACCAAGCGGCAACTGGATGTGCTGGACAAGCAACTGGCCAAGCATCCGTTCATCGCGGGCGAGGATTATTCCATCGCGGATATCGCGATCTGGCCGTGGTACGGCCAGTTGGTGCTGGGGCGGCTGTATAACGCGGCGGAGTTTCTTGATGTCGCCAGCTATGCCCATGTCATGGCCTGGGCGCAAAAGATCGACGCGCGGCCTGCGGTGCAGCGGGGTCGCATGGTCAACCGCGCCTTTGGCGAGCCGCATCTGCAACTGCATGAACGCCACGCGGCCAGCGATTTCGACACCATGACGCAGGACAAGATCACCCCCAAGGTGTGACACCCGTAGGGCGGGTGATCTTCACCCGCCTTCCCCTTTCCGCGCGTCACAGGCATAAGGGCGAAAAGGAGTTCACATGTCTGAACGCGCCCCCTTGCTGGCTGTCCTGATCGACGCCGACAACACCTCGCCCCGCTGGACCAAGGCGATCTTTGACGAAATCGCATCCTTGGGCGAGGCGTCAGTGCGCCGCGTCTATGGCGATTTCTCGTCGACGCAGATGAACGGCTGGAACAAGGTGCAGGCCGAGTTTGGCCTTGTCCCGTTCCACCAACCCGCCAATACCGTGGGCAAGAATGCATCCGACATCGCGTTGGTGATCGACGCGATGGACCTGATGCATTCGGGCCGGTTCGACGCCTTTATCCTTGTCTCATCCGACAGCGATTTCACCCGGCTGGCCAGCCGCATCCGCGAACAGGGGCTGGCCGTCTATGGCATCGGCGCGCAGAAAACGCCCGACGCCTTTCGCAAGGCCTGCAAGCGGTTCATTTTCCTTGAAAACCTTGAAGGCAGCGACGATCCCGCCAAACCCGCCAGCCGCGCCGAGGCCGAGGTCAAGGCCCCCGCCCGCGATCTGAAAGAGGCGCGCGATCTGATCCTGAAAGCGATGGATACCATCGAACAAGAGGACGAATGGTATGCGCTGGGGCCCTTGGGCCAATTCATCACCGCCTCGACGCCGGATTTCGACGCGCGGTCGTTCGGCAAGAAGAAACTGTCCGATCTGGTCGCCGACCTGAAGATATTTGAGACCAAGCGCGGCCCCGGCAACCAGATGCTGGTGCGCCGCATCGACTGATCACTCGCCCAGCTTGGCGTGCACCTCGTCAAGGTCGATCTCGCCCAGCGGCATCTTGTTGGCGGGGTTTTCGAAATCATAGCGGAACAGGTCAAAGTCGCGCTTGTAGATTTCATAGACCAGATGCATGGACAGATCGTCGAAATAATCCTCGACCGGGTGGGCGCGTTTCGGCCCGTGACCTTCGGATTCGTTGAAACGGGGGATCTTCTTCAGGTTCACCTTTTTCGGCGTCTTGACCGCCTTCAGCACGGTGTCCATGCCCTCATCGAATTTTTCGGTCCAGAAAATGTGGTCATAGCGCCCGCCGTTCACGATGAAGGTGGACACATGCCCCGCCATTGCGGACCAGTGGATGTCAGGTTCCATCGGGCGGCGGAACTTGATGGTGTCGCGAGTGAACAGCAGGAACCGGCGGAACGACTTGATCTGGTCAAACTCGTCCTTGCCATCGTCGCCGCCGACCTCGATCCCGTATTTCTGCACCAACAGCGGCACAAGGTTGCCGCGATAGCGTTTGCCGTTGCGCTGGATGCCGCAAATCTTGTCAAAGAACGACGACAGGATGCGGGTATAGGGGTTGCGCACACAGGTGAAGGCGTAGGATTTATGCGCCTTGACGTTGGCCTCGATCAGCGGTTGGCTGGGCTCGATCGCCCATTTGTGCATGTCCGCCGTCGCGTCATGGATGTCGCCATCATAGAACCGGCCATGATCGGAATAGAACATGATCTGCCCGATGGTCGAACAGGCGCATTTTGGCACCACCCGATAGACCAGTGATTCGCTTTCCGTCATCCAGGTTCCTGGGAAACCCATGCTCGCCTCCGTCTGATCAACCCGCGCTGCGGCTCTGTCTGATCAACCCGCGCTGCGGCGCGGGCGTCGGCGTCTTGCGCGCCGCTGATGTACCTGCCACAAAAAATCAGAACTGCGCGGTTCCTTCAACGCCCAATACCATCTATCTGCGTAATGCGGATCGGTAAACACAGGCTTTCGAACATCCCATGGCACGAATCGCCTTCATTTTGCTGTGCCACAAGGACCCGGATGCCATCGTGCGTCAGGCCAAGGGGCTGACGGCGGCGGGCGACTATGTGTCGATCCACTTTGACGCGCGCGCCAAGCCGGAACATTTCCAGAAGATCCGCAGCGCGCTCAAGGATGACCCGAACGTCACCTTTGCCCGCAAGCGGCTGAAATGCGGCTGGGGCGAATGGAGCCTGGTCGAGGCGACGCTGCTGGCTGTCGAGGCCGCCGTTGACGCCTTTCCGCGCGCCACGCATTTCTACATGCTGTCGGGTGACTGCATGGCGATCAAGTCGGCGGAATATGCCCACGCGTTTCTGGACAGCGCCGACCTTGATTACGTCGAAAGTTTCGACTTTTTCGAGTCGGACTGGATCAAGACCGGGATGAAGGAAGACCGGCTGATCTATCGCCACTGGTTCAATGAACGCACACAAAAGCGGCTGTTTTACTGGTCGTACCACCTGCAACAGCGTCTTGGCCTGACCCGCGCGGTGCCCGCCGACATTCAGGTGCAGATCGGCAGCCAATGGTGGTGCCTGCGGCGGCGCACCATCGAATGGATCCTTGATTTCACCCGGACGCGCCGCGATGTGATGCGGTTTTTCCGCACCACATGGATCCCCGACGAGACGTTCTTTCAGACGCTGGTGCGTCATCTGGTCCCTGAACCCGAGATTCGCACCCGCACCCTGACGTTCCTGATGTTCACCGAATACGGCATGCCGGTGGTGTTCTATAACGACCACTATGACCTGCTCTTGGGGCAGGATTACCTGTTCGCGCGCAAGATTTCGCCCGAGGCCAAGCTGCTGCGCGAACGGCTGGGCAAGCTTTATGCCAGCAAGGACGCCGTGTTCCGCATTTCGGGCGAGGGGCGCAGCCTGTTCGCTTTCCTGTCAAACCGGGGCCGCATCGGGCGGCGGTTTGCGCCCCGGTTCTGGGAAACCGAAAGCTCGATTGGCCGCGAACGCGAATTGATGATCGTGGTCTGCAAGAAATGGCACGTCGCCAAGCGGCTGTTGGAACGTATCCGGCAGGTGCTGAACGTGCCCGCGATTGATTATCTGTTCAACGAGGAATCCACGCCGCTGCCCGATCTGGGCGGCATCCAGTCGACGCTGGCCAAACGCACCCGCCACCGCCGCGCGCTGATGCGGATGCTGTTCGATTATTACGACACCGACCGGCTGATTGTCTGCATCGACCCGGCAAACATCGACCTGTTGAACGATTTTTGCAGCGACCGGGCCAAGACGCGGGTGTGGAAATCGAATGCAAGTTTTCCGATGATTACCTGATCGGGCATGCGATGCGCGTCGGTCTGGCGGGTGAAAACACCCCGCGCGAAACGCTGGAACGCCTGTTGCCCACCATCCGCAACGACATCACCTTCGAGGCCGACCGTATCCGCGAGGCGGATTTCGAGGGCTACGCCCGGATGCGCGAGGCCGACACCATCGAGGTCAATTCCCAGAAACTGTCGCAGTTTCTGGCGATCCCGTCCGACAAGGCGCACGAAGTGGCGTCGATGCATTACCTGTTCGCCGATTGACACCGCCCCCGTTCGAGGTTTCCCATGCCCTATGTCTATGACCCGATGAACATATTCGCCCGTATCCTGCGCGGCGAAATTCCCAACAAGACCCTGCTGGACACGCCGCACAGCCTTGCGTTTCACGACATCCGCCCACAGGCACCGGTGCATGTGCTGGTGATCCCCAAGGGGCCTTATGTGAATTTCGACCATTTCTCGGCTGACGCCTCTGATGCCGAGATCGTCGATTTCACCCGCGCCGTGGGAGAGGTGTGCCGGTTGACGGCCACGTGCCCCGGTGACGGCGATGGCGGCTATCGCCTGATTTCCAACGCCGGTGACGCGGGCGTGCAAGAGGTGCCGCATCTGCACGTGCATGTTCTGGGCGGGCGGGTTCTGGGCTGGATGGTGCAGCGGTTCGAATAATCACACGCGGCGCAGCACCGCCGCACTGGCCGTTGACAGCACGAACGCCACCGCCGCCACCGCGACGATGGACGGGCCTGCGGGGGTGTCCGCCGTCAGGCTGACCCACAGACCGGCTAGTGCCGACAGGCTGCCGATCGCGGCGGCGCGCGCGACCATGCCTTCGGGCGTGGCGGCGTAGGGGCGCGCGGCGGCGGCGGGGATCAGCAACAGCGCCACGATCAACAGCACACCCACCACCTTGATCGATACCGCCACCACCAGCGCCAGCGCAATGGTCAGCACCAGTTGTTCGCGCCGCGGGTCCAGCCCTGCGGCAAAGGCAAGGTCCGGCGACAGCGTGGCCGTCAGCAGCGCCTGCCACCGCCAGACCATCAGGCCGACGACCACCGCTGCCACGCCCCAGATCGCCACCAGATCGGTCCGCGTGACGGCCAGAATATCGCCGAACAGGTAAGACATCAGGTCAATCGTCACATTGTCCAGAAACGACACCGCGACCAGACCAAACGCCAGCGCGGAATGGGCCATCACGCCCAACAGCGTGTCCATGGCAAAGCCGCGCCCGGTCAGGGCGCTGACGGCCAGCGCCATCGCCAGCGCGATGGCCGCCGCGCCCCAGATAACCGGGATATCCAGCGCCAGCGCCAGCGCGACGCCAAGGATCGCGGCATGGGCCGTGGCATCGCCGAAATAGGCCATCCGCCGCCAGACCACGAAACAGCCCATCGGCGCTGCGGCCAGCGCGACGCCCACCCCGGCCAATCCGGCGCGAAACAGGAAATCGTCCAGCATCACGCGGCTGTCCCGTGATGATGGCTGTGCGGGTGGTCATGGTCACAGTCACCGTCATGGGTGTGGTCATGGTCATGGCGATACAGCGCCAGCGCGCCTTCTGCCCCGCTGCCGAACAGTGCGCGATACTCGGGGTCAGAGGCGACCACCTCGGGGGTGCCGTGGCAGCAGACATGGCCATTCAGGCAGATCACCCGGTCAGACGCCCGCATGACCACGTTCAATTCATGGCTGACCATCAGGATCGCCACGCCGGTGTCGCGGCGCACCTGTTCGATCTGGCGATAGAACGCCGCGGCACCCGGTTGATCCAGCCCCTGTGTCGGCTCATCCAGCAACAGCACCTGCGGCGCATCCATCAGCGCGCGGGCCAGCAACACGCGTTGAAACTGCCCGCCGGACAGTTCCGACAATTGCCGCTGCGCCAGATCGGGCACACCTGCCTGCGCCAGCGCCACGGCCACCGCGTCAGGCCGCCGCCAGACCGGCAGGGACAGCACGCGCGCCACCGTCATCGGCAAGGTCGCATTCAGCGCCAGCGTTTGCGGCACATAGCCGATGCGCAGACCGGGCGCGCGCGTGATCCGCCCGGATTGCGGCACAACGGCCCCGATGATGGTGCGCAGCAGCGTGGATTTGCCCGACCCGTTGGGGCCGACAATCGTCACGATCTCGGCAGCCGACAGATCAAGATCGACGTTGCGCAGCGCCGGATGCCCGCCCAGCCGCACCGACACATCGCGCAGCGCGATCAGGGTCATGCGGGCATGTCCTTGCAGGTGGGGCACAGGCCCTGCGCCTCGATCACCGCGCGTTCGATGGCGAAACCGGCGGCGCGGGCGGCGCGGGCCAAGGGGCCTTTCGCCGGTTCCGCCTCGGCCTCTTCGACCTTGCCACAGGCGCGGCAGATCAGGAACGCGGGGGCATGGTCCGCCTGATCGCCCGGAATGGCGCAGGCAACATAGGCGTTCAGCGCCTCGATTTTATGCGCAAAGCCATGCGTGGTCAGGAAATCCAACGCGCGATAGGCCACGGGCGGTTGCCCGCCGAACCCCCCCGCATCCAGCCGGGACAGGATGTCATAAGCCCCCAGCGCGCGATGTTCCGTCAACAGGATTTCCAAGGTGCGCTTGCGCACCGGGGTCAGTTGCAGGCGGTGCGCCGCGCAATGCGCCTCGGCGGCCCGCATCGCGTCGGCGATGCAGCGGTGATGGTCGTGCGGGTGAAATCCGGCGCGGGTCATGGCCGGACACTAGGCCATCCGATGGTCCAGCGCAATGTTCCGCCTGCCCACTTGATATATTATAACATATCATGTTAGGACGACCCGACACTTTTGGAGATTCCGATGCGCCACCTGTTCATGTCTACTGTCCTTGCCCTGCTGCCGATGACCGCTTTTGCCGAGGTGCCGCGTGTGGTGACCGATATCCTGCCGGTCCACAGCCTGACCGCGCGGGTGATGCAGGGCGTGGGCGCGCCCGATCTGCTGGTCCCGCCCGGTGCCTCGCCGCACCGCTTTGCGCTGAAACCGTCGCAGGCAAGTGCGCTGCAAGAAGCTGATCTGGTGATCTGGGTCGGGCACGGGTTGGAACCCTGGCTGGAAGGGCCGCTGGAGGCGTTGTCGGGCAAGGCCAGCATCATCGAACTGGCCCCGCTGTCGCCGGTGCAACAGGATTTCCGCGAGGGGTCGGCGTTTGCGGAAAAAGACGCGCATGATCACGATCATGACCACGATCACGCCAAAGAGGCCAAGACCAATGCGGCTGACGATCACGCCGGACATGATCATGCGGGCCTTGATCCGCATCTTTGGCTGGACCCGGCCAATGCGCGCGCCTGGATCGGGCTGATCGCGGCCGAACTGGCGCGGCTGGACCCGGCCAACGCCGCGACCTATGCCGCCAATGCCGCCGCTGCGGATACCGAACTGGCCGCACTGGAAACGGATTTGGCCGCGACGCTGGCGGGTCTGACGGGGCGTCCCTATGTGGTGTTTCACAATGCCTATGGCTATCTTGAGGCGCGTTTTGACCTGACTCCGGCCGGGGCGATATCATTGGGCGATGCCACGCCGCCCTCTGCCGCGCGGCTGGCAACACTGCGCGACGCGATTGCCGATCAGGGCGTCATCTGCGCCTTTTCCGAACCGCAGTTCGATGACCGCCTGATCGCCTCCGTCACGGGTGACACGGTCAAGATCGCGGTGCTGGACCCGCTGGGCAACGGGCAGTCACAGGGCGCGGACCTGTATCCTGCGGCCATGCGCATGATGGCACAGACCATCGCGGATTGCCTGAAACCCTGATTTGACAGCGGGGCGACCGCTTGCTAGGCCCCAGCCTTTGGCATCGGGGGAAAATCATGGGCCGCAAGCGCAAGGGTAACCCGGTGTCGGGCTGGCTGGTGATCGACAAACCGGCGGGGATCACATCGACAACGGTGGTCAACAAGGTGCGCTGGGCGCTGGACGCGCAAAAGGCGGGCCATGCCGGCACACTGGACCCGGATGCAACCGGGGTGTTGGCGATTGCCTTGGGCGAGGCGACGAAAACCGTGCCCCATGCTACAGATGCGCTGAAATGCTATCGTTTCGCGGTGCGCTGGGGGGCGGCGACGGCGACAGATGATGCATCAGGCGCGGTGCTGGCCACGTCTGCCAGCCGCCCGACGCCCGATCAGATCGCCGCCGCCCTGCCCGCGTTCCGGGGCCGCATCCGGCAGGTGCCGCCGCAGGTATCCGCCGTCAAGGTGGACGGCGAGCGCGCCTATGATCTGGCCCGCGCGGGCGAGGTGATGGATCTGGCGGACCGCGAGTTGTGGGTGGAACGGCTGGACCTGATCGAGGTGCCCGATGCGGATACCGCGCTGCTGGAAATGGTCTGCGGCAAGGGCGGCTATGTCCGGTCCATTGCGCGCGATCTGGGGGCGGTCTTGGGCTGTCTCGGCCATGTGCTGTGGCTGCGCCGCACTTGGGCCGGACCGTTCCGCGCCGAACAGGGGCTGACGTTGGATGATCTGGACCGCATGGCGCGCACGCCCGAATTGATCGCGCGGGTGCTGCCGTTAGAGGCTGCTTTGGAGGGTCTGCCGCAGGTGCGCGCCAATGCCGAAGGTGCCGTGCGGCTGCGCAACGGCAATCCGGGGCAGATACTGGACAGCGTGGACTGGGGCACCGAGGCCTGGGCCAGCCATCAGGGCCGCCCCATCGCCATCGGGCGTGTGCAGGGCGGCGAATTGCACCCGACCCGCGTGTTCAACCTCGACTAGGCCATGATCACCCGCAGCCATCAAAAAGGCGATGCGGCGTCAGAGGCGGTCTATTCGCCCTGCGAACGCTATCGCTATCTGCTGACGCGGGTCTGGGATGCGGGCGGGCAGAAGGCGCTGTTCATCATGCTGAACCCGTCCACCGCGACCGAGGCGCAGAATGATCCCACGGTCGAACGCTGTGAACGCCGCGCGCGCGCCTTGGGGTTCGGTGCGTTTCGCGTGACCAACATCTTCGCGTGGCGCGACACCGATCCGCGCGCGATGCGGGCGGCGGATGACCCGGTTGGACCCGGCAATGACGCCGCGATCCGCGACAGCACCGGCTGGGCCGATATCATCGTCGCCGCATGGGGCACGCATGGCGCGCATCTGGGGCGGGGCGCGGCGGTCGAGCGGCTGTTGCAGGACACGGGCCGCGCCGTGCATCATCTGGGCCTGACGAAGGACGGCCATCCGCGCCACCCGCTGTATATCGCCTATGCGCAACAGCCGCTGTGGTGGTTCGGGCCGCGCTGATCCGCGCGGACCCGGTGCGGTTAACCACTTGGTAACTCTGAATTTGCCGGGTGGGGCCGATCTGTGGTTCTCTCTGGGGGGTGTATCAGGTGTGAGGGTGGACCATGCTGCTGTTGGGACTAGTCGGGCTATTCGCCGCCGGTTTGGCGATGATCACGTTGACCGAGATCACCGATCCGCCCGTTGAACCGATCGAGGACGCCGACGCGGAACCGGCCACAGTCGCGGATTTCAATGGCGACTTTAGCGCGGTCATCCTGCCCGGCACCCCCGGCGAAGATGTTCTGACGGGCGGTGACGGGGTGGACCTGATCGGCGGCTATGACGGCGACGACAGCCTGTCAGGCGGCGCGGGCGGCGATGACCTGCACGGCATGGAGGGCGCAGATACGCTGTTGGGGGATGCGGGCGCGGATACGCTTGCTGGGCAGGATGGCGATGACCTGATCGCGGGCGGCGCGGACCATGACAGCGTGATGGGCGGTTTCGGCGCGGACAGGCTGGCGGGCGACGACGGTGCGGATGTGCTGGCAGGCGGGGCCGATGATGATGCCCTGACGGGCGGTGCGGGCGATGACACGCTGCACGGCAATGATGGCAATGACACGTTGACCGGGGGCGACGGCACGGATGCGCTGTTCGGCGGCGCGGGCGATGACAGCCTGATGGGCGATGACGACACCACGCGCGATTACCTGAACGGCGGCGATGGCGCGGATACGCTGGCGGCGGGCGCGGATGACTGGTTGAATGGCGGCGCGGGCGCGGACCGGTTCCTGCTGCACGCCGCCCACGCCAGCCCCGCGACCATCGACGATTTCGACGCCGAGGCCGATATGCTGGTGATGCTGCACAGCGGCACGGCCCCGACATTGACCGTGCAGGCAGACCCCGAAGGCGCGACGCTGTGGGCCGATGGACAGATCGTTGCCGCATTTCCGGGGCTGGCAGGGTTCGACGCGGGCCTTGTGCAACTGGTGCAGACCTGATCGCGGCGCGCTTTCCCCCTTTTCTTTTTGGCGATCCTCATTTACACGCGCCCATCCCTGCTGTTGATGCGGGGCCGGACCCTGCTGGACGACATCCCGGCTGTGGCCCAAACCCTTTCGAACAGGAGACCCCGATGTCGATCACCGTTGAAACCAAAGCCCGCCTGATTTCCGAATACGCCACCAAGGCTGGCGACACCGGATCCCCCGAAGTGCAGGTTGCAATCCTGTCGTCACGGATTGCCACCCTGACCGAGCATTTCAAGATGCACAAGAAAGACAACCACGGCCGCCGCGGCCTGTTGATGATGGTGGCGCAGCGCCGCAAGCTGTTGGACTATCTGAAATCCAAGGACAACGCGCGTTATGCGTCGCTGATCGAACGTCTGGGCCTGCGTCGCTAAGACCGACCTGCGCTGCATCGCAACGCCCGTCGCAACTGCGGCGGGCGTTTTCGTATCTGGCCCTTGGGCGTGGGGCTGGTAGTCTGCCGCCCGGAGGCCGCGATGACCCATACACCCTTGCGCGTTCTGTTGCTGGGCGGCACCGGCACCATCGGCCGGGCAACCGCCGCCGCATTGGTGGCCGCCGGGCATGATGTGGTGGCGCTGGTGCGCGCCGGGGCGGACCTGCCGGATTGCACGCTGCATGTCGGCGATGTCACACAACCCGGCGCGGTGGATGCGGCGCTGGCCACACATCCCTGCGACGCGGTGATATCCTGTCTGGCCAGCCGCACCGGCGACCCGGCAGACGCCTGGGCCATCGACCACGCTGCGCAATCGCGCGCCTTGCAGGCCGCCGTGGCGCATGGGCTGGGCCAGTTCGTGCTGTTGTCGGCAATCTGTGTGCAGAAACCACTGTTGGCATTTCAACGGGCCAAGCTGGCGTTTGAGGCCGAATTGCAGGCCGCGCCGATCACATGGACCATTGTGCGCCCCACTGCGTTCTTCAAATCGCTGTCGGGAATGGTCGCGCGCGTGCAGGCGGGCAAGCCCTGGCTGGTGTTCGGCGACGGGCGGGGCACGGCGTGCAAGCCGATTTCGGATGCCGATCTGGGACGGTTTCTGGCGCTGTGCCTGACCGACCCCGCGAAACAGAACCGCATCCTGCCCATCGGCGGCCCCGGCCCCGCGATCACGCCGCGCGATCAGGTGGCGATCCTGGAACGGCTGACAGGCCAGCCGGTCACGGTGAAACAGGTGCCCATCGCGCTGATGGATGCGATCATCGCGGTGCTGTCGGTCTTGGGCCGCCTATCCCCGGCCCTGCGCGCCAAGGCGGAACTGGCGCGGATAGGTCGCTATTACGCCACAGAATCCATGCTGATCTGGGATGCCGCCCGCACCCACTATGACGCGGATGCCACGCCGGAATTTGGCACTGACACGCTGGCCGACCACTACGCCGCCATCCTGCGCGGCGACGTGGCCGATGACCGGGGCGCGCACAAGGTGTTCTGACCCAACCCGCCGCTTTCCAACCCGCCGGTTTTCCTGTAAGGCCCCCGCATCTGCGACACGCGCCCATGCCCCCGGGCGCATGCAAAGGATCGGGGGGCGGCGGCAATGGGGCCGCCATGCAAACGGAGCACCCGGAGGGCCGGGCATTGCTCCTAGAGGAAACGTTAGATGTTCAACGAAGTCAAAAAATCCATCCAGTGGGGCAATGAAACGCTCACGCTGGAAACGGGCAAGATTGCGCGCCAGGCTGATGGCACCGTCATCGCAACGCTGGGCGAAACCAGCGTCATGGCGAACGTGACCTTTGCCAAGGAACAAAAGCCGGGGCAGGATTTCTTTCCGCTGACCGTGCATTACCAGGAAAAATACTATGCGGCGGGCAAGGTTCCCGGCGGGTTCTTCAAGCGCGAGGCACGGCCCACCGAAAAGGAAACGCTGACCGCGCGCCTGATCGACCGCCCGATCCGCCCGCTGTTCGTCGATGGGTTCAAGAACGAAGTGCTGATCATGTGCACCGTTCTGTCCCATGATCTGGTGAACGACCCCGATGTGGTGGCGATGATCGCCGCCTCTGCCGCGCTGACGATTTCCGGCGCGCCGTTCCGTGGCCCGATTGCCGGGGCCCGCGTCGGTTTCGTGAACGGGGCCTATGTGCTGAACCCGTCCTGCGATGATATGACCAAACTGCGCGCCAACCCGGAACAGCGGCTGGATCTGGTGGTCGCGGGCACGAAAGATGCCGTGATGATGGTCGAATCCGAAGCCTATGAGCTGTCGGAGGACGAGATGCTGGGTGCTGTGGTGTTCGCGCATGAACAGATGCAGCCGGTGATCGACCTGATCATCGACCTGGCCGAAGATGCCGCGAAAGAGCCGTTCGATTTCGCCGCGCCGGATTATTCCGACCTGTATGCCGCGGTCAAAGCGGCAGGCGAAGAGGCGATGCGCGCGGCCTATGCGATCACCGACAAGCAGGCCCGCGTGACCGCGCTTGGCGATGCCAAGGCCGCGATCAAGGCGGCGATGACTGCCGACCAACTGGCCGATGCCAATCTTGGCCCAGCGATCAAGAAGCTGGAAGCCGCCGTGCTGCGTGGCGATGTGGTGAAACATGGCCGCCGCATCGATGGCCGCGACACCACAACCGTGCGCCCCATCGTCTGCGAAACCGGCGTTCTGCCGCGCACGCACGGGTCGTCGCTGTTCACCCGTGGCGAAACGCAGGCGCTGGTCATCACCACGCTGGGCACTGGCGATGATGAACAGATCATCGACGCGCTGCATGGCAATTTCCGCGAAAACTTCATGCTGCACTACAACTTCCCGCCCTATTCGGTGGGCGAGGTTGGCCGCGTCGGGTCGCCCGGACGGCGTGAAATCGGCCATGGCAAGCTGGCCTGGCGCGCGTTGCAGGCCGTGCTGCCTGCGCCGACCGATTTCCCCTATACCATCCGCGTGGTGTCCGAGATCACGGAATCGAACGGATCGTCGTCGATGGCGTCAGTTTGCGGCGGGTCGCTGGCGATGATGGACGCGGGCGTGCCGCTGAAGGCTCCGGTGGCCGGTGTGGCCATGGGCCTGATCCTGGAAGAGGACGGGTCATGGGCCGTTCTGACCGACATCCTGGGTGACGAGGATCACCTTGGCGACATGGATTTCAAGGTCGCGGGCACCGAAAACGGCATCACGTCCCTGCAGATGGACATCAAGGTGGCGGGCATCACGCCTGCGATCATGAAACAGGCGCTGGCACAGGCCAAGGATGGCCGGTTGCATATCTTGGGCGAGATGTCCAAGGCGCTGACCTCGGCCAATGCGTTCTCGGTCCATGCCCCGCGGATTGAAACCATGCAGATCCCCACCGACAAGATCCGCGAAGTCATCGGGTCCGGCGGCAAGGTGATCCGCGAAATCGTCGAAGTCTCGGGCGCCAAGGTTGATATCAACGACGACGGCGTGATCAAGATCGCGTCCTCGAACGGCGATGCGATCAAGAAAGCCTATGACATGATCTGGTCCATCGTCGCCGAACCCGAAATGGGCAAGGTGTATAAGGGCACGGTCGTGAAACTGGTCGATTTCGGCGCCTTCGTGAATTTCTTCGGCAAGCGCGACGGGCTGGTGCATGTGTCCCAGATCGAAAACAAGCGCCTGAACCATCCGTCGGATGCGCTGAAGGAAGGCCAGGAAGTCTGGGTCAAGCTGCTGGGCTTTGACGAACGCGGCAAAGTGCGGCTGGCGATGAAGATGGTTGATCAGACAACGGGTCTGGAAATCGTCGAAGAGCAGACTGAGGGCTGATTTCCTCACGCTGAGAGCCATGGGGGGCATGTCTCCCCATGGTTGACTTTAAGCGGCACACCAGCGTTTATATTCAGACGCTGGTGTGTTTTGGGAATTTTGAACATGAATGCCAGATTACCTTTCTGGAAAATTAAGCGCGAATTCATCCGGATCAAACAACAGCTTGGCCAGATCGGCTGGTTCATGTTCTGGCGGTCACGGAAATCGAAATACGATCAAAAGCGGGATCAACTGGTCACGATCACAGCAGGTGATCAGGGAGTTTCTGACCGGTTTGCAGTTCAACTCATCTATCAACCCAAGGCGCTGCTGGAATCATTCTTTCAGGAACTGATAGCGTTTCAGGACAACGGCTATTCGGTCGTTGTTGTCTCGAACGCCCCAGTGTCGGCGGCGGATATGGAACGCCTGAAACCGCTGTGCCATCTGATCGTGCAGCGGCCCAACTTTGGCTATGATTTCGGCGGCTATCGCGAAGGTATTCTGGCGCTTGAGGACCGTGGCATCCGTCCAAGCCATCTGATCATCAAGAACGACAGTATCTGGTTCCCGCTGCGGGAAGATTGTGATCTGCTGCAAACCATATGCCAGGGGACGGCGGACTTCTCGGGCATTTATATCAATGCCTCCTCCCGCATCCCGCATATCCAGTCCTATTTCTATTACTTTGGCCCGCGCCTTTTGCAGGACGACCGATTCTGGTCGTATTGGGACAACATTCTGCTGAGCGACAACAAGAACATGGTCATCCGCCAATGCGAGATGAAGACCACGCGCGAACTTGCATCCTACGGCTATACCTACGACTCGATCTATACCGATACCGATGTCAATGACGCGCTGCGCAGCCTTGACGACGAAAGATTGAAAATCGTTCTGGGCTATTTCACCAACGTCAAGACGGGCATCGCACCGGAAATCCAGAGGATGCTGGGGCGGTTTGGCGTTGCTGGCTGGCGGGACGACGTGCTGAGCTTCATTCAGCGCAAGAAGCTGGGCCGCTACATCATGGTTGGCCATCCTTTCATCCTGCTGGACATTCTGCGCTGTCCGGTGCTGAAGAAGGACCGCCAGCCGATGTATCAATTGCAGCGCGCGGAATTGATGCGCTTGGGCTTTGACAAGGCGTTGCAGCCAGTTGTCCGTCAAGAGATCATGACCTGGGATGATCGCTGACGCCTTGGGGTGTCTGCACATCCACCTCCCCCCGCCATTGACGCCGCGCCCCCCCATGCTACCAAGGCGGCATGATCGAAGTGCTGCTGAAAACCCTGCCGTTTTTCGCGCTGATCGGCGTCGGTTACCTTGCGGGAAAGACGCGATTCTTTTCGGCCGAGGCGACGGCGGCCGTCACGAAATTCGTATTCTATTTCGCGCTGTCGGCGATGCTGTTCCGGTTTTCCGCAAACCTGTCGCTGGGCGAGCTGGTCGATCTGCGGTTCCTGACGGCCTATCTGTGGGGCACGGCGTTCGTCTATGGCATCGCCACGGCGGTGGCGTTCCTGCGCGGGCTCAGCGTGGAAGAGGCCGCGATCGAGGGGCAATGCGCCGCCATCGGCAACGTTGGGTTTTTGGGCATCCCGATGCTGGCGCTGCTGTTGGGCGAACAGGCGGTCGGGCATGTGATGATGGTGCTGGCGGTGGACCTGATCGTGTTCGGGTCATTGATCGTGATCCTGATCACGGGCGCGCGCGACGGGCGGATGTCGTTTCGTATTCTGGGCACCGTGGGCAAGGGTCTGGCGACCAACCCGATGATCGTGGCGATTGTGCTGGGGCTGACATGGTCATCCACCGGCATCCCGCTGCCGACCCCGGTGATGGAGTTCGTGTCCACGCTGGGTGCCGCCGCCACCCCTGGCGCGCTGTTTGCCATAGGTGCCTCGCTGGCGTCGAAATCGGCGGAACGGATGCAGGTCGCGGGGTGGCTGTCGTTTTGCAAGCTGGTGCTGCATCCGGCCTTTGTGGCTCTGGCGGCGCTGGTGCTGTTCCCGGTCGAACCCTATGCCGCGTCGGTGATGATTGCCGCATCGTCGCTTCCGGTGGCGGGTAACATCTATATCCTGGCGCAGCATTACGGCGTGGCCCCACAGCGTGTGTCGGCGTCGATCCTGATTTCAACGGCGGTGTCAATCCTGACTGTATCCGCCGTGATCGCCTGGGTGCAGATCGCGCCGCCGGTTTGAATGTTACAGACCTGCGGCAACCTCGCAGGGTCAGCACAGGAGACGCGCATGGACACGCTTTCGGAAAACCGCTGTTTTGGGGGCACGCAGGGCGTCTATCGTCACGCCGCTAAGGCCACCAATTGCGATATGACATTCGGCCTGTTCCTGCCGCACGAGGCGGCAGATGGCCCGGTGCCGGTGCTATGGTATCTGTCGGGCCTGACCTGCACGCATGAAAATGCGATGATCAAGGCAGGCGCGCAGGGCTGGGCCGCCGATCAGGGCATCGCGGTGGTGTTTCCCGACACCTCGCCGCGCGGGGCGGGGGTGGCGGATGATGATGCCTATGATCTGGGTCAGGGCGCGGGGTTCTATGTCAACGCCACCGAGGCGCCTTGGGCCCCGCATTACCGCATGTGGGATTACATCGCCGATGACCTGCCCGCGCTGCTGGCCGCGCAATTCCCGCTCGACATGGACCGACAGGCGATCACGGGCCATTCGATGGGCGGGCATGGCGCGCTGACGCTGGCGATGGGATTGCCGGGGCGGTTCCGGTCGGTGTCGGCCTTTGCGCCGATCTGCCATCCCACCGCGTCGAACTGGGGGCGCAAGCAATTGACCGCCTACCTTGGCCCGAATGAGGCACAGTGGCTGCGCCATGACGCCACGCTGATGATGCGGGCCGAAGGGCTGTCGGTGCCATTGCTGGTCGATCAGGGCACGCGCGACCCCTACCTGGCCGATCTGATGCCGGAATCGCTGGCGCTGGCTGCGCTGGAACGGCGCGCTGCGGCGACGTTCCGGATGCAGGACAGCTATGACCACAGCTATTACTTTGTGGCGTCGTTCATGCAGGATCACGTCGATTTCCACGCCGAGGCGCTGTGGGCCTGACAGGATGAACCTGACCGCCGCCTGCCCCATCCTGCCCGCGCGCAATCTGTCTGAGACGCTGGCTTTTTGGCGGCGGCTGGGGTTTGCGTGCGAACTGGACCATCCCGATTACCTGATCGTTGAACGGGACGGGGTGGAACTGCATTTCTTCCTGTCGCCCGACCATGATCCCACCACCTGCGATGCCGGGGCCTATCTGCGGCTGACCGACCTGGTGGCGCTGGACGCCGAATGGGGCGCGTTGGGGCTGCCTGACGCGGGTATCCCCCGCCTGATCCGCGTCGCAGACAAACCTTGGGGGATGCGCGAATTGGCGGTGATTGACCCGGATGGCAACCTGATCCGGGCGGGAAGCGCCCTGTGATCTATGTCGATGCCGATGCCTGCCCGGTCAAGGACGAGGCGGAACGCGTCGCCACCCGGCATGGGCTGCGGATTGCGTTTGTGTCGAATGGCGGCCTGCGGCCGTCGCGTAACCCGTTCGTGGATATGGTGATCGTGCCGGACGGCCCCGATGTGGCGGATATGTGGATCGCCGAACGCGCGGGCCCCGGCGATGTGGTGGTGACGGGGGATATCCCGCTCGCGGCGCGCTGTGTCACGAAAGGGGCGAAGGTTCTGAAACATGACGGCTCGCCGCTGACCGACGGCAATGTGCGCGAAGCACTCGCCATGCGTGACCTGATGACCGACCTGCGCGCCGCCGACCCGTTTCGGCAAGGCGGCGGGCGGGGGTTTACAAAGGCGGACCGGTCGCGTTTCCTTGATGCGCTGGAACGGGCCGTGCGGGCGGCAAAGGGGGCTTCATGACGCCAGACATCGTGGTGTTCGACATCGGCAATGTGCTGATCGAATGGCAACCCGAACGCACCTATACGGATGTGTTTGGCCCCGACCGCGCGGCGGCGTTTTTCCGCGATGTGCCGATCCATCGCACCCATCTGGGCGTCGATGCCGGGGCAAAATTCGCCACCATTCTGGACCTGATCGAGGATTACCCCGATTACACGGACGAAATCCGGTTCTGGGTCGAAGGTTGGTCGCGGCTGGCGTCGCGGCGGATTGACCGGTCGATCCGGTTGATGCGGGCGTTGCAGGCGCAGGGCATCCCGGTCTGGGCGCTGACGAATTTCGGCGAAGAGCCGTTCGAGACATCCTGCATCGACCATCCGTTCCTGACCGAATTTGACGGCGCGGTGGTGTCGGGCCGCATCGGCCTGATCAAGCCCGACCCCGCGATCTATCAGGCGCTGGAAGAGGCGGTCGGTACGCGCGGCGCAAAGATCCTGTTCACCGATGACCGCCCGGAAAACATCGACGCCGCCCGCGCCCGCCGCTGGCAGGTGCATCTGTTCGACGGCCCCGAAGGCTGGGCGGAGTGTCTGGTGCAGGCGGGGCTTTTGACGGCGGAGCAGGCGGCATGACCCTGATCATCCCCTTTGACGCAGGCGAGGCGCGGCTGGATTGGCTGGGCCTGACCGATGCGCTGGCCGCAGGCCACCGCCTGCCCCGCGCGGAAATCGCCGATACGTTCCTGTATCGCGGCAAGGATACGCTGCTGAACCGTGCGGCGTGGATCGACGGGCTCGGGATCGCGGTCAAATCCGCCACGATATTCCCCGGCAATGCGGGCGCGGGACAGCCGACAGTGAACGGCGGTGTGACGTTATATCGTGACGGCGACGGGATGCTGGAGGCGCTGGTGGATTTCCATCTTGTCACCAAATGGAAAACCGCTGGCGACAGTCTGTTGGCCGCGCGACGGCTGGCGCGGGCAGATAGTCGCGATATCCTGATCATCGGCGCGGGCACGGTCGCGCGGTCCCTGATCGCGGCCTATGGCGCGGCCTTTCCCGGCGCGCGCTTTACCATCTGGAACCGAACGCGGTCGAACGCGGTGGCGCTGGCCGATGCCACGGGGGCCAGCGTGGCCGATGATCTGGAACGTGCCGTGCGCGCGGCGGATATCGTGACATCCGCCACCATGGCCACCACCCCGCATCTGCTGGGCGACTGGCTGCAACCCGGCCAGCATATCGACCTGATCGGCGCCTATCGCCCCGACATGCGCGAGGCGGATGACACCGCGCTGCGGCGGTCACGGATATTCGTCGATAACCGCATCACCGTGTGCCACCATATCGGCGAGTTGAAAACACCGCTGGCCCAAGGGGTGATCACCGAGTCTGACTTAGTCGCCGATTACTACGATCTGGACGCGTTCCAGCGCGGATCAGACGACGACATCACCCTGTTCAAGAACGGCGGCGGCGCGCATCTGGACCTGATGACAGCGCGCTATATTCTGGATCGCTACCGCGCCTGACGGCGACCGCTGGCAAAAAGGTTTGATCGACGCCGCCCCTGCCTGTAGTTTTTCCCAAAACCACAGGAGGGCAAATGGCGCAGGCATTCAAGACATTGCAACCGGGTGACCGTGTGCCGGCGTTCAAGGCGCGCACCCGCAGCAACCCGCAATTCACCTTTGACAGCATGGGGGGGCGCTGGATCGTGCTGGGGTTCGTGCCCAGTGCGGGGGGCGATCTGGCCCCGGCGGTGCAGCGGGCAATGGCGGACACCGCGTTTGACGATGACCACGCCTGCCTGTTCATCGTCACCACCGACCTCGAAGATGAAAGCACCGGCCGCTTGCAGGACATCGTGCCGGGTCGCCGGGTGTTTCGCGACGATGACAGCGCGGTGTCGCGGCTGTACGGCGCGGCGGCCTTTGGTGCGGGCGCAATCGAAGAACCGCGCCCGATGTGGATGGTGATCGACCCGGCGCTGACGCTGCGCCATATCGTGCCGATGCGCGCGGATGCCGAGTGTATTGAAAGGGTGATCGGGTTGGTCCGCGATGCGCCGCCGCCCGCGCAGTTCATGGGCTTTGCCGTGCCGCCGCCAATCCTGATCCTCCCCGATGTGTTCGAGCCTGATTTCTGCGATCATCTGGTCGGGTTGTATCAAGCCAACGGCGGCACGCAGTCGGGCTTCATGCGCGACGAGGGCGGGCGCACCGTGGCCAAGATGGATGCCGGCTTCAAGGTGCGCAGCGACTATACCCTGACCGACCCCGATCTGATCAAGGCGACGCAGGCCCGCGTGATGCGCAAGGTCATCCCGCAGATCGCCCGGGTGCATTTCTTTCAGTGCACGCGGATGGAACGCTATATGGTGGGTTGTTATCCCGCCGACGAGGGCGGCCATTTCCGCCCGCATCGTGACAATACCACGCTGGGTACCGCGCATCGCCGCTTTGCCGTGTCGATCAACCTGAACGACGATTTCGAGGGCGGCGCGGTCAGTTTCCCCGAATACAGCCCGCAGGGGTTCAAGGCACCCAAGGGCACGGCGGTGATATTCTCGTGCTCACTGCTGCACGCGGTTTCAAAGGTGACGTCGGGCACCCGCTATGCCTTTCTGCCGTTCCTGTATGACGACGCGGCGGCCAAACTGCGCGAGGCGAACGCTGCAAAAGTGCCCAACTCGGCTGGCTATCGCGCCTAGGCGGGCACCGCTACCGCCCGTTCCCGCACCGGCAGATGCACCAGCGCGGAAAACGCGCCAACGCCGACGCCCACCCACCAGACGGCGGTATAGCTGCCATAGGCGTCATACAGCCGCCCGCCCAGCCAGACTCCCATGAACGCCCCCAACTGGTGGGAAAAGAACACGATGCCATAAAGCGTGCCCATATAGCGCAGCCCATACAGATGCGCGATCAGGCCGGACGTCAGCGGCACTGTGGCCAGCCACAGCGCCCCCATCAGCACCGAGAATATCACCACAGTCAGCGGCGTCATCGGCACAAGGATGAACCACGCGGCGATGATCGTGCGCCCAGTATAGATTGACGCCAGCAGGTATTTCTTGGGGAAATGGTTGCCCAGCCACCCCGCCGTCAGCGTGCCTGCGATATTCGCCAGCCCGATCAGCGAAATCGCCACCGCCCCCAGCGCGGATGTTGTCGTCACACCTATGGTGGCCAACATGCCATCCGCCATGATCGGGCCGCACATCTCGGTCACGAAGGCGGGGAAATGCGCGGTGATGAACCCCAACTGATAGCCGCAGGAAAAGAACCCCAGAAAGATCAGCGTGAAACTGGGGTCTTTCAGGGCGCGTTTCAGGATGGTGCCCATCGATTCCTCCAACGCGGCCTTGGTGGCCATCGGCGCGCGCATGAACGGCAGCGCCAGCAGCGACGCCATGATCAGCCCCGCGAACACCACGAACACCGATTGCCACGGCATCAGCGTAAGCAGCCATTCGGCCAGCGGCGCGCCCACCACCTGCCCCGCCGACCCCGCCGCCGTCGCAATCGCCAGCGACATCGACCGGTTTTCCGGGCTGGACGCGCGGCCGACCACGGCGAGGATCACGCCAAACCCGGTGCCCGCGACGCCGAAACCGACCAGCACGGCATAAAGTTGATGTTCCAGCGGTGTCACCGCAAAAGAAGTCAGGATCAACCCCACCGCATACATCACCGCGCCCAGGATCAGCGCGCGGCGATCCCCCAGCCGTTCCGCGAATGCGCCAAAGAACGGCTGCCCGAACCCCCAGGCGAGGTTCTGGATCGCGATGGCCAGCGAAAATTCCGCGCGCGGCCAGCCGAATTCAGCGGCCACGGGGATCTGGAACACGCCAAAAGACGCGCGCACCGCGAAAGAGATCAGGATGACCACCGCCCCCGCAATGAGAACCGGGGTAAAGATCGAGGGTTTGCTGGTCATGGCGGTCTCCTGTGCGCCAGTCGGTGCGCCAGATGCACGTTTGGTGTTTCCGCAGGCGGCGTCAAGAACCCTTCCCCTGCGACGTTCCGTCGGGCTAAACCGGGCGCATGACCAACATGCGCGACCTTTATGCCGCCCGCGTGGCGGATGGCACGATCAAGCCCGACCCGGCGCAGCGGGACGTGCTGCCCGAATTTGACCGCATCCGCGATGCGCTGATGGGGCCTGCAAAACGCGGCCTGTTTCGCCGCGCCACGCCCGAGTCCCCCAAGGGGCTGTATCTGTGGGGCGGCGTCGGGCGCGGCAAATCCATGCTGATGGATTTGTTTGTCGCAAGTCTCGCAGACCTGCCCGATGTGCCGGTGCGGCGGGTGCATTTCCACGCCTTCATGCAGGAAATCCACGCTGGGCTGCATGTCGCCCGCGCCACCGGCGTGCAGGATGCGCTGGCCCCTGTGGCGGCCAAGGTGGCGCAAAACCTGCGGGTGCTGGCGTTTGACGAGATGCAGATCACCGATATTGCCGATGCGATGATCGTGGGCCGCCTGTTTGACGCGCTGTTCGCGGCGGGTGTCACCATTGTGACCACGTCGAACCGCGCCCCGGATGAATTATACAAGAACGGGTTGAACCGCCCGCTGTTCCTGCCGTTCATCGCCTTGGTCCATGACCGCATGGCGGTGATGGAACTGACCAGCCCGACGGATTACCGGCAGAACCGGCTGGCCGGCGAACGGGTCTGGTTTACACCGATCAATGCGGAAACCCGCGCCACCATCGACGCCATCTGGACCGATATGGCGGGCGGGCCGGGGGTGCCGCTGTTTTTGACGGTGAACGGGCGGCGCGTCGAAATCCCCGCCTTCCGCAATGGCGTGGCGCGGGCGACGTTTCACGATCTGTGCGGCCAGCCCCTTGGCCCCGGCGATTATCTGGCGCTGGCGGATGCGGTGCGCGTGTTGATCATCGAGGATATCCCGGCGCTGTCGCGGTCAAACTTTAACCCGGCCAAGCGGTTCGTGACGCTGATCGACGCGCTGTATGAAGCGAAGGTGCGGGTCATCGCCTCGGCGCAGGCGGAACCCGAAATGCTGTATCTGGAGGGCGAAGGCGTGTTCGAATTTGCCCGCACCGCCAGCCGCCTGCGCGAAATGCAGGATGCGGCCTGGGGTCTTTAGGCACGGATTTGCCCATCGGGGTCACGGGGGCTTGTCGGGCGGGCGGATCATGGGCCACACCAGCACCACCTGACCGGAGATACTGATGCCGCGCCTGTTGCTTGCCCTGATGCTGTGTTTTGGCCTTTTGGCCTGCACCGCGCCCGAACCGGAACCGCCCAAGGCGGTCAGCTTTGCCACGCCACTCTATCCGAATGAAACCCCGGAATTACGCGCGTTGATCGAGAAATACGCCGCCGTCTATGACGTGCCTGTGGCGTTGGTGCACCGGGTGGTGAAACGCGAAAGCACCCATAACCCCAAGGCGCGCAATGGCCCCTATTACGGGCTGATGCAGATCCTGCCCGCCACCGCGCGCGGCATGGGATACACGGGGTCGCCTTCGGGTCTGCTGGATGCCGAAACCAACCTGAAATACGCGGTGAAATACCTGCGCGGGGCGTGGTTGCTGGCGGATGGCAGCCATGATGCGGCGGTGAAATGGTATTCGCAGGGCTATTACTATGAGGCCAAGCGGCGCGGGATGCTGCGGGAAACCGGGCTGCGCGCCTGATTGGTAATGGACATTGCCAATCACAACGGGCGGGGTAAAGTCGCACAAACCGTTGGAGGAACCGCGATGCCCACACCCCCGTTTCGTGCCGATCATGTCGGCAGCCTGCTGCGCCCCGCCGCCGTCAAGGCCGCCCGCAAGGCGCATCATGATGGCAGCCTTGATGCCGCAGGTCTGGCGTCCGTCGAAGACGAAGCCATCCGCGATCTGATCGCGATGCAGGAATCCGTGGGCCTGCCAGTCGTCACTGACGGCGAACAGCGCCGGTCGTTCTGGCATTATGATTTCATGGACGGGCTGACCGGGTTTTCCGTGGTCGAACGCGACCCGGAACAGGGTGTGCAATTCGCCGGCGTCAAACTGCGCCCGATGTTCCCGACGATCAACGGCAAACTGGATTTCCCCGCCGATCACCCGCATCTGGCGCATTTCAAATTCGTGGCCGACAACACTAAGGTTTGCCCCAAGATTTCGATTCCCGGCCCGTCCTGCTGCCATTTCCGCACCGATCCCGCCGATATCGCGCCCGGCGAATATCAGGATATCGAGGTGCTGACCGCCGATATCGCCGCCGCCTATAAAAAGGCCGTGCAGGCGTTTTATGATGCCGGTTGCCGGTATCTGCAGATGGACGACATCTTTTTCGCCTATCTCTGCGACCCGAAACACCGCGCCGCCAAACAGGCACAGGGACAAGACCCGGATTGGCTGGTGGGCCGCTATGCGTGGATGATGCACGAGGCAATCAAGGACCGCCCCGCCGACATGGTGATCGGCATGCACATGTGCCGGGGCAATTTCCGGTCCACCCATGCCGCGACCGGCGCCTATGACGCGGTTGCGGATGCGGTGTTCAACCAGACGGGTGTGGACGTGTTCTTCATGGAATATGACACCGACCGCGCGGGCGGGCTGGAACCGCTGTCGTTCCTTGCCAAGGGCAAACAGCGCGTGCTGCCGGGTTTCATCACCACCAAAACCGCGCCGCTGGAATCACTGGACGACCTGAAACGCCAATTCGACGCGGCGGCGAAATTCGCGCCGCTGGACCAGTTGGGCATCGCCCCGCAATGCGGGTTCGCCTCCACCGAAGAAGGCAATTCCATCACCGAGGACGACCAGAAGCGCAAGCTGGAACTGGTGGTGGCCTGCGCCGAGGCGATCTGGGGCAGCGTGTGACGCAATAAAAAAGGGGGCCGTTGGGTCGGCCCCTCTTTCGTTTCTTGCCTGCCGAAAGGGATCAGATGGTCGGGATGACCAGCCGCTGGCCGACGCGGATGCGGTCGGGCGAACCGAGGATGGCGCGGTTGGCGTCATAGATCGCGGTATAGCGGCCGGCATCGCCGTAGAACCGCTGTGCGATCTTGCCCAGGCTGTCGCCCTGCGACACGGTGTAGAAGTTGTTCTGTTCCACCACACCATCGGCCTTTTGCACCATACGCACCTCGACCCCGTCGCCCCCGGCGATCACGGGGCGCACATCTTCACCGGCGGCGATCCGCGCCTGTGTCACGATGGACGCCAGGATCGTCGCGGTATCGACGCGGCCATCGTTGGTCACGAGCGCCTTGGGCACAGCGAAATCCCCGCGCCCGGCGGCCTCGTTGACCAGCGCGTCGATATAGCTGTCGGACTGGCCCTCGCGCAGCGCCTGCGCCACGAGCGCCTGCAAACCATTGGCGCGCGCGGCGGGCTGTGCAGGTGCACCCGGCTGACCGGTCACAGCGCGGATATTGGCGAGGATCCCGGCAGTGGCCGCATCGACCGGCTGCGCGGTGGGCGGCGCGGCGGTCTTGACGCCCAGATCGGCCAGCACCGAGGCCGTCATGACCTGAAGATCGCTGTTATCGGTGGCGAATTTCAGCGCAGGCGCGGTGCCGCGCACCGGCGGGACGGCCTGCTTGACCACGGGTTCTTTCGGCGCGGCGGCCGCCACGGCATTGGCCAGCGGATCGCGCACCGCGACTGGCGTCACATCCGGTGCGGCGACCTGCGACGCGACCTGTGCGGCAACGGGGCCCAGATCGGTCACGGCGCGGGTCACATCGGCGTCACCGCCAGGTGCAGGATCGCGCCCCGGCTGCAAGGCCACCAGCACGGCAGTCAGCGCCAGAAACCCGCCCGCCGCCAGCAATGACCTGACAAGGCGGGGATGGGTGGAACGGGCGGGGCGGGTTGAAGCAAGGCTGGTCATTATTGGGTCACCGTCAGTCCGAGGATCAGCCAGTCCTGCATGCCACCGCGATAATAGCGCAGCTTGGAGGCCGGATACCCGGCGTCGATCAGGTTGCGGATGGCGCGCGGCGACTGGTCACACCACGGCCCGTTGCAGAACAGCACCAGATCAAGCGCACCTGTGAAATCCCATCCCGCGCCTGACTTGCGCGCGCCCAGCGCCGAAAGGATATCGTCGCGATAGGGGTTGGTCGGTTCCAGCGTGGCAAACGGCACGTTGACGGCGCCGGGGATCGTGCCCTTGGCGAACCATTCCGGCACCCGGCTGTCCACCAGCAGGCCGCGCCCATTGGCAACGCGGGTTTCCAGAAAATCCATCACCTCGATCTCGCCCAGGGTTTCGACACCCTCGCCCGCGCTCATTGGGTGGATGCAGAACGGCGGGCAGGCGCGCGAGGTCTTGGCAAATTCGCCGCTCAGCGTGGCGGCGCTGTCCTGATTGCGGCTGATCTCGAAGAGCTTGCCGTTGATGGTAAAGCTGCGCGTCATCTGGTCCGGCGTAATGCGGACGGCCTTGTCGGTGGCCAAGGCCGCGCTTGCAAGGACAAGCGGTATGGCCAAGGCGAGAGCGAGCACTCGCGTCATGACATTGATCCCCAGGTTGAACGCATATCATGAGGGCTGGCAGGCCAATATGCGCAAGATACCACCAGATATAGGCGAATCAGTGCGAATCAGTCAACAGAAAGCGAATCGCCGATTCGCGATTCTGCTGCGAAAAATAAGGCCGAATCGCAGAGGCGAATCGTTTCAATCACTTGGCGCGCGGTGCTGTGCCTTGTGGTGTGGCTGGGTGGGGCATAGGACAGGTTGCCGCAGGCAAAATCAGCCGTTTTCGCGCAGGATATGCCCCGCCAGATACAGCGATCCGCAGATCAGGATGCGCGCCGACGGGTCATTGGCCGCGATGTCGGTCAGCGCCGCGGCGACGCTGACGGCGGTGCGGGCGGGGATGCCGGCGGCTGTGGCCGCGGCGGCGGTGATATCCGCCGGCAATGTTGCCTCTGCGTCGGGGATGGCCACGGCGGTCAGGGTGGCGGCGATGCCACCCAAGGGCCGCATGTAACCCAGCACATCCTTGGTATTCAGCATCCCGCAGATCAGATGCGTGGGCCGCGCAGGCAGGGTTGCCAGATGCGCGGCAATCGCCTCGCCCGCAGCCGGGTTATGCCCGCCGTCCAGCCACAGCTCCACGCCGGGGGCGGCATCCACCAGCGGACCTTCGCGCAACCGCTGCATCCGGGCGGGCCAGAAAGCGCGCGTGACGGCGGCCTGCGGATCGCCGACACCCAACAGCCGCAGCGCCATCAGCGCAGCACCCGCATTGTCGATCTGGTGCCGCCCCGGCAGGTTAGGCAGGGGCAGGTCCAACAGACCATTGTCGTCCTGAAATACCATCCGGCCATGTTCGGGGTCACAATGCCAGTGCTGGCCGTGGGCATAGACCCGCGCGCCCAGCCGCATCGCCTGCCGTTCGATCACCGCCATCCCATCGTCGGTCTGCGGGCCGACCACGACGGGGACTCCGCGCTTGATGATGCCCGCCTTCTCGCCCGCGATCTTGGCGACGGTATCGCCCAGATAGGCCTCGTGATCCATCGACACGGGCGTGATGATGGTCAGGCGCGGCTGTGCGACGACGTTGGTGGCATCCAGCCGCCCGCCAAGGCCGACCTCCAGCAAGGTGAAATCGGCGGGTGTCCGGGCCATGGCCAACAGCGCGGCACAGGTGGTGATTTCAAAATAGGTCATGGGGTCGCCACCGTTCGCAGCATAACATTCGTCGAGGATCGCGGTCAGCGCCGGTTCGGTGATCAACTGCCCCGCCAGCCGGATACGTTCGTGAAAGCGCGCCAGATGCGGCGAGGTATAGGCGTGAACCACCTGCCCCGCGCCTTCCAGACCCGCGCGGATCATCGCCTGTGTGGACCCTTTGCCATTGGTGCCCGCGACATGGATCACCGGTGGCAACCGGTCCTGCGGATTGCCCAGCCGGTCCAGCAACCGCCAGACCCGATCCAGCGTCAGGTCAATGATTTTCGGATGCAGCGCCTGCATGCGGTGCAGGACAAGGTCAGACCCTTGCGCCATGGACATTCCTGGCACCCTTACGCCGTCGCGGTGGTCTGGACCGGTTGCGGCGGCGGCAGGTCGCCTTTGACGGCGGGGGGCAGACCTTGCAACATGCGGATGATGGTGATCAGTTCATCGCGCATCCTGGCCCGCGCGGTGACGCGGTCCAGCATGCCATGGTCCAGCAGGTATTCGGCGCGCTGAAACCCTTCGGGCAGTTTCTCGCGGATGGTCTGTTCGATCACGCGCGGCCCCGCGAAACAGATCAGGGCACCCGGTTCGGCAATCTGCACATCGCCCAGCATGGCATAGCTGGCGGTCACGCCACCCGTCGTCGGATGGGTCAGCACCACGACATAGGGCAGCCCCGCCTCTTTCAGCATCTGGATCGCGACCGTCGAGCGCGGCATCTGCATCAGCGACAGGATACCTTCCTGCATCCGCGCGCCGCCTGCGGCGGAAAACAGGATCAGCGGGCGTTTCAGTTTCACCGCTTCTTCGGCGGCGGCGATGATGGCGTTGCCGACATACATGCCCATTGACCCGGCCATGAAGCTGAAATCCTGCGCGACGGCCACGATGGGCGTGCGCCCCATCTCCCCGGTCACCACCAGCATCGCATCGCGTTCACCGGTCGCGGCGCGGGCGGCCTTCATCCGGTCGGGGTATTTCTTCTGGTCGCGGAATTGCAGCGGGTCGGCCAACGGTTCCGGCACCTTGATTTCCGCGAACACCCCGCCGTCGAACAGCGCGGTAAACCGCGCGCGCGGCGTGATCGCCATGTGGTGGCCGCAGGATGTGCAGACGTTCAGGTTGTCCTTCAGCTCGCGGTGAAACAGCATGGTGCCGCAGCTTTCGCATTTCGACCACAGGTTTTCCGGGACTTCGCGGCGCGAGAAGATCGAGTTGATCGTCGGGCGGACATAGTTGGTGATCCAGTTCATCGGCGCATCCCTTCCGGCCACACTCGCCGCCGAGATAAGCCCGCGCGCCCGATAATGCAATCAGCGCCTAATCGCGACCCGCGCCGCCATCCAGATCAGCGCGACCCCCGCCAGTTCGATCGCAAAGGGCGTGGTGACAAACGGGGCCGGATCAACCGGCAGATCGGGGGGAATGTCACCCGACAACGCCCCCCCCTTGAACAGCACCAGCGCCAGCCCGCTGTCTTGCCCGTCGACCTCGGCGAACAGCAGAAAGGCAAACGCGTTGTTGGCCAGGTGAAAGCCGATAGCGGCCCCCAGCGTGCCGGTGCGCGCGGTCAGGTCCGACGCGGCCAGCCCGAACAGGAACGCCCAGGTGACGTATTGCAGGCTTTGCACCGTGTCGCCGCCGTTGTTCCAATGGACCACGCCAAAGGCCACGTTCGGCAGGATCAGCCAGACCGCCGGATGCGGAAACCGCGCCGCGATCTGGGATTGCAGATAGCCGCGATACAGCAGTTCCTCGGCCCCGGTCTGCACCAGCAGCACCAACAGCCCCGGCACCAGCAGCGCCAGCCAGATTTCGGTCGGGCGCAGGCGTTCTACGAGACCGACATCCCAGCCGGGCGGCAGGGCCTCCAGGGCGACCATCAAGGCCATCACACCCACGAACGCGCGGCGCAAATCGCGCGCAAAAGCCGGTCCCGATCCGAGCAGTGACCCCAGCCCGCGATCATGACCGAACCGCAGCACCAGCAGCACCGCGCCCGCCAGAAACCCGAACGACAGCAGTTGCAGCAGCAATCCCAGCGGTGTGGTCCCGCCGTAGTAGGCATCCGCCGCCGTGGCAGGCAGATAATCCAGCACCCCGTCGATGATCGCCAGCGCCCCCGCATAGAACGCCTCGATCAGCGCGAACCCCAACAGCAGGCGCGGCAGTTCCGCCGTGTCACGGGCGGGGGCGACCAAGGCACCATAGGGAGCATAGCCTGTCATGTCGGGGCGGTTTCCAAATCGGGGTGGCTGGGCACGCGGATGGTGTGCCACGCCACAGCCAGTAACGAAAGGGGGCGAAAGAACCTTGCGCCCGAGGCGGCACTTGTGCCGCAGCAGAGCGCGCTTTACACCCCATGCAGACACAATCTTAACGATGTCCGCACTCAGGGGGAGGCCCAGATGACCCAGTTCGACAAGCGCAAGCTGCCCAGCCGCCACGTGACCGAAGGCCCCGCCCGCGCGCCGCACCGGTCATATTACTATGCGATGGGCATGACCGAGGAAGAAATCCACCAGCCGCTGGTCGGCGTCGCCACCTGCTGGAACGAGGCCGCGCCCTGCAACATCGCGCTGAACCGGCAGGCGCAATCGGTGAAATCCGGCGTGAAAAAGGCCATGGGCACGCCGCGCGAGTTCACCACGATCACCGTGACGGACGGCATTGCCATGGGCCACGAGGGGATGCGGTCGTCGCTGGCATCGCGCGATGCGATCACCGACACGGTCGAGTTGACGATGCGCGGCCATTGCTATGACGCGCTGGTGGGGCTGGCGGGCTGTGACAAATCGCTGCCGGGGATGATGATGGCGATGGTGCGGCTGAACGTGCCGTCGGTGTTCATGTATGGCGGGTCGATCCTGCCGGGTCGCTATCAGGGCCGTGATATCACCGTGCAGGACATGTTCGAGGCGGTGGGCAAGAATCAGGCGGGCACGCTGTCGGTCGCCGAGTTGGAGATCATGGAACGCATCGCCTGCCCCACGTCCGGGGCCTGCGGCGCGCAATACACCGCCAATACGATGGCCTGCGTGTCCGAGGCGATTGGCCTTGCACTGCTGAATTCCTCCGGCGCGCCCGCGCCCTATGAAAGCCGCGATGCCTATGGCGAGGCGTCGGGCGTCGCCGTCATGCGGCTGATCGAAAAGAACATCCGCGCGCGTGATATCGTCACCCGCAAGTCGCTGGAGAACGCCGCGCGCATCGTGGCCTGCACGGGCGGGTCAACGAACGGCGCGCTGCACCTGCCCGCGATTGCGCATGAAGCGGGCATTGATTTCGACCTGTTCGACGTCTGCGACATCATGCGCGACACGCCCTATTTCGTGAACCTGCGCCCCGGTGGCGATTTCGTGGCGAAAGACCTCTACGAGGTCGGCGGCGTGCCCGTGGTGATGAAGGAACTGGCCAAGGCCGGTCTGTTCCATCTGGATTGCATGACCGCGTCAGGCCGCGAAATGGGCGACGAGCTGGACCGCATCAAAGGCGAGGCGGATGGCAAGGTCATCCACCCCGTCACCAACCCGCTGACCGCCACCGGCGGCGTGGTGGGCCTGAAGGGCAACCTGGCCCCCGATGGCGCCATCGTCAAGGTCGCGGGCATGTCCGAGGCGGAACAGGTGTTCTCTGGCCCCGCCCGCGTGTTCGAATGCGAAGAAGACGCGTTCGAGGCGGTCAAGGCGCGCACTTATAAAGAAGGCGAGGTCATCGTGATCCGCAACGAAGGCCCCGCTGGTGGGCCGGGGATGCGTGAAATGCTGTCAACAACGGCCGCCCTGTCGGGTCAGGGTGCAGGCAAGAAGGTGGCGCTGATCACCGACGGGCGTTTTTCCGGGGCGACGCGTGGGTTCTGTGTCGGCCATGTCGGGCCAGAGGCCGCGCATGGCGGCCCCATCGCGTTGTTGCAGAACGGCGATATGATCACCATCAACGCGCTCACCGGCGAGATTTCGGTGGCCGTGTCCGACGAAGACATGGCCGCCCGCAAGGCGCAGTGGAAAGGCCCGCGTGAGACGATCTATACCTCGGGCGCGCTGTGGAAATACGCGAAACTGGTGGGGTCGGCGCGCTATGGCGCAGTGACCCACCCCGGCGCCAAGGCCGAGCGGCATGTCTATATGGACCTGTAACAGGTCACGCCGGTTACGGCAGGGGGGGCTGGCAGCAATGCTGGCCCTTTCGCTGTCGGGATGTGGGTCCATGCGGGGGGACACTGCGCCGCGCCAACAGGCAGCGTTACTTGATGGCGCGGTCATGCTGCGCGCGCCAAAAGGCTATTGCATCGATGGTGATTCGCTGCACCCTGACAGCCCCGCCTTCGCTCTGATCGCCTCTTGCGGGCCGACAAAGCGGCAGGCGGACCCTGATGTCTATCCGATGGTGGTGACAGTGTCGGGGATCGCCCATGCAGGTGCGTTGCCAGAGGCCGACGCGGTCGCCGCGTTGATGGCCCCCGCGCGGGTGCTGGAGGCGATCAACGGCGATGGCCTGACGCTTGTCCATGTTCACGGCGGCGGGCCGACAGCGGCGCGCAGCGATGCCCCCGGTCCACGGGCGGGCGATGATCCCCGGCATTGGCGCGCGGTGATGCAGGTCAACGGGCATCTGTTGTCGCTGGCGCTGTTCGCGCCAGAAGGGTCGCCACTGGCGGACCGGGCCGGGCTGGCGGTCATCGGCGCGCTGGCCGAAGATATCCGTATCGCCAACGCGGTCCGCACCGCAGCGCCACCAGACACGGGAAATGCGGCAACAACCGGCGGAAAAGGGTTGCGCGGGCTGTTTGGGCGTTTGTCCTTGGCAGGCAAGACGCGGTAAGAACAGCGGCAACAGACCGGCGCGGGAACGGGGATCATGGCATCGTCAGACGGAACTTGGCTGGAGCGTAACTTGCACCGCGCCAGCATGCGGCGCTGGAGCCGCGCGGCCCGCGCGGCTTCGGATATGCCTCTGGACAGGCTGCGCCAGCAACGGGTGCGCGCCCGTGCGCTGAAAGCGCAGATCGACACCCTGCTGCACACAGCCGAAAGCCGTCTGGCGCTGCCGATGATCGGGTCCACCGCGTTCTTCAAACCGCATGGCTGTGACTGGTCATGGCGGCCTGAACTGTGGCGCGGACCGTTGGACCGGCCCGGCATGTCATCGGTCAAATCCAAGACCATGCTGGGCAACGAGGTGACGCTGTTCCACGATTGCCTGCTGTCGGAACTGACGCTGCGCCAGGTGCGCAACAGCCGCGAGGCCGATCTGGCCCCGTTCGGCCTGCGGCTGGACGTGTTCCGGTTTGACGGGTCATTCCTGTCGGTGGTGATCGACCTGCCGGAACCCGCCGTCAGCGGCCTGAAACGGCGGCATGTCCTGCGCATGGACAGCATCGTGGAATGTGAAAAACCGCTGGAAATCTTTGCCCGCCTGAACATAAAGCACGGCCCGAACACGGAACAGATCGTGCGGGAATTGCCGCTGGGTGCGCCCGAGGTGATGGTGGAATTCGACATGGCCTATACCAAGCTGAACGAAAAGCGGGTGGAAAAGGCCTGGATAGACCTGATTTTTGAAGGGCCGGAAATGAACATGGTCACCCTGCGCGACCTGACGTTCAGCCGCCGCCCCCGCGCCGATTTGTAACGAACGTTTCAAGACCGCTTGACGAGTGCCGTTTTTTTCAATGTCGATTTGCAATAGTTCTGCGCGGATTTTGATCGCAGACCGAGCCACAGGAGACGGCGGATGGCCCTGACGCTGACAAAAACCCGATTCTTTGAGGGCACCTGGGAAGGTGTGCTGGCGGGTGGTCCGGGCGGGGGCTGGCAGCCCAAGCTGGCCGTGACGCATCTGGACCGGCCGGTGGCTGGTCTGGATGTGACCGAGGTGCGCAGTGCGGGGCATTGGGTGGTGCGCTTTCCGGTGCCCGCCGATGTGATCGCGGACGGGGTCACCACGTTCCTGATCCGCAACACCGAAACCGGCGAATTGCTGGATAGTTTTGCCATTCTGGCGGGTGATGCGCTGGCCGAGGATATCCGCGCCGAGATGGACCTGCTGCGCGAAGAGCTGGACATGCTGAAACGCGCGTTCCGGCGGCATTGCCTGGAAACCATGTAGTTCTGAAATCAATGTGAAATTTTTGTAACGCGCTGCGCCGGGGCTTTGCTGCGCGCGATCATTTCGATATTTCATGAAATATGGAAAAGACTCAGGCGCTCGCGGCGCTCTCTGCCCTGGCCCAGCCGATGCGGCTGGATGCGTTTCGCCTGTTGGTGCAGGCGGGCGCGGCGGGGCTGTGTGCGGGGGAAATCGCCGAAGCGCTGGCCGTGCCGCCCAGTTCTCTGTCGCCAAATCTGGCGGCGCTGGTGCAGGCCGGGCTGGTGCGCAGCGGGCGCGAAGGGCGGCAGATCCGCTATGTCGCGGCGATGGACGGGATGCAGCGCCTGCTGGCCTATCTGATGGAAGATTGCTGTGGCGGCCGCCCCGAGATGTGCCGCCCGGTGCTGGAAACGATCACCTGCGGCTGCTGAGGAGCCCCCGAATGTCCGATATGAAAAACGTCCTGTTCCTGTGCACCGGCAATTCGGCCCGGTCGATCCTTGCCGAAGCGATCATGAACCGCGAGGGCATGGGCAAATTCCGCGCCTTTTCCGCCGGATCGAAACCGGGCGGTCAAGTGAACCCCTTTGCTTTGTCGCTGCTGGTGCGGATGAACCATGACACGTCCGGCCTGCGGTCGAAATCCTGGGACGAATTTGGCGGGCCGGATGCGCCCAAGATGGATTTCGTGTTCACCGTCTGCGATTCTGCCGCCGCCGAGGAATGTCCCTTCTGGCCCGGTCAGCCGATGACCGCGCATTGGGGCCTGCCCGACCCCGCCGCCGTCACCGGGTCGGATGCCGAAAAGGCGCTGGCCTTTGCCGACACCTATCGGATGCTGTCGAACCGCATCGGCATCTTCGTCAACCTGCCGCTGACGCAGCTTGACAAGCTGACGCTGCAAAAGCGGCTCGACGCGATCGGCAAGGCCTGATGGATCACGCGCGCCGTCTGTTCGCCGAGTTCATCGGCACGCTTCTGTTGGTCTGCACGGTGGTCGGATCGGGCATCATGGCCGATGCGCTGTCGTCCGACGACGCTGTGGCGCTGTTGGGCAACACGATCCCGACGGGGGCGATGCTGTTCGTGCTGATCACACTGCTAGGGCCGCTGTCGGGGGCGCATTTCAACCCGGCGGTCAGCCTGGTGATGGCGATCCGCGGCGCGCTGCCGTGGCGCGATCTGGCCCCATATGCGGCGGTGCAGGTGGCGGGGGCCATCGCGGGCACGCTGGTGGCGCATGCCATGTTCGGTCTGGACATCGTGCAACTGTCGGAGAAATCCCGCACCGGCGGGCCGCAATGGCTTGCCGAAGCCATAGCCACCTTTGGCCTGCTGTTCACCATCCTGGGCGGGCTGCGCGCGCGCGCGGATGCCCTGCCCATGCTGGTCGCGCTGTATATCACGGCGGCCTATTGGTTCACCGCGTCTACGTCATTTGCCAACCCCGCTGTCACCATCGGGCGGGCCCTCACCAATACCTTCGCGGGCATCGACCCGGCGCATGTGGCGGCGTTCATCCTGGCGCAACTCATCGGCGCGCTGGCGGCCATGGCTCTGTCAGGCTGGCTGTTCGGAAAGGACTGACCATGACCGTCGTCATCCACCACAACCCCGATTGCGGCACCTCCCGCAACGTGCTGAAGATCATCCACGCCGCCGGTTACACGCCGGTGGTCATCGACTACCTGACCGAAGGCTGGACCCGCCCGCAATTGCTGGCGCTGTTCGCCGCCGCCGATCTGACGCCCCGCAGCGCGCTGCGCACCACCAAAAGCCCCGCCGCCGATCTGGGGCTGCTGGACCCGGCGGTGCCCGACAACGTGATCCTTGCGGCGATGCTGGAACACCCGGTGCTGGTCAATCGCCCCATCGTCTGCACCCCGCGCGGTGTGCGCCTGTGCCGCCCGTCGGAAACCGTGCTGGACCTGCTGGACCGCCTGCCCCCCGGCCCGTTGTTCAAAGAGGACGGCGACATGATCATCGACGCCGCAGGCCGCCGCCTGTGACAGATACGCCGGCCTTTGCCCCCGACCATTTCCGCCCCATCGACATGGACGCGCTGGTGCCGCAACCGCGCAAGACGCATCCGCCGCGTATCCTGATCCTCTATGGCTCGCTGCGCGCGCGCAGCTTCTCGCGGCTGTCTGCCGAAGAGGCGGGGCGTATCCTGGAAAGGTTCGGCTGCGAGGTGCGGTTTTTCAACCCGTCCGGCCTGCCCTTGGTGGACGACGCGCCGGATACCCATGACAAGGTGCAGGAACTGCGCCAACTGGCGCTGTGGTGCGAAGGCATGGTCTGGTCCAGCCCCGAACGCCACGGCGCGATGACGGGCCTGATGAAAACGCAAATCGACTGGCTGCCACTGGCCCCCATCGGCGGGGTGCGGCCCACCCAAGGCAAGACTCTGGCGGTGATGCAGGTGTCGGGCGGCAGCCAGAGTTTCAACGCGGTGAACCAGATGCGCATCCTGGGCCGCTGGATGCGCCTGATCACCATCCCCAACCAATCCTCGGTCGCCCGCGCCTTTGCCGAGTTCGACGAGGCCGGCCGGATGCGCCCCAGCCCCTATTACGACCGCATCGTGGACGTGATGGAGGAATTGGTGAAATTCACCCTGCTGACCCGCGATTGCGCGGGCTATCTGGTGGACCGTTATTCAGAGCGCAAGGAGACGGCAGAGGAGTTGTCGAAGCGGGTGAATATGCGGTCGATTTGAGGGGGCATTCCACCCTCTCGTTGGACTGCCGCGCGTTGCATAACAAGCCATTCTGGCTATAGTGGTGCACATCCACAGGTCAGCCATTTGAGAAAACCATGAAAACCGTCACTGCTGTCGAGGCCAAGAACAATTTTGGTCGCCTTCTTGATACAGCGCACCGCGAGCCTGTCGTGGTGACCAAAAACAACCGCGAAGTTGCCGCGTTGTTTTCGATGGAAGATGTGCGGATGCTCGCCGATGTTTTGCTGGTTGATCCGCTAAGGGCCGATGTTCTGGCAGGCAGACTGTCGGCGCTTGATGCACTGATGGCGCAGATGCAGATCAACCGGCGGCTTGACGCCAGTCGCAAAGCGATTGCGGACGGGGATGGCATTGTCGCGGACGAAGCCTATTTTCAATCGCTGCGCGATCGTGCCTTGGCCCGGATCGCCTGAACACAGGGCATGGCACCCGCGACGATCATCCTCGCACCAGAGGTGGACACGGCGATATTGCGCCTGATCGACCATGTTGATATCAGTGAAACTCCCGCAGTGCTGGCATTCGTGGACATGGTCCATCAACGGATGGCCCGCACCCTTGCCGAATTCCCCCATGCTGGGGCGCGCTTTCAAGGGCAGGTGCGATTTCTGTCCATCGCGGGCTACACGTACCTTTACGAATATGATCCAGATGGCAATGCCGTGCATGTGCTGGACCTGATGATGCCCGGCCAGAACTGGCGTAACCGGTGAAAGCGCCCCACCCCCATGACGCAAGGTCCATGGTGACAGCCCGCCGCGCTTGGCGTTTCCTGCCCCCAACAGGGAGGCCGCCATGACCCATTATCCGCATCTGCTCGCCCCGCTCGACTTGGGCTTTACCACGCTGAAAAACCGGGTCCTGATGGGGTCCATGCATACCGGGCTGGAGGAAACCCGCGACTGGAACCGGGTCGCAGAATTCTATGCGGCGCGCGCCAAGGGCGGCGCGGGCCTGATCGTGACGGGGGGCATGGCGCCCAACCGCGAGGGGGGCGTGTTTCCCGGCGCGGCGGGGCTGTATACGCCCGCCGACATCGCCAATCACCGCATCGTCACCGACCGCGTGCACGACAACGGCGGCAAGATCGCCATGCAGATCCTGCATGCCGGGCGCTATGCCTATGGGCCGGATTGCGTGTCGGCCTCGGCGATCAAATCCCCGATCTCGCCCTTTCCCCCCAAGGAACTGGACGAGGCGGGCATCCAGAAGCAACTGGACGACATCGCCACCGCCGCCGCCCGCGCGCGGGAAGCCGGCTATGACGGGGTCGAGGTGATGGGGTCCGAAGGCTATTTCATCAACCAGTTCCTTGTGACGCATACCAACAAGCGCACTGATGACTGGGGCGGCAGTTACGAAAGCCGGATGCGCGTGGCGATCGAGGCGGTTCGGCGGGCCCGCGCGGCGGCTGGTCCCGATTTCATCATCATCTACCGGCTGTCGATGATCGACCTGATCCCGAACGGGTCCACCACCGACGAGGTCATCCAACTGGCCAAGGCCGTGGAACAGGCGGGCGCGACCATCATCAACACCGGCATCGGCTGGCACGAGGCGCGCGTGCCCACCATCGCCACATCGGTGCCGCGCGCCGCATTCGCATGGGTCACAAAGAAGCTGATGGGACATGTCAGCATCCCCGTCATCACGTCGAACCGCATCAACACGCCCGAGGTCGGCGAACGGGTGCTGGCGGACGGTTGCGCCGACATGGTCAGCATGGCGCGCCCGTTCCTGGCCGATGCCGATTTCGTGGCCAAGGCGGCGGCAGGGCGGCCTGACCTGATCGCGCCCTGCATCGCCTGCAATCAGGCCTGTCTGGATCACACGTTTTCTGGCCGGTTGACATCGTGCCTTGTGAACCCGCGCGCCTGCCACGAGACGGAAATAACCATTGCACCCACCGCCGCGCCGAAACGTGTCGCGGTCGTCGGCGCGGGGCCAGCTGGATTGTCAGTGGCGATGACGGCGGCGGAACGCGGGCATCAGGTGACGCTGTTCGACAGGGCGGCGCAACTGGGCGGGCAGTTGAACCTTGCGAAACAGGTGCCGGGCAAAGAAGAGTTCTTTGGCCTTGTCGATTGGTTCGCCGCGATGATGGCGGAACATCGCGTCGATGTTCGGCTGAATACCGAGGCCACGCCTGACCTTCTGGCCGATTACGACGACATCATCATCGCCACCGGCGTTGTGCCGCGCGACCCCGCCATTCCCGGTCAGGATGGCCCCAATGTGCTGTCCTATATCGACGTGCTGCGCGGGGCCGATGTGGGCGCGCGGGTGGCGGTGATCGGCGCGGGCGGGATCGGGTTCGACGTGGCCGAATTCCTGACCACAGATCATTCGCCGACCACCGACCTGCCGGAATGGCTGCGCGAATGGGGCGTGGCCGACCCCGCAGAGGTGCGCGGCGGGCTGGCCCCCGAAGGCCCGCGCCCTGCCGCCCCCGCCCGCCATGTCACGCTATTGCAACGCAAGGCGCAGGCTTTGGGCAAGGGGCTGGGCAAGACCACCGGCTGGATTCACCGCGCCAGCCTGAAGATGAAGAATGTGGAAATGCTGGGCGGCGTGAATTATGAAAAGATCGACGCCGCGGGCCTGCACGTGACCTTCGGCGAGGCCCGCGACCGCCCGACCCTGAT
Organism: Paracoccus haematequi; assembly: GCA_945881965.1. Taxonomy (GTDB): domain Bacteria; phylum Pseudomonadota; class Alphaproteobacteria; order Rhodobacterales; family Rhodobacteraceae; genus UBA9554. The sequence goes on along the minus strand of CAMCVS010000004.1, from coordinate 166,531 downwards.
CCCCGCCGACACCATCGTGCTGTGTGCAGGCCAGTTGCCCGAGCGAACATTGGCAGACGCGCTGATCGCCATGGGCCGGACCGTGCATGTCATCGGCGGCGCGGATGTGGCGGCTGAGTTGGACGCGAAGCGCGCGATTGACCAAGGCGTGCGGTTGGCGGCGGCGCTTTAGCCACCCAACAGGGTCAGCGCCCGCCTAGACAGCCCCTACCCCGCCCGCTAGCCTGTTCGCATGCTGCGCCATCTGCTGACCCTGCTCTGCGCCCTGCACCTCACGCTTGCGCCGATGGCGGTGCGTGGGGCGGAGGGCGTGTTCCTTCACCAAACAGCGGAAGCGCGCTCCCCCGCCTGCGTGGCAACGCTGACCGCTGTTGATGTCGCGTCGGCGGGGATGTCGCTTTATACCTGCGGTCGGGATCAGACCCTGTCCGCCTGCACGGCGGCTGCCGCCGAGGCCCTGCCCGTCGGGCTGGACAGAGGGGCCAAGGTGCTGCTGAAGCACGGAAACGGCCCGACAGAGACGCTGACAGAGGCGACGCTCAAGGTTGCGCCAGACGGCAAGCGGACTGTGGAGGTGGCGCCGAATAGGACATTCAATGTTGACACTTCGCGAGCCACCCGTGGAACGCCGGAGTATGAACTTCTGAATCGTCCGCCGCCAAACACACGTATTGAGCTCGATAACGGTACTACATTCCGTACGGGAGCGGGCGGCTATGTCGATGAGATTACGTATCAGCCTGTGAACAGAAGAGGGGTTCGGGACGGGCGGCAAACAGCAGTTGGTCGGGAAGGTATCGCCGGTGATGTTGGCGGGCACATTCAAGCCTGCCGCCACGGTGGCACCTGTGATCGCTTCAACCTGTTTCCGCAGAACGGGACTTTCAACAATAGAGCCTATAGAGCCTGGGAGAATACAATCACAGAAGCCCTTCAGAACGGCGACAATGTTGGAAATGTGACCGTACGTTTTAATAGAATTGATCCAAACAATCCGAGGCCGGATAGCCTAGAGATCGAATATCAGATCAAAGGCGAAACTAGAATTCTAGACTTCAGAAATGAAGCATGAGGTTGACATGAATAATCCCATTGAAGAACAGAGACTGATCATCGATCAATTGTATCGTATCGTTGAAGGAAGCTGCCCATCGGAAGCAACATCGGCACGATGCCGCTTTGATTACGATCATGGGTATGAAGACGGCAGCTCAAGCGTAGGGCAAATCTTTTACTATTTCAAAGGCGATGAAAGTATATCTGCAGCACTGGATCGTACGCTTAGAGCTTCCGTTATGGGTTTGGTTATCCAACTCCACGCCATAATGAAAGCCCATACTGGTGGTGACTGGAATGCGTTCACGTTGTTTATCAATGAGGACGGAAGCGTGACGACCAAGTTTGAATACCCGGATCAGAAGCCCCTTGCATGATCACTTCGCCGGTTCGATCGTTGCGCGGTCTTGATACTCTGGCATAGCGATTGCGCGGTAGCTGAGGTCGTTGCGGTCTTGGATGTTGGTGCGTTTGCTCTGCCACACCAGTTAGCATCACTGTCTTGCATGATTAGCCGGATCGATGGCTTGAAGTCGTCCCTGACGATGTTTGCCTTGGCGGCGAAGAACTTCGCCCGCCCCCCCTTCACCACGCCTTCGCATCCAGCCGCGGTTGCAGCACCGGGTCGCCAACGGCGAACCGGTCGCCCGCAACCAAGGGCACCCCTAGCGTACCGGACAACGTGAAACGGTCGTGATACCAGGACAGGCCCATCCCGAACCCCGCCGCTTTCTCGGTCTTGCGGCGGGCGCGGTCGTGGGTCAGGCCGAGGTCGAGGAACGGATGGGTCTGGGTCTTGGCCTGCCTCTGGGCTGCGACCTTGGTGGCGCTGTCTGGCGTCAGGAAATCCCACAGGCTGGCGGCAGCCTGATCGGTGGTGACGGGGCTGATGGCGGGGCCGGGATACTTGTTTGATGCCAGTCCTGTGCCCCGCCCCCCGTTTCCATGCCCTTAACGATCCGCTGAATCACCCCGGTATTGTCCCGCCTGCGCCGCAGCTTTGCCCGATTTGGGGGGGATACCAGACCCTGACACGGAAAGCGGAAGGGCTGCGCAGATATGGATCGCCTCACTGAAATGGAAGCTTTTGCCACGGTCGTGGACCAGGGCGGGTTTACGGATGCGGCCAAGAAGATGGGCATTTCGAAATCGGCGGTGTCCAAGCATGTCTCGGCGCTGGAGGCGCGGCTGGGGGCGCGGTTGTTGAACCGCACCACGCGGCGGGTGTCGCCAACCGAGATCGGGCTGGCCTATTACGACCGCGCCCGCCGGGTGCTGAATGACGCGGGCGAGGCGGATGCGCTGGTCACATCCATGCAATCAGCGCCGTCGGGGCTGTTGCGGATCAGCGTGGCGACGGATTTTGGCGTGAACCACCTGTCGCCCATTCTGGGCGATTTCCTGACCGAATACCCCGATATCACCGTCAACATGGTGCTGAACAACCGCTACGTCGAACTGATTTCCGAAGGCTTCGACATGGCGATCCGCATCGGCGATCTGGAGGATTCGTCCTTGCGCGCCCGCAAGTTGACCGAGACGACCAAGCGCATGATCGCCAGCCCGCGCTATTTCCAGAAACACGGGCGGCCGTTGCGGATCGACGATCTGAACGAACACAAGCTGTTGCATTATTCCAATCAGGCCGTGGGCAACGTCTGGAAAATCACTGCGCCCTCGGGCGAAAAGCGGCAGATCCGCACGGCGGGCTGGCTGTCGGTGAATGACGGGCAATCGCTGTTGAATGCCTGCGTGGCGGGGCTGGGCATCGCCTATCTGCCGTCGTTCCTGTATGCGGACGCAATGGCCAAGGGCATGGTTGAAGACGTCATGCCGGAATTGCCCGCCGAGACGCAGGGGATTTACGCGGTCTATCCGCCAGGCCGCTTTACCCAGCCCAAGGTGCGGGCGTTTATTGATTTTCTGGTGACGACCTTTGGCGACAAGGGTCCGGGTGAGTGGTGACACGACGTTTCCCAGCATTGACCCGGCGCTGGTGACAGTGCCGGGTTTCTTTGTGTCTAAGGGGATCAGCCGTCAGTTCAGCGCGAAATGCAGCGGATACTGCCCATCGGTAAACGGGCCGAACAATTCGGGGATATCGGGGTGATCCACAGGTTCGCCCGACCAATCCGGCACCAGGTTCTGTTCCGATACATAAGCCACGTAATAGCTTTGGTCGTTCTCCGCCAACAGGTGATAGAACGGCTGTTCCCGCTTGGGGCGACTGTCCTCGGGGATGGCCTGATACCATTCCTCGGTGTTGGCGAATGTCGGATCGACGTCAAAAATCACGCCCCGGAACGGATGCTTGCGGTGCCGCACGATCTGGCCCAGATGGTATTTGGCGTTGGCTTGCAGCATGGTTCTCCAGCCCCTGACTGACGTGTGTAGTCGTTGCACGTCGCAAAGTCCATTCACGTCACATGCGATGCGCGGAAACAATCTGTGACGTTCTGCGGGACGGCGGGCAAGCCGGACGCTGCGGCAAGCGCGGCGGATCGGCGGAAAACGGCAGGGGCCGTGACGCGGGGGATTCCCACCGCCACGCTGATCCGCTATCTTTCACAAAAAACAAAAGAAAGCGTGAGGCATGGGCAGATACCTTCGCGCGCTGATGATGTTCGTGTTGCTGGCGTCCTGTGGCGGCGGGGATTATTCCGCGCCGCGCAATCTGGACAATGCCTGCGCGATCCTGGATCAGCGCCCCACATACGGACGCGCCTTCAAGGCCACGGAACGCCGCTGGGGCGTGCCGGTGGCCGTGCAGATGGCGACGATCTATCAGGAATCAAAATTCATCGGCAACGCGCGCACGCCGTTCCAATGGACGCTGGGCGTGATCCCGATGGGGCGGCAATCCTCGGCCTATGGCTATGCGCAGGCGCTGGATGCGACGTGGGAAGAATATCAGCGCGAGACAGGCGGCTGGTCGCGTAAACGCGACGACATCACCGACGCGACCGATTTCATGGGCTGGTACATGACCAAGACGCAGGCCCGCAACGGCGTGTCACTGGGCGACGCCCGCAACCAGTATCTGGCCTATCACGAGGGTCACACCGGGTTCGCGCGGCAATCCTACCTGTCGAAAAGCTGGCTGATGCGGATCGCCGGTGAAATCGAAGCGCGCGCCGTGGCCTATGACGCCCAACTGGCAAGCTGCCCGCGACAGTTGCGATAGGGGGCCGCAACCGCGCGCCATGTCGCAAATGACGCGACGGCTTGCCCGGCGCGGCCCTAGGTGTCCAGAAACGTGCAGGGATTGAGTTTGAACGTATCCTTGTGGCCTAGCGCGATCAGCCGCTCAGCAAGCACGTTGCTGGCGAACTGCGTGGCCGAAATCAATGGGTCGAACCACAGGTCGGCGCCACCCACGGCAGTTCGGTGGACAAAGACATCCCGCCCCGTCAAATTCAGCGGCAGGTTGAAATACTTGTTAGGTCCGTAAGGAAATACAGGTTTGCACCGGGACGTATTGTCCCGATCAACCGTATCCTTGTGGTTCGGATATTCCAGCAAATACACGATCGTGTCGAATTCTGCCGATCTATCATGTCGCAGAACGGGCACCTGCGTCAGCCGCCCACAGCCGAGGTCGCAGGTGCGGAACACATCGGCCAGGCGGCCAGATACAAAGATCAGTGAATCGATCGTAAAAACCGCGTTCTTTTCCAGCAGCTTTCCCAATTCGGCATCGCCAAAGCTATCGTGCGTGCTGTGCAGCCACAGCGCGGCGGGACGCTCGGCTGCGGTCAACAGGCCGTCGCCCATCCGATATTTCGCGTCAATGATTGATCGCTGCTGGGGCGACATTGGGGCCATCGACACGGGTTCGAGCGGCAGCAGCGGCATCACATCCAGCTGGGAATTGAGCATCGGTTTCATCGACCAGATCAGCGCTATCTGCATGGGCGTTTTCCTTTGCTTTACGTCGATGCGGCCACGTGCGGGATACCTTGCATTACTGACAAGGCCGTCGCCTATCGGGCCCAGGCTAGGCGAACGGCGTTAAGATCGAAAAGATCCCGCAGACCCGCGCGCTGCGAAAACGTATCATATCGATCGCAGAACAATCACGACGTCACCCATCTGCGCGCCAGCCAAGTAAGCAGCCCGCTTGCCACACGGCCCGTAGGGTGGGGTTTCACCCCACCGCCCCGTTACAACAACCCATGTTCCCGGAACACCGCCGCCATATCGGTGTGCGGACGGGGGCCGACGTGGCTGATGACTTCGGCGGCGCACAGAACGCCCATGCGCGCGGCGGTGCCGATGTCGCGGCCTGTCGCCAGCCCGTACAGGAACCCCGCCGCCCATTGATCGCCTGCGCCTGTTGCATCCACAGGGACCACCGGTGTCACCGGGGCTTCGGCGCGCGTTGCGCCTTGGATCACGATCACCGGATCGCCCGACCGGGTGCAGGCGACGATGTCGCAGACCGATGCCGCCTGCGCCAATGCGGCGTCCAGATCGTCGGTCTGATACAGCGTCAGCCATTCCTGCGCGTTGCCGATGGCGATGTCGACATCGCCCGCGATCAGCGCCTGAAAATCGGCGCGGTGGCGGTCGGCGCAGAACGGGTCCGACAGCGTCACGGCGGCGCGGCCTCCGGCGGCTTTCATCCGGGCGGCGGCCTGATGAAAGGCGGTCTTGCCTTCGGGCTTGTCGAACAGATAGCCCTCAAGGAACAGGATGCCCGCGCCCGCGAACACATCCGGCACATCGGCGGACGAGATATCCGCCCCCGCGCCCAGATAGGTGTTCATCGACCGTTCCCCATCGGGCGAGACAAAGATCATCGAACGCGAGGTCGGCAGTTCCACCGCCTGCGGCGGCAGCGGAAAGGCGGTGCCGGAGGCGGCCAGCGCATCGGCATAGAAATGGCCCAGCGCGTCATCCTTGACCTTACCGATGAACGCGGTCGCGAGGCCCAGCGCGCCGATGCCCGCGATGGTGTTGCCGACCGATCCACCGGGGGTTTCGACGCGGTCCGCCATGGCCGCATACAGCGCCTCGGCGCGGTCGCGGTCGATCAATTGCATGATGCCCTTGTCGATGCCCATGCGCGCCAGAAACGCATCATCCGAAGACGCGATCACATCGACGATGGCATTGCCGATTCCGATTACTTGGTAGGTCAAAGTGTTTTCTCCTCGAAGGGGCAAAGGTCATTGATAAGACAAGCGGCGCATTTCGGCTTGCGCGCGACACAGACATAACGCCCGTGCAGGATCAACCAGTGATGGGCGTGCAATTGAAATTCGGCGGGGACATGGTCTTCGATGGCGCGTTCGACGGTATCGACATCTTTGCCGGGGCAGATGCCGGTCCGGTTGCCGACGCGAAAGATATGGGTATCGACCGCTTGTGCGGGCATCTGCCACCACATGTTCAGCACCACATTGGCGGTCTTGCGCCCGACCCCCGGCAGCGATTGCAGCGCGGCGCGCGAGGATGGCACCTGCCCGCCGTATTGGTCCACCAGAATACGTGATAGCTTGATCACGTTCCTGGCCTTGGTGCGATACAGCCCGATGGTCTTGATATGCGCGATCAGGCCATCCTCGCCCAAATCCAGCATCTTTTGCGGCGTATCGGCGATATCGAACAGGGGCCGCGTCGCCTTGTTCACGCCGACATCCGTCGATTGCGCCGACAGCGCCACGGCAACGACCAGCGTATAAGCGTTGACGTGGTGCAATTCACCCTTCGGTTCCGCCGATGCATCGCGGAAGCGGGTAAAGATCGCATGGATGGTGTGATAATCAAGTTGGCGTGCCATGCGGCTGTCTTGCCCGATCACGCAGGCGCGGACAAGTCGGCCGATTTGCCGCAAGAACCGGGTCGCAGGCGGTGTGCGCAACCGCTAGGATCATCCGCACCAGGAGGCCGCCATGCTGCAAACCGATATCGAACAGGGCTATCATTACCAGATCATCCGCCGCGCGCTGTCCGAGATTGACGCCGCCGGTCCCGGCCTGACGCTGGACGCGCTGGCCGCGCGGATGCAGCTTAGCCCCGCGCATTTTCAACGCCTGTTCACGCAATGGGTGGGGGTCAGCCCCAAGAAATACCAGCAGTATCTGGCGCTGGACCATGCCCGCGCCGTGCTGCGCGACCGGTTCACCCTTTTGGAGGCCGCAGATCAGGTCGGATTGTCCGGCACCGGGCGCCTGCACGACCTGTTCGTGCAATGGGAGGCGATGACCCCTGGCGATTATGCCACGGGCGGCGCGGGGCGGGTGATCCGCTATGGCTGGTTCGATACGGCGTTCGGGCCTGCGCTTGCGATGGGCACGGATCGCGGGTTGTGCGGCTTGGCCTTTGGCGCGGAAACCGGGCGGGATGCGGCGATGGCAGACCTGTGCGCGCGCTGGCCCGGTGCGGACTATCTGCATGATGCCGAGGCGATCCGCCCCTGGGTTGACGCGGCCTTTGCGCAATCGGGCACGACGCGGCTGCACATGATCGGCGCACCGTTCCAGATCAAGGTCTGGGAGGCGCTGCTGCGCGTGCCTTCGGGCCATGTCACCAGCTATTCGGAACTGGCGCAGGCCGTGGGCCATCCCCGCGCTACCCGCGCCGTGGGCACCGCCGTGGGCCGCAATCCGGTGTCGTTCCTGATCCCCTGCCACCGCGCACTGCGCAAATCGGGGGCCTTGGGGGGCTATCACTGGGGCCTGCCAGTGAAACGCGCCATGCTGGCCTGGGAAAGCGCGCGCGCCGAGGCGTGACCCGCTGCGCGGAAAGGTGCCGATTCCCGCGCAGGGGGGAATTGGGCATCGCCGCAGGATATCGTAGAATACAGGCACAAAACCCATAACAAACCCAGAGCAGAGGCCAACATGACCCTTTCCCGTTTTTCGCTGATTGCCGCGCTGGCGGCTGTAACCCTGACCGCCGCCTGCGAAGACCCCGGTGCCCCCGGATCGCGCGCACCCGGTGACCGCACCCAGCAGGGCATCATTGCCGGGGGCCTTCTGGGAGCCGTGACCGGCGCGCTGGTGTCCGAGGATCGCGGCAAGGGCCTGATCGCCGGGGCCATTGTCGGGGCCGGGACCGGCGCCGCCGTCGGCTATTCGCTGGACAAGCAAGAGGCGGAACTGCGCTCGACGCTGGGCAACGGGGCCACGATCACCAACACCGGCGACCGACTGATCGTGACCATGCCGCAGGATATCCTGTTCCAGACCGACAGCGCGACCCTGAACCCGTCGCTGCAAGCCGATCTGCAAAGCGTGGCGCGCAGCCTGATGGATTATCCGGCCTCGACGGTGCAGGTGCTGGGCCATACCGATGACCGGGGCACGGCGGCCTATAACTATGATCTGTCGCAGCGGCGCGCGGCGGCGGTGTCGTCGGTGCTCATCGGATCGGGCGTGCCTGCGGGGCGGATTCAGTCCATCGGCCGCGGCTTTGACCAGCCCGTTGCGTCGAACCAGACCGAGGCGGGCCGGGCGCAGAACCGCCGCGTCGATATCGTGATCCTGCCGAACCGCTAAGATCAGACCGGATTGGCAATCTCGATCAGGTTGCCATCCGGGTCACGGACATAGATCGACAGGATGGGGCCCTCTGCGCCGGTGCGGCGGATGGGGCCCTGTTCAATCGGGATGCCGTTGCGGCCCAGATGCGCCTGCCAATCGGCCAGCGGTGTATCTGACAGAAAACACAGATCCGCCGACCCCGGTGTGACCCGCGCCGCCTTGGGGTCAAAGGGCGCGGCGGCGGGGTGCAGGTTGATCTTCTGTTGACCAAAGCACAGCGCGTGGCGGGTGCTGCCATCGGCGGGGGTGAACACATCCGCCTGCATCCCCAGCACATCGCCATAAAAGGCCAGCGTCGCGGCCATATCCGCCACCGTCAGCACCAGATGATCAAGGGCCGTCAGCCGGGGTGTCGCCATCTTGTCGGTCCTTCGTCCTGCGCCTAATGTCGCTCCATGGCTAATGACACGCACCCTTCGCGTCAAACCGAACGCATCCTTGATGTGATGGACCCCGCGCGCGGGCAGGCGTTGCAGGTGGCGCTTGGTCTGCCGGTGACGGTGGCACACGGCGCGCCGCTGCCGCCGTTCTTTCACCAGATCCATTTCTGGGCCCCGGAACCGCCCGACCGGCTTGGCCGCGACGGGCATCCGCAGACCGGACTGGGCCTGATCCCCGATCTGGGCCTGCCGCGCCGGATGTGGGCGGGCGGGCGGTTGGAATTTCATGCCCCCCTGCGGGCCGGTATCCCGGCGGCGCGACATACGTCGGTGGCGCGCGTGGACCGCAAAGAAGGACGAACCGGTATCTTGGGGTTCGTCACCCTGCGGCATGACATCCATCAGAATGGCGCGCTGTGCCTGACCGAGGAACAGGATCTGGTCTATCGCGCGGATTTCGCTTCCACGGCCCCCCGCCCGGTGCCGCCGAGGGCGCGTCAGGATGCCGAGGTCACGGAACCCGCCTGGTTCACGCCGACGCTGCTGTTTCGCTATTCCGCGCTGACGATGAACGGCCACCGCATCCATTACGACAGCGATTATGCGCGCGGCACCGAAGGTTATGCCGGGCTGGTCACCCACGGCCCGCTGCTGGCGCAACTCTTGATGCTGCTGGCGGAACGGCAAGGTGGCCCGCTTGGCGCGTTCGATTTCAAGGCCACGGCCCCGGTGACGGTGGACGAGGCGGTGACGCTGTGCGCCCGCGCGGATGGCGCGCTGTGGGTGACAGGCGCGGACGGGCGGCAATGCATGACGGCGCAGGCGCGTTTCGCGTCATAAACAGGTGTCAGGGTGGAACGCCGCCGGAATGTCGTCGCGCCCGTCCAGCACCAGATCGGCCATGACGCGGGCGACACCGGGGGCCATGCCAAAGCCGATCTTGAAGCCGCCATTGGCGATGAACTCGCCCGCCCGGAACGGATGCACGCCCAGCACCGGGGCCCGCGACCGCGCGCGCGGGCGGATGCCCGCCCAACGGTCGATCACGGGCGCGTCGCGCAAGGGCGGCACCAGATCGCGGGCGCGCATGATCAGGGTATCGAGTTGGCCGTCGCAGATGGTGGGGTCGGACCAGTCATTCTCGCTGGTTGATCCCAGTGCAGTTGTGCCGTCGGCATGCGGGATAATGTGCAGCGCGTCGATGTAGAGTTGCGGCAGATCGCGCAGATCGGCGGCAAACAGCGCCGACTGCCCCTTGACCCCACCGCCAAAGGCGCGCGCGCGGCCCTGCGACATCTGGATCAGGCCATGATGGCCGGTGGAATGGATCACGCGCCCCTGAAGGGGCGCGTCCGCGGTCACCTCGGACCCCGCCGCGCGCAGCGCGGCCACCAGTGCGGCTGTTGCCCTGCGCGGATGCAGCCGTGCGCTGAGGTCGTCAAAGACGACCTCGCCCGGTAAATGCCAGCCGGGAAACCGGCTGGCAGTCTCGATCCGCCATGCAAAGCCGGGCCACAGCGCGCGCGCGCCTGCGGCGCGCACCTCAGCCAGAGCGCGCCCTTCGGGCGCGAGGGGTTGCACACGCCCGGACCGGGCATAGCCGGTGGACAGGTCAGACGCCGCCTCGACGCCGCGAAAGAATGCTTCGGCCGCCACCAGGCTGTTGAACTGGAACGCCTTCTTGGCGTTCCATTGCTCAGGCACATGCGGGGCCAGCGCGCCGACCACCCCACCCGATGCCCCCGCGCCCGGCCCGTGCGGGTCGATCACCCGCACCTTGGCCCCGCGCCGCGCACATTCCCACGCGATCGACAGGCCGAATATGCCTGCGCCCAGAACCGTCACGTCCACGCTTGCCATTGCCGCGCCCCGCCGCCACTAATCGGGCAACCCTTGGCGCGACGGGAGCATCCATGCAAGGCGGAACGGCAGCCCTTGACTGGCGCGATGGCGATGTGCCGGTGTCGCGGCGGTTTGATGACCCGTATTTCAGTCTGGACAACGGGTTGGCCGAGACCGCGCATGTGTTTCATGCGGGCAATTCCCTGCCCGCGCGGTTCCGCGACGGGTTTCAGATTGCGGAATTGGGGTTTGGCACCGGGTTGAACTTGCTGGCGACGCTGGCGCTGTGGCGCGATAGCGGCTTAAAGGGACAGCTTTTCTATACCAGCTTCGAGGCGTTTCCGATGACATGCGCTGATTATGCCCGCGCCCATGCGGCGTTTCCGGCACTGGCGGGGCTGGCGCGTGACCTTGCGCCACTGTGGGATGGGGCCACCGACATGACCCTGCCCGACGTGGCGGTGACGATCATCCAAGGTGACGCCCGCGCCACCCTGCCCGCTTGGGATGGTTTGGCCGATGCGTGGTTTCTGGACGGGTTTTCCCCGGCCAAGAACCCCGAATTGTGGGAACCTGCCTTGTTGGCGCAGGTATGCGCCCACACTGCTCCCGGCGGCACAGCGGCCAGTTATACCGCTGCGGGCCATGTCCGCCGTGCGCTGGCTGACGCGGGTTTCACCGTCACCCGCGCCCCTGGATACGCGCGCAAACGCCACATGACTGCTGCCCGAAAGGACTGACCATGGCCGCCGGAACCAACACCCGCCTTGGCATCGGGCTGATGATCGCCACCACATTCGTGTTCGCGGCGCAGGACGGCATTTCCCGCCATCTGGCCGCCGAATACAATGTGCTGATGGTGGTGATGATCCGCTACTGGTTCTTTGCCGCCTTCGTCATGGCCGTCGCCGCGCGCAAGGCAGGCGGCCTGCGCAAAGCCGCGCGCACCGCGCAACCCGGCGTGCAAATCACCCGCGCGCTGCTGTTGATCACGGAAATCTGCGTGATGGTGGTGGGGTTCACCCTGTTGGGCCTGATCGAGAGCCACGCGGTGTTCACGTGCTATCCGCTGCTGGTGGCCGCGCTGTCCGGCCCGGTGCTGGGCGAGAAAGTCGGCTGGCGGCGCTGGGCGGCGATTGGCGTCGGGTTCATCGGTGTGCTGATCATCCTGAAACCCGGCGTCGGCGTGTTCCGCATCGAGGCGCTGGTGCCGTTGCTGGCGGCGCTGCTGTTCGCGCTCTATGGCCTGTTGACGCGCTATGCCGCGCGCAAGGATACGGCGGCCACGTCGTTTTTCTGGACCGGCACCGTGGGATCGGTCGCGATGACCCTGATCGGCATGTGGTTCTGGGAACCGATGGTGCCGACCGATTGGGCGTGGATGGCGCTGTTGTGTGTCACCGGGGCGACGGGGCATTGGCTGTTGATCAAATGCTACGAGGTCGCCGAGGCGTCGGCGGTGCAACCATTTGCCTATCTGCAACTGCCCTTTGCGTCGATCATCGGGCTGTTCGTGTTCAACGAAACGGTGGAAAGCAACGTGATCATCGGTGTGGTGCTGGTCGTCGCGGCGGGGCTATTCACGCTGTGGCGCGAACGGATGACCAAGGCCGTATGACGTTAGGGCAGGACTGCCGCGCGCGTCTTGCCGGAATTTTTCCCAGCCCCTAGCCTGCGGCTTAGGGAGAACTGCCATGACATCGACTTTGGACACGCCCGATTTGCGGCCGTCACAACTGTTTGACCTGACCGGCAAGGTGGCGCTGATCACGGGCGGGGCAACCGGCATCGGGCGCATGGCCGCCGAAGGGCTGGTCGCCGCAGGCGCGCGCGTCATGATCGCGTCGCGCAAGGGCGATGCCTGTGTCGCGGTGGCCAGTGAACTGAACGCCATGGGCTTACCGGGACATGCCGAGGGGTTCGCCGGTGACGTCGGCACCAAAGACGGGGCCGAGGCGCTGGCGGCCGAGGTGGCCCGCCGCACCCCGGCCCTGCATATCCTGATGAACAACGCGGGCCGAACCTGGGGCGCGCCCTTGGGCGAACATCCCTACGAGGCGTGGGAAAAGCTGTTGGCGCTGAACGTCACGGGGATGTTCCACCTGACGCAATGCCTGCTGCCGTTGCTGGAACAGGCCGCGACGGACGACGACCCCTCCCGCATCGTCAATGTCGGCTCGGTCATGGGCGATATCCCCAAAGGCACGGCGACCTATTCCTATGCGGTGTCCAAGGGCGCGGTGCATCACATGACCCGCGTGCTGGCCAATGATCTGGCCGCGCGGCGCATCACCGTGAACGCCATTGCGCCGGGGCCTTTCGTGTCGAAAATGACCGCCTTTGCTCTTGGCACCCCCGAAGGTCAGGCCGAATCTGCGGCGGGCGTGCCCTTGGGCCGGGTGGGCCGCCCCGAGGATATCGCAGGCGCGCTGCAATTCCTGTGCGGGCGGGGCGGGGCCTATGTTTCGGGCGCGATCCTGCCGCTGTCAGGCGGGATGCAATCCCACGCACCGGGGCAACTGTTCAACAAGGATCTGTGACATGGCCCTGCCCGCTGGATCATTGCTGTCGCGCGATGCCTTTGCCGCGCTGGTGGGCCACGAAATTGGCGTGTCCGACTGGTTTACCATCGACCAGTCGCGCATCGACACATTCGCCGATTGCACCGAGGATTGGCAGGATATCCATGTCGATCCGGTTGCGGCCAGGGACAGCCCCTTTGGCGGGACGATCGCGCATGGGTTCCTGACGCTGTCGATGCTGTCGGCGATGGTCTATCAGATGCCGTCGATCGCGGGCGTCAGGATGGGCGTGAACTATGGCTTTGACCGGGTGCGCTTTGTCTCGCCGGTGCGGGCGGGGGCGCGGGTGCGGGCGCGGTTTGTGCTGAGCAAATTCGACGAAATCCGCCCCGGCGAGGTGCAGACGACCATGGCCGTCACCGTCGAGGTCGAGGGGCAGGACAGGCCCGCGCTGGTGGCCGATTGGCTGGGGCGGCGGTATTTCTGATGGGGGGCGCGATGCGGTTTGACGGGCGGGTAGCGATTGTCACGGGCGCGGGCGCGGGTCTGGGGCGCGCACATGCGCTGGGGCTGGCGGCGCGCGGCGCACGCGTGGTGGTCAACGATCTGGGCGCGGCGACGGATGGCAGCGGGGCGTCATCCGATGCAGCGCGGGCGGTCGTCGCCGAAATCCGCGCGGCTGGCGGTCATGCGATGGCCAATGGCGCGAATGTGACGGATGCGGCGCAGGTGCGCGCCATGGTCGATGCGGCGATTGCCGAATGGGGCCGCGTCGATATTCTGGTGAACAACGCGGGCATCCTGCGCGACAAGACCTTCGCCAAGATGGACATGGCGGATTTTCGGCTGGTCACCGATGTGCATCTGATGGGCAGCGCGATCTGCACCCATGCCGTCTGGCGGCACATGTGCGAACGGGGTTACGGGCGGATCGCGTTCACGACCTCGGCGTCGGGCGTTTACGGCAACTTTGGGCAAGCGAATTACGGCGCTGCGAAAGCTGGCGTTGTCGGCCTGATGAACGTGCTGGCGCAGGAAGGTGCTAAATATGACGTGCGGGTGAACACGCTGGCCCCCACGGCGGCGACACGGATGACCGAAGGGCTGTTGCCCCCTGATGCACTGGCGCTGCTGGCCCCGGACACGATCACGCCGGGGCTGTTGATGCTTGTCTGCGATGACGCGCCGACCAAGATGATCCTGGGCGCGGGGGCGGGATGTTTCACCGAGACGCGCATCACGGAAACCGCAGGCGTCGCCCTGACCGGCGATGACCTGACGCCCGAAGGCGTTCTGGCGAACCTGTCGCGCATCCGCGACCCCGAAGGCGCGCAAGAGATGCCCAATGCCTTTGCCCAGACCCGCAAATATGCCCGCATGGCCGCCGCCGCGCGGGGCCTGCCAACCCCCTGGCCCACCGAAACAAACGAATAGGAACATACAATGCGCCACGCCGTCATCGTTTCCACCGCCCGCACGCCCATCGGCAAGGCCTATCGCGGGGCGTTCAACAACACCTCGGCGCAGGCGCTGGCCGCGCATGCGATTTCCCACGCGGTGGCCCGCGCCGGGCTGGAGGGCGATGAGATCGCCGATTGCATCCTTGGGGCCGCGTTGCAGCAGGGGTCCACGGGCGGCAATATCGGGCGACAGGCCGCGATCCGCGCCGGGTTGCCGGTGACGGTGGCGGGGATGAGCCTCGACCGGCAATGCGCGTCGGGCATGATGGCGATTGCGACGGCGGCCAAGCAGGTAATCTGCGACGGCATGGATATCGTGATCGGCGGCGGGGTCGAAAGCATCAGTCTGGTGCAGAACGACAAGATGCGCACCGATTGGCTGGCCGACCCGTGGACCCGCGAACACAAGCCTGAACTCTATATGTCGATGCTGGAAACCGCCGAAATCGTCGCCGCCCGCTATGGCGTGTCGCGCGAGGATCAGGATGCCTACGCGCTGCAAAGCCAGCAACGCACGGCGGCGGCCCAGCAGGCGGGCCGGTTCGACGATGAAATCGTGCCGATCACCGTGACGATGAAAGTGCAGGACAAGGCAACAGGCGAGATCAGCGACCGTCAGGTGACGTTGGAACGCGACGAGGGCAACCGGCCTTCGACGCAGCTTGCCGACCTTCAGGCGTTGAACCCGGTGTTCAAGGGCGGCCGCGTGGTCAGCGAGGGCCAGTTCATCACCGCAGGCAACGCCAGCCAATTGTCCGATGGCGCATCGGCGGCGGTGATCATGGAGGCGAAGGTCGCCGAACAGCGCGGGTTGCAGCCCTTGGGCCGCTATGTCGGCGTGATGGCGGCGGGATGCGAACCCGACGAGATGGGCATCGGGCCGATCTATGCGGTGCCGAAACTGCTGGCGGCGCATGGGCTGACGATGGATGACATCGGGCTGTGGGAATTGAACGAGGCGTTTGCAAGCCAGGTCCTGCAATCCGCCCGCGTTCTGGGCATCCCGATGGACCGGCTGAACGTCGATGGTGGGGCGATTTCCGTGGGCCACCCCTATGGCATGTCGGGGGCGCGGATGGTGGGCCATGCGCTGATCGAGGGCAAGCGGCGCGGCGCGCGTTACGTCGTCTGCACCATGTGCGTCGGTGGCGGCATGGGCGCGGCGGGCCTGTTCGAAGTGCTGTAACCCTTTGCTGCAACCAAAGGCGGATGAAATCATCCGCCCTACGGGTGCGCGCCTGTAGGGCGGGTGCTCGTCACCCGCCCCTGTCAGGAGACACCCATGACCCTGCCCGCGATCCTGCAATCCCTGCGCCTGCCCGTGGTGGCGTCGCCGCTGTTTATCATCTCGAACCCCGATCTGGTGATCGCGCAATGTACGTCAGGCGTGGTGGGGTCCTTTCCCGCCCTGAACGCCCGCGAGGCCGAGGGCGAGCCGCCGATGCTGGAAGCATGGTTGCAGCGGATCACCGAGGAACTGGACCGCTATAATCAGACCCATCCCGACACCCCAGCCGCGCCCTATGCCGTGAACCAGATCGTCCACCGGTCGAACGCGCGGCTGGAGCGGGATATCGAGATCTGCCACCGCTGGCGTGTGCCGATCTGGATCACCTCGCTTGGCGCGCGGGTCGAGGTCAACGAGGCCGCGCATGATTGCGGCGGGATCACCCTGCACGACGTGATCAGCAATACCTTTGCCCGCAAGGCCATCGACAAGGGCGCAGACGGGCTGATCGCGGTGGCGGCGGGGGCTGGTGGCCATGCGGGCGGGCAATCGCCCCTTGCGCTGATATCCGAAATCCGGGACTGGTTCGACGGGCCGCTGCTGTTGTCGGGCGCGATTTCAACCGGGCGCAGCATCCTGGCGGCGCAGGCGATGGGGGCGGACCTCGCCTATATCGGGTCGCCCTTCATCGCGACGACAGAGGCGAACGCGGTCCCCGCCTACAAGCAGATGATCGTCGAGAGCGGGGCCGAGGATATCGTCTATTCCAACCTCTTCACCGGGGTGCATGGCAACTACCTGAAGCCGTCCGTGCGCGCGGCAGGAATGGACCCCGACAATCTGGAACAATCCGACCCGACCAAGATGGATTTCGGCGCGAACCGGCAAAAGCCCAAGTCGTGGAAAGAGATCTGGGGCGCGGGGCAAGGCATCGGCGCGGTCAAGGATGTGGTGCCCGCTGCCGATCTGGTGGCACGTCTGGCCCGCGAATATGCCGATGCAAAGGCCGCGTTCCGGGGTGTGGTGAATGCGTGAGCTGTGGTTGATCCGCCATGCGCAGGCCAGTTTCGGCGCGGCGGATTATGACAAGCTGTCTGATCTGGGGCATGACCAGTCGCGCGCGCTGGGTCAGGCGCTGGCGCGGTTGGGGATGGTGCCCGATGCGGTGTTCATCGGCGCGCAGCGGCGGCACCGCGAGACATGGGACGGGATCAACGCCGCTTTGAACCTCGGTGAACCGGGCGTCTTGCCGGGGTTCAACGAGTTTGATTTCAAAGGGTTGCTGAACGCGCGCTTTGGCGCGAACCGGCCCAGTGATCTGCACACCGACCGCAAGACGCATTTCCGCGCGCTGCGGGAAACGGTGCTGGATTGGCAGGCGGGGCGGATCGCAGACCCGCCAGAAGCGTTCGACGCCTTTGCCGCCCGCGTCCGCCATGCCCGCGCACAGGCGGTAGCCGGGGGCGAGCGGGTCATGGTGGTCACGTCCGGCGGGGCGATCGGGTTTTCGGTGGCGGAATTGATGGGAGCGCCTGCCGATGCGATGATCCGGCTGCAATTGCAGATCAAGAATTGCGCCGTGACGCGGATCGTGGCCACATCGGGGGGCGAACACCTGTCCACCTTCAACGAAACGCCGCATATCGACGCGGATACCCCGCATTTCCTGACCTATAGCTGAGGCCCCGATGACCAACGCCGCCGCACATCTGGATACCGACGCCGTTGCCCGCTGGCTGACGGATCATATGCCGGGGTTCCGTGGCCCGCTGGTGGCCGAAAAATTCGCGGGCGGGCAATCCAACCCCACATTTCGGCTGAAAGCTGCTTCGGGGTCATATGTGCTGCGGCGCAAGCCGCCGGGACTGTTGCTGAAATCCGCCCACGCGGTGGACCGCGAGTTTCGCGTGCAGCAGGCGCTGGCGGGGTCGGATGTGCCGGTGGCGCAGATGCATGTGATCTGTGACGATGACGCCGTGATCGGGTCGATGTTCTATGTGATGGAACTGGTCGAGGGGCGGCATTTCGCGGAACCGACGCTGGACGCGCTGGCGGTGGACGACCGCCGCGTCGTGATGGACGAGATGACACGGGTGCTGGCCGCGATCCATGACATCGACTTGGACAAGCGGGGGCTGGCCGATTATGGCCCCGAGGGCAATTATTACGAACGCCAGATCAGCCGCTGGACCAAGCAATACCGCGCCAGCGAGACTCAGAGCGTGCCCGCGATGGAGGAGTTGATCGCCTGGCTGGGTGCGAACATGCCGCCCGATGATGGACAGCGCACGCTGGTGCATGGCGATTTCCGTATCGACAACCTGTTGTTCCGCGAAGGTAGCCCCGCCTGTGCCGCCGTGCTGGATTGGGAATTGTCCACCACAGGCCATCCCTATGCCGATCTAGGCGCGGTGATCATGCAATGGGCCATGCCGCCCGGTAACGAGGGGCGGGGCCTTCGCGGCATTGACCGGGCCGCGATGGGGTTGATGACGGATGCCGAATTCATCGACCGTTATTGCGCAAGGCGCGGCCTGCCGGGGATTGACCGCTTCGGGTTTTACCTCGCGTTCAACTTTTTCCGCATGGGCGCGATCATCCAAGGCGTATTGAAACGCGCGCTGGATGGCAATGCGTCGAACCCGGAACGGGCGCTGCGGCTGGGGGCGTTCGTGCCCGAATTTGCCAAGGCGGGGCTGGACGCGGCGGGGCGCATATGAACGTTCCGGTCGAACCGACTTACCCTTGGCAGGACACGCTGGGGTTCACCGTCACCGGCTGGGGGCCGGGCATTGCGGAAATCAAGCTGCCCATCGCGGCGAAACACGGCAACCGCTATGGCATCCCGCATGGCGGGGTGTTGGCGTCGCTGCTGGACACGGCGATGGGATTTGCCGGGTGCTACACCGGTGATCCTGACCGGCCGCAACTGGCGATGACGCTGAGCATGACGACGAATTTCCTGTCCGTCGCGCGGGGCCAGACCCTGATCGCACATGGGCGCAAGACGGGGGGCGGGGCGAAAACATTCTTTGCCGAGGCTACCGTAACCGACGACACCGGCGCGGTGATTGCCACCGCCACCGGCGTATTCCGCTATCGCAAGGGAGAGACGACATGACCCAGATGACCCGTATCGTATTGGCCAGCCGCCCGACGGGGTCGCCCGAACCCGCCAATTTCCGGCTGGAAGACGCGCCGATCCCTGAACCCGGCGAGGGCCAGATCGCGGTGCGCATCACCGCCATGTCGCTGGACCCCTATATGCGGGGGCGGATGGATGACGCGAAATCCTATGCCGCGCCGGTGCCCGTTGGCGGCACCATGGAAGGCGGCGCTGTCGGGCAAGTGACCGCATCCAACAGCAAGCACTTCGCGCCGGGTGACTGGGTGTTCGGCATGTTCGGCTGGGCCACCCATGCGGTCGCGGACGCGAAACTGTGCCGCAAGCTGGACCCCGCTTTGCCGGTGACAACCGCGTTGGGCGTGCTGGGGATGCCGGGGTTCACCGGATGGTTCGGGCTGATGGAATACGGGCGGCCCAAGGCGGGTGAGACGGTCGTGGTGGCCGCCGCCACCGGCCCGGTGGGCAGTATGGTGGGCCAGATCGCCAAATCGCTGGGCTGCCGCGTGATCGGAATCGCCGGGGGTGCCGACAAATGTGCGATGGCGGTGGACACATTCGGCTTTGACGCCTGCCTTGATCACCGCGCCCATGACGACGCGAAATCGCTGCGCGCCGCCTTGCAGGCGGAATGTCCCAAGGGCGTGGACATCTATTTCGAGAACGTCGCGGGCAAGGTTCTAGAGGCGGTGCTGCCCTGCATGAACGTCGGCGGGCGCATCCCGGTCTGCGGCATGATTTCCTGGTATAACGAAGGCGGGCTGGGGATGAATGCGGGCGGAGCCAAGGATCAACTGCCGAAACTGTGGCGCACCATTCTGGTCAACCGGCTGCATGTGCACGGCTTTATCATCTCGGATCACTGGGCGCGGTTCCCGGAATTCATGGCGCAGGTCGCCCCGATGGTGGCCGATGGCCGTCTGGCCTATGTCGAGGATGTGGCTGAGGGGCTGGCCGCTGCGCCTGACGCCTTCATCGGGATGTTGCAGGGCCGCAATCGCGGCAAGCAGATCGTGCGCGTCGGTTGATCAAGGTCGGGTAACCCGGCGACAGCGTCGGAATCAGGATTGATCCGGCGACGCGGCGGGGTTAGCGTAAAGGGGCTTCGGTTCCGGCGTTCGCGCGCTGGATGAAAAGGGAACCGGGTGCGGGGTCAGGCCCCCAAATCCCGGACTGCCCCCGCAACTGTAAGCGGCGAGCGATGTCGGCATATGCCACTGGATGCCCATTGCATCCGGGAAGGCCCGGCAAAGCAATGACCCGCGAGTCAGGAGACCTGCCGAGGTGATCACCATGTCCGGGTGCGGGGCGCGCCACGGGCTGCGGTTTTCCGTAGAGGTGACGTTCACCGTCTGCGGGGGGCCATCCGTCCTTCGTCTGACAGATCAACTGGCAAGACCCCGGCATGATCCGGGACATGAGGACGTTATGAAACACAAGTTTTCCAGCCTTCTGGCGCTGTGCATTGCGATGCCGGCGCTGATGACACCAGCGCGCGCGCAACAGGCCTTTGACCTTGGCCCGATCACGCTGTTCACCAACCAGACGGCGACGGCCGTGGCCCGCAGCGGGGCCACCGTCGAGGTGGTCGAGGCGCCCGCGATCCGGGCCGCGACCGATACCCGGCTGGTGGATTTCCTGTCCGATCTGCCGGGTGTCAGCGCCACCACGAATGGCGGGCTGGGCGGCACCGGATCGCTGCGGGTGCGGGGACTTGGCGGGCAATACCTCGCGGTGCGGATCGACGGCATCGACGTGACGGACGCATCGCAGACCCAGACGCTGTTCGATTTCGGATCGCTGACGCTGGGCAACGTGGCGCGGATCGAATTGCTGAAGGGCAGCCAATCGGCGTCCTATGGGGCCAATGCCGTGGGCGGCGTGATCAACATCACCACGCTGGGCACACAGCCCGAGGGCACATCGGGACAAGCCATGCTGGAAATCGGCAGCAACCGCACCGCGCAGACCGCGCTGTCGCTGGGGCTGAAGGCCGACCGGCTGGAGATGAACCTGGGCCTGAGCGGCTATCGCACCGATGGCATCTCTGCGCTGGCCGCAGGGACCGAGGCCGATGGCGCGACATCGGCGCGGCTGACATTCGCGGCGGCCTATCAGGCGACGGATACGCTGCGGCTTGGGATCGCGGCGTTCGCGGAAAACAGCAGCGCAGACTATGACCCGCAATTCTATGCCGATCCGACGCTGACATTTTCGATCCCGCGCGGCGACGGTTTCACCTTTGACGAGGCCGCCGACCTGCAACAGCGCGGCGCGCGGGTGTTTGCCGAACTGGACACCGGGGCCATCACGCAGAAGTTGTCGTTGTCACGGTTCACCAGCCGCCGCGATTTTGTCGGCAGCGAAACCCGCCTGATCGAGGATTTCAGCGTGTTTCCGTCGGTCGTGACCGGCAGCTATGTCGGCGGCGACGGCAATTTCAACAGCGACCGTGACGCGGTTGATTACACGGCGGAATGGGCGGTCAGCGACCGGACACAGGTGAATTTCGGCCTGCAATGGAAGCGCGAAGGGTTCACCGCCACCGAACAGGTGATCACGGCGGTGCCGCCTTCGGTGGCCTATCTGAACACCGCCGCCGATGTGACACAGCGCGCCGCCTTTGCCGAGGTGCTTTATGCGCCCAGCGATACGGTCGATGTCGCCTTGGCCTTGCGGCAGGACGATCATTCGGTGTTTGGTGCCGCGACCACCGGGCGGCTGGCGCTGGCATGGCGTATCCAGCCCGACCTGATCCTGCGCGCCAGTGCCGCAACCGGCTATCGCGCGCCGTCGCTGTATGAATTGAACAGCCAGAGCTTTGGCAATCTGGCGCTGAACCCCGAGGAAAGCCGCAGCTTTGAGATCGGGCTGGAACAGAAATTCGGCGATCAGGGCTTTGTCAAGGCGACGCTGTTTGACACCGAGGTGACCAACCGCATCGACTATGATTTCCTGACCAACCGCTATCAGCAGGCGGTGGGGGAAACTCGTATCCGGGGACTTGAACTGTCGGGCCGGGTGGCCGTGACCGAAAAACTGGCGCTGTTGGGCAGCTATACCCTGACCGATGCGGTGGACCCGGTGGGGGCGCCGGTGGTGCGGGTGCCGCGCCATGACCTGCATCTGGGGCTGGAGGCGGCGCTGACCCCGCGCCTGTCGGGGCGGCTGACGGTTAACCGCGTGGCGGGGCGGTTCGAATCCGCGTTCCCGTCGCCCGCGCCGGTCGCGGATTACACCACGGTCAATCTGGGCCTGCGCTATGCCATTTCCGATCAGACCGAGGCCTATCTGCGCGTCGAGAACCTGTTCGACGCGGATTACCAGAGCGTGCAGAACTATAACACCCTTGGCCGGGCGGCGTATTTCGGTGTCCGGACGTCGTTCTGATCTGTGGGCGGCGGTCCTTGTGGGGATCGCTGTCGTCATCGGGGCCACGGGGTTTGCAGGCGCAGACCCTGTGGCCGAAGCACCGTCGCGCGTGGTGTCGATCAACCTGTGCACCGATCAACTGGCCTTGCTGATCGCCGTTCCGGGACAGATAGCGGCGCTGTCGGAACTGGCGTTTGATGCCTCTTATGGCGTCGATGTGCCGCCCGGTGTTGGCATGACCCTTGGACAGGCCGAAGATGTCCATGCGATGGCCCCCGATCTGGTGCTGGCGGGCACGTTTTCGGGCGGTGCGGCGGTGGCGATGCTGGAACGGCTGGGCCACCGGGTGGAACGGTTCGCGCCTGAGGTGACGCTGGACGATATCCGCGCCAATATCCGCCGCATGGGCGATGTGCTGGAACAGCCCGCGCGGGCGGCGGCGCTGGTGGCGGAATTTGACGCGGGGCTGCGGGCCTTGCAGGATGGTGGGCGGCGGCCGCGCGCCGCGCTGTGGTTCGCCAATGGCTATGCGCCCGGCCCCGCGACGCTGGCGGGGCAGATCCTTGAGGCGGCCGGGTTCGCCAATGTGGCGGTCGAGGCGGGGATTGACGCGAACGGGTTCCTGTCGCTGGAACAGTTGGTGCTGCTGGCCCCCGAGGTGATCGTGACGGGCCAACCCTATCCCGGTGCCTCGCGCGCCGAGGATATCCTGCGCCACCCGGTGATTGCGGCGCTAAACGGGGTGGCGGTTGCCCCGGTGACCGACCGGGATTGGGTCTGCGGCACGCCTACGGTGCTGCGCGCGGTAGCGGGGTTGGTGGCAATCCGGCGGGGATTGGCACCATGAGGGTACGTGGCGCACTGATCCTTCTGGTCGCCGCATTATTCGCGCTGTCGCTGGCCGTGGGGCCTGCGGGGATGGCGGCGCTGTGGGACCGGACCGGGCCGATGCCGTTGATCCTGTGGGAAATTCGCCTGCCGCGCGCGGTGCTGGCCTTGGTCATCGGCGCGGGGCTGGGGTTGGCGGGCGCAGCGATGCAGGGGTTTCTGCGCAACCCTTTGGCCGAACCGGGGATTCTGGGTGTATCCGGCATGGCGGCACTCGGCGCGGTGCTGACCATTCATCTGGGGCTGGCGACCGCGCTGCCGCTGGCGCTGCCACTGGCGGCCCTGACGGGCGCAGTCATTGGCGTGGGGTTGATCCTGGGTCTGGCGGGGCCGCGCGGTGGATCAGTGACGCTGATCCTTGCCGGGATCGCGATTTCGGCCCTGTCGGGGGCGCTGACGGCGCTGGTGCTGAACCTGGCACCGAACCCCTGGGCCGCGAATGACATCGTGTTCTGGATGATGGGGTCGCTGGCGGACAGATCATGGGTGCATGTAGCGCTGGCGGTGCCGTTCATCGCCGTGGGTGGCGCGGTGCTGCTGATACAGGGGCGCGCGTTGGATGCGCTGACGCTGGGCGAGGATGCGGCGCAATCGCTGGGGGTGCGGATGCCACGGCTGCGGCTTGCGCTGGTGCTGGGGACGGCGGCGGTGGTCGGCGCGGGCGTCGCGGTGGCGGGCGCGATCGGGTTCATCGGACTGGTGGTGCCGCACCTGCTGCGCCCGCTGGCGGGTCATCGCCCCGGCGCGCTGTTGCCGCTCGCGGCCCTTGGCGGGGCGGCGCTGTTGCTGGCGGCGGATGTGGCGGTGCGGGTGATCCTGCCGTCGGGCGATCTGAAGCTAGGGGTGCTGACCGCGCTGGTCGGATCGCCGCTGTTCCTGCATCTGATCTGGCAGATGCGGCGGGGGCGGGTGTGATGCGGTTGGTGCTGACGGACCTGACGGTGCGGCGCGTCGATTGCCCGGTGGTGGATCATGTGTCGCTGGCCATCGGACCGGGCGAGGTGGTGGGCCTGATCGGCCCCAATGGCGCGGGCAAGACCACGCTGATGCGCGCTGCCCTTGGGTTGATCCCGGCGCGCGGCCAGTCATCGCTGTATGCCATGTCGCCCCGCGAACGGGCGCGTGCGGTGGCATGGCTGCCGCAGACCCGCGATATCGCCTGGCCGATGCCGGTGGCGGCGGTGGTGGAGTTGGGCCGTCTGCCACATGGCGATGGCGCGACGGTGGCGGGTCAGGCGGCAGTCACGGCGGCGCTGGCGCAGATGGACCTGAGCGGGTTTCGCGACCGCCCCGCCACAGCCTTATCGGGTGGCGAACAGGCCCGCGTGTTGATCGCGCGCGCCTTGGCGCAGGATGCACCCCTCCTGATGGCGGATGAACCTGTCGCAGGGCTAGACCCGTCGCACCAGATCGCCACGATGCAGGTGTTCGCGGGGCTGGCCGCCGAGGGGCGCGCGGTCATGGTGTCACTGCATGATCTGGGGTTGGCAGCGCGGTATTGCACCCGTCTGGTGCTGTTGGCGGGCGGGCGCGTGGTGGCGGATGGCGCGCCTTTGGCGGTGCTGACACCCGCGCGGCTGGCCGCCGTGTTCGGCATCACGGCCCATCTGTCGCAGGGCGCGGATGGTGTGATATTCCAGCCGCTGGAGGTGGTGCGATGACCCGATCCCCGCGCGTGACCCAATCCGGGCCGTGGTTGCATTTCGATCTGGGCGCACCGCTGCGCGCGCTGTCATGGTCGCTGACGCGGCCGGGGTTTGTGACAACGGATGCGATGGTCTGGCGCGAGGTCGGCAATGACGATCTGACCCCCGATCTGGACGTGGCGGCATGGTTTGGTGATGCAGTCGGCGCAAAGGGCTGGCGCGATGCAGTGGCGTTCTTGACATCGCGCGATATCACCACCTGGACCGAGGCGCGGGCTGAGGTGGGCGGCGTCACCGCCCATGCTGTCGCCACAGTCGGGCTGTCGAATGCCGAACGCGTCGGCGCGCGGGTGGATTATTCAGGGCGCGACTGGAACGCGCCCTATGGCACGATCAACGTCGGGTTGCGGCTGTCAACCGGGCTGACAGAGGCCGCTTTGATCGAGGCGCTGGCGATTGCGGTGCAGGCGCGCACAGCGGCGGTGATTGCGGTCGGCGTGATGCTGCCGACCGGATTGGCCACCGGGACCGGCACGGACTGCGTCGCGGTGGCGGCACCTGCGGGCAATGTCGGCTATGCCGGGCTGCACACCGACGTGGGCGAGGCGGCGGGGCGCGCTGTACATGACGCGGTTCTGCGCGGCGCAGAGGATTGGTGCCGCGCCTATCCGGCGGCGGTTGCGCCATGATGTTGCGGGCGGCGCGCGGGTCGATTGCGGGGCCGGTGCCTGCATCGCCTTGGCTGCGCAGTGTCGCGCGGCCCGTGATGCGCGCGCCCCGGCGGTTTCGGCGGGGGATCGAGGTGTTGGCGATCTGGTCGCTGTCCTTGGCGGGCCACGCGGCGGTGTTCGTGCTGCTGGACGGCCAAGCGATGCCGCAGGCCGTGGATCAGCCCACGGTTGCAGCGATGGCGGTGCAGGTGATCGAACTGCCCACGCTGTCCGATATTCCGCCCGAAGCGATGACCGCTGCGCCTGAGATGACCGATGGTGGTGCGCCGGATATCGCCGTTGCGCTGGTCACGGCACTGTCTGCGCCAGCGGTGCAGATGCCGATGCCGGACCCGCTGTCGGATGTGCCTGTCCCAGATCACGCGCCGACCCTGGACACCTCGCCCGCACCCTTGCCCGTGGTGGCAAAAACCCCACCGCCGCCAAAGCCTGTCGTCAAAACCGCTTCCGCGCCGCCGCGCCCCAAGACCACGGCAAAGCCCGCCGATGCAGCACAAAAGGCCAAATCCGGGTCCAAGTCCGCGCCGCAACCCGCCATTGCCGCGCAGGGCGGTGCGGGAACCAAGGCTTTGCTGGCAAGCTGGGGCAAGGGCATCCTGACCGCGCTGTCGCGGCAATCGGTGCGCGGGCGCGACATGCCAAAGGGCACGGTAACCCTGGCGCTGAACATCGACACGACCGGGCGGCTGGTCACGGCCAAGGTGGCACAGTCGTCAGGCCATGCGGTGCTGGATCAGGCCGCGCTGGCCGCCGTGGGTCGGGCGCGATTCCCGGCGGCGCCCAAGGGTCTGCCACCGGGTCGCCACGCGTTCACCCTGCCGGTGGCCAGCCGTTAAAGCAGGCCTTCCTCGGTCAGCACCTTGCGCGCAACGCGGAAACATTCCAGCGCCTGCGGCACGCCGCAGTAAATCCCCACCACATGGATCGCGGCGCGAATTTGGTCCGGCGTCACGCCGTTGTTGATCGCGCCCCGGCAATGGATTTCCCATTCGTGCATCTTGCCCAGGGCCCCCAGCATCGAGAGGTTCATCAAGCTGCGGGTTTTGGCGTCAATCGCCGCGTCGCCCCAGCCAAAGCCCCAGCACCATGCCGTCATCGCCTCTTGGAACGGGCGGGTGAAATCATCGGCAGCGGCAAGGTTTCGGTCGACATAGGCATCGCCCAAGGTGGCTTTACGCTGTGCCAGCCCGGTTTCGAACAGTTTGTCATCCATTGGCGTCTCTCCCTTTTGTGCCGCCGTACCTTAGACGGTGCGGCGGCACATGCCAGAGCGGGACGTGGCCCGCACGCATGGCCCGCATTCTGTGCCGGGAATCAGGCCGTGGCGAGCGGCGTTTCCGACCGCGCAAAGCCATTGATCCGGGTCGCGACAAGCGTTTGCAGACGCGCAGCATCGCCGGTTTCCAGCACCTGGTGCAATTCGCGCATCATGGACGCGACTTCGATCTGGCTCAGTTTTGTCGCCATGACCTGCTGGATGGCGGGGTGTTTGGTGGCCCGCAAACGCGTGTCCGTCAGCGGCACATCATCCGACAGCAGTTCGCCGGGGCGCAGGCCGGTAAAGCGAATTTCGATGTCGCCTTCGCCTGTCACGGCATCCTTCACGCTGCGCCCGGTGCGCCGGATCAGGCGCTGCGCAAGGTCCAGCAAGTTGCGCTGTGTGCCTGGGGACAGCATGACCACATCGCCGCCGCGCGCGATGGCACCCGCGATCAACACCAGACGCACCGATTCGGTCATGGTGACAAAGCTGCGCGTGGCGTCGGGATGCGGAATGGTCACCGGACCACCCGACTGAATCTGTCGCTGCATCAGAGGCAACAGCGCGCCTTTTTGTCCCAGCACATTCGCCATCCGCACCACGCAAAACCGCGTCTTTTTCGCCCGTCCGGCCAGATCCTGGATCACCAGTTCGGCCATGGTGCGCGTCGCGCTGAGGATACTGTCGGACTGTGGTGTCTTGTTGCTGGACACCAGAACAAAGCGTTCAACGCCCGCAGCCTCGGCCGCTTCGGCCATGACCTGTGCGCCGATGACGTTGTTGCGGGTGCTTTCCAATTGGTTGCCTGCGACCAACAGCACATTGCGATAGGCGGCGGCGTGGAACACGACATCAACGCCTTCTTCGCGCAGAATTGCGGCGATACCCGCGCGATGCGAGACATTTCCCAACCGCGCCGACAGCGCGACGCGCGCCTGTGATGCCTGCGCCCGCAGATCGTCCGTCAGGGTGATCAATGCGGTCTCGTTCTGGTCCAGCACCACAAGGCGCGAGGGGGCGCACTGCAACAGTTGGCGGCACAACTCGGACCCGATGCGACCGCCCGCGCCAGTGACCAGCACCACGCGACCGGCATAGGCCTTGGCAATCTCGGGCAGGTCGAGCGCCACCGTGTCACGCCCGAAAACATCCGCCGCTTCAACCGGCGCGCAAGCCGCGTCTGCGGTCAGACTGGTCATGAGATCGGTATAGGATGGCAACACCTGGACCTGAAACCCGCGTTCGGTCAGACGGTGTGTCAGGTCTGCCTGACGCGCGCGTTCCGCCGTCGGAATCGCCAGCAGCACCCGTTTCACGCCGTGACGCTGCGCCATGTCGTCGAGCCGCGCAAAGGAATAGACCGGCAGGCCTGCCAGGATCAGCCCCTGCAACGCCGGGTTATCGTCGATGAAAAAGCGCGGCGTCACGCCGGTGGCCACGTTCAAGGCGGCCGCCATTTGCAACCCGCACGACCCCGCGCCATAAATCGCCACCCGCGTCGCCGGGTTTCTGCGGGCGTCAACGGCCTCGACGAGACCAAGCAGGGCAAGTCGCCCGGTCAGCAAGCCAAAGAAATAAACCACCCCAAAGATGATCGGCACCGACCGTGGCCCGGACAGCGCCATCAGATAAGACAGGGTCATCGCCAGAACGGCAAGCAGCGCCGCCCCCGTGGCCAGCCGTAACACCGACCGCAACGCAATCACGCGCAGCATGATCGTGTTCATCCGCAAAGCCAACGACACGCCCGCCCCACAAAGGGTCAGGATGACGAAGAACAGGCCATCGCCCGCCATCATATCCCAGGGCGTCGCCGTACCGTAGCGCAGCGCGTGTGCCAGATACAGACCAAGCGGCACCAGAACCGCATCCAGCACCAGATACATGGCGAGCTTTAGCCCGCGCGGAAACTCATGGGGGTCGATCAATGTCATGGTGGCAGCCAACACTATATGAATGAAAATAATGTTACCATGTTATGCCGCATGCGGCAGTGCGGCAATATGTTTGGCCCGTTTGTGGGGTCTGGTTTCCGATACTTCCGGGGCCTGCTGCGCTTTATACGCTAATTTTAACGACCACTGTTTCCTATGGTTGATCAAATTAACTGATTGGTCATCCATGACCCCGACACTGGACGGCAAGGCATGGTTCAGGGGGAATCAGCATGGCCGTCACGGGCACAGGTGCTGCGGTAAGGTCTTTGGGTGGTCCGATTGGGTTCGGCGCACTTGCGGTCCCGCGCAGTGACGATGGAAGCCTGCGGATCGACGCGCGCGCGGTGTTCGAAACCGGCCTGTTGTGGTTTGGCAATCGGTACGCCGGGGACGCGATCTGGATCAACACCAACGGCACGATCAGTTTTGGAGCCGCGTTTGCAAACTATCGCCCAATCGGTGCCGACGTGCCGGGGCGCGACGTCATCGGCGCGTTCTGGGGTGATGTCGATACCCGCATGGATGGTGAAGGCGCGGAAAGCGGGCAGGTCTGGGTCGATGTTGATCCGGTGGCGGACAGGCTGACGGTGACCTGGGCCGATGTCGGCGCTTACCGCTATGATGCAACGGCCAGTAACCTGTTTCAGGTGCAGATTTTCGACCGGGGCGGCGGCGATTTTGACCTGACGCTGCGCTATTCCCGCATCGATTGGGACATTGGCAGCGCGGATGA
The DNA here is from genome assembly GCA_945881965.1 of Paracoccus haematequi. Classification (GTDB taxonomy): domain Bacteria; phylum Pseudomonadota; class Alphaproteobacteria; order Rhodobacterales; family Rhodobacteraceae; genus UBA9554. The sequence goes on along the minus strand of CAMCVS010000004.1, from coordinate 136,801 downwards.
CGACGGTGGCGCGATGGCGTTCCTGTCCGGCGCGCGGATCGGTCAGCCCGTGGTTCTGGGTACGGCCCTGACACTTGACGCGGTCGCGGGCAACGCGGGCTTGCCGGGGCTGTGGCACTGGGAGTTTCGGGGCGGTGCGACTGCCGGGCTGCGCCCCGCGACCGGGCTGATCCGCGATGGCACGGCAGGGCCCGATACCCTTGATGGCGGCGCGGGCGATGATCTGCTGCGCGGGCTGTCCGGCAATGATGTGCTGCGCGGGGCTGACGGAGCCGATTGGCTGGACGGCGGCGACGGATCCGACACTGTGAACGGCGGCGCCGGCAATGATACACTCCGCGGCGGCCTGTCAGAGGCGGATTTGCGCGACGTGATCTTTGGCGGCGACGGGGCGGATGACATAGACGCGGGCCATGGCAATGATCAGGTCTACGGTGGCGCTGGCAATGACACCATCGCAGGCGGTTTCGGGGCCGACGAACTGATCGGGCAGGAAGGCAACGACCTGATCACGGGCGGGGCCTTTTCCGATGCGATCTTCGGCGGTGACGGCGATGATTTCCTGAACGGCGGCTTCGGCGGCGACCGGCTGAATGGCGGTGCTGGCGCAGACCGGTTCTTTCATCTGGGAATTTTTGATCACGGGTCGGATTGGGTTCAGGATTACCGCAGCACCGACGGTGATCTGCTGGTCTGGGGCGGACCGGTGACTGCACGGGCGACGGAATTTCAGGTCAATTTTACCGAAACCGCCAATGCCGGGGTCAGTGGCGTGGCTGAGGCCTTTGTGATCCATCGCCCCACAGGCCAGATCCTGTGGGCCTTGGTGGACGGAGAGGCCGAGACGGCGATCAGGTTGCGCATAGGCGCGGTGACCTATGATCTGTGACCGCGCCTCAGCGAATGCGTTCGAACGTGCCGTAACCGGTTTCCGGACCCAGCCATTGCCGGGACGCGGCAACCTGACCCGCACGGTCCAGCAAATAGGTGTTCTCGAACTTTGCCGATGGGCCATAACAGGCCTCGGTTACCTGATTGCCCTGTTGCGACAGCTCGCATTCGAAACTGGTGACCACAATGCCATTTTCTCCGGTCATCCGCCGGTTGATACGTGTGGCCGTCCCGCCCGACCGCATCCGCGCGCGCAAGTCGCCGACATCGGAAGTCATCAGATCATTGCCCAAACCACGCGTCCCGACGACGATGCCATCGACCAAAGACACACCGATCCGGCCGCTGTCGATATAGGTGATCATCGCCCCGTTGCGGCCATCCTGTGCCATCACGGCCCCGGCACCGTTGATTTCGCTCAAAAGCACGGATCCCGACAGTTGCGACAGCAAGGCCGGCGTGATCTGGGAACGCAGCGCTGCGGCGCTGACCTTGACCGGTTTGGGGCCGATCAAACCGCGCAGGCTTTGCACCACAGCACCGCCGATCGATGCTTCACGCGGGCCCGACTGCGGGGTTCCACAAGCCGCCAGCAGCATGCAGGTAACCATCGCTCCAGACCGAAACGACCACCGGGCCATGCAGCGGATCATCGCCAGAACCCTCCCCAATCGCGTTTCAATTCGGGCTGGTGGCTATCCTTGACCAGATTGTACAGCCGCCCGCTTACATCCAGCTTCGCACCGCCATCTCGGGCCAGCGACCGGATGACCGAATTGCTGCGCCGCGAGGATGGCGTGCCGACTACGGCTTCCAGCGGTATCGTGAACCGCAGCCCCTTGTCGAACGACCCTTCGCCGAAATCCTCCGCCGACACATTGGTAAAGGTCGCATAGGCCCCAATTGACCAGCCATTTGCAAATGTCCGGTCCAGCGCAAAGGACGCGCCCCAATCGCCCGCCAGATAGCGTCCTGCATCTACCGTGCCCTGAAACCCGTTTCCAAAGGCATAATATGCGGAAAGATGTCCCGTCGCGGTCTGATAGTCGCGGAAACCGAATTGCTGATCAAAATCGCGCTGCTGCACATAGTTGATCTCGGCCCCAAGGGCGAGGCGGCTGTCCACCGGTTTCCACAACATCTCGCCGGAAATGCCGCCGAACATCGGTTCCAGATAGCCGACCGTCACGCGGCTATAGACGTTGGTTCCGGGGCGATCATACCAAGACAGCGTCAAATTGGTCAGCGCCGGATCACCTTCACGGGCGTAAATATTGCTATCCGACCGGACGCGCTGCAGCCCCGAGGGCGCGAAGATGGTCGCGTCATCCCGGTTGCCGGCGAACCGCTTCTGCACCCGCCCCGCCAACATGATACCGGGTGCCAAATCCCATTCCGCCGACAGGGCCGCGCCCACGTCCGCGCGGATCGGGCTGTCAGGGTCAAAATAGCTGGCCGTGATATAAGGTGCCAAAGCCCAGCGAAACTTGGGATACAGTGCAGCATCATAGGTTGCGCCATCAAGGCTTTTGGCCGCATCGGACACCGTCGCGCGGCCATATGACAGCCAAGAGTTGTCCGGTTCGGTTTCCAAGGCCTCCAGATCGGAACGCCGCAAGGTAACGGCCGCCATCGGCGTGCCCCTGACCACGGGAACCAGCGTGAAATTTTCCACCGACGCTGGCATCGTGCGGGCCAGGATGCGCGCGGCGCGCCCCACGGCCTGCGCCTGATTGCCAAAACGGCCAGGCCGGAAATGCAGCGTGACCGCCTGCGGTGCGACCTCCATCGCTTCGAACGTCATGCCATCCTGCGACAGGAACAACTTGACGTTATCGCGCAAGATTGCCTGCCCGTTCGCCTGCTGCGTCCAACCCAGATCACGCGCGGCTCCCGGAGCACGCGGGGTGATCGCCAGGGGCTGCGGGGCCAGCCCGCCGATCACCGTCGGCTGCTTTGGATTGGTCTTGAGCGTCACACCGAATCCCAGCTGATCGCCATACATATAGGCAACCTGAACCGCGACGCTGTCGTTGGCCTCATAGGACAAACCCAGGTTCCACGGCGATTTACGGTTGAACGTCGGGTTGATCCGCTGCGTTTCGCGGGGGTAGGCGTCTGACGAGTATTCGGCCTTGAGGGTCAAGCGGTTGGTCGCCTTCCAGGCCAGCCCGCCGAAAAACGCGGCATCGCCGCGGAACCACTGGTCAAATTCCGGGTTGCCGCCAAAGCCGAAGTCGCTGGGTCGGTTCCGCAAACCGTCATTAAAAACTGCCAGCGGGTTGTCAAAGCCGTTAAAGCTTCCCAGTCGACCCCAACCCAGCCCCCCGGTCACGGTCAGGCCCGGCGCGACGTTCTTCGTGGCCACAATGTATTCCGCAGAATACAGTCCTGTTCCCAGAAAATCACGCAGACCAAAAGCCACGGCAGGACGAAGCCGACCCTCGTCGACAAACCGGTACTGAAGATCGAAAGACCTGTCGAACACCTCTGCACCAGTGGCAGCGAAGAAGTTCTGGATGCCGGAATAGCGGAAACTGCCAGAGAATCGCGGTGTGATCTGAAAGCTGAGCGTGGTGCGCGTTGCAGTCGCCATGTGGCTGATCGTTGCTGCCAACTCTGCATCCGGTGCAGACGCGGCCGACGGCATGTCGAGCAATCCCGGTGTACCAAACAAGTTGTAGGTCGCACGATCCTGAGCGACCGCGAACCCTGACGGTATCGCCACGACAACGAGCACCGCCGCAGTCAGACGAGCGCGACGGGTGGGGTTTGCTTTCTTGCCAAACGTTCTCATACAACTCTCCCCGGACATCTCTCCGTTACGAAACGCTCACGTCGAGGGACAGCGCCAAACATCGTTGAAACCGAAAAAATTCCATAACTGTTGTTACGTTAGCACGATCCCAAGCCTGTGTGCCGCCCCCCGCTGTGTGGCCAGTGCCGTCCCCACGACATGCAGTCATGACGCCTGCCCAAGCCCACCGTGGCCTTTCAGAAGCCTGGTCACGAGGACGACAGGTCAGAAATCCCTGTGTTGTCATGAAAGAACGGATATGCAAGGAAGCTAACGACAGCCGATGGAGAAGCCAAGCATGTTCAGCGCATCCGACCGACAGCCTGTAAGGACTGCCATGGATCGGCGGCCACCGGATGACGAGATCGACATCGGCAAGTTCATTTCAACGATGTGGCGCGGAAAACTTTGGATCAGCTTGGGGGCGGTGGTCGGGCTGAGTTTTGGGATTTTCTACGGATTTTTCTATCTACAGCCAACATATTCGGCAAAAGCAAGTATTGCATTGGAAAGTCGTGAAGCTCAGGTAACGGATCTGAACGCTGTCGTGACAGGGTTGTCTGGCGACACGTCATCGTTGAATACAGAGATTGAGGTTATGCGATCTCGCAAGCTGATAAAAAAGCTGGTTGAGACCGAGAACTTGATGGCAGATCCAGAATTCAATGTAACCCTTAGGGAAATAAAACCATACTCGATAAGGGCGATGCGAGTTCGGGCGTATTCATACTTTCGCGGTGCTCCGCCCGACGCTCCCTCAGATGTCCAGATACGCGAGGCAACAATTGATCGTGTTCTGGCGTCTCTGTCGATTACCAACGTGCGTAACAGCTATGTATTCGAGATTCTAGCACGCACAAACAGCCCACGTAAATCTGCCGAACTTGCCAATAGTTTGGCCGAAATCTATATCAATGATCAAGTTGCGGTGAAATTCGAAGCGACTGAACGCGCAACCGCGTGGCTCAGTGAGCGCGTGACCCAGTTGCAGGGAGAGCTGGAACTGGCCGAGGATCGGGTGAAAGAGTTCTCGACCAGCACCGAACTCGTTAGCCCGGAGGACCTGGTTGCTGCAAATCGACAGCTCAAGGACCTGAGAACGCGGCGCGACGAGCTCCAAACGGCTTTGGATGACTCTAGGTTGAACATTGATGCCTTGCGTAAAACCTCATCAACTCCTCCCGCAGTTCTGGCTCGGGCAGAAATTGATGCCGAACGCTTGGCTGCGCAATTCTCTGCGATCAACGATTCCGTTGTCGATCAGGAGCGTCGTATCAACGTGCAATCTGCAGAATTGGTGCAACTGCAACAGTTTCAGCGCGAAGCAGAGGCCTCACGACTGATTTACGAATACTTCCTGTCGCGTCTCAAGGAAACCTCGGTACAACAAGGAATACAACAGGCGGATAGCAGAATACTGTCCAGTGCGGTGGTCCCAAATGCCCCTTCGGCCCCGCGCAAGTCACTTTTGGCCGCATTGTTCCTCGTGCTCGGCGCAATGTTCGGCGCTGGCGGCGTCTTGATCCGCGAATTGTCACAAACAACTTTCAGGATCGCGGATGAACTGGAAGGCCGCACCGGGTATCCCGTACTTGGTCAGATCCCGGCGATTCCCGCAAAGAAGAGAGCCACCCTACTCAAATACCTTGTTGACAAGCCCACATCTGCCGCTGCGGAAGCGGTCAGAAATCTTCGTGTTTCGGTGCTTTTGTCGAACGTTGACAATCCGCCTCAGGTCATAATGTCGACTTCGTCGGTTCCCGGCGAAGGCAAGACCACCCAGTCGATTGCTCTCGCTTTCAATTTGTCAGGGCTGGGAAAGCGTGTTTTGCTGGTCGAAGGTGACATTCGCAGGAGAGTGTTTTCCGAATATTTCGATACGGGGACCAAAGACGGAGGACTCATATCAGTCCTAACCGGTAATCGCAGTTTATCAGATGCCGTGCAGCCAGTCGAAATGCTGGGAATTGACGTCCTGCCCTCAGAAAAGTCGTCAGTCAATGCAGCCGATCTTTTTTCATCTGAAAAGTTTGCGGCACTGGTACGTGAAATGCGGTCCATGTATGATTATATCGTCATCGACACGCCCCCGGTTTTGGTTGTACCTGATGCACGCATTGTAGCTCAGAATGTGGATGCGGTGATCTTTACTGTAAAGTGGGACGCTACTGCGCACCGCCAAGTGCTGGATGGTCTGAAGGCGTTCGAATCCGTTAACATTCGCGTCGCTGGGCTTGTTTTGGCTCAAATAAGCGGGCAGGGTATGAAAAAATATGGTTACGGGCAATCCTACGGCGCCTATCACGCTTACGGCGGATACTATGACAATTGATCAGCTCCTGTAGTAATCACGATACCAAGCGACGAAATGCGCGACGCCCTCTCTGAAGTTTGTCTGCGGTCGATATCCAGTAAGAGATTGCAATAAGGAAGCATCAGCCCAGGTCGCCGGCACATCGCCCATCTGCATCGGCAGATAGTTGCGGATAGCCTTCTTGCCCAGACTGTCTTCGATTGCTTCGATAAAGTCCAGAAGCCGCACCTTTTCGGAATTTCCGATATTGACGATACGGAAGGGTGCGACCGGAGAAAGACTGTCGCCCTCAGCAATTACTCTGTTGGTGGGACACTCTGGCACGGCGTCGATCAACAGGCGGATTCCGCGGGCCAGATCCTCGACATAGGTGAAGTCGCGATACATGTCGCCATGGTTGTAAATATCAATCGGACGCCCTGCAATAATTGCCTCTGTGAACTTGAAATAGGCCATATCGGGCCGACCCCAAGGACCGTAGACGGTGAAAAAGCGAAACATCGTCACTGGCAAATTCCACAAATGTGCGTAGGAATGTCCCATCGCCTCGGTCGCTTTCTTTGTCGCGGCATAGAAGGTCATGGGAGTATCGGCTTTATGTGTTTCTGCGTAGGGCATCTCGGTATTTGAACCATAGACTGAGGACGTTGACGCCATGAGCAAGTGCCGCACACCGATTTCACGCGCAGCCTCTAAGATATTGAAGCTGCCTACGAGATTGGCATTTAGATAGGCCCGGGGATTCTCGATCGAATAGCGCACACCGGCCTGCGCAGCCAAATGAACAATGATATCCGGGTTGAAATCCCGCACAGTTTGCAGGACCACCGCATCATCCTCCAACAGCGCCTCGGTCATCGAGAACATCGGATGCTGCGAAAGGATTGCATGACGCCGCCGTTTCAGGGCAACATCATAATAGTCCGTCATGGCATCAAAGCCATGCACAGTCATTCCTTCTGATAATAGAAGTTTCGCAAGATGAAACCCGATGAAGCCCGCCGAACCAGTAATATAGACACGCATTTCTATTCCCTTTAGAATTGGTTCTTCGTTCTGCAAGACCTTGCCCGCAGTCCGAACCGCCAGATCGCTCTTTGATTTACTCAATCAAACCGAAGAACTCTGCGCCCCAGAAGGCCCTGATAGATTGCGATCAATGCGTCAGACTCGACCGCCAGATCAAACTCTTCGACAACTGTTTGTCGCGCGGATTTGCCGAAATCTGCAACTGACTCGGGGTTGAGCAACATCCATGTTGCAGCGCTCTGCATTGCGCCTAGATTATCGGGATCGACCAGCAGACCATTTTTCCGATCCGTTATCATTTCTTCAAATGCACCCACACGCGTGGCTATCACCGGGACGCCGCATGCCATGGCTTCGAGCGGGGTCAGGCCAAATCCCTCCCAGCGTTGCGGCGCAACGTAGACATCGAGCAGATTGTACCATCGCGACATGTCATCGGGCGGTACCTCATTCAAGAACCTGATCCGATCCTGCAACCCTTTTGCGGAAACTCTTGTCCGCAATTCTTCCAGAAAGGCACGATCCTTCTCGACGGCACGGCCCATCACGATGCCGCAAACCGTCACATCGCGCAACGCCGAGTCAATCATCGCATCAATAAAGATATCCGTGCCTTTTTGGTGTCGAACCCGGCCGAAGCACCCAAAGACTATTGCATCGTGAGGAAACCCCAATTGTGAACGCAGAAAATGGCCCTGCGCCGGATCGGGATGAAACCCGGTCGTATCAATCCCGTGGCGAATTACGGTGTTCGGCACTGTGAGATACTTCGCAGATCGCTGTGACGTGGCAACGACATGATCCATGCGATTAATCAGGAATTTCGTCCATGCCGAATGCACGCGCTGCGAAGCGCTGGTGAACAGCAGTTTCAATTGCTTTCCGAACAGGAATTTCAGCACAAGACCCAAAAGCATTTCGGAATTTCGCCGCGCATGCCAGACCCGCGACCCAGTTGGCCCCTGCCGCCGCATCAGAAGCAGCGCCAGAACCGATACCGCCGCCAAGTCTTTTGGCAAACCCGGTCCGGCGCAAACCGCTGCGATTTTCCGGCGTTGCACCGGATAAAGCCGGATCACTGTTGACGTGACGCCCGAAAGCCGGTGCTTCAGATTTGGCAGAATGACGTCGGATCGGTTCAGATCCGCAATATCCCGGCCAATTTTATGAATGAATGTGCCAAACGGCGTCATCGGATTAAGTCCATGTTAGGTCTTGAGCAGTATCAAGCGGTATGACGCATCTGTCCCGACCAACCACCGCATCGACGCCCGCACTGTTAGCATTTTGGCAACCAGAAAACGCAAGCCTAGGCCAATCGCTTGTCATTCCTCGGGGGCCTCATGACTGACCAAACAACGTTGCTTTCACTGCCCTATATCATGCCCGCGCAGGCACAAAAGCATCTTACGCACAACGAGGCGCTGCGGGCGCTGGATACACTGGTCCAGCTGTCCGTGGCCAGCGCAACGCAGGTGGCACCGCCCGATGTGCCAGCGTTGGGTGCGCGGTTCATTCTGCCTGCGGACGCGCAGGGGGCCTGGGCTGGACAGACCGCCGCCACCGTCGCGGTATTCGACGACACCGGCTGGGCGTTTTTGAGGCCGCGCACCGGATGGCTGGCGTGGGTTGTGGACGCGGCTGCGCTGCGTGTGTTTGATGGCAGCGGGTGGATTGCGGCACAGCCCGCACCGGTGTTGCAGAATCTGCCGCAGGTCGGCATCGGCACCGAAGCCGATGCAACCAACCGCTTGGCGGTGGCGTCTGCGGCGACGCTCTTGACCCATGCGGGCGCAGGCCATCAGGTCAAGATCAACAAAGCGCAGGCCAACGATACGGCCAGCCTGCTGTTTCAAACCGGCTGGGCGGGCCGGGCAGAAATGGGCACGGCGGGCGACGATGATTTTCGCATCAAGGTCAGTGCGGACGGCGCAACATTTCACGACGCGCTCAGGATCGACAGCACCAATGGGCGGGTCAATCTGACGGCTCCGATTGTGCTTCCGACGCAGGACACGACGCCGGTTCCGCCGTCAGCCGGGCGGATTGCGCTTTATGCGCGTGATCGTGCCGGGATGGGCTGGTTGGACGTAAAACTTCCGTCGGGGCGGCATTTTCCGTTGCAACCACATTTCGGGGTCAACCGGATCGCGACTTGGTCCCCCTCTGTTGGGGCCGGGGTCAATACCAATGGAATGCCGCGCACGGTCGTCGGCACAACCACGACGCCGACCCTGACTTCGGCCAGCCTGTCAATGTCGATGCGCCGCTGGCGCGTAACCTCTGGAGCGACCGCCGGATCGGTTGCTGAGGATCGGTCTGCCGCCTGGGTCTGTTGGCGCGGCAATGCGGACGGGCTGGGCGGATTCATCTATGTCAATCGCCTGGCGCAGGTGTTGCCGCAACTGTCTGGGATGGCATTCTTCGGAGTGTACGGGTCGGGCGGCGCGCTGTCCACGACACAAACCCTTTTGGCCATGACGAATGCAATCGGCATCGGGTTCGAGGCTGGGACCCACGCCAATTGGCACATCCTGCACAATGATGCCTCTGGTGCGCCGACATTGATTGATCTGGGCGCGGAATTCGCCGTCGCCAACGCCAACAGCGTGCTGTCGCTGTATATCGCAGCGGCGGCGAACAGTGCCGATGTCGGGCTGCGCGTGGTCGAAGAAGTATCGGGCGCAGTTGTCGATACGACGCTCAGCACGGATTTGCCGGCACCGAGCCAGTTTCTCAGCCCGCGCAACTACATGAACAACGGCAGCACGGCGGCGGCCGTGTCGTTTGACTGTTCGGGCGTGTATATCGAAACCGATTATTGACCCGGCGCGGGTTCAATCCGCTGCGCCGGGAAATACCACCCCATCCATCAGCTTGCGGGCGGTGCGCAGGATCGCCGCCCGCTGCACCATGCCGTTTTCAACGTCCGCAATCACGGTCATCTCGCCAGTGGGGTGTTCGATGGCCAACACCTTGCGCGCACCTTGGGGCACAATCGCGACGCCTGCGGCGGGTGATCCGGGCAACAGCGCCGCTGTCGCGACACTGACCGCACCCAGCACACCGATGGCGTCATGACATTTATGCGGGATGAATGTCCGGGTCAAAAGCGTGCCGCCATTGCGCGGCGCGGCGACCAGCGTCAGTTTCGGCACCGAGGCCTGGCGCACATCGCCAAGGTTCATCAGCGGGCCGGCCTGCAACCGGATCGCCTCCAGCCGCGCGCGCAAATCGACATTGGATTCCAGCGCATCGGGGGCTTCATGACCCGTTACACCCAGATCCGCAGCGCGCATCACCACGACTGGCATGCCATTGTCGATCAAGGTGCAGGCGATACCGTCGATCACATCCACGACCCGCCCGGTCGGCAACAGCGCCCCGCAACTGGACCCGGCCGTATCCAGAAACGTCAGCGGCACAGCGGCGTGATGTCCCGGAACGCCGTCAATCCGTGCGTCACCCGCGTAACTGACGCGGCCATCAGGCGTTGCAACCTCGGCGACCGCGACTTGTCCGGTGTTGACCATGTGGATACGCACCAGTGTGACACCATCCTGCGCCGCCATCAGCCCGCGTTCGATGGCAAAGGGGCCGACTCCGGCAAGGATATTGCCGCAATTCTGCTGATCGGTGACCACGGCGTGGTCCACGAACACCTGCAAGAACAGGTAATCCACATCGGCATCGGGCCGTGTCGGCGGCCCCACCACCGCCACCTTGGATGTCAGCGGATTGCCGCCCCCCATACCGTCGATCTGGCGCAGATCGGGGGACCCCATCACGCCCAACAAGACCCTGTCACGCGCCGTCACATCGCCGGGCAGGTCAGCAGACAGAAAATAGCCGCCCTTGGACGTGCCCCCGCGCATCCACATACAGCGCACACCGTCTGACATGGCCCCCCCTTTCCTGTGCCCGCGTCACAGATAACGCAGGCCTTTTTGCGCCAGCCGGTCCCGCATCTGATAGAGGTCCAGACCCAACTCGCCCGCTGCAAGACGGATGCGTTTAGCTTCTTCGGCGGCCACACGGGCCTCGGCGGCGGCCAGAACGGCGGCGGCCTCTGCCACGGGCACCACGCAGACGCCGTCATCATCGGCGACAATCACATCGCCCGCGTTGACCAAGGCCCCGGCGCAAACCAGCGGCACATTCACCGATCCCAGCGTTTCCTTGACGGTGCCCTGCGCGCTGATGCATTTCGCCCAGACCGGAAATCCCATCTGTGTCAGGTCGCGCACATCCCGCACGCCCGCGTCGATGACCAAGCCACGACAGCCGCGCGCCATCGCAGATGTTGCCAGCAGGTCGCCGAAATAGCCGTCATCGCAAGGGCTTGTCGGGGCCAGCACCAGAATATCGCCGGGACGCACTTGTTCCATCGCGACATGCAGCATCCAGTTGTCGCCGGGCGGGGCGGAAATCGTCACCGCCGACCCGGCAATCCGCGCCCCGACATAGATCGGGCGCAATCGCGACCCCATCAGGCCCCGCCGTCCCATCGCCTCATGCACCGTGGCCACACCGCAAGCCGCCAGCCCGTCGATCACCGACGGCAAAGCGCGTGGAATTTGGGTGACGACAACACCCATCACAGCGCATCCACGGTGCGCGGGAACACCGACTGGAACGCTTCGGCATAGGCGCAGGCGCGCCCGCTGGCCTGTCCGCCGGAATTGCGGGTGAAATGATTGGCGCGGTTCTGCGCGACGCGGGTATAATAATCCCACAGGTGCTCTTGACCTGCCATACATTCGATGGCGGCGCGCTTTTGATCCCAGACCGGTGTGATGTCGAGGAAGGTGTCGGGCTTCCACCCCATCTGTTCGGTCTGGTGAGGTTCGAACAGATAGACCTGCGGCGCGCCCAGCACCTTTTGCCCCGGATTATGCCCCCAGGCCTGCGCGGTGGACCGACATTCCAGCACGACCTGCGTGGTGTTCATGTGGTCGGAATTATAGGGGTCGAACATGCTGTGCGACATCATGAAGGCCGGTTGCACAGCCCGGATCACATCCACGATACGGTCGCGAGCGTCGCGGGTGAAATCCAGCGGGTAATCGCCCAGATCGAAGAATTGAATGTCATGCACGTTCAACGCTTTCGCTGCCGCCTCGGCTTCTTTGCGGCGTTCGGTTTTCACCCGGTCCAAGGTCATGCCGGGTAAGCGCCACAGTTTCGCGCTTTCGCCGCGCTCGCCATAGGACAGGCAGACGACCGTGACCGCATAGCCCAGCCGTTGATGCAGCGCGATGGCCCCGCCTGCGCGCCACACGAAATCTGCGGAATGGGCCGAGATGATCAGCGCGGTTTTGGTGTCGGTCATGGCGGCTCCTGTCAGATCAGCGCGCAGTGGGCGGCGTGCCGTGGGTGTGGAATGTGTCGATGGTTTTCAGGCCCCAGGCCTGACCCTTTTTGCGGTCAGCCTCTGTCCAGCAGACCGGTTGCCAATCAGGGTCAAGGATCAGCCGCGCGCCCGCATTGGCCAGTTCGACCCGATTGCCAGCGGGTTCCCAGACATAGAGGAAAAACGTGCCCTGAATGGCGTGCTTGTGCGGGCCGGTTTCGATATGCACCCCGTTTTGCAGGAAGATATCGGCGGCGCGCAGGATATCCTCGCGCTGGTCCGTCGCATAGGTGACGTGGTGCAGGCGGGCGGTGCCGCCGGAATGATCCTCGGTGCAGGCCAGATCATAGGTTTTGTTGTTGATGGTGAACCAGGCGCCGCCAATGCGGCCATTGTCGAGTTGGATGTATTCGGTGACGCGCGACCCCAGACAGGTTTCCATGAAGCGGCGAAATTCGCTGACATCAGAGGCCAGCAGGTTCAGGTGATCCAACCGGCGCGGCGCAGCCCCGGTGAACGCGGAGGCGGTGTTTTTCAACACCGGCGCATCCGCACCCTGGCCCCGGAATTTCACCGTCTCGTGGTAGATTTCAAAGACATGCCCAAACGGGTCTTCAAAGCGAAAGGCGCGGCCATGCCCCCGGTCGCCATCCGTCCAGCCAAGCACGGTGTAGCCCGACGCCTCGATCGCCGCGACACGCCGCGCCAATGCGGCGGGCGATGCCGCACGATAGCCGATGTGACCCACGCCGGTGGTGTGGTGCCGCGTCAGTTTCAGCGAATGAAATTCGTAGTCATCCCAGGCCCGCAAATAGGCGCTGTCACCGTCCAGCGCGGACAATTTCAGGCCATAGACGCGGGTAAAGAAATCAAGGCTGTCGTCAAAGCGGTCGGTATAGACCTCGACGTGGCCCAGATGCGCGATGTCGTAAATCGGTTCCATGGCGACCTTCAGTTGAACATGGTGTTGGGCAGATACAGCGAGATCTGCGGGAACACGATCAGGATGATCAGCGTCACGAACATTGCGGCCCAGAACGGGATAACGCCTTCGAAGATGCGGCCCAGCGACACGTTGGGCGCGACCGATTTCACCACGAACACGTTCATGCCGACCGGGGGCGAGATCAGGCCCATTTCCAGCGTCAGCACCACCAGCACGCCAAACCAGATCGGGTCGATGCCCAAGGCGATGATGACCGGGAAAAAGATCGGCAGGGTCAGCACCAGCATGGCGAAACCTTCGAGGAAACAGCCCAGGATCATGTAGATCACCATGATCACCGCGAGCGTGCCATAGACGCCCAGGTTCAGCGATGCCATCGCCTCGCCCACCGCCGTGGGGATCTGGGACAGTGCCAGGAACGGGTTGATCATATGCGCCGCGATCAGGATCAGCATGACGGTCGCGGTGGTGATGATGCTGTCGCGGCCCGCCTCGCGCATCACGGCCAGCGTCATGCGTCCGGTCAGCGCGCCATAGACTATCACCAGCGCTGCGCCGACACCCGCTGCTTCGGGCGGACTGAAGAATCCGCCGTAAATGCCGCCGATGGTGGTCATGACGACGATCAGGATCGGGATTGCCCCCACCAACGCGCGGCCCTTTTCGGCCAAGGTGGTGATCGGACCGGGGGGACCAAATTCCGGCTTGATCCAGCACAAAACCGCCACCACCAGCATGAACATCGCCAGCAACAAAAGCCCCGGCAACACGCCCGCCAGAAACAGCCGCCCGATGCTTTGTTCGGTCAGGATGGCGTAGATGACGAAGCCGGTCGAGGGCGGGATCAGGATGCCCAGCGTGCCGCCCGCCGCGACCACGCCGGTGGACAGGCGGGTATCATAGCCAAAGCGGTCCATCTGCGCCAGGCTGACCTTTCCCATTGTAAGGGCCGACGCGACTGACGACCCCGACAGCGCCGCGAACCCGCCGCAGCCCAGCACGGTGGCATGGGCCAGCCCGCCGCGCACCCGGCCGACCAGCGCATAAGCGGCGTCATACAACGCACTGCTCATGCCGGTCGCGCTGGCGACGTTGCCCATCAGGATGAACAGCGGCACCACGATCAGTTCCGGGTTGGACGCGAGGGTAAATGTCTCTGACGCCAACAGCCCCATCGCGGCATTCCAGCCGTTCAGGATCCAGATGCCGACAAAGCCGACGATGAACATGGCGAATGCCACGGGAATGCGAATTGCCAGCAGGATCAGAAGGATCACAATGCCGGTCGTGCCGATCATACCGCCGGTCATGGCGTCACACTCCGGCTTCGCGGCGCACATCGCGCCGCAGAAATGCCAGTTCAACCGCGCGGAGCGTCATGCCCACTGCTGCCAAAAGCGAAAACGCACAGAGCGCCCATTGAAACCACGCCTTGGGCCAGCGCATCAGGTTGGTGGACAGGTTCAGCATCTGGCTGAGTTTCGCACTGTCCCAGACCGCGATGGCGATCATGACAAAAATCACCGCGCCCAGCAGCGCCGCGCCGATGTCCAGCGCGCGGTTCAGCCAATCGGGAAAGCGATGTTCGAACAGATCGACGCCGATATGGCCGCCCTTGCGGTCACACAGCGCCATGCCGGCGAACACCACGATCACCAGCATCATGGTGATGATATCCTGCGACCCATACAGCGGCGCACCAAAGGCACGGCCCGTCACATCGACGACAATCACCGCCACCTGACCGAAACAGCCGATGATGCCGATGGTCGCGGACAGGCCAATCAGCCTGTCCGCCAGGGTGCGTAGCCCCTCCACTTACTTCGCCCGCATCGCGGCAAGTGCTGCATCGCCGCCGACGGTGGCGACATAGGCGGTCACGACGCCTGACACCGCATCCTCGAACGCCTTGGCCTGTTCCGGGGTCAGATCAACGATGGTGTTGTTGCCGGCCTTGCGGGCGGCCTCCATCGCGGCATCGGCGGTTTTCAGCCAGGCATCCTCGGCCGATTTCGACAGCGGCGCACCGGCGATGGCATCAATCGCAGCCTTGTGTTCCGCCGACAGGCCATCGTATTTCGCTTGGTTCATCACGGCAAAGAACGACCCGCGCCCGATGTTGGCACCAAGGGTATAGCTGGCGGCGACCTCTTCCAGCTTGAAATCCGACAGGGTGGATGCACCGGTGATCACGCCGTCAATCAGCCCGGTCTGCATCGCGTTATAGACCTGGTTGATCGGCATCTGCACCGGGGTCGCGCCCAAGGCGGTGGCGACTTCGGCCATGGTGGACCCGGCGACGCGGATCTTCAGCCCTGCCAGATCGGCGGGGGTGCGGATCACCTTGTCCTTCATGATGAAGATGTTGGGTTCCGACGTCCACAGCGCCAAGGGTTTCGTCGCCGGGTATTCGGCGGCAATCGTGTCATAGGCGCGCCAGATCGCATCATACCCCGGCATGTCCAGCGGGATGGCGTTGGGCAGTTCGACGATCATCGTCTTGCCGAATTGCGACGAGGTATAGCCCGGCAGGCCCCAGGCGATATCGGCCACGCCTTGCACGACGCGGACATATTGTTCGGCGGGGCCCGCGCCCAATTCGCCGCCATGGTAGCCGCGCACGGTCAGCGCGCCCTTGGTGGCATCGGAAACCGCCTTGTTCAACGCTTCGATGACGCTGGCATTGATCGTGTGCATCGGCGGGGTGAAATTGGCGAATTTCAGTTCGTCGGCGGCAGAAACGGCGCTGCCGATGGCCAGCGTCGCGGCGGTAATCAGTGCGGTCAGTTTCATGTCATGATCCTCCCTGGAGACATGGTGAAGTCGCACGGGGGGCGGGTCTTGGTGCCCGCCTCCCCGCCTTTGGCTTAGATGGCCTGTTTGGTGCGCCAGCTATCGGCATAGTTTGCGCGCGCCTCGGCGGCATAAGGCGTGGGCGACACGCGGACGCGGATTTCGGTCTGCTGGTGCGGTTCGGTAGAGGTCTTGGCGGTGGTTTCCGGCTCGCCCCATTTCAGGGTCAGGATATCGCCGACCTGCACATCATTGTGCACGACGCCCAAAGACAGCATCGACCGTTCGTTCCACGAATATCCGTTGAACATCGACATGCCGACCATTTTGCCATCGCGCATCACCATGTCAGCGGACGAGGACGCATAGTTCGGCTGCGGGAAGTCGATCCATTTGAACGGCACACCCTGTTCAAAGCCGGACGCGATCACCTTCAGCACATCTTCGCGGTTCCATTCAAAGGTGACTTTCTTGCGCTTTGCGCCTTCGGCCTTGATCTTTTCCAGCGCGGCTTTGCCGACGAAATCGGGCTTTTTCCAGCCGACATAGAAATCATAGCCCAGTTCGAACGGGTTGACGTAGTAATCCTCGATGTTGTCCGACACGAACGATCCGCCGATGGCACCTGCGGCCTCGTACATATCCGCGCCCAGCCAGTCGCGGTAATCGGCCAGCATGCCGTCGCCGGTGTAGATGCCGGGCAGCGGCGAGGGAATCCAGCCCGATTCCAGCGTGTTGGTCGAATAGGCGCGGCTGCCGCACTGCACCAGATTGACGCCCGCATCGCGCGCGGCCTGCAACACGGTGGAATGGATGTAATCCTTGTCCTTGTAGGGGCCCCAGATTTCCAGACCGGGCGCACCCGACATGCCATGACGCAGCGCCTGCACCTTTTTCGACCCGATGTTGATGGTATCGACATGGAAAAACTTGATGTCCGGCACCGGGCCGCCGTTCATTTTCTCGAACACCTTGGGTGCGTCGGGGCCCTGAATCTGGAAGCGGTAATGTTCGCGCAGCACGCGCTCGCCTTCGGGGCGGCTGGGCGAGCGGGGGTCATAACGCAGGCGCACGTTCCACTTGCCATATGCCGCGCAGAACATCAGCCAGTTCGACGTCGGCGCGCGGCCCACCAGCACGTATTTGTCGGTGCGTTCCCGGAAGATGATGTGGTCGCCGATGACATGGCCCGCAGGCGTGACGGGCACGAAGTGCTTGGCCCGGTTCAGGTCAAAATTGGCGAAAGAATTGATGCCGTGATGCGACAGGAATTCGGTCGCCTGCGGGCCTTCGACGATCAGTTCGTCCATGTGGTGCGACTGGTCGAACAGCACGGCGGAATGACGCCACGCCGCCTGTTCGTTGCGCCAGTTCTGGAATTCAGGCGCGACGACGGGATAGACATACATCCCCGCCTTTGAATTGCGCAGCATCTGGACAGGGTTCGTGTGGGTCTTCATCAGGTCGGAAAGGCTTGGCATCTTGGCTCCTTGGGTTTGGCTTGGATTTCAGGACGCGACCAGCAGCAGGCCGGGCACACGCCGGGCCAGTCTGGGGTCGCCGCTGGTCAGGTATTCCAGGTTTTCGCGCGCAATGCGGGCGTGTTCGCGGCACAGCGCCTCGGCGCGGCTGCCTTCGCGGTTCAGGATGCTGTCATAGATATGGCGGTGCTGGCGTTGCGCGCGGCGCAAGGACGCCTGAAAATCCGGCAGGATATCCTGGCCCAGCAAAAACGCACTGGGGGACGCCAGCGGCAGGCGGCTGACCCGTTCCAATTCGCGTTCGATCACAGGGCTGCCCGCCATCCGCGCCAACAGGTCGTGGAAATTGCCGTTCTCAAGTCCGTAGCGGTCGAAATCGACGACGCGGTCGCCCCATGTCGCGATATCCAACCGGTCCAGCACCGCCACCATATCTGCCAACAGCGCCGGATCGGCGCCGCGTTCGGCGGCCAGACGGGCGGCTGTGCCTTCGATGACGCCGCGCAATTCGATGCTGTCGATGATGTCGGCGGTGGTGAAGCGCGCGACACGGCAGCCCCCGGTTTCGATCTTTTCCAGCAGGCCCTCGGCCACCAGCCGGTCCATCGCCTGCCGCAAGGGTGTGCGCGAAATGCCAAGGCGTTCGGACAAGGCGACCTCGGGCAACCTGTCGGTGCCCGCAAATTCGCCAGCAAGGATCAGCGCGCGCAGGCCCTGCAATGCCTTTTCGGATTGCGAGATGCGTTCCGGGCTGTCCATACGATCCCCTCCGATCCGGCCCCGCCTCCCCGCGATACCCTGACGTGGAAACAGCTAGGCTGTATACAGGATTCCGTCAAGGATGAAGTTTATCCGGCGTTTTCGCGGGTTATCCGAGTTTCATGTATACAGTGTATCGAATCAGCGCGCATGAAAAAGGGCGCCCCGGTGTCCCGGAGCGCCCTTGATGATGTCCCCGGATCACGCGGCCAGATCGAACCGGTCGGCGTTCATCACCTTGGTCCATGCAGCGACAAAGTCATGCACGAACTTTTCGGCATTGTCGTCCTGGGCATAGACCTCGGCATAGGCACGCAGGATCGAGTTGGACCCGAACACCAGATCGGCGCGCGTCGCGGTGAATTTAACCGCGCCGGTCGCCCGGTCCTGCAATTCATACAGGTTGCGGCCCTTGGGCACCCATTTGAACCCCATGTCGGTCAGCGTGACGAAGAAATCCGTCGTCAGCGCGCCGACACGATTTGTGAACACACCATGCGCCGTGCCGCCATGGTTGGTGCCCAGCACGCGCATCCCGCCGACCAGCACGGTCATTTCCGGCGCGGTCAGGCCCAGCAGTTGGGCGCGGTCCAGCATCAGCTCTTCGGCCTCGGTCGCGTAGTTTTTCTTCAGCCAGTTGCGGAAACCGTCCGCGATGGGTTCCAGCGGCGCGAAGGATGCCGCGTCAGTATGCGCCTCGGTCGCGTCACCACGGCCGGCGTGGAACGGCACTTCGACGGTGACACCAGCCGCCTTGGCCGCCATTTCCACGCCCACATTACCCGCCATCACGAGGATATCGGCCAGCGATGCACCGTAGGTTGCCGCGATGGGTTCCAGAACCGCCAGCACGCGGGCCAGACGGGCGGGCTCGTTGCCCTCCCAGTCCTTTTGCGGGGCCAGACGGATACGGGCGCCATTCGCCCCGCCACGCAGGTCGGACCCGCGGAAGGTGCGGGCGCTATCCCACGCCGTTGCCACCATGTCGGACACCGACAGGCCCGAGGCCGCAATCGCCCGCTTGGCCGCGCCGATATCCCAGTTGGTGGTGCCAGCGGGCACAGGGTCTTGCCAGATCAGATCCTCGGTCGGCGACCACGGCCCGATGTAGCGATGACGCGATCCCATGTCGCGATGCGTCAGCTTGAACCACGCCCGCGCAAAGGCGTCATCGAACGCCGCCGGGTTCGCCATGAATTTCTCGCAGACCGCGCGATAGGCGGGGTCCACCTTCATCGCCATGTCGGCATCGGTCATCATCGGCATGACGCGGATGGACGGGTCTTCGACGTCAACCGGCATGTCTTCTGCGCGGATGTTGATCGGGCGATACTGGTTTGCGCCTGCCGGGGATTTGGTTAGCTCCCACTCATAGCCGAACAGCAGCTTGAAATAGCCCATGTCCCATTTGGTCGGATGGGTCGTCCATGCGCCTTCGATGCCAGAGGTCACGGTGTCACGGCCCACGCCACGGGTGACATGGTTGTTCCAGCCCAGACCGGCCTCGGCCAGATCGGCGGCCTCGGGCGCGGGGCCGAGGTTTTCGGCGCGGCCATTGCCATGCGCCTTGCCGACGGTGTGCCCGCCAGCGGTCAGGGCCACGGTTTCCTCGTCATTCATCGCCATGCGCGCGAATGTCTCGCGGATATGCAGGGCGGTGCGGGCCGGGTCGGGCTGGCCATTCACGCCTTCGGGGTTCACATAGATCAGGCCCATGTGCACGGCGGCCAGCGGATCGAACATGGTGGACGGGTCGTTCAGATCGCCATAGCGCTGTTCCGACGGGGCCAGCATCTGGGTTTCCGGGCCCCAGTTGATGTCCTTTTCCGGGTGCCAGATATCGTCGCGGCCAAAGGCAAAGCCAAAGGTTTTCAGGCCCATGTGTTCATAGGCCACCGTGCCAGCCAGCACCATCAAGTCGGCCCAGGACAGCTTGTTGCCGTATTTCTTTTTGATCGGCCACAGCAGGCGGCGCGCCTTGTCGAGGTTGGCGTTATCCGGCCAGCTATTCAGCGGCGCGAAACGGTGGTTGCCGGTGCCTGCACCGCCACGACCATCGGAAATGCGATAGGTGCCTGCGGCGTGCCACGACATGCGGATGAACAGGCCGCCATAGTGACCCCAGTCGGCGGGCCACCAGTCCTGGCTGTCGGTCATCAGGGCGAACAGGTCCGCCTTCAGCGCGTCGAAATCCAGCGATTTGACCGCGTCGCGATAGGCAAAGCCCCGCAGCGGCGACACCTTGGTGTCATGCTGGTGCAGGATGTCAAGGTTCAGGGTCTTGGGCCACCAGCCTGCCACCTGGCTGTCGATCGTGGTCGCACCCCCATGCATCACGGGGCACTTGGCCATATCGTTTCCGTCCATCGTCATCTCCTGTTGCTGTCAGTCAAGCTGGCTGCGACATGCGGTTGGCGTGTCTGGAATGGTTCTAACAGGCTTTGGCGATTGGAATAACTTGTATTTTCTGATGGTCACGATAAGTTTGCCTGATGATAAACCTGACCCTGCGCCAGTTGCGTTATTTTGAATCGCTGGCCCGTCTTGGCCATTTCGGTCAGGCGGCCGAGGCGTCTTCGGTATCGCAACCCGCCTTGTCGATGCAGATCAAAGAGATGGAGGCTGCGCTTGGCGTCGCCCTGTTCGACCGCACACCCCGCAATGTGCATCTGACTGAGTTTGGCGCGGCCTTTGCGCCGCGTGTGCGCGACATCCTGCGGCAGGTGGACGAGTTGGAGGATCTCGCCCGCGCCGCCCGCGACCGGCTGATGGGGCGGCTGCGCATCGGGGTGATTCCCACGGTCGCGCCCTATCTGCTGCCCCGCATCATCGGCGATCTGATGGCGCGCTTTCCGGGGCTGGACCTGCATGTGCGCGAAACGCTGACGCCGCGTTTGGTGACGGAACTTTCCGAAGGGCGGCTGGATGCGGCCATCGTGGCGCTGCCGGTATCCGAAAGCGCGCTGACCGAGGTGGCGCTGTTTTCCGAGAGTTTCGTGCTGGTGCGCCCTTTGGCCGATGCCGACAAACCGGTGCCGAACCGCGACGCGCTGCGGGAAATGCGGTTGCTGCTGCTGGAAGAGGGTCATTGTTTCCGCGATCAGGCGCTGTCCTTCTGCGCGATGGGGGCGAACCAGCCGCGCGAATTGCTGGACGGATCGTCCTTGTCCACGCTGGTGCAGATGGTGGGCGCGGGCATCGGCGTGACGCTGATCCCCGACATGGCGGTGGCGGTCGAAACCCGGTCCGCCGCCGTGGCAGTCGCACGCTTTGCCACGCCGGAACCCTCACGCACCATCGGCATGGTCTGGCGCCGTTCCAGCCCGCTGGGCCCCGCGCTGATGCAGATTGCGGATGTGGTAAGGGGGGTTGGGGGGTGATTGCATGGCCCGCGCAGGGCAAAGTTACTGTGGCTCGTGATCGTTCACCTGATGTGACGACCCGGATCCATCCGACAATGCAGCACGCGCAACACCAAAATCCCGGTTGGCGTGGATTGGAAATAAATCGCATGAGACACGGCGTGATAACGCCGCAGACCGTCTTTGACAGAACCATAGTCAGCCCCAAGATCGGGGTGACTTGCCGCCATTTCGACCTTAGCATTTATTGCGTCCAGATATCGCTCGGCCCGTGCTGCGCCAAATTGTTCGACCCCATAAAGGTAGATATCGATCAAATCGCGATCTGCCGCGCGGGAAAATTCAGCTTTCGCCACGCAAAAGCCCTCGTTGCCGCGCCTCGTGCCGAGCCGCATCAAGGATGTCGGTAAAGCTGCGGTCGCTGATACCGCTTGCCAGCGCATCCGTCACGATCTGCTGCAATTCGGCAATCGCCTGCTGACGGTCCTGATCGCGGCGGATCAGGTCGCGGACGTAATCGCTGGCGTTGCTGTAACGCCCGTCGCGGGTCTGTTCCTCGACCCAGGATTTCATCGGGTCGGGCAAAGAAACGTTCATTGTGGCCATAAATGCACCTCGTTTCGCAACAGGATGCATGAATTGGCAAAGTTTGTCAAAGGCCGGGTCAGAAATCCAGGTTTTCCACGTTCAGCGCGTTTTGCTGGATGAACTCGCGGCGGGGTTCCACGACATCGCCCATCAGCTTGGTGAACAGGTCGTCTGCCTCGACCATGTCGTTCACGCGCACTTGCAGCAAGGTCCGCGCCTCGGGGTCCAGCGTGGTTTCCCAGAGCTGTTCCGGGTTCATCTCGCCCAGACCCTTGTAGCGTTGCAGGGACAGGCCCTTTTCGCCCTCTTTCAGGATCGCATCCAGCAGGTCCAAAGGCCCGTTGATGTCCTGCATCCGATCCTTGCGCAGCAGTTGCGCCGTTTCGGCATAGGTTTCGCGCAGGCCGGGGGTGGCCTGGCCCAGCTTGCGCGCCTCTCCGGATCGCAGGACGGTGCCGTCAAGTGTCCGCACTTCCTCGACGCCGCGCAACACGCGGGACAGGCGGATGCCGTGATCCTGCGTGATGCGGCCCTTCCATCCTTTTTCGTATTCGGCGGCGATCTGGTCCAGCCGCTGCGCCACGATATCTGCGACGCCTTGCAGGTCGGCATCCGCGCGGCCCTGTTCGAACGCGCCTGCGATGGCGGCCTGTTCCAGAATGTGGCGCGGGTAATGCGTGGGGAACGCGCCCAAGATGCGGCGGACGGCGCGGGCTTCCTCGACCACGCGCTTCAGGTCGGCCGCGCCGATTTCGGCCCCCGATCCCAACCGCAGCACCGCGCCTTCAACGCCCTGTTCGATCAGGTATTCGTCCAGGGCGGCCTGATCCTTGAGGTAAACCTCGGACTTTCCGCGCGCGACCTTATACAGCGGCGGCTGCGCGATATACAGGAATCCGCCTTCGATCAATTCGGGCATCTGGCGGTAGAAAAACGTCAACAGCAGGGTGCGGATATGCGCGCCGTCAACGTCGGCGTCGGTCATGATGACAATCTTGTGGTAGCGCAGTTTGGCGATGTTAAACTCATCCCGCCCGATGCCGGTGCCCAAGGCCATGACAAGATTGCCGATTTCCTGACTGCCCAGCATGCGGTCAAACCGCGCGCGTTCGACGTTCAGGATTTTGCCCCGCAGGGGCAGCACGGCCTGCGTGCGGCGGTCGCGGCCCGTCTGGGCCGACCCACCGGCACTGTCACCTTCGACAAGGAATACCTCGGTCTTGCTGGGGTCTTTTTCGGCGCAATCCTTCAGCTTGCCCGCCAGGTAATTCACATCCATCGCGGTCTTGCGCCGCGTCAATTCGCGCGCCTTGCGGGCGGCCTCGCGGGCCAAGGCGGCCTCGATGATCTTGCCGACGATCACCTTGGCGGCGGCAGGGTTTTCGTCGAACCATTCGGTGAGTTTCTCGTTCACAAGGTTCTCAACCGCCGGACGCACTTCGGAACTGACCAGCTTATCCTTGGTCTGGCTAGAGAATTTCGGGTCCGGCACCTTGACCGACAACACGCAGGTCAGCCCCTCGCGCGCGTCATCGCCGGTGAAATCGACCTTTTCGCGCTTGGCGATCCCGCTGTCCTGCGCGTATTTGCCGATGGTCCGCGTCAGCGCGGCGCGAAAGCCCGCCATATGCGTGCCGCCGTCGCGCTGCGGGATGTTGTTGGTGAACGGCAGCACGGTTTCGTGGTAGGTATCGTTCCACCACATCGCCACCTCGACCCCGATGCCGCCGCGGTCGCCCACCATATAGATCGGATCGGGCATCACCGGCGTTTTCGAGCGGTCAAGGTATTTGACAAACTCGCGCACCCCGCCTTCGTAGAACAATTCGGTTTTCAGCGGCACGGCGGGGCGCTCATCCTCGAGGATGATGCGCACCCCGGAATTCAGAAAGGCTAGTTCACGCAACCGGCGTTCGAGAATGTCGAAATGATATTCAAGGTTGGAAAACGTGCCCTCGGGGTGGTTGGTCTTGGCGGCGGCCAGAAACCGCACCTCGGTGCCCTTTTGGCCCGGCGCGGGGCCAACGGGATAGACATGTTCCACGGTAAAGCCGTTTTCGAACCGCGCGCGGTATTCGGTGTCATCGCGCCAGACCCGCAATTCCAGCCAGTCCGACAGCGCGTTCACCACCGACACGCCCACGCCGTGCAAGCCGCCCGACACCTTGTAGGCATTGCCTGAATCGTCGGTGTTATTGAATTTGCCGCCCGCGTGCAGCTGGGTCATGATGACCTCGGCGGCGGACACGCCTTCTTCGGCGTGGATGCCGACGGGGATGCCGCGCCCGTTGTCGCGCACCGACACGGAACTGTCGGCGTGGATTTTCACATGCACGTAATCGGCATGACCGGCCAGCGCCTCGTCGATGCCGTTATCCACCACCTCATAGACCATGTGATGCAGGCCCGACCCGTCGTCGGTGTCGCCAATATACATGCCGGGGCGCTTGCGCACCGCCTCTAAGCCACGAAGAACCTTGATGGAATCAGCGCCGTATTCGCCCGGCTGCTTGGCTGTTTCGGCCATGTGTCGAAAACCCTTGCAATTGTGTGCAATGTATAGCGGTCGGATGCGGGATTGTCACGCGCCAGACACAAGATTTGGGGGTTACAGCAGCGGGATGACCATCCCGACGCCGATCAACAGCAGACCCGAAATCAGGTTCATCCGGCGGATCGCGGCGGGGCTTTGCAACAGCCGCCGCGCGCGGTCCACGAACAGCGCTAACCCGAGGTTGCCCAGCATCGGCACCACCGCCGACACCGCGCCGATGGCGGCGATATCGGTGACGGTCACGCGGGTCAGGTCAAAGAACCCCGGCAGCGCGCCCATGTAGAACAGCATCGCCTTGGGGTTGCCGATCACGGCGGCCAGCCCCACGGTGAACCCGGCCCAATGGCCCGGTCGCGTCAGGCGGGTGTTGGTGCCGGGGGGCGCGGCGGGCTGGCGGATCAACAGCACGCCCATGGCGATAAAGATCGCGGCGGCGACCCAGCGCAGCACGGCCAGGGCGTCGCCATAGACATCGCCGATCCACGCCAGCCCCAGCACCGCGGCCAGCGGCCAGACTAGATCACCCAGCGCCACGCCGATGGCCAAGGGCCAGGCGGCGGCGAACCCGCCCGCCATGGTGCGCGCCGTCAGTGCGACCCAGACCGGGCCGGGGATCGCCCACAAGGCGGCCATGCCGCCCGCATAGACCAGAAGTTGCCAGAAGGTGATGGTCATGATGTCTCCGATCTTAGCCCTGCGGGACCAACGCCGAGGTGCCGCCGGTTTCGGTCACTTCGATGGATTGCGCGCGCGGGCCCAGTTCGGTGAACAGCTCGGCCCCGGTGCCGGTCAGGAACGCCTGCGCGCCCAGCGCGCAGAGTTCGTCATACAACGCGGCACGGCGGGGCGCGTCCAGATGCGCCGCGACTTCGTCCAGCAGCAGGATCGGCGGGCTGCCGGTGTCCGTGGCCAGCGCGCGGGCATTGGCGAGGATCAGCGATAACAGCAGCGCCTTTTGTTCACCGGTGGAACAGTCGGCGGCAGGCAGGCCCTTGGCGCGGTAGGTGCCCAACAGGTCGCTGCGGTGCGGGCCAATCAGGGTGCGTCCGGCGGCCAGATCGCGCGCGCGATTGTCGCCCAGCGCGGCGCGGAAATCGGCGGCGGTTGCGGGCATCGCACCTTCGGATTGCACCAAGGCCAGATCAGCGGCGGGAAAGGCGGTCTCGGCCCCCTCCTGCGCGCGCTTTAGCCGGTCCAGCGCGCGGCGCCGGTTGGTGTCGATGGCAGCCCCGGTATCGGCCATCCGGTCCTCAAGCGCCGCATACCAGAACGCGTCGCGCACCCCGTCTTTCAGCAGACGGTTCCGTTCACGCATGGCTTTTTCAAATTCCACCGATGCCTCTGCGTGACCCGGCGCAAAGGACAGCGTCAGCCGGTCCAGAAACCGCCGCCGCCCATCCGCGCCTTCGATCCACAGCCGGTCCATCGCCGGGATCAGCCAGACCATGCGCAACAGATCGCCCAGCGCGGTCTGCGGAGCGGGTTTTCCGTCGATGCGCACCTGTCGTGCCGCCCCGGCGTCCGACCATGTTTCCACCGCGCGGGGCGCGTCGGGCGTCATCAGCACCGCCTGAATTTTCCAATCCCCCGGTCCACCTTGGCGTGCCATATCTTCGGCGGCGGCGCGACGCAGGCCGCGCCCCGGCGACAACAGCGAAATGGCTTCGAGCAGCGAGGTCTTGCCCGCGCCGTTCGCGCCCCAGAACGCCACAGGCCGCCCGTCCAGCACCAGACGCGCGGCGGCGTGGCTGCGGAACTGGGTCAGCATCGCCTCTGTCAGATACACCGCCACGAAAGCGGTCCGTCAGACCCGCATCGGCATGACGACATAGACCGCCGAGGTATCATTGCCCTCGCGCATCAGGGTGGGATCGCCCGCCGAATTGAACAGGAACACCGCGTTTTCGCGGTCAACCTGGCTGGCAATTTCCAGCAGGTACTTGGCGTTGAACCCAATCTCCAGCCGGTCATCGGAATAGGCCACCGCCAGTTCTTCCTCGGCCGCGCCACTATCCGGCGCGTTGACCGACAGCACCAGACGATCCTCGTCAAGGCTGAGTTTCACGGCGCGCGAACGTTCCGACGACACGGTGGCGACGCGGTCAACCGCTTGGGCAAATTCCTTGGCGTCCACTTCGAGACGCCGGGTATTGCCCTGCGGGATGACGCGGGAATAATCCGGGAAGGTGCCGTCGATCACCTTGGACGTCAGGGTCAGGGACGGCGTGGCAAAGCGGATCTTGGTTTCGGATACCGACACCGCGATCTTGGCCTCGTCATCGTCCAACAGCTTGCGCAATTCGCCCACGGTCTTGCGCGGCACGATCACGCCGGGCATCGCCTCGGCCCCGACGGGCAGCGGCGCGTCAATGCGCGCCAAGCGGTGGCCATCGGTGGCGACCGCGCGCAGCACCGGCGCGCCTTCGGCCTCGGACACATGCAGGTAAACGCCGTTCAGATAATACCGGGTTTCCTCGGTCGAAATCGCGAATTTCGATTTGTCGAACAGCCGCCGCAGCACCGGCGCGGCCGCCGTGAAATTCGACGCATATTCCGAGTTGGCCATCACCGGGAAATCTTCGCGCGGCAGGGTCGCCAGATTGAACTGCGACTTGCCGGCCGTGACCGACAACCGCCCCGCCATCGCGTCATCCGACAGCGTGACCAGCGCGCCATCGGGCAGTTTGCGGATGATTTCGTGCAGCGTCACCGCCGATACCGTCGTCGCACCGGCGCGTTCGACCATCGCGGGGGCCTTGTCCACCACTTCGATATCCAGATCGGTGGCGCGGAATTGCACGGTGTTGCCCTCGGCCTCGATCAGGACGTTGGCGAGGATCGGAATGGTGTTGCGCCGTTCCACAACGGATTGCGCCTGAGCCACCGCCTTGAGCAGCGCGCCGCGTTCAATGCTGAGTCTCATGCACTTCGCTCCTGTCCCGCCCCGGTCATTATCACTGGTGCCGGGATCGGCAGGGTAGCCAATTTTCCCCGATAAACAAGGGGTTTCACGGGCCTAGCGCAGGATATTCAGCCCTCGAGCGACCGGCGCAGCAATTCGATATCCTCGGCGATCTGACCGTCCGACGATTTCAGCTCTTCGATGCGGCGCACCCCGTGCATGACCGTGGTGTGATCGCGCCCGCCAAAGCGGCGACCGATCTCGGGCAGGGACCGCGAGGTCAGTTGCTTGGACAGATACATCGCCACCTGACGCGGGCGGGCATAGCTGCGCAGGCGTTTCGGCCCGATCATGTCGGACAGGCGGATGTTGTAGTGATCCGCAACGCGGCGCTGGATTTCCTCGACGGTGATTTTCCGCTCAGAGGCGCGCAGCACATCGGCCAGACAATCCTGCGTCAGTTCCATCGAGATTTCGCGCCCCACCAGGCTGGCAAAGGCAAAGAGCCGGGTCAGCGCGCCTTCGAGAACGCGGACGTTGGTGGAAATCCGCAGCGCCAGAAATTCAAGGATGCCATCCGCGATCTTCAGGCCGGGATATTGCGCGCGGTAAAGTTCGGCCTTGGTTTGCAGAATGCCCAGCCGCAATTCGTAATCCGTCGGGTGCAGATCGACCACCAGCCCGCATTGCAGGCGCGATTTGATCCGATCCTCAAGATCCTTGATTTCGCCGGGGGCGCGGTCGGCGGAAATCACGATCTGCTTGTGCTGGTCCACCAGCGCGTTGAAGGTGTGAAAGAACTCTTCCTGCGTGCTGTCC
Source organism: Paracoccus haematequi (assembly GCA_945881965.1). Taxonomy (GTDB): domain Bacteria; phylum Pseudomonadota; class Alphaproteobacteria; order Rhodobacterales; family Rhodobacteraceae; genus UBA9554. The sequence continues at coordinate 108,213 of CAMCVS010000004.1, read as the reverse complement.
TTGCCCGCGATGAATTGCACATCATCCACCATCAGCACATCCACCGACCGGAACAACTGTTTGAAATCAATCATCTTGCGTTCGCGCAGCGCCTGGACGAAGCGGTACATGAACTGTTCCGCCGACAGATAGACCACGTTCAGATGCGGCTGGCGGGTGCGCAATTCATGCGCGATGGCGTGCATCAGGTGGGTTTTCCCTAAACCCACGCCACCATAAAGGAACAGCGGGTTGAACGTGACCGGGCCGCCTTCGGCCACGCGGCGCGCGGCGGCATGGGCCAACTCGTTCGGCTTGCCGACGACGAAGGTGTCAAAGGTGAACCGCTGGTCCAGCGGCGCACCGGGCAATTCGTCGTCGTTGTGCGACGGGCGGACAGCGGTGCGCGCCGGGGATGGGGCCGCAACAGGGCGTTCGGGCTGGTTGGCGGGCACCTGAAACTGGACGCGGCGCACGGGGGCGCCGGCGCGCGACAACTCGCCCAGAATGGTGTCACCGTAATTCTGCGACACGTAGTTTCCGATGAACATCGTGGGCACGTCAAACGTCGCCACACCGTCAGATATCGCCGAGAATTTGAGTGGCTCGATCCAGCTTTGGAAATTGTGCTTGCCTACCATTTGCAGAAGGTTCGACCGCAACTGGCCCCAAAGTTCCTGTGTCATTCCCGTTTCGTCCCGTCCGATCCCGATACCCCAGCCTGCCGCCGGTACGCACTTGTCACGCGCGCTCATCCTGCCACGCAATCACCGGGGTCCGGCCGCCACATAAACGGCTGCCGTGGTTGTCTGACCTATCGGGCGCAGGGTCAGGTCCATGCTCACACGGCGTGTGCTGGCCCGTCGATCCTGGCTGCCCGCCGGATGATTGCTCTGGGTCAAGGCGGGATCGCGCGCGATTTGCATCACGCGTTTTACGGCCAAGCGGCGGTATGATCCGACTGTTCCCCAGGGCGAGGTGACTCGCTTCACGTGTTTAGCAAGCGGGCGAGAAGCCCCGCAACCGAACTTCTCGCTTGACTCCACGCGGTTCGAAAAAGAATCTCGGGGGCCAAAAAAGCGTTTGATTGTAAACGAAAAAAGGGCACCGCCCCGCGGCAGCGCCCCCTATCCAAAAGTTGAGGTCGAATTCAGCCCAGCGATTTGACCCGCGACGCCAGACGCGACATTTTGCGTGCAGCAGTGTTTTTGTGCACAATGCCCTTGGTCACGCCGCGCATCAGTTCCGGCTGGACCGCGCGCAGGGCGGCCGCTGCGGCCTCTTGGTTACCCGAGGCGATCGCCTCTTCGACCTTGCGCAGGAAGGTGCGAATCCGCGAGCGGCGCGATTTGTTGATGGCGAAACGGGTTTCGCTTTGACGGGCGCGCTTGGCTGCCTGGACGGTATTGGTCATGTGCGGTTCTTTCAGTCGGGCGTTACAATATGAATTGCGCGGGAAACCCCGACCCCGGGTTCACAACCGGGTTCTCTGGCCAAAGCGGGCCTCACGCGCATGTCTGGCGAGGCTGGTAACCCCGCGTGGCCGCAAACGCAAGCCGGATTCGCCTAGCGGTCGCGGAATTGCGGCGTGCGCTTTTCCAGAAAGGCGGACATGCCTTCCTTCTGGTCCTCGGTGGCGAACAACGCATGGAACACCCGGCGTTCGAACAGCAGCCCTTCGTGCAGCGTGGTCTCATACGCGCGGTTGACCGATTCCTTGATCGCCATGGTGGTGATCATGGATTTTTCGGCGATTTTGTGCGCGGCGGCCATGGTTTCCTTCATCAGATCCTTGGCAGGCACCACGCGGCTGACAAGGCCAGCACGTTCCGCCTCTTCGGCATCCATGAAACGCCCGGTCAGGTTCATGTCCATCGCCTTGGATTTGCCGACAAAGCGCGTCAGCCGCTGGGTGCCGCCAAGTCCGGCCATCACGCCCAGATTGATCTCGGGCTGGCCGAATTTGGCCGTATCTGCCGCAATGATGAAATCGCACATCATCGCCAATTCACAGCCCCCGCCCAGCGCATAGCCCGCGACAGCCGCGATGATCGGCTTGCGGCCGCGGGTGATCTGATCGGTTTCGGGGGTGAACAGATCCTCAAGGTAAACGTCGGTGAACGACTTTTCCCGCATCATCTTGATGTCGGCCCCGGCGGCAAACGCCTTGTCGCTGCCGGTCAGAACCAAAACTCGGACCTTGTCATTCGCCTGCGCGGCGGTGATCGCCGTGGCCAATTCCGTCAGCAGCTTGTCGTTCAGCGCATTCAGCGCTTCGGGCCGGTTAAGCCGGATGACAGCCACGTAATCTTCCACTTCGACGATGATCGTCTCGAAGGCCATGCGGGGTGCCCCTAATTGGTTGCGCTATCCGGTGTCGGAACCCCGTTTGCTTAACCGATTGCCAGAGCCGTTCAAGTTATCTTTGACCCCTAGGTCTGGCAGTGCGGGCAGGAAAACGACGACCGCCCCGCCTGCACGATGCGCGCGATGGTCGCGGTGCAACCTGGGGTGCGGCAAGGGTCACCTTCGCGGCCATAGACATCAAAGCTGTGCTGGAAATAGCCCAACTCGCCATCCGCCTGCCGGAAATCCCGCAGCGACGACCCGCCCGCCGTGATCGCCTGCGCCAGCACATCGCGGATGATCGGCACCAGCCCGCGCAGCTGCGTCGCCGTCAGATCGCGGGTGATCCGGTCGGGCGCAATCCGCGCGCGGAACAGTGTTTCGCAGACATAGATATTGCCCAGACCCGCGACCACATGCTGATCCAACAGCGCCGCCTTGATCGGCGTGCGCCGGTCGCGCAGCCGGTCGAACAAGTAATCCTCGTTGAAATCATTGCCAAATGGCTCTGGCCCGATGGCGGCCAACAGGGGATGCGCGTCGGCATTTGCGGTCACCATCAGGTCCATCGCGCCAAAGCGGCGCGGATCGTTGAACGTGACGCGCGCGCCCTGATGCATGTGCAGCACAACGTGGTCGTGTTTCTGCGGTGCAGGGTGGTAATGCACATAGGTGCCGATTGCCACACCAGACACCAACATCCGTCCCGACATGCCCAGATGGATCAGCAGCGTCTCGTCGGTATCCAGATCGACAAGAATGTATTTTGACCGCCGCCGCAGCGTCAGCACCCGCGCCCCGGTCAGCCGTTCCGCCATCCGGTCGGGCAAAGGCCAGCGCAGATCGGGGCGGTTCACCTCGGCGCGCTGGATCACATGGCCGGTCATGGCGGGGTCCAGCCCACGGCGGACGGTTTCGACTTCGGGCAGTTCGGGCATCGGGGTCCTGACAGAAGGGCGCATTGCGGCGGCGGTTCAGCGCCCTATAAGAACTCTTTAGCCAAGAGGACAGCCAGACCCATGCAGGATAGCAACGAAAAAACCACGCATTTCGGCTTTCAGGATATCCCCGAGGGTGAAAAGGCGGGCCGGGTGCGCGGCGTGTTCGGATCGGTGGCGTCGAAATATGACGTGATGAACGACGCGATGAGCCTGGGTATCCACCGGCTGTGGAAAGACGCGATGATGGACTGGATCGCGCCGCGCGCGGGCACACGCCTGTTGGATGTCGCAGGCGGCACCGGCGATATCGCGTTTCGCTATCTGGCGCGGGCGGGCGCGGCGCAGGCCACCGTGCTGGACCTGACCGAGCCGATGCTGATCGAGGGCCGCAAACGCGCCGAGGCGCTGCGGCTGGCCGATAACCTCGATTGGGTGGTGGGGGATGCGATGGCGCTGCCCTTTGCCGCAAACACGTTCGACGTTTACACGATCAGCTTTGGCATCCGCAACGTGACCCGCCCGCAAGAGGCGCTGGCCGAGGCGTTCCGCGTCCTGAAACCCGGCGGGCGTTTGATGGTGCTGGAATTTTCGCAAATCCCGAATGACCTGATGCAGCGCGCCTATGACCTGTATTCGTTCAACGTGATCCCGCGACTGGGCCAGATGATCGCGGGTGATCGCGATAGCTATCAATATCTGGTGGAATCGATTCGCAAATTCCCGGATCAGGACACGTTTCTGAACATGGTCCGCGCGGCGGGCTTTGAACAGGCGGCCTACCGCAACCTGTCGCTGGGCATCGCCTGCCTGCATTCCGGCTGGAAAATCTGATGCGCGGACCGCACAATATCTGGCGCCTGATCCGCACGGGTGCCACGCTGGAACGGACCGGGGCAATGACCGTGGTGATGGAGGCGTTCAATGCGCCGCTGCCCGTGCGCGCCGTGGTGCGCGCCGTGGTCTGGCCGTTTCGCTGGATCGGGATCAAGGGCGACCCCGCCATGCCGCCCGCCACCCGCGCGCTGACCGCACTTGGGCCGGCTTACATCAAGTTCGGCCAGGTCCTGTCCACCCGTCCCGATGTGGTGGGCGAGGCGCTCGCCAATCAATTGCGCGTGTTGCAAGACAGCCTGCCGCCCTTCCCGCTGGAGGTGGCCAAGGCCAGCATCGCGTCCGAGCTGGAACAGCCCTGGGATGCGGTGTTTTCCGAAATCAGCGAACCTGTCGCCGCCGCGTCCATCGCGCAGGTCCACAAGGCGCGGCTGCGCGATACCGGCGAATATGTCGCGATCAAGGTGCTGCGCCCCGGCATCGAACGGGCGTTTCGCAAGGATGTGGATGCGTTCCATCTGGCGGCCTGGCTGATCGAACATCTGCCGGGCGGGCGGCGGTTGCGGCCCCGCGACGTGATCACCCATTTCGAAGGCGTGGTGCTGGGCGAACTGGATTTGCGGCTGGAAAGCGCGTCCGCCGCCGAATTCGCCGCGAATACCAAGGATGACAAGGGGTTTCGCCTGCCCGAGATCAAGTGGCGCCATTCGGCACGCCGGGTGATGACGCTGGGCTGGGTCGAAGGCGCGCCGATGGGTGACAATGCCGCGCTGGACGCCGCCGGGCATAACCGCGCCGAACTGGGCGAACGGGTGCTGCGGCTGTTCCTGATGCATGCCTTGCGCGACGGCTATTTCCACGGTGACATGCATCAGGGCAATATGAAGGTCGGTGCGGATGGCGCGATCATCGCCTTTGATTTCGGCATCATGGGCCATATCGACGAATATACCCGCCGGGTCTATGCGCAGATCCTGTTCGGTTTCATCCGCAAGGATTACCGCCGCGTCGCCGAGGTGCATTTCGAAGCCGGCTATGTGCCCGCCAACCGCGACGTCGATGAATTCGCCCGCGCGTTGCGCGCCGTGGGCGAGCCGATTTTCGGCATGAATGCCACGCAGATTTCCATGGGCCGTCTGCTGGCCTATCTGTTTGAAGTGACAGAGCGGTTCGGCATGGAAACCCGCACCGAACTGATCCTGTTGCAGCGCACCATGGTGGTGGTCGAAGGCGTCGCGCGGTCGCTGAACCCGCAGATCAACATCTGGGAAGTCGCGCGCCCCGTTGTCGAGGATTACATCGCCAAATCCATCGGCCCGCGCGCGACGCTGCGCGATCTGTCGCGCACCGCGCAGGTTTTGGCGCGGTTCGGCCCACGATTGCCGGGGTTGGTCGAGGCCGCGCTGATCCGGCAATCCTCGCCCACGCGCGTCGAGCCGACCAACAGTGTGCTGCGCACAGTGATCTCTGGCGGCGCGGGCGCTGTTCTGGGGGCAGGGCTGGTCCTTTTGACCGTCTGGCTCAGCTAAGCGCAGCACATTCCACCTCCGCCGCTGCGCGGTAATGCGGCGCGCCCCGTTCCGATTTCCACGTGCAATAGGCCGCTATCAACCAATGATAGCTGGGTTGCAGCGCGGTCAGTCGGGCGGACGTGACCGCGCAATCATAAGCGGCCAAGGTTGTTGCGCGCTCGGCAGCGGTCAGCGGTGCGCCGCGATACACCTGCTGCATCCCCGGCGACAGGAACAGGGCCAGATCATGCGCCGGATCGCCAATGCCTGGGCATTGCCAATCGATCAGCGTGGCGTTTGACCCGTCAATCAGAATGTTTCCGGGCACCGGATCGCCATGCAACAATGTCCGCCGTGGCGGTGGATGGTCCGCCGGGGGGGCAGGTTCAAGCCTGCGAAGGTGTTGCGCCGCTGCCCCCGAAAGCCGCCGGATCAGGGATTCCGTCACGGATCGAAGCGATTCGTCGGTATCAGGGGCCGACGCCAAATCCGGCAAGGGCTGCGCATGAACGCGCCGCAAAATCTGTGCGACGGGTGCGGGTTCGCTATTCCACGGATCACCATCAATATGTCGATAAACGATCCAGCGGCCATCGGCACACTCCCCTTGGGCAATCAACTCTGGGGCCAACCCTTGTGACGACAGGCGAGACAGACATTCCGCCTCTGCTGATGGATCGTTTGCAAACAACGGGTTATCCACGGCCAGATATAGCTTTACGATCAGACCCTGATCCTGCAAATGCCATACCCGGTTGGTCTGCCCTCCGCGTTGCACGACCCAAGGCCCCTGTGTTGACACACCGCATGCCGCGACGGATTGGCGAACGAGGCGTGACATGCGAAGGCTCCGGGATCAGGTGACCGACCCTAAGCCTGCGGCGCAATGGTGGCAATCGGACCAGTTGCATCGGATCACAACCGCGGATCACGCATCGCTGTCACCTTGTCCGTGCTGATCGCGGCCCCTTCTTCGGTCACCAAAAGGGTCTGACCCCCGTCTATCCGCGCCTCGACAATGCGGGAAAACGATTGCACAGGCGTATTTGCCAGCAAATCATCGCCCAGAAAGCTGTCTACGCTGAATGAATACAGCCCCGGCAGCAAGGCATAGCCAAAGGCATCGGTCCCGGCCCATTGCACCTCGCCCCCGCGCGCGGGAAGGTCAAGACGCTGCACCTCGCGACCGTTGGCAGATGTGACCACCAACTGCGCCCGATCCGCCGTCTTGGCGGTTTCCGTCGAGAGCGTCAGCGGCGTTGACCCGTCAAAAGCGCGCGCAGCGGGGCTACGCGCCTCCATACCGACCCAAGCCCCCATTTGCGCCATACCACTGGCCCCCAACTGCGCGGCGAGTGATTTGAGCAGGTCATTGGTTTGAACCTGTTGCTCGACAGACGAGAATGTTGCCAATTGCACAGCATATTCTGACGAATCGACCGGGTTCAACGGGTCCTGATTCTTGAGCTGAATCGTGAGCATTTTGAGGAACGTCTCGAAGTCCGATGTAAGCGCGCGGGTTTTGGGTGCGGTCGCAGGCGGGGTTGCGGCTTGCGGCGTATTTAAAGCAGAAATTGCATCAATCATCTTCGGTTCCTTCGATTACAGACGCAGGTCAAGCCCACTGGATTGGTTGCGTCTATGTGGGGTTTCGTTTGTTGCGGACAAAGCGGATGCCATGGTCGGTTCATCAGGTTGCGGGGCCGCTTGATACGGCAACGAGGGACGACGGTCCCCCTGCGCCTGCATATCCAAACGGACGGAAGTGTAGCCAAGGCTGCGCATTTCCTGCATCAGTTGATCCGCGTGGCGACGCATCAAATCGAGCGTCTCAACGCGATCTACCGAAATTTGAACGATCATTTGGCCATCAACCTGCCGCAGATTAAGCCGGACCGGCCCGAGTTCTTCAGGCGACAGGCGGAGCTCGATCCCGCCGCCTTCGGCCCTTGCGGAATCAGCGAATAGATTCTGCGCGATCTGACGCGGCAGGTCCGGCGCCATTGCGTTAAGCCTGATTTCCGGGCGAACCTCAGGGCGGTAATTCATCGAACCGTCCAGCATATCAGGATAAGTTTTCTGGACACCGGACACTTCGGATAAGATACTATTTTGCATGTCGATCACGGGACGCACCGACTGTAGGGAATCTGTGACGAGCATCGCCTCAAGAGTTTGCTTCACGGGCGAATAACCGGGTTGGACGATTCTTCGTACAGTTTCTTCCGAGGATAGTTCGCTATGCAAACTTCTGGCCGATTCTTTCCCTATCACCTCCGAAGTGCTGCGTATGATTTCTGGTTCTGACTTGCTGTCTAAAACAACTGAAGGTCTGCGATTATCTCCCAGCATTCTGTCGGCAAGGGAATTCCCCGCGTTCGCGACTTTTTCGGTCACAGGGGTTGCGCTGCGATTCAAGACAACCTTGTCTGCTGAAAAGGTTGGCAACGCGTGCGCTGCATCGGGGTCGGTATGGATTTCATGTTTCACAAAAACAGATACGTGATCATCGCGAATAGGGATAGAATTTACCGATTGTTTCGGCATTAAATTCTGCGCCCAGCGTGATCTCATGGATGTTGCCAGCGGATCTGGTGAATTTGTTTGGCCTGTTTGGTCAAAAACCGGCGCCTTAATACCCGTTTCAGGTGTACTCGTTTGATCTTTTGAGAACACCCTCGCCGAAGCCAGCACAAAGCCTACGATTGGTTCCTTTATCCCTGCAAAAACCTGGGTTGTTGCAGCGTGGCCGGATGGAAATATCCCTGTATTCTGCGCCACAGCGGACCATTCTTGGCTCGACACTCCGAGAGCAGTAGCATCAGTTTCTCCATCTACCTTGAAAGTTTTTTCAAACTTCAAATCTGGCTGCGCACTGGAAATGTCAATTTTCCTTTCGGTCACATTTCCAACTGCCTCAGGAAGGCTCAAGTCTCTTGTAAGCGGCTGTTTCGATCTTTCCTCATTCTTGGATCCGGCAGCCAGCGAAGGCCGAAAAATCTCGCTTGGATCTGCACGAAGTCCACCCTGAAGACTTTTTCCGGATGAATGGATCACACTGTAAGCGATCATTTCTGGCGCAATTGAGGTTAGTTCTTCACTTTCGCTGTACTCACGGATGCGGGGTTTGGTGTTGAAGGATGTTTCTTGCGATCCGCGAGAGTTTTCCGAAACCACACTCCCTTTGAGGCTTTTCAACGCATCCGGGTTAAGGTCAGTAAGTTCCGATGCAAGAATCTGCAAAGAATTCCTCTTCTCTCCAGCGATTGAAAAGAGATTTTCGATGTTAGACGCAACTGGTTTGACTGCCTCTGATATTGAAACTTTGTTCTCGATCGCATTCTCGGCGAACTGATGATTGAAATCTTCGCTGATTGGCGGTCGAGTCGCTTGAACGGCAACCTCTTGAACGGGTAAGGCATCGGCGTTGGGTTTCATCAATGAAAACTGCGTCGCGGAACGTTGTGGATGCAGGCTTTGCATGACTTCAGGTCCATCACCAGACGCCATGAATATTTCTGACTGAAACAGAAATTCGTTTCCTTCTGAAAGCGGAATAGACGAAGATGGTTTCGGACGGTCGGGGACAGAAGTCGAAACGCTAACTAACAACGGTTCTGACGGCAATTCGAGCGTTTTTCTGCCCTGCGCCAGAGTGGTTGCAGAATCGTTGGTGAGGGGCATCCCCGTTTCCGAATCGATATTTATATCTCTCAACCATTTATTTTCGTCGTGCCAATCAGTTTCGGTTTCATGCGGCCAGTCTGCAGCAATTAACTTACGTTCGTTTCCCTCGTTGGGCCTGGTGTCAGTCTGTTCCGAGAGGTTTTCGATGTTTGCAGCGTCGGTTTTTGAAGCGTCTGTCGGTTCAGGAGCTTTTCCGGGCACCTGTCCCTGTTGAGGGGTCGAAAGCACAGATAGCGCATCGAATATTGTGCGGAATGTATTGTTCAGTCCCGGCTGCGGCGTTGCGCCGGACGAAACGTCCGTTCGCGTTCGCGTACTCCATTGGTTCGGCAAAATTTCTGACATCGCGGCCCCGAGATTCGTCTTGCGTCTGCTTTATGGCGCTGTTTCGGTTACCAATTCTTTACCGCCTTCGCGCATTTTGCTGAAAACCGCAAAGGATTCACAACATGGCTGTCAGCCCAATTCTTCCGACTGTTTCTGTGACCCCGAACCATCGGCTAAGGGCGGTCGCGGAACGTCTGGAGGCGACTTTTCTGGCCGAAATGCTGAAACACGCGGGCTTTGGGCAAGCGCGTGACGCCTATGGCGGCGGCCTTGGCGAGGAACAGTTTGCATCGTTTTTTGTGGATACCCAGGCAAAAGCATTGGCCGCGCGCGGCGGCATCGGTCTGGCAGAAACCTTTTTCCAGGCACTTCAGGAGAATAACCATGACAAATCAAATCCATGACAAAATTATCCTTGATCTTGACTCGCTGTTGGATCGGGAACGCACAGCGATCCTGTCAGGCGCGCTGGACTCCCTGGCCGGGATCATGTCCGAGAAATCAAGTTTAATCGATTCGCTTGCATTAATTGCTCCCTCAGCGGATGAATTGGATCGCGTCCGCGTTAAGGCACACCGCAATCAGGACCTGATTGAAAGCGCGATGGACGGAATTCGCGCGGTGACCCAGCGATTGGCGACGATGCGGCGGTTGCGTGCGTCGATGGATACTTATGACAGTAGTGGACAGCGCCGCAAGATCACCGGCATTCGTAGCGGAAACGTTGAAAAGCGTGCCTGAATTTGGCTCAAATGCGCGATGTTTGCTGGCAAGGAGGGTGGGGCAGTTTAGTACTCTCTTAGGTTTTTGAGGGGCATTGTGACAGGGCATCCCGAACGGATGGCACAGCGCCAACACCGGCGCTTGTAGTGGTCAGAATGACATTCGGTCCGTCGCAATGACGGCAATGTAATCCGGGTGAAACTCCGCCCTCTGAAACAAGGAAATGGCTCATGTCGAGCATTCTGACCAACAACAGCGCCATGGTTGCGCTGCAAACGCTCAAATCCATCAACATGAATTTGACCAAGACGCAGAACGAGATTTCGACTGGCAAGTCGGTGTCGAATGCGAAGGATAACTCGGCCGTCTGGGCGATTTCCAAAGTGATGGAATCCGATGTCCAAGGCTTCAAGGGCATCTCTGACAGCCTGGCCTTGGGCGAATCCACCGTGGCCGTCGGCCAAGAGGCGGCGGAAACTGTCACCGATCTGCTGACCAAGGTCAAAGGCAAGATCGTTGCCTCGCAGGAAAGCAACGTTGATCGGGTCAAGATTCAGGCCGATATCGTGGCCCTGCGGGACCAGATCACGTCGGTAACCAGCGCGGCCCAGTTCAACGGGCTGAACCTGCTGTCGAACCGTTCGAACACTGCCGGAACGGGCACGGTCAAGGTTCTGTCCTCGCTGGATCGTTCGTCGGACGGTTCGGTCAAGACCTCGACCATCAGCGTCGCGAAGCAGGATCTGGGCACCACCGCGACGAACTTCTCCGCCGGGACGGCCACTGCGGCAGGGTCGGGTGGCACGATCTCTGGTGCGGTTGATGCTGCAGCAGCCGTCGCCCTGACCGGCGCGGCTGTGCCTCCCACGTCGACGCTGGTCATCGATTCTGTCGCGGCTGGCACCGGGATCCAGATCAACATCTCGGGGGCGGCCGGAACTGTCGGGGCGGCCTTCAACGACTCGTCGCGTGCCGTGTCCTATGTGGCCCGCGATGGTGATACCCAGGCCGACGTGGCCAATGGGCTGGCCAAGGATTTCAATGACCGCGTCACCTCGGCAATCTCGGCCGGTACGCTGTCGGCGTCTTCTTCGCTCAAGGCCGCTGTCAGCGTTGCGACGTCGGGCGTCGCGACCATCACCTTTACCGGTGAAACCGGCACGGGTAACAACGTCTCGCTGCAGGCGATTGAAACCACTGGCGTGGCAAACGGTGGCGGTCTGGAAGATCTGGCCGGGATCGACGTTTCGACAGCGGCGGGTGCCACTTCGGCCCTGTCCAAGATCGAAGGCCTGATCCAGACGGCGGTCGATTCTGCTGCCGCATTCGGTTCGGTGCGCGGCCGGATCGAAACCCAGAAAGAGTTCGTGTCGAAGCTGACCGACTCGCTCAAGACCGGCATCGGGTCTATGGTTGATGCCAACATGGAAGAAACCTCGGCCCGTCTGCAGGCGCTGCAGGTTCAACAGCAGCTGGGCGTTCAGTCGCTGTCGATTGCCAACCAGGCACCGCAGTCGATCCTGTCACTGTTCCGCTGACAGATCACGCCGGAGGCGCGTCCGCCGCGCCTCCGGTCCTGCGCCCGGAAAAATCCTCCCAAAGGGAACACCCATCGTGACCGCAAGAATGCTGGCCGAACGCGGCTATCTGAGCCAAACATCCGCCACGCGCACACCGCGCGGCATCGAATACGAGGCTTTCGCACGCGTGACCCGCCGTCTGGCCGCCGCAGCCAAAACAGGGACTGCCGGGTTCGCGGAATTGTCTGCCGCAATCTATGACAATCGCCGCCTGTGGACGATATTGGCCGCTGATGTGGCGGACAAAGACAATGCTTTGCCCGAGGATTTGCGCGCGCGCATCTTTTACCTCGCCGAATTCACCGATCACCACAGCAGCCAGGTCTTGGCCAAAAAGGCTACAGTGAAGGCTCTGATCGACATCAACGCCGCGATCATGCGCGGCCTTAGCAGGGCAGGCTGACATGTCAGGACTCGTTCTCAAACTCAGCCCAAAAGAACGACTGCTCATCAACGGGGCGGTGATCGAAAACGGTGACCGACGTGCGCGACTGTCCATTGTGACACCCGACGCGCATATTCTGCGGCTACGCGACGCGATCCACCCCGAGGCCGCCAAAACACCGGTCCGGCGCGTTTGTTATGCCGTGCAACTGGTTCTTTCGGGCGATGCCAAACCCGAAGACGTGCAGTTGCAGCTATTGCGGTGGATCGAAGATTTGAGCCAAGTGCTGACTGATCATGACAGTCGTACCAGCCTGGCGCAGGCCAGTGCGGGTGTGATTGAAGGCCAATATTATCAGTGTCTTAAGGCACTTCGGGCACTGTTGCCGCGCGAAGACCGTCTTTTGGCCGTGGGGCGGTGACATGTTCCAGCCCGTCATCCCTGGGTCCGGATTGGCCGGGTGGCGTTTCCTGGAACGAACCTATGCAACGCAACGTGTCAGCTTTGACCGATCCCCGGAACTGGTGCGCGACACGGATTACTTTGCCGCCAAAATCGGCACGATTAAAACAGCGGATGCGCTGGTGTCGGATCGGCGTCTTTTGCGGGTGGCGCTAGGTGCGTTCGGATTGCAAGACGACCTGAACAGCCGCGCCCTGATCCGCAAGGTTCTGGAAGACGGGACCGCGCGCAGCGATGCCTTGGCGAACAGACTGTCAGACGACCGCTATCGGGCCTTTTCGCGGGCCTTCGGGTTTGGCGAGGTTGGCGGTGCCCGCACCGGTGATCCGGGGTTTGCCAGCGGGATCGTTGACAGCTTCCGCGCGCGCAGTTTTGAAGTTGCGGTCGGTGACCAAAACAACGGCTTCCGCCTTGCGCTGAACGCGCGCCGCGATCTGGCAGCCATAGCAACATCGACGCAAAGCGAGGACACCAAGTGGTTCCGAATCATGGGATCCCCGCCATTGCGTCAAGTCATGGAAACGGCTCTGGGATTGCCCAGCAGTTTCGGACAGTTGGACATCGACCGGCAACTCGAAGTCTTTCAGGATCGCAGCAACCGGCAACTTGGGCTGAAAGCCCTCGCCGATCTGGCAGAACCGACGGCGATGGACAGGTTGGTACAACGGTTCCTGTTGCGATCGGACAACAGTAGTGGTGCATCGTCATCTCCTTTTTCCATCGCGCTGACGTTGTTGCGCCGCTGACAGGGCCAACGGCGTGCTACACGCAGGAGGCGTCAGCGACGGAGGGGTGGTCCGTTGCCGGGACGAGGTGCCGCGCGCGTAGGCGACCGCGGCGCGGTTTCGCGCGCTGGTTCTGGCGCGCGCACCGGACGCTGTCGCGCACGCCGCAAAATCAAACCAAGCCGGGCGAAACTGTTGGCGCTTCCCGCCGCTTCTTGCAGGGCCAGAAATCCATCAAGCTCGTCCCACACCGTCACCGCGCGATCCAGCAATGGATCGCTGCCTTCGGAATACAGGCCGGCGCGGATCATCACTTCGGATTTTTCATAGGCCCCCAGTAATCGCCGCGCCTCGGTCAACAAGGTGTTTTCCTCGGCACTCGCAGCCTCTGGCAGGCTGCGCGATACAGACCGCAGCATGTCTATCGCAGGGAACCGTCCGCGTTCTGCGATCTGTCGGTCCAACACCACGTGACCGTCCAGAACCCCGCGCAGGATGTCTGCTACGGGTTCTTCCATGTCTGATCCGGCGACCAACACGGTGAATATTGCCGTCACATCGCCGCGACCCTCGGCTCCCGGCCCTGCGCGTTCGCAAAGGGACATGATCAGATGCGAGGTCGACGGCGGAAAACCACGCAACGCGGCTGCTTCACCGGCGGCGGTGGCGATTTCCCGGTGCGCTTCGGCAAATCGCGTCACCGAATCGCACAGAAACAGCACGTGATGCCCCTGATCGCGGAAATGTTCGGCGACGGCCATCGCGGCCCAAGCGCAGCGCCGCCGCACCAACGGTGATTTGTCCGATGTTGCCGCGATGACGATTGCGCGCGCCAGCCCCTCTGGCCCCAAAACGGTTTCGACAAATTCGCGCAATTCGCGCCCACGTTCGCCAACCAAGGCAATCACAACGATGTCGGATTGCATATGTCGCGCAAAATGCCCCAACAGACGCGATTTTCCGACGCCGGACCCGGCGAACAGCCCGATCCGCTGCCCGCGAACAATCGGCAGGAACGTGTTAAATGCCGCCATGCCGGTTTCCAGCCGCGGCCCCAGCCGCCGACGGCTGGCCGCTTCGGGGGGTGACGCGCGCAATTCAACGGATTTCGGCCCGCGCGGCAGCGGCCGCCCATCCAGCGGCTGTCCATAGGGATCAACGATGCGTCCGATCCAACCCGCACAAGGCGCAAGCCCGCCGTCGTCCCGCAGTGTAACGCGGTCACCCAACGCCACTCCGGCGGGCAGCGAATCAGGCAGCATCAACAGTCCGTCGCCTTGCAAGCGCACCACTTCGCCGCCCAAAACACTGCCATCCCGCCGCGTCAGTTGCAGCAGATCGCCCAGAGCTGCGTCCCGTTCCAGGCCCAAAACCCGCAAAAGCCCGCCATCAATCGCAATGACACGTCCAATCACGCGCCTTGGGGTCATTTTGGCGATCTCGTCGCCCAGCCGGGCCAGATCAGACAATTGCATCGTGCGCTCCTTATAGCTCCTGAAAACCGTTTCTAAAGGAATCGGGGTTAAGCCTTGGTTGAAACCAATCGAGGGAGAAGCCCCGATGTTCGACCAACTCGACATCTTCCGAACGGCGGGAAACATGGCCCGCCACGCAACCCTGCGCCAGAATGTGATTGCGCAGAACATCGCCAACGCTGACACGCCCGGTTACGTGGCCCGCGATATCGCGCCGTTTGCCGACAGCATGGCCGACACAGAAGGCATGCGGCGATCCCGGCCCGGTCATTTCGGGGCACCGGATCAACCCGATTCCCGGTTTGCCAGCGCGGGCACCATGCCCTCTGCCAATGGCAATTCCGTGTCAGTCGAAGCCGAGATGGTGAATGCCGTCGAGGTGCGCCGCCAGCATGACCGCGCCCTGGCGATTTACCGCAGTTCGCTGGCGTTGCTGCGCGCCAGCATCGGACGCCGCTAAGGAGTGACCATGACAGATTTTCAGACATCCCTTGCGATTTCATCCAGCGGCATGCAAGCGCAATCGCATCGCCTGCGGCTGGTATCGGAAAACATCGCCAACGCCGACACCCCCGGCTATCGCGGCAAAACCGCACCGTTTGAAACAGCGCTGCGGGACGCGGCGGGTGAAGTGCGGTTGGGCGATGTGCGGTTGGACCAGACTGATCTGGAACGGATTTATGATCCTGCCCATCCGCTGGCCGATGATAGTGGCCATTATGACGGCTCAAACGTCGATCTGATGATCCAGATCGCTGACGCCCGCGAGGCGCAGCGCAGCTATGAGGCCAATTTGAAGATGTTCGATCAGGCGCGGCAGATGTCGTCGTCCCTGATGGAACTGTTGCGTCGTTAACCCGGAAACAGGAGGTCCAGAATGGACATTCGTTCGACCCAAGCAGCCCTTGGATACATCACATCGCGCCCCGCCGTGGACCCCGCCCCCGATACGCTGGGGGCGCGCGCAGAAACCGCGTTTCGCGATTTTGCGACCACATTACAACACGCCGAAACGACGGCGATGGCCGCCATGCAGGGCGATGCCGATCCACATTCGCTGGTGCAGGCCCTTGCTCAGGCAGAGCTGGCCGTTGAAACCGTCGTGACCGTGCGCGACAAGGTGGTCGAAGCCTATCAGGAAATCCTGCGGATGCCGGTCTGATGCTGACCGAAGCTGCATTTTTCGATGTCCTGCGCGAAGGGTTGTGGATTTCGGTCGTCACCTCGACCCCGATCCTGATCACCGCTCTGGTTGTCGGTCTGGTCGTCGGCTTGTTCCAGGCCTTGACCTCTATTCAGGAAATGACCCTGACCTTCGTGCCCAAACTCGCCGCGATGCTGGCGGTGTTCGGGATGTCGATGGATTTCATGACCCGCACGCTGGTGACGTTTTTCCACAGCGCGGTTTTGCCCTTGATCACAGGAGGCTGACATGGACGCCACCGGTTACATCACCCTGTCGCGGCAATCCGGTTTGCTGCGCGAATTTCAGGTGATCGCCAACAATATCGCCAACAGCGCCACCACCGGTTACCGCCAGGAGGGGCTGATTTTTTCGGAATACGTCAAGGGCGATGGCAAGGGTGATTCCATCTCGATGGCGGTCGCGCGGGCGCACAACACCTCGATGGTGCAGGGCAGCCTGACCCGAACCGAAGCGCGTCTGGATCTTGCGATCGAGGGCGACGGGTTTTTCATGGTGGAAACGCCGCAGGGTCAACGCCTGACCCGCGCCGGCAGTTTTGCGACGTCTGCCGAAGGTGAACTGGTCACACCGGACGGGTTTCGTGTGCTGGACGCGGGCGGTGCGCCATTGTTCATCCCGCCGGATGCGCTTGACCTGTCGATCGGTGCCGACGGCACGATCAGCGCGGGGGGCCGCAATCTGGGCCAGATCGGGCTGTTCCTGCCTGCCGACATAGGTGCCATGACCCGCGAAGACGGTGTGCTGTTCGCCCCGCAAGGCGCAGTCGACCCGACATTCGAGGCCCGCGTTCTGCAGGGCTTTCTGGAATCCGCCAACGTCGATCCCATCGGGCAGATGGCCCGCATGATCGAGGTTCAGCGCGGCTATGAGCTTGGCCAGAAGCTGCTTGATACCGAACATGAGCGGCTGCGCAGCGCGCTCACCACCCTTTTCCGATAGGAGACACCGATGCGCGCCCTGAAAATCGCGGCCACTGGCATGTCGGCGCAGCAGATGCGCGTCGAAACAATTTCAAACAACCTCGCGAACATGTCCACCACCGGGTATAACACGCGGCGCGCCGAATTTGCCGACCTGCATTATCAGCAATACGCCCGCGCCGGGACGATTACCGCCGCAGATGGCACCGTCTTGCCGACCGGGATTCAGCTGGGTCTGGGGGTGCGCCCCTCGGCGGTGACGGTTGAATTGGCGCAGGGCGCGCTGTCTGCCACCGGCGGCGATCTGGATGTCGCCATCGAAGGGCAGGGTTATCTCGAAGTTACCCTGCCATCGGGCCAAACCGCCTATACCCGCGATGGTGCGCTAAAACGGTCGTCCGAAGGCCTCGTTGTAACGTCGGACGGCTATCCGGTATCACCCGAAATCGTCATCCCGCCAGAGGCGCGATCCATCTCCATCAACGGCGATGGCGAGGTCTATGCCTATTTCTCCGAGGCCGCCGAAGGACAGTTGCTGGGCCAGATCGGCTTGGCCGGGTTCACCAACGCCAAGGGTCTCGAGGCGATGGGGTCGAACCTGTATCTGGAAACCGAAGCCTCCGGCCCCGCGAACGTGTCCACGCCGGGGCTGGATGGGCTTGGCACATTGCGGCAGGGCTACTTGGAAGACAGTTCTGTTGATCCGGTCCGTGAAATCACCGAGCTGATCGAGGCACAGCGCGGCTATGAACTGAACGCCAAGGTGATTTCCGCCGCAGATCAGATGCTCGGCGCAACGACGCAGATTCGCTGATGCGCTGGTTGATCGCCTTGGGGTTGTCCGCCGGTGTGGCGACCGCAGACACGCTGGTCGCGGCCCGCATGATCCGGCCGCAATCCTTGCTGTCCGAGGCCGACCTTGCGCTGCGCCCTGGGCCAGAGCCGTTGGACTTGGCGCCTGAGATGGTCCTCGGGCTGGAAGCGCGGGTGTTGATCTATCCAGGGCGGCCGATCCGACCCGACGACATCGGACCTGCCGCGCTGATTGAACGCAATCAGATCGTCGAACTGCACTATGCGGCCGGGTTGGTCACGATCTTGGCCGAAGGCCGGTCCATGGGCCGCGCGGGCGCGGGCGAGTCCGTGCGGGTGCTCAATACCGCGTCGCGGATCGCGGTGACGGGCATCGTGCAGGCGAACGGTGCCGTTCTTGTGCAACGCTAGAGAGGAAGCCATGAAAACGCCCATTCTTCTGATATCAGCCCTCGCACTCGCGGCATGCGGGCGGGGCGATCATATTGGCAAGGCCCCCGGGTTCACCCCGACGGCGGGCGGACCAGAGCAGCAGGCGATGTATTATGCTTCGCAGCCCTTAGGGCACGAACTGGCCCCGGACCGCGATCAATCCTCGCTCTGGACGGGACACAGGGCGTCATTGTTCGGGGACCGCCGCGCAGTCAAACCGGGCGATATCCTGACTGTGGTGATCGAGGTTGATGACGAGGCCGAGATTTCCAATTCGACCCAACGCGCCAGAACGGGGTCAGAACAGTTGAGCGTCCCCAGTTTACTGGGCATCCCGCAGCGCCTCGATCAACGTTTGCCCGAGGGAGCAACCTCGGAAGAGGCCGTCGGGTTGAATTCCAACAGCAAATCCACCGGATCCGGCTCGGTGCGCCGCAATGAAAAACTGACATTGCGGGTCGCCGCCACGGTGGTCGAAGCCCTGCCGAATGGCGTGTTGTTCCTGTCCGGGACCCAGGAAATTCGGGTCAACTTTGAAATGCGCGAATTGCTGGTAACAGGTTATGTCCGGCCCGAAGATATCAGCCGCCAAAATGAAATCACCTATGACAAGATGGCCGCCGCGCGGATTTCCTATGGCGGACGCGGCCAGATCAGTGATGTGCAACAGCCCCGCATCGGACAACAAATCCTTGATACGGTTCTGCCGTTCTAAGCGAGGTCAGAATGAAGAAACTATTGCCGATCTTACTTGCTTTGATGGGAACTGGCGCGGGGGTTGGCGCGGGTCTATTCTTGATGCCGCCACCCGACGCCCCGGATGAGGCCGCCGATCCTTGCGGGGACATGACTGCCAAGACCGCAATGGCCGAGGAAAAGCCCGATACAACGCCACGCGAGTATGTCAAATTGAACAACCAGTTTGTAGTGCCCATCGTCCTGTCGGGGCGTGTCACGTCACTGGTTGTGCTGTCGCTTAGCCTTGAGGTCAGCACTGGTGTGCAAGAGCGAGTATTTTCCGTGGAGCCGAAACTGCGCGACGGATTTTTGCAAGTCCTGTTTGACCATGCCAATTCTGGCGGATTCGAAGGCTCGTTTACGAACGTGACGACGATGGAAACCTTGCGCCGTTCATTGCACGAGGTTGCGGGGCGGGTTCTGGGTGACATCGTATCAGATGTCCTGATTACAGACATCGCGCGCCAGGACGTTTGAATATCACCGCAAATCCCGCGAAGTTAACCTGACCGCTTCGGCACGGCCAAAGGCCAGCCGGAGCGAACCCATGGCCGTCGCCCGTTCGACCCGCAGCCGCGCCCGGTCCATTTGCAGTTCGGAACGACGGCGGGATGCCCATTGCTCGAAAGAGGCCCCGGCCCCTGCCTGCTGAAACGGATCATCGACGGCCAGGTGAAACATTGCCTGTACTTGCGCGTCGATCCCGGCGATCTGCTCCAGAATCTGACTGTCCCGCTCTGCCACCCGCGCCAGTTTCTGACGCGCGAGGTCGAGCTGCAGATCTGTTACCCGCTTCAGGTCGCGCATTGTCTTCAGATCCATTTGCGGGCTTTTTGTCGCATATTTTCTGCAAAGCGAATGGCCACCGCCACGGCCTGATAATGCTCAACCGAAATTTCCTGATCAAGATTAACCGTCGCATAGAGCGCGCGTGCGGTTGTAGGATCGTGGTGTATCGGAACACCCGCCGCCTGTGCCAGGCTTCGGATCTGCAACGCAACCTCATCGACACCTTTTGCAACACATTTTGGCGCAGATCCGCGGTTTTTGCTCCACTTCAATGCGACAGCATAGTGAGTTGGGTTGACGATGATAACATCCGATTTCTGCACCTCTGCCGCCATCTGCCGTGTGGCAATTTCCTGGGCCCGCGCGCGCCGGTTCTGTTTCATCGCAGGATCGCCATCTGACTCTTTGAGCTCGTCCTTGAGTTCTTTCAACGACATGCGCTGACGTTGCATGTGGGCAAAGTACTGCCAAAGATAGTCAACCGCTGCAATAATGACGGCCACAATCAGAACCATCCCCATCAGCTGCAACAGAATGTCAACCAACAGGAGAAGAGCAGGGCCGGGCTCAGAGTTCGGCATCGTCATCAGCAACTCTAGCCGATTGAACAGGAAGATACCCAATACCAGACTGTAGGCAATCAGTTTAATCGTACTTTTGACGAATTCGAAAAGACCATTCCCGCCAAATTTGTTCTTTGCGTTGGAGGCTATTGAAATACGGGACAGCTTGAACTGAAGATTGCTTGGCGTGAACGTGAGGGCCTGTTGGGCAAATATTGCAAGCAGTGCTGCAATAGCTGGTATAACAAACCACGCGACAGTGGTGCGTCCCGTTTCAGCAAGAGAAGCAAACAGAAACGGTGAAAATGTATTCGGTTCTGAAGTCTTTGGAAGTAGGCCTGCATTAATGAAAAGTGACTGTAATGAGCTACCAAGATCCGTCACGCTCCGACCGCCCCAGACAGTAAATGTGAGCAAAAATCCTCCATAGACCATTGCCGATGTGACATCCGCAGATCGGACGATCTGACCTTTTTTTCGTGCATCATCGAGCTTTTTCTGACTAGGCTCGTGCGTCTTGTCTGCTTCGTCTTCGCTATCGCTCATTGCAGGACCTAATTTAAACTGACTATCAGCACCGCAATCGCCTCATGCCAACGCAACAGGATGATCGGGGACATCACAGCGAGAAGTGCCAGCGTGGCCAGAGATATCGCGGGTGCGCCAACGAGCGAAACCATCAGTTGCGGCATTGCGCGATTTATTATTCCAATAACAAGATTGTATGCTACGGCAATAACAACAAACGGGAAAGCCAGCATAAACGCAAGCGCGAAACTTCTGGCGACCTGGCCTATTCCCCATTCGGCGACGATTTGCGAGTTTGGCAGAGTACCCAAGGGCAAAAGACTGTACGAACCATATAGGAACTCGATTGCACGTAAATGTAGGCCTGACATAATAAACAGCGTCAATCCGCCAAGCAGAAGAATATTTCCAAGTGCCGGAAGTGGATCGGCCGCCGCACCGCCAAAGAGCTGTGACAACGACGTGGCCTGTGCAGCAATTGCGCCGGCAGTTTGTAAGGCCAGAACCAAAAGGCGAATGATCATGGCCAGGAATGTGCCAATAAGTATCTCCACCAAGATGATCGCGATCCAACCCGACGCTGCAACTGGTGGCGCAAGATCGTCAGCAATCATCGGCGTCAGCACGAGAACAAAACACACGGCAAGCCCAAGCCTGACTCGACCCGGAATGCTGCGCTCTCCGAACGCAGGCAAAAAGGCGATCACGGCGGCTACCCGCGGAAAGACCAGCGCGTATTGGTCGAGAACGGTATCCGCTCCGACGATTAGAGCGTCAAGCGACGTCATGCCGGAATTGTTCCGACCAGGGCGGGTCGCGCCTCCATGCCAACTTCTTCGAACGAGAATACCGGATTTGTGAGCCCACGCGTGCCGACAACGGTGCGCAAGAACCTGCGACGCCGCGCGGATGTAATCACTGCCGGAAACAATCCGCGTTCCGCGCAATCCCGCAGCTTGTCGGATATCGCGCCAGCCAGGCGATTGAACAAATCTGGCGGCAGCGCCACATCAATACCAGACCCGTTGTCAATCTGATAGGTTAAAAAGTTCTCTTCCCATTTTGGATCCAGTTGAACGAGAGGGATAGTACCGTCATCTCGTTTCAATAGCGAAACAAACTGAAACCCCAGTCGCTGCCGCACATGTTCGACAATTCCTTCAATGCTGAGTTGGAGCGACTTCGCCTCTGAAATTGCCTCAAGGATGAGAGGAATGTTTCGGATTGACACCTGCTCCTCTAAAAGATTTCTGAGTACGGCGTGAAAAACATCCATCGGGACACGATCGGGGATCATTTCGTCAAAGAAGCGGCGGTTTGCATCGGCCCGAACTGGATCAGTCAGACGACACATCTCATCAAGCAGTTTCCGTAAAGCCTTGAGGCTGAGAAGGCGGCCGAGATTCCGACGGATTACCTCAAGAAGATGCGTTGCCAGAACCTCTGGCGGCGTGACGATCGTTGCCCCCTGCAAGGCGGCAGCTTCTTGATCCGCCGCGAGGATCCAGCGCGCTGGGGCATTGTAAACGGGTTCGCGTACGTCCTGACCCGGTGGCATATGTGACGCCGAGCCCGGAAGCAATGCGAGGGATCGGTCAGCTTGCAGAACCGCGCGAGCGCGTTCAACTCCCTGTATCCGGATCACATAGGTGCTCGGCGGAAGAGATGAGTCATCCGTGAGGCGGATTTCCGGCAGAATCAGGCCATAAAACGAGGCGACATGTCGCCGCATATTTGCGATCCTTACATCAAGGCCGGTGCTCTGATCCAGAACCATTCCTACGAGTTCAGGCGAAAACTCGACATGAAGATCATCGATATCAATCAGATCGCCTATCGGGTTATCGACCGGAGTAACAGGTAGGTTTGAATCTGATTGAGTTGAAAGACCGACAGATGCCCTGCGTAGCCGCCAAGCCACAAACCCCAGGATGGCACCACCAATTGCAAATGGCAGAAATGGCATTCCCGGAACGAGACCGAAAAACAACATCAGAGCGCCGACAGTTGCCAGAGCGGCAGGATACTTGCTTAGTTGCTGGAAAATTGCGACATCTGTCGATCCCGTGTTTCCACCACGTGCCAGAAGCAAGGCAGCAGAGATGGATATTATTACCGCAGGAATCTGCGTAACCAAGCCATCCCCTACCGTCAGAATCGCGTATGTTTCAAAAGCCTCTGATATAGGCATTTCGTGTGACAAGACACCTACTGTCACGCCGACGACTATGTTCAAAATCGTAATCAGAAGGCCGGCGACAGCGTCGCCTTTCACGAATTTGGAAACCCCATCTAATGATCCAAAGAATGTCGTTTCAAGCTGCTCGTTGTCACGTCTCTGACGTGCTTCACTGTGCGTTATAGCCCCTGCATTCATTTCAGCATCAATGGCCATTTGTCGTCCAGGCATCGCATCCAGCGCGAACCTTGCGCCAACTTCAGCCATTCGGGCCGCACCCTTGGTAATCACCATGAAGTTTACAATCAAGATTACTATAAAGACCACCAAACCAAGGACTATATTGTCGCCCATCACAAAACTTGCAAACCCTTCGATTACACTACCAGCGGCATCTGTTCCTGTGTGCCCCTGACCGACAATCAGCTTTGTCGAAGATATGTTGAGAGACAGCCGCAACATCAGTGATGCAAGAAGTATGCTTGGAAAAGACGAAAAATCGAGAGGCTTTTCAATGAAGAGGGTCACGGTGAATATGAGAATTGCCAGCGCAAAAGAAGAAGCTAAACCAATATCAAGAACAATAGCCGGCATGGGCAGGATCATCATCGTAATGATCAGCATCAAACCGAGCGCAAGGAGAATGGTAGGGCGGAACAAAATTTGCATTGATGACTCACTTTCTAGCGCGGACAATCTCGCATTCTGTACCTAGTGAAAAACAGGTATTAGGATACGCGCAAGATTCTGGTTCTCTCTCCATCCAGCAGGCACCAGTCTAGTCAGGGGCTTCATAGCTACTTATCAAGCCCTCGATGACTGACCGGGCTTGCTGGCTTCCAGTAAGAAGGTTCCGCCCTAACTCCAAGCTACGCAGATCAGTAGTTTCCGCAGTTTCATCATCTGCAATTTCTAAAAGCTTCGCGAAGGCGGCTTTACGCTCCTCACCGGCATTCCGAAAGTGAGCCCAATTATTGCCCAAAAACGCGGCGTCTTCCTCCTCTTGGTGCCTGTTGGTCAAACCGTAGAGCGTTTGTGACTCATTATACTCTCCCGCTTTAAAGCTAGCCTCCGCTCTCAAGACATCAATGTCCTCACCCTCGAGACCGGAAAGCTCTTTCTCCGCTTGCAAAGGACGATTTAATATTAAGGCCGCTTGCGCGCGCAAAATGCTTCGTTCTCGTTGGAGCGTCCCTTGTATTGGTGCTACGAGAAAATCACCAGCGTCCCGCACGAAGCCTAGGTTTAAAAGGCGCTCCGCTGATGCGTTGCCAACCTTAGGTTCTAACGAAGATTTCACGTCCTGAGGGACTTTGGCAATCCATCGCACGAAGTCTATGTCAGACTCTTTTGAGTTGAGTTCGTTTATCGTTGCGGACCAAAGCTTATAGTCGGAAGCAAAATCTCCTTCGCCTTCAAGTATCCCGAACGCCTTTTCATACTGCAAAGACGCGGCAAGTGCCAGAATGTTTGCGCTTCTTAAATCACTCGCTATAGGTGTGTTTCGGTACTCTAACGCGTATGACTCTGCAAGAATCGCGGTCTCTCGATCAATTTCACGTCCCGCTGCAATTTCAATATCTATCATCTTAACGAGAGCTTCCGGCGACAGTGCTCGGTTCTCCTCTGCGATACCTTCGAACAATTTTTTTGCCTCCTCTTCTCGATTTTCGGCAGCTGCAGCGTTTGCCACTTCGAATCTCAGCGCGGAGGAACTTTCTTCTGTCGCGCGTCTGATGACCCGAAGAACTGTTTCTGCCGGCCCTTGCAGCGATGCGGCGCGAAAACGCTGTACCAGGCCCGGACCAAGGTGATCCTTGAGATGCCATGGCAGCGCTGTGAAAGCCTTGACAACCTCTTCGACCTGTATATTCGCCGTTACCGAAGGATCATCGAAGGCTAGGACTGCCCAAAGCGCCGCTGACGATTCGCAATGCGCCTGAGATGCAAATGCGCCGGTCTTGGTGTCGTGATCTTGATCAAGAATATTGGCTAGGGCGAAAAGATGTGGGTCCTCAGTGGCCTCAAGCCCCGCCGCGGCAAGCGTTGCCTTTGCCTCGGCGCCCATCCCGAAAAATAGATAGTGCCTAGCAAGTTTTCTGGCTGCCTCTTGATTCGGGCGACCATTCTCGAAGAATGTATCACGTTGCAGCGAGCCAAGATCTTTCAGGAACTCGTTCTCAGTAGCCCAGGCTGCCAGATCGATTACCTCTCCAGTTAGGCAGCCAATCGCCTCCTTACCCAAACCCTCCTGAATGCCATTCTGCGTATTTGTCTGAATGATCGGCGTATCTATGCGCGCCTGATTTCCGGGCCGATCATTGTTCAATCGCGGGCTTGCTTCATCCGTAAGATCATTAATGGCATCATATTGCGCGGTGCGCTCCGAAGGAATCTCGTTCTGATCCTTAGACAAATCGAGCAAACCTTGCGACACTCCCCGCGAGATATGAAGTTGCAGTCCGGCGGCTATTTCCCCATCTTGACGTGGCATGATAGTTTTCTGATTGGGTGTAATGGTGGCGGTGGCTGGAAACCATAGCGAAGGTGGAAGCTGTCTTCTAGATTGTGCAATTGCTAAAGACTCAAGGCTCGTTCTCATTTCTTGGCTAGGAGTCGTGCTTTCGGATTTATTCTCATCACGATCAGGAGTTGTCGCAAAGTCGGCTCTTTTTGGGTCTCTTATGTCCAAGATGATGTTTCCATCCGCTGTCTTTTCGAGGATTGATTCGCATTCGCAGGCCAGTTCAATTCGGAGTCCATTAGTTTCATTTGCCCTGAGATCTTTAATTCGCGTTCGCCCAATCCTTCTGAAGGCGTCAGTCAAGATTATCTGATGCGGCCCGTTTGAGAAACTCAAAAGGATATTGCGGTCTATTTTATTGAGCTCTATGTCTATATCTGGCGTGGCCAGAATGACGATCCGAGTAAAACCCGGATGTTCGCCACTGATGACATTCAATTTGGCCGCATTTGCAGTGGAAGCTAGAAACAGAAGCAGTATGGCAAGCTTCCAGGTCATGCTACATCCAACTTGATCGATTTCAACGCTTCTTCCAGCTCTGTGAAGCTTGGTCGCGCATGTTCCGGGGCGTTTTGCCGCCCCACCTCGATGCAGATGTTTGCCGGATGGTTGTGAAGATTGGCTATCAAAACTTCTCTAATGAGATTGTAGAAATGGCTATCTTCCTCAGCAACAGTCTTTAGCTTTGCGGCAAATGGTCCGACGAGGCCATAGGCCAAGAACACGCCCAGAAAGGTCCCAACAAGAGCACCCCCAATCATCTTGCCAAGGATCTCGGGTGGTTGATCGATTGATCCCATGGTTTTGATCACACCCAGCACTGCGGCAACGATTCCGAGTGCTGGCAGGCCGTCGGCGACCGATTGTAAAGCGTGGCTGGAATGAAGCGCGTGATGCAGGGTGGATTCCATGCGTTTGTCCAGAACTTCTTCGACCTGATGCGGGTCGTCATAGTTCATTGATGCGGAGCGAAGCGTGTCGGCGATAAGATTAACGGCTTCGTGATCCGCCTGTATGCGGGGATATCTGCCGAATATCGATGACGATGACGGGCTCTCGATGTGCGCCTCAAGCGCGACTTGGTTCTGCTTTGCAAGCCGGATCAATTCGAACAGCAGGCACAGAAGGTCGCGATAGTCGTCATGTCGCCATTTTGGCCCGGAGAATACCTTGCGTATATCCTTTGCGGTACGTTTCGCGGTGGACATTTCATTGCTGATCAGGAATGCGCCCACGGCTGCTCCGCCAATCATCATCATTTCGAATGGCAATGATTTCAGAATGATCCCCATCTTTCCACCAGCCGCCAGATAGCCGCCAAAGACCATAATGAAGATTACAGCAATACCGATAATTCCCAGCATGGTGAAGGCCTCTTTAAGCTCTGATGGCACGGTTGACGAATTAAGTTGAGATTCTGCTGATGTTCTGAGTATTACTTCTGCGGCACGTTTGCATTGCGACCAGCGAGGATTGCGCTGATGGAATATGCAGTTTCGGGGCGCATTCCGGCAAGAATCGGAGCTGCAATTTCGGGGCGCATGCGTCCGATGAACCCCGCCGAGAAGGCGGGCTCCATTGCATCGAACAGAGCGGCCGCCTCTTTTGGTTTCATCGCTTCGTAAACGGCCACAAGAGCGCTGATATCGTTTTCGCTGGCCGTCTCGGCTAGGGCGATCGTGTCGCGAAGCCGGGTTTCGGCGTCACGAAGCGCATCCAGTTTCTTCTGAAGCTCAGTATCGGCGACGGCCAAAGCCTGCATGCGCAATCGAACTTGCGACTCCCGGCGGTTCAACTCTGCGTCCCGCTCTTGAAATGCTGCCAGCAGGGGGGCGAGATCGGTGTCAACCTGACATTCCATTGGAGCGGCTAGTTCCGTATTCCGATCCTGTTCGGTAAACGCCATTGCAGTGCCTGCACCTAGAGCCAATCGTACACCGGCAGATGCAATCAGAAGCCCCGCGATGATCATGAGGGTTCCGCGCTGCGGTCGGCGTCCGGCCGTACCTGCACCGCGATGGGACCAGCCTGTCATTTTATTCCTGTCCATGGCGCACAAACATAGGTTCACGCGTGGGAACGTCTGCCTCAGTGGCGCCGGAATCCGGCAGATCGTGAAGCGCGGCCACCATAAGTTCCAGCCGTCGCGCCGCCGTTTCCGCGCGCTCTGTCAGCTGATCAAGGGATTGCGCCGATACGCCTGCGGTGGCCTGTGCGGACGTCAACGCCCGGGTCAGATCGTCAACCTGCGCCGACAGAACCGCGACAGCCCCGCCAACCCCTGACTCAAGATCATTGAATCGGGCCAGACGTCGCGCCAGAACATAGCAGTAAAGGCCAGCCCCAAGCGCACCGGCCATCAAAAGAATATCGGCAATGATAGCCAAGACGTCTCTCCTCAGTTCAGGACGAATTCCATGACCAACAGGTCCTTTACGCGCCCCTGTCCGGTAACAACCTGAATTCGCCTCAATAATTGTGACCGTAGGCGGGGGAGTACTTGCGGGTCCTCGAAATCTGTCGGGTCCAGGGCCCGTAGATAACTGTTCATGACATCGACGATCCGTGGCAGCAGTATTCGCACTTCTTCGGTGTGGGGCCTTGCTACCTCGATCTGGCTGCGGAACCTGAGGTGTCGATTGCGCAACCCCGGCGCGAGCGTAACGAGGATTGGCTCGATTTCGAGGAAAGCAACGTCTGGCATGTCCGGAACGGATGATTCGGCCGCCATCTTGTCCAGTCGTTCCCCAAACAGCCCGCTGGATACCGCAAAAAATCCGCCACCTCCGCCGGCGATTGCAAGGACAATCCCGATCAGAAGCGGCAGTTTGGACGACTTTTGTGGTTCCGATGTGTTTGTAGCTGCAGTTTCTGTCATCACACCAATCCATGTCTGGTCTGACATGACGAATACCTGGGATCCACTAACCGATTGTTAAGTCGGACCAGCCAATCTGTGATCAACCCGACAGACGCCGGTACCAACGGAGATTCGCGTTGCCACAAATTCTTTCCCTCTGGTTGTCGCTTGATCTTCGCCGACGCGTCATCGTGACAGCCGCAACCTTAGCGATGTTCGTAGCGGTGCTGGTGCTGTCTCGGATCGCGACACAGCCATCACTTTCCCTCTTGTTTTCAGGACTGGAACCCGCTGCCGCGGGCGAGGTGATCGCGGCGCTTGAGGCGCGCAATGTGGGTTTTGACGTACGCGGCGGGTCCATATTCGTCGAAACGCAACGTCGCGACGAGCTGCGCATGACGCTTGCGAGTGACGGGCTTCCGGCAAATGGGGGGCGTGGCTATGAATTGCTGGATACGATGTCGGGGTTTGGCACGACCGCGCAAATGTTCGATGCCGCGTACTGGCGCGCAAAAGAGGGCGAACTGGCGCGCACCATCGCGGGAAATCCCGTAATTGAGGCCGCGCGCGTCCATATCGCAGGTACATCTGGCAACCCTTTCCAGCGCAACTTGAAACCGACGGCGTCGGTATCGGTAACTACTGTCGGCGGAACCCTTTCGCCACAAGCGGCGCGCGCCATTCGGCATCTGGTTGCCGGCGCTGTGACCGGGATGACCGCAGATGATGTTGCAGTCATTGATGGCACAGGCGGTTTAATCGCGGGAGATGACACCACCCCAGCGACGGGCCTGGATGACAAGACAGCGGCGGTTCGTGACCGGCTGCAACGGTTGCTTGAGGCGAGAGTTGGCCTGGGAAATGCAATTGTTGAGTTATCGGTTGATACCGTAACCGAAAGCGAACTTATTCGTGAACGGCGTGTCGATCCGGCGTCACGCACTGTGGTCAGCAGCGACACCGAAGAAAGTAATGGCACCGAAAAAGGCTCCGGCGGCGTGACAGTGGCCTCGAACTTGCCTGACGGCGAGGCCGCCGACGGAGACGGGGCCAGCAGCCAATCGAATGTGACCCGTGAAAGGATCAACTATGAAATGTCCGAAACCGAACGCGAAGTGACACGCGCCCCCGGCGCTATTCGCAGGATAACTGTGGCCGTCCTGGTCAATGGGATTACCGGCACCGATGCATCAGGCGCAACGACAATACTGCCACGACCCGATGATGAACTGACCGCCCTGCGTGAGTTGGTTGCATCCGCCGTTGGCCTTGACGAAAAGCGCGGCGATGTCATTACAATTCGCTCCATGGTCTTTGTGTCTGGTGTGGCAGCCGAACCTACGCCAGTTTCGGGGTATCTGGCTGGATTCGCCCCTGATCCGATGACGATCGTTCAATTGGCAATTTTGGCGCTTGTCGCGCTTGTGCTTGGCCTGTTTGTGGTGCGACCAATCATGCTAGCCCCGCCGCGCGCATTGCCGCCGCCGCTTGCTTCTTTGCCACCGCCGACTTCGTCCGCGTCGACCCCACCGCAGCCGGATCGGCTTCCCGCTCTGACGGGTGAGATCGCGGGCGACGATGGAAACTGGATCGTTCCAGCAAAACTCGGCCGCGGAGACACTGCGCCAAATCGGATCGTGGCCAGCGAAGATCCGGTAAAGCGATTACGCGCCCTGATTGGCGAGCGCCAACAAGACTCCGTTGAAGTTCTCAAATCATGGCTGGACGAGCGCGAGGAGCGGGCATGACCAAAGCCGTGAATATTCTCGAGGATTTTTCGCAGACCATCACGATTTCACAGGAAGCAAATTTGTCATTGAATGAAGATCAGCGGCTCCAGGCCTTCGAGGATGGCTATTCGGCCGGCTGGTCTGATGCGGCAAAGGCCTATACCGAAGATCGGTCTCATGCCACTATGGCAATCGCGGCCACGATTTCGGACATGGCGTTCACGTTTCAAGAAGCGCAATCCGCCATGATTTCGGCCCTTGCGCCCTTCATCCACAAAATCGTGGATACCGTCCTTCCTGAAATTGCGCGCAAAAGCATAGGTCTTCGGGTTTGCGAATTGCTGCTCAGCTCCGTGACAGACCAGCCTCCCTACGAGGTGATTGTTTCCGGACACGCGAATACCTTGGAGGCTGTTCGTCGCGCCCTTCCGGAGGTCATGCCCCTGACCATTCGACTTTTGGCAGATCCTACCCTCGTGGACGGGCAAGTCGTTCTGCGCATCGGATCACGCGAGCAGGAAGTAAACCTGAATGATCTGTTGAGTCGGATAAATACCTCCATTTCGGAATTCTTTGCGACAAATATTAAGGAGCTTCGCTATGGCTGACCCTGATCAGAAACGCCTCCTGCCCGAAATGGGAGGGGCTTTTTCCAATGTTCCGATCGAGATCACGATCTCTGTTGGCAAAGCGCGCCCGTTGATCCGCGATTTGATGCAGCTTGGCGCGAACGCTGTGCTTCCACTTGACCGTGGGATCGACGATCCCGTCGAGCTTTTCGTTGGCGACCGGCTGATTGCACGCGGTGTTCTGGAAGAGATGGAGGGCGGACCGAAGGGCCAACTGGCCGTGCGCCTGATCGATGTCGCTGCTGTCGGCGATGCGCTGATATGAGGCTGTTCCCGATTCTGACCGGCCTTATGGCGATCTTGATAGCTTCTCCTTCGTTCGGACAAGAGATCAGCCTGTCACTCGGCGACGGCCAGTCGCTCTCCGGTCAGGGTCTTCAACTTATCGCTCTGATCACAATCCTGAGTCTTGCGCCGGGCTTGGCGATAACAATAACCTGCTTTCCGTTCATCGTAACGGTGCTTTCGATCTTGCGGCAGGCGATTGGATTGCAGCAATCGCCGCCCAATATGCTCATCGTGGCTTTGGCGCTTTTTCTGACCTATTTTGTCATGGATCCAGTGTTTCAGCAATCCTGGGAGTCGGGGATAAAACCATTGCTTGACGAAAAACTCTCCGTTGATATTGCACTTCGATTAGCCTACGAACCTTTTCAAGTTTTCATGACAGCGCGCGTTGATCCGGATACCTTGTTCAGCCTCGCTGATCTGCGCGGACTGGATCTGTCATCCACATCCGAAAATGTCCCGGTATCGATCCTGATCCCCAGTTTCATGCTGTCGGAAATTGCACGCGCCTTTGAAGTGGGTTTCCTGATTTTTCTGCCGTTTCTCATTATTGATCTGATCACCGCCGCAGTCTTGATGTCGATGGGCATGATGATGGTGCCACCGGCAATCGTTTCTTTGCCGTTCAAGCTGGCCTTCTTTGTCGTCGCCGATGGCTGGACACTCGTTTCATCCGCTCTGGTGACCGGGTATCAATAGCCGAACAGGGAGACGAAAAAAAACGAACATTTTTTCGAACTCCAAAATTATTTCTGACATTAAATTAGTTTAGTTTATTCTCAGAACATCAATTGACAATGAATTCTGCGTGCAGCGCGCCTGCTGCCTTGATGCTTTTCAGAATATCAATCATGTCCCGCGGAGAAACGCCCAAGGCGTTCAATCCGGCGACCACTTCGGACAAGCTCGTACCAGCTGCGACCTCTGCGAGGCCGATCCCACGTTCTTCTTCGATGGCCGCCTCGGTTCTGGGAACCACGACTGTCTCGCCTTCAGCAAAGGGGTTGGGCTGAACGGCAATCGGGGCTTCAGACACGCGAAGGGTCAGGTTCCCTTGGGAAACGGCTACCCGTGATATCCGAACATCGTCGCCCATCACGATGGTGCCGGACCGCTGATCGACCACGACACGCGCTTTGCGCTCCGGCTCGACGGCGATATTCTCGATCCGGCTCAGCGCGTGGGCAGGAGATCGTTGCCGTGTGGCATCAACGTCAACTTGGACGGTGCCAGAATCCAGCATTTGCGCCACGGACCCGCCGAAGTTTCCATTTATTGCGCCCTCGATCCGGAACGCAGTTGTGAAATCGGGGTTACGCAGCGCAAGGCGAAGCGTTGTCAGGCTGGAAAGCTCGAATTCCACCTCCCGTTCAACATAGGCTCCGGCAGGGATCGCACCGGCGGTGGGCACGCCTTGGGTGACACTTCCCGCTTCGCCCTGCGCCGTCACGCCACCTGCGATGATCGTGCCTTGCGCAACGGCATAGATCTGGCCATCCGCTGCGTTCAAGGGAGTCATGATCAGCGTGCCCCCCAGCAGGCTTTTGGCGTCGCCGATGGCGGACACCGTGACATCAATCCGCGATCCAGAGCGCGCAAAAGGTGGCAATCCGGCCGTCACCAGAACGGCCGCCACGTTCTTTGGACGAAACTGTTCACCGTTCACGTTGACGCCCAAACGTTCCAGAAGATTTGCCATGATTTCTTCGGTGAACGGCGCGTTGCGGATGCCGTCGCCGGTCCCGTTCAAACCGACAACAAGACCGTATCCGACGAGGTCGTTGCCGCGAACACCATCGAATTCGACCAGATCCTTGATCCGCACCGGACTGGCCAGCGTCGGACCCGCGAGCGCAAGAAACATGGCAAGGCCAAGGGCGCGGCTCAACGCAGATATTCCATCAAGGACAACCGAGACAATCGCGCCGTAACGGCATAGAGGCTTTCCAGCCGGAATTCGGTCTCTTCCAATCGGGTGGCGCTGTCATAAGGGTCAACGGACAACAGACTGCCGCGCGCATAGTCCAGCGCGGTGCGTTCGGCAGACAACCGGCTGGACGCCTCTTCCAGCCGGGATTGCGCAAAACCCAGATCGGACCGCAACCCTGTCAGCCGGTCGCTGTCCGACAGAACGCGTTCGGCCAATTGATGTTGCAACGCGGCGACATCGGCAGTGTTCAGCCCGGTCGATGGATCTGTGGACAGGGCCGCAGCGGCGAATTGCGCCATAACGGACCGAAGGCGCGGATCGTCTGCGCGCAGATCAAGGTGGATGGCTGTATCGGCACCGACACGAAATGGTGCAAGGCTGGTTGCGGCCCCCTGATAGGCTGCGGTATCGAACCCGCCGCCAGGCGCGAACCAGGCATCGATCACCGCGAGGAAATCGGCGGGATTGCCGACGCTGGCGACGGCGGGACGCAGCGCATCCAGAATGCGTTCACCGGGCGCAAGTGCGGGACCATCCGTCGCAACACCGCCAAACAGAC
Source organism: Paracoccus haematequi (assembly GCA_945881965.1). Classification (GTDB taxonomy): domain Bacteria; phylum Pseudomonadota; class Alphaproteobacteria; order Rhodobacterales; family Rhodobacteraceae; genus UBA9554. The sequence goes on along the minus strand of CAMCVS010000004.1, from coordinate 74,552 downwards.
CGCGTCCGGCAATGCTGGTGTTCAGGCTGGACACTACGGTCGCAAAACGCTCGGCGGCGCTTTTTGCAACGCTGTCGCGAATGGCCGGGCCGGGCGCATTTCCGGCGGCGAGCAGGTCGGCGGACAGGTCTTGGGTGGTCTTTTGAACAGTTTCAAGAACCTGCTGCATCGCGTCGGTAAACAAGACCGCTTCGTTCGTCGCCGTGCCATAGCCTTGGACCACACGCAGCGACCGTTCGATATCCGACAGATAGGAATAGTCGCCCGCCAGATGGCGCGCCACATTCTGGGTGCGCCCGCTGGCGATCTCGGCGGTCAAGGTGTTCAGATCGGATTTGAGGACCGCGTTCTGGCGTTTCAGGACAAAGGCGCGCGCAAGATCCCCGATAGAAGTCATGGTCATGGTCAAATCCTCAGCAAGGTTTCCATCATCTCGTCAGCAACCTGAATCATGCGTGCGTTCGCGGCATAGGCCTGTTCAACCTGAACAAGACGCTGCAGCTCTTGGTCGGTGTCCACGCCATCGGCAAATTCGGCGGCGCGGGTTTCGGTAAAGCGGGCGGCGTTGAAACCAAGCGCCTGTTCCTGCACCTCGCGGTCCGTGCCGATGCGGGACAGGTAGGCCGACACCAGTTCGCCCGCATTGCGCGACGCGGCCCCAAATGCGCCGCTGACCGGGACACGCGATGACGACAGAGCAGTGGAAAAGCGTAAAAGCTGCGTCGAGTCGCCAACGGCGCCTTCGCTGCTGGCTCCAAGCCCATCGCGCAGACGCCAGACAGCGCCGCCGCGCGACGGGTCAACGGCCGCATTGACCGCAAGTCGTTGCGACAATCCGGTTTCAGCACCGCCGTCCAGACGCGCCCCGCCGTTGGTGAACAACCCGGCGGCAGCGGCAGTGACCGAAGGGTCAATCGCCGGGTCCTGAAACCGTTCGATCAGATCGCGCGCGACGGCATCAAGGCCCGCCTGCGCCTCGGTGGCAAGGCGATCGCGTTGATCCACCAAGGCGGCCAGCGTACCGCCTGCGAACATCCGGCGCGCGCTGTCGGCGGATAGCGGAACGTTGTTGAGCGCGAAGCCTGAAAGCAGCCCATTTTCCTGGGTCATATGCGGCAACACCAGGTTTGATGCGGCGAAATCAATCTTGCCCGCCGTGCCGTCCAGCAGGATCGCGCCGCCCTCTGTGAACAGAGCCACAGTATTGCGGTCGCGCCCCACCTCGTGGATCGGCACGATCTCGGCGATGCGGTCGATTGCGGTCTGGCGCTGGTCCTCCAGCGTGCTGGTATCTGCGCCCTGATTGATCGCGGCTGAAACGCGCGCATTCAAATCGCGCAGCTGCGCCAGCGAAGTGTTCAGCACCTCGACCTTTTGCGCAATCGCGCGGTCCGCCTCGGTGCGCATGGCCTGAATGCCAGAGGCAGCGCGGTTGAACGCCGTTGCAACTTCTGTGGCGCGGTTGAACACCGTGGTCAGGCGTTCGGTAGAATCCGGACGCGAGGCCGCCGTGATCAGCGATTCCTCAAACGCCGCCAATCGCGCCGACAGCGATTGCGGCTCGTCCGGGGTGCCCACCAACCCCTCGACCCGTTGCAGAAAATCCACCGCGATTTGCGAATTTTCCTGCGCCGCCTGCGCCTGTCGCCGGTCGCTGACCAGGCCGCGGTCGATGTGGCGCGTGATGCCTTCGACAGTGACGCCACCATGGCTTCCGGCAATGCGCGAGGAAAGCGCGATCTCGCGCCGCCCATAGCCATCGGTCAGCGCATTGGCGATGTTGTTCGACACCATTTCCGCCGTGCGCGCCGCAACGTTCAGGCCGGAAAGGGCGTTCGACAGGGCACCGGTGAGGCTCATGGGGGTCGTCCTTCAGGATCAGCGTTTGATGTTGGTGGTTTCCTGCAACATCTCGTCCACGGTCTGGATCACCTTGGCGTTCGACGTGTAGGCGCGTTGGGTCTGGATCATGTCGGTCAGTTCGCCTGCCACATCGGTCGCGGATTCCTCACGCGCGAAGGCGACAATGTCGCCGGTCGGGCCATCACCGGCATCCCACAGGAAATAGCTGCCGCTTTCGGGCGATGGCATGTAGGTCTGGAAATCCAGCGCCACCATGCCGTTCGGGTTCGGCAGATCGACCAGTGGCACCTGATAGATGCGCCGTGTGATGCCGGTGTCGAAGAAGGCAAAGACAAAGCCGTTCGCGTCCACCTCGACCGAGGTCATGTTGCCGACGGGCGAGCCATCCTTGGCAATCGACACGGGGGCAAAGCTGTCGGACAGCTGGGTAATCCCGTCGGATTCGCCGATGCGGCCAATGTCGATTTCCATCGGGCCCGACCCGACATCGACGATCAAGGTGCCATTTGTGGCATCATAGGCCCCGCCGGACACTGTGGTCACCGAGGCCAGCGTGCCGCCGGACGCGCGGTCATCGGCAAAGGTCATCGCGTATTGTCCGATGGTCTGACCCGGGCGCGCTGTGTCCTTGATCGTCATGGTCCAGGCGTTGGATGACCCGGTGGTCGGGATCGTCGGCGAAAATTCGATGATCAGGCTTTCGGATTTGCCGAGGTTGTCAAAATATTCCACCGACAGATCGCGCATCGTTCCTTCGGAATCCGATGCCGTTTCGGTCGCTGGCAGGTTGATGCCCAGCGTCATCTTGGTGGTCGGTTCACCTGTGAACTGATTGACGTTGATCTGCACAGGTTGCAATCCGGCGGAGGTGTCGCGCGGATAGCTGGGCACGGTGCCATCGGCCAGCGCGGGCCAGCCCAGCAGGATCAGGTCGGATTCGGTCCGCAAATAACCGTCCGCATCGGTGCGGAATGACCCGGTTGTGGTCAGGAACATCTGTTCGGCGCCATTCGACACCTCGACATCGGTGGCCCGCGCCACGGGAATGAACCCGCGCCCCCGCACGGCGATATCCGTGGCATTTGCCGTCGCCACCAGAGGGCCACGTTCATCAACCAGACGCTGCGTCGTGACCCGCACACCGCCCGCCGAATAGGTGCCGCCCTTGGAGGCGATCACCATGGAATGAAAATCCGCCTCGGTCCGCTTGTAACCATAGGTCGCCGAGTTGGCGATATTGTCGGAAATCGTGGCCAGTCGGCTGGCATTGGCGGAAAGGCCCGCCACCCCCGCATTGAGCGAAGAGGAAATCGTCATGGATACGCCTTTCTGCTGCATCGACATGTGTGCGATGCGGCAATCCATATCCTTGACGCCTTAACGGGCACCTAACCGCTAAAATCCTTCTCAATCCGGTTGGCGCAACAGGATGATCTGAACGCGGTTGTTCAGCGGCGACATCGGGTTCGGCATGCTTGGTTCGCGGTCGGCGTGGCCCGTCACGCGGGCGACCCGCGTCGGCTCCAGCCCCGTTTTCTCCATCAGCCCGCGCATCGCCTGCGCCCGCGCCAATGACAGGTCCCACCCGGTTTTCTTCGCGACAACAATGGGTTGCGACCGAACATGGGCTTCGACCGCCATCGTGTTACTGACAATGCGCACCGCCTCGACCAACATTCCCGCAAGGCTTTCCAGCACCGGCGTGGGAAGTGCGGTTTCCCGGTCAAACAAGGGGCTGTCGGCCAGATCGAAAAACTCGATCACCAGCCCCTCATCGGTCAGGCGGGTGATGACATGTTTAAGCTTCTGGTCGTCCAGCTCGCTTTCGGCGCCGTGGCCCAGCAACAGCTCTTCGACCTTTTTCAGTGTTTCGTCTTCGATGCCGTCCTTCTTCGCCGAATCGTCGGCCACGCCGGTTTCCCCGCGCGCCTTGTGCGATTCGGTCGGGCGCATGGATGTCGCCCCGGTGCCGACTTGCGGCAGCACCTGTTCTGAAAACACCGATTCACCGCCAAAGCTGCCTTCGCCGCCGCCGGAAATCCGGTTCACGGCGATGGTCGGGCTGAAATAATCGGCCAGACCCTTGCGTTGTTTTTCCGTCGTCGCGTTCAGCAGCCACATCAACATGAAGAAGGCCATCATGGCCGTCACAAAGTCAGCATAGGCAACTTTCCACGCCCCACCGTGGTGTCCGCCGCTGACAATGACCTTCTTCCGTTTGATGATGACTGGCGCCGCATTTGCTTGCGTGCCCATCTCCACCACCTGTTTACTCACCCGCGTTCAGGTTTAGCGAACAGAGGTTACGCAGCGCTTAACGGATAAAAGGCGAGGTGTTTCATGGCAGCGCCCGATCCTGTGGCCAGCCAATCGCCAGAAATGCCGCCAAGGCGACAGCATCATGGGCTACAGCATCAGGGGCCAGATCGCGCAGCGCGCCCATCTCGTCCGCAATCGCCTGCAACAGCCGGTCCACCACGGCATCCCGCGTCAGCGGTTCTGGCGCGACACGCGCGAAACGCGCCTCCTCGCGGGCCAGATCCTCGATCAGCGGGTCGATGACGCGCCCGCCGCCACCGGGATACCGATACCACCCCCATCCCATCGCGCGGCCAATCCGGCCCTCGGCATGGGCGCGCGGCAGGATCGGGTTCTGATCCTCTGGGGCCAACAGCCGACGCAAGACTAACGCGCGGTCCAGCCCGTCCTGATCCTGCGCGGCATAAGGCCCGATGGCGAAACCCGCCGCTTCCAGGTCTTCGTCGATTTCCCACAAGGTTGCCCCACGCAACACCAGATCATCGGCCGCGCGCCACAAAGCGCCTTGCAGCCGCGCACCGGGCGATGCCCCCATCCCGCGCCGCAGGGTCAGACAGGCCCCCAACGCCAAGGCCAGCGCGCGCGGCAGATGATCGGGCATCGCCGCGCTGCATCCGATTTCCAACAGCGGCGGCAAACCGGGCAGACGGTGCAGATCCAGCACCAGCTCCGCACCCGCCCCCGGCGTCAGCCGCGCGACCGGTGCCTGCTGCGGGGCGGGGTCCGGTGTCGCATCGCAGATCAGATCGATACCCATGTCCGGCAGTTCAGATGCAAACCGGATCGGCACGCCTGCGCGCGCAAGGATCGTCTGCAACCGGTCGGCGTCATGCGGATCGGGTTCGACGAACCACACCTCGGCTCCGCCCCGCGCCAGCGCCGCCGCGAGTTCCAGCGCCAGAACCGACCCGCCGACAAACCCGACCCGGTGCAGCGGGCGCGCCTCACGCACACGCGCCGCCGCAATCCGCGCCGCTGGCGTCACGATAGGAATCCGCGGGCGTGGATCAATGCCAACAGATCCGTCAGCGATTGCTGTTCGCTGTGCCCAGAGGTGTCCAGCATCGCCCCGGCGCGGGCATAGAGCGTCTCGCGCGAGGACAGGATGGATTTCAACTGCGCCATCGCTTCGGGGTTGCCCGCCATCGGGCGCGTGTCGCCCTGAGCGCGCACGCGCGCCATGTGATCGTCGGGGGTGGCGCGCAGCCAGATGGTGTGAAACCGCGAAAGCAGCGTCGCATAGGTGTCGGGCTCTGCCACGATGCCCCCCGCCACGGCAAGGATCAGCGCGTCATGCGTGGTAACCACACGATGGACCGCCTCGGCCTCCAGCTTGCGGTAGCCCTCTTGCCCATAGAGCGCCATCACCTCGGTCACCGGCATCCCGGCCAGATCGGCTATCTGGCGGTTCAGTTCAACGAACGGCAGACCCAACGCCGCGCCTGCCTTTTGCCCCAGCGTGGATTTCCCCGCGCCGCGCAAGCCCACCAGACAGATCCGGTGCGCGCGCATGTTGCCCTGCGCGGTCAGACGGGCCAGCACTTCGGCGCGCAACGGCGCAGGCGCGGCCCGGTATAGCGCAGCAAACCGCAAAGCCTCGTTTTGCAACGGGTCATCCTCGGACAGCAGCCATTCGATTCGATGATCCAGCGCCACGGCCACCCGGTGCAGCAACGCGATCGAGATATTGCCCTCGCCCGCCTCGATCTGCGCCAAGTATCGCGGTGACACGCCGGATTGTTCCGACAACACCCGGCGCGGGATGCCCTTGGCCTCGCGCGCGCGGCGCACCCGGTCGGCAACGCGGCTCATCAGCGCCTGTTCTGCGGTGTCGTGATGCGCGATGATCTCTGTCATGAACTGCCCTCTGGTGTGCATTATAATTCACATAGAGCAGCGGGCAATGGCTCAGACCGGATCAGGCTCCAGCAAGGGCTGGATCATCGCGGCGATATCGGCGGGCGGTGGCGTCTTGCGGAATTCCTTTGCCACGATGAACACGCAGGTAAACCGCCCCTCGAAACACAAGCGTTCCGCCTGAAACCCGTTCACCCGGAACGAAATCGACGTCGCGCCAAGCCGGGTCGGCGCAACCTGACAGATCAGCCGATGACGCGGCGTGATCGGCGCGCGGAAATCAAGGGTCATGTTGACAAATGGCGTGCCCAAATTGCGGTCCAGTTCCATCTGGAACCACCCATCGCCCAGATGATGCTCCCACCATGCGTTGATCGCATCCAGCGCGAACCATGGGATACGACCGGTATAGGCGATCTGCGCCGGGTCACAATCGCCCCAGGTCACCCGGATTTCATGCGTGAATGCCACTCAATACGTCTCGACGTGATAGCGGCCGTCATTGCGCAAGGTATCGCGCAGCGCGGCCCAGCTTTGGCCAAAGGACTCCGCGATATTGGTGAAGGCCTGCTCCACGCCCTCCTCCATCCCGCGCAGACCGCAGATGTAGATATGGGTTCGCGGGTCCTGCAACATTTCGGCCACTGCGTCTTCCTCAGTGCGCAGGCGGTCCTGCACATATTCGCGCGGCTGGCCGTCGGCGCGGCTATAGACCAGATGCTTGTGCAATAGGGTTTCCGGCACCTTGGCCAAGGGGCCAAAATACGGCAGCGACCCCGGCGCGCGCGCGCCAAAGAACATCACCATCCCACCGTTCCGCGCGCCCACCGTGCGCTGCCGCCGCATGGTGAACGCCCGCATCGGCGCAGACCCGGTGCCGGTGCAGATCATCAGCATCCGCGCATCAGGATCATCCGGCATCAGGAAGGTTGCCCCGAACGGCCCGGTCACGCGCACCTCGTCGCCCTTTTGCAGGTCGCACAGGTAATTGGAACAAATGCCGCCCGCGTCGCGTTTCACGGTCAGCGACAGGTTGTTGTAATGCGGGCGTTCGCCATCGCGCGGGCTGGACACGGAATAAAGCCGCGGCAGGTGCGGTTTACCGTCCTTGTCCAGACCGGGGGGGGTGACGCCGATGGATTGCCCTTCCAGCACCGGAAACGGCTGCGCGCCGAAATCAAGGATGATGTGGCGCACATCGTGCCCGTCGTCATCGGTCAAACGGTAATTTCCCTGCACACGGGCCACCGCAGGCTTGCTGAGGTTATACATGTTGACCGAAGGCTTGGACGCGCTGACCGGTGCCCGCGCCTTGCCGCCTGCGCCTTTGTGCGCGTCGGCCAGCAGGGCGGCCATGGCATCATCCAGCGCTTCCAGACCTGTTGCCGCCTCGTCCTGCCCCAGATCCTCTTGCGGCGGCAGTTCGGTGAACCCGAACTGTTCCTCCAGCGTGTAGGGCGCGGCCACCACGCGCCATTCGTCGATCGACCCGGTAGGGCAGACCGGGATGCAATCCATGCAGAAATTGCATTTATCCGCATCCACCACGACATTGTTGTCGTCATGCGTGATGGCCTGAATGGGACAGGACATTTCGCAGGTATAACAGCGGATGCAGATTTCCGGGTCGATCAGGTGCTGCTTGACGGGCTGGTTCATCAGTTTCCCTGAGGGTGCAGGATGACCTGCGGCAGCACCACCACCTCGATCACCGCCTGACACAAACCGCCGCAATCGGTGCAGCCGATGCAGGTGGTGGCCATGCGGGACATATCCTGCGCCAGCGCGGTCGTGCGCGGGGCATGGGCGATGCTGCGTTGGGTCAACATGGGGTTATCCTTTGCCACCGGTGTCACGGTGAGTTTACGCCCGCCGCCGATTCGGGCCTAGCCCAAACCGGCGGACGAACCTGCGATTACGCCATGTGCAGTTTGACGTATTCGAAATCGCCCGGCTTGTTGTCGATGCCCACTTTGGGTGCAGCGATCCAACCGGCATATTGGCCGGGTTCATAGCAGGGCTTCATCAGCGACTGGATGAAATCGCCATCCGCGCGTGTCGGCAGCCAATCCTTGGCCCCCGCATCAAACACCGCCTGCGAAATCAGGTTGCCCTGCGGATCGAAGGTATGGTTCGCGAACACACCGATGCGGCGGTTGAACGCCTCGTGCGGCAGTTTCATCTCGAACGCCACGCCCATCTTTTCGATGATCTTGTTCCAGCGCCCGATGCCGCCCGCCGCGTCGCGGGTGTAATCGTCGCGCAGGCGCATGTTGATGGCGGTCAGGGCGGGCACCTCGTGGCGGGTCAGCTTGCCATCCACCATGTCCCAGACCGGATAGGTGGCATTGGTCAGCCGGTGGTCATCGTCGATGCGGCTTTCCATATACCGGCCCTTGATGCCCGAGTTGAACGCATTGGCGGCGTTGGTCGATACCTCTTGCCCGAACAGGTCCAGCGACAGCGTATAATGCAGGTTCAGCTTTTTCTGGATCGTCGGCAGGTCGATCACGCCCAGCGCGCGGATGCGGGCGATGTCATGGGGGTCGTCGATCCCGGCGGCGACCATCGCCTGACAGGTGCGTTCAATGGTGCGCCCCACGCCAGTTTCGCCGACGAACATATGGTGCGCCTCTTCGGTCAGCATGAACCGGCAGGTGCGTGACATCGGGTCAAACCCGGACTGTGCCAAGCTTTCCAACTGCATCTTGCCGTCGCGGTCGGTGAAATAGGTGAACATGAAGAACGACAGCCAGTCGGGCGTTTCCTCGTTGAACGCACCCAACATGCGCGGGGCCTCGTCCGACCCGGACTGACGGCGCAGCAGGTCATCCGCCTCTTCCCGGCCATCCGCGCCGAAATACTTGTGTAACAGGTAAACCATCGCCCACAGGTGGCGGCCTTCCTCGACATTGACCTGAAACAGGTTGCGCATGTCATAAAGCGACGGCGCGGTGCGGCCGAGGAACCGCTGCTGTTCGACCGAGGCCGGCTCGGTATCGCCCTGAATCACGATCAACCGCTTGAGCATGTTGCGGTATTCGCCGGGCACTTCCTGCCAGGCGGGCTGTCCGGCATGTTCGCCGCAGGGGATGGTGCGGCCTTCGACCTGCGGGGCCAAGAGGATACCCCAGCGGTAATCCGGCATCTTGACATAGTCGAATTTCGCCCAGCCTTTCGGGTCCACCGATACGGCGGTGCGCAGATACACCAGCGATTTCTGGAAATTGTCGGGGATCAGGTCATTCCACCAATTGATGTAACCGGGGTGCCATTTTTCCAGCGCCTTCAGCACCCGCTTGTCGGTGCTAAGGCCGACGTTGTTGGGGATAAGCGAGTCGTAAGAGACATTGATCAGGTCAAGCATATTAGCCTCCATGGGAATGGTGGATCAATGATCCACCCTACAGGTTGCGGGACCGACCGTCGCCGGGACCCGTAGGGTGGGTCATTGACCCACCGCTGATGTGCATCAGACGCGCTGCATGCTGTAATCGCCGCGCTGGCCCGACCCATAACGCTGCAAGGCACCATCCGTGCCGGTGGCGTTCGGGCGAATGAAGATCCAGTTCTGCCAGGCGGTCAGCCGCCCGAAAATCCGCGTCTCCATCGTTTCGGGGCCGGCAAAGCGCAGGTTCGCCTCCATCCCGGTCATCGCATCGGGGCTGAAGGACGCGCGTTCCTCCATGAAGATGCGGATTTCGTCTTCCCAGTCGATGTCGTCAAAGACGAATGTGGTCAGGCCCAGAGCGCGCGCCTGATCCGCATCAAGCGCCACCCCGATATGATCCTGCAAGGCGGTGACATGGTCGGGATCGGCAAGGAACCGGGTCTGCAACCGCGTCAGGTCATTGCCCATCGGATAGGGGCCGAAATTGCCGGGGGACAGCGTAATCGCCGCCATCGGGCGATTGTCGCCGTCAAATTCGCCGTCCATCATATAGCTGCGGTCGCCCGCCCAGATCAGTTCCGCCAGCGGCCCGGCAAAACAGCTGCCATGTTCCACCAGCGTCACGATGGACCGTGACGTGACATCGACCCGCTTCATCACGCGTTTCCAATAAGTCAGCGTTTCGTTGGCCAGCCAATGCGCGCGGTTTGCCAGCAGGAACGCCTCGTGCGCCAGCACGGCATCTGCCGCGCCTTGCGTGCGGAACGCCCACAGCCCCGCCTCCATCTCGTTCAGGCGCAGATGCAGGATCGCATCTTCGAATTCGCGCGCCAGCCGCAGCAGCCACGCTTGATCGCCTTCGGCCACCAGCGCATCGACTGATGCGGGCACATCGCGGTCGGGGCCGTTCAGAGTAATCGTCACGCGGCGATTTGTACGGTCAACCGTGGCCTCGACAAGGCTGTAGGACAGTGACCCATCGGCATGGATCGTGCGCGCCAGCGGGCCAAGTGTGATGCCGCGCGCGGCTTTGGTGGGCAGCGCCCCGGCAAATTCAGCGGCGCGTTCGGCCACAACAGTGTCGAATTTGCTGTTGGGGGCCACTTCATCAACCAGCCGCCAATCGACAGCGCGCTTGCCCTTCACGCCTTCTTCGACCGAACAGAACACATCCGCCAGATCACGCCGCACCTTGCGCTTGTCGGTCACGCGGGTCAGGCCGCCCGTTCCCGGCAGCACGGCCAACAGCGGCACCTCGGGCAACGCCACGTTCGACGTGCTGTCATCCGTCAGCATGATGTAGTTGCACGCCAGCGCCAGTTCATAGCCGCCCCCGGCACAGGCCCCGCGAATGGCGGCGATGTATTTCTGGCCGCTTTCCGCCTCGGCTGCCTCAAAGGCATTCCGTGTCTCGTTGGTGAACTTGCAGAAATTCACCTTGTGCGCATGGCTCGCCCCGCCAAGCATCCGGATGTTGGCCCCGGCGCAAAAGACCCGATCCTTGCCGGATTTCAGCACCACAACCTTGACCTCGGGATGTTCGAACCGCATCCGCTGCACGACATCGTTCAGTTCGATATCGACGCCCAGATCATAGCTGTTCAGTTTCAACTGATAGCCGTCGAACAGCCCGCCGTTTTCATCGACATCCATGAACAGCGTCGCGATCGCGCCGTCATAGTCCACCCGCCAATGGCGATAGCGCGTCGGATCTGTCTGAAAGTCGATAACCTTGGTCACGTGGGTTTCCTCCCCGGAAGCCGTCATTGGTGAAACGATACGGGGTTTCTGTGTCGTCGCAAAGCAAAAATTGCATGATAGTGCAGATAATCTGGAAAAACCGTCAGTCATCCGCCAGTTTATGCACTATATCACATCTTTACCGAGATATCCTCGCACCAACTCTGGATCAAGCCCCATCACCGGCGCCGCCCCCAACCCATCCAGAATCACCGTGACCTCGGCCCGCAACCGCGCGGCGGCCTGTGGCTTGCCCATTCTCGCCTTGAGCCGCGCATTTGCCAACTGGATCAGCGCGCGGCACAGCGCGCGTTCACGGGAATTGGGAGGGCAGGCCATCCAGACAGGTTCCAGCACCTCATGCGCTTCCCAGAACCAGCCGGTATGCAGGTAGTGCAGCCCGGTGCGGAAAGCGTCACATCGCGCCAGCGCCGCGGGCGTCATGCCGGGTTGGGCGGTGTCGCGGATGGCATCATATAGACCCTGTTCCGGCCTTTCGGTGACACCGGGCACATAAGGGTCAGGCAAGTGTGACCTCGGCCGCCTCGATCCGTTCCAGCCGGGCGCAGAATTCGGCGACATGGGCCAGCACCAGATCAGGCTGTTCCAGATGCGGGGCGTGGCGGCAGTTGTCCAGAATGGCGGTATCAACCGGCGCATAGCTGCGGGTTTCCACCTCGGTCACCTGCGCCAGCGTGCCATAGGGGTCATCGCGCCCCTGAATGACCAAGGCGGGGATGCGCCAATAGTCGATCACATCGGCCACGTTCCAATCGGTGAAACGCGGGTCCAGCCAGGCATCGTTCCAACCACGAAAGGCGTTGTCCGGGTCGGCATGGTGCCGCGCCAGTCGCGCGCGCAGGTCGCCCGTTTCAAACGCCACCTTGGCGCGGGCGATTTCCGCCAGCCCCATCGGCTCGGTAAAGAAATGCGGTGCCATCAGGATCACGCCCCGCACCCGCATATCCGACACGGATCCCGCATAGATCGCCGCAATCGTCGCGCCGTCGGAATGGCCCAGCAGCACGCCGCGCTGCACTCCCGCCGCATCCAGAACATGGGGCAGCACATCCACCGCCTCACGCGTCATGTAGTCCAGCGGGCGGGGCAGAAGGGCAGCATCAGACTGGCCATAACCCGCGCGGGAATAAGCCAGCACGCCAAACCCGGTCACTGCCGCCAGCCGTTCGGGAAAATCGCGCCACAGCCCCGCTGACCCCAACCCCTCGTGCAGCAGCACCAGCGTGGGCGCATCGGGCGACCCGGCAAAGAGCATTTCCAACCGTTTGCCCGCGACCGTGACGAAAGGATCACCCCACATCAGGCGGGCTCGCGCAGCTTGAACCGCTGAATCTTGCCGGTCGCGGTTTTCGGCAGGCTGTCCACGACGTCGATCCAGCGGGGATATTTCCATTTGCCGATTGCGTCTTTCACATGGTCCTTAATGCCGTCCAGCGCACTCGCATCATGTCCCGGTTTCAGCACGATAAACGCGCGCGGCTTTTCCAGCCCGTCCTCATCCCGGTGCGCGACCACCGCCGCCTCCAGCACCGCCGGGTGCGCGATCAGCGCCTGTTCCACCTCGAACGGGCTTAACCAGATGCCCGACACCTTGAACATGTCATCGGTGCGCCCGCAGTAGATGAACCGGCCTTCGGGGGTCATTTCATACTTGTCGCCGGTACGGGTCCATTCGCCCTCGAAGGTGATCCGGCTTTTGCCACGCTGGTTCCAATACCCGTCGGCCGCACTGGCCCCACGCACCAGCAATTCGCCGATCTCGCCGGGGCCAAGGTCATGCCCCGCCTCGTCAACCAACCGCACCTCGTAACCCGGCACCGCGATCCCGGACGTGCCATAGACCACGTCGCCGGGCCGGTTCGACAGAAAGATATGCAGCATCTCGGTCGATCCGACACCGTCCAGAATATCGACCCCCCACAACCCCTGCCATTTGCGGCCAATTTCAGCGGGCAACGCCTCGCCTGCGGAAATCGACCGGCGCAAGGGCGCCTTGGGCAGCGGGGCCTTTTCCCAATGATGCACCAATGCGGCGAACAGCGTAGGCACGCCGCAGAAAATAGTCGGCTGTTCACCATCCAGAATTGCCGACACCGCATCCGGCGTGGGCCGCCCCGGCAACAGCACCGTGGTCGCGCCGACCGACAGCGGAAATGTGCAGGCATTGCCCAGACCATAGGCAAAAAACAGCTTTGCGGCGGAATAGACTGTATCCGCCTCGGTGATGCCCAGCACTTCGGCGCCATATGTATCCGCCGTGGCGCGCAAGCTGGCATGCACATGACGCACACCCTTGGGCTGACCGGTGGACCCGGACGAGTACAGCCAGAATGCGATCTCATCCGCGCTGACCGACACCGGCGGCACGGGCCGCGCATCGGCCATAAAGGCCCGCCAACTGATCGTGCCCGCAGGCGCGGCGTCGCCGCCGATGACCACGACCACCCGCAGGCTGTCAGCGGCGGCAATCGCCGGTTCCACCACCGGCCACAGATCGGCGGACACGAACAACACCCGCGCGCGGCTGTCTTTCAGGATGAAATCATAGACCGACGTTGCCAACAGCGTGTTCAGCGGCACCGCCACCACGCCCGCCTTGATCGCGCCCCAGAAAATCATCGGCCATTCGATCTGGTCCTGAACCAGCATCAGGGCGCGTTCCTCGCGCCGGATGCCGTGACGGGCCAGCGCATCGGCGACCTTGCCAGAGCAACTGGCCAGATCGCCGTAGCTGAGCGTGCGCCCCGTCCCCGCCTCACGAAACGCAATGCGATCTGCGCGCCCTTCGGTCAGATGGCGGTCGGTAAAGTAAATCGCGGCATTTGCCGTCATGGTCCCCTCCCTGCGCCGGAGCAAACCGGCCTGCGGTCACATCAGCCCTGTAGGTCAGGGTCTTGCCCCAAGCACCCTCCCCGGCGCGTCGGAATTATGCTAAATAGTGCATCTCGGATCGGGATTTGCAACCGCTATTGCAGAATATTGCATTATAGTTCACCTTGATCAGACCACACATCATCCGTGCCGCGCAAGCGGACATGAATGATAAAGATCAAGGGGGTATGGTGCCGCTGAAGGGACTCGAACCCCCGACCCCATCATTACGAATGACGTGCTCTACCAGCTGAGCTACAGCGGCCTATGGTGAGGCGGGGCTATAACATCGGCCCGCCACTGGGAAAAGCCCTATTTTGCCGGTGATTCCGAAGCGGCATCTTCGACCAGAACCGGCGCTGCGGGGCTGCTGCCCACGATCAGCGGCAGCATTTCCACGCCGGTCGGCGATTGCACGGCACGGGCGGGCGGGGATTTCCATGTCAGCGTGTCGAACCCGGAACAGGTGTCGCACACCGGCACCCATTCGGCATGGATTGTGCCGCAAGCGTCGCAGACCCATTGCGGGCCGCGCGGGGCGTTCAGCGCGCGCGCGAGCCAGCCCTTGATCACGCTGTCATCCGATCCGGTGCCGCGTTCCACGGCCGCCATGATCGTCAGCGCGCGCGCATCGGGGGCGTCATCCAGCAGGGGGGCGATTTCCTTGCGCGCGGCGGGGAAATCTTCGGCGGCCAGATGCAGTTCGGCCATCACCATCCGGCTTTCACGATGGGCAGGGTTGGCGCGGATCAGGGCCTGAAACCGCTTGATCCGGGCTTGGGGCGATTCGTCGGGCGCCGCTGCCGCATAGGCGGCGGCCAGATCGGGGTGCGGCTGTGCCTCCCAGGCCTTGCGCAGCAGGCGTTCGGCGTTGCGCGCCTGCCCTTTCTCGATATAGCCGCGCGCAGCGAATGCGGCAGCAGGAATCAGGTCGGGCGACGCCTTGTTGGCGGCAATCGCAGCTTCGCGGGCGTCGATGCCCTTGCCTTCGTCCAGCACATCCTGCGCCTGCACCAGCGCCAGCACCGCATCGCGCCGCTTGGTCACATCCTTGGGCAGCAGGCCATGCTTGCGTTTCGCATCCAGCGTCTTGCGCGCGCCGGCCCAGTCATGCGCCTGCGTTTGCAGTTTCAGCAGCACGTCCTGGGTTTCACCATGGGCGGGCTTCATCGCGAACGCCTTTTCCGCCAGCTTGCGCGCGGTTTCGGTGTCGCCGTCGGCCAGTTTCTGCTTCATGATCCCGCGCACACCCACGAAACGGGTCTGGTCGCTGCCCAAGAGGCGCTTGTAAACGGCTTCGGCGGTCTTGCGGTCGCCTGACGCCTCGGCGGCCTGCGCGGTCAGGAGGCTGGTGAGTTCGGGCTTGTCCAGATAGCGTTCTGCCTTGGCGGCCTTGGCCATCGCCACGCGCGGCTCGCCGGATGCCAGCGCCATCATCCCCTCGGCCAGCGCCTGATACCCCTTTTTCTCACGGTTGCGGTCGAAATAGCGGCTGATCGCGGTGTCATCGCCATTGATGAATTTCAGCACCGCCACCAGCAGCGAGGCCAGTTTCAGCACGACCCACAGTGCCAGCATCAACATCAGCAGCGCGATCACCGCCAACAGCGGTGTCAGGGTATATTCCATGCCCGCAAAGGCGATGGTCACACCGCCCTCCATGTCCAGCAATTGCGACGCGCCCAGCGCGGCGGCAGCCACCAGCGTGACGAAAAGTCCGATCTTGACCAGCGACCACAACATATCCCGTACTCCTCAGTTCGCCGTCGCTTGCGCGGCCAATGCATCCAGCGCGGCCAAGGTCGTGGCCCGTTCCGTGGCCAGTTGCAACCAGCCGCTCATTTCGATCCGCGCCACTTCGGGCAGGCTTTCCACCTCGGCCACCGCGTCAGTCATCCGCCCTTCGCGCAGCGCCGCCTCGGCGCGCGACAGGATGGCGTCGGGATCATCGCCCGCGCGCGGTTCCAGCGACCGTGCCCCCAGCAACGACGTCAGCACAGACCCGATCCCGCCGTCGGTGCCGCCCGCGCGCGACGCTGCCAATGCCGCACGCGCCGGGGTAGGATAGGCCTCGCGCAGCGCGGCAAGCGTGGGCACACCGGCCTCGGCCTTGTCGGTCAGCGCAGCGGGCACATCGACGCCCGCGCCAATCAGGTTCGCCAGTTCGGCCTGAAACGGTCCGCCGTTTTCGATCGCGATGCGGATGCGGGTCAGGGAATTGCGCACCATCGCCTCTTGTTCGGTCATTTGTGCGGCGTCGCGTTTCGCGGTTGCCTCGTTGACGAGGGACTCTAGGCTGGCGCGCTGTTCGGCCATGGCGGCCTGCAACTTGGCCAGTTCCGCCTCATAGGCGGCCACAGCCGCAGGTCCGGCCCCTTCGGTCACCGGGCGATTGCGCAGTTCGGCCACCTGTGCGGTCAACCCGTCCAACTGCGCGCCCAGCGCGTCAACCTTGGCCAGCGCATCAGCCAGACTCGCCTTGGTGGCGTCGATTTCTGCCATGACAGGCGTCAGGTCCGGACCGTTTTCCAGCGCCTCAATCCGACCTGCCAACACCAGATCGGCATTTTTCGCCTCGGTCACGGCGTTGTTCAGGTTGGCGGCCAGATCGGTCTGACCCGCCTTGGGAAACGGAAAATCATCGGGCAGCACATAGCGCGCCATGCCAAACCCGATGCCCGCCGCCGCGATCCCGCCCAACAGCATGGACACGAACCCGCCGCGCCGCTCGACCCGTTCGATGATCTTCTGCGGTTCCGGCGGACGCGCCGCAGGTTCCGGTGTCTCGACGATCTCGGCGTCCATGACTTCGGGAGCAGGTCGGACATCCGCAGTGGCCTCAGCCTCGGGCGCGGCCTTCGGCGCGATCACCTCGGGATCGGGGGTCACCATGGCGTCCGTGACGGTCGCCTCGGTCTGGTCTTTCGGATCTGCCATGTCCCGCACCCTTGTAATTTTCGCTCAACATAGGTCTGCCAGCGATTCTTGCATCATCTTTCGCTGCACCTGCAACCTACGCGCCGCCCGCCTGCGCCTCAAGCATTTGCGCAGATTGCCACAGCACTTGCACCGCATCGGCCATCGCCCGCGCATCGGGGTGGTCGGCAATCATCATGCTGACATGCGGCAAGGACGCCAAGGATGCCGCCACAGCAGGCGACATCGCCACCAGAAATAGCGGCGCCCTGCCCTGCCATTGCTGCGCCAGGATAGCGCCGGTGCGCGGCGAAAACACCGGGGCGACAACGGGCTGTGCAATCTGATGCACCGCGTCGGGCAGGGTCAGCGCCGGTTGCAGATAGGCGATCCCGTCCCGCGTCGGCACGCCCGCGGCGGTCAACCGAGCGGCCACATCGCCGCGTGTGTGTTCGCCGTGCAGGTGCAACAGTGGCCCGACCTCGCTCTGCGCCAGAACAGTGTCGATCAGCGCTGTCGCATCGCCCTGCGCTGACACGACGGTCAGCCCCGCCGCGCGCGCCGCCGCAGCGGTCCGGTCACCCACCGCATAGGCGCGGCGCAGCGGCAAGCCATGCCGCACAATCGCCGCGACTGCGTTTTCCGAGGTCAGAACATAGCCCTCATCGGGCAGCACCACCGGGGGCGCGGCGACAATCTCGATCCCGAACAGGGGGGCAGTGATCACATTAATCTCGCCCAACCGCGCGCGCATCATCGCGGCAAATCGGGTCGCCGCGTCCTCTGGCCGGGTCAGCAGCAGCGTCGGCATGGCGGGGCGGCATTGTGAACCATCATGCCCCGGTGTTACGTCAGGCCATGACCGCTCGCAACCCAGACGTCCCGACCCGCAGGCTGCTTGGTATCGAATCAAGCTGTGACGACACGGCTGCGGCTGTTGTATCTGTCGGCCCGGTTGGCGCGCGGGTGCTGTCCTCCATCGTCGCGGGGCAAACCGCGCTGCATGCCGATTTCGGCGGTGTGGTGCCGGAAATCGCCGCGCGCGCGCATGTCGAAAAGCTGGATACTGTCATCCGAGCGGCGCTGGACACGGCCGAGGTCACGCTGCGCGATCTGGACGGCATCGCGGTGACGGCGGGACCGGGGCTGATCGGGGGGGTGCTGTCGGGCGTGATGTGCGCCAAGGGGCTGGCGGCGGCAACCGGTCTGCCGTTGATCGGGGTCAACCACCTTGCGGGGCACGCGCTGACACCACGGCTGACCGATGGGCTGGCCTATCCTTATCTGATGCTCTTGGTATCGGGCGGGCATTGCCAGTTCCTGATCGTGGCCGGGCCGACCGATTTCACCCGCCTCGGCGGCACAATTGACGATGCCCCCGGCGAGGCGTTCGACAAGGCCGCGCGCCTGTTGGGCCTGCCACAGCCCGGTGGCCCCGCGATCGAACAGGCGGCGATGACGGGCGATGCGACCCGGTTCCGCCTGCCGCGCCCGCTTTTGGACCGTCCGGGGTGCGACCTGTCGTTCTCGGGGCTGAAAACCGCGATCCTGCGCGCGCGTGATACGTTGGTGACGGCGCAGGGCGGGCTGTATCGCCGCGATGTGGCGGATCTCGCCGCCGGGTTTCAGGCCGCGGTCACTGATGTTCTGGCGGAAAAGACCCGCCGCGCGCTGATGACCTATCTTGCGCTGTCGCCTGACGCGCCTGCGCTGGCCGTTGCGGGTGGGGTGGCCGCCAACTGCAGCATCCGCAGCGCGCTGCAAACCGTGGCCTCTAACGCCGGTGTGCAGTTCACCGCGCCACCGCTCGCGCTGTGCACCGACAATGCCGCGATGATCGCCTATGCCGGGGCGGAATTGCTGGCACTAGGGCTGACGGATGACATGACACTTGCCGCCCGCCCGCGCTGGCCGCTGGACAATGACGCCGCGCCGATGCTGGGATCGGGGCGCAAGGGGGCCAAGGCGTGATCGCGGTCGCAGGTGCAGGCGCGTTTGGCACGGCGCTAGCGATTGCCCTCGGGCGTGAAGGGCCGGTGATGCTGTGGGCCCGCGATGGGGCCGACATGCAGGTAACGCGCGAGAATACGCGCCGCCTGTCGGGGCACCTGTTGCCCGATGCGGTGACGGTGACCACTGATTTCGACACTGTTCCCGCCGGTATCCCGGTGCTGCTGGCCGTCCCGATGCAGGCGTTGCGGGCGACTTGTGCGGCGCTCGGCCCGCATCTGGCCGACCGCCCGCTAATCGCCTGCTGCAAGGGCATGGACCTGACCACAGGCAACGGCCCTTCGGCCATTCTGGCGCAGGTGACGGGCGCGACGCCCGCGATCCTGACCGGCCCGAGTTTCGCCCACGACATCGCGCGCGGGATGCCCACGGCGCTGATGCTCGCATGTGCGGACCGCGCCACAGGGCAGCACTTGCAGCAGCGGCTGACCACGCCCGTCCTGCGGGTCTATCGCAGCACGGATGTCGCCGGGGCCGAATTGGGCGGCGCGTTGAAGAACGTCATCGCCATCGCCGCCGGTGTGGTGATGGGCGCGGGTCTGGGGGACAGCGCGCGCGCCGCCCTGATGACGCGCGGCTTTGCCGAGATGACGCGGCTGGCGCTGGCACTTGGGGCGCGGGCCGAAACGTTGGCAGGGCTGTCGGGGTTTGGTGATCTGGTGCTGACCTGCACCTCGCCGCAATCGCGCAACTTTGGCTTTGGTCTGTCGCTGGGACAGGGTGTCGCGTTCGACCCAGCCGTGACCGTCGAAGGCATCGCCACCGCGCGCGCCGCGCTGACCCGAGCCACGGCGCTGGGCATCGAGATGCCGGTGACCGCCGCCGTCCTCGCCCTGCTTGACGGGCGGATCAGGCTGGGCGATGCCGTCACCATGCTTTTGTCCCGCCCGCTGAAAGAGGAATGATGGCGTTCTGGCTGTTCAAATCCGAACCTGATGCCTGGTCCTGGGACCAACAGGTCGCGCGTGGGGCCACAGGCGAGGAATGGACCGGCGTCCGCAATTATCAGGCCCGCAACAACATGCGCGCCATGCGGATCGGCGATCTGGGGTTCTATTATCATTCCAACATCGGCAAAGAAATCGTCGGTATCGTCGAGGTGATCCGCGAAAGCGCGCCCGACAGCACCGCCGACGATCCGCGCTGGGATTGTGTGGTGATCCGTGCGCGACAGCCTTTGGTCCGCCCGGTGACGCTTGAGGCGGCAAAGGCCGATCCGATGCTGGCCGATATGGCGCTGGTGCGGTCATCGCGGCTGTCGGTGCAGCCGGTTCAGCCCAAGGAATGGGCCCATATCCTGAAAATATCGCTGACAGCCCTGTAAGAACCGGCTACGCTTCGCCTGTGG
Source organism: Paracoccus haematequi (assembly GCA_945881965.1). Lineage (GTDB taxonomy): Bacteria > Pseudomonadota > Alphaproteobacteria > Rhodobacterales > Rhodobacteraceae > UBA9554. The sequence continues at coordinate 54,216 of CAMCVS010000004.1, read as the reverse complement.
GGCTAAAAGGTGCTGCGTGACTCTGCTCAAGATTGTCTCGTCCGGTTTGGCGGCGTGGGTTTTCGGTTTTGCGTGGTATATCCTGTGGTCAAAGCCATGGGCGGCCTCAGCGGGCGCGCGTCCCGTGCCAAAGACAAACAGCGGCATTTTGCGTCCGTTCCTGCTGTCGGCCCTGGCCCTGATGATTGCCGCTGCGGGGTTGTATTATCTCTTTGATCGCGCTGTCATCGTCACTGTGGTGGAGGGCAGCCTGTTCGGTCTTGGCATCGGCGCGGTCCTGATCCTGCCATGGATCGCGATTACGCACCTTTATCCCGGTCGCCCTGCTGTTCTGACATTGATTGATGGTGGTTATGTCGTCGGCGGCTGCGGGATCATCGGTGCCATGCTGACGACGTTCTGATCGGTATCGGATGACACACGGGCCTTAGTATGGCCCCCACATCGCCCGCGCGCCGACAACGATCATGCCGTTCTGCCTGACCGATGACTGTCAACGCAGGATCTCCAGATGATAGATGACTTGTATCGACTCGCGAAACTGCGTTATTTTGTCGCAGTTTTCACAGGAGTGTCGCCATGGCTTTCGTGAGTATCGTTGCGGCAGGTCTCGCCGCTTGGTTGTTTGGCGCGGTCTGGTACATGGCGTTGTCAAAGCCTTGGGTCGCAGCATCCGGTGCGCGACCGATGCCCAAAAATCAACCGATGGCGGCGGCCCTGCCGTTTATCCTGTCGGCCCTGGCCATGATCGTGGTCGCGGGCATGATGCGCCATGTGTTCGGCATGGCTGGTATCGATACTTGGGACAAGGGTCTGGTGTCCGGACTTGGCGTCGGGGCGTTCTTCATCACGCCGTGGATCATGATCAACAATGCCTATCCCGGTCGCCCGTTTGCACTGACCCTGATCGACGGCGGCTATGCCATCTTTGGCTGTGCCATCATAGGGTTGGTGCTGACGTTGCTGTAGGGCAGCCGTGGCCCCGACACGTGCGGCAACAATCCCTGATGACATATGAAAAGGGGGCTTCGGTCATACCGAAACCCCCTGCCACCCCGGTGCTCCCACACACCACCCGCGACACGTTTTTGGTTCCGGCCATCCTGACCTGAGAGTCAAAGATACGCCGACGCCCCCACGCGTGCAAACCCCAAGTCCGGGCGATTTATCCCAAATTGGGCGGTGTTACTTGAACACCGCTTCCTTGGCGAAATGCTTGACCAGCATGTAATAGATCACGGCGCGGTATTTGTTGCGCTCGGATTTGCCATAGATTTCAATCACGCCATCCATCGCGGCCATCAGGGCAGGACCATCGGTCAGGCCCAGCTTCTTGATCAGGAAGTTGTTCTTGACGGTTTCCAACTCGGCAGGCTGGCTGGCCGCAATCGTTTCCGCGTCCGGGTTATAGATCGCCGGACCGCAGCCGATGGTCACCTTGGTCAACAAGGCCAGATCGGGCTCCATCTTGCACTTATTGCGCAGATCGTCGGCGTATTTTGCAATCAGGTCGTCACGTTTTCCCATCGTCATCCCTATCAGGCATTGCGCGGCTTCAGCACCCATTCGGTGCCCGCACGACACTAGCCGCCTGACACATTCTGAAAAAGGGGAATTTAAGGTCGTCGCACCCCGCGCGGCACAATTCTGGGCTGCAAACACCCGAAACCTTAGTTCAAGGTCACGCCCTCGGTGCCGCCGTGCCGGGTGGACCGGTCAAATTCAAGGTCGATGGCGTTGTATTTGCGGATGATCGCATGGGGATCGCGGCATTTGCTGCGTGCGATTTCTTGTGCGGCCAGGATGCCGTGACGCCCGTGCTGACGTTCATGCGCGGTCAGGGCGGCCAGCATCGCGTCGAACTTGCGCCGCACATGCGCGGGCAGCGCAGCCGGGTTGGCATGTTCGGGCAGGGTGATATCGACATGCGCCCTGACCTGGCAGGTGCCGGACCAATTCACAGACCACCGGGTATAGCCCCAATATCCCTGCGGCCCCGCCCGGCGCATCTCTTGGTGCAGCCCGGACAGGGTTTGGGCCGACACCGGATAGGTGTTGATCGTTTCGGTCACGACGGGGTTGGCCGCAGCCGCCCCCGCAATCCCAAGGCCGATGACAAAGACCAGAGGTTTCATCATCGGCCCCGGTGCCTCTTAGTAACGGTAGTGTTCGGGCTTGAACGGGCCTTCGGCCTTGACGCCGATGTAGTCGGCCTGATCCTGCCGCAGTTGCGTCAGCTTGACCCCGATGCGGTCCAGATGCAGGCGCGCGACCTTTTCATCCAGATGCTTGGGCAGGATATAGACCTGATTGCTATACTGGTCGTTGCGGGTCCACAGTTCGATCTGCGCCAGCACCTGGTTGGTGAACGACGCCGACATCACAAAGGACGGGTGCCCGGTGGCGTTGCCAAGGTTCAGCAGACGGCCCTCGGACAGCAGGATGATGCGATTGCCATTCGGCATCTCGATCATGTCCACCTGTTCCTTGATGTTGGTCCACTTGTGGTTCTTCAGCGCGGCAACCTGAATTTCGTTGTCGAAATGGCCGATGTTGCCGACAATCGCCATGTCCTTCATTGCGCGCATGTGTTCGATGCGGATCACGTCGCGGTTGCCGGTGGTGGTGATAAAGATGTCAGCCGACCCCATCACGTCTTCCAGCAGCACCACCTCGAACCCGTCCATCGCGGCTTGCAGCGCGCAGATCGGATCGACCTCGGTCACCTTGACGCGGGCGCCTGCCCCTTGCAGCGACGCGGCCGAGCCTTTGCCCACGTCACCATACCCACAAACCACGGCAACCTTGCCGGCCATCATGGTGTCGGTGGCGCGGCGGATGCCGTCGACCAGCGATTCCTTGCAGCCGTACTTGTTGTCGAACTTCGACTTGGTCACAGAGTCGTTCACGTTGATCGCCGGGAAGGGCAGTTGCCCCTGCTTGTGCAATTCATACAGGCGATGCACGCCGGTGGTGGTTTCTTCGGACACGCCCTTGATCGCGGCGCGGGTCTTGGTGAACCAGCCGGGGCTTTCCTTCATCCGCTTGTGGATCTGGATCTTGATGACTTCTTCTTCTTCAGACTGCGGCACCGGGATGATCTCTTCACCGGCTTCGGCGCGCGCGCCCAGCAGCACATACAGCGTGGCATCGCCGCCATCGTCCAGGATCATGTTCGCGCCTTCCGGGAACATAAAGGATTTGTCGAGGTAATCCCAATGCTCGGTCAGGGTCTGGCCCTTGATCGCGAACACCGGCACACCGGCCTTGGCAATCGCGGCGGCCGCATGGTCCTGGGTCGAAAAGATGTTGCAGGACGCCCAACGCACATCCGCGCCCAGCGCCACCAGCGTTTCGATCAGAACCGCAGTCTGGATCGTCATGTGCAGCGATCCGACGATGCGCGCACCGGTCAGCGGCTTTGTCTCGCCAAATTCCTTGCGCAGCGCCATCAGGCCCGGCATCTCGGTTTCCGCGATCACCAGTTCCTTGCGGCCAAAATCGGCCAGCGCAATATCCTTGACGATGTAATCGGTCTGCATCTGTTGGTCTCCATGAATGCTTGCTTGGGCGGGCACATAGCACCAACCACCCATCTCGACAATGCAGCGCTGCCGGGGATATCGTGTCGTCCGAACCCGGAGGCAGAGATGAAACAACCGCGCGCCTGGCAACGGATGCTGTCGGGTCGGCGGCTTGATCTGCTGGACCCGACGCCGATGGATATCGAGATTGCCGATATCGCGCATGGGCTGGCCTTTGTTGCGCGCTGGAACGGGCAGACGCAGGGCGATTTCGCCTATTCGGTCGCGGAACATTCGCTGCTGGTGGAAACGCTGTTTGCACGGATCGACCCCGCCGCGCCTTCGAAATGGCGGTTGGCGGCACTGCTGCATGATGCGCCGGAATATGTCATCGGCGACATGATATCGCCGGTCAAGGCTGCCGTCGGCCCCGGCTATGGCGCGCTGGATGACCGGCTGACGGCGGCGATTCATATCCGGTTCGGCCTGCCCGCGACCATTCCCGCGCCGATCAAGAAACGCGTCAAGGCCGCTGACAAACTGTCCGCCTGGATGGAGGCGACGCGCATCGCCGGCTTTTCACCCGCCGAGGCGGACAAGTTCTTTGGCAAACCCGACCCGGCGTTGATCGCCGGGCTGGAAATCCTGCTGCGCCCACCAGTGGCGGTGCGCGCCGCATATGTCGCACGGCACGCCGCGTTGCTGGCGGCGTGCTAGGACAGTGGCCCTGCGGTTCAGGCGCCGTTGCCGGCAACCAACCGGAAGGTGAAGGAGCCGCCCACCGACGTCGGCGGCGTCACGATGAAGAACACCGGGATGCTGCCACCCACGGGGACACCGACCTCAGAGGTGACGGTCGGAATTGTGATCGACGTGGTGATCGTAACCGGAACACCCGTGACAACGGGATTGGAACCGGCCTGCGCCAGCGTCGCAGCCCCCAAGGACAGAGCAGCAGCAAGAATGACTTTTTTCATGACGTTTCCTTATTGCTTGAACAGGCCGAACGCACGGCCGATATCGACAACCAGCGTGTTGTCATTGGTGCGGTGATTGTGGTTGACCGACACTGACAGCGTATTACCACCCAGCAGCGACGGCGCAAAGGATACACCGACCGCCGTGCGATCATTGCCGATCTGGCCGATGCTGACGGCGACATTCTGCGACACACCAATGCCAAAGCCAAAGATACCTTCGACGTCACGGGCATTGTTGGTATCCGTCGCAGCCCCCAGCGAGATCATCGCCAGATTGCCGCCGAGCGAGGTCAGATAGCTGCCCACCAGCGAGGCACCGGGATCCAGCCGTTCGGCATCGCCCCAAGGCGCCAGATGGGAGCCGTTCAGCGCGATCGAGTAAACACCGCGCTCGTTGGCCTGAAACATCTTGTGCACACCAAAGGACAGATAGCCCGACGCGCCAAAATTGCGGAACGAAGTCACGTTGACGCCGCCCTGCACACCAAGTCCGCTGACCGGGTTGCCGAAACCCAGAAGAACCGAGCCCGACGCGTCGCCGTTTGTCGGGTTCGGGCCGCCGGTGCGCTCTGGTCCGTAAGAGCCGGACATCGACAAGGCCAGCGTGCCGCCCGCGATTCCGAAACCTGTCGGCACACCGGCGGTGCCAATGGTTTGCGCTGCGACCTGACCACCAAAGCCCACTGCCAGTGCCACTGCGGTGGCGATCTTGAATATCGTTGTCACTTTGTGCTCTCGCCGTTGTGAATGATCGGTAACGCGTCGTTACGACGCAGTTGCGGAACCACTAGCGGAAACAGGTTCAGCAGGGGTCGGTCATGTGTTGTCACCTCCACAGATTTCCGCTGTTTTCGTGAGAGCTGTGGTTTGCTGGCAACAGGTATGCCCCTTGCCGGGCGGACGGTGCCGCGCTTGGCGGTTGCCCGATCGCCTTGTTCCACATTATCCAATCGGCATGATCCATATCCGCCCCGCCCGCACCTTTGATGCCGCCGCGATGGCCGCGCTGTTGAACGAGATCATCGCGATTGGCGGTACCACGGCGATGACCCGGCCCGTCACGGGCGACGATCTGCGCGACTGGATGGCGGAACCCGGCTCGATCTGGCATCTGGCCGAGGATGACGGCGGGGCCGTGCTTGGGTTTCAATGGGTGCATATCCACCCTGACTTGCCCCCCGGCATGGTCGATATCGCCAGCTTCGTCGATCACCGCCGCCACGGGCTTGGCATCGGCACCCGCCTGTTCGACGCCACCCGCAAGGCCGCCCGCGCCGCCGGGTTCACCGCGATCAATGCCACCATCCGCGCAGATAACAGCAGCGGCCTGACCTATTACCGGGCGCGCGGCTTTGAAACCTGGGGCCATCAGCATGGCGTCACTCTGGACAACGGGTTGACCGTGGACCGGGTGCTGACACGCTATTCTTTGTGATAGGGCGCTGATTTTCTGACAAATCGCCCGAATTGCGCCGCATTGTTTCGGGAAAAGCCGGGAACGGATGCACGAAAGGGTGGCAGGATGCGGATAGTTCATTTTGGTCTGGCGATTGTGGTCGCTTGTGGCGTGGCAAGCTGTGCGGCACGCGATGTGTCGCGCGCGGATGCCGGGATTTCGGCAGGCGTTGTGTCCTCACGGGAAAGCCAAGTCACCGAACAGGCCACCGCGCTGCGCGATCTGACCGCCGAGATGCTGCGCAAATCCACGATCAAGGGCGCGGCCCTTGGCGCGGCTCTCGGGTGTGGTCTGTCAAGCGTCGTGGGCGACAGCGGGTGCTTGCAGGCCGCCGTGGTGGGCGGCGCGATTGGCGGCATCGCCGGTCACGCACAGGGCAAGCGCCAGATTGCCAAACAGATCGAAATCATCGCGCCCTCTGCCGTCCTGCCCGCGATATCACGCGCGCGGGACCAGATGCGTCGCGTCGCCACCGATGTGCCCACGCTTGTCGCGGCCCAGGACGCCGAACTCGCCGATCTGCGGCAACAGGTAGCAAAGGGCGCTTTGCCCCAAGCCACTTATGATGCGCGGCTGACTGCGATCCGGCAGACGCGCAGCGATCTTGCCGCTGCGCTGCTGGCCTCTGGCGAACAGACCCGCGCCACCCGCGATGCCATGGTTGCCGCGCGCGATCAGGGCCAGGAAGGGCTGGACTGGTATCTGAGCGCGACAGAGGAACTGGAACGGCAGGTCATCTCGACCCGGTCCAACATCACCCTGCTTTAACGCGGGCTGCGTTTCGCCAGAATGCGCTGCAAGGTGCGGCGATGCATGTTCAGCCGCCGCGCCGTTTCGCTGACATTGCGGTCGCACATTTCATAGACGCGCTGGATATGTTCCCAGCGCACGCGATCCGCGCTCATCGGATTGTCCGGCGGTGGCGGCAGGGTATCGCCACGCGACAGCAGCGCATTGGTGATGTCGGTCGCATCGGCCGGTTTCGACAGGTAATCGGTCGCGCCGATCTTGACCGCCGCAACAGCCGTCGCAATCGCGCCATAGCCGGTCAGCACAACGATCCGGCAATCGGGCCGCTTGTCGCGCAGCACTTCGACCACGTCCAACCCGTTACCGTCTTCCAGCCGCAGATCGCACACCGCATAAGCAGGGGGGCGCGCGGCGGCCATCGCCTTGCCCTCGGCCACGGTCGCGGCCATCTCGACGTCGAACCCGCGTTTTTCCATCGCCTTGGCCAGACGTTTCAGAAACGCATCGTCATCATCGACCAATAACAGCGTCGCGTCTTCGCCCAGATCAAGCTCTGCGTCGTTCATGTGCAACTCCTTGCCGAACCAATGCCGGCTAGCGCAAGAACGTAGCCCGCTGTCATCGTTCCGTCAAACTTTCCCCGTTCAACGCGCATCAAGGAAACACTGCACCTTGTCGGCCAATTGATCGGGCGGAAGATCGCGGCGAAAGAACTCGATGAAACCCTCGTCCGGAAACATCAGGTAACTGAACGTGGAATGGTCGATCAGATAGTAATTCGGATCAGCCTTGTCGGCCTCTTGTTTCTTGAAATAGGTCCGATAGGCAAGGCTGGCGGTGCGCACCTGCTCTTCGCTGCCGGTCAGGCCGATCATGCGCGGATGCAGGTTATCGGTGAAATCCGCCAGCACCTCGGGCGTGTCGCGCTGTGGATCGACCGATATGAACACCGGCGTTACGATTCTGCCCCGGCTTTCCAGAATCTCGATGGCCTCTGCATTGCGCGCATTGTCCAACGGGCAGACATCGGGGCAAAACGTATAGCCGAAATAGACCAGCGACGGCGCGGTGATCACCTCTTTGTCGGTCACGGTCTGTCCGGTTTCGCTGACGAGCGTGAACGGCCCGCCCAACTGCCCACCACCTGCAATCGCCGCCCCCCGGCATTGCGCGTATTTGTCGCCATTTGCGGGCCTAAGCGCGACCCACGCCATAGCTCCCAAGGCCGCCACTGCAACCAGAACCGCGAGCCCCGTGTAAACCTTGGTCATGCAACACCCTTTCATGGTTCCGGCGCAGCGCCAGGGATGGATTAAACCGCCAGCGCTGCCATATTTGACCGATGGCGGCCACACAACAGGACGAAATCGCACAGATGAGTGATCTTTCCATCGGGCTTTTCAAAGGCCGTCAGCGCGGCAACTGGATCCGGCTGCGCACCGTGATCCTGTTGCGCTGGATCGCCATCGCCGGACAGGTCGGCGCAATCATCTTCGCGCAGGCGATGTATGACCTGCAACTTGACCTAGGGCTATGCCTGCTGGTGATCGGCACCGCCATCATCGCGAACCTGATCGCGATGGTGATTTTCCCGGAAACCAAGCGGCTGACCGAAACTGAAAACCTGCTGATGGTGCTGTTCGATCTGCTGCAACTGGGTCTTTTGCTGTTCATTTCGGGCGGGCTGCACAACCCGTTCTATGTGCTGCTGCTGGGCCCGGTGATGGTGTCGGCGGGGGTGCTGACCGCGCGGTCCACCGTGATGCTGGGGCTGACCGCGATTGCGCTGGCGACCATTCTGGCGCGCGCACATATGCCGCTGATGACCGAAACCGGTGAATATCTGCGGGTGCCCGACCTGTTCCTGTTCGGCAATTGGGTCGCCATCGTGATCGCGGTGGTGTTCCTCAGCCTCTATGCCCGCCGCGTCGCGGTCGAGATGCATGCGATGTCGGACGCGCTGGAGGCGACGCAGATGGCGCTGTTGCGCGAACAGAAACTGACCGACATCGGCGGGGTGGTCGCCGCTGCCGCGCATGAACTGGGCACGCCACTGGCCACCATCAAACTGACCTCGGCGGAGTTGATCGAAGAACTGTCCGACCGCCCCGACCTGCAAGATGATGCCCGCCTGATCCGCGCGCAGGCCGACCGTTGCCGCGATATCCTGCGGTCGATGGGGCAGGCCGGAAAGGACGACCTGCATCTGCGGCAGGCCCCGTTGATGGCCGTGCTGCGCGAGGCGGCAGAGCCGCATCTGGCGCGGGGCAAGACCGTGCTGTTCGATGCCGGTCCCAGCGGGGCGGCTGATTTGCCGCATCCGACCGTGCTGCGGTCGCCCGAAATCATCCACGGCCTGCGCAATCTGGTGCAGAATGGGGTGGATTTCGCGCGGGACCGGGTCTGGATCGACTGTGAATGGGACCAGACCCGGATCATGGTGCGGATCATGGACGACGGGCAGGGCTATCCCGCGCATCTGATCGGGCGCATCGGGGATCCCTTTGTGGCACGGCGGCGCGGCGGGCAGCGTCCGGGGTATGAAGGCATGGGGCTGGGCCTGTTCATCGCCAAGACGCTGTTGGAACGCACGGGGGCTGACCTCAGTTTTGCCAACGGCGGCGACGCCTTCCTGCCCCCCAGTGAACAGCCCGACCGCTGCGGCGCTGTGGTCGCGGTTGTCTGGCCGCGTGACCGCATTGACGCAGCGGCGCGCGCGGCGGCCCCATTGGGCGAAAATCGCCCGCTGCTGATCTGACGTTAACCGGACCTTAACCGGGAAGGGGGCAAGCCTTGGCATGACTTGCCTTGCCCCGGATGCGCCATGCCTGATCTGATCTTTGCGGGATCGCTGTTTCATGCCGGGCTGGCCCTATTGCTGGGGGCCGTAGTCGTGTTGTGGCGGGCCGAACGCCGCGCGCGGCTGCGGATGATCGCCGCGCAGGCGCAGGATCAGTCGATCTCGATGCTGTTCGAGGGCGATCGCCTGCTGGACGCGTCCCCGGCGGCGCGCGCCTTGCTGGGGCCAACGCCGGACCCGCAATCCGGCTGGGATCAGGCCGCGCGCATCTTTGCGCCGCTGTTTCCGGGGTTTCCGGCCCGCCCCGTTGATCTGCGCGATGATCTTGACGGTGGGCTGCTGAGGCTGGCCCCCGGCACGGCGGGCCATATCCAACCCCTGTGCCTGACAGCGATGGGTGGACGGGTGCGGCTTGATCTTGCGCCGGAACACGCGCGGCACGCCGATGCCGACCTGTTGCGTCAGATCGAAGAGATGCCCACGCTGCGCCGCGCCGCCGATCAATCGCCGCTGGCCGTCTGGCAAACCGGGCGCGGACAGCGGATCACATGGGCCAACGGCACCTACCTGCGGCTGGCACAGCGGCTGATGCCGGATTTTCCCGCCGCGCGCGGCATTGCACCGCTGTTTGCGCCCGCCGACCTTGACCCGACCAAGGTGACGCCGCAGCGCGTGTCGCTGGCGCTGCCGGGGGGCGGGCTGCGCTGGTTCAACGTGACCACCGCGCGCAGCGGCGACAACGTGCTGCATTACGCGCTCTGCATCGACGACGTGGTGCAGGCCGAAACCGCCCAGCGCAATTTTGTGCAAACCCTGACCAAGACCTTTGCCACCTTGTCCATCGGGCTGGCGATCTTTGACCGCGACCGGCGGCTGGCGCTGTTCAATCCGGCGCTGATCGACCTGACGGCCCTTCCCGCCGATTTCCTGTCATCGCGGCCGACACTCAGCGCGGTTTTCGACCGGATGCGCGACAGTCAGACCATGCCGGAGCCGCGCGACTATGCGTCCTGGCGGCACCGCATGGCCCAACTGGTCGCCGCCGCCGCCGATGGCAAATTTCTGGAAACCTGGGTGCTGCCCGGCGGGCAGACCTATCGCGTCACCGGGCGTCCGCATCCGGATGGCGCGATTGCCTTCGTGTTCGAGGATATCTCGGCGGAAATGACCCTCACCCGGCGGTTTCGCAGCGAGTTGGGGCTGGGCCGCGCTGTGCTGAACCAATTGCCAGAGGCCATCGCGGTGTTCTCGCCCACCGGGGTGCTGATCCTGTCGAACACCGCCTATGGCACCTTGTGGCGCGCCAATCCCGACCTTGCGTTCAGCGACACGACCGTGACGGATGCGTTGCGGCATTGGCAGGCGGACAGCGCAACTGACGTCGACTGGACCGCGGTTCAGGCGTTCCTGACCAAAACCGGCACGGCACCGCCAGCTTTGCTGATCACGAAAACCGATGGGGCGCAGGTGATGTGCCATGCGGCGGCTTTGCCCGGCGGATCGGCCATGGTTGTTTTTGCGACCACCGCAAAAGACCCCGCGCCAAAAGCCTCGCACCCGGCGCTGGCTTTTGTTCCCTGAAACGGTTGCGCCTCTTGCGGCACCGCACAGGGCCGTTAAACCTTGGGCCATGATCCTGTTCGCCAGCCAGTCCAGCGATGACACAGCCGCCCTTGCCCGCCGGATCGGCGCGCGCTTGCGGTCTGGCGATGTGCTGCTGCTGGACGGGCCCATCGGCGCCGGCAAGACGCATTTCGCCCGCGCGCTGATCCAGTCGCTGCTGATCCGGCCCGAAGATGTGCCGTCACCCACCTTCACGCTGGTGCAGGTCTATGACAGCGTGGCAGGCCCGATCTGGCATGCCGACCTCTATCGCCTGACCGACCCGTCCGAGGTCGAAGAGCTTGGCCTGTCCGACGCCTTTGACAGCGCGATCTGCCTGATCGAATGGCCCGACCGTCTGGGCATACGCCTGCCGCCCGGTGCGCTGCGGCTTGTGTTTGCGCAAGGGGCGGGCGATGACCAGCGGCAGATCACATGCGTGGCGGGCGACGGCTGGCCGGACCGCTTGAAGGATATCGTGCCATGACTGACCGCGCCGCGCTGGCCACCTCTTTTCTGACCGGGACCGACTGGGCGGGTATTGCGCCCGTGATGCTGGCCGGTGACGCGTCCAACCGGAAATATTTCCGCCTGCATCGGGCGGGTGGCGGCACCGCCGTGCTGATGGACGCCGACCCCGCCAAGGGCGAGGATGTGCGCCCCTTCGTCCGCGTCGCGCGCCATCTGTCCGCGCTTGGCCTGTCCGCGCCGCAAGTTTACGCTGCTGATGAGGTGTCTGGTTTCCTGCTGCTGGAGGATCTGGGCGACGCATTGTTCGCGCGCGTGATCCCCGGCGCACCGGATCTGGAACAGACGCTTTACACCAACGCCACCGACGCGCTGATCACGCTGCACGCCCACCCGCCCGCGCCGGACCTGAAACCCTATGACACGGCGACGATGACCCGGATGGCCGCGCTGGCCTGGACCTGGTATCGCCGGGGTGCGCTGGGCGATGATACGGGGATCGACCCGTTCATGGCCCAATGCGCCTCCTTGCTGGACCAGATCGCGCCGCGCGCGCCCGTGATGATCCTGCGCGATTACCATGCGGAAAACCTGATCTGGCTGCCGGATCGTGCCGGGGCGGCGCGCACCGGGCTGTTGGATTTTCAGGATGCGATGACCGGGCATCCGGCCTATGATCTGGTGTCGATGTTGCAGGACGCCCGCCGCGATGTCGGCTCTGACATCGAACGGGCGACCATCGCGCACTATGTGACGCGCACCGGGCAGGACGCCGCCGCGTTCGACCGCGCCTATCACCTCTTGGGCGCGCAGCGGAACCTGCGTATCCTTGGCGTCTTCGCGCGGCTGTCGTTGCATTATGCCAAGCCGCATTATGTGGACCTGATCCCGCGCGTCTGGGGCCATCTGGACCGCTGTCTGTCGCACCCTGCATTGGCCCCGATCGCCGCGTGCATCCGCGCCGACCTGCCCGTCCCCACGCCCGCCCTGTTGCAAAGGCTGAAAGACCTATGCGGAACCGTCCCGATGCTGTGATGCTGTTCGCGGCCGGGTTCGGCACGCGGATGGGTGATCTGACCCGCACCCGGCCCAAACCTTTGATCCCGGTCGCGGGGCGGGCCTTGCTGGATCACGCGCTGGACATCGCGCGCGGTGTGGCCCCGCGCCGTATCGTGGTGAACACGCATTATCTGAACGATCAGATCGCCGCACATCTGGCGGGAACCGACGTGGTGCTGTCGCCCGAACAGCCAGATATCCTTGAAACCGGCGGCGGGCTGCGCCATGCCTTGCCGCTGCTGGGGGAGGGGCCGGTGTTCACGCTGAACACCGATTACGCATGGCGCGGGCCGAACCCCTTGGCCCTGCTGGCCGCGGCATGGCAGCCCGAGATGGAGGCGCTGCTGCTGTGCCTGCCTGTCGCGCGCGCCACGGGTTACACCGGTGCGGGTGATTTCACCGCTGATGTCCCCGCGCGGCGCGGGCTGGGGCGGGTCTATACTGGCGCGCAAATCGTTACGACCGATGGGCTGGCCGCGATCCCGGACCGGGTGTTTTCGCTGAACCGGTTGTGGCAGGGGATGCTGGATCGCGGCACACTGCATCTGCTGGACTATCCCGGCCAGTGGTGCGACGTCGGCCGCCCCGAAGGCATCGCGTTGGCCGAACAGATGCTGGCGCGCGATGTTTGACCCGATCCTGAAGCCGCGTGTGTTTGGCATGCCGCCCGGCACCGATTACCCGCGCGCCTTGGTGGCGCATCTGCGCACAGCCCATGCCCATCGCCCGCCTGAACACCTCGCGCGGGTGCGGATAATCGTGAACACAGCCCGGATGCAGCGGCGGCTGACTGATCTGTTCCACGATGGCCCCCCGGTGCTGTTGCCCCGGATCGACACGTTACAATCGCTGACCCCGCCCGATGCGCGCGCAGCATCGCCCCTGCGGCGGCGGCTGGAGCTGGCGCGGCTGATCGCGCGGCTACTGGAGGCGCAGCCCGATCTCGCGCCGCGCGCCGCGCTGTATGATCTGGCCGACAGCCTTGCTGCGCTGATGGACGAGATGCAGGGCGAAGACGTGCCCCCCGCCCGTATCGCGGCGCTGGATGTGTCGGGTCATTCCGCACATTGGGCGCGCGCGCAGGCGTTTCTGGGCATTGTCGCGGATTACATGGCGCGCACGGACATCGGCCCCGATGCACAGGCCCGCCAACGCGCCGCCGTGCTGGACCAGATCGCCGCATGGCAGGCCGCGCCGCCCGCCCATCCGGTGATTGTGGCCGGTTCCACCGGATCGCGCGCCACGATGCGGCTGTTGATGATGGCTGTTGCGCGGTTGCCGCAGGGCGCGGTGGTGCTGCCGGGGTATGACTTCGCCATGCCGCACGCCGCCTGGGACGATCTGCGCGACCCTCTGACCGCAGAGGATCACCCGCAGGCGCGTTATCGCCGCTTGATGGCGGACCTGACCATCGGGCCGCAGGATATCGCGCCTTGGCCGGGGGCGGCGGCACCCGATCCGGCGCGCAACCGGCTGATATCTTTGGCGCTGCGGCCCGCGCCCGTCACCGATTGCTGGCGCGCCGAGGGGCCGGCTTTGACCGATCTGATGCCCGCCACCGATCACGTTACCCTGCTGGAAGCACCCTCGCGCCGCCACGAAGCCCTCGCCATCGCGCTGCGCCTGCGTGCCGCAGCCGAGGAAAACCGCACCGCCGCGCTGATCACGCCCGACCGGCTGTTGACCCGGTCGGTGCAGGCGCATCTGGACCGCTGGCGGCTGATCGCGGATGACAGCGCGGGCTTGCCGCTGCGCCTGTCCGCGCCGGGACGGTTTCTGCGCCATGTGGCGGACCTGATGCGCGACCGGCTGACAGCGGAACGCCTGTTGATCGTGCTGAAGCATCCGCTGTGCCATTCCGGGCCGGGGCGCGGGCCACATCTGCGCCGCGCGCGGATGCTGGAACTGCATATCCGCCGCCACGGGATGCCGTTTCCCGATGCCGACCGGCTGACCGAATGGGCCGCGACACAGGACGCCGATGTGCAGGACTGGACCACCTGGGTCATCGCCCGGTTCTGCGCCGCGACCGCGCGGCCTGCGCCGCTGACCGATCTGGTGGCGCATCACCGCGCCTTGGCCGAAAGTCTGGCAGGCGGGCCGATGCCGGGGTCCGGCGGGCTGTGGGAGGCTGACGCCGGGGCCAACGCGCGCGCGGTGATGGATGATCTGGCCCAAGAGGCCCCCTATGGCGGCGTCATGTCGCCCACTGATTTCGCTGATCTGCTGGATGCGCTGCTGGCGGGCGAAGAGGTGCGGTCGGCCACCGACCCCGACCCGCGCATCCTGATCTGGGGCACGCTTGAGGCGCGGGTGCAGGGCGCGGACCTGTTGATCCTTGCCGGGCTGAACGATGGCATCTGGCCCGCCGCCCCGCCGCCCGATCCGTGGCTGAACCGGGCCATGCGGGCAGAAGCGGGTCTGTTGCTGCCCGAACGCCGCGTCGGGCTGTCGGCGCATGATTTTCAACAGGCGGTGGCCGCGCCCGAGGTCTGGATGACCCGGTCCCTGCGCGGCGACGAGGCGCAGACGGTGCCATCCCGCTGGTTGAACCGGCTGTTGAACCTGTTGGACGGGTTGCGTGACACTGGCGGTCCGCAGGCCGTCGCTGCAATGCGCGCGCGCGGCACGGCCTGGCTACATCTGTCTGATGCGCTGGAGGCGACAGACCGCACCGCCCCAGCGCCCCGCCCCGCGCCGGTCCCGCCGCCCCGCGCGCGGCTGACCAAGCTGTCGATCACCCAGATCAAAACCTTGGTGCGCGACCCCTACGCGATCTATGCCCGCGAAATCCTGCGGCTGACGCCCTTGGACCCACTAACGCAATCGGCGGATGCGCGGCTCAAGGGCAACGCGCTGCATACCGCGCTGGAAACCTTTGTCCGCCGCGCCACGGCGGATGACGCGCATCTGACGGCGGATCAGCTTTTGGCCGATGCCGCGACGATTCTGGCCCAAACCGTGCCCTGGCCCGAGGTGAGGATGTTGTGGCAGGCGCGCCTGACCCGCATCGCCGCCGAAATCGTGACCCATGAGGCCGCGCGGCAGCAGACCGCCACGCCGCTTGGGTTCGAGGTGCGCGGGCGCACTGAATTGCCGCGCTTTGGCTTTACCCTGTCGGGCAAGGCCGACCGCATTGATGTCGCCGCCGATGGCCGGGTGCATCTCTATGACTATAAAACCGGCAGCCTGCCGTCGGAAAAGCAACAGGCCCGCTTTGACCGGCAGTTGCAACTGACCGCCGCAATGGTCCAGCGCGGCGCGTTCGACGGCATCGCGCCTGCGGATACGGCACAGGCCGCCTTCCTTGGCATCGGGTCCAAGGCCGAGGTGCAACGCGCGCCGCTGGTCACCAAGGATGGCGCGGATTTTGTCGCTGCCACCTGGGACTGGCTGGGCCGTCTGCTGGCGCATTATCTGGACGGCGGGGCCGGGTTCACCGCGCGCAAACAGATGGAACGCAGCGCCTATCCCGGCGACTATGACCACCTTGCCCGCTTTGGCGAATGGGACGAAACCACGCCCGCCACGCCCGAGGTGCTGACATGACCCGCAATGACGCCACCGCTGCGCAGATCCTTGCCGCGCGGCCCGACACATCGACCTGGGTCAGCGCCAATGCCGGATCGGGCAAGACCCGTGTGCTGACCGACCGGGTGGCGCGGCTGTTGCTGGACGGGGTCGCGCCGCAGCGGGTGTTGTGCCTGACCTATACCAAGGCCGCAGCGACCGAGATGCAGAACCGCCTGTTCGCCCGTCTTGGGGCCTGGGCGATGCTGGACGATGCGACCCTGACACAGCAGTTGTTCGATCTGGGGCTGGAGCAGACCCTGGATACCGCGCGGCTCAATGAGGCGCGGACGCTCTTTGCCCGCGCCATCGAAACGCCGGGCGGGTTGAAAATCCAGACCATCCATTCGTTCTGTGCCGCGCTGTTGCGGCGGTTCCCGCTGGAGGCCCAGGTATCGCCGCAATTCCGCGAGATGGACGACCGCGCGGCGGCCCTGTTGCGCGCCGACCTGATGCGCGACATGGCAGAGGGCCCGCATCGCGCCGCGATGGAACGGGTGGCAGCGCGGCTGTCCGGGGTGGATTTTGACGCCTTGGCGAAAAGCATCGTGGAAAAGCGCGCCGGGTTTCCGGGCGGACAGACCCGCGCCACGCTTGCCCCGCGGTTTGGCCTGACACCCGCGGCGCGCCGCGAGGACGCGCTGGCGATAGCGTTTGACGGGTCGGAGGCGGCCTTGATGGCGGACTTCTGTCGCATCCTTGCCACGCAAACCAAATCCTATCAGGACAAATCCGCCGCGTTTGGCGCGCTTGATTATACGGCTCCGACGTTAAACACGCTGCACGCCTTGTTCGGCCTGTTCTACGATTCAAAGGATGTCTTGCTGACGGGCCGCCTTCCGCAGGCCAACCACACCGCCGTGCGCAACGCCGTCGCCCATCTGACCGACGACCTCGACGCTTTCATGACCCGCGTGGACGCCGCGCGCGATCATCTGGCCGCTATCGCAGCGTTGGATGCCACCGCCGATCTGCACGCCTTTGCCGTCCCGTTCCTGCGCGCCTATCAGGACCGCAAGCTGTTGCGCGGCTGGCTGGATTTCGACGACCTGATCCAGAAGGCGCGCGATCTGTTGGCCGGGTCCGATGTGGCGGCTTGGGTGCTGTATCGGCTGGATGGCGGCATCGACCATATTCTGGTGGACGAGGCTCAGGATACCAACCCGCTGCAATGGCAGGTGATCGAACGGCTGTCCGAGGAAATGACCTCTGGCGTCGGCGCGCGCGACAACCGGGCGCGCACGATTTTCGTCGTTGGTGACAAGAAACAGTCGATCTATTCGTTTCAGGGCGCCGATCCGCGTGCGTTCGATGCGATGCGCGCGCGCTTTGCCGACCGCCTGAAACCGGGGTCGCCGCTGGAAACCACCACGCTGCAATATTCGTTCCGCTCATCCGCCACGATCCTGTCGCTGGTGGACCGCACGTTTGACGGGCGCGCCGCGTCCGGGTTTGACGACGCCGAGCACCGCGCGTTTCACGCCGATCTGCCGGGACGTGTCGATCTGTGGCCGGTGGTGGAACCGGCCGCCAAGGACGATCCGCCCGACGATGCCACGCTGGACTGGGTCAGCCCGGATCACCACGACACGCGGCTGGCCGCGCGCATCGCGCAGGACATCGCCCGCATGATCGCGTCAGAGACGATCCCGGTGCAACCCCGCCCCGGTGTCCCCCTGACCCGCCGCCCGGTGCGCGCGGGTGACATCCTGATCCTGGTGCAACGCCGCTCGGCGCTGTTCGGCGCGATCATCCGCGCTTGCAAAGCGGCGGGGCTGCCGATAGCCGGGGCGGATCGTCTGAAGGTGGGTGCAGAGCTGGCGGTGCGCGATCTGGCGGCGCTGCTGTCGTTTCTGGCCACGCCCGAGGATGATCTGGCGCTGGCGACCGCACTGCGCTCGCCGCTGTTGGGGTGGTCGGAACAGGCGCTGTTCAGCTTGGCGCATGGCCGCGGCCCGCGCAGCCTGTGGCAGACCCTGCGTGAGGCGCAGGCCGATCATCCCGACACATGGGCCATGCTGCGCGATCTGCGCGATCAGACCGATTTCCTGCGCCCCTATGACCTGATCGAGCGCATCCTGATCCGCCACGATGGCCGCCGCCGGTTGCTGGCGCGGCTGGGGCCCGAGGCGCAGGACGGCATCGACGCCTTTCTGGCGCAGGCGCTGGCCTATGAGGACAACGACACGCCGTCGCTGACCGGGTTTCTGGGTTGGATGCAGACCGACGATCTGGACATCAAACGCCAGATGGATGGCGGCGCGGATGAGATCCGGGTGATGACGGTGCATGGCGCGAAAGGGCTGGAAAGCCCGATCGTCATTCTGCCCGACACGATGGAACGGCGCGAGCCGAATGAGGCGCAGGTGGTGCTGCATGACGGGCTGTGCTGGTGGTGGCTGCCCGCCAAGGATCAACCCGCGATCTATGCCGATATGCGCGGGGCGACCCTTGCCGCGCGGCAGGCGGAACGCGACCGGCTGCTGTATGTGGCAATGACGCGGGCGGAAAAATGGCTGATCCTTGCCGGTGCGGGCGATGTCAAAGACGATAGTGACGGCTGGTTCGCGCGTTTGACCGCCGTGATGGCCGGTGCCACGCCGCATGTGTTCGATTTCGGCGCGGGCAAGCGGCTGGAAAGCGACGGCTGGTCGGACCTGCCTTTGATGGCGGTCGGGTCGCAACCCGCCGCGCCCACCACGGTTCTGCCCGCTTGGACCCAAACCCACGCCCCGACCGCGCCCAAGCAGGCGAAACCCATCAGCCCCTCCGCGCTGGGCGGGGCCAAGGCGCTGCCGGGTGAAGGGCTGGACGAGGCCGCCGCCAAATCCTACGGCGCGCTGGTGCACGGCTTGCTCGACCGCCTGCCCGCAACGCCGCCCGCGATGCGCGCCCAAGTCGCCGCAGGGCTGGCACAGGGCCATGACCTGCCCGACCCGCTGCGGGACATGGCCGTGACCGAGGCACTCGCGACGCTGGACAACCCCGGCCTTGCGTTTCTTTTTGGCCCCGACGCGCTGTCCGAGCAGCCGTTCAGCGTGACGCTGCCCGGTCTGGGCCGCGTTTATGGCATCATCGACCGGCTGATCCTGCGCCCGGGTTCCGTTCTGGCCGTTGATTTCAAGACCAACCGTGCCCTGCCCGCCACCGCCACCGATGTGCCTGACGGGCTGTTGCGGCAGATGGGCGCCTATGCCGCCGCGCTCTCGGCGCTGTATCCCGACCGCCGGGTGGAAACCGCGCTGGTCTGGACCCGCACCGGGCAATTGATGCCCCTGCCCCACGATTTGGTGACGGCGGCGTTGCAAAGGGCGGCATCCCTTGACGCTGGTCAGGCGGGTGCCTAACTTGGTCGCAACATATTCAGGAGATGAGATATGGGTGCCAATACCGTTGCCGTCACCGACGCCACCTTTGAGGCCGAGGTCAAGAATTCCACCGTTCCGGTTGTCGTCGATTTCTGGGCCGAATGGTGCGGCCCCTGCCGCCAGATCGGTCCAGCTCTGGAAGAGCTGGCCGTTGAATACGGCGGAACAGTAAAGATCGCCAAGATCGACGTGGACAATAACCAGCAGATCGCGGCCCAACTGGGTGTGCGCGGTATCCCCGCGTTGTTCATCTTCAAGGACGGCAAGGTGGTGTCGAACCGCGCCGGTGCCGCCCCCAAGGCGTCTTTGAAAAGCTGGATCGACGGCGCGATCTGATCGCCAAAGGGCGCGTGACAGCGCCTTTACACCCACCCGCCCCGACGGAACGCCATGGCGATCTTGGCATCCGCTTCGGGGCGACCGGCATTGATGCTCATCTCCTGCCAGAACCACCACAGGTATCCGTCGTAATCGGGCGCGTGATAGCGCGCAGCGTCTAGCGTATCTGTCAGGTTCCGACCCGGTTGCAGCGCGATGTGATGAAAATCCGCCCCCGCGAACAGCACCGCAGGCTTGGCAAAGAAATAGCCGTTAAACGCCGCGCTGGAGTTTTCCGTCACCACGACATCGCAGGCGGCCAGCAGTTCCGCCATCCGGCCCAGCGTCACCTCCAGCCGGGGATACGCGGCCTCCAGCGCGCTCAGCGCGGCCAGTTCATCCGGGCCATATGTCTCTTTCGGATGCAGCGCCGCCACCACCGGGCGCGGATCGGCGGCCAAAACAGCGCGCAGCATGTCAATCGGCGCGCAGGACTGAAAGCTGCGATGGTCCAACAGCCGCCCTTGAAGTGGCACATAGATGAACCCGGCGCGGCGCGGTGCCAGCGCATCGGCCCCGAACAGCCGCTCCCGCCAGTATCGGGCAAAGCGCGCCGCCTCGCGCCGGTCAATCCGCGCGCCGTCGAACGAGGTCTGCGCGACATGCCAGCGCCAGCGTTCGGCGGTGGGTTCGATCCCCCAGAACGGATAGTGATAGACGCGCCGAAACGTGAGTCCGCGCGGGCCCCAGGGTTGTACCATGTGAAACATCGCGCGTTGTTTCGGGTCGAACCCAGCCCGATCCGCCGCGCCATTGCCATGAAACACCACGCCAAGGCCCGCCTGCCGCGCCACATCCGCCACGCGCCCGATGAACGGATGCGCCCCCGCCTGCGCACTGTCCAGCAACGCGGGTTCCAGATAGAAATGCAGCGTCCGGTCCATGATCCCCGCCTGTTGCGCGCGCCTTGCCCGCGTCCCATATAGACCAGAACGAATGGAGCGCGACATGGCAGACACTTTCCCCGGCTGGCACGGCACCACCATCATCGGCATCCGCAAGGGCGGCCGGGTGGTGATCGCGGGTGACGGGCAGGTCAGCCTGGGTGCGACGGTCATCAAGGGCACCGCCCGCAAGGTGCGCCGCCTGTCGCCCGGCGGGCATGACGTGGTGGCGGGCTTTGCCGGATCGACAGCGGATGCCTTCACCCTGCTGGAGCGGCTGGAGAAAAAGCTGGAGGCCGCACCGGGCCAACTCGCCCGCGCCGCCGTGGAATTAGCCAAGGACTGGCGCACCGACAAGTACCTGCAAAAACTGGAGGCGATGCTGATCGTGACTGATGGCGCGGCGCTGTATGTCATCACCGGGGCGGGCGATGTTCTTGAACCCGAACATGACGTGGCCGCCATCGGATCGGGCGGCATGTTCGCCCTCGCCGCCGCGCGGGCGCTGATGGACAGTGACCATGACGCCGAAACCATCGCCCGCCGCGCCATGGCCATCGCGGCGGAGATTTGCGTTTACACGAATGGCAATCTGACGGTGGAGGTCATTCAGGCCTGACCGGACTGCTTTGCTTCCATATACGCGCGCAGGACTGCATTGATGCGGGTCTGATAGCCTTTGCCCTGGGATTTGAAGAACCCCAATACATCCGGGTCCAGCCTTATCGAGACTGCTGCCTTTGGTTCGGGCAATCCGATCCGGGCTTTCGACCAGTCCACCTCGAATTCCTGCGGGCCTTCATAAGGCCCGGCAGACCTCAAAGCATCCCAGTCCGTTTCACTCTTGAGTGCGCGGACCTGTTCCAGCGTGTAGCGCTTGATATCTTCGTTGCTCATCGTCCCGAGCCCTCCTTGCCGTGATCACACGATATGTGTCGCCTCGCATCGTAAAGATGACTGCTATCAATTTACCGTCCAATGGACCGACTGCGATCAGACGCGTCTCAAGATCGCTTCTGGCTGGCAGGATTAACGGCTCGTTGATGATCACCTCGATTGCATCCACAAAGTCGATACGGTGTTTTTCCAATGTTAACAGTCGCTTGTTCTCGTCCCATTCAAACATGGACATCCCCTGGACTGCCCTTGGTGGTACTTGGTGGTACTTGACGGGGTTGCAAGAATGCAGATGCATTGACCACGTGAAAAAGCTACATTTTGTATATACACACGTCAAGGCACTTCAATCATGGGCACAAAGAGCATATCTCCGATCCAATTGCATTTAGGACACCCCATGACCGACCTCACCCCGCGCGAGATTGTCAGCGAGCTGGACCGCCACATCATCGGCCAGCAGGACGCGAAACGTGCCGTCGCCGTGGCGCTGCGCAATCGGTGGCGGCGCAAGCAACTGCCTGCGGACCTGCGCGACGAGGTTTACCCCAAGAACATCCTGATGATCGGCCCCACTGGTGTGGGCAAGACCGAGATCAGCCGCCGTCTGGCGAAACTGGCGCGCGCGCCGTTCCTGAAGGTCGAGGCGACAAAGTTCACCGAAGTGGGCTATGTCGGCCGCGATGTCGACAGCATCATCCGCGACCTGATGGATGCTGCCATCACCACCGTGCGCGCGCAGATGCGGGAAAACGTGCAGGCCCGCGCCGCCGAGGCCGCCGAAACGCGGGTGATCGAAGCACTGGCAGGCGACGGTGCGCGCGAACAGACCCGCGAGATGTTCCGCCGCAAGCTGCGCGCGGGCGAGCTGGACCAGACCATGATCGAGATCGAGGTGGCGGATGCCGCCCCGCCGATGTTGGGCCTGCCGGGACAAGAGGCGCAGATGCAGGGCTTGGCCGATCTGTTCAAGGCGTTTGGCGGGCGGCGCACGCGGCGGCGGATGACCGTGGCCGACAGCCACGCGATCCTGTTGACTGAGGAAGCCGACAAGCTGCTGGACGACGAGGCGGTCAAGGCCGCCGCGCTGGACGCAGTGCAGGAAAACGGCATCGTGTTCATCGACGAAATCGACAAGGTCTGCGCCCGCGCCGAAACCCGTGGTGCCGATATCTCGCGCGAAGGCGTGCAGCGCGACCTGTTGCCGCTGATCGAGGGCACCACCGTCAACACCAAATACGGCCCGGTGAAAACCGACCATATCCTGTTCATCGCGTCCGGCGCGTTCCACACCGCCAAACCGTCCGACCTGTTGCCGGAATTGCAGGGCCGCTTGCCGATTCGCGTGGAATTGCAACCGCTGACCGAGGCCGATTTCATCCGCATCCTGACCGACACCGACAACGCCCTGACCCGGCAATATGCGGCCTTGCTGGGCACTGAACAGGTCACCGTCAGCTTTACCCTCGACGGTATCGCCGCCCTGGCCCGCATCGCCGCCGAGGTCAACCGCAGCGTGGAAAACATCGGCGCACGGCGGCTTTACACCGTGATGGAACGCGTGTTCGAAGACCTGTCATTTGCTGCGCCTGATCGTGGCGGCCAATCCGTCACCGTGGACGCCGGGTATGTCGAAACCCATCTGGGCGCATTGTCGCGTTCGGTCGATCTTAGCCGCTACGTGCTGTAGCGGCTTGTGCCGCCTTGCGCTAAGTCTGTCGCACCTGAACCGGAGGCGATGATGCGGCGCGCGATACTGGCGATGGTTTTGGCTCTGGCAGGTTGCGCGGATCGTGGTGTCACGGTGTTGCGGCCCGATGCACAGGGCGTCGGCACCTTGCACCGTGTGCATGTCGCCACCACCCGCGCGCCGGATGACAGCGGTTGGTTCGGGTCTGAAAGGTCAGAAGCCCGGCGGTTCCTGACGCTGGATGTGTCGATCCCGCCCACGCACACCACAGGACGGATCAATGCGGGCTATGCCAGGCCAGATCCTGCGCGCAATGTCGTGATGGTGGCGCGGCGCGACATGGCGGATGCCAAGGCGTTTCGCGGCGATTTGACCCGCGCCATCACCGCCCGTCCACGTGGCGACCGCGACGTGGTGCTGTATGTGCATGGCTACAACAATTCATTCCTGGATGGGGTCTATCGCACCGCACAACTGATGCATGATTTCGAATTGCCCGGCACAGCGGCGCATTTCGCCTGGGCGTCGGCGGCGCATCCGTTGGGCTATACCTATGACCGCGATTCGCTGCTGATCGCCCGCGACGCGCTGGAACAGACATTGCGCGACATCCGCCGCGCCGGGGCGACACGGATCGTGCTGGTGGCCCATTCGCTGGGCACCATGCTGACGATGGAAACCCTGCGCCAGATCGACATCGCCGATCCCGGCTGGTCAAAGCGTAATCTGGGCGGGGTTGTGCTGATTTCGCCCGATCTGGATGTCGAACTGTTTCGCACGCAGATGCTGCGGCTGGATGCCGTGCCGCAGCCCTTTGCGATCTTTGTGTCGCAAAAGGACCGCGTGCTGGCGCTGTCATCGCTGATCAACGGGGTCGGCAACCGTCTGGGCAATCTGGCCGATCCATCCCGGCTGGCGGCTTTTCCGGTGACCGTGCTGGATGTGACGCAGTTTTCCGGTGCAACGGGCGGCCATTTCACCGCCGGGACATCCCCGGCGCTGATCGGCATCCTGTCCCGATCCGCCGAGATCGACGCCGCGTTCCAGTTCGACCGGGCGGGGCAGGCTGGGTTGCTGTCGGGCACCGTGTTGACCGTGCGGCGGGCAACGACGGTGATCCTGTCCCCCGACCTGTTGGGACGCCGCCCCAGATAGCGCGCGCGTTAACGCCGTTTGCGCAGCCAGACGTAATAGGCCCCGCCACCGCCATGCCCGACATGGGCCTGCACCACCTGCAACACCGCCTGCGCACAGGGCGGCAGCGCAAGCCACGACGGCACCTGATTGCGCAGCACACCGCGCCGCACTGGGATCGGTCCGCCTTCGTCACGGTCCTTGCCCTTGCCGGTGATCACCAGCACCAGCCGCAGCCCCTGCGCCTGCGAGGACAGGATGAACGACACCAGCACAGGATGCGCCCGGTCCAAGGTCATGCCGTGCAGGTCGATCCGCGCCTCGGGGTCCAGCTTGCCGCGCGTCAGCCGCTTGAAGGCTTTGGCATCCATCCGCAGCGGCGCGGTGGCAACGCGGCGTTCCACGGGCGGTAACAGGTCATGCGCGATCACCGGATTGGCGCGGGTGCCGATCTGAAATGCAGGCAGGCGCGGCTTCGGCTGTGGCGTCTGCACCTCGGGCGGCAGCCACTCAGCCAGCGGTTTCACCGGTTCCACGCGGTCGGGATGCAGCCGCTGCACATCCTCGGTCACGCGCTGCCACAGCGCGATATCGTCACTGTTCAGGCGGCGGCGGGTCATTCGGCACCTTCCGCCAACAGCGCATAGGCGCGTTGTATCGGCATCAAGACCACCATACGCCCCGGATCTTTCAACGTGCCGGCCAACCGCCCCGCCGCATCGCCGGTGCCGAAAAAGATATCCGCCCGCTGCGCGCCCTTGATGGCGCTGCCGGTGTCCTGCGCGATCATCAGCCGGTGCATCGGGTCCGCCCCCGCCTTTTCGATCCAGACCGGCGCGCCCAGCGGCACAAAGGCGGGGTCCACCGCGATCGTCCGCAACGTGGTGATCGACCGGTTCATCGCGCCCAATGGCCCCTTGTTGGCGGGCACGTGGCTGACCTCGCGAAAGAACACATAGCTGTCGTTGTGGCGCAACAGGTCCAGCCCCTCTTCGCCGTTGCGGCGGACCCAGTTCTTGATCACCTCGGCGCTGACCTGATGCTGGTCATAGACCCCGCGCCGCACCAGTTCCAATCCGACCGACCGGTATTCATGGCCGTTCTTGCCAGCGTAACCCACGCGGATCATCTGGCCATCCGGCATGCGGATACGGCCCGACCCCTGGACCTGCAAAAAGAACAACTCCACCGGATCATCGACCCAGGCGATTTCCAACCCGCGGCCCTGCATCACGCCCGATGTCTCGATGTCGCGGCGCGGCAACCATAGGTCGGTCAGCCGCGCTTCGGGCGGCATGGCATAGACCGGATAGCGGAACCGGGGTGTGGCGCGGCGCGATCCGTCCAGTTCGGGTTCGAAATAGCCGGTAAAGAGGCCCGGATTGCCGTCCTCGATCATCACCGGGCGAAAGAACAATTCGAAAAACGCGCGCCCCGATGTCTGGTCCCGCGCCACGCCGCACAGGGCGCGCCAATCCGGGTCACGCATGTCTGAACAGGTGTCGATGAACGTGCGCAGCGCGGCATCGTGGTCATCGTCGGCCCAGCCGGACAGGTCGGAAAATTCAAGGACCGTGTGCAGCGGGTCTTGGGCAAGGGCCGGTCCCGTCATGACCAGCCCCGCCAGAACCAACGCACGGCCCAGCCCGGTCATTCGCCCGTGGCGACCAGTTCCCAGTTGGGGTCATCTGCCCCCATCGACCGGGCAAAGGTCCACACATCCTTGATCCGCTTGGGCTTTCCGACCTCACCCTCGACGATCGCGCCGCTGGCATCGCGCACGACCGACGTAATCTCGGCTGTAAACCGCAGGGTAATCTCGGCCAGACCGGTGGGTTCGTCAAAGCTGGCGTCGCCAATCGTCATTTCACGCAGACCGGCAAAATCCGCCTCGACCGTCAGGCCCTTGGCGCGGCGCGCCTCGACCACCTCGTTGAAGGCGTCATAGACCTCGGGGGCCATGAACCCCTTGACCGGATCCAGATCGCCGCGTTCGAACCCCATCAGGATCATCTCATAGGCACCGCGCGCACCTTGCAGGAAGTCGGCGACCCCAAAGGACGGCTCGGCGCGTTTCATCGCGGCCAATGCCTTGGCGGCGCGGCTGCCATCCTCGACGTGATCCACGATATCGTGATCGGGACCGCCCTCGATGACCTCAAAGGACCGGCGCGGCTTTTCGTCAAGCACACGCGGTGCGACGGGTTTTTCGAACCCGTCCCGGGTGCCCAACACGTTTTTCAGGCGCAGGATCAGGAAAACCGCGATGGCGGCCAAAACAAGAAGCTGCAACAGGGGCGCGTTCATGCGGGTCCTTTCTGGAAAGGAAGGCATTCCTTCCGGGTCATTGCGCACTTATGTAGGTCAGAGCCGCGATCAAGTCCATTGCGGGAAAGGAGCTTTGCATGGCGTTGTTTCTGGCCTTTCTGCTGGTCCCGGTCATCGAGATCGGCCTGTTCATTCAGGTCGGCGGCTGGATCGGGCTTTGGCCGACGCTCGCGCTTGTGGTTTTGGCGGCGGTGCTGGGAACCTGGTTGATACGGCGCGAGGGGCTGCTGGCGATGGCGCAGGTGCAGGACCGGCTGCGGACCATGCGCGACCCGTCCGGGCCGCTGGCGCATGGTGCGCTGATCCTGTTGGCGGGGGCGCTGCTGATGATACCGGGGTTCTTCAGCGATGCCTGCGGGCTGTTGCTGCTGATCCCGCCGGTGCGTGCCGCCGTGATCCGTTTCATGGGCGCGCGGATGCGGGTCAGAAGTTTTGACGCGAGTCATCGGACCATGCGCCCGGACCCGCAGGTGCTGGACGGCGAATACTTCGAGGTCGAGGTTGATCCAAAGGCGCCGACGCCCCCGTCCGACTATCCCCCGTCCGACTGGACCCGGCGCTGAACCGCTGATAGACCCACGGCGACGTTGAAAAGGGAGCAACCCATGACCGATACATCGACCAATAGCCCCGAGGCGCAGGTGCCGCAGGTGCGCATGAACGTGCTGACGCAATACATCCGCGACATGTCGTTCGAAAACATCCTCGCGCAAAAGGGCACCTCTGGCGAGGTCGTGCCCGACGTCAAGGTGCAGGTCAGCCTGGATGCGCGCAAGCGCACGGCAGACCATCAATACGAGGTGGCCACCAAGCTGAACGTGGTATCCACGGTCAAGGATGGCACGGACAAGCTGTTCCTGCTGGAATTGGACTATGTCGGCGTGTTCCACATCGAAGGCGTGCCGGACGAACAGATGCACCCGTTCCTGTTGATCGAATGTCCGCGCATGTTGTTCCCGTTCGTGCGCCGCATCGTATCAGACGTGACGCGCGATGGCGGCTTCCCGCCGCTGAACCTTGAAACGATTGATTTCGTGGCGCTGTATCGCAACGAATTGCTGCGCCGCCAACAGATCAGCGGCAACGCCTAATCGCGATATTTCGCCCAGATCGCCGCATCGCCCATCTGATCCACAAAGGTCTGGTGGGCGTTTCTTTCACCCTCCGTGATCCGCGCGGGCAGGGATTTGGGCCGCAGACCGGGACGCCAGCTGCCTGCGACCGCTTTTGTCATGGCTGTCACCGCGGAAAGGGCGAAATCCGGTTGCCGCCCGCCGATCAGTTCCAGATAGACCTCGGCAAGGATTTCCGAATCCAGCAGCGCGCCATGCAAAGTGCGCCCCGAATTATCAATCCCGAACCGACGGCACAGCGCATCCAATGACGCAGGCGAACCGGGATATTTCTGTTTCGCCATATCCAGCGTATCAATCGCGCGCGCCCATGGCAGGGCCGGCTGATTCACCCGGCGCAATTCCGCGTTCAGGAATTTCATGTCGAAACCGGCGTTATGCGCGATCAGCTTGGCGTCACCGATGAAATCCAGAAACTGGCGCACCACGGCGCTGAACAGCGGCTTGTCGCGCAGCGTGATCTGCCCCGGTTGCGGGATACGCGGTGGGTCCAGCAAATCGCAACCGATGCCATGCACACCAAACGCGCCTTCAGGCATCCCGCGTTCCGGGTTCAGATAGACATGAAACGTCCGCCCCGTCGGCATGTGGTTCAGCAGTTCCAGCGCACCGATTTCGACAATCCTGTCCCCGGTTTCCGGGTCAAACCCGGTGGTTTCGGTATCCAACACGACCTCACGCATCCGTCTGCCCCCGCAGCGTGGCCACAATCGCCTGCACCTGCGCGCGGGCGTAGTCCAGTGTATCGGTGATCACCACGAAATCAGCGCGCGCGCGTTTCTCGGCATCGGGCAGTTGTTTGGCCAAAATCGCCGCGAATTGCGCATCTGTCATGGTGCCGCGCGCCATCACACGGGCGCGTTGCGTCTCGGCATCGACGCTGGCCACCACTGTATGATCCACCCGCGCATCACCGCCGGTTTCGAACAACAGCGGCACGTCCAGCACGACGATATCCGCCGTCGCAGCGGCAATGAACGCCGCGCGATCCTGCGCCACAAGAGGATGCACAATTGCCTCGATCCGGGGCAGGGCCGTGGGGTCAGCCGCAATGATCCGCTTCAGAGCGTCGCGGCTGACCGCACTATCCACGACAGCCTCCGGCCAGATCGCGGCGATAGGGGCAACCGCCGCGCCGCCCGCGCTATAGACCCGATGCACCGCCGCATCCGCATCCCAGACCGCACAGCCCGCATCCCGGAACATCGCCGCCGTGGTCGATTTCCCCATCCCGATGGACCCGGTCAGCCCGACCAGTATCACCGCAAAACCGCCGCGCGTGTTGCGGCGTCCACCTCAGGGCGCACCCCGAACCACCGTTCGAACCCCGGCACCGCCTGATGCAGCAGCATGCCCAACCCGTCTACCACAGTGCAACCGGCGTCGGTCGCTTCGCGCAGCAGCCGGGTTTGCAAGGGCGTATAGACCAGATCGGTCACCACCTGCCCCGCGCGCAACCCGTCCAGCGGCACACGTATCTCGGGCTGGCCAATCATGCCCAGCGTCGTGGTGTTCACCACTGTCAACGCATCCTCAAGGATATTGCCCGCCTGCACCCATTCCACCACGGACACCCGCGTGCCGAATTCCTGCGCCAGCGCATCGGCCCGCACGCGGGTGCGGTTGGTCAGCAGGATTTCGGGCACCCCCGCCTCCAGCAGCGATGCGATCACCGCCCGCGCGGCCCCGCCAGCACCCAGCACAGCGGCGGGCCCGGCTTTCGGCTGCCAATCCGGGGCGTTCTGCCGCAGGTTTTCAATGAACCCATAACCGTCTGTGTTATCGGCATGGATCTTGCCATCCTTGCGGAAGATCAGCGTGTTGGCCGCACCGATCAGCGCCGCGCGATCCGTCACCAGATCGGCAATCTTCAACGCCGCCTCTTTATGCGGCACGGTGATGTTGCAACCGACAAAGCCCATGCGCGGCAACAGATGCAACGTGGCGGCCAGATCGTCACTGCTGACATCCATCGGGATGTAATGCCCCGACAGCCCATGCAGCCGCAGCCAATGCGCGTGCAGTTTCGGTGACCGCGAATGAGCGACAGGTGACCCGATCACACCCGCCAGCGGGATTTTGGTATCGCTCATCCCTCAAGCTCCCCTCGCAACGTCAGATAGGCCAGCAGTTCCAGCAATGGCAGGCCCAGCACAGTGAAATAATCACCTTCGATGCGCGAAAACAACCGCACCCCTTCCGCCTCCAACTTATAACCCCCGACACTGTCGGCGATATCCGCCCAGTTGCGGTCCAGATACTCGGTCAGATACGCCTCTGTCACGTCCCGCATCACCAATCGCACGACACCGACATGCCGCCAGATCGGCCGCCCATCCTCACAGATCACGGCCGCGGACAACAACTGATGCCGCCCTGCACGCAAGGCGCGCAACTGGTCCGCCGCTTCGTCGCGTGTTCTGGGCTTGGACAACATATGCCCGTTGTGGTCCAGCACCTGATCACAGCCCAGCACCAAGGCACCGGGATGCTTGTCGCTGATCTTGCGCGCCTTCAACGCGGCCAGGGCATCAGCGATATCGCGCGGCGGCGCCGCTTCGGCCAAGAGAGCGGCCTTAACCGAATCTTCATCGACCCGTGGCGGAATCACGGTGATCGCAACACCCGCATTGCGCAGCAGATCGGCCCGAATTTTCGATCCTGACGCCAGGATCAGCGGTTTTTTCATGTGGGTAACTCGCGGGTAAAATCCGGGATGGTCTTTGGGGTGTTAGTGGGGAAAACCCGTGCCCAAGGCAAGACGCGGGATAACCCGCCCCGCCCAAATCGCGCCGCGCAGGTTACCCCGCTGTGCGCGGGGATAAACCCGGCTTGGGGACAAAACGGCTGATCACCGGGTTGTCCACAGAATTTTCTAACCCGGTGTCTACGGCAAATATCTGATTCGACAGGGTATCGTTCCATCATCACGGCTTTTCCCGAAGATTGCGAAAAACTTTTCCCCGTCGGGACAAGCGCCGGACATCCAAAGCATCCACAGACGTGACGCCGCCTTACTGCATCATCATCCTTTCTCTTATTATCTTAAGAATTAAGGGAAAAGGGTGCCAATCCCCGTCCATCCCTGCCGCATTGACAGACCGCGGCCCAAAGCCTATCGAACAACAGGGCCCCGTCCGGGGACACCATCCAGCACGACATTGAACGCAAAGCGGTCGCACAGGCCGCCATAGGTGATTGCCATGACCGACGACCTCAACCTCAGCGATACCGCCTCCGATCTGGCAGGCGATGAACGGGATTTTGAAATCCCGGATCGCATGAACCTGTCGGAACTCAAGGCCAAAAGCCCGAAAGACCTGCTGGCGATGGCCGAAGAGCTGGAGATCGAAAACGCCTCGACCATGCGCAAGGGCGAGATGATGTTCCAGATCCTCCGCGAAATGGCTGCCGAGGAATGTGTAATCGGCGGCAATGGCGTGCTGGAAGTGTTGCAGGACGGCTTCGGCTTTCTCCGCTCGCCCGAGGCGAATTATCTGCCCGGTCCGGATGACATCTACGTTTCGCCCGAGATGATTCGCCTCTTTGCCCTGCGCACCGGCGACACCATCGAGGGCGTGATGAAAGCGCCCGATGGCGAGGAACGTTATTTCGCGCTGACAGGGGTTGAACGGATCAACTTCGAAGACCCTGAAAAAGCGCGGCATAAGATCGCCTTTGACAACCTGACGCCGCTATACCCTGACCAGCGCCTGAAAATGGAGATCGAGGATCCGACGATCAAGGATCGCTCGGCCCGCATCATCGACTTGGTCTCGCCCATCGGCAAGGGCCAGCGCGCGCTGATCGTCGCGCCGCCGCGCACCGGCAAAACCGTGCTGCTGCAGAACATCGCCCGGTCGATCGAGGTGAACCACCCCGAATGCTACCTGATCGTGCTGTTGATCGACGAACGCCCCGAAGAAGTCACCGACATGCAGCGGTCGGTGAAGGGCGAGGTGGTCAGCTCCACCTTCGACGAACCCGCCACCCGCCACGTCGCCGTGTCGGAAATGGTGATCGAAAAGGCGAAACGCCTGGTGGAACACAAGCGCGACGTGGTGATCCTGCTGGATTCGATTACCCGCCTTGGCCGCGCCTTTAACACCGTGGTGCCGTCATCCGGCAAGGTGCTGACCGGTGGTGTGGACGCCAACGCCCTGCAACGCCCCAAGCGGTTCTTTGGCGCGGCGCGCAACATTGAGGAAGGCGGATCGCTGACCATCATCGCCACAGCGCTGATCGACACCGGGTCGCGGATGGACGAGGTAATTTTCGAAGAATTCAAGGGCACCGGAAACAGCGAAATCGTGCTGGACCGCAAGGTGTCTGACAAGCGCGTTTTCCCGGCGATGGACATCCTGAAATCCGGCACCCGTAAAGAGGAACTGCTGGTCAGCCAGAAAGACCTGCAAAAGACCTATCTGCTGCGCCGCATCCTGAACCCGATGGGCACCACCGACGCCATCGAGTTTCTGATTTCCAAGTTGAAACAGACAAAATCGAACAGCGATTTCTTTGATTCGATGAATAGCTGAGGGCGTGATGGACACCATCTTTGCCTTGGCCAGCGCTCCGGGCAAGGCGGGGGTGGCCGTGATCCGCATCTCTGGACCGCAAGCCGTCGCCGCAGGCACGCGTTTGGCTGGCAGTCTACCCCCACCACGCGGCACCGCGCTGCGCGTTCTGCGCGATGGGGGGGCGGTGCTGGATCAGGCGCTTGTCCTGCATTTCGCTGAAAAAGCCAGCTTTACCGGCGAGGCTGTCGTTGAACTGCACCTGCATGGGTCCGTGGCGGTCACCAGTGCCGTGTTGCGCGCCTTGGCGGCGATGCCTTGCCTGCGCATGGCGGATCCCGGCGAATTTACCCGCCGCGCGCTGGAAAACGGGCGGCTTGATCTGGCGCAGGTCGAAGGGCTTGCTGATTTGATTGACGCCGAGACGGAACAGCAACGCAAGCAGGCGCTGCGGGTGCTTTCGGGCGAAGTGGGGGCTTTGGCTGACGGGTGGCGGCGTGATCTGATCCGCGCCGCCGCGCTGATCGAGGCGACGATTGATTTCGCCGATGAAGATGTGCCGGTTGATGTCACGCCAGAGGTGACGGCGTTACTGACCGGTGTTTTGAACGATCTGCACGATCAAATCGCCGGGGCCAGCGCCGCCGAAAGGGTTCGCAACGGCTTCGAGGTTGCCATCGTTGGGGCACCAAACGTCGGAAAATCCACGCTGCTGAACGCGCTGGCGGGGCGTGAGGCGGCGATCACCTCGGAAATCGCGGGAACTACGCGCGACGTCATCGAGGTGCGAATGGATATCGGCGGCTTGGCGGTAACGCTGCTGGATACTGCTGGATTGCGCGATACGGATGACCCGGTGGAACGCATCGGTGTGGCGCGCGCGCGCGACCGGGCCAATGCCGCCGACCTGCGGGTGTTTCTGCTGGATGGCAACGCGCCTGATCTTGATGTCCAACCCGATGATATCATTCTGCAAGCCAAGGCCGATCTGCGCGTGGACAGGCAGGGCGCTGTGTCAGGATTGACGGGCGAGGGAATCGACCTGCTGCTGTCAGAAGTTGCGCAACGCTTATCAAAGCGCGCTGCCGGTGCCGGTATCGCAACGCGGGAACGCCATCTTGCAGCGTTGCAGAGAAGCGTCATGACATTGGACAGCGCGTTGCGGCTAGTTGCGGGTAACGCAGATCTCGCCGCCGATGATATCCGCACCGCAACACGCGCCTTGGATCAGCTTGTCGGACGGGTTGATGTCGAGGATTTGCTGGACCATATCTTTGCCAGCTTCTGCATCGGGAAATAGGAGTGTTTCACGTGAAACAGGATTTCCAGGTTATTGTGATTGGCGGCGGTCATGCCGGGGCCGAGGCTGCCCATGCCGCCGCCCGCCTTGGTGCAAATACTGCGCTGATCACGTTGCGCCGGGATGGAATCGGCGTGATGTCGTGCAATCCTGCGATTGGTGGTCTGGGCAAGGGCCATCTGGTGCGTGAGGTTGATGCGATGGATGGGGTCATGGGCCGCGTTGCGGATTACTCCGGCATCCAGTTTCGCCTTCTGAACCGCCGCAAAGGCCCCGCCGTGCAAGGCCCGCGCACGCAATCCGACCGCCGTTTGTACCGTGAGGCGATGCTGCGCGAAAGCCTTCAGCAGCCGAATCTGTCGATTGTCGAAGGCGAAGTTGTCGATATCCTGATTTCTGGTGACCGCGTTGCCGGTGTCACGCTGGCCGATGGGTCCGAAATTCATGCGGGGGCTGTGGTGCTGACGTCTGGCACCTTCCTGCGCGGCGTGATCCATATCGGCGATCAAAAACGACCTGGCGGGCGGATGGGTGACAAGCCCTCGGTGAAGCTGGCTGAAAGGATGGACGGCTTTGGCCTGCCGCTCGGTCGGCTGAAAACCGGCACTCCGCCGCGTCTGGACGGCCGCACAATCGCGTGGGATCGGCTGGAATCGCAGCCTGCCGATGATGCTCCGACGTTGTTTTCCTTTCTGCACAAGACCCCGTTCGCGCGGCAGGTGGCCTGTGGCATCACCCATACCAACGCGCGCACCCATGATATCATCCGAGCGAATCTGGGCCGGTCCGCGATGTATGGCGGTCATATCGAAGGCATCGGGCCGCGCTATTGCCCGTCAATCGAAGACAAGATCGTGCGCTTTGCCGACAAGGACAGCCACCAGATTTTTCTCGAACCCGAAGGGCTGGATGATCACACCGTCTATCCGAACGGCATTTCGACCTCACTGCCCGCGGATGTGCAGCACGACTATGTTCATTCCATGGTGGGTCTTGAACACGCGATCATCTTGCAACCCGGTTACGCGATCGAGTATGACTATGTCGATCCGCGGGCGCTGGACCTGCGGCTGGCGGTGAAGTCGGTGCCGGGGTTGTTTCTGGCCGGGCAGATCAACGGCACCACGGGCTATGAAGAAGCGGCAGCCCAAGGCCTGGTCGCCGGTTTGAATGCGGCTTTGGATGTGCAGGGCCGCGATCCGGTGATATTTTCGCGCACCGATAGCTATATCGGCGTAATGATCGACGACCTGACATCACGCGGGGTGACTGAACCCTATCGCATGTTCACGTCGCGGGCCGAATTTCGGTTGTCATTGCGCGCTGATAATGCGGATCAGCGGCTGACCCCGCTGGGAATTGGGCTGGGCTGTGTCGGCGACGCGCGGCAAGGGCTGTTTGAGGCCAAGATGGACCGTTTGGCCAAGGGTCGCGATCGGCTGGAGCAGCGTGACTTTACCCCACGCGAGGTGAACGCGGTGGGCGTGGCCGTGAACAGCGACGGCCCGCGCAGAACCGCATTTCAACTCTTGGCGTTGCCTGACCTTGGGTTCGATCAACTGCTGCATCTGGATCCAAGCCTGTCCGAAATTGACCCCGACACGCGGGAACAATTG
Source organism: Paracoccus haematequi (assembly GCA_945881965.1). Lineage (GTDB taxonomy): Bacteria > Pseudomonadota > Alphaproteobacteria > Rhodobacterales > Rhodobacteraceae > UBA9554. Next base: position 18,762 of record CAMCVS010000004.1, on the reverse strand, counting down.
GCGCGTGACGCGCTTTACGCCAACTATATTGACCGGCAACAACGCGACGTTGATATGCTGAAACGCGATGAGTTGCAGGCCATTCCCAGCGGGTTCGAGTATACAGGCATCGAAGGTCTTTCGAATGAATTGAAGCTCAAACTTGGTCGCGCGCGTCCGGGAAATCTTGCGCAAGCGGCAAAGGTGGATGGCATGACCCCGGCAGCGTTAACCTTGTTATTGGCCAAGCTTCGGCAAGCCAAGCGGGAACGTTCGGCGTGAGCGCTGTTTCACGTGAAACATCGGAACGACTGGCGACCTATGCCGCGTTGTTGCGGCAGTGGAACCCAAAGATCAATCTGGTCTCGCGCGCAACGTTAGAGGATCTGGAAACGCGTCATATCGCCGACTCGCAGCAACTTTTCGATCTTGCCCCGCATCCCGTGCAGCATTGGGTCGATATCGGGTCCGGTGGCGGGTTTCCGGGCCTCGTGATCGCAATATGCGCCATGGATAGCGGCAGCCCTCAACGTGTGACCCTTGTGGAAAGCGATCAACGCAAGGCGGCGTTCCTGCGCACGGTCATTCGGGAAACCGGCGCGCCCGCAATCGTTCTGGCGCAGCGGATCGAGGCGATACCGGCGCAACAGGCCGACGTCCTGTCCGCGCGCGCGTTGACCGACCTGTCCGGTCTGCTGGAATACGCGGCGCGACATCTGATGCCAGAGGGGATCTGCCTGTTTCCCAAAGGCGCTACCTGGCAAAAAGAAATCGACGCAGCCCGTGCGCAATGGCGTTTTGATCTGCAAAGCGTTAGCAGTTTGACCGACCCCGACGCTGTCATCCTCAAGATCAAGGGAATCGCCCGTGTCTGACCCCACCCGTCAAAGCCTGCCGCGAATCATTGCCGTCGTGAACCAGAAAGGCGGCGTGGGCAAAACCACGACCGCGATCAACCTTGGCGCGGCCTTGTCGGCGCATGGGATGCGGGTGTTGATCGTCGATCTGGACCCGCAGGGCAACGCCTCGACCGGGTTGGGTGTTGAACCGGACGACCGGGAATTCACCTCTTATGAATTGCTGCTGGAAGGGATCGACCTGCATCAGGCCATCCAAAGCACAAAGGTCGAAGGGCTGTGCATCATCCCCGCGACGGTCGATCTGTCCTCGGCGGACATGGAGTTGGTCGCCAATGAAAAGCGCAGTTTCATGTTGCACGATGCGCTGCGGCAACATGCGATGGATGATTTCGCTTTTGATTTCATCCTGATCGACTGCCCGCCGTCTTTGAACCTTTTGACGGTGAACGCGATGGTCGCGGCGCATTCGGTGCTGGTGCCGTTGCAATCCGAGTTTTTCGCGCTTGAGGGTCTGAGCCAATTGCTGACCACAATCCGCGAAGTGCGGCAGACCGCGAACCCCAAGCTGCGGATCGAAGGTGTGGTGCTGACCATGCACGATGCGCGCAATAACCTGTCGCAACAGGTCGAGGCGGACGCGCGCGAGAACCTGGGCGATGTGGTGTTCAAGACGGTGATCCCGCGCAATGTGCGGGTGTCCGAGGCACCGTCTTATGCGATGTCGGTGCTCGATTATGATCCGCAATCGAAGGGATCGCTGGCCTACCTCGAACTTGCGAAAGAAGTGTTGCGCCGTTATCCCGAACTGACGGCGGTAACGGGGGGCGCAGCATGAACGATAAATTGAAGCGGGGTCTGGGGCGTGGGTTGTCGGCGCTGATGTCCGATGTTGCCGCCCCGCAGGATACCGCGCCGCGTCGGCCCGATATGCATGTGCCGCTGGACAAGGTGTTTGCCAATCCCGACCAGCCGCGCCGCAGTTTCGATGCCGACGCGCTGGAGGATCTGGCGCGGTCGATCCGGGAAAAGGGCATCATTCAGCCGCTGATCGTGCGGCCGCGTCCTGGGCATGACGGCGAATATCAGATCGTCGCGGGCGAACGCCGCTGGCGCGCGGCGCAGATGGCGCAATTGCACGATCTGCCGGTGCTGGTGCGCGATCTGGACGATACCGAGGTGCTGGAGCTTGCCATCATCGAGAATATCCAGCGCGCCGACCTGAACCCGATCGAAGAGGCGGCAGGGTATCGGCAATTGATGGATCGTTTCGGGCATACGCAGGAAAAGCTGGCCGAGGCGTTGGGCAAAAGCCGCAGCCATATCGCCAACCTGTTGCGGTTGCTGACCTTGCCGGACGAAGTCATGGACCATGTCCGCTCCGGTCGGTTGTCGGCAGGCCATGCCCGCGCGCTGGTAACGTCGGATGACAGCGCCGTGTTGGCGCAGCGGATCATCAAGGATGGGCTGTCGGTGCGCGATACCGAAAAGCTGGTCAAGAAGCCGGTCAAGAACATCTTCGACGATCCACAGCCGAAACCGCCCCGCCGTGCGGTGGAAAAGGATGCCGATACCCGCGCGTTAGAGGCGGATTTGACCGCGAGCCTGAACATGTATGTTGAGATCAACCATACCGCTGGCGCAGAGTCCGGGCAGGTGACGATCCGTTACAGCAGTCTGGACGAGTTGGACGAGCTGTGCCGGGTGCTGTCGGTCAGACGTTAGGCCGGGTCCAGATAAACAGCAGTACCGTAGCAAGCACCACGGCTTGAATCCCCAGGATCAACGGGCGCAGGCCAAGCACCAGCGAAACGCCAAATACCGCGAGAATGGACAGCGTCGCCAGCCGTTTGCCGCGAACGTTGATCGCGCCATGTTCCTGCCAGTCGGCAATCGGCGGGCCGAAGGTAGGATGGGACATGAGCCAACGATGCAGCCGTTCGGATGACCGCGCAAAGCAGAGCGCGGCCAGCAGCAGGAAAGGCACGGTCGGCAGCAGCGGCAAGACCACCCCGATAAGGGCGAGCGCCAGGCTGATCAATCCGAGGGCGAGCCAAAGCAATTTCATTCTAGGCGTCCAGTAAGCGCGCGATGACCGCGTTCAGCACCAATCGCCCTTGCGCTGTGGTGCGGATGCGGTCGGGCGTGGCGTCGATCATCCCGATCTCTGTCAGATAGCTCACGGTGTCGGGGTTCAACCCTTCGCCCCGAATTCGCGCAAAGCGGCGGGGATCAATGCCTTCGGTCAGGCGCAGGCCCATCAGCAGGAACTCCGACGCCGCCTCGGACGGAGTCAGCTGATCGCAGAGGACATCGCCGGACCCGATTTCGGCGCGGGTCAACCAGTCGCCGGGGGCGCGGGCGGTTTCCGTGGCATGGCGTTGGCCTGCCAGAGTTAGCCTGCCATGCGCGCCGGGGCCGATGCCGACATAATCGCCATAGCGCCAATACACACGGTTATGGCGGGATTGCGCCCCGTCGCGGGCGTGATTTGACACTTCGTAAGCGGGCATCCCGGCGGCATCGCAGACCGATTGTGTCACGTGAAACATTTCTGTGGCGGCATCCTCGGGCGGCAGGCCGCGCAGTTTACCGGATTTATACCTGTCGCCAAAGGCGGTGCCGTCCTCGATCGTCAGTTGATAGAGCGACAGGTGATCCACGGCCATCGCCAGGGCCTCGGTCAGTTCAGCACGCCAGGCCTCGGGCGTCTGGTCTTGGCGGGCATAGATCAGGTCGAAACTGACGCGCTCAAAGGTATGGCGCGCGATATCAAACGCGGCGCGCGCCTCGGTCACGGAATGGATACGGCCAAGGCGGGCCAAGTCGCGGTCGTTCAGGGCCTGCACGCCTATCGAAACGCGGTTGATCCCGCCCGCCGCATAGGCGCGGAAACGACCGGCTTCGACCGAACCGGGGTTCGCTTCCAGCGTCACCTCTAGATCATTGGCGACCGGCCAGTGATGACGGATGCGCGCGATGACGGCGGCCACGACGTCGGGGTCCATCAATGACGGTGTACCGCCGCCGAAAAAGATCGAGGTCAGGACGCGACCGGGGACAAGTGCTGCGTGGCGGTCGATCTCGGACAGGTAGGCGCGCAGCCAGCGTTGTTGGTCGATGTGGCGCGCGACATGGCTGTTGAAATCGCAGTAGGGGCATTTGGCGGCGCAGAACGGCCAATGGATATAGACGGCGAACCCGCCATCCTGCCAATCATCCGCCAAAACAGGCCTGCACGAATTTTCGGAACGCATCTGCGCGGTGGCTGATCAGGTTCTTCTGCCAACGGTCCATTTCGGCAAAGGTGATGTCATGGCCGTCGGGCTGGAACACCGGGTCGTAACCGTGGCCCTGTGTGCCGCGCATCGGCCAGACGAAACGTCCGTGCATCACGCCGGGGAACACCATGTCGTTGCCGTCCGGCCAGGCCAATACCAGCGTGCAACAGAATTGCGCCGTCCAGGGCTGCGGCAACCCAGAGGCTAGCAGCGCGTCATGGGCACGCGTCATGGCAAGCGTGAAATCGCGGCCCGAAGGTGTTTCGGCCCAGTCGGCGGTATAGACGCCGGGGGCACCATCCAGCGCGTCAATGGCGATGCCGCTATCGTCTGACAGGGCAGGCAGGCCAGTGGCCTGGGCTGCGGCATGGGCCTTGATCCGGGCGTTTTCGACGAATGTGGTGCCCGTCTCGGCAGGTTCCGGCAGACCCATCGCAGCCGCCCCAACGACGGTCACGCCGTGGGGGGCCAAGAGATGCGCCATTTCCGCCAGCTTGCCCGCGTTATGGGTGGCGATCAGCAGGCGGTCGCCAATATCACGCATTGACCGCCGCCATCTGCGCCGCGACCAGTTCGGCTACGCCTTTGTCGGCCAACGTCAATAGCGCGTCCATCTGGGCGCGGCTGAAAGTGGACCCTTCGGCAGACATCTGCACCTCGACCAGCGCGCCATTGCCCAGCATGACGAAATTGCCGTCAACGCCGGCCTCACTATCCTCGGGATAGTCCAGATCCAGCACCGGCTGTCCGGCATAGATGCCGCAGGACACAGCGGCCACAGGGTGTTCCAGCGGGTTAGACACGATGGCGCCCGCGCGCATCAGCTTGTCCACCGCGATCTTCAGCGCGACCCAGCCGCCGGTGATCGACGCACAGCGGGTGCCGCCATCGGCCTGCAACACGTCGCAGTCGATGGTGATCTGCCGCTCGCCCAAGGCGACGCGATCAACGCCCGCACGCAAGCTGCGCCCGATCAGGCGCTGGATTTCGACCGTGCGCCCGCCTTGTTTTCCCTTTGCGGCCTCGCGCGGCATCCGCGATGTTGTGGACCGCGGCAGCATGCCATATTCCGCCGTCACCCAGCCCAGCCCGGTGCCTTTGACGAAAGGCGGCACGCGCTCTTCCAGCGTGGCGGTGCAGAGCACATGGGTATCGCCCACCTTGATCAGGCACGACCCTTCCGCATGTTTCACGACGCCGGTTTCGATGGAAATCGGGCGCATTTCGTTTAGCTGTCGTCCAGAGGGGCGCATAATCGGTTCCTTTTGATCTGGCATCGGGATACAGGCGCGGGGATAGGTCACGCAAGCCTGAACCACTGCGCGGTTGACCTCTGCCGCGCTGCGGCCTTTAGTGCGGACCGTATATAGGGGCGTGCGATGAAAGAAGGCGCGACCATTCTGCAAGAGATGAACGACCGCTCGCGCGAGGTGTTTCGCCGCGTGGTCGAAAGCTATTTATCATCCGGTGATCCGGTGGGCAGCCGCACCCTGACCCGCAGCCTGACCGAAAAGGTCAGCGCTGCGACGATTCGCAACGTGATGCAGGATCTGGAATATCTGGGCCTGCTGGGGTCGCCGCATATCAGCGCGGGGCGGGTGCCGACGCAGTTGGGCCTGCGGTTGTTCGTCGATGCCCTGCTGGAGGTTGCGCCGCCCGATGCCGAAGATCGCGCGCGCATCGACGAGACGCTGGGGGCGAATGCGGCGGATGTCGGGGGTCTGCTGGACCGGGTCGGTGCGGCGCTGTCGGGGGTGACGCGGGGGGCGTCGCTGGTGCTAACGCCCAAGCATGAGGCAGAGATTCGCCATGTCGAGTTTGTCTCACTGTCGGCGGATCGTGCGCTGGTGGTGTTGGTGTTTGCCGATGGGCATGTTGAAAACCGGCTGTTCACGCCGCCCTTGGGGCAGACGCCCAGTTCAATGCGCGAGGCGGCGAATTTCCTGAACGCAATTGTCGAGGGCAAGACGCTGTCGGAATTGCGGGTGTCGATGCGGGCCGAAATCGCGCGGCGGCGGCAGGAAATCGACGTTTTGGCACGCGATATGGTCGAATCCGGCCTTGCTGTCTGGCAGAACGAAGGCGACCGGCATGAACGGCTGATCGTGCGCGGGCGCGCCAACCTGCTGGGCCCCGAAGTGCCACCCGAAGATCTGGACCGTATCCGCACCCTGTTCGACGATCTGGAACGCAAGCGCGACATTGCCGAATTTCTGGACCTGACCGATCAGGGCGATGGCGTGCGCATCTTCATCGGATCAGAGAACAAACTTTTCTCACTTTCGGGTTCCTCTCTGGTGGTTTCTCCATATATGAACGCAGACCGTAAGATCATCGGTGCCATCGGCGTCATCGGACCGACCCGGCTGAATTATGGCCGGATCGTGCCTATCGTGGATTACACCGCGCAACTGGTGGGACGGATGATTTCGGACCGAAGCGAAAGGTAAAGAGCATGGCCAGAAACGATCCGGAAAAGGATTTCCTCGACAGCTTGGCAGAGGCCGAAGCCGAGGAGTATGCGGTTGTCGATGAGGAAATCGGCGCAACAGAGGCCGAGGTAGATGCCCTGCGGGCCGAGCGCAACGAGATGCGCGACAAATGGCTGCGCGCGCTGGCGGATGCCGAAAACAGCCGCAAGCGGGCCGAAAAGGACCGCAAGGAAGCCGAGCAATATGGCGGGGCCAAGCTGTCGCGCGATATGCTGCCGGTGTATGACAACCTGAAGCGCGCGCTGGAAGCTGCGACCGAAGAACAGCGTCAGGCCTTTGGTCCGCTGTTAGAGGGGGTCGAGTTGACCATGCGCGATCTGCTGAACACGTTTGCCAAATACGGCATCACGCGGATTTCGCCGCAGATCGGCGACGCCTTCGACCCGCAACTGCATCAGGCGATGTTCGAGGCGGCGCTGCCCGGCACCAAGGCGGGTGACATCATTCAGGTTTCCACCGAGGGTTTCATGCTGCATGACCGTCTGCTGCGCCCGGCGCAGGTCGGCGTGTCGTCGATGCCGAAATCCTAATCTAACAGTTTGCGCAGGTCATAGATCGCCTGCAACGCATCGCGGGGTGACAGGTCATCGGGGTTGAGGGTGCGCAAGGCATCTTCGACCCCGTTTCGTTTCGGGGGCGGCGGTGGGGCTGCGGCGAACAGCGGCAGGTCGTCGATCAGGGTGGTGCGCTTGCCCTCGCGTTCGCCCTTTTCCAGCGCTTGCAACACGGTGCGGGCGCGGGCAATGACGCTGTCGGGCAGACCGGCAAGACGCGCCACCTGCACGCCATAGCTGCGGTCGGCGGCACCTTTGCGCACCTCGTGCAGGAACACGATATCGCCGCCATGTTCGCGCACCGTGACCGTGGCATTGTCGACGCGGGGCAGTTTGCCCGCCAGCGCTGTCAGTTCGTGGTAATGCGTGGCAAACAGCGCGCGACAGCGGTTTTGCCCGTGCAGATGTTCGAGCGTGGCCCAGGCGATCGACAGTCCGTCATAGGTGGCGGTTCCGCGCCCGATTTCATCGAGGATGACCAGCGCGCGATCCTCGGCCTGATTGAGGATTGCGGCGGTTTCGACCATTTCCACCATGAAGGTGGACCGCCCGCGCGCCAGATCATCACTTGCCCCAACGCGGCTGAACAGTTGGCGGACCACGCCGATATGGGCGGCGTCCGCGGGCACATGGCTGCCGATCTGGGCCAGCACGGCAATCAGCGCGGTCTGGCGCAGAAAGGTGGATTTGCCCGCCATGTTCGGCCCAGTCAGCAGCCAGATATCGGTGCCGCTGCCAAGCGTCAGGTCATTGGCCACGAATTGCCCGCGCTGGCGGCGCAACGCCTGTTCCACCACCGGATGCCGCCCGCCGATGATCGCCAGCGCGCGGGATGCATCCACGCGGGGCCGCACCCAGCCTTCGCCACGCGACAGATCGGCGAGCGCGGCGGTCACGTCGATCTCTGACAGGGCGCGGGCGGTGGCGCTGATGCGCGGGGCGTCGGTCAGGACCCTGTCTTTCAGGGCGTCATAGAGCCGCTTTTCAATCTCTAATGCGCGGCCTCCGGCGTTCAGGATGCGGGTTTCCAGTTCGGACAGATCGGGTGTGGTGAACCGCAACTGGTTCGCGGTGGTCTGGCGGTGGCGATAGCGGTCGTTCAAGGGCGGGGTCAGCAGTTTGTCGGCATGGGTCGCGGTGATTTCGATGAAATAGCCCAGCACGTTGTTATGCTTGATCTTCAAAGACGCGATGCCGGTGTCCTGCGCGTAATCCGCCTGCATCTGGGCGATGACGCCACGGCCTTCGTCGCGCAGGGCGCGCATCGCGTCCAGTTCGGCATCATGCCCGGCGGCGATGAACCCGCCATCGCGGGTCAACAGCGGCGGTTCGGCCACCAAGGCGGTGTCCAGAAGCGCGATCAAGGCGTCATGCCCGGTCAGGTCGCGCGCGGCATCCGCCAACAGCGGCAAGTCAGTCATCAGGTGCGCGATCTGTGCGGCTTGGGTCAACCCCGCGCGCACGGCGGTCAGATCACGCGGGCCGCCGCGATCCAGCGCCAGACGCGACAGCGCGCGGTCAAGGTCGGGCACACGGCGCAACGCCTCGCGCAGGTCGATGGTCAGGCGGGACTGATCGACCAGAAAATCCACCGCATCGGCGCGCGCGGCGATGGCATCCACATCGGTCAGCGGGGCGGCGACGCGCCGTTCCAAGAGGCGCGCGCCGCCCGCCGTTACGGTGCGATCAATCGCGGCCAGCAGCGATCCGGCGCGGCCCCCCGTCATGGCATGGGTCAGTTCCAGATTGCGCCGGGTGGCGGCGTCGATCTGCATGGTGCCGCCCGTGGCCTCACGCACCGGCGGGCGCAACAGCGGCAACCGGCCCCGCTGTGTCAGGTCAAGGTAATCGACGATGCCACCCATCGCGGCGACCTCGGGCCGGGTGAACGCGCCATAGGGGTCAAGGGACGCCACGCCAAACAGCGCGCACAGCCGCCGTTCACCCCCGGCAGAATCGAATGAGCCGCGCGCGAGCGGCGTCACGGCGGCCCCACTTTCGGCAATGACAGGGCCAAAATCATCCTGTGCCGTGTCACTGATCAGCACTTCGGCGGGCATCAGGCGGGCCAGTTCCGGCCCCAGCCGCGCTGGCGGTAAGGGCATGACATGGAACGCGCCGGTGGAAATATCGACCCAGGCCAATGCGCCTTCGTCCCGCACCATTGCGAACCCGGCGAGATAGTTGTGCCGCCGCGCTTCCAGAAGCGAATCCTCGGTCAGGGTGCCGGGGGTGACGAGGCGCACCACGTCGCGCCGCACCACGGATTTCGCGCCGCGTTTCCTGGCCTCGACGGGGTCTTCGAGTTGTTCTGCAATGGCGACGCGAAACCCCTTGCGGATCAGCGTCAGCAGATAGCCGTCGGCGCTATGCACCGGCACGCCGCACATCGGGATATCGGCGCCCTGATGAAAGCCGCGTTTGGTAAGCGCGATGTCCAGCGCGGCGCTCGCCGCCACAGCATCCTCAAAGAACATCTCATAGAAATCGCCCATGCGGTAGAACAAAAGCGCGCCGGGGTTCTGCGCCTTGATGTTCAGATATTGCGCCATCATCGGCGTGGCGGTGTCGGTCACGGGCGGCTCCTGTCAGCAGCGTGAACCTTACAAATCCCCGCCCTGCCGCGAAAGCCCGAAACGTATGCGTTGAGCCGCGCGCGCCGCCCCTGTAAGCACACGGGACCATCAAGGAGTGTCCCATGTCCAAGCCCCGCTATACCCGCGAAGATGCGTTGCAGTTCCATCTGGAACCGACCCCCGGCAAATGGGAGGTGACGGCCACCGTGCCGATGACGACGCAGCGCGACCTGAGCCTTGCCTATTCGCCAGGTGTTGCGGTGCCCTGTCTGGAAATCCACGAACGGCCTGAAACCGCCTATGATTACACCAACAAGGGCAATCTGGTGGCGGTGATTTCCAATGGCACAGCGGTGTTGGGGCTGGGCAATCTGGGGGCGTTGGCGTCGAAACCGGTGATGGAAGGCAAGGCGGTGCTGTTCAAGCGGTTCGCCGATGTCAATTCCATCGACATCGAACTGGACACCGAGGATGCCGACGAGATCATTCAGGCGGTGCGGCTGATGGGGCCGACGTTCGGGGGCATCAACCTTGAAGATATCAAGGCGCCGGAATGTTTCATCATCGAACAACGGCTGAAGGAGATCATGGATATCCCGGTGTTCCATGACGACCAGCATGGCACGGCGGTGATCTGTGCGGCGGGGCTGATCAATGCGTTGTATCTGTCGGGCAAAAAGATTGCCGATGTGAAGATCGTGGTGAACGGGGCAGGCGCGGCGGGGATTGCCTGCATCGAACTGCTGAAACGGATGGGGGCGAAACACGACAATTGCATCCTGTGCGACACCAAGGGCGTGATTTATCAGGGCCGCACTGACGGCATGAACCAATGGAAATCGGCCCATGCCGCGCGCACCGATGCCCGCAGTCTGGAAGAGGCGATGGTGGGCGCGGACGTGTTTCTGGGCGTGTCGGCCAAAGGCGCGGTGACGCAGGCGATGGTGGCGGGCATGGCCCCGAACCCGGTGATCTTTGCGATGGCGAACCCCGACCCCGAGATTACCCCGGAAGAAGCCCACGAGGTGCGGTCGGATGCCATCGTGGCCACCGGGCGCAGCGACTATCCCAATCAGGTCAACAACGTGCTGGGATTTCCCTACCTGTTCCGGGGTGCCTTGGATGTGCATGCCCGCGCCATCAATGACGAGATGAAGATCGCCTGTGCCGAGGCGCTTGCCGCGCTGGCGCGCGAGGATGTGCCCGACGAGGTCGCGATGGCCTATGGCAAGAAGCTGACCTTCGGGCGCGATTACATCATCCCGACACCGTTTGATCCGCGTCTGATCCACCGGATTCCGCCCGCCGTGGCCCGAGCCTGCATGCAGACGGGTGCGGCGCGGCGGCCGATCATTGATATGGACGCCTACGAGGCCTCTTTGAAATCGCGGATGGACCCGACGGCGTCGATCCTGCGCAGTCTGACGGCGCGGGCGCGGCAGGCGCAGGCGCGGATGATCTTTGCCGAAGGCGATGACAGCCGTGTGCTGCGCGCCGCTGTGCAATATGCGCGGTCGGGCTATGGGCAGGCGATTGTGGTGGGCCGTGCCTCGGATGTGCAGGAAAAACTGACCGCCGAGGGGCTCGGCGATGCGTTCCGCGAGATCGAGGTGGTCAATGCCGCGACCACCCCGCATTTGGCCGCGTATAAAGAGTTTCTTTACGCCCGATTGCAGCGCAAGGGGTTCGACGCGCATGATATTCACCGCCTTGCCGCGCGCGACCGGCATGTGTTTTCGGCGCTGATGCTGGCGCATGGGCATGGTGACGGGTTAGTCACCGGGGCGACACGGAAATCGGCCTATGTGCTGGGGCTGATCAACCATGTGTTCGATGCTGATGCCGCACAGGGGGCGGCGGGCGTGACGGCGATGATCCACAAGGGGCGGATCGTGCTGATCGCGGATACTTTGGTGCATGAATGGCCGGATGAAGAGGATTTGGCCAATATCGCCGAACGCGCAGCGGGCGTGGCGCGGCATCTGGGGCTGGAACCGCGGGTCGCCTTTGTGTCGTTTTCCACATTTGGCTATCCGGTGTCGGAACGCGCGCAAAAGATGCATATCGCGCCGTTGGTTCTGGAAAAGCGCGGCGTGAATTTCGAATACGAAGGCGAGATGACCGTGGATGTGGCGCTGAACCCGCGCGCGCAGGCGGCCTATCCGTTCCAGCGGCTGACCGGGCCTGCGAATATCCTGGTGGTGCCCGCGCGCCATTCGGCGTCGATTTCCACCAAGCTGATGCAGGAAATGGGCGGGGCGACGGTGATCGGGCCGATCCTGGCGGGCGTGGACAAGCCGATCCAGATTTGCGCGACATCTTCGACCGTCAACGATATCGTCAACATGGCGGTGCTGGCCGCCTGCAAGATCGGGTGAGGTGATGCGGCGGATTTGGTCTTTCGGGTCGATCAACGCGGATCATGCGTACCGCGTGCCGCATATCCCTCGCCCCGGTGAGACGCTGGCGGCGCGCGGTTACACGCTGGGGCTGGGCGGCAAGGGCGCGAACCAATCGGTGGCGGCGGCACGCGCGGGGGCGGATGTGCGCCATATCGGGCTGGTCGGGCGCGATGGGTTTTGGGCGGTGGACCGGATGCGCGCGCTTGGCGTCGATGTGACCCATGTGCAGGCAGGTGACGTGCCGACAGGGCATGCCATCATCTGCGTCGATGATGCGGGCGAAAATGCCATCACGATCTTTTCCGGCGCGAACCGTGCGAATGATCTGGGGCATGTGACGGCAGCGCTGGCTGGTGCGGTGGCGGGCGATCTGCTACTGTTGCAGAATGAGACCAATCTGGTGGGCGATTCCGCGCGGATCGGGCGTGAACAGGGTCTGTTCGTGATCTATTCCGCTGCGCCGTTTGATGCCGAGGCGGTGCGGGACGTGCTGCCGCATGTGTCGCTGTTGATCCTGAACGCGGTCGAGGCGGCGCAGCTGCAGGCGACCTTGGGCAATTTGCCTGCGGGGCTGACGGTGGTTGTGACCAAGGGGGCGGATGGGGCCGATTGGGTCGGGCCGGACCTGACCCTGCATATGCCTGCGGTCAAGGTGACGGTGGTGGATACCACCGGGGCGGGCGATACATTTGCCGGGTATCTGGCGGCGGGATTGGCCGAGGGGATGGACCCAGAGGCCGCAATGGCCCTGGCGACCCGCGCCGCCGCGATCAAGGTGACGCGCGCGGGCACCGCCGATGCGATCCCCGCGCGGGCCGAGGTCAGTTGACGAAAGGTGCCGATTTGCCCCAGACGCGGCGCACCTGCGTGTCGCGGCCGCAGGCGTTGCGATAATTCTTGTAGGCTTTGGATTGCGCAATCGGGCCGAACCGGGTCATGACGATATCCGCGCCCTTGTAATAGTTCTGGTGATAGCCTTCGGCGAGGTAGAACGGCGTTGCGGGCAGGATCGGGGTGACGATCTTGTAGCCCAGTTCCGCTTCGGCCTCGGCCACCACTTTCGCGGCAAGGGCCTGTTGGGCAGGGTCAGAGACGAAAATCGCGCTGCGATAGCTGTCGCCGCGATCGCAGAATTGCCCGCCCGCATCGGTCACATCAATCGACCGCAGGAACATCTGCATCAGCTTTTCGCGGCTGATGACAGTGGGGTCAAAGGGGATCTGCACCGCTTCGTAATGCCCGGTGCCGCCGCGCGTGACCTGTTTGTAGGTCGGGTTGGCCACCGTGCCGCCGGTATAGCCCGACACCACGTCGCCCACGCCGGGAACAGTTTCGAAATCCGCCTCGACGCACCAGAAACAGCCACCTGCGACGGTCAGCACATCCTGCGCCTGGGCCGCGCCACCCCAGATCAGGGCCAGGGCCAATACCAATTGTTTCATCCGCAATCCTCCATGTTTCGGGTGATCATGCGCTGCTTGCGCGTTGGGGCCAAGCCCGCGCTGACCCGCCTCACGCCCCCGTGACACCCTGTGCCCCGCGCGTTAGCGTGTCGGCAAAAGGAGACGCCCATGACCCATGTCACCACCCATCAGGCCGAAGAAGACGCCCGCAACGAAGATATCCTGATCTGGGTCGATGGCACCCTGCGGCCCAAGGCGCAGGCGGTGGTCAGCGTCTATGACAGCGGTTTCATGCTTGGCGACGGGGTGTGGGAGGGGATGCGGCTGTATGACGGGCGCTGGGCGTTCATCGACGACCACATCGACCGGCTGTTCGAGGCGGCCAAGGCGATTGATCTGGAGATCGGGCGGACCAAGGCCGAGGTTGTTCAGGCCGTGTTGGACACACAAGCCGCCAATGGCATGACCACCGACGCCCATGCGCGGCTGATGGTGACGCGCGGGGTCAAGACGCGCCCGTTCCAGCATCCGTCGCTGTCGCGGCAGGGGCCGACGATGGTGATCATCATGGAACATTCGCGCCCCAAGCTGCCGCGACCGATCCGGTTGGCGACCGTGCCGCATATGCGCGGGCTGCCGATGACGCAGGATCCCAAGCTGAACTCGCATTCCAAGCTGAACTGCATCCTCGCCTGCATCGCCGCCGAAAAGGCCGGCGCGGACGAGGCGCTGATGCTGGACGTGCATGGGTTCGTGAACACGACCAACGCTTGCAATTTCTTTATCGTGCGCAAGGGGCAGGTTTGGACCTCGACCGGCGATTACTGCATGAACGGGATCACGCGGGGCAAGGTGATCGCGTTGTGCCGCGCCAATGGCATCCCGGTGTTCGAGCGCAATTTCACGCTGGTTGACACCTATTCTGCCGATGAGGCGTTTCTGACTGGCACCTTTGGTGCGCAGACGCCCGTTGGCATGATCGACGGGCGGCAGATCGGCACGGGGCAGATGGGGCCGATGACGGAACGGCTGCGGGGCCTTTATAAACAGTTGGTGCTGGCATGAGGATCGCGATGTGGTCCGGCCCGCGCAACCTGTCCACGGCGATGATGTATGCCTTTGGGCAGCGGGCCGATTGCGCGGTGTGGGACGAGCCGTTTTATGCGCCCTATCTGGCGGCGACCGGCGCGGATCACCCGATGCGCGACGCGATTCTGGCGGCGCATGAGGTAGACCCCGCGCGGGTCGCGGCGCGTTGTATCGGGCCGGTGCCGGGGGGCAGGCCGCATTTCTACATGAAACACATGCCGCATCACATGGTGGACGGCTTCCCTCTGGACTGGGCCAGCCACTGCGTGAACATCCACCTGATCCGCCACCCCGCCCGCGTGATCGCGTCCTATGGCGCGAAACGGTCTGAGATGACGTTGGAGGATATCGGGTTCCCGCAGCAATCGACCCTGTTTCAGCGTATCGGCGGGCTGGTGACCGACAGCGCCGATATCCGCGATGACCCGGCTGGGATGCTGGCGTTGCTGTGTGACCGTATCGGGTTGGCGTTTGATCCGGCGATGTTGGCATGGCCTGCGGGGGGTCGCCCCGAGGATGGTGCCTGGGCGGCGCATTGGTATGGGGCGATCCACGCGTCCACGGGGTTCGCCGGGCCAGAGGGCGCGTTGCCGGAGTTGGATGCGGCGGGGCAGGCGTTGTGCGACGCCGCCATGCCGTTTTATGCCGACATGGCGGCGCAGCGTTTGACCCGCTGATCAGCCCTTGGCGGCCATCCGCTTGTTCCGCGAGGCGATCAGTTTCAGGCGCAGCGCGTTCAGGCGGATGAAGCCCTGGGCGTCTTTCTGGTCATAAGCGCCGGCGTCTTCCTCGAAGGTCACATGCGCCTCGCTGTATAGCGAGTGATCCGACCAGCGGGCGACGGTGGCGGCGCGGCCTTTGTACAGTTTGACGCGCACGGTGCCGGTGACGTGGTCCTGCGTCTTGTCGATCAGGGCCTG
Organism: Paracoccus haematequi; assembly: GCA_945881965.1. Classification (GTDB taxonomy): domain Bacteria; phylum Pseudomonadota; class Alphaproteobacteria; order Rhodobacterales; family Rhodobacteraceae; genus UBA9554. The sequence continues at coordinate 3,209 of CAMCVS010000004.1, read as the reverse complement.
CAACGCCTCGCGTTCGGGGGAATACCAGAAGCCGTTGTAGATAAGTTCGGCATAGCGCGGCATGATCGAATCCTTCAGATGCCCCGCGCCCGCGTCCAGCGTGATCTGTTCGATGCCGCGATGCGCCTCCATCAGGATGGTGCCGCCGGGGGTTTCATAGACTCCGCGCGATTTCATGCCGACAAAGCGGTTTTCCACCAGATCGAGAACGCCGATACCGTGTTTCGCGCCCAATTCGTTCAGGCGGGTCAGGATGGTGGCGGGGGAAAGCGCCTCGCCATTGATCGCCACGGCATCGCCGCGTTCAAAGGTGATTTCCACCATTTCGGGCGTATCAGGGGCCTGTTCGACGGGGACGACGCGTTGCAGCACGTATTCGGGGAATTCGTCGGCGGGGTTTTCCAGAACGCGCCCCTCGGACGAAGTGTGCAAGAGGTTGGCATCGACGGAAAACGGGGCCTCGCCGCGTTTGTCTTTCGCGATGGGGATCTGGTTCGCCTCGGCGAATTCCAAGAGCTTGGTGCGGCTGGTCAGATCCCACAGCCGCCAGGGCGCGATCACCTTGATATCGGGGTTCAGCGCATAGGCCGACAATTCGAACCGGACCTGATCATTGCCCTTGCCGGTCGCACCATGCGCCACGGCATCGGCCCCGGTCGCGGCGGCGATTTCCACCAGATGCTTGGAAATCAGCGGCCGCGCGATGGATGTGCCCAGCAGATACAGACCCTCGTACAGCGCGTTGGCGCGGAACATCGGAAACACGAAATCGCGCACGAATTCTTCGCGGACGTCGATGATGTGGATGTTTTCGGGCTTGATCCCCAGCAGGATCGCCTTTTCGCGGGCGGGTTCCAGTTCTTCGCCCTGACCCAGATCGGCGGTAAAGGTGATCACCTCGCAGCCATACTCGGTTTGCAGCCATTTCAGGATGATCGAGGTATCAAGCCCGCCGGAATAGGCCAGCACGACTTTCTTGGGCGCAGCGGGTGTGGGCGAGGTCATTGGGGTCCCTTTCGATCCGTCTGGCATCGGGTGCTAACGGGTTTTGCCATGGGGGGCAAGGATGCGGGGCTTGCATGGGCTAGCGCGCTGCGGCAGGGAAAGGGGATGAGTGATTTTCGCACCGCCGCCCAGACCGCCACCGCCGCCATGCGCGCCGTGTTCCCCGCAACGCCGCTGTTGCGCAATGCGCATCTGTCGGATCGCTATGGCGCGGATATCTGGCTGAAACGCGAGGATCTGTCGCCGGTGCGCAGCTATAAACTGCGCGGGGCGTTCAATGCGATGCGCAAGGTGATCCGTGATTTCCCGGAACGGCGCGTGTTTGTCTGCGCCAGTGCGGGCAATCATGCGCAGGGCGTGGCGTTCATGTGTCGCCATTTCGGGGTGACGGGCGTGATTTTCATGCCGGTGACGACGCCGCAGCAGAAGATCCAGAAAACCGGCATGTTCGGCGGCGAAGCGGTCGAGATCCGGCTGGTGGGCGATTATTTCGACGACTGTTTGCGCGCGGCGCAGGCGTTTTGCGCCAGTGAGGGCGCGCATTTCCTGTCGCCGTTTGATGATCCCGATGTGATTGAGGGGCAAGCGAGTGTCGCGGTCGAGATGCTTGATCAGTTGGGCCGGCTGCCCGATCACCTGCTGTTGCCGGTGGGTGGGGGTGGGTTGTCGTCGGGGATGCGCAGCTATCTGGGGACGGGTCTGACCTATACTTTTGTCGAGCCGTTGGGCGGTGCCAGCTTGCAGGCGGCGTTGATGGCGGGTGCGCCTGCGCGGTTGCCATCCGTGAACACCTTTGTCGATGGTGCGGCGGTGGCACAGATCGGGGCGCGTCCTTTTGCGCGGCTGGCCGATGTGGCGGTGGGTGACGTGGTGCTGGCCCCCGAAGACCGTATTTGTGTGACCATGCTGGACATGCTGAACGTCGAGGGGATCGTGCTGGAACCCGCGGGCGCGCTGGCGATTGACGCGTTGCAGGACGTGGCGCAGGTGATTCGCGGCAAGACGGTGGTTTGCGTGGCGTCGGGCGGGAATTTCGATTTCGAACGCCTGCCCGAGGTGAAGGAGCGCGCGCAGCGGTTTGCCGGATTGAAGAAGTATTTCATCCTGCGCCTGCCACAGCGGCCTGGGGCGCTGAAGGATTTCCTGAGCCTCTTGGGCCCGGATGACGATATCGCGCGGTTCGAATACCTGAAGAAATCCGCGCGCAATTTCGGATCGGTGCTGATCGGGATCGAGACACGTCATGCGTCAAGTTTCGCGCGGCTGTTTGCGGCGATGGAAGCGCAGGGGTTGGTGTACCGCGATATCACCAATGACGATGCGCTGGCCGAGTTCCTGATCTAAGCGACCCGGCGCAGCGCCAGATCGGACTGGAAATGCAACAAAGACGTGTCAAAACAGGCGATGATCGCGTAAAGATCAACCTGATCGGCCAACCCTTGTGCCGCCCAGGTTTCGCCGATCTGGCACAGTGCGGTGAAATCCTGAAACCCAAGGTTCAGCGCCGCGCCTTTCAGGAAATGCAATTGCGCCTCAAGGTTTGATCGGTCGCCATCGGGGTCCAGCCCCGCCAATGCCTCGTCCACCTCGGACAGAAACAGCGCCACAACCTCGGCAAAGCTGTCGGGGCCGATTTCCTGTTCCAGTTCCGTCACGCGCGCCCAGTCGATCATGGCCACCTCCGTTATCGGCATGGTGCGACCGAAGCGGTTAATTCCGGGTGTTCGAACCCCGGCGAATGCTGACAATTCGAGGTTTAACCCGGTCGCAACGGATCGTGGTGCACAGGGGTATGTGTTGTGTGAAAGGATGTTGCCGTGACCAGCCTCTCTGCCGCCCTGCTGGCCCAGGATGTCGGTCTTCATGTGCTGCTTGTCGATGACAGCGCGCTGCAACGGCGCATTCTTGCGGCCTGTCTGGCGCGCTGGGGCTATTCCGTGGCCGAAGCGGCAACCGGCGAACAGGCGCTGGACCTGTGCCGCGCGCGGCCGCCCGATATCGTGCTGTCGGATTGGATGATGCCGGGCATGGATGGGCTGGAATTGTGCCGCCGGTTCCGAGCGATGCCGCGTGTCAGCTATGGTTATTTCATTCTCTTGACCGCCAAGACCGACAAGGATGCGGTGACGCGCGGGCTTGATTGCGGGGCGGATGATTTCCTGACCAAGCCGGTGAATACCGCCGAATTGCGCGCGCGGATGCGG
>CAMCVS010000003.1 GCA_945881965.1 Paracoccus haematequi | reverse complement strand
GGGGGGGGGGGGGCGGGGCCCCCGCGACCTTAACGCAACCACAGCCCCGCCGCCTTGATCTGGTTGCGGATCATCTGTTCGCGGCGCGGCAGGTCGTTGCGGTCAAACATCGCCCGCACTTTCGCGCCCTTTTCCTGATAGATCATCTTTTTCGCGGGTTCCCAGGTTTTCAGCAGCTTTTTCATGCGGTTGGGGGCCGCGATCTGTTCCAGCATCGCCACCGCGCGGTCATCCTCGCGGGCATACAAAAGCGGCAGGGTGCGCCAATGGCAACTGACCTGCCCGTCCAGATACCCCGGTGCCAGCGCGTCCCGCCCGCCGCCAAGCGCATGGATCACCAGCGGCAGCGCCACCTGATCCAGCCAGGGATCAAGGCTTTGCAGCACCAGTTCCGCAGGCCGGTCATCGCGGATCGCCAGCGCATAGTCCAGAAACCGCTGCCCGAACACCTGCGGGCACCGGTAATAGAAAAACCCCGCATTGAAATACAGGTAGCGCCGCCAGTATTCATCGGGCTGCGACAGGTCCAGCGAGGCGGCGTAATCCAGCCCGAACCGGTCATACAGCGACTTCCAGATTGCGCCATAGCCGGGTCCATAAAGTTCAAGTTGCGGCCAGGTGCCCTCGACCTTCAACGACGCCGACGGGCGGTCGAAATCGAACGGCACCTGCGCGGGGTCATCCAGGATCAGCGTATCGGTGTCAAAGAACACGAACGGCTCGCCCGCAGGCAGGGCAAACAGTGCCTCGATCTTGTTACCATGCGGATAGGACTGGCCGAAATGGCGGTTCTCGAACGGCAACAGGGTGCCACCCAGATCGGCGATCATTGCCAGCACGTCCGTATCCCGGATCGCCGGATCCTCGCGCCAGCGCGGCCCGGCTTGCGGCACCGCCACGAACACCCGCCCCGAAAACGCCGGTGCCACGGCGCGCAACGACGCCAGAAACAACAGCGCCTCATACATCAGCCGCCCCTGCTGGCCGATGATGACGATGTTGAAGGCCGGCACCGCGCCGCCCGTTTCCTTGCCCTTGGCCATGCCTGCTGTCCCGCCCGTGCTGTCTTGTGCCGCTTGCCGCCACTATAGGCAGGTGCCGCGCTGGGTAGAAGCCTGTTTGGCAGGGGGGGGGCGCGTTTGAAATGGCTGCCGTCAGCCGAACCGCGCAGATGATTGCGCGTCCCGGTTTGTTATCCTGACTGATCTGATATGGTGGGCGACCCTGGAATCGAACCAGGCGTGGGTTTCCCCGGCGGAGTTACAGTCCACTGCCGCACCTTGCAGCTCGTCGCCCATTGGGGCGCGGATTACCCCGTGCGGACCAAGCGCGTCAAGGCGGAAAAAACCTGTGCCGGGTCAGACCCGAAATGGCTTGCCGCGCGTGGCCCTGCGGGTCATGACGGGAAACAGCAGAAAACCGGGGGCCGCGTGATGAAAAAGCCGAAATGGGTGGTCGAAAAGGAACAGGCCCGCAAGGCCGAGGCGGTGGAAACCGTCTGGCTGTTCGGCCTGCACGCGGTGCGCGATGCGCTGTTGAACCCGGCCCGCACGCGGCTGCGCCTGATCGTGACCAAGAACGCGCTGGACAAGCTGGAAGATGCAGTGGCGGCTGCCGGGATGGAACCCGAGATGGCCGACGCCCGCGTGTTCCACGCCCCCATTGACGAGGGATCGGTGCATCAGGGCGCAGCTTTGGAGGTGCGCCCGCTGGACTGGGGATCGGTGGCGCAGATTTGCGCAGGTGTGCCGGACCGGGTGCCGCGCGTTGTGCTGCTGGACCGGGTCACCGACCCGCATAACGTGGGCGCGGTGCTGCGATCTGCCGAGGTGTTCGGGGCGACCGCCGTCATCGGCATGCGCCACCACGCCGCCCCCGAAACCGGGGCGCTTGCGAAAACCGCGTCCGGCGCGCTGGAACGCCAGCCCTATCTGCGGGTCAAGAACCTGTCGGACACGATGGAAGAGCTGCGCGCGATGGGTTACATCCTGTTGGGGCTGGACGGCGAGGCCGACCAAACAATCGCGCAGGCGCTGGACGGCAAGCGTGACCGCCCGGTGGCGCTGGTGTTGGGGGCCGAAGGGCCGGGCCTGCGCGAGAAAACCCGCGAAACCTGTGATGCGCTGGTCAAAATCCCGTCTGCGGGCGGATTTGGGTCGCTCAACGTCTCGAATGCGGCGGCAGTGGCCTTATATGCGTCGCTCCACGGGTAAACCCCGAGACTGACTCCGGAGCGGCCATGCCTTACACCCGCGTTGCGACCTGTTGTTATTGCGGCACGGGGTCTGTGCTGCCGAAAAAGGCGGTGCCGGGGCGGATCAGTTGCCCCAGTTGCGGCGCGCCGCTGCGGCGGTTGGGGGTGGCGGAACCCGCGCCGCGCGCCGCGTCCCGTGTCACGCAGGCCGTGCCAGTGCCGATTGCCGCCCCCATCACGCCGCGCCGCGCCAAACAGCGCCCCTCGGTGGTGGCGCGTCTGCTGGACCGGCTGGAAGACGTGATCGAAGATGTCATCGACGAGGTGTTCGACTGATCACGTCTTTGCGAAGCCCCCTCAAACCCCGCCGCAAAATCCCCATCTATCGGTCAGGTGCCGGGTCGGAACCCCCGCACCAATCACTGTCCCTCGTTCCGACACTTGCGCCCGAAAGCCCCCTTTCGGGCGCTTTTTTCTGCTCTTTTGTCAGGCGGCGATCCCGGTTAGGCTGCATCCATGACCCAAACTGACACCGAATTGAAAACCATCCTGACCCGCGCCCGCGTCATCGCGGTGGTGGGCGTGTCGCTGAACCCGGTGCGGCCCAGCTATTTCGTCGCGCGCTATCTGGCGCTGAAGGGCTATCGCGTGATCGGGGTCAATCCCGGCCATGCCGGTGACATGCTGTTTGGGGAACCGGTGCGCGGCAGTCTGGCCGATTGCCCGCCCGAGGTCGATATGATCGACCTGTTCCGCCGGTCCGAACACGTCGAACCCATCGTGGCCGAGGCGCTGGAGGTGTTTCCCGGCCTGAAAACCGTTTGGATGCAGATCGGCGTGGTCAATGACGCCGCCGCTGCGTTGGCCCGCGCGCGCGGTGTCGATGTGGTGATGGATCGCTGCCCCAAGATCGAATACCAGCGGCTGTTCGGCGAATTGCGCAGGGGCGGATTTGCGACGGGGATCATTTCCTCGCGGCTCTAGGGGGATCAGACCTGTTCGATCCGCAGCGCCACCGGGTCGGCGGTGATCACGTCCAGCCGCGACATCGCGTCCCGCGCCAGATCCAGCTGCCCCCGCGTCGTCTTGTGCGTCACGATCACCACCGGGGCAGCGTCGCCCGTGTGATCATACTGCCGCATCCGGTGGATCGACACGCCCTCGTCGCCCAAGGAGGCCGCCACCTTGGCCAGCGCGCCGGGTTTGTCCTGCAACATCAGCCGCAGGTAATAGGGCGCGGGCAGGGCGGACCGCGCGCGGGGGGCTGCCGTCAGCGTCTTGGCTGGCTGGCCGAACACCGCCTGCCGCGTGCCGCGCGCCAGATCGCAGATATCGGCCATCACGGCAGACGCGGTCGGGCCTTCGCCCGCGCCCGGTCCGCGCAGCACGATCTGGCCCACGGGATCGCCTTCGATCACCACCATGTTGGTGCCGCCCTCCAACTGACCCAGCGGCGAGTTCGACGGCACGAGGCAAGGCTGCATCCGCTGTTCCAGACCCCGGCCCGTCATCTGCGCCACGCCCAACAGCTTGATCCGGAAACCCAGATCATGCGCCTGGCGGATATCCTCGATGGTGATCGCGCCGATGCCTTCCAATTCCACGCCGCCGAAATCCACCCGCGTCCCGAACGCCAGCGACGCAAGGATCGCCAGCTTGTGGCCCGCATCAATGCCGCCCACATCAAGGTTCGGGTCGGCCTCCAGATATCCCAGCCCCATCGCCTCGGCGAATACATCCGCATAGGACAGGCCCGCCGATTGCATCCGCGTCAGGATGTAATTGCACGAGCCGTTCATCACGCCCATGACACGGGTGATGCGGTTGGCGGCCAGGCCTTCGCTTAGGGCCTTGATGACCGGGATGCCGCCTGCCACGGCGGCCTCATAGCGGATCTGGCGACCTGCGGCCTCGGCGCAAAGGGCCAAGTCCTGCCCGTGCAGCGCCAAAAGCGCCTTGTTGGCGGTCACCACGTCCTTGCCCGCATCCAGCGCGGCCAGAATCGCATCGCGTGCGGCACCCTCGTGCCCGCCCATCACCTCGACGAACACATCCACGTCATCGCGCCGCGCCAGTGCGATGGGATCATCCTCCCACGCAAAAGCGTCCAGCGCGATGCCCCGGTCGCGGTCGCGGCTGCGCGCGCAAACCCCGGTCACCACCACGGGCCGCCCCGCGCGCGCGGCGATCAGCGCGGCGTTTTGCTGCGCGGTGCGCACCACGCCCACCCCCACGGTGCCCAGACCGGCGATGCCAAGGCGAAGAGGGGCGTTCTGCATGGGGTGGCTCCGGTCAAAGGGGATCGGCGCGGTCCTAGCGGTTTCGGCGCGGCGGTGCAACGGATGGTGTCATGCGCGGCGGCATCCCTCCCGTGTCACTCGGTTTGCGCAACCCCGGCATCCATGCGGTTGCGCGTGTCATCGTCGATCACCGGCTGCGCCTGCAATGCCGCCGCCCGCGCGCGCAACGCGTCGGCCCGCGCGGTCAGGTCGGTGGCCGCTTCCGGCGTGGCGCGGGTGGCGGGGGCTGTGGCCAGCAAAGGCTCCAGCGGCAGCAACTCCGGGCGCGCGCGGTCGTCCAGCTTGGCCTCGGCGGCGATGCGGTCCAGTTCGGGAAAGTTGGCGCAGCCCGCACCCATCAGGGGCAGGCACAGCAGCAGAACCAGACGGGCAGGGGCGTTGCGCATAGTTTCGCTCTGCCAGAGCGTGACCCCACACGCAAGCACGGCATCCTGCATTTGACGCTGTGCGCAATCCCCGCTACCGCGCGTCGCATGGCACGCACGCAGGGCTCACATTCCGACATCACCAGACCGAAGGTGGCCGAAGCCGCGCTGCGCCTATTCGCGCGCCACGGCTATGCCGCCGTGTCGATGCGCGCGATTGCCGCCGAGGTGGGGGTGCAGGTCGGCACCTTGTATCACTACACCCCCGACAAGCAGGCGCTGCTCTATGATCTGCTCAGCGGACACATGGCGGCGCTGATGGCGGCGCATGACGGGCTGGACCAGACGGGCGATGCAGCGGCACGGCTGGAACGCTTTGTGCGGTTCCATATCGGGTATCACCTTGACCGGCCCGAGGCGGTGTTCATCGCCTATATGGAATTGCGCAACCTGACGCTTGCGAATTTCACCCGGATCGAGGCGCTGCGCCGCAGCTATGAGGACCGGCTGGAAGCGGTGCTGACCGCAGGGGCCGCCAGCGGCGCGTTCCACGTCCCCGACAGTCGGATCGCCACCATGGCGGTGATCGCGATGCTGACCGGGGTGACGACGTGGTATCGACCGGGCGGGCGGTTGACGGGTGCGGATGTGGCGGACCTGTATTGGGACATGGTCTGCCGCGCGGTCACAGCCTAAGGCCGCCCGCGGCCAACAGCCGCCCCGCCATCTCGCCCAGATCGCGCGACAGGCCGGGGGTGGCCAGGATGCGCTGCAACGCCGCGCGGGCGTGGCCTTGGCGGCCCGCATCATAGCGGGTCCAGGTTTCAAACCCGGTGGACATCCGCGCCGCCGTCTGCGGGTTCAGCGGGTCCAGCCGGATCAGCCAATCTGCGAGCGTCGCATAGCCGGACCCGGACGCATGGTGGAACCCGGCATGATGGCCGGTCGCAGCCCCAATCACCGCGCGGAACCGGTTGGGGTTCTTGAGGGTGAAATCGGGATGCGCGGTCAATTCGGTGACAGTCGCGGCCAGACGGTCGGGATGGGCGGTTGCCACGCGGGCCGCGAACCATTTGTCCATCACCAGCCGGTCATTCCGCCAGCGGTCATGAAAGGCCTGCGCGGCGTCCTGACCTAAATCCTCCGCCATCAACGCGGTCAGCGCAGCGAAACTATCGGTCATGTTGTCAGCGGCGGCGAATTGCGCCCGCGCCCGCGCGCCGCCATCGGTCTTGGTCAGCAGCGCCAGACAGGCCGCGCGCAGATCGCGCCGCCCGGCGGCCTTGGCGTCCGGGCTGTAGGGGCCGGGTGTCGCCATCGCCGCATATATCTGCGCCAGCGTCGCCCCCAGATGATCTGCCAAACTCTGTCTCATCGCGCGCTGCGCGCGCCAGATCGCGTCGGGGTCCGGGGTTTCACCCGCCGCATGGATCGCCGCGGCGATCTCGTCCTGTGGCGGCAGCCGCAGCATCAGCGCGCGATAGGCCGGGTCCTGCGCGTCATCTGCGATGACGCGCGCCAACGCGTCCGCATAGGCCGGGTCGGCTTCGCCGCCCCGCGCCATCGCGATCAGGCTGTCGCGCGCAAGCGCGCGCGCCGCCTCCCAGCGGTTGAACGGGTCGGTGTCATGCGCAAGCAGAAACGCCCGCTCGGCCGCGCCGACCTCGCGTTGCAGGATCACCGGCGCGGAAAACCCGCGCAGGATCGACGGCACCGGCCGCGCCGCCAAGCCGTCAAAGCGAAAGCTTTGCTCACCTTGCGTCATTTCCAGCAGGGTCGTCGGCACCACCTCGTCGCCATTGGGATTGAGCAGACCGACCGCGATAGGGATCACGCGCGCCGCCTTGTCGGGTTGTCCTGGCGTCGCGGGCGTCTCCTGCCGGAAGGTCAGGGTAAAGGCCCCATCGGCCCACGCCTCGGCCACATGCACCCGTGGCGTGCCCGCATCGGTGTACCAGCGGGCAAACTGCGTCAGGTCGCGGCCCGTGGTGTCGGCAAACACCGCCAGCCAATCCTCGATCGTCACCGCTTGGCCATCGTGGCGCGCGAAATAGGCGTCCAGCGCTGCGCGATAGCCGTCATCCCCCACCAAAACCCGCAACATCCGCACCAGTTCAGCGCCCTTTTCATAGACCGTCGCGGTGTAGAAATTGTTGATCTCGACAAAGCTGTCGGGCCGCACGGCATGCGCCAGCGGGCCGTTATCCTCGCGGAACTGCCGTGCGCGCAGCGCGATCACATCGTTGATCCGCTTGACCGGCGCTGACCGGGTATCGGCGGTGAACTGGCTGTCGCGGAACACCGTCAGCCCTTCCTTCAGGCAAAGCTGGAACCAGTCGCGGCAGGTGATTCGATTGCCGGTCCAGTTGTGGAAATATTCATGCGCGACAATCGCCTCGATGCGCTCGTAATTCGCATCCGTGCTGGTGTCGGGGCTGGCCAGCACGCAAGACGAGTTGAAGATGTTCAGCCCCTTGTTCTCCATCGCGCCCATGTTGAAATCATCAACAGCGACGATGTTGAACAGGTCCAGATCATATTCCCGGCCATAGGCCGTCTCGTCCCAGACCATCGACCGTTTCAGCGCGTCCAGACCATAGGCGCATTTGCCTTCGTCGCCGGGGCGCACCCAGATGTTCAGCGCCACGTCGCGCCCTGTCATCGTGGTGAACCTGTCCGACACCGCCCGCAGATCGCCCGCCACCAGCGCGAACAGATAGGCGGGTTTCGGCCAGGGATCATGCCATTCCGCCCATCCCGCGCCCTGCGCCACCGGATTGCCGTTCGACAGCATGACCGGCAGATCGCTCTCAACCCGCACTGTGAACACCGCCATCACATCGGGGCGGTCGGGGTAATAGGTGATCTTGCGGAACCCTTCCGCCTCGCATTGGGTGCAGAACATGCCGTTGGACAGATAGAGCCCCTCCAACGCGGTATTCGCGGCTGGGTCGATCTCGACCTCAGTGTCCAACGTGAACGCCCGGTCGGGCGCGTCCAGCGTCAGGCCGGTTTCGGTCATGCTGTAGCTGGCAGCCGCGCCGTCCAGCGTAAGTGACACCAACCGCAGCCCCTCGCCATGCAGGAAAAACGCGCGATCCTGCGTGGCCGGATTGGGCCGGAACGCGATGCGCGCCAACACGCGTGTGGCAGAAGGCGCCAACCGGACGGTCAGATGCACGGTATCTACCAGAAACGCGGGCGGCGCGTAATCGGCCAGATAGACCGTGGACGGAACGGCGGCAGCGGCATCTTTCATGATCGTCTCCTGTGATCCGACAAAGCTAGGCCGCGCGCGCCGCTGCTGCAAGCCACGCACATCCGTATTCATTTTGCCTGAAATACTCCGGGGGGCGGCGAAGCCGGGGGGCTGGCCCCCCTCTGCCCTTTCCACAACGATGCCGCGTGATATCTGAACGCTATGGACACGGTCATTCTCTGGCTCAAACGCGATCTGCGGGTCGATGATCACCCGGCGCTGGTGCTTGCCGCCGCGCGGGGCGCGGTGCTGCCAGTATTCATCATCGAACCCGATTACTGGGCGCGGCCCGAACATTCCGGGCGGCAATGGGATTTCATCCGCGAATGCTTGCTGGATTTGCGCGCGGAATTGGCCAGCCACGGCCTGCCCTTGGTGATCCGGCAGGGACGCGCGGTCGATGCGCTGGCGCTGCTTGTCGCGGAAACCGGCGCGCGCGCGATCATCAGCCACGAGGAAACCGGCGGCCTTTGGACCTACGCCCGCGACCGTCACGTGGCCGCCTGGGCGCGGGGCGCGGGTGTGGTCTGGCACGAACTGCCGCAATCGGGCGTGATCCGCCGCCTGCAAAGCCGCAATGGCTGGGCCGGGCTGCGCGACGCTTTTGTCGCGCGCCCGCAGGTCACGCTGCAGGGTGCGCGCGCGCCCGTCCGCATCCCGCCGTCCGATCCGCTGCCCGCCCATATGGGCCATGACCCCTGTCCGGGGCGGCAGCGCGGCGGGCGGACGGATGGCTTGCGCCTGCTGCAATCTTTCCTTGACGGGCGGGGGCTGGGGTATCAGCGCGGCATGTCATCGCCGCTGACCGGGGCCGACATGTGTTCGCGCCTGTCGCCACATCTGGCCTTTGGCACCCTGTCGGGGCGCGAGGCGGCGCAGACAGGCGCGGGCCCCCACAGCATCCGGACGGGCGACGCCAAGGCGTTCTCGTCCCGCCTCGCGTGGCGCGACCATTTCATGCAGAAACAAGAGGATGCCCCCGATATCGAGGCCCGGGCGCTGCATCCCTTCTATGACGACCTGCGCCCGCGTGACCCGGATGCCACGCGGCTGGCGGCCTGGGCGGCGGGGGAAACCGGCTGGCCATTTGTGGATGCCTGCATGCGGTCGCTGATCGCCACTGGCTGGCTGAATTTTCGCATGCGGTCGATGCTGATGGCGGTGGCGTCCTATCACCTCTGGCTCGACTGGCGGGCCAGCGGCGCAATCCTTGCCGCGCGATTCACCGATTACGAACCAGGCATCCATTGGTCGCAATGCCAGATGCAATCGGGCACCACGGGGATCAACGCGATCCGGGTCTATAACCCGATCAAGCAGGGGCTGGATCAGGATCCGGGCGGCGTGTTCACCCGCCGCTGGCTGCCGGAATTGGCCCATGTCCCCGACATGTGGCTACAACGGCCTTGGGATTGGCAGGGGGACTGGGGCGGGGCTGGCGCGTTGGCCTATCCGCGCCCGCTGGTCGATGCGGTGCAGGCGGCGCGCACCGCTAAGGCCGCCGTTTGGGCCGTGCGCGGCCAGCCGGGGTTTCGCGAGGCCGCATTTGACGTGGTCCGCCGCCATGCTAGCCGCAAGGACAGCGCGCGCCGCTTTGTGCGCGATCCGGTGGTCACACCCAAACCCAAACCCGAACCCAAACAGGGAGCGTTCGATTTCGGATGAAAATGCGCAAGAAATCCGACCTGCCCACCAAAACCTGCGTCAGTTGCGGCCTGCCCTTCATTTGGCGCAAGAAGTGGGAAAAAGTCTGGGACGAGGTGAAATATTGTTCCGACCGCTGCCGCGCTGCTGGGCCGGGGAAAAAGCCCTTGCAAGGTGCTACGCGGGCCAAGTGATTTCGCTGCGGCGCGTCAGTTGGTCATGCGGATGTCAGGCAAGACCCTGCGCATAAGCTTCCAACTGATCCGCCACCGTGCCCCAGCCATCATGAAACCCCATGTCGCGGTGGGTCTTTGCGGCCTCGGGCGACCGATGCCGCGCGACGGCGGTATAGCGGGTGCGCCCGTTGCCCAGATCGTCAAGGGTGATGATTGCGGTCATGAACGGGTCGGGGGCGGGGGTCCAGCCTTCGGTGTAGGTATCGGTAAAGACCAGCTTTTGCTGGGGGATCACCTCAAGATAGACGCCGCGATTGTCCATCTCGGTGCCGTCCACGGAAAACACTGTGTTAAACCGTCCGCCGGGGCGCAGGTCGATCTCGCAGCGCAGCACCAGATTGGGCTTGGGGACGAACCATTGCCGCAGGTGGTCGGGGGTGGTCCAGCAGGCCCAGAGCGCGGCGCGCGGGGCTGCCAGATCGCGGGTCAGCACCAGATCGGTATCGGGGTTCAGAATCATCGGGGCCTCCGGTTGCAGGTCACTCTTGCGGCGAGGCTAGCGCGGCCTGCCGCGCGGCACTAGGCGTGGCGTCGATTTCAGCAAGATTGCGAAATTGGTCAGAACATCAGACCGCGCCTGTTGCCTATCGGAAACTTTCGTCCTAATCGTGGAAATATTCAAAGACAGGAGGCGACGATGGCACGCGTGGATCGGCAGGGTTTGGCGGTAGACGCCGCATTGGTGCAATTTGTCGAAGGCGCGATGCTGCCCGGAACAGGGGTGGATGCGGACCGGTTCTGGGCGGGTATGGCCACGCTGGCGCGGGATTTCGGCCCGGAAAACCGCCGCTTGCTGGACCTGCGCGCGTCGATGCAGGCGCAGATCGACGCTTGGCATGGGACGCATGATTTTGACGCCGACGCCTATGAGGCTTTCCTGCGCGAGATCGGCTATCTCGTGCCCGAAGGCCCGGATTTCACGATAGAGACAACCGGCGTGGACCCGGAAATCGCCGATCTGCCGGGGCCGCAACTGGTGGTGCCGGTGACCAATGCGCGTTTCGCGCTGAACGCGGCCAATGCGCGCTGGGGCTCGCTCTATGACGCGCTGTATGGCACCGACGCGCTGGGCGATCTGGCCGCACCCGGACCCTATGACGCGGCGCGCGGGGCGCGCGTGGTGGCCTGGGGGCGGGCACATCTGGATGCGGTGGTGCCGCTGGCGGCGGGAAGCTGGGCAGATATCAACGGGTTGGCGGTTGCCCATGGCGCGCTGGTGCCTGCGCTGCGCGATCCGGCGCAGTTCGCGGGGCACAGCGGGGCGGGCGACACGTTGCGCGTGTTGCTCCGCGCCAATGGCCTGTTGATCGAGATCGTGGTGGACCCAAGCCACCCCATCGGGGCTGTGGACCCGGCGGGGATCGCCGATATCCGGCTGGAATCGGCGTTGTCCACCATCATGGATTGCGAGGACAGCGTGGCCTGCGTGGACGCCGCCGACAAGGTTGCGGCCTATGCCAACTGGCTGGGGCTGATGCGTGGCGATCTGACCGACACCTTCGCCAAGGGCGGGCAGACCATGACCCGCGCTCTGGCCGCCGACCGCGCCTATACGGCGGCGGATGGTCAGCCGATGACGGTCAAGGCGCGGTCGCTGATGCTGGTGCGCAACGTGGGCCACCTGATGACCACGCCCGCCGTGCTGGACGCGGACGGCGCGGAAATCGGCGAGGGGCTGATGGATGCGCTGATTACGGTGGCCTGCGCGCTGCACGATCTGCAAAAGACCGGCGGGGCGCGCAATTCGGTCCACAGGTCGGTCTATGTCGTGAAACCCAAGATGCACGGGCCGGACGAAGTGGCCTTTGCCGTGCGCATTTTTGACCATGTCGAGGCTGTGCTGGGCTTGGCCCCGAACACGGTCAAGCTGGGGATTATGGACGAGGAACGCCGCACATCTGCCAATCTGCGGGAATGTATCCGGGCGGCGAAATCGCGCGTGGCCTTTATCAACACCGGCTTTCTGGACCGCACCGGCGACGAGATCCACACCAGCATGGCCGCCGGTCCGATGCTGCCGAAGGGCGAGATGAAGGCCACGCCCTGGATCGCCGCCTATGAGGCGCGCAACGTGGATATCGGGCTGGCTTGCGGATTGGCGGGGCGCGCGCAGATCGGCAAGGGCATGTGGGCGATGCCCGATGCGATGGCCGCGATGCTGGATCAAAAGATCGGCCATCCGCTGGCGGGAGCAAGCTGTGCCTGGGTGCCGTCGCCCACGGCGGCCACGCTGCATGCCACGCATTACCACCGCGTCGATGTCAAGGCGCGGCAGGCCGAACTGAAGGCGGGCGGGCCGCGCGGCACCCTGCGCGATCTGCTGACCATCCCTTTGGCCACGGGGCGGAATTTCGCCCCCGATACGGTGGCGCGCGAGGTCGAGAACAACGCGCAAGGCATCCTTGGCTATGTGGTGCGCTGGGTCGATCAGGGCGTGGGCTGTTCCAAGGTGCCCGATATCCATGACGTGGCCCTGATGGAGGACCGCGCGACCTGCCGGATTTCATCGCAGGCGCTGGCGAACTGGTTGCGGCATGGCGTGGTGACGCCCGATCAGGTGATGGCAGGCTTGCGCAAGATGGCCGCCGTTGTGGACCGGCAGAACGCGGGCGATGCGGGCTATACCGCGATGGCACCGGGATATGACGGGATTGCGTTTCAGGCCGCCTGCGATCTGGTATTTGCGGGCGCGGACCAGCCGTCGGGCTATACCGAGCCCGTGCTGCACGCGCGCCGCGCGCAAGTGAAGGCGCGGATGGGGTAAGCGCAGAGGGGGGCGCTGCCCCCCGCCCTGCGGGCCCCCCCGGGATATTTGGGAACCAGAGAAGGACATGGACATGAGCATTGGATTGGAACGGGCGCGGGTGATTGTCGCGCAGACACTGGCGCATGGGCAGGCGGCGGGGATGAAGCCGCTGTCGGTGATCGTGCTGGATGCAGGCGGGCATCCGATCGCGTTTGAACGCAGCGATGGGGCGTCGCCGGGGCGCTATGGCATTGCGCATGGCAAGGCCTTTGGCGCGGTGATGCTGGGTCTGGCAGGGCGCGCGCAGGCCGCGCGGGCGGAAACCAACCCCGCCTTCATCGCGGCGGTCAACGGCGTCTATGGTGGCGCGCTGGTGCCGGTGGCGGGCGGGATCCTGGTGCGCGATGCTGGCGGCGCGGTGATTGGCGCGGTCGGAGTGACCGGCTGCACCTCGGACAATGACGCGGCCGCCGGTCTGGCGGGCATCGCGGCGGCGGGGCTGGTCGGCGAGGCCTGATCGCACCGGGTGCCTGCGTGAAAATGCGGCATCCGGCGCGGTTTTGGCCTGCCGGGTGTTCCCTTGGCCGCGCTGTCACGCTAGCGTCAGCCGCACAAGGATTTCCAACCAAGACCCCAGAGGCAGCGCATGGCACGGCCCGTCATCGGCATCATCGGCAACCAGCATCTGATCAACGACCAGTATCCGACCCATGCGGGCGGCACGATGAATTCCGAAGCCGTGGCGCGGGTCGCGGGCTGCCTGCCGCTGCTGATCCCCGCCGATCCGCGGTTCGTGTCGGTGGCGGAATTGATGGAGGTCTGCGACGGTTTCCTGCTGACCGGCGGGCGGCCCAATGTCCATCCGGAGGAGTATGGCGAGCCGGAGACGCCCGCCCATGGCGCATTTGACCGTGGCCGTGATGCCATCGTGTTGCCGCTGGTGCGGGCCTGTGTCGAACGCGGCCAGCCGTTTCTGGGCATTTGTCGCGGCTTTCAGGAGGTCAACGTGGCGATGGGGGGCACCTTGTATCCCGAAATCCGCGATCTGCCGGGGCGGATGAACCACCGGATGCCGCCGGATGGCACGCTGGAAGAGAAGTTTGCGCTGCGCCACCCGGTGCGGTTCACGCCGGGGGGCGTGTTCGCGCGGCTGTTCGGCGCCGACGAGGTGATGACAAACACACTGCACGGCCAAGGGATCAAGACCCCCGGCGCGCGCATCGTGGTGGACGGCGTGGCCCCCGACGGCACCCCCGAGGCGATCCATGTCGAGGGGGCGGCGGGCTTCACGCTGTCGGTGCAATGGCACCCGGAATGGAACGCGGTCAACGATCCGGTATCGCGGCCGTTGTTCACCGCCTTTGGCGCAGCGGTGCGGGATTGGGCCGAGGCGCGCGCTGGCCTGCGCCGCAGCGCCTGACGCTTAGGCGGCCGCACGTTTACGCAGCTTTGGCCAGCACCTGCGCCTCGAACCGTTTCAGGCAGGGGCGCGCCGTCGGGCCATAGCGGTTGGGATCACCACGCAACCCCGGAAACCGCGCGAACAGATCGGCGCGCGACGCATCCGACAACGCGCGCAGGCCCTGCTGGCCGGGATGAAAGCTTTCGGACGGGGCGCCTTCGGCAAAGATCACCTCGTGGCGGTCGAACATCAGGTGGAAATAGCCGACCAGATCGCGGTTTTCGGTGGTGATGGTTGTGCCGTTGACCATGTGTTTGGCCGACAGGAACACCTCGGCATCACCGAAATAGAGCGAGGCGCGCGGCGAGACATGCAGCATCCGGTGCTGCGGCGAGACCCACAATGTGTCGGTGTTGCCGACCGCGCCGGCGGCAAAACGGATCGGCGCAAGATCGCCGCGCCCGCGCACGGTCTTGGACCCGGTCCAGCGCAACGGCTGCGGGCCGTTGTCGCGCGTCAGCACCAGATCGCCGGGACGCAGGGTTTCCACGGCGCGCAGGCCATGCGGCGTGGCGATGCGGGTGCCTGCGACATAGCAGATGACCACGGTTTCCATGTTGGCAAACGTCACCACCGTGCCGTCCAGCAGCGTGGCCGATCCGGCCAGATCGCCCGGTGTGGTCGAGGTATAGGTGATGTCGCCCCAGTCGATCAGCCCGGCAAAGTCGATGCGGTCGCCGGTGCCTTCGGTGCCTTCGCCACCGTCCAGCGTCAGGGTGCCGCCGGTCATGGCCGTGGCATCAAGGATGACCACGTCATCGCCCGCGCCACCGGTGACGGTATCGCCTGACCCCGCGAAAAGCGTGTCATTGCCCGCGCCGCCGTCCAGCAGATCGGCCCCCAGACCGCCCGTCAGCGTATCGCTGCCGTCGCCGCCGAACAGGCTGTCAGCACCGCCGCGCCCGTCCATGATGTCATCGCCACCAAAGCCATAGAACACATTGGTGAAATCCGCGCCGACCACATCATAGCCGGTAAAGGTGTCGTTCCAGTCCGACCCCAATATCCCGTCCAGCCCGCTTTGCAGCACATCGCCGGTGGCATGGCCGCCGCTGGCGGTGCTGGTAGTCAGGTTGATGGTGACGCCCGCATCGGACGCGGTATAGTCCAGAAAATCCATCCCCGCGCCGCCCGACAGGGTGTCGGCACCCGCGCCGCCCGCCAGCGTGTCATTGCCGTCGCCGCCCAAAAGGCTGTCGTTGTCGGCATCGCCCGACAGGCTGTCATTGCCGCCTTCGCCCAGCAGCGTGTCGTTGCCCACGCCACCCGACAGCACGTCATTGCCCGCGACATGCCCCGCTGGCACCGGGGGCACGCCCACCAACGGGCTGGTGGCCAGATTGGTGGCGACGTTGCCGGTGTCGGGCCCGCTGATGGTGGCCGACATCGCCTCGAACCCGGCGTTTTCCCAATAGCGGATTTCGATGGTATAGGTCTGGCCCGCCTGCAACGTCACCGACCCGCCGCGCGTCGCCGCCGCCTGGTGGAAGTCGTTGTTCATGTAGGGCAGGGTGCCGCCGGTATCGTTGGCCCAGTTCAGCGCCACGCCATTGGCATCGCGGATGACGATGGTGGACCCGTCATCCGAGGTGGTGGTGAAACGATAGCTGCCGCCCGTGGTGACCCCAATCGTGCTGGTCAGGACCACGCCATAATCGTTGATGTCCGTCGCTGCGCTGACGCCACGCGCATTGGCCCCCAGCGTGCGGGTGTTCAGGATGGTGGTATAGCCCTGATCAATCAGGGTGCCGCTGGTGATCGACCCCACCTGATTGCCCAGATTGGTGAAATCAAAGTTATAGACGGCAAAGGACCACAGCCCGTCCAGCGGCGTATCACCCTGCAACAGGTCCGCGCCGTCACCGCCCGTCAGCGTGTCATTGCCGCCACCGCCCGAAACACTGTCGGCGCCCGCGCCTGAGTCAACCTGATCCGCGCCATTGCCCGCCATGACGCGGTCGGCCCCCGCCGTGATGCGGTCGCCCTCGATGTCGTTATAGGCCGCGCCGATGGTGTCAGCGTTGCCAGTGCCCTCGACCACGCCATTCGAGGTGCCGACAAAAGGCTGGCCATTGACGAAATTGAGGCTGGTGATACCGTTCGGGTCACCGCCGTCGAAGTTATTCGTCTCATAGGCCGCCAGCACAGTGGCATTGCTGGACCCTTCAAAGGTCACATCCGTGGTGCCGCCATTGGTATAGCCGGTCTGGGATTGCGTGCCGCCGACGGCGGTCCAGGTGATATCGCCATAGATGAAACTGGCGTCGAAACTGCTGCCGCCGAGGCTGGTCAGCACGACCTGAAACGAATTGCCGGTGGTCGCGCCGCTGAACGGGCGCACATTGTCCCATGTGATCGTCAGCCGGCCCGAGGCGGGGTCAAGATCCCAATAGATCTCGCCGCCCTTGGTGATGTCGATGTCATTCCAGAACGGGGCCAACAGCGGCGTGGTGATGCCGGTCAGGTTGGGGGCAAAGGCCGTCTGTGCCGCCCCGAACGAGATCGTGCCGTTCGTGTTGATGAACACCGAGGTATAGGTGGTGCCGAAATAATTCAGCCCACCCGCGCCAAACACCGAGGTCAGGCTGACCTGGATCGACCCGTCGTCATTGTTGCCTGCGGTTTTGGCCGTGGTCGAGAAAACATTCTCGCCAAAGCCAGCGGGACCACCAAGGCCCGAAATCATGACTGCCATCTGCCCGACCGCGATTGCTTCGCGGCTCCCTTTTCTGCGCAATCCCTGCGGTCATCGCGGGATTGTTCACGGATGGGATACAAGCGGGGCGCGGCGGGATTGCGCGCGGATTTAGGAAACTTCGTGTTGCATTTTCGGAAACAAGGCCGGATTGCGGCAGCGGCCCCTAAAGGCCGGTGCGCAGGTGCCAGAGTTCGGGGAACAGTTCCACCTCCAGCATGCGCCGGAGGTAACTGACGCCGCCCGACCCGCCGGTGCCGCGTTTGAACCCGATCACGCGTTCGACGGTGGTGACGTGGTTGAACCGCCAGCGGCGGAAATAATCTTCGAGGTCCACCAGCTTTTCCGCCAGCTCATACAGTTCCCAATGGGTTTCGGGCGCGCGATAGACCACGGTCCAGGCCGCCTGCACCGCCGGGTCCGCCCGCCACGGCTGCGCGATGTCTCGCGCCATGACGTGGTCGGGCAGGGGATGCGCGCGATGCAACAGTCGCAGCGCCCCGTCATACAGCGAGGGCTGCGCCAGTTCCGCCTGCAACGCCGCCAACAGGTCGGGGCGATGGGCATGCGGTTTCAGCATCTGCGCGTTGCGGTTGCCAAGCATGAATTCGATCAGCCGATACTGGTGCGACTGGAACCCGGACGATTGCCCCAGCCCGTCGCGGAATTGGTTGAATTCGGCGGGCGTCATGGTGCGCAGCACGTCCCAGGCGTTGTTCATCTGTTCAAAGATGCGCGACACCCGCGTCAGCATCTTGAAGGCCGGACGCAGATCGCCCGCCGCCATCTGCGCCCGCGCGGCGGTCAGTTCGTGGATAGCGAGCTTCATCCACAATTCGGACGTCTGATGTTGGATCAGGAACAGCATCTCGTCATGCGCGCCCGTCACGGGGCGCTGGGCCACCAGGATGGGATCAAGGCCGAGGTAATCTGTATAGGTCATCACGCCCCGGTATTCGAGGCGGACACCATGTTGGGCGGGGTCGGTGCTGTCGGTCATGATCCTGCCTTTGCAGCGGGGCGTTGGTGGAAAGGGGCGAGGGGCGCCGCCCCTCGCGCTCCCCGGAGTATTTCAGGCAAAATGAAAGCAGAAGGGATCAGGTCACCTTGCCGCGTTTGTGGTATTTCGGGGTATCCCACAGCGCGCCGCGCATCACCTCGGCCACGATGCGCACGGCCTCGTCGATATCGCTTTCGTCGATGAACAGCGGCGTGAACCCAAAGCGCATGATGTCGGGGGCGCGGAAATCGCCGATCACGCCGTGGTCGATCAGCGCCTGCATCGCGGCATAGCCATGTTCAAAGCGGAACGATACCTGCGATCCGCGTTTGGCATGGTCGCGGGGCGTGGCGAGGGTCAGCATGTCGCATTGCGACTCGACCCCCGCGATAAACCGGTCGGCGAGCGCGAGGGACGCGGCGCGCACATCGGCCATCGTGGTCATATCCCAGACATCGAGCGCAGCATCGAGTGCGGCGAGGGCAAGGATCGGCGGCGTGCCGACGCGCATGCGGTCGATCCCCGGCGCGGCGCGGTAATCAAGGTCAAAGGCAAAAGGCGCTTCGTGCCCCAGCCAGCCCGACAGGGCGGGGCGGGTCGTCGCCTGATGGCGCGGCGCGACATAGATGAAGGCGGGCGCGCCGGGGCCGCCGTTGAGGTATTTATAAGTGCAGCCGACGGCGAAATCGGCATTGCAGGCGGCCAGATCGACATCCACCGCCCCCGCCGAATGGGCCAGATCCCAGATCGTGACGATGCCCTTGGCCTGTGCGGCGGCAGTCAACGCCGCCATGTCGTGCTTGCGCCCGGTGCGATAGTCGATTTCGGTCAGCATCAGCACCGCGACATCGTCAGTCAGGTGATCCGCCACCGCTTCGGGGGCGACCACGCGCAGGTCATCGGCGCGGCCTAATGAGGCCAGCAGCCCTTGGGCCATGTAAAGGTCTGACGGGAAATTACCGCTGTCCGACAGCACGATGCGGCGATCCGGGGTCATGTCCAGCGCGGCGGCCAACGCTTGGAAGACCTTGATCGACAGCGTGTCGCCCATCACGACGCTGCCCGGTTCTGCCCCGATCAGCCGCGCGATACGGTCGCCGGTGCGGGCGGGCGCATCCATCCATCCTGCGCGGTTCCAGCCGGTAATCAGCATGTCGCCCCATTCGTCCTGCATCACCTGTGCCATGCGGTCGAGCGCATGTTTCGGCAGTGGGCCCAGCGAATTGCCATCGAGGTAAATCATCCCCGGCGGCAGGTGGAACATGGCGCGGGTGGCGGCGAAATCGGTCATTGTCATCCCCTTATCCCACAACCTGCCCACCGGCGATCTGGATTTCCTGTCCGTTCACGCTGCCCGATCCCGGCCCGCAAAGCCAGAGCGCGGCGGCCGCCACCTCCTCCGCCGCAATCAGCCGCTTGTGGCGGTTGGCATCCGTCATCACTTGCAACGCGGCCTCGGCCGATATCCCGGCGCGATCCTTGATCGTGTCGATGTTGCGGGTGATGATGTCGGTATCGACATAGCCGGGGCAGATCGAATTGAAGGTATAAGGCGCGCCCAGAAAATCCTCGGACATCGACCGGATCAGACCGATCACGCCATGTTTCGACGCGCTATAGGCGCCGCCGCCCGGCAATCCGCGCAGCCCCGCGATGGACGAGATCGCGATCACCCGGCCCCAGTCGGTTTGCAGCATCGACGGCATCGCCGCGCGGATGGTAAAGAACGCGCCGTCAAGGTTGGTCGCCATGATCCGCCGCCACAGCGCGGTGTCGGTCTTGTGCGCCTTGCGGCCCTCGGCGATGCCCGCATTGGCGATCACGATCTGGATCGGGCCGCGTTGGGCCACGGCTTCGGCCACGCGGGCCTCGACCGCGGCCTCGTCGGTCACGTCCATCACCATCGGATGCAGGCCGATGGTGTGGCGCGCGGCCTCGGCCAACGCGTCCATGCGCCGTCCGGTGATGGTGACATCCGCGCCCGCCCCCGCCAGCGCCTGCGCAATCGCCAGCCCGATGCCGGTCCCGCCGCCGGTGACCAGCGCGTGTTTGCCCTGCAACATGGTGTTCCTCCTGTTTTGGGCAGTCTGGCGTGGCGGGCGGCGGGCTGCAAGCGGGTGCTGGGCGCGCACGGGGTTTACAATCAAATTCGCTTCGATGAATGTGACGGCAGGAATTCTGGGAGGATGGTGATGCGGGACTACCTGGCGGTTTTGGCTTTGTTGCTTGCGGGGGGCGCGCAGGCGTCCGAGGATATCGCGGACCAGTATCCGCAGTCCGAACTCTATTCCAAACCGGTCGAGGTGATCCCGCATGTGTGGTCTGCCATCGGCGCGACCGCACCGCCGACGTATGAAAATTCCGGCCACAACAACAACCTGTCCTTTATCGTCACAGGCGACGGCGTGATCGTGGTCAATGGCGGCGCGTCCGCGCGGCTGGCAAAGGCCCTGCATGACGAAATCAAGGCGATCACGGATCAGCCCGTCAAGCTGGTGATCAACGAAAACGGGCAGGGCCATGCCATGCTGGGCAACAGCTATTGGCGCGATCTGGGGGTTGATGTGTTGGCCCATGTCGATGCAGTGGCGGAAACCAAGCATCGCGGCGACAGCCTGTTGATCGGGATGGAAGGGTATAACCGTGACAAGGCAGAAGGCACGCGGGTGGAACATGCCAACCTGACGTTTGAAGACCGCCATGGCATTGACATGGGCGGGGTCAAGATCGAGGTGCTGCATCTGGGCCCCGCGCACAGCCCCGGCGATACGCAGGTCTGGATCCCGGAATGGTCGATCATGATCGCGGGCGATATCGCGTTTCACGAACGGATGCCGCCGATATTCACCGATACCTGCACGAAATGCTGGATCGAGACCTGGGAAACCGCGCTGGAACCGCTGGCACCCACCTATGTCATTCCGGGCCATGGCCACCCGACGAACCTCGCGCAGGTGCGCCGCTATACCCATGATTACCTTGTCGATTTGCGCAGCAAGGTGGGCGCGCACATCGAGGCGGGCGGGCAGTTGGCCGAGGCCTATTACGTCGATCAGGACCAATGGCGGCGGCTGGACACCTTCGAGGAACTGGCGACCAAGAACGCGGGCAACGTGTTTGCCGAGATGGAATTCGAATGATCCGCGCGGGTTTGCTGATCGCGGTGCTGGCGGGGCCAGTCTGGGCCGATGACCCGGTGCGCGCGGCCATCGAGGATTACATGGGCTTTGCCACCTATGAATCCGGCATCATCCTGCCTGCACAACTGGACGAGTCGGTGTTTCGCGCGGCGACCTTTGTCGATACCCGCGAGGCCGCGCAATATGCCGCTGGCCACATCCCCGGCGCGATCAACATCGACTGGCGCGAAGTGCCCGCGCGGCTGGAAGATCTGCCCGCGACCGGGTTGGTGATCTTGTATTGCAACACCGGCAGCCTGTCGGCGCAGGCGGCCTTTGCCGCGCGGCTGTTGGGGCGCGATAATGTTGTGGTGATGCAGGGCGGGATCATGGCATGGTCAACGGACGCCGCATGGAGGCCGCAATGACCGCAGAAACCCTGACATGGCGGCAATGGATCGACATTCCCCCGGTCTGGCTGGGCGGGTTCATCGCGCTGGCTTGGGTGCAGGCACAGGTTTTGCCGTTGGGTCTGTCACTGAAAGGCGGGGTCACCGACCTGTTGGGCGGGGCGCTGATCGGTGGCGGGCTTATTCTGGCGACTTTGGCGATTTATGAAATGCGCCGCCAACGTACTACGTTTGTGCCGCATCAACAGGCGGCGGCGCTGGTGCAATCAGGCATTTTCAGCCGCTCGCGCAACCCGATCTATCTGGGCGACCTGCTTATCCTCGCCGGGCTGATCCTGCGGTTTGACGCAATCCTGTCGCTGGTGCTGCTGCCCATTTTCCTGTGGGTCATTGAGCGACGATTTGTCATCCCCGAAGAGGACCGCCTGCGGCGCAAATTCCGTGCGGATTTCGCGCGCTATTGCCAGAAAACCCGCCGCTGGCTTTGACGCGGGATTTGACAGGGCCGCGCAATCCGTGCATCGCATGAGCCAAGTCGTGAAACATTGTTGCGCGTCGCATGGATCATTGCCCCGGTCACACGGGGCCTAACGTAACGAACCAAGGGGGGAGTCCACGGTGAAAATCGGTACGCCGAAGGAAATCTTCGACGGGGAAAATCGGGTGGCAATGACGCCCGACAGTGCCCTGCAATTGCAGAAACTGGGCCATAGCTGCCTGATCGAGACGGGGGCGGGCATCGCCGCCGGGTTCTCGGACGCGGCCTATGCGGGCGCGGGCGTGACGGTGGTGGCCGATGCGGCGGCGCTTTATGCCGGGGCGGATGTGGTGGCCAAGGTGCGCCCGCCGTCGGACGCCGAGGCCAAGCTGTTGAAAAGCGGGCAACTGTTGATCTCGTTCTTCTATCCGGCGGCGAACAAGGACCTGATGGAACTGGCCGCCAGCAAGGGCGCGTCGGTCATCGCGATGGACATGGTGCCGCGTATCAGCCGCGCGCAAAAGATGGACGCGCTGTCGTCGATGGCGAATATCGCGGGTTACCGCGCGGTGATCGAGGCGGGCAACAACTTTGGCCGCTTCTTCACCGGGCAGATCACGGCGGCAGGCAAGGTGCCGCCCGCCAAGGTGCTGGTGGTGGGCGCGGGCGTCGCAGGACTGGCCGCTATCGGCACCGCGACCAGCCTTGGCGCGATCACCTATGCCTTCGACGTGCGGCCCGAAGTGGCCGAACAGGTCGAATCGATGGGCGCACAGTTTGTCTATCTGGATTTTGCCGAGGCCGTGCAGGACGGGGCCAAAACGGGCGGCTATGCTGCGCCGTCATCCCCTGAATTCCGCGAAGCGCAGCTTGCGAAATTCCGCGAACTGGCGCCTGAGGTGGATATCGTGATCACCACCGCGCTGATCCCGAACCGCGAGGCACCTGAACTGTGGACCCCCGACATGGTCGCGGCGATGAAGCCGGGATCGGTGATCGTCGATCTGGCGGCGGAACGCGGCGGCAACTGCAAGCTGACGGTGATGGACCAAAAGATCGTCACCGACAACGGCGTGACCATCATCGGCTACACCGATTTCCCCAGCCGGATGGCGGCGCAGGCGTCCACGCTTTACGCCACCAACATCCGCCACATGCTGACAGACCTGACCCCGGCGAAAGACGGCGTGATCAAGCATAACATGGACGACGACGTCATTCGCGGTGCGACCATCGCGCACGAGAACGCCGTGACCTTCCCGCCGCCGCCGCCGAAAGTGAACGCGATCGCGGTGCAAAAGCCGAAAGAAAAGGCCAAGGAGCTGACGCCGGAACAAAAGCGCGCGGCAGAAACCGCCGCCTTCACCGCCCAGACCCGCAGCCAGGTGATCCTGCTGGCCGTGGGCACGGTGATCATGCTGTTGATCGGCACGGTAGCGCCCGAAAGTTTCATGAGCCACTTCATCGTCTTTGCGCTGGCCTGCTTTGTCGGCTTTCAGGTCATCTGGGGCGTCAGCCACAGCCTGCACACGCCGCTGATGGCTGTGACCAACGCGATTTCCGGCATCATCATTCTGGGCGCGCTGTTGCAGGTGGGCTCTGGCAGCTATCTGGTGATCCTGTTGGCGGGGATTTCCGTCCTGATCGCCACCATCAACATCGTCGGCGGGTTTCTGGTCACGCGCCGGATGCTGGCCATGTTCCAGAAGTCGTAAGGAGCGCGCATCATGAGCATCGGAATCGTCTCGGGCGCCTATATTGCGGCGGCTATCCTTTTCATCCTGTCGCTGGGCGGGCTTTCGGGCCAGGAAAGCGCAAAACGCGCCGTGTGGTATGGCATCGTCGGCATGGCGCTGGCGGTGGTGGCCACGGTGTTCGGCCCCGGCATGGGCAATTATCTGGTCATTCTGGTGATGATCGGGGTCGGGGCCTTTGTCGGGCAATACCTGGCCGCCAAGGTCGAGATGACCGAAATGCCGCAGCTTGTCGCCGCGCTGCACAGCTTTGTCGGTCTGGCGGCCGTGTTTATCGGGTTCAACGCCGATATCGAAATGGGCCGGATAGCGGCCATGCTGGCGGCAGGCGATCAGGCGGCGGTTGACGCGCTGACCGGGTTCGCGGGCAAGGTCGCGCACAAGACCCCGGTGGAAATCGGCATCCTCAAGGTCGAGGTGTTTCTGGGCGTGTTCATCGGCGCGGTGACGTTCACCGGGTCGATCATCGCGTTCGGCAAGCTGGCTGGCAAGGTGGACGGCAAGGCCACCAAACTGCCGGGCGGGCATCTGCTGAACGCCAGCGCTGCCGCGTTGTCGGTGCTGCTACTGGTGATGTACATGTCGGGTGCCGGAAGCTGGACCCTGTATGCGATGACGCTGCTGGCGCTGTTCATCGGCTATCACCTGATCATGGGCATCGGCGGCGCGGACATGCCCGTGGTGGTGTCGATGCTGAACAGCTATTCCGGCTGGGCGGCGGCGGCGATCGGGTTTTCGTTGTCCAACGACCTGTTGATCGTGGTCGGCGCTTTGGTCGGTTCGTCGGGCGCGATCCTGTCTTATATCATGTGCAAGGCAATGAACCGGTCGTTCATCAGCGTGATCCTGGGCGGCTTTGGCAACACCACCGGCCCGCAGATGGAAGTCACCGGCGAACAGATCGCCATCGACAGCGATGGTGTGGCGGCGGCGTTGGAAGATGCCGACAGCATCATCATCATCCCCGGCTATGGCATGGCCGTGGCACAGGCGCAGCAATCGGTCAGCGAGTTGACCAAGCGCCTGCGCGCCAAGGGCAAAACGGTGCGGTTCGCCATTCACCCCGTGGCGGGCCGTCTGCCGGGGCATATGAACGTGCTCTTGGCCGAGGCCAAGGTGCCCTATGACATCGTGCTGGAAATGGACGAGATCAACGAGGACTTCCCCAATACCGATGTGGCCATCGTCATCGGGTCGAACGACATCGTGAACCCGGCGGCGCAGGAAGATCCCAACAGCCCCATCGCCGGGATGCCGGTTCTGGAATGCTGGAAGGCCAAGCAGGTGTTCGTGTCCAAGCGCGGGCAGGGCACGGGATACTCGGGCATCGAGAACCCGCTGTTCTACAAGGAAAACACCCGCATGTTCTATGGCGACGCGAAAAAGTCACTGGACGAACTGCTGACCAAGATCGCACCCTGATCTTTTGCGGCGATGGGTGCAGAGCACCCATCCTACGGCTTATCCCCCCGCCTGGGTCACCCTTGGGCGGGGGTTTTCGTTGCGGTATGCGACCGTATTCTGCAATGCCTTGAAACGAAAGGGATTTGCCTT
The DNA here is from genome assembly GCA_945881965.1 of Paracoccus haematequi. Lineage (GTDB taxonomy): Bacteria > Pseudomonadota > Alphaproteobacteria > Rhodobacterales > Rhodobacteraceae > UBA9554. The sequence goes on along the minus strand of CAMCVS010000003.1, from coordinate 297,717 downwards.
TCACGGCAGGTTATGTGCATCGTGGCACAACGCGTTGTCACGGTGCCGCCATGCCCTCTTTGCCCACACTTGCCGATCATCCGCTGCGCTATGCGCTGACCAACGAGCTGCATGCGCGGCCATTCCCAACTATCCCGGTGCCGGGCACGGCTGTGTATCTGGCGGTGATGCCCGCCGAACGCGCGTCAAGCCGCGACCGCGACGCGGATTTTGCCCATCTGACGGCGCTTTTGGACCGTCACGGTGTCGCGCACCCGCCGCCCGGGGCCACGCATTACTTTGGCCGCATCGGGCGGCACATGCTGAAATGGGAAAGCCATTCGGAATTCGTCACCTACACCGCCTTTGCCGACGGCGTGTCGCAGCGCCCGTTCGACCCGGTTGATTTCGAGGTGTTCCCGGCGGATTGGCTGGCCACCGCCCCCGGCACGCGGATTACCTCGGCGCTGATGCGGATCGAGCCGATGAAGCCGACAGAAGAGCTGAGCCAGCATCTGAACGACTGGTTTGTGCCCGAAAGCCTGGCCGCGTCCGCCGTGCTGGACCACGCCGCTGTGGTGGCGTCGGATTTCCGCATCGACCCGGCGGGGCATCTGCGGGTGGCGGCCTTTGTCGAACCGGGCACCGGAACGCGCCGCGTGGGCCGTATCGTGCAGCGGATGCTGGAGATCGAGACGTATAAGACCACCTCGATGCTGGGGTTCGCGCAGGTGCGCGAGATCGGGCCAGAGATGGGCCGCATCGACCGGCTGTTGTCATCGCTGATGGCCGATATGCGCGACGAAAACAAACCGGCGGACCAGACGCTGGCGGGGTTGTTGTCGGTGGCCGCCGAAATCGAAAGCCTTGGTGTGCTGACCGCCTACCGGTTCGGCGCGACGCAGGCCTATGAGACCATCGTGCAGCAACGCATCGAGGTGCTGCGCGAGGAACGGTTCGACGGGCGGCAGACCTTTGGCGAATTCATGATCCGCCGCTATGATCCGGCCATGCGCACCGTCAAAGCGGCGGAACGGCGGCTGGCCGCGATGTCGGACCGGGCGATCCGCGCGGGCGAGTTGTTGCGCACGCGGGTGGACGTGGAACGGTCGGCGCAGAACCAGAAGCTGCTGGAAAGCATGGACCAACGCGCCGACCTGCAATTGCAATTGCAAAAGACCGTCGAGGGGCTGTCGGTGGTGGCGATCAGCTACTACGCGATCTCGATTTCCAGCTATTTGCTGTATCCGCTCGCCCCTTTGCTGGGGCTAAGCAAGGGGCAGTTGATGGCCGCCGTCACGCTGCCGGTTGTGATTGGCGTGTGGTGGGCGGTGCGGCGGATACGCGAGAACCTGCATTGATCCGCTGCGCCACCAGCGCGCCCGCGATGATCGCCGCGAAGGCCAGCATGGCGGCAAATGACAGCGTCGGGATGCCCGCCAACCCGGCGCCAACGGTGCAACCGCCCGCCAGCGTGCCGCCCAGACCCATCAGCATGGCGCCCAGGATATAGCGTCCGGTTTGGCCGGGGGTTTCAAAACTCTGCCAGCGGAACTCGCCCCGGATCAGCGCCAGTAACCCTGCGCCCGCCAAAGTGCCGCCCAACAGGCCGACGCCAAAGGTCGCCGGGATCGACGAGGACGCCACGATCCAGAACAGCGATTCGGCGGCGGGCAGGGTGAAGGACAGGCTTTCCAGCGCGACAGGGTCAAATTCATCGCGCAGGACGAACCCGGTGCCGACCCAGCCAACCGGGACCAGCGCACCCAGCAGCGCGGCAAGCGCCAGCGGCAGGGCGCGGTTGCCCGACCGGACCGCGATCCACACCGCGATGGCCGCGATCAGCCCGGCCCAGACCAGCGCCGATCCCGGCAGTGTGGGCAGTGGCATCGTCACCGCGCCGAGGCCCGTGCGGACCGGGGCCAGCACGCCTTTCAGGCTCGCGTGCGCCGTGACGGCAAACACCACCAGCACCAGCACCGCGCGCAGGTTGCCCGATCCGGCCAACACCGTCAGCCGCGACGCGCAGCCGCGTGTCAACACCATGCCCGTGCCAAACATCAGCCCGCCCGCGACAATCGCCAGCACCGGTAGATCCGGCGCGAAAAACCGGTGATCCGCAAAGCTGATCAGGTCCGCCGCGACAGCGCCTTGCGTGCCCAGCACCGCGACCGCCAGTGCCATCGCCCAAATTCCGCGTGCAGCGGGGGCATCATCGCCCACCACGGCGCGGCGCAGGCAGAACCGCGTGACCTGCGCCAATGCACCAAAGGCCAGTCCGACCAGCGCGCCGAACCAGACGGCGACCTGCGGGGCGGTCAGGGTTTCAAAGCCGAGGCTGGCGAACATGGCGCGGTCCTTTCGGGAATGACGGAACTTCATCCCGATTAGACCGCAGAATCCCATCAGATCAAGCCTATCAGATCGCAGGTTCATCCCGTTTTACCGGACATTTTTCCGAAACGCAGCAGAAGCCGCGACAGCGGCCCAACCCGCGCCCTGCCGGAATGACAACGGCCCGGAGGGTCGCTCCGGGCCGCGATCCTGTCCTTATTTCGGGCTCAGCGCCCGCGGATGCGTGGATCGAGCGCGTCGCGCAGCCCGTCGCCTAGGTAATTCACCGACAGCACGGTCAGCGAAATCGCCACCCCGGGCCAGATCACGCGGGCGGGGTATTGCTGCATGTAATCGACGGCATCATACAACAGCCGCCCCCAGGTCGGGAAATCCGGCGGGAAACCGAGGCCAAGAAAGCTCAGCGCCGATTCGGTGATGATCGCCGCGGCGATGCCCAGCGTGGCCGACACCATGATCGGCGAGACGACGTTGGGCAGGATATGCCGCAGGATCATCTTGAAATCGTCGGTGCCGATGGACCGCGCGGCCAGCACGAACTCGCGTTCCTTCAGCGCCAGCACCGACCCGCGCACGATCCGCGCCGTCGCCATCCATGACGTGACACCAATGGCCCCCACGATCAGGATGAAGGTGCCGCGTTCGGGGCCGAACGACGCCGCCAGCGGTTCGCGGAACAGCGTCACCATCACCAGCAGCAGCGGCAACAGCGGCAGCGACTGGAAAATCTCGGTCAGGCGCATCAGGGGCCAATCGAGGCTGCGGAAATAGCCCGCCAACAGCCCGACCGTGGACCCCAGCGTGATCGCCAGCGACATGGCGGTCAGACCCACCGAGATCGACACGCGCCCCCCCGCCATCATCCGTGCCAGCATGTCGCGGCCCAACTGGTCGGTGCCGAACGGGTATTCGAACGACGGCGGTTTGTTGCGCGCGCGGATGTTCACGAAGGTGGGATCAGCGGTCCAGACCAGCGGGCCCAGAAACACCGTGATCACAATGGCCAGAAACACCACCGCGCCCACCAACGCGCCGCGATGGCTTTTGAACTGGACCCAGATGTCATGCCACTGGCTGCGCGGCGGGCTGGAGGCGGCGGCGTCAGTCATAGCGGATCCTCGGGTCGATAATGCCATACAGCACGTCTGCAATCAGGTTGAACACCACGATCAAGAGCGCAAAGATAAAGGTCAGGGTCTGCACCATCGGCAGGTCGTTCGCCTCGATCGCGCCGATCAGCAACTGGCCCAGCCCGTTCACCTTGAACACTTGTTCGGTGATGATCGCGCCGCCGAACACCTGCGGCACGCCCAGAGCGATGACCGTGACGACCGGGATCATCGAATTGCGCAGCACATGGCCCAGCACGACCGCGCGTTCCGATAGCCCTTTGGCACGCGCGGTGCGCACGTAATCCTGCGTCAGGTTGTCCAGCATCGACGACCGCATGAACCGGCTGATCTGTGCGGCATTAAACAGCGCCAGCACCGTGACCGGCATCACCATCTGGCGCACCTGCATCATGAAGCTGTCCCAGGAATTGACCACCAGCGTGGTGTCATAGATCGACGGGAACCATCCCAGTTCGACCGAAAAGATCACGATCAGCAGCACGCCGGTAAAGAAGGTCGGCACCGAAAAGCCCACCATCGAGATGAACGTGCCCACCTGATCAAAGATCGAATATTGCCGATAGGCGGAATAGATGCCGATGGGCAGCGCGATCATCACGCCGAACAGATAGCCCATGCCGACCACCCACATCGTCTGGGGCAGGCGCTGCACCACGATATCCATCACCGGCGACCGGGTCTGCCACGACAGCACCCGCAGTTGACCGTCATACAGCGTGGTATCCGGCAACCAGCCGAACAGAGCGCTTTCACGGGTCAGCCAGTCGATCAGCACCGACGGTTCGACCACGAAAAACTGCCAGACCCATTTGATGTAACGGATATGCAGCGGCTCGCCCAGACCCAGGGCAAGGCGCATCTTTTCCTTGACCTCGGGGGGCACGGTCAGCGGCACCTGCGCCATCGGATCGCCGGGGGCCAGTTCCAGCAGCAAAAAGATGATAAGACTGATGACCAGAAGCGTCGGGATCGCCAGGAACAGTCGTCGAATGATGAACGTCAGCATCGGCGCCTTTGGTCATATGTCGAAGTTGCGGGGAAACAGGGCGGGGAACACCCCCGCCCTGACAAGGATGGCTTCAGGCGCGGATCACTTGATCCGGTACCAGTCCGCCGCGTTCCACAGTTCCGAATCCCAGGTATTCAGGGTGAAACCGCCCAGCGTTTTCGCCACACCGGTCACACGACCACGGTCCACCAGCGGGATGATCATGTGGCTGTCGTTGGTGATCATGTTGTTCAGCTTTTTCACGATCTCGGCGCGGGCGTTGATGTCGCCGGTCTTGCCCAGTTCCGCGACCAGCGCGTCGTATTCCGGGATGCAGATACGGGCGATGTTTTCACCCTGCCACTGGCTTTCCGGGCGCGGGATCTTGTCGCAGGTTTGTGCCGCCATATAGGCTTCGGGGTCGGTGCCGTCGAAGTTGTTGGCATACATCTGCACGTCGGCATAGAATTTCTGGAAAGTGTCGGGCGAACCGGGGTCACCGCCAAAGAACACCGAGGCCGAGACGTTGCGCAGTTCAACTTCGAACCCGATTTCTTCCCACCACTGCTTGATCAGGGCCTGGAAGTCCTGACGCACCGCGTTGGTCGAGGTCTGGAACAGAATCTTCAGGCGCACGTCGCCCTTGGCGCGAACGCCATCGGCCCCACGGACATAGCCCGCGTCATCCAGCAGCTTGTTGGCGGCAGCAAGGTCCTGAGTCTGGCATTCGGTGCGGCCTGACACATAGATCGCAGGCGCCGGGACCAGATCGCAGGTCGGACGACCGGCCTGACCATAGCCCACTTCGACCAGCAGCGGACGGTCGATGGCCAGCGACAGCGCCTTGCGCACGTTCACATCCGACAGGAACGGATGGGGGTGCTTGGCGGTGGACCGCTCGCCCTCGGGCAACGACGGATCGGCGCTGTACTGGTTGACCATGATGCGCTCGACGAGCGAGCCAAAGCCCGACCGTGCCTCGCCCTTGCCGCCCTTGGCCATGTTGGCCAGAACGTCGGGGGCCAGTTGCAGGTTCCACGCCAGATCAAATTCGCCGGTTTCCAGCACCGAACGCCCGGCGGCTGCGGCATCGCCGCCACCCTTCAGGGTCATGGTGGCGAAGGCGGGCTTGGCCGGGTCGCGGAAATTCGGGTTGGCTTCCAGCGAGATCACGTCATTCGGGCGGAATTCGGTGACCTTGAACGGGCCGGTTCCAATGGGGCCGAAGTTGGCGGTGGTGCATTCGGGGGCTTTTGCACCCAGACATTCGGCAAACTGCGCCTTCTGGATGATCGGGGCCTGCGCGCCCATGAACGGGCCATAGGGGTTCGGCTTGGCTTCCTTGAAGGTCACCTTGACGGTGGTGGGGTCGATCGCCTCGACCTTGTCCACGCCTTCGAATTTCGCCGCCTGTGCGCAGCCGCCTTCGGGATGCATGCAGTATTCGGCGGTGAACACCACGTCAGCCGAGGTCAGCGGCGTGCCATCGGCCCACAGCAGACCGGGCTTCAGTTTCCAGGTGATGGTTTTCAGGTCAGCAGACACGCCGCCATTGGCCACAGTCGGGATTTCGGTCGCCAGATAAGGCACCAGCGCTCCGGTCTGGTCATAGCGGCCCAGGGGCTCGATGATCAGCGACGAGGCTTCCAGATCCTTGGTGCCGCCGGACAGATAGGGGTTCAGGATCGACGGCGCCTGCCAATAGATCACGTTCACATGGCCATCCGCGCCACGCTGGGCGAAGGCCGCAGGCGCAAAGGCGAAACTCGCCACTGCACCCAGCATCAAAGCTTTGAATTTCATACTTCTCTCCTTGTTGGACACGGGCTGTGTCTCTGGTGGTCCCGCGTGCCTTGCTGTCGCGGTTGTTGGGGCATCCTCATCCGGGCGCTTGTGTTTCGCAAGACCCTGACGCGATGCCGCACAGATTTCCGGCAAAACCCGACGGGCGCAATGACGAAATTTGTGGCATGTCCTCGCGTCAACGGCAGGCTGTTCGTTTGCATAGCCCAGCGAAGCGTTTGACAGCGCCTGCCAGCGCCCCCTAGCGTGTGATGATCATTTCCTGTGCATACCCTTGGGGGCCACCATGCTGGACAACGCCGAGACCCAATCCACCGACCGGCCAATCGACCGACCCATCGCGCGGATCGAAAACCTGCGGGTGGAATTCGAGACGAAATCCGGCACCGTGGTGGGGGTCGAGGATGTGTCGTTCACCATCAACCCCGGCGAAACCGTCGCTGTGGTGGGCGAATCCGGGTCGGGCAAGTCGGTGTCATCGCTGTCCTTGATGCGGCTGGTGGAATTTGGTGGCGGCAAGATCACCGGCGGCAAGCTTATCTTTGATCGCAAAGCGGGCGGCGAGATTGATCTGGCCCAGACCGAACAGGGCCTGATGCGCACGATTCGCGGCAACGAAATCGGGATGATCTTTCAGGAACCGATGACGGCCCTAAACCCGGTGTTCACCGTGGGCCGCCAATTGACCGAAGGCTTGCGCGTGCATCGCGGCCTGACCCGCGACCAGGCCGAGGCCAAGGCGCTGGATTTGCTGCGCGAAGTCCGCATTCCCGAACCCGCGCGGCGGATGAAACAATACCCGCACGAATTGTCGGGGGGCATGCGGCAGCGCGTGGTGATCGCGATGGCGCTGGCCTGCGAACCCCGCCTGCTGATCGCCGATGAACCGACCACTGCGCTTGATGTGACGATTCAGGCCGAGATTCTGGCCCTGATCGACCGGCTGAAACGCGACACCGGCACGGCGGTGATGTTCATCACGCATGACATGGCCGTGGTGGCGCAGATGGCCGACCGCGTGGTGGTGATGTATCGCGGCCGCAAGGTTGAAGAAGGCCCGGTGGAACAGATTTTCAGCGCGCCACAGCATGATTACACCAAGGCGCTGCTGGCCGCCGTGCCCAAGCTGGGCGAGATGACGGGCAAGACGATGCCTGAACCCATGCGCCTGTTGGGCCAGCGGCAGGACCAGATCAAACCGATCCCCGGCGGCGACGAGGTGCTGTTAGAGGTCAAGGGCCTGACCACCCGTTTCCCGGTGCGCGGCGGGCTGTTGCGCCGCCTGATCGCCAATGTTCATGCGGTCGAAGACGTGTCCTTCACGCTGAAAAAGGGCCGCACGCTGTCACTGGTGGGCGAATCAGGTTGCGGCAAATCCTCGGCGGGTCGGTCACTGCTGCGGCTGGTTGAACCGCTGTCAGGCTCGGTGATCCTGGAAGGCAAGGATATCATCGCGCTGGACAAGACCGGCCTGCGCGAGGCGCGTCGCGACATGCAGATGATCTTTCAGGACCCGTTTGCCAGCCTGAACCCGCAGATGAAGCTGATCGACCAGGTGTCCGAACCGATGTGGAATTACGGCACGCTGACGGGGCAGGCCTTGCAGACGCGGGTGGAAATGCTGTTCGACCGCGTGGAACTGCCGCGCAGCTATCTGAACCGTTTCCCGCATGAATTGTCGGGCGGCCAACGGCAGCGGGTGGCGATTGCGCGCGCGCTGGCGCTGAACCCCAAGCTGATCGTGGCCGATGAAAGCGTCTCGGCGCTGGACGTGTCGGTACAGGCGCAGGTGCTGAACCTGATGATGGAATTGCAGGCAGACCTTGGCCTGTCCTTCCTGTTCATCAGCCATGACATGGCGGTGGTGGAACGGGTCAGCCATGACGTTGCGGTGATGTATCTGGGCCGGATCGTCGAAATCGGCTCGCGCCAAGCCGTGTTCGAAAACCCGCAGCACCCCTATACCAAGGCGCTGATGAAGGCGGTCCCCATCGCCGACCCGACCAAGCGCAAGTCGGAAAAAGACCTGAATTTCAAACCGATCCCTTCGCCGATCCGCCCCGTCGGCTTTCGGGCTGAACCGTCAGTTTATCACACCGTGTCACCCGGCCATCTGGTGCTGACCACCGACAGCGGGTATTGACCATGAGCCTCCACCTCTCCCCCCTTGATCTGATGACCAAGCTGATCTCGTTCCCGACGGTCAGCCGGGATACCAACCTGCCCTTGGTGGATTGGGTGCAGGATTACCTGGATGGCCACGGCATCCGCACCCATCGCTGGCCCGATCCCGCGCAGCCGCACAAGGCGGCGCTGATTGCACATGCGGGGCCGGACGTGGCGGGGGGCATCGTGCTGTCGGGCCATACCGATGTGGTGCCCGTCGATGGCCAGCCCTGGACGTCGGACCCGTGGACCGTCACCGAACGCGACGGCAAATATTTTGGCCGCGGCACCTGCGATATGAAGGGCTTCGATGCGCTGGCGATCTGGGCCACGGTCGAGGCGCATCGCCGGAGCGTCGCCCGCCCGCTGCAACTGGCGCTGTCCTTTGACGAAGAGGTGGGCTGCACCGGCGCGCCACCGATGATCGACGAAATGCTGCGCGTGTTCCCCAAGGCCGCGTCGGTGATCGTGGGGGAACCCTCGATGATGGCCGCTGTCACGGGCCACAAGGGCGGGCAGGGGTTCTGGGTCGATGTCTGGGGTTTCGAGGTGCATTCCTCGATCGCCTATCAGGGCGTGTCGGCGATCATGGAGGCCGCGCGGCTGATCCAGTGGGCCAACGAGGTGAACGCCGCGAATGCGGCGGCCACCCCATCGGAATTGGCCGCGATGTTCGACCCTCCCTATACCACGCTGCACACCGGGATCATCAACGGCGGCACCGCGTCCAACATCACCGCGAAACATTGCCGGTTCGATCTGGGCTGGCGCGCTGTGCCGTCTGACGACAATGCCGTCTGGCGCGACCGCGTGCTGGGCGAAATCCGCCGCGTCGAGGCCGCGATGCAGGCGGTGCGTCCCGAGGCGCGCATTGATGTCGAGGAACGCTTTGCCGTGCCCGGCCTGCGCCCCGAGGTGGACGGCCCCGCCGAGGCGCTGGTCCGCGCCATCACCGGCGACAATGGCACCCATGTGGTCAGCTATGGCACCGAGGCCGGACAGTTTCAGGACAAGGGCTATTCCGCCGTGGTCTGTGGCCCCGGCGACATTGCGCAGGCGCATCAGCCCGATGAGTTCATCACGGTTGCGCAGTTCAACGAGGGGCACGCCTTCATGCAAAGGCTGGTGGCGAAGCTGTGAGTTTTCCGCATTGGTTGCCTGATGCGCCCGAACATACGGGGGCGTTGCCTGATGCCTGCGATCTGGTCATCATCGGCGGTGGCGTGATCGGCGTGGCGACCGCACTCTATGCCCGGCGCGCCGGGCTGTCCGTGGTCGTGCTGGACAAGGGGCGCGTGGGGGCCGAACAATCCACCCGCAACTGGGGCTGGATCCGCACGCAGGGCCGCGATCCGGCGGAAATCCCGATATCCTTGGAATCCCGTGGCTTATGGGCCGATCTGAACCGCGACTGTCAGGGACGGCTGGGGATTGCCACCGTGGGCGTGACCTATTTGGCCAAGAGTGACACCACGCTTTTGGGCTATCAGGACTGGCTGGAATCCGCGCGCGGGCATGGCTTGGACAGCCGCATCCTGTCGCGGCGCGACTTGCGCGCGCTGATGCCGCAGGCGGCGGACCGCTGGGCAGGCGCGCTGCACACGCCGTCCGACATGCGCGGCGAGCCTTGGGCGGCGGTGCCCGAACTGGCACGGCTGGCGGCGCGCGAGGGCGTGGTGATCCGCGAGGGCTGCGCGGTGCGCGGCCTCGACATGGTTGCGGGCCGCGTTGCGGGCGTTGTCACGGAACATGGCCGCATCCGCGCGGTTCGTGTCGTTCTGGCGGGGGGCGCGTGGTCGGCGCTGTTGATGGCGCGGCACGGGGTGCGTATTCCGCAACTGTCCGTGCGGGCGACCGTGCTGGCGACCGAACCCGTGCCCGATGTGCAGGCGGGGGCTGCGACCGATTCGGATTTCGCCTGGCGCAGGCGCGATGACGGCGGCTATACGCTGGCCCCATCCGCCTATTCCGAGCTGTTCATCGGGCCTGACGCGATCCGCCACACGCCGGTCTATCTGAAATTGCTGGCAAAAGGCGGGTTTCAGGTGGTGCCGCGTCTGGCCGCGCCGCGCGGCTATCCCGATGCCTGGACCACCCCGCGCCGCTGGCGCAATGACGAACAATCGCCCTTTGAACGCTGCCGCATCTTGGACCCCGCGCCGCCCGCCGCCAAGGTGGCCCAACTGCCCCAGCAATTCGCCGCCGCCTTCCCCGGCCAGCCCGCGCCAAAGGTTTCCCGCGCCTGGGCGGGCATGATCGACGTGCTGCCCGATGTGGTGCCCATCGTCGATCATTGCGCGGCTCTGCCGGGGCTGACGGTGGCGACGGGGATGTGCGGGCACGGCTTCGGCATCGGGCCAGCCTTTGGCCGCATCGTCGCCGACATGGTGCAGGGCAAGCCCGCAGGCCATGACATGCACCGCTTCCGTTTTGGGCGGTTCGCGGATGGATCGCGTTTGACGCCGGGTCCGAACCTCTAGGCCTTGCGGGTCCGTCGCCGATGGGCCAGCATCACCCCAGAGGAACACCATGCCGATCACCAACCGCATCGCCGAATTTCTGCCCGACGCCAAATCGTGGCGGCAACATCTGCATGCGCACCCGGAATTGCGCTTTGCCGAACATCAGACGGCGGCTTTCGTGGCAGAACGTCTGCGCGAATTTGGCTGTGACACGGTGCGCACCGGCGTGGGCCAGACCGGCGTGGTGGCGGTGATCGAGGGGCGCGCGGCGGGGCGCACCATCGCGTTTCGGGCCGATATGGATGCGCTGGCGCTGACCGAACGCACCGGGCTGGCGCATGCATCCATCATACCGGGGCGGATGCATGCCTGCGGTCATGACGGCCACACCACCATGCTGTTGACGGCGGCGCGGTATCTGGCCGAAACACGCGCCTTTGCGGGGCGCGTGGTGCTGCTTTTCCAACCCGCCGAAGAAGGTGGTGGCGGGGCCAAGGCGATGCTGGGCGATGGCGCCCTGGAGGGCGTGGACGAGGTCTATGCCCTGCACAATTGGCCCGGTCTGGCCCCGGGTCACTTCGCCGTGCGCCCCGGCCCGATGATGGCCGCCGCCGATGGGTTCGCGATCACCGTGCAGGGCAAGGGCGGCCATGGCGCGCGCCCGCATCTGGCGGTGGATACCACGCTTGCGGCGGCGGCGATCGTGGTCGCCATGCCGTCGATCCCCGGCCGCAACACCGATCCGCACCAGCCGGTGGTGGTGTCGGTCTGCGCCATGCAATCCGACAGCACCGCTTATAACGTCATCCCCGATCAGGTGATCCTGCGCGGCACCACACGGTTTTTCGACACCGCGCTGCGCCCCGTCTTGCGCGACCGCATCACCACGCTTGCGCAGGCAACGGCGGCGGCCTATGGCGCGACCGCGACGGTCGACTATTTCCGCGGCGTCGATCCCGTCATCAATGATGTCGCCGCCGCCGCCCATGCCGCCCAAGCCGCGTCCCGTGTCGCGGGCGATGTGCGCCGCGACATGGCCCCCGACATGGCCGCCGAGGATTTCGCCGATATCCTTGCCGCCCGCCCCGGTGCCTATGTCTGGATCGGCAATGGCGCCAGCGCCGACCTGCACAACCCGGCCTATGAATTCAACGACGACATCATCCCCGCCGGGGCCAGTTTCTTTGCCGCGCTGGCCGAGATGCGCCTGAACCCCTGACAGAACACCTCAAACGACTGGAACACCCATGCCGATCAAGAACCGCATCGCCGAACTGAGCGCAGAGATGACCGCCTGGCGGCGCGATTTCCACGAGCACCCCGAAGTGCTGTTCGAGGTCCACCGCACTGCCGCGACCGTGGCCGCGAAACTGCGCGAGTTTGGCTGTGACGAGGTGGTCGAGGGCGTGGGCATCACCGGCGTCGTTGGGGTGATTCGCGGCCAGACCAATGCATCCGGGCGCACCATCGCGCTGCGCGCCGATATGGACGCGCTGCCGATGTCGGAAATCACCGGGCTGCCCTATGCGTCGAAAATCCCCGGCGCGATGCATGCTTGCGGGCACGACGGCCATACCGCGATGCTCTTGGGCGCGGCGAAATACCTCTGCGAGACGCGGAATTTCGACGGCACGGCGGTGCTGTTATTCCAGCCCGCCGAAGAGGGCGGGGCCGGCGGGCTGAAGATGGTCGAGGACGGCGTGATGGACCGCTGGAACGTCACCGAGGTCTATGGGATGCACAACAGCCCCGGCCTGCCTGTGGGACAGTTCGCGATCCGCCCCGGCCCGCAGATGGCCTCTGCCGATGAGTTTGTCATCCTGTTGACCGGCAAGGGCGGCCATGCCGCCGCGCCGCACAAATGCATTGATCTGGTGGTGGTCGGCAGCCAGATCGCGCTGGCGCTGAACACCATCGTGTCGCGCAACGTCGATCCGGTGGAAAAGGCCGTGGTCACCATCGCGACCTTCCAGACCGAAGGCGACACGCACAACATCATCGCGCAAACGGCGAAACTGCGCGGCACGGTGCGCTGCTTTACCCCCGAGGTGCGCGACGCGGTCGAGGCCCAGATCAAGGCTCTGGTCACAGGCATTGCGGGAGCGCATGGGGCGGTGGCCGATATCACTTACGCGCGCGGCTATCCGCCCACCATCAATCATGCCGATCAGACGACCTATGCGGCAGACTGCGCCGAAGCCATCGCAGGCCCCGGCAAGGTAGACCGCAACACGCCCCCCATCATGCCGGCCGAGGATTTCTCGTATATGCTCGAAGCCCGCCCCGGCGCCTATATCTTCCTTGGCAATGGCGACAGCGCCATCTGCCACCACCCCGCCTATGATTTCGACGATACCGCCGCGCCCTATGGGGCCAGCTTTTACGCCGAAATCGTCGAAACCCGCATGCCCCGCTGATCAGGAGACACCCGATGCCCGTCAAGAACCGCCTTGCCGAAATGCACGAAGAAATCACCGCTTGGCGCCGTGATCTGCACGAACACCCGGAAATCCTGTTCGACACCCACCGCACTGCGGCTGTGGTCGCGGAAAAGCTGCGCGAATTTGGCTGTGACGAGATCGTCACCGGCATTGGCCGCACCGGCGTGGTCGGCGTGATCCGGGGGCGGTCCACCGCGAGCGGAAAAGTCGTCGGCCTGCGCGCCGATATGGACGCGCTGCCGATCCACGAACAGACCGGGTTGCCCTATGCGTCGAAAACCCCCGGCGCGATGCATGCCTGTGGCCACGATGGCCACACGGCGATGCTCTTGGGCGCGGCGAAATATCTGGCTGAAACCCGCAATTTCGACGGCACCGCCGTGGTGATCTTCCAACCCGCCGAAGAAGGCGGCGGCGGCGGGCGTGAGATGTGCCAGGACGGCATGATGGACCGTTTCGGCATCCAGGAAGTCTATGGCATGCACAATTGGCCCGGCATGCCCGTGGGCCAGTTCGCGATCCGCCCCGGCCCGTTCTTTGCCGCCACGGATCTCATCACCATCGACTGCGAGGGCAAGGGCGGTCACGCCGCCAAGCCGCAGGATACCGTAGACACCACGCTGATGGCCGCGCATCTGGTCACCGCGCTGCAATCCATCGTGTCGCGCAACTCTGACCCCATCGGGCAGATCGTGGTGTCGATCACGTCCTTTGAAACCTCGTCCAAGGCGTTCAACGTCATCCCGCAGCGCGTGGCGATCAAGGGCACGGTGCGCACCTTGTCGAACGCGCTGCGCGATCTGGCCGAAAAGCGCATGACCGAGATTTGCGCCGGCGTCGCTGCCACGTTCGGCGGCACCATCACGCTGGATTACAACCGCAATTACCCGGTGATGGTGAACCACGACGAACCCACCGCTTTTGCCGCCGAGGTGGCGCGCGGCATCAGCGGAGATTGCCATCCCGCGCCCTTGGTGATGGGCGGCGAGGATTTCGCCTTCATGCTCGAAGAACGTCCCGGCGCCTATATCGTGGTTGGCAACGGCGACACCGCGATGGTGCATCACCCGGAATACAACTTCAACGACGCGGTGATCCCGGCGGGGTGTTCGTGGTATGCCGAGATGGTCGAGCGCCGGATGCCCGCCGCCTGACTTTGCGGGCCTGATCCGTCTTTCGGCTTCTTCGGTTCACAACTATCCCGGGGGGAGGCGCAGCCGGGGGGCAGCGCCCCCCTCCACCTCTCAGCCCCCGGTATGGCTCATATGGCGGCTGACCCGGCCCGCCACATCCTGCCGAGCATAGTCGAAATCATGGCCCTTGGGTTTCAATCCGATGGCGGCGCGGATCGCGGCCTCCAGCACCACATCGTCATCTGATGCCCGCAGTGGCGCACGCAGGTCGCTGTGCCCTTCCTGCCCCAGACAGGTGAAAATCTCGCCGGTGCAGGTGATCCGCACCCGGTTGCAGCTTTCGCAGAAGTTATGCGTGAGCGGCGTTATGAACCCCACCTTTTGCCCGGTTTCCTCCAGCCGGACATAGCGCGCAGGGCCACCGCTGCGTTCCGCAAGATCGGTCAGGGTGTAACGCTCCGCCAGCCGCGCCCGCAGGTCGCGCAGCGACCAGAACTGGTCCAGCCGGTCTTCGTTGCCAATATCGCCCATCGGCATGACCTCGATCCAGGTCAGGTCATGGCCCTGATCCGCGCACCATTCCGTCAGGCGGAACAATTCGTCATCGTTGACGCCCTTCAGCGCCACGGCGTTGATCTTGATCCGCAACCCTGCCGCGCGGGCCGCGTCGATGCCCTTCAGCACCTGCGGCAACCGACCCCAGCGGGTGATCGCCGTGAATTTCGCGTCATCCAGCGTATCGAGCGACACATTCACCCGCCGCACGCCCATTCCCGCCAGATCGGCAGCGTATCGGTCCAACTGGCTGCCATTGGTGGTCAGCGTCAGTTCTTTCAGCGCGCCGGATTGCAGATGCCGCGCCATCGCAGCGAAAAACGTCATGATCCCCTTGCGCACCAAAGGCTCGCCACCGGTAATCCGCAGCTTTTCCACCCCCAGCCCGACAAAGGTGGAACAGAGGCGGTCCAGTTCTTCCAGCGTCAGCAAGTGCTTCTTGGGCAGAAACGTCATCTGCTCCGACATGCAATAGACGCAGCGGAAATCGCAGCGGTCGGTGACGGACACCCGCAGATAGGAAATGCGGCGCTGGAACGGGTCGATCAGGGGCGTGTTCATGCGGGCAAGCCTAGGATGTCACGCGTGGCGCGGCAAGGGGCGTGGATCAGTCTGCGCTGTCCGCTACAGCGAGCCCCGGCGCATCCGGGCGGCCCAGATATTTCTCGGCCTCGCGCCGCGCAAACGGTTTCATCGCACGGCCGTTTTGCGCCATGAAGGCCCGCACCCGGTCCGGGTCGTGCTTGGACAGGTCGCGCAGCCACCATCCAACCGATTTCTGGATGAACCATTCCGGGTCGCGCACATAGTTTGCCGCCCAGCCCAGCACCCGCTCGCGCGCCGCATCCTCTGCGGGCGAAGGGTGGTTCAGCCGGGTCAGCCCCAGCGTGCCCACCATCGCGGCGCGCCGCACCCAATGGCTGGGGTCGCGGGTCCAGGCCTCGACCCTGTCCAGCCGCGTGAGGTCCGCCATGATACGGCGCTGCCCCGCCATCATCGCGGCATCCGCAATCGCCCAACTGTCAAATTCCGGCACCCAGCCGCAGATCATGTCCCAAGCGGCGTCATCCGATGGGCGGATACGCGCCTGCGTCAGCAGCTTTGCCGCCGCCACGCGGCCCTCGAACACATCCGAGCGCCACAGCCCATCGGCCAGTTCCAGCCGCTGGTCCAGCGTCAGCGCTTGCCGCCAGCCTTGGGCCAGATCATTGACCGCCTCGTTGCCGACCCCCAGATAGCGGCGCGGCAGCTTGTGATAATCAGCCATCCCGGCCGCGCGCGCGGGGTCGCCCTGCGCCGCGAGCATCGCCATCGCCTCGGATACGCTGACCATCGCTTAATCCCTGATTTCAAAGCGCACGGTGCCGACCGGGAACCCCAGCCGCGTCACCACGGCGTCATTCACGATCACGCCATCGGCGCGCAGATAGATCACATCGGCAAACCCCAGCCGCGTGACAGACGTGTTCGACGCGAAATCGGCGGTATAGGTCAGCCGCACCTCGCCATTGGCCTCGATGGCGGTGGCGGTGCCCACGGTATCTTCGCGCCGCCCCGTCCAACGCCCCGGACCCGCGCGGTCGAACACCCAGGTCAGGGTGTTGGTCTGGCCGTCGTCATAGGTGAAATCCTCGACAATGGTCAGCCGCTGGCCATCCCGCGACAGCCGCCCGTCCAGCCGCGCGCGAAACCGGCGTTCATCCCCGGTCAGCGGCACGACGAACAGCCCGACCCCGCGCTTTTGCCCGACAAAGGCCTGATCCAGTGTGATGGGCCGCACCGGCCCCTTGGGCGATGCGGGCAGGGTGGCGCAGCCGGTCAGGGCCAACGCTCCGGTCAGAAACAGACGACGATCCATGTGGCCCTCATGCGGTTGCTGACGCATACATAGCGCCACTCATTCAACCGTCACTGATTTTGCCAGATTGCGCGGCTGGTCCACATCGGTGCCTTTGGCAATCGCGGTGTGATAGGCCAGCAGTTGCGCGGGCAAGGCATAAAGGATCGGGGTCAGGATCGGATCGACTGTCGGCATCTCGATCACCTCCCAGACACCCTGCGACGCCTCGGCGCGTCCGGCGGCATCGGTGATCAACACGACCTTGCCGCCGCGCGCCATCACCTCTTGCATGTTGGACACCGTCTTGTCGAACAGGCTGTCGCGCGGGGCCATCACGATCACCGGCACCTTGGTATCAATCAGCGCGATGGGGCCGTGTTTCAATTCGCCTGATGCATAAGCTTCGGCATGGATATAGCTGATTTCCTTGAGCTTCAGCGCGCCTTCAAGCGCCAGCGGATACATCGCGCCGCGCCCCAGGAACAGGATATCGCGCGCCTCGGCCAGCTTGCGCGAGATGCGTTCCACCTCGGGGCTGATGTCCAGCGCGGTGTTCAGAACGGCGGGCAGGCCGCGCAACGATGACAGGTTCTGCGACAGGGTATCGGCGTCGATCACGCCGCGCGCCTGTGCGGCCTGCAGGGCCAGCATCAGCAGCACGGTCAACTGACAGGTGAACGCCTTGGTTGACGCCACGCCGATTTCCACCCCGGCATGGATCGGCAGCGCCAGATCGCTTTCGCGCGCGATGGAACTTTCGGGCACGTTGACGACGGAGACGATCCGGTCCGCCTTGTCGCGGCAATAGCGCAGCGCGGCCAATGTATCGGCGGTCTCGCCCGATTGGCTGACAAAAAGCGCCACAGTGCCCTTTGCAATCGGTGGCTCGCGATAGCGGAATTCAGAGGCCACGTCGATGTCCACCGGCAGGCGGGCGATCTGTTCGAACCAGTATTTCGCCGTGTAGCAGGCGTAATAGGCCGTGCCGCAGGCCACCAGCGTCAGGCGGTCCACGCGGGTCCAGTCGATGGCACCGCCGGGCAGGGTCACCCTTTCGCCGTCCACGTCCAGATAATTGCGCACCGCCTCACCGATGACGCGGGGCTGTTCGGCGATTTCCTTGGCCATGAAATGCTTGTGGCCGCCCTTGTCGATACGGGTGCTGTCAACACGGATCTTGCGGGTTTCGCGGTTCACCAGCCGGTTTTCGCTGTCGCGGATTTCGACGCTGTGGCGGGTCAGCACCGCCCAATCGCCTTCTTCCAGATAGGTGATGCGGTCGGTCATGGGCGCCAGCGCGATGGCGTCCGACCCCACATACATCTCGCCGTCGCCATAGCCGATGGCCAACGGGCTGCCCTTGCGCGCGGCGATCATCAGATCCTGTTCGCCGTCGAACAGGAACGCCAGCGCAAAGGCCCCGTGCAACCGCCCGATGGTCAGGCGCGCGGCGTCAATCGCGGTCGCGCCTTCGATCATGAACTGATGCGCCAGCAACGCGATGGTTTCGGTGTCGGTCTGCGTCACGAAATGATGGCCCTTGGCGGTCAGCTCTTCGCGCAGGGCGCGGAAGTTTTCGATGATGCCGTTATGCACCACGGCCACCGGGCCCGAGGTATGGGGATGCGCGTTGGTGACCGTCGGTGCGCCATGCGTGGCCCAGCGGGTGTGGCCGATGCCCGACGTGCCTGCCAACGGTTCATGCACCAACAGGTCCGACAGGTTCACCAGCTTGCCCACCGCGCGGCGGCGGTCCAGACGGCCCTTGTTGACCGTGGCGATGCCGGCGCTGTCATAACCGCGATATTCCAGCCGCTTCAACGCCTCAACGAGGATCGGTGCGACCTCGTGAGTCCCCAAGACCCCAATAATTCCGCACATTATGATGTTCCTTGTTCGCGTTTTGCCTTCTTGGCTTTTAACAATTCAAACAATCGCAGCGCCGCGCCGGGTTTGGTCACCTGCGCGCTGCGTTCCAGCGCCAAGGCCCCATCCGGCACGTCCTGCGTGATCACCGACCCCGATCCGGTCACCGCATCATTGCCCACGCGCACGGGGGCCACCAACATGGTGTCCGACCCGATGAAGGCCCGCGCGCCGATGGTGGTGCGGTGTTTGTTCACGCCGTCATAGTTGCAGGTGATGGTGCCCGCGCCGATATTCGTCGCCTCGCCGATATCGGCATCCCCGATATAAGACAGATGGTTGGCCTTGGCCCCGCTGCCAAGGATCGCATTCTTGACCTCGACAAAGTTGCCGATGTGGACGTCATCGCCCAGTTCCGCACCGGGGCGCAGCCGCGCATAGGGGCCGACGATGGACCCTTGCCCGACATGACAGCCTTCCAGATGCGAAAACGCCCGGATAGTGGCCCCGGATTCGACCGTGACACCGGGGCCAAAGACCACGAATTGCTCGATCACGGCGTCGCGGCCCAGCACGGTGTCATGCGCGAAATGCACGGTATCGGGCGCGATCAGGGTCACGCCATCATCAATGGCCGCAGCGCGCGCACGGGCCTGAAACAGTGCCTCGGCGCGTGACAGTTCGGCGCGCGAATTGATGCCCAGCGTTTCCGCCTCGGGGCAGGTGACGACGGTGGCGCGCAGACCCTGCGCGCGGGCCAGACCCACGATATCGGTCAGGTAATATTCGCCTGCGGCATTGGCATTGCCCACGGCGGCGATCAGGTCGAACAGCACCGCGCGGTCCGCACACATGACGCCGGAATTGCATAGCGTGATGGCGCGTTCCGCCGCGGTCGCGTCTTTGAACTCGACGATCCGGTCCAGCGCATCTCCCGCCACCACCAGACGGCCATAGCGGCCCGGATCGGCGGCCTGAAACCCAAGGATCACCACATCGGCGCGGGCGCGGGCGGCCACCATCGCTTCAAGCGTTTCCGGCTGAATGAACGGCGTATCGCCATACAGCACAATCACATCGCCGTCGAAATCCGCCAGCGCCGCGCGGGCCTGATCCACGGCATGGGCGGTGCCCAGTTGCGGCTCTTGCACCACGACGATGGCCGTGTCGTCCCAGGCCAGCGTGGCGCGCGTGACCTGATCCGCGCCGTGGCCTGCCACCACGACGGTTCGCGCGGGCGACACCGCTGCGCCCGATTTCAGGGCGTGATGAAACAGGGGGGCCCCGGCCAGACGATGCAGCACCTTGGGCAGGTCGGAATTCATCCGCGTGCCCATCCCGGCTGCCAGAACCACCAATGCGATCATGCTGTAAATCTCTTCCCTTTGATGATCCGACGTTCTACCGCAATGCTGCACCCGCACAAGCCGGGTCTCCATCAACAATGATTGCCGCATGTGACATGCTTGCGGCAGACCGGCGAAAGGATGCGCATGCGTACGGTGATCTTTGATCTGGACGGCACATTAGCAGATACCTCGGGCGACCTGCTGGCCGCAGCCAATGCCTGTTTCGCGGCGATGGGGGCGGGGGCGCTGCTGACGCCTGCGGATGCGGGCACGGCGCTGAAGGGCGGCAAGGCGATGCTGAAGCTGGGGCTGGACCGCATGGGGCATCCCCGCGTGATCGAAGAGGCCGAACGCTGGTATCCCCGCCTGCTGGAGGCCTATGGCAGCGACATCAGCACGCACACCCGGCTGTATCCCGGCGCGGTCGAAGCGGTCGAGGCGCTGCGCGCGGCGGGCTATGCCACCGGCATCTGCACCAACAAGCCCGAGGCGCTGGCCGAAACGCTGATGCAGCGGTTGGGCGCGCGCGACCTGTTCGGGTCGCTGGTCGGGGCGGACACATTGCCACAGCGCAAGCCCGACCCGCGCCCGTTGTTTGAATCGATCCGCCGCGCCGGGGGCGATCTGTCGCGCGCGGTGCTGGTGGGGGATACCGCAACTGACCGCAATACCGCGCGGGCGGCGGAAATCCCCTGCATCCTCGTCACCTTCGGACCCGGCGACGATGATATCCCCGGTCTGGACCCCGAGGGCCTGATCGCGCATTTTTCCGAATTGACGGACGTGGTCGCCCGCCTGATTGGGTGACGCGATGTTGACCTCTGGGGGTGACCGCGCCATCTTATCGCCATGACCCTGACACCGCGCCCCCCCGCTTTCGTGCCGGAGAAATTCACCGGCAATTTCACCCAGCAAGAGCCGATCCCCGAAGACGGGATTGCGGCCGCACTAGAGGTTTTGCGGTCAGGACGTCTGCACCGGTATAACCTTTTGCCCGGCGAAGAGGGGCAGACCGCGACGCTGGAACGCGAATTTGCCGCGGCGATGGGGGTGCCCTATTGTCTGGCGGTGGCGTCGGGGGGCTATGCGCTGGCCTGTGCGCTGCGCGCTTTGGGGGTGCAACATGGCGATCCGGTGCTGACCAACGCCTTTACGCTGGCCCCGGTGCCGGGGGCGATCGCCAGCATCGGCGCGGTGCCGGTGTTCGTCGAGGTGACGGAGTCCCTGACGCTGGATATTGACGACATGGCGGCGCAGGCGCGGGCGACGGGGGCCAAGGTGCTGATGCTGTCGCATATGCGCGGGCATCTGTGCGACATGGACCGGCTGTTGGCGGTCTGTGCGGATCTTGGCGTGCAGATCATCGAAGATTGCGCGCATACCATGGGCGCGCGGTGGAACGGGCGGCTGTCCGGCACCGATGGTGTGATCGGCTGCTATTCCACCCAGACCTACAAGCATATGAATTCGGGCGAGGGCGGGCTGATCGTGTCGCGTGATCCCGCAATCATGGCGCGGGCCACCATGCTGTCGGGCAGTTACATGCTGTATGGGCGGCACACGGCGGGGCCGGGGCCGGAGGCCTATGACCAGATCCGCTATGACACGCCCAATGTGTCGGGCCGGATGGACCACCTGCGCGCCGCTATCCTGCGCCCGCAACTGGCGCGGCTGCTGACCCAATGCGACCGCTGGAACGACCGATACCGCACGGTCGAGGCGGGGATCACCGGCACCCCCGGCCTGACCGTCGTTGCGCGCCCCGAACAGGAATACTTCGTCGGCTCGTCGATCCAGTTTCTGCTGCTGGACTGGGCCGCGGATCGCGTGACCGAGGTGGTGCGCCGTTGTGCCGCGCGGGGCGTCGAATTGAAATGGTTCGGCGCGGCCGAACCCGTGGCCTTCACGTCGAAACACGACAGTTGGCGCTATGCGCCGCCGCGCGCCATGCCGCGCACGGACCGCATCCTTGCGGGGCTGCTGGACATGCGGTTGCCGCTGACGTTTTCGATTGCGGATTGCGAGGTGATCGCCGCGATCATCCGCGCAGAGGTTGCAGCGGTGTATCAGGCGGGCTGACGCCTTAGCTGCGGGGCATCTTGAGCGTCACGTTGCGCCCGCCTTTGGTGTATCGCAATTCGCCGTCCGATATCGCCACGACGCGGCCGCCATCGACGCGGTCGCCTACCTTGACCTTCTGATAGCGGCCATTTGACAGCCGCACGAGGGCACGGCGGCTTTGCTGGCTGCCATAGACGCCGATCAGGTTGACCTCGCGCAGGTTCAGCACGTTCTTTTCCGTCGCGGCCTTGGCGACATTGGCCTGGGACGGCACCTTGGGGGTCACCGTCTTGCCGCGCGCCGAAGCGACCTGCACTTCGCCCTCGTCATCTTCGGCTTCCTCGCGCGAAATCCCGCCAGCGGTCGGCGCGCGGGCGGCGACGCCGATGTCGTCCTCATCAGCTGCGGGCTTTTGTTCGGGCGATTTTGCGGCGGGCTGTGCGGGGGTCTTGATCACAGGCACCCGCAGATCGTCGGGGCGAACCTTGGGCTTGACCGCAGCCAAGCCGGGGGGCGAGGCCACCGGCGGCTGCACCACGGCGGCGGTCGAGGCGGCAGCGGCGGCATTGGTGGCCGTGGCGGCAGCGGTTGCCTCAGAGGCTTTTGCAGCGGCTTCGGCGCGTGCGATGATGGTGGCGGGGCGGGGCCGCGGGCGGAAACCGGCCAGTTCGTTGCGGGTCAGCCCGCCCAGTTCGGCGCGTTCGGCCCCATCGGTCAGGTTGTCGGGCCGCAGGCGCGGGCGAAACGCCGCCAGGCGGGCATCTGCGGGGGCGGGTTCGGCCACGGCAGGCGCGGCACGGGTCAACGCCGCCGCAGGCGGGATCAGCGGCGGGCGGCCCGCGATCACGCGCACGCCGTCCGGGGTCAGCGCCCCTTCGGGGGTGGCGGCGACAAAGCCGCGCGGGTCCAGCGTAAACCGCGTTCCGGCGGCGGCGGGCGAAGACAGCGCGCCGGGCACCCCATCCGGGCGCAGGCTGTTGGCACCCGGCAGCGCCACCACGTCATCGGGCACAATCGCCGGGTCGATGGACGCGATATACAACTGATCCAGGTCGATCTGACCGGGGGCCGAAGGCGCATCCGGCGCGATCTGCCAGATGCCGGTGGCGGCATAGCGCGCGGCGGTTTCTTCGGCGGTTGGGGGCGTGGCGAGTTCCGACAGGTTGGGTTCCGAAAGGCCGGGGCTGGCCGCGATCCCGGCATCGGACGGCGTGTCGAACGCAATGCTGGCCACCAGTTCGCCGGGGGGGGCGGCCGGATCGGCCATCTCGGGTTCGACATCGGCGAGGTCTTCGGGGGTAATCAGGCTGGCATCGATGGCAGGGCCATCGGCAGACTCCGCCAGCACCGGATCACCGCCCCCGCGCAACCAACCCAGCGTGGTTTCGCCAAAGATCGAGGCCCAGGCCGCGACGCCTGCCAGAAACACCAAAAGCGCCAGCGTCAGCCCCAGCGCCAGATAGCGGGGTTTGCCGCGCGCCATCGCATCCGCGCCGCCCATCTGGGCCGCAACCGGTTTGCGCGCGCCAAACACGGTCATCTGCGCCTGATCGGCAGGGGTGACGCGCGGCGCGGGCAGAATCGGCTTGGCGCCCGGATTGCGCGGCGCGCGGCGGAAGGCGCGACCAATGCTGGCGAACACCCCGGTCAGCAGGCTGTTGGATGCACGTTTGGCGGCTGGCGCGGGTTTTGCAGCAGGACCGGGCACCGGGGTGCGCGTGGCGGGGGCGAGAGGCACCGGCGGAGCAGGCGGGGCGAGGTCTGGCCGGTCTGGGCGCTTTGCCGCCGAGGGGGCGGGCAGGGGCGCGGGGCTGCGCGGGCGCAGGCTGTCAGCCGCGATGCGGGGCGCGGTGTCGGGTTGGCGCTGTTGCACGGCGGGGGGCAACGGCTTGGCCGGCGCGGTGGCATTGACGGCGCGGATCGACACAAACGGCGCTTTCGCGGGCGGGTCGATGATGTCCTCGTCAGGGGAACGCGACGGCATCTCGCCAGAGGCGGGCGCGCGGCGCAGCTTCTGGACGGCGCGCGGGGCGGCGGGCAGGTCGTTGGCCGACGCAGCGGCATGTGGCGGCGCAACGGGGGTATCAACCGGGGTGGCGTCTGCCCCGTCCAAACCCATCGCGGTCGCAGGGACCGTGTCTGCGGACGCCAGCATCTCGGGAACTGGCCCATGATCCGGTGCCGGTGCGGGGTCGGTGACTGCCGCAGCGGGGGTGTGGGTCGAAGCGGCCATCGTCTCATCTGGCACCGCCTCCGGCACCAAGTCTGGCACAGGCGCGGGCACGTGTTCTGGCACAGGGTCTGGACTTGGCAGGCGCGCATGGCCGATGACCCTGATCGGTTGCAGGTCGCGGCCCACCGACACGCCTGCCCCGACCAGGCCGGGCGCGGCGGCGGTCAGGCCAAAGAACGGCTCGCCCGGAAACACCCCTTGATCCGGGGTCGCCACAAAGCTGACCGGGTTCATGGCATGGGCGGTTGCAAAGGCTTCGGCTTCGGCCAGGGTTTCCTTTGCGACCGCGGCGATAAACAGCGTGCTGCCTTCGAATGTCCAGTCATAGGCCAGATCGTCCACCGCATAGGGCGTCGCCCCGTCCAGCGCCGCGCGCACCTCGGCCTCGCCCGCGTGGGGATCAACCTCCAGCGCCATGAAGCGGATCTGTTCGGTCGGGATCACCAGCTTGCAGCGCAGCCCTGCCGGGTCCAGCGCCAGCGCCGTCTGCCGCAGCACAGACAAGGCCCCGCCAAGATCGGGCGATTCCAGCGACACTTCGCCAACCAGATGCCAGCCGGACGGCACACGGTGCAGCAATCCGATGCCGTCGAACGTCAGGTTCAGCGCGAAGTTCGGTTTCATGGCAACGGCTCTAACATTCCGGCGACCTGCGGGGAACCCGTTTGCCCCTCGTGCGTAAACATACAGCAGGTTCCCGCGCAGGCCAAGCAAACCGGGGGGCAAAGGTTTGCCATCCCAAAGGTTTTACCGGGCTTGCCTGTGGATAAGTGGCCGCGATCAGTGCCCCGCCACCGTCAGCGCGTGGTCCAGATCGCGGATCAGGTCATCGGCGTTCTCGATGCCGATGGACAGGCGCACGACATCCGGCGCGGCCCCGGCGGCGACCTGTTGATCCAGCGTCAACTGCCGGTGCGTGGTCGAGGCGGAATGGATCACCAAGGATCGCGCATCGCCCAGGTTCGCCACATGGCTGAACAGGTCCAGCGCGCCCACGAACCGAACGCAGGCGTCATAGCCGCCCTTCAGCTTGACGGTAAACAGCGCGCCTGCGCCGCGGGGCAGCATCCGCGCCGCCCGGTCGGCATAGGGCGATGTGGGCAGCCCGGCATAGGTCACGCCTGCCACCGCCGGATGGGTTTCCAGCCAGGCGGCGATTTTTACCGCGTTCTGCACATGGCGTTCCATCCGCAGCGACAGCGTCTCGATCCCCATCAGCGTGTAATGCGCCGCCTGCGGGTTCATCGTCATGCCCAGATCGCGCAGGCCGACCGCGATGCCGTGAAAGGTGAAGGCCAGATTGCCGAATGTCTCGTGGAATTTCAGGCCGTGATAGGCGGGCTCGGGCGCGGCCAGCGACGGGAACTTGTCCGACGCTGACCAGTCAAAGGTGCCTGCATCCACGATGGCGCCGCCAGTCACGGTGCCGTTCCCGGTCAGGTATTTCGTCGTGTAATGGACAACCAGCGTCGCGCCATGGTCGATGGGGCGGCACAGATAGGGCGTGGCGGTGGTGTTATCGACGATCAGCGGCAGGCCCGCATCAGCCGCAATCCGCGCCAGCGCGTCAAGGTCGCTGACATAGCCGCCGGGGTTGGCGATGGTTTCGCAGAACACCGCGCGGGTGTCGTCGTCGATGGCGGCGCGCACCGCGTCCAGATCATCGGTATCGACAAACCGCGCGGACCAGCCGAAGCGGCGGATGGTCTGGCTGAACTGGGTGATGGTGCCGCCATACAGGCGGTTTGACGCGACGATGTTGCGCCCCGGCCCCATCAGCGGGAACAGCGCCATGATCTGCGCTGCGTGGCCCGACGAACAGCAGACCGCGCCCACGCCGCCTTCCAGCGTCGCGATGCGTTCCTGCAATACGGCCACGGTCGGGTTGGTCAGGCGGGAATAGATGTATCCCACCTCTTGCAGGTTGAAGAGTGCGGCGGCGTGATCGGCATCGCGGAACACATAGGCCGTGGTCTGATAGATCGGCGTCTGCCGCGCGCCGGTGGCCGGATCGGGCCGCGCGCCCGCGTGGATCTGCAAGGTATCAAAGCCGTAGGCGGGTTTGTCGGTCATGCGCTGTCCTTTCAGGAATATACCGCTGATCTAAGCCCCGCGCGGCGCAGTTGGCAATCACGCAAGCCACCCCCGCGCGGACGTCCTGTCAGGGCGGTGCGCGGCGCAACTGCGTTCCGGGGAACGATGACCAGCCGGAACGGCGTTCGCGGCTGAGGCCATGTCGGTCGGGCGGCAATTCCCGGCGCTGATTCGCTGCTGTGCGGCATGGCGGGGCGCGTTGCGGGATCACGCCTTGCAATGGCGCGCCCGTCCACTTAGGTTCCGGCCAGATTTGCGCAGCCTCGCGGCGCGCAGCCACCCCGAACCCGAGGAACCCGATGGAAGCCTTCCAGCAATTTGTGCCGCTGATCCTGATCTTTGCGATCATGTATTTCCTGCTGATCCGCCCGCAGCAAAAGAAACTGAAGGAACATCAGGCCATGGTCGCGGCCCTGCGCCGGGGCGACATGGTGCTGACGCAGGGCGGCATCATCGGCAAGGTGTCCAAGGTCAAGGACGACGGCGAAATCGAGGTCGAGATCGCCGAGAACATCCGGGTGCGGGTGATGCGCGCGACCATCGTGCAGGTCCTGTCCAAGACCGAACCCGCCGCAGCGTGACGCTGTAGCCGACACAATATCCTGAACCCGGCGAGCAAAGGCAAATCATGCTCCAGATCGTGACATGGCAACGCGTGCTGATCTGGGGCCTGTGCGCCCTTGGCATCCTGCTGGCGCTGCCCAATGCGTTTTATTCCCGTGTCGAGGCGCATAATGATGCGGTGGCCGCGATGGCCACCGGGTCAACGGCCCCCGGTCTGGCGGAACAGGCCGCGGGTTGGCCTGCGTTCCTGCCATCGGGGCTGGTGAACCTCGGACTTGACCTGCGGGGCGGGGCTCATTTGCTGGCTGAGGTCAAGGTGGCGGATGTCTATGAAACCCGGCTGAACGGGCTGTGGCCCGAGGTGCGCGACCTGTTGCGCGATCAGCGGGCCACCATCGGCACCATCCGGTTGCAACCGATGCAGGACAACGCCCTGCGGGTGCGGCTGAACGAAAAGCCCGAGATGGCCGAACAGGCCGCAGCCTTGGTGCGCGGTCTGGCACGGCCCGTGACGACGCTGACGGGGGCGGGGGCGTCCGATCTGGACGTGACGGTCGAAGGCGCGGATATCGTGATCCGGCTGTCCGAGGCCGAACGTCAGGCCACCGATGACCGCACCGTGCAGCAAAGCCTTGAAATCATTCGCCGCCGCATCGACGAGGTCGGCACGCGCGAACCCACGATCCAGCGGCAGGGCGCGGACCGCATCCTGATTCAGGTGCCGGGTCTGGGGTCGGCGGCCGAGTTGAAGGCCATCATCGGCACCACGGCGCAGTTGACGTTTCAGCCCGTGGTGACGCGAACGACCAACCCCGACATGCCCCCCGGTCCGGGCAACGAGGTGCTGCCCGATGTCGACGACGACAAGACGTTTTATGTGCTGGAACAGGCCCCTGTGGTCACAGGCGAGGATCTGGTGGACGCGCAACCGTCGTTTGACCAGAACGGCGCGCCTGCCGTGTCGTTCCGGTTTAACCCTTCCGGCGCGCGACGGTTCGGCGACTATACGGCGGGCAATATCGGCAACCCCTTTGCCATCGTGCTGGACGGCGAGGTGATTTCCGCCCCGGTCATTCAGGCCCATATCGCGGGCGGGTCCGGCATCATCACCGGCAATTTCACCGTCGAGGAATCGACAGAGCTGTCGGTGCTGCTGCGCGCGGGTGCGCTGCCTGCTGGCCTCGACTTTCTGGAAGAACGCACCATCGGCCCGGAACTGGGCGCGGACAGCATCGCGGCGGGGCGGATTGCCGTCATGGTGGCCTTTGTGGCCGTGATGGCCTTCATGATCGCCAGCTATGGCCTGTTCGGCATCTTTGCCAATATCGCGCTGGCGGTGAACATCGTGCTGATCATGGCGCTGCTGAGCCTGATGGGCGCGACGCTGACCCTGCCGGGGATCGCGGGCATCGTGTTGACCATGGGCATGGCGGTGGATGCCAACGTGCTGATCTTTGAACGCATGCGCGAGGAATTGCGCACCGGCAAAGGCCCGGCGCGCAGCATCGAGTTGGGCTTTGATCGCGCGCTGTCGGCGATCATCGATTCCAACCTGACCGGCCTGCTGGTGGCGGTGATCATGTTTGCGTTGGGGTCCGGCCCGGTGCGCGGATTTGCCGTCACCACGGGGCTTGGCATTCTGACGTCGATGTTCACGGCGATCTATGTCACGCGCCTGATCATCGTCACCTGGCTGGCCTGGCGGCGGCCCAAAACCCTCGTGGTATAGGAGAGCACAGCATGGCGGCATGGCGGCTACGGCTGGTTCCGACAGATACCAGCATCGACTTTTTCCGACTGCAATGGATCACCTTCGGCATCTCGGTTGTCGCCGTGGTGGGGTCGCTGTTGTTATGGGCGGTCGTGGGCCTGAATTACGGCATCGACTTTCAGGGCGGCACGTCGATCCGCACCGAAAGCACCCAGGCGGTGAACGTGGAGGCCTATCGTGGGGCCTTGGGCAGCATCGGTTTGAACGATGTCACCATCACCGAGGTGTTCGACCCGTCCTTCCGCGCCGATCAGCATGTCGCATTGGTGCGGATCAGCCCGATCGAAGGGGCCGAAGCGGTCACCCCCGAGGTTATTCTGGCGGTCGAGGACGCGCTGCGCGCGATTGATCCGGCGATCACCTTTCCTTCGGTGGAATCGGTCGGCCCCAAGGTCAGCCAGGAATTGATCCTGACCGCGCTGTTATCCGTGGCGGCGGCGGCGGCGGGGATTCTGGTCTATGTCTGGCTGCGGTTCGAATGGCAGTTCGCGGTCGGCGCGGTGGCGGCGCTGATCCATGACGTGGTGGTGACGGTCGGCATATTCATCGTGTTCCAGATCAAGTTCGACCTGACCATCGTGGCGGCGCTGCTGACGATTCTGGGCTATTCGATCAACGATACCGTGGTCATCTTTGACCGGCTGCGCGAAAACCTGATCAAGTACAAGGCAACGCCGCTGCGCGACCTGATGAACCTGTCGGCCAACGAGACGCTGTCGCGGACCATCATGACCGCAGGCACCACGTTGATTGCCCTGATCGTGCTGGTGATTTTTGGCGGCGATGTGATCCGGCCTTTCATCTTTGCGATGATCGTGGGCGTTATCCTTGGCACCTATTCGACGCTCTATGTCGCAAAGAACATCGTGTTGATGCTGGGGGTCAAGCGCGATTGGTCCAGGCCCACGGATGACGGGCCCAAGGGCACGCAATTCGGCAAGGCAGGCGTCTGACATGATCCCCGCCGATCTGGCGGCGGCAATCGCCACGCCGGGTCTGATCTGGATCGCGGCGGGGGCTTTGGTGGCGGGCTGTGTGCGTGGCTTTTCCGGGTTCGGCGCGGCTCTGGTGTTCCTGCCGGTGGCGGGCGGGTTCCTGTCGCCGCTTTGGGCGCTGATCGTGCTGACGGTGATGGACGTGTTCGGGCCGCTGCCGACGTTGCGCCGCACGGTGCCGCAAGCGCGGCTGACGGATGTGGCACTGCTGTGGGCGGGGATGGCAGTGGCCCTGCCCATCGGGCTGTGGTTGTTGCTGCAACTGGACCCGGCGGTCTTCCGCTATCTGGTATCGTTCGCGGGCATCGCAGTGGTGGCGATCCTGATCGCGGGGTTCCGCTATCACGGACCGATGACGCCGCCCGTGATGTTGGGGACCGGCGCAATGTCGGGGTTCCTGGGCGGGGTCGCAGGTGTGCCGGGGCCGCCGGTGATCCTGCTGTTCATGGCGTCACCCAGCCCACCGTCGCTGGTGCGGGCCAATACCATGTTATTTCTGTTCCTGTTCGACATCACGTTGCTGGCGCTGATTGCGTGGCAGGGCGAGCTGTCGGCGGTGCCGATGTGGATCGGGGCGCTGGTGGCGGTGCCAACGATGATTGGCACCTGGATAGGGTCGGCTATATTCGATCCGAACCGGGCGGGGCTATACCGCGCGGCGGGCTATGGGATCGTGCTGGCCTCGGCGCTGCGCGGGCTGCCAATCTGGGGATAGGACATGAAGCTGACGGAAGTCGATTTTGACGGCGCGGTGCCGGTGGATGGCTATGGGCCGGGGTTTTTCCGCGTCGGCGGCAAGGTGCTGCACGGCGCGGTGATCGTGACGGCGGAACGCGCGCAGGTCTGGGCCGGAACCGGGGACGCCGCGCCGCTGCTGGCGCTGGCGGGACAGGTCGATGTGATCTTTCTGGGCATGGGGGCCGAGATCGCCCATGCACCCTTGGCCCTGCGGCAGGTCGTCGAGGCGGCGGGGCTGGGGTTGGAAGTGATGAATTCGCCCGCCGCCTGCCGCACCTATAACGTGCTGGTGTCCGAAGGGCGGCGCGTCGCCTTGGCCGTGTTGCCGGTGTGAGGCGGTGGATTTGGGTATTTTTGGCAAGATGAAGCTGCACGGCTTTGGCATTTGCCCCCCTGTTCAGCTTGGGATAGGCCTTTGCGGATGGAACTGATCGCTGACAATCTGGCTGTGGCACGGGGCGGGGTGCGGGTGCTGGAGGGCGTGTCGTTCCGGCTGGCGGCAGGGCGCGCGTTGATCCTGCGCGGGCCGAACGGGTCGGGCAAGACCACCTTGCTGCGCACGGTGGCGGGGTTGCAGCCTGCGGCGGCGGGGCGGATCAGCCTTGACCGTGAGGCGATGGCCTATGCGGGACATGCGGACGGCATCAAGGCCCCGCTGAGCGTGGCCGAAAACCTGACGTTCTGGGCGCGGATGTTCGGACAAGCGGGCATCGACACGGCGCTGACGGCCTTCGATCTGCGCGGGCTGGCGGACCGGCGGGCGGGCACGCTGAGCGCGGGGCAGAAACGGCGGCTGGGGCTGGCGCGGATGATCGTCACCGGGCGGCCGGTCTGGGTGATGGATGAACCAACCGTGTCGCTGGACGCATCCGCCGTGGCGCTGTTTGCAGACGCGGTGCGCGCGCATCTGGCGACAGGCGGGATGGCGCTGTTGGCGACGCATATTGATCTGGGTCTGCCCGAGGCTGCGGTGTTGGACGTGGCCCCCTATCGCGCAACCGCGCAGGTGGGCGACGCATTTGATGCCGATTTCGACGAGGTCGCGGCATGATCGCGCTGTTGTCGCGCGATCTGGCGCTGGCGGTGCGGGCGGGCGGCGGGTTCGGGCTGGGATTGGCGTTTTTCCTGATCGTCGTGGTGTTGGTGCCTTTTGGTGTCGGCCCCGATGAGGCGCTGCATGCGCGCATCGCGTCGGGCATTTTGTGGCTGGGCGCGCTGTTGGCGTGCCTCTTGTCGCTGGACCGCATCTTTGCGCTGGATTTCGAGGATGGCTCGCTGGACCTGTTGGCCACCGCACCCTTGCCCACGGAAGCCTTGGTGAGCGTCAAGGCCGCCGCGCATTGGCTGGTGACCGGGTTGCCGCTGGTCGCCGCCGCGCCGGTGTTGGCGATCCTGCTGAACCTGCCCGCCATGGGCTATGGCGCGCTGGTGCTGTCGCTGTTGCTGGGCACACCCGCCTTGTCGGTGATCGGCACCTTTGGCGCGGCGCTGACCGTGGGGATCAAGCGCGGCGGGCTGCTGATGTCATTGCTGGTGCTGCCCTTGTATGTGCCGACGTTGATCTTTGGGGCCGAAGCCGCGCGGCGCGGGGCAGAGGGGCTGGACTGGACCACACCGATGCTGATGCTTGCGGGGATCACCTGCGGCGTGATCGCAGTTTTACCATTTGCCTCGGCTGCGGTATTGCGGGTGAACCTGCGCTGAACCATCTGCCTGCAAAAGTCTGACGGACCACAAAGGAGAACGCCATGGCCTCGGTCTGGGAATATGCCAACCCGAAGAAATTCATCGAAACCACCGACCGTATCCTGCCTTGGGTGGCGGGACTGGCGGTGGTCACCTTGGTGGGCGGGTTGATCTGGGGGTTCTTCTTCACCCCCGCCGATTACCGGCAGGGGTCAACGGTCAAGATCATCTACCTGCATGTCCCCTCCGCGCTGATGGCAATCAATGCCTGGCTGATGATGCTGGTGGCTTCCTTGATCTGGATCGTCAGGCGGCATCATGTCAGCGCTCTGGCCGCGCGGGCGGCAGCCCCGGTGGGGGCGGTCATGACAGTGATCGCGCTGGTCACAGGCGCGATCTGGGGCCAGCCGATGTGGGGCACCTGGTGGGCGTGGGATCCGCGGCTGACCTCGTTCCTGATCCTGTTCCTGTTCTATCTGGGGTATATCGCGCTGTGGCAGGCCATCGAAAACGACGACACGGCGGCCGATCTGACATCGGTGCTGTGTCTGGTCGGGTCGGTCTTCGCGGTCCTGTCGCGCTATGCCGTGAATTTCTGGAACCAGGGCCTGCATCAGGGGGCGTCACTGTCGATGGACAAGGAACAGAACGTGGCGGATGTGTTCTGGTATCCGCTGATCGTTTGCATGGCGGGGTTTGTGCTGTTGTTTGTGGCGCTGGTGTTTTTGCGCACACAGACCGAAATTCGCGCCCGCCGGATGCGGGCCTTGTTGGCACGGGAGCGGTTGTCGTGATGCCTGATCTGGGGAAATACGCCACCGAGGTGATGGCGTCTTATGCGGTGTCGCTGGTGTTGATCGTGGCGCTGGTGGCGGTGTCGGTCTGGCGCGCGCGCAGTGCGAAAGCAGCGCTGGACGCGGTCGAGGCAAGGATCAAGCGCAATGGCTAGGGTGTCGCCGCTGATATTCTTGCCGCCGGTGATCTTTGCCGGGATCGCCGCGATGTTCGTCTGGGGCATGGCGCGGGACAACCCCGACCAGTTGCCAAGCGCCTTGGCGGGAAAACCCGCGCCTGCGGTCGAGGTGGTGGCGCTTGGGGCGGGGGCGGTGCTGACGGATGCGGATTTGCGCGATGGCCGCGTCAAGCTGGTGAATTTCTGGGCGTCGTGGTGCGCGCCGTGCCGCGCGGAACATCCCAGCCTGATCAAGCTCGCGGGCGAGGGCGTGCCGATCTATGGCGTCAACTACAAGGACACGCCCGCCAAGGCGCAGGCGTTTCTGGACGAGCTGGGCAATCCGTTTGAAAAGATGGGCGCGGATGCGACCGGGCGGATGGGGCTGATGTGGGGGCTGTATGGGGTGCCCGAAACCTATCTGATCGACGGCGAGGGGCGCATCCTGTTGCGCCATGCGGGGCCGATTACCGAGCGCGTCGTCGAAGGCACCCTGCGCCCCGCCATTGCCGCCGCCCGCTAACCCGAGGCGGACAACATCCACAGGATGGCCACGATCACCGCTGCGGTTTCCGCAAGCGGCAGGGGAGAGCGGGTGAGGAGGCGGCGCAGGATCATGCCGTCACCTTGCGCGCAAACTGGTTAAGGCAGCGTTAGCGTTGGCAAGAAAAAGGCCCCGGTTTTCGCCGGGGCCCTTTCGTCTGGATCTTGCGTATTTGCAGGCTGTCAGGCCGATTTCGCCAGATTGCGCAGCACATATTGCAACACGCCGCCGTTTTCGACGTATTCAACCTCGATTTCGGTGTCGATGCGGCACTTGATCTGAATGGTTTTCTCAGAGCCGTCGGCATAGGTGATCGTGCAGGGCACGTTGCTGAGCGGAACCAGAACGCCGTCAAGCCCGTCGATGCGCACCACCTCGTCGCCCTTCAGGCCCAGCGATTTGCGGGTGTCGCCGCCGGTAAATTCGAACGGGATCACACCCATGCCAACAAGGTTCGAGCGGTGGATGCGCTCGAACGATTCGGCGATCACCGCCTTGACGCCCAACAGCGCGGTGCCCTTGGCCGCCCAGTCACGCGATGACCCCGCGCCGTATTCAATGCCCGCAAAGATCACCAAGGGCGTGCCCTGCGCCTGCCACGCCATCGAGGCGTCAAAGATCGACGCCTGCGTGCCGTCGGGGGCAAGGGTATAGCCGCCCTCGACGCCCGGCAGCATCTCGTTCTTGATGCGGATGTTGGCCAGTGTGCCGCGCATCATCACCTCGTGATTGCCGCGCCGTGCGCCGTAGCTGTTGAATTCACGCGGCGCGACCTGCCGGTCCACCAGATAGCGACCGGCGGGGGTGGTGTCCTTGAACGACCCGGCCGGGCTGATGTGGTCCGTGGTGATCATGTCGCCAAAGATGCCAAGAATCCGCGCGCCGGTGATGTTGTGGATCGCGCCCTTTTCCGCGCCCATGCCCCGGAAATAGGGCGGATTCTGGATATAGGTGGACGATGCGGGCCAGTCATAGGTTTCCGAATCGGTTATTTCGACCGCCTGCCACTTGGCATCGCCCTTGAACACATCGGCGTATTTCTTCTGGAAGGCTTCGCGGGTCACGGTCTTTTCGACCAGATCGGCGATTTCGGCATTCGTGGGCCAGACGTCTTTCAGATAGACCGGGCCGTTGGTGCCCATGCCCAGGGGTTCGGTGGTGATGTCGATGTTCATGTCGCCTGCCAGCGCATAGGCCACCACGAGGGGCGGCGAGGCGAGGTAATTGGCGCGCACGTCGGGCGAAATCCGGCCTTCAAAGTTGCGGTTGCCCGACAGCACGGCGGTGGCGACCAGATCGCCTTCGCTGATCGCCTTGGAAATCGCCGGGTCCAGCGGGCCCGAATTGCCGATGCAGGTGGTGCAGCCATAACCCACAAGGTTGAATCCCACGGCGTCCAGATCGGCTTGCAGGTTCGCGGCCTCCAGATACTCGGTGACGACCTGCGATCCGGGGGCGAGCGAGGTTTTTACCCACGGCTTCGACGTCAAACCCAGCGCGCGCGCCTTGCGCGCCACCAGACCGGCGGCGATCATCACATAGGGGTTCGAGGTGTTGGTGCAGGACGTGATCGACGCGATCACCACCTTGCCCGAGGACATGGTGTAGTCCTGCCCCTCAACCGCGACCACCTTGTCCAGCGGGCGCTTGAAGCTGGTTTCCATCTCATGCGCGAAACCGGCCTTGGCATTGGTCAGGGGCAGCCAGTCCTGCGGGCGTTTGGGCCCCGAAATCGCGGGCACGATGGTGCCCATGTCCAGTTCCAGAGTCGAGGTATAGACCGGCGCGTAATCGTCGCCGCGCCACATGCCATTGGCCTTGGCATAGGCTTCGACCAACGCGATGCGGTCCTCGTCGCGGCCCGTCTGGCGCAGGAAGCGCAGGGTTTCCCCGTCGATCGGGAAGAAGCCGCAGGTCGCGCCATATTCGGGGGCCATGTTGGCGATAGTGGCGCGATCCGCCAGCGGCAGGCGATCCAGACCGTCACCGAAAAACTCAACGAACTTGTTCACCACGCCATGCGACCGCAGCATCTGCACCACTTTCAGCACCAGATCGGTGGCGGTGGTGCCTTCGACCATGCTGCCTGTCAGCTTGAAGCCCACAACCTCGGGGATCAGCATCGACACGGGTTGACCCAGCATCGCGGCCTCGGCCTCGATCCCGCCGACACCCCAGCCAAGGACGGCCAGACCGTTGACCATGGTGGTATGGCTGTCGGTGCCGACCAGCGTGTCAGGATAGGCCACCATCGCGCCGGTCTGATCGACATCCGACCACACGGTCTGCGCCAGATATTCCAGGTTGACCTGATGGCAGATGCCGGTTCCGGGCGGCACAACGCGGAAATTGTTGAACGCCTTCTGGCCCCATTTCAGGAACACATAGCGTTCGATGTTACGTTCATATTCGCGGTCCACGTTCATCTGGAACGCGCGCGGATTGCCAAATTCGTCGATCATCACCGAATGGTCGATGACCAGATCGACCGGGTTCAGCGGGTTGATTTTCTGCGCGTCACCGCCCAGACCCTTGATCCCGTCGCGCATCGCGGCCAAGTCAACCACCGCCGGCACGCCGGTGAAATCCTGCATCAGCACGCGCGCGGGGCGATAGGCGATCTCGCGCGGGTTCTGGCCGCCCTGGATGGCCCATTGCGCGAAGGCGCGGATATCCTCGACCGACACAGTGCGCCCGCCGTCTTCGAAGCGCAGCATGTTTTCCAGCACCACCTTTAGCGCGGCAGGCAGGCGCGAGAAATCGCCCAGGCCCGAGTCCTGCGCCGCCGGGATCGAATAAAAGTCCAGCACCTGCGCGCCCACGGTCAGGCTGCGGCGGGTCTTGGCGGTGTCGTGTCCGACGGTGATCGTCATGGAGACCTCATGAATGATGGCGGTTTGGGGGATGCGGATTAAGGGCGCTTTCACCTCTCTCTGCCACCATGACGGCATCCGATCAAGAGGGGCAAGACAGAAAGGTATACCGATGTACACCATTTGCGCCGCAGCGTTACAATGCCGCACTCTCGCAAAACCTTGATTGGCGTTTCAGTCGCACTTTGCGTTAGATAACCCAACAGAATAACGCAAAAAGGCAGGCATATGCGACGCAGCGGACGATGGGCACGGCCAGTGTGGCAGGCAGTTTTTGCTGCGTTTTTTGCCAGCTTCGCCTCACACAGCGCAATGGCGCAGGATCGCGGGCCTGTGGTGGTCGAATTGTACACCTCGCAGGGCTGTTCGTCCTGCCCGCCTGCGGACGCGCTGTTGCGCGAACTTGCCAAGCGGTCGGACGTGCTGCCGCTCGCGCTGCATGTCGATTACTGGGATTACATCGGCTGGAAGGATATTTTTGCCAATCCGCGTTACACCGCGCGGCAGAAATCCTATGCCCACGCGATGCGACAGCGCACGATCTATACGCCGCAGATGGTGGTGGGGGGTCTGCATGATGTGGTGGGAACCCACCCGCGCGATGTGGCCGATCTGATCGCAGCAGATGCCAAGCGCGCGCGGCAGGTGACCCTTGCCGTCGAACGCGCGGCGGGGACCATGACGATCCGTGCCACCAGCGGCGCGGCCTTTGCGCCGCCGCTGAACGTGCAGGTGATCCGCTATCGCCCCTCGGCGCAGGTCGAAGTCAAACGCGGCGAAAACGCCGGGCGGGTGTTGGATTATACCAATATCGTGACCGATTGGCAGATTGTGGGGCAATGGGATGGCCGCGCGGCCCTGGCATTGACGCAGGCTATGGCGGGGTCCGAGCCGGTGGTGGTGATCCTGCAACATCCGGGGCCGGGGGCGATCGAGGCGGTGGCACAGCTGCGTTAAGGCGCGCGGCTTCACGCTTTCGCGCGCATTTCGCGCGCCCAGACATACAGCCCCGCGCCGACGATCATCGCCCCGCCCACCCACGTCCAGATATCCGGCCATTCGTCAAACACCACCGCCCCGATCATCGTGGCCGACAACAGCCCGACATAGGCGAAGGGGGCCAGCATCCCCGCCTCGCCCAGTGACAGCGCGCGAATGAGGCAAATCTGCGAGGTGGTGCCCGCCGCCGCAATCGCCAGCATCAGCGCGATGGCGATGCCATCCGGCGGCACCCAGAAAAACGGCACCGCAACCGACATGACCACTGTGCCGAACCCGGCCGTGTACAAGAGCGACGTCCAGCTATCGTCACGGCGCACGAACCGCGTGGCAAGGTTATAGCCGGAATAGACCAGCGCGGCGGCGACGGGCAGCAAGGCGGCGGGTTGAAACACTCCCATGCCGGGGCGGATGATAACCAGCGCGCCCAGCAGCGCCACCCCGATGCCGACGGCGCGGCGCAGGCCGATCTTTTCGCCCAGAAACAGCGCCGCCCCCAGCGTGATCAGCACGGGGTTGATGTTCATGATCGCGGTGGCCACGGCGAGGTCCAACTGCGTGACCGATATGAAAAACAACGTGGTGCCGCACATCAACAGCACCGAGCGCAACAGTTGGATCCGCGGATGCGCGGTGCGGATGACCTGACGCAGGCGCGGGGCCACGATGATCAGCACCACCAGCGTTTGCCCCAGATAGCGCGCCCAGATCGCAGGCACCGGGCCGGTGCGCGCGCCAAGCGCCTTGGCGCAGGCGTCCATTACGGAAAACAATGTGACCGCCGTGATCATCAGCAGCACCGCCCGCGCCTTGGGCGGCAGGGCCTGCCACCAGGCAAGGGGGGTCATGACTGGCATCCGGCGGCCTCCTTATGCTTAACGTGTGAAGTATCGCGTTATGCGGGCCGGGTCCAGTGCCGTAAAGGGGGATGCGTCGCGCCGCCCGTCAGATCAATCCGGGCTGTCCTCTTCTGGCTGGGTCAGGCGGATTTCGCCCGCGGCCTCCATCGCGCGGACGGCCTGCACGATGGCCGCCATCGCCTCTTCTGCCTGCTTGGTCTTGACCGTGCCCTTTTCGGTCACCTGTTCGCGCAGCGCGTCGGCCATGCGGCCCGACATGCTGGACAGGATGAATTCGGCCACCGGGCGCGTATCATCGGCCACAGCGCCCGCAAGCGCGGTCACCAGCACATCCTGATCCACCGCGCGGGTGATGCGGGGCACATCGCGCGGCGACAGGCGGGCCGGGATATCGGGAAAGGTAAACAGCGCGCGGCGCACCTTTTCGGCAAAGGCGTGGTCGGTTTCATCCAGACCGGCCAGCACGGCATCGCGGGTCAGCGCCGGGGAATGGTTCAGAATCGCACCGACACGGGTTTCGGGCGTGTCGGTAAAGGCGCGTTCGGGCCGCGAATCCAGTTGTGCGATCAGGCTGATGCCGATCCGGTCCACCGCGTCGGGCGTCACCGCGCCGGTCTGCGCGATGGCATAGGTGACGCGGCGCGCGCGTGGTCCCGGCATCGCGGCCAGCATTTGCGCGGCTTTTCCAGTGTCGAGCTTCGACAGCACGACGGCGGCGACCTCGACGCTTTCGTCTTCCAGCAGGGGCATCAGGTCTTCCGGGCGCAGCGCGCGCAGCCGGGTCCAGGGATCGCCCAATTGCCGCACCCCCGCCTGACGGCGCAGGCGGGCGGCGGTATCGGGGCTGATTTGCCCGTCAAGCGCCGACAAGGCCCCGGCCAGCCCATCGGGAAAGCTGAGGCCGAGGTTTTCGAGTTCCGAGGCAAATTCCTCGACCACCGCGTTCAGCGTGGCGCGGTCCACCGGGCGCATCGTCGCCATCGCCTGCGTCAGGCCGGATTGCAGATCGTCAGGCAGACCGGCCAGCGCCATCGGGTGGCCGGACGACGCCAAAAGCCGCACGATAATGGCGGCCTTTTGCCGCCGCGACAGCGACCGCGCCGTCGTATCGGGCGCGGTCGGGGTAATCTGGCCGATCCGGGTCAGGGCGGTCATGCGTTCACTCGTTGTCTTGGTTACGCAAACCCTAGGCAAAGAGGATGAACAAACCCTTTCGCCGCCTAGTAATTCGCCGCGCGCCCGGTGGTAATCGTGCTGTCAAGCGCGGCTTCGGCCCAGGTGCCGACCCCGCCACGCGCGCGGATTTCCGCCAGTTGCGCCAGTGCGGCGTCCCGCCGTCCGGCCAGAAACAGCGCCTGCCCGAAATAGCTGCGCGCAAGGATATTGTCGGGATTGGTCGCCAGCGCGCGGTCATAATGCACCATTGCCAGATCGCCGCGACCCAGCTTGCGCCATGTGAACGCCCAATAGGTCTGAACGCGGTCGTCATTCTGATCCGTTATTGCGGCCAGCACGACCTGTGCATCGGCGGGGCGGTCGGCATAGGCCAGTTCGCGCACGGCGCGATACCGCGCGTTGTCGTCCAGCGATGAATGGGACGGCGCGACGCAGGATTTGGTCTTGTCGTCCCACACCGTGCCCTTGGTGCAGGTGGTCGATGTCTCGGTCGGTTTGGGCGGCGCGGTTTCGTCGCTGCCAACGGCGGTGGCAAAGCCCGGCAGAGCGATCAGCAGAGCAGACAACAACATGTGCTTCATGGCGGGCTTTCTTGATATCCGGTTTGAAATCAACGGCTTGCAGAAGAACGGCGGGCCCGGCAGGCACCCGGTCCGCCGTTCGTGCAATGCAAGGGATCAGCTTGAGACTTGCTGGGTGCAGGTCTTGGTGGCGTCGTCCCAGACCAGGCCAGCGGCGCAGGACATCACCTGCTTGGTGTCGCTGCACTGGGCCGAAACCAGCGCGGGAAAGGCGGCAAGGACGAGTGCGATCAGTGCAGTTTTTTTCATACCCATTCTCCTGTTTGGCGATTTACGCAAGGGAAGGATAGCACGGGTCGATGAACGGTCAAATTCACGAATTCGGTCAATTGCCGCAAAAATCGCGGCCTGCCTGATTTGCGGGCAGGCGCGGATTCATGCCCCGAACACGCGGGCGAAAATCGTGTCCACATGTTTGGTGTGATAGCCCAGATCGAATTTCTCGGCGATCTGGTCGGCACTGAGGGCGGCGCGTACATCGGCATCTGCAAGCAATTCGGTCTGGAAATCTGCGCCCTGTTCCCAGACCTTCATCGCGTTGCGCTGCACCAGCGTATAGGCATCTTCGCGCGACACGCCGGCCTGCGTCAGCGCCAGCAGAACGCGCTGCGACATCACCAGCCCGCGGAATTTGTTCATGTTGGCCAGCATGGTATCGGGATAGATCACCAGCTTGTCGATCAGCCCGGTCAGGCGGGCCAGTGCGAAATCCAGCGTGATGGTGGTGTCGGGGGCAATCATACGTTCCACGGAGGAATGGGAAATGTCGCGTTCATGCCACAGCGCCACGTTTTCCAGCGCCGGGATCACCGCCATGCGCACCAATCGCGCCAGCCCGGTCAGGTTTTCCGACAAGACCGGGTTGCGTTTATGCGGCATGGCAGAACTGCCCTTTTGGCCGGGGGCAAAGAATTCTTCGGCCTCCAGCACTTCGGTGCGCTGCATGTGGCGGATTTCGATGGCGATGTTTTCGATGCTGCTGGCGATGACGCCCAGCGTGGCAAAGAACATGGCGTGGCGGTCGCGCGGGATGACCTGCGTGCTGATCGGTTCCGGGGTCAGGCCCAGTTGGGCGCAGACATGTTCCTCGACCCGGGGATCAATGTTGGCGAAGGTGCCGACCGCGCCCGAGATTGCGCCGGTGGCGATTTCCGTGCGCGCCAGCCGCAGGCGGGCAAGGTTACGGTCCATTTCGGCATAGAACCGCGCGAATGTCAGCCCCATCGTCGTGGGTTCGGCGTGGATGCCATGGCTGCGCCCGATGCGGACGGTGTGTTTGTGTTCAAAGGCACGGCGTTTGAGCGCCGCCAAAAGCGCCTGCATATCCGCGATCAACAGATCGGCAGCGCGGGTCAGCTGCACGTTCAGGCAAGTGTCCAGCACATCGGATGACGTCATGCCCTGATGCACGAACCGCGCGGCATCCGCGCCCACATGTTCGGCCAGATGGGTCAGAAAGGCGATGACATCGTGCTTGGTCACGGCCTCGATTTCGTCAATGCGGGCGACGTCAAATTCCACGTCTTTTGCGCGCCAGACCGCTTCGGCGTTTTCGCGCGGGATCACGCCCAGATCGGCCATGGCGTCGCAGGCATGGGCCTCGATCTCGAACCAGATGCGGAATTTGGTTTCGGGGGACCAAATTTTGACCATCTCGGGGCGGGAATAACGCGGGATCATCGGGGTGGTCCTTTTGGGGGTTCGCAGCGTCCTTAGCCCCGGTTATCACGGGGGGCAAGCAGGTGGGGTAGAGGGTATGATCAAGCTGGCGGATTTCGCAGGGCTGTGGATGCTGGAGCGGCGGATCGACGACCGGCTGGGGCAACCGGGGCGTTTCAGCGGCGTGGCGCGGTTCACCCGCGACGGGGACGGGCTGCGCCTGACCGAAGAGGGGCGGCTGGACCTTGGCACGGCGAGTTTCAAGGCCACGCGGGTCTATCTGTGGCAGGCGGATGGTGATGGCATCGCCGTGCGGTTCGAGGATGGCCGCGATTTTCACCGCTTTACGCCCAAAGGTGCGGCGAATAGCACGCATTGGTGTGATCCCGATCAGTATGATGTGACCTATGATTTCGCGCGCATGTCCAAGACCGCGACCGTCTGGACATCGGAATGGCGCGTCACCGGGCCGCGCAAGGATTACGTCATGCGGTCCACCTATCGGCGGTGAACCCGCGTTAGCGCAATCCTACTTGCAGAGCGGGGCAGGGCAGGGCAAACCTGAACGAAATATTGCAAATCCATGACGGGGATCACCACATGACCAGCACGACTTCGGCCAAAGTTCTTGTCCACACGTTTGGCGCAACCCAAGGCGCGGCTGCGCTGGTCAAAGAAGCGGCGCTGGTGATCGCGGGCATCGCGGCGCTGGCGGTGTCGGCCAAGCTGGCGGTGCCGATGTGGCCGGTTCCGGTGACGATGGGCACATTCGCGGTGCTGTCGATCGGGGCGGCCTATGGCGCGCGGCTGGGGCTGATCACGATCCTTGGCTACATGATCGTTGGCGCGCTTGGGTTTGACGTGTTTGCCGGGTCGTCGGCTGACAAGGCGGGCTTAAGCTATATGCTGGGCGGCACCGGCGGATATCTGTTGGGCTATGTGCTGGCCACCGTCGCGCTGGGTTGGTTCGCGGCACGCGGCTGGGACCGTTCGGCGGGCAAGATGGCGCTGGCGATGCTGGTGGGCAATGCGTTGATCTATATCCCCGGCCTGCTGTGGCTGAACACGATGCCCTATGCCGAAACCTGGGCCTGGACAGTGGAAAAAGGGCTGACCCCGTTCCTGATCGGGGACGCGCTGAAGCTGGTGCTGGCGGCGGTGTTGTTCCCGGCGCTGTGGACGCTGGCCGCCCGCCTGCGGGACTGAGATGCGGCGTGTGTGCGTCATGAAAGGCCCCCGTCGGGGGCCTTTTGCATGTCGCGGGGGAATGTGATGCGGCTGATTCATCCCGGCATCACCCTGTGCCTGATCCTGCTCGTCGCGGGCAGTTTCGCCGGACGCTGGAGCGCCTTTGGCGACGCGCTGGCGGTGGTGCGCCCGGTTGTGGCGGGGGGGCTGGCGCTGTGGCTGTTGCCACGGTTGAAGCCCGTGTGGGCGGTGCTGCCGGGGCTGGTCTTGGCGGGGTTCGCCCTGATCAGCGTGGCGGTGCCGTTTGTCACACCCGCCGCACCGGGGCCTGTCAGCCTGTATCAGAAGAACCTGTCGTTCCGCATGACCGACCCCGCGCCGCTGCTTGCCGACATTCTGGCGGTGAACCCCGATGTGATCACCTTGCAGGAGGTCACCGAGGCACACCGCCTGGGTGTGATGCAGGCGCTGGCCGCGCGCTATCCGACCCAAGGGTTCTGCCCCTTTGCGGGCGTGGGTGGCACAGCGGTGCTGGCGCGCTGGCCTGCGGCGGGGCCGCTGATCTGCCCGCAGACCAAGGGCGCGACCGTGCTGCCGCTGGCCATGCCGCAGGGGCGGATCACGGTTGTCGCGCTGCATCTGCATTGGCCGTTTCCCTATGGACAGCGGGCGCAAGTGGAGGCGCTGTTGCCGGGGCTGGCGGGATTGAGCGGCCCGGTTCTGGTCGCGGGGGATTTCAACATGGTGCCCTGGGGTTGGCCGCTGACGGCGGTGGCGCAGGCGACGCGCACCCAGAGGGCGGGTCCGGCGCAGGCCAGTTTCTACATCGGCGGCTGGGCGCCGGTGGCGATTGATCATGTGCTGGCGCCCGGCGGCGGCGCGGTGCTGCGGCGCGATCCGTTGGGATCGGATCATCTGGGGCTGGTGGCGCAGGTGTGGCCATGATGCTGGACGCGCTGTTGCAGGAATACCCTGTCCGTAACGCCCGCGATGCCGATATGGTGGCCCGCACACAGGCGTTTCTGGCGCGCGAGCCGCGTGCCTTTGACCGCGATCCGGCCACCGGGCACATCACAGGATCGGCGTTCTGT
This sequence comes from Paracoccus haematequi, assembly GCA_945881965.1. Lineage (GTDB taxonomy): Bacteria > Pseudomonadota > Alphaproteobacteria > Rhodobacterales > Rhodobacteraceae > UBA9554. The sequence goes on along the minus strand of CAMCVS010000003.1, from coordinate 253,582 downwards.
CTGTCGGACTGTGGCGGGTTGGTGCTGCTACTGCATCACGCCAAGCTTGACCGCTGGTTGCAACCGGGCGGGCATTGCGACGGGCAGCGCGATGTAGCGGCGGTGGCGGCGCGCGAGTTGTTCGAGGAGACGGGGGTCAACGCGCGGCAGGTATCCGGCGCGATCCACGATATCGACATCCATTTGATCCCGGCGCGGGGGGCAGACCCGGCGCATCTGCATTACGACATCCGGTTCCTGTTCCGGGCGGACGCGACCCGCCCGCTGATCCGTAACGCCGAATCGCGCGCACTGCGATGGGTGCCGCTGGCCGAGGTTGCCGCTTTGGCGGGTGACAGCGTGGCCGTGATGCGGGACAAACTGCCATGATCCTGCAAACCCGCATCCCCTATGACGTCACCACGCACCCGTCCCTGCCGGGGATCAAGCCCTTTGCGATGGCCGATTGGCTGGTGCAGGACGAAGCCTTTGCGGGCCAGATGGCGCGGCGCGATGCGCTGGTGACTGAGCGCCCCGCCGCCGTGCTGGCGATGGACGCGGGCGCGCGGCCTGCGGCAGAGGAATTGCTGGGCTATGTGCTGGCGCGGCTGGGGCCGGGGTATACGGTCGGCGACGCGGTCGCGCGGCCCGATGGCGTCACGGTGCCGCTGGTCATGGGCGATCCGATGCGCACGCTGGCGCGGCTGGTGCAGGAAGATCTGGTGATCATGGAGCGGCGGGGTGAGGAACACGTGTTGACCGCCGCCGCGCTGTGCTTTCCGGCGTCCTGGATGCTGGCCGAGAAATTCCTGCGCCCGCTGACGGGTATCCATGTGCCGGTCGCCAGCTACGACGCCAACATCGCCGCCCGCGTGCAGCGGCTGTTCGACGGGGTGCAGGTGGACAAACCCTTGTGGCGCTGGAACGGGCTGCGCTATGCCGACCCGGAATTGCACCAGCCGCGTAGCGAACAGGACCGCCGCCCCCGCCCGGAAAACCCGCGCTTTTTCCGCACGGAACGCCAATGCCTTGTGCGCTTGCCCGTCAGCCGCGCGGTGGTGTTCTCGATCCACACCTATGTGGTGGCGGTGGGGGACTGAGACACGCACCGCGATAGTTGCTTGCGGGAATCGGGGCGATCCGGTGACATGGCCACGCGCGGGTAAGCGGTGTGGCGATGGACCTTCTTCTTGAGTGGATCCTAACAAATCTGGGTGCGGCGGCGCAATTGGCCGCATTCTTTGGCCTGATGACCTTTGCCGCGCTGTCGCTGACCCCGCAGACCCGCCGCGACGACATCGCGCTATGGCTGATGGGGACGGGAAACCAGCCTTGGGCGCAGGGATTCCTGACCATGTTCGACGCGCTGTTCGGGCGGAACCACCTGTCCCTGCATTGTGCGCTGCGGTCCTCGGTTGCCTCGGTGCTGTTCGTGGCGCTGATCTGAGGGATCATGGCGCAAACGGGCGCGATGGACACGCGCGGCGCATTGGGCAACATGGCACTAATCGAAGCGTTGGCGATTGGCGTCGCGATCAATCTGGTGGCGGATTACCTGTCGCTGCTGGAAACCCGCTGGTTGCTGGGCAAGCTGCCGGCGCTGCGGCACTGGTCCTTGCAGGCCGTGGTGCTGATCATCGATCTGGTGATCACCGGGGCAATCATTCTGGCGGTGATCTGGCTGGTACAGCGGGCGGGGCTGTTCACCGCCGATTATCAGGACCCGATGGAAATCGCGCTGGCCTTTTCGGTCTATTCCGCACCGTTCTATTCCACCTTCATGACCTCGCTCTGGTTGTGGCTTTACGTGCTGTCCACGGCGCTGCTGCGGTTCAAGTCTTGGGCCAGCGACGCGCGTGTGCTGGATGTGGCCAACAAGCCCACGGTGATCCTGTCGATTTTGCTGGGCCTGTTCATGTGGTTAGGGGCGATGGGGGCGGGGTGGCTGCTGAAGCCTGACGAAAACGGTATGACGCGGCTGGATTTAGCTGTCTGCACCATCTTCAAGGGCCGCATATGTGAACGGATGATGAGTCTGGCCAAGACCGAGGACCGCAAGTTCCTGTTGCAGGTCTATGCCTGCGAAGGCGGACGGACCGAGGCCTGCGTGACTGAGGCCGTGGCAACCTATCAGGTAACCCCTGAACGCGCGGTGGAACTGTTCCGCGCCTCCTGCGATGGCGGGGCGGCGCGGGGCTGCACGAACCTTGGGCTGATGTATGAGAAGAGCCGTGGCGTGGCAGTGGATGCGGGGCAGGCGGTGGCGCTGTATCGGCAGGGCTGCGACGGCGGCCATCCGTTAGGCTGCTTTACTCTTGGGGTAAATTATTTCGTTGGCGAAGGCGTGGCGAAGGATGCGACGCAAGCGGGTAGCTTTTACCAAAGGGCCTGCGAGGGTAAAGTCGAAGGAGGCTGCTTTCTGTTCGGATTGGCCCTGCGTGACGGGATCGGCACGGCGGTTGACCTGCCAGCGGCGCGGGCGGCCCTGACCAAGGGTTGCGATATGGGCAACGCAGACGCCTGCACGGCCCGTGATGGGTTGAAGCCTTGAGCGGCGCGGTCTAGTTCTGCCCCTGCACCGGCGAGGGTTCGGCGGCGCGTTCGGACTCGATCTTGCGCCATTTTTCGACATTGGCGCGGTGTTCGTCGAGTGTGACGGCAAAGGCGTGGCCGCCGGTGCCGTCGGCGACGAAGAACACGTAATCGGTGGCGAGCGGGTTCAGCGCGGCCTCGATTGACGCGCTGCCCGGATTGGCGATGGGGGTTGGCGGCAGGCCCTCGATCACATAGGTATTCCAAGGGGTTGCGGCGCGCAACTCAGACTGGCGCAGGCCGCGGCCCAGCACACCTTGGCCCTTGGTCACGCCGTAAATCACCGTGGGGTCGGTTTGCAGGCGCATCCCGCGGTTCAGGCGGTTGACGAACACGGACGCCACCTGACCACGTTCGGCGGCGATGCCGGTTTCCTTTTCGATGATGGAGGCAAGGATCAGCGCCTCTTCGGGGCTGGCCAACGGCAGGTTGGGCGCGCGGTTGGCCCATGCGTTGGCCAGCGTGGTGCGCTGTGCGGCGGTCATGCGGTCGATGAGGGCGCTTCGGGTGTCGCCTTGGGCGACCTCATAGCTGTCGGGGGCTAGGCTGCCTTCGGGCGGGACGGCGGGCACGTCGCCGGTCAGAAGGTCAACGGCTTTCAGCCCTTCGACGACCTGCCAACTGGTCACACCTTCGGCCACTGCAACGCGGAACCGGGTGCCGGGTTCGGCGCGGGCCTTGGTATAGGGGGCAGGGGCGGCCTCGCCGGGGGCAAATTCGGCGGTTTCGACATAGCGGCCCGTCGTGGGGTCCAACTCGCGCACCTGCACCGATGCGGCGGTGACGCCGACGCGCCAGACCACTTCGGTGCCGCAGGTGGACGCGCCGCCGCGCGTGACCGTGTCCAGAATGTTGGCCATCGACGCCTTTTCCGGCACCAGATAGCTGCCCGCCTTCAACGCGCCCGTCTTGTCGCCATAATCCGCGCCAAGCCGAAACAGCGTGCCGGATGTGATGGCGCCCTCACGCGCCAATGTGTCCGACACCCGCGCCATGTTGGTGCCGCGTTCGACGCGCAGGCAGATGGGCGCGTCCAGCGGGCCTTCGGCCACAAATTCCTCGCGCCCCCAGAGGATGACCCCGCCCGCCAGAAACAACAGCACCAACAGCAGCGTCAGCGCGTTGGACGCCAGCGCCTTCCACATCAGCGCACCCGGCCGATGACGAGGCTGGCATTGGTGCCGCCAAAGCCAAAGCTGTTCGACAGCGCCACGTCGATCTTGCGCGGGCGTGCGGCATTGGGCGCAAGGTCGATGGGCGTGGCGACGGCGGGGTTGTCGAGATTGATCGTGGGGGGCGCAATCTGGTCGCGGATGGCGAGGATCGAAAAGATTGCCTCGATCGCGCCGGCCGCGCCCAACAGATGCCCGGTCGCGGATTTGGTCGATGACATAGTGACATTGGCGGCGTGGTTGCCCAAAAGGCGTTCCACGGCGGCCAGTTCGATCACATCCGCCATCGTCGAGGTGCCATGCGCGTTGATGTAGTCGATGGCGGACGGGTCCAGACCCGCGCGTTTCAGCGCGGCGGCCATCGACCGGAACGCGCCATCGCCATCCTCGGCAGGCGCAGTGATGTGATAGGCGTCGCCGGACATGCCGTAACCCAGGATTTCGGCATAGATTTTCGCGCCGCGCGCGATGGCGTGATCGTAATCTTCCAGCACCACGGCCCCCGCGCCTTCGCCCATCACGAAACCGTCGCGGTCGGCGTCATAGGGGCGCGACGCGGCCTTGGGGTTGTCGGCGCGTTTGGTGGACAGCGCCTTGCAGGCGTTGAAGCCTGCCATGCCGATTTCGCAGATCGCGGCCTCGGCCCCGCCTGCGACCATCACATCGGCGTCACCCCATTGGATCAGCCGTGCCGCATCGCCGATGGCATGCGCGCCCGTCGAACAGGCGGTCACAACGGCATGGTTCGGCCCCTTGAACCCATAGCGGATGCTGATCTGGCCCGAGATCAGGTTGATCAGCGCGCCGGGGATGAAAAATGGCGACACACGGCGCGGGCCTTTTTCGGCGATCAACAGCGTTGTGTCCTGAATGGATTGCAGCCCGCCGATGCCGGACCCCAGCATGACACCGGTGCGTTCGCGGCCTTCGTCATCGGTGGGCATCCAGCCGGAATCCTCGACCGCCTGCCGCGCAGCAGCAATGCCGAAAAGGATGAAATCATCTACCTTGCGGCGTTCCTTGGGTTCCATCCAGTCATCGGGGTTGAAGGTCCCGTTGGTGCCATCGCCAAACGGCACTTCGCAGGCGTAATTGGTCGCAATGCGGCTGGCGTCAAAGCGCGTGATCGGGCCTGCACCGGATTCACCGGCCAGCAGCCGCGCCCAGGTGGCTTCGACCCCGCAGGCCAGCGGTGTGAGCAGACCCAGTCCTGTGACAACGACACGACGCATGCGCATATCCTTCCCCGGCTAATTTGTCCCGGTCATACCCCGGTGTGCGTTGCAGGGGCAAGAGCGGGTGCGCGCGATCCATGCCATGTCACGGCAACGGAAAACCCCCGCCGCAGCGCGCGACGGGGGCAAAATACGCGGGTCTTGCGGGGCTAAAGCGCCGCAGATGGCGGAAAATCAGACCGAGGCTTCGGTGATGAATTTCACGGCATCGCCGAAGGACTGGATGGTTTCGGCGGCGTCATCGGGAATTTCGATGCCGAACTCTTCTTCGAACGCCATCACCAGTTCGACCGTGTCAAGGCTGTCTGCGCCCAGATCGTCGATGAACGAGGCGTTCTCGATGACCTTGTCCTCGTCCACGCCCAGGTGTTCCACCACGATCTTCTTCACGCGGTCTGCGATATCGCTCATCTTGCGGTCCTCACAATTCGTTGGGTCCAGCGGACCCGGTCTTGCCTTCGCCCTGACGGCTGGCATTTTATGCCCCGATTGCGCGGGACGGCTCGGTGTTCGCATCCGGTTCCGGCGGGGCCGGACGGCAGGCGAGGTGGTCTGCGGGTCTGTTTGCGGTCTTGTCTACGGTCTGGCCGAAGGCAACAGCCCCCGTCAAATCTGCCGTGCGCTATAGCACAGGCCACGCGGGAGGCAAACGCTTTCGGCGGAGCGAACGGCGCGTGATGTGATTGCGATCAGGCGGCGGATTTTCAACGGAAATTACGGGTTCTGGCGCAGGTTTGCCGCAGGTGCAGCGCGGAAATTGCTGCATCTGCGGCTGATTCTGACGGCTGGTCTGGACCGGCATTTTCGCCGGTCAGAGCATCGCCATGCCGCCGTTGACATGCAGCGTGGTGCCGGTGACATAGCCCGCCTCGTTGGAGGCCAGATACAGCACGGCGGCGGCGATATCGTCAGGCGTGCCCATGCGGGCGGCGGGGATCTTGGTGGTAATCGCCGCTTTCTGGTCATCGTTCAGCTTGTCGGTCATCGCGGTGGCGATGAAACCGGGGGCGACGCAATTGGCGGTGATGTTGCGGCTGGCGACCTCATAGGCGATGGATTTGGTCATCCCGACCATGCCCGCCTTGGAGGCGGCATAGTTTGCCTGACCGGGGTTGCCGGTTGCGCCCACCACGGACGAGATATTGACGATGCGGCCCCAGCGCGCCTTCATCATCGGGCGCATGACGGCGCGGCAGAGCCGCATGGTTGACGTGAGGTTGACGTTGATCACCTGCGCCCAGTCGTCATCCGACATGCGCATGAACAACTGGTCACGGGTGACGCCCGCGTTGTTCACGAGGATGTCCAGCCCGCCCATGCCGTCGATCACGGCTTTCGGCAGCGCCTCGACCGCCGTTGCATCGGACAGGTCGCAGGGGAACACATGCGCGCGGTCGCCAAGGTCTGCGGCCAGTGCCTGCAAGGGTTCAACCCGTGTGCCCGACAGCGCGACAGTCGCGCCCGCGCCATGCAGCGCGCGGGCAATCGCGCCGCCGATGCCCCCCGATGCGCCGGTGATCAGCGCGCATTTTCCGGTCAGATCGAACATGGGGATGGTCCTTTCAGGGATCAGGCTTTGGTGGCCAGTGCGGCGGCGATGTCGTCAGGGGTGCCGACGGCGCGGCAGTCGATATCCTTGGCGATGCGGCGGATCATGCCCGACAGCGCTTTGCCCGCGCCGATTTCCCACGCCTCGGTCACGCCGTGTTCGGCCATGAACATCACGCTTTCGCGCCAGCGCACCGACCCGGTGACTTGTTCCACCAGCAGCGCGCGGATCAACGCGGGATCAGTGACGGCGGCTGCGCGGACATTGGCCACCACGGGCACGCGCGGCGTGGCAATCGCGACGGCATCCAGTGCTGCGGCCATCGCGTCGGCCGCAGGGGCCATCAGCGCGCAGTGGAACGGGGCGGACACGGGCAAGAGCAGCGCGCGTTTCGCGCCGCGCGTCTTGGCGATCTCGACCGCGCGTTCGACAGCGGCGCGGTGGCCCGAGACGACAACCTGCGCCGGGTCATTGTCATTGGCGGCCTGACAGATCTCGGTGGCGCTGGCGGCTTCCAACGCCACGCTTTGCGCTGTGGCAAAATCCAGCCCCAACAGCGCGGCCATCGCGCCAACGCCCACAGGCACCGCGTCCTGCATGGTGCGGCCCCGGATTCGCAGCAATCGCGCGGTGTCTGACAAGGTCAGCGCGCCCGCCGCACAGAGCGCGGAGTATTCGCCAAGCGAGTGTCCAGCGACGAAGGCGGCGTCGGTGACGTGGATGCCCTCGGCCTCCAGCGCGCGCATGGCGGCAATCGACGTGGCCATCAGCGCGGGCTGGGCGTTTTCGGTCAGGGTCAGCGCGTCCTGATCGCCCTCCCAGATCAGGGCAGACAGGTTTTCGCCAAGGGCTGCGTCTACCTCGTCGAACACGGCGCGGGCGGCGGGATAGGCGTCGGCCAGCGCGCGGCCCATGCCGATGGTCTGGGCCCCTTGGCCGGGAAACACATATGCGCGGGTCATGCGGGCCTCATTCTGTAAATGTCGGATGGACATAGCGGCTTGCACCCGGCGCTGCAACATCGCTGCACGGGGTCTGTGCAGGTGGGCCTGTCGTCGCGGCGTGATCTGTGGGCTATACCCAACGGCAAAACCGGAGGGTGCGATGCGATTTGGCAATACGACAGGGTCTTATGGCGCGGTGGCGCGGGTGCTGCATTGGGCCACCGTGCTGGGAATTCTGGTGCTGGTGCCTTTGGGGCTGATTGCCAGCGATCTGGCGCATGTGCTGCGCGATGCCGCCAGCCCTGATCCGGCCATGCTGGCGCGGGCGGGGCAGTTGTTTTCATGGCACAAAACGCTGGGACTGGCGGTGTTCCTGCTGGCCGTGCTGCGGATTAGCTGGGCGATGACACAGCCGCGCCCCGGATTGCTGAACGCGGATCGGCGGTTGGAGGCGGGTCTGGCCGAGACCGTGCATTGGCTGCTGTATGGGTCTTTGGTGGCGATGCCGCTGACCGGCTGGATGCATCATGCCGCGACCGAAGGCTTTGCGCCGATCCTGTGGCCGTTTGGCCAAGGCCTGCCGTTCGTGCCCAAGGATGTGGCGCTGGCCGAGGTGTTTGGCGTCATGCACCGGGTGTCGGGCTGGGTCATGGGGGCGGCGATTGTGCTGCACGTCGCGGGGGCGCTGAAGCATCATCTGATCGATCGCGATGCGACCTTGCGGCGGATGGTGACGGGCGAGGGGCCCGCGCTGTTGCCCACGGCGCGGCGGCATGTGCTGCCCGCAATGCTGGCCCTTGCGGTCTGGGGCGGGGCGGTGGGCCTAGCGGCGGGGCCTTTGCTGATGCCGGTCGAAGGCATGGTGCGGGCAGAAATGCCCGCGTTGCAGGCAGGGGGCGGCGAATGGCGGGTCACAGACGGCACGCTGGGCCTGACGGTGCAGCAATTCGGCAAGCCGGTGACGGGGCAATTCGCGGATTGGACCGCGAATATCCAGTTCACCGACAACCCGGCCGAACCGCGCAATGGCCGGGTCGAGGTGCAGGTGGCGATTGCGTCGCTGACATTGGGGTCGGTGACGGCGCAGGCGATGGGCGCGGATTTCTTTGATGCGGCCACGCACCCGGTGGCAGTGTTTCGCGCCGATATCCTGCGTGGCGATGCGCCGGGAGCCTTTGTGGCGCGGGGGCGGTTGGCGCTGAAAGGCGTGGAATTGCCGCTGGAATTGCCGTTCACGCTGGTGATGGACGGCGACGTGGCGCGGATGACGGGGCAGGCGGTGCTGGACCGGCGCGGCTTTGGCATCGGGCAGACGATGGCGGATGCGGGCACGCTGGGGTTCGAGGTGCTGCTGGATGTGGCGTTGAGCGCGACGCGGCCCTGATCGGCCCACGCGCAAAAAATAGCCGCCGGATTGCTCCGGCGGCCTTATCGTTTACCGAACACGCGGTTGCGGCAACGCGGCTTATTCAGCCTTCATCGCCTCAATGGAAATCTGCACCGGCACTTCGTCGCCGATGAATGGCGCGAAGGCCCCCAGACCAAAGTCCGACCGCAGCAGCGTGGTGGTGGCCGAGAACCCGGCCCAGGGCTTGTTCGCCATCGGGTGGTCGCCGGTCTGGTTCAGCACCGCGTCCAGCGTGATCGACTTGGTCACGCCGTTCAGCGACAGGTCGCCGGTGATCTTGGCGGTCTTGTCGCCAGTCACGTTGATCGCGGTCGAGGTGAACGTGACCATTTCGTCATCGGTGGCGGCAAAGAAATCGGGCGACATGAAATGCTGGAACCGCGCTTCCCAGCCGGTCAGCATGGTTTTGACCGGGAATGACACGGTCACCGACGAGGCGGCGGGATTTGCCTGATCAAAGCTGATCTTGCCATCAAAGCCCGAGAACATGCCCCAGGTGGTCGAATAGCCCAGGTGGTTGACGGCAAACAGGATCTGGCTGTGGCTGGCGTCCAGCACATAGGCCTCGGGGGCGGCGGCGACGGGGGCGGCGGCCAGCGCGGCAATCAAGGCGGCAGAGATACGGGTCAAGGTCATGCGGTTTTTCCTGTGATACCAGTTACGATGGCCAACAGGTGCGCGATCCGGTCCGTTCTCGCAATTCGTCAGAAACCCACAGGGGCTGTGGAACGGTGAACAGCTTTGGATCAGGCCAGAAATCAGGCGCGGCGGATCAGGCCATTGCGGCTGGCAATCTGGATTGTTGCGGCCACGTCCAGATCACCGATGGGGCGGTTCAGCACTACGCGTCCGGCACGGTCGCGCGCCAGCAGCACACCATCGTCAATGCGAAGATCAGACAGTTCGTTGAAGCGATAGCGCGCTTGCAACCGGGCGATGCCATCGGGGCCCCGCAGGATATGGCGGATTTCGCGCTGCGCCTCGTCGATGTGAAATTCGTCGGTGCTGGCCCCCTGTCCGGCTTGCAGGAACACGAAACCCAGCCCTGCGAAAAAGATCGACGCGCCCAGCTTCATCAGCGCGATGTCGCTTTCGGGCAGGCGCCCCGGTGTGATCCACAGTCCGACCGCCGCCAACAACAGCGCCGCGCCGACAAAACGCAACACGCCCGGCCCCAGATGGGTTTCGGCCCAATCACCAAGATTTTGCCGGGTAAGACGCGGCTGTTTGTTGGCGTCCGGGGCGGATTTCGAGGATGACAGCATGGTCTGGCCTTTCGGCGTATGGATGTTAAGAGCAAGCATCACCCCGGAAAGCGGCGCAATTTGGGCCATTTCGGGGAGCTTTGCCGTTTGGAACGGGGCACAGGGCTACCCGAAGTCCTGTAACAGCAATGAATCCGTGCTTGCGTTTCGCCGCGCGCCGTCTTATCGGGACGGGTCTTTCGCAAGATTACTTGAACCGCGCAGACTCTCGTGGGGGGTCGCGAAAGAGCCAGAGCCCCCCTATGAAATGCGCTTGAAAAAACAGGAGTGCACATGCCGCTTTACGAGCATGTCTTCATTTCCCGTCAGGACCTGTCCACTGCACAGGCCGAAGGGCTGGTCGAACATTTCTCTGCCGTGCTGACCGACAATGGCGGCAAGGTGATGATGTCCGAATACTGGGGCGTCAAAACGATGGCCTACAAGATCAACAAGAACCGCAAGGGGCACTATGCCATGCTGCGCACCGACGCCCCGGCGCCGGCCGTGCAGGAAATGGAACGCCTGATGCGGTTGCACGAGGACGTCATGCGCGTGCTGACCATCAAGGTGGACGGCCACGAAGACGGCCCGTCGGTCCAGATGCAGAAGCGTGACGAGCGCGACCGCGGTGACCGTCCCGACCGTGGCGACCGCCCGGACCGTGGCGACCGTGGCGACCGGCCCGAGCGCAGCTTTGGCGGGGATCGCCCTGACCGTGGCGGCGATCGTCCCGGTGCCGATCGTGGTGCTGATCGTGGCGGCGAACGCCGCGAACGTCGTTTCTGAGAAGGGGCCTGAACCATGGCAACCAAACCGTTTTTCCGTCGCCGCAAGGTATGTCCGTTCTCTGGCGATAGCGCGCCTGCGATTGACTATAAGGACACGCGCCTGTTGCAGCGTTACATTTCCGAACGCGGCAAGATCGTGCCGTCGCGGATCACCGCCGTTTCGGCAAAAAAGCAGCGTGAACTGGCCCGTGCGATCAAGCGCGCGCGCTTTCTCGCCCTGCTGCCCTATGCCGTGAAATAAGGAGCGCAACCAATGCAAGTGATCCTTTTGGAACGCGTGGCCAAGTTGGGCCAGATGGGCGATGTCGTGAACGTCAAAGCCGGCTATGCGCGCAACTTCCTGTTGCCGCAGGGCAAGGCGCTGACCGCCTCGCAGAAGAACATCAAGGATTTCGAAACGCGCAAGGCGCATCTCGAAGCCCGCAACCTGGAAAGCCGCAAAGAGGCCGAAGCGGCGGGCGAACGCCTGTCGGGTCAGACCTTTGTGGTGATTCGCTCTGCCTCGGATGGTGGCGCGCTGTATGGGTCGGTCACGCCGCGTGACGCGGCCGAAGCCGCCGAAGCCGCCGGGTTCAGCATCGACCGCAAGCAGGTCGAACTGATCGCGCCGATCAAGGACCTGGGCATCCATGACCTGCTGGTGCGCCTGCACCCCGAGGTCGAGGTGACCATCCACGTCAATGTGGCGCGGTCGGTGCAGGAAGCCGAATTGCAGGCCTCGGGCAAGTCGATCCGCCAACTGGCTGCCGAAGCCGAAGCCGCAGCGGAATTCGAGATCGCCGAATTGTTCGACGATATCGGGTCGGCGGCTGGCGACGACATGTAAGCGTGACGATTATACGCTGGCCCCTTGGGCCAGAGGTTATGCCGCGCGGGCCCACCCCGCGCGGTTTTTTTATGCGGTGTGGGTGCTTGCTTTGGGTTGGGCAACGCAAAACCCCGGCACCATTGCTGGCACCGGGGTTGGCAGGTCGTTCAGGTCGCGCGTTCAGGCGGCGATGGCAAAGTCCGACACCGGCGCGCTGGCCAGTTCCAGACCATCGGCATAGATCACATGCGCGCGGTCAAATTCGATGTCGTAGACGGTCATTTCGACATTGCTGTGCAGGGTGACGTATTCGCCATCCACCAGACGCGCGGCGGGGATCATGGCCTGACAGGCCCCCACGAGGGCCGCAGCGCGCCAGTCGCGGATCAACAGTTCCTGATCGGCGGGGATCATCACGTCACGTTCGGGGCGGGTGTGGCCCAGCGACCCTGCCATGATGCCGACGGCGTTGCCGATGATCCGGCGCGGGCGCACGGCGCGCACAATCGCCATGCCGGTGTCGCGGGTCACAACCCGGTCACCTGGCGAGAGAAACTCGACCGGCATTTCGCCGTCAAGTGTCATCACGATGGCCCCAGCCATCAACCCGGAAAGTTCTGCCTTGTGTCCGGCGTTATCGCCAAGACGTCCGCGCGAATTTAATACCGACTTCGGTTCCATGGGCGTCATCCTGTATTTGCTGCCTCGATTTTTTCCACCAGATTATGGCAAGATTGGGTTTATGTCGCGCCCTATTTGGACCGATCCGGGGTCTTTTTGGGGCAAATTGACCGCAAATCGGGCCGGATTTTTCGCTCGCAGGGCGGGCAGGGCTTTGTTACAGGATGGGCAGGGTCGGGGGCGTTGCGATGGCGAGGCCCTGCTGCCGCTGCGGGTGTGGCGAAATGGTAGACGCACCAGATTTAGGTTCTGGCGCCGCAAGGCGTGGGGGTTCAAGTCCCTTCACCCGCACCACCTGTCGCTGTTGATTTGCTGCCGGTGTTCCCCTCTTGCACAGCGCCTGACCCACCTCTAGAACGTCGCGGATTACGTCGCGGGCATGCCTGCGGCGGGGCCGGATCACCGCCCCGGATTGCCAGGAACCGTCGCAAGACAAGAGATATACAAGGACGCACCATATGCAGGTCACCGAAACCCTGAGAGACGGCCTCCAGCGCGGCTATGAGATCACCGTGACCGCGGCTGAGATGGACGCCAAGGTCACCGCCAAGCTGATCGAGGCCCAGCCCGACGTCGAGATCAAGGGCTTTCGCAAGGGCAAGGTGCCGCTGGCGATGCTGAAAAAGCAGTTCGGTCAGCGCCTGATGGGCGAAGCAATGCAAGAAGCCATCGACGGCGCGATGAACGATCATTTCGCCGCATCCGGCGACCGTCCGGCGTTGCAGCCGCAGATCACCATGAAAGATGGCGATACCTGGAAAGACGGCGATGATGTCGTGATCCAGGTCAGCTATGAAGCGCTGCCCGATATCCCCGATGTGGATGTGTCGGGCGTGGTGCTGGAGCGGATGGTTGTCAAGGCCGATCCGGCCTCGGTGGACGAGGCGCTGGCGTCGCTGGCGGAAACTGCGCAGAATTTCGAGGACAAGGCCGCAGGGGCCGCCGCCGAAAACGGTGATCAGGTGGTGTTCGATTTCCTGGGCCGCGTGGATGGCGAGGCGTTCGATGGCGGCGCGGCAGAGGATTATCCGCTGGTGCTTGGGTCGGGCGCGTTCATTCCGGGCTTTGAGGAACAACTGGTCGGCAGCGTCGCGGGTGACACCAAGCTGGTCACCGTGACCTTCCCGGAAAACTATGGCGCAGCCAATCTGGCGGGCAAGAACGCAACCTTTGATTGCACCATCAAGGCCGTGAAGGGCCCGCAAGCCGCCGTGATCGACGACGAGATGGCCAAGCGGTTCGGCGCTGACAGCCTAGACGCGCTGAAGGGCCAGATCGCCGAGCGGCTGGAAGCGGAATACAAGGGCGCGGCGCGGGCCGTGATCAAGCGCGCGTTGCTGGACAAGCTGGACGGGCTGGTGTCGTTCGACCTGCCGTCGAACCTTGTCGATGCCGAGGCCAGCCAGATCGCGCATCAGCTGTGGCACGAAGAAAACCCCGAGGTGCATGACCATAACCACGGCGCGGTTGATCCCACCGACGAACACAAGGCGCTGGCCTCGCGCCGTGTGCGTCTGGGGCTGCTGTTGGCCGAAATCGGGCGCAAGGCCGAGGTGCAGGTCACCGATGCCGAGTTCACCCAGGTGGTGCTGAACCAGGCGCGGCAATATCCGGGACAGGAACGCCAGTTCTTTGAATTCGTGCAGCAGAACCAGCAGATGCAACAGCAACTGCGCGCGCCGATCTTTGAGGACAAGGTCATCGATCACATCCTGGCACAGGCGCAGGTCACAGATGTGGACGTCAGCAAGGACGATCTGCAAAAGGCTGTCGAGGCGCTGGACGAAGAATGATCGCGGGCCGATGGGCCTGGCGCGATTTCAAAGGGCCGTCCTATGGGGCGGCCCTTTTGCGTTGCGCGCTGCAAATTTTCAGTTTTCAAACTGCGGGATATTTCGGCGGTTTGATTAAATTTTAGGCGAAAGGTGTAATTCCCACTCCCGCGCCCGCGCTATCTGGCAGGGGCGGATTGAGGCCCCCGGCGCGGCGTGGTCTGACGAAGGCCGACCAAGCCGCGAGGAGGCAGCGCCGTGAAAAAGATCGAAGCCGTGATCAAGCCGTTCAAGCTTGATGAGGTCAAGGAAGCGCTGCAAGAGGCGGGGGTGCAGGGTCTGTCGGTGATCGAGGTCAAGGGCTTTGGCCGCCAGAAGGGGCACACCGAACTGTATCGCGGCGCGGAATATGTCGTGGATTTCCTGCCCAAGGTGAAGATTGAACTGGTCGTCGACGACGATCAGGTCGATGGCGCGATTGCCGCCATCATCGACGCCGCCCGCACCGAAAAGATCGGTGACGGCAAGATTTTTGTCAGCCCGGTCGAACAGGCCATCCGCATCCGTACCGGGGAAACCGGGTCCGACGCGATCTGACGTAATTCCTATCAAGCCTGAAAGGACCAGAGAATGAAGGCAATAGACGTAGTTAAGCTGATCAAGGAAGAGGATGTCGAATACGTCGATATCCGTTTCACCGACCCGCGCGGCAAGTTGCAGCACGTGACCGTGGTGGCCGATCTGGTCGATGAGGATTTCCTAGACGAGGGCTTCATGTTCGACGGGTCGTCGATCGCGGGCTGGAAGTCGATCGAAGCGTCGGACATGAAACTGATGCCCGATCCGGCCTCGGTCTATATGGACCCGTTCTATGCCGAAAAGACGCTGGCCATTCATTGCAACGTGGTGGAACCCGACACCGGCGAAGCCTATGACCGCTGCCCGCGCCAGATCGCGCTGAAGGCCGAAGCCTACCTCAAGGCATCCGGTATCGGCGATGTGGCATATTTCGGCCCGGAAGCCGAATTCTTCCTGTTCGACGATGTGCGCTATCAGATCAGCCCGAACAAGGTGTCCTATCAGATCGACGCGGAACATGCCGCGTGGAACACCGATGCCGAAGTTGACCCCGGCAACCTGGGCCATCGCCCGGCGCACAAGGGCGGCTATTTCCCGGTGAACCCCAGCGACGAAGGTCAGGATATCCGGTCGGAAATGCTGTCCACGATGAAGCGGATGGGGATGAAGGTGGACAAGCACCACCACGAGGTCGCCACCTGCCAGCACGAGCTGGGCATGATCTTTGGCGGGCTGACCGAACAGGCCGACAACATCCAGAAATACAAGTATGTGATCCACAACGTGGCGCAGGCCTATGGCAAGACGGTGACGTTCATGCCCAAGCCGATGGCGGGCGACAACGGGTCGGGCATGCATGTGAACATGTCGATCTGGAAAGACGGCAAGCCGCTGTTCGCGGGCGACAAATACGCCGATCTGTCGCAGGAGGCGCTGTATTTCATCGGCGGCATCCTGAAGCACGCCAAGGCGCTGAACGCGATCACCAACCCGTCCACCAACAGCTACAAGCGTCTGGTGCCCGGATACGAGGCCCCTGTGCTGCGGGCCTATTCGGCGCGCAACCGGTCGGGTTGCGTCCGTATTCCGTGGACGGAATCGCCCAAGGCCAAGCGTGTCGAAGCCCGTTTCCCCGATCCGTCGGCGAACCCTTATCTGTGCTTTGCCGCCCTGCTGATGGCCGGCATTGACGGGATCAAGAACAAGATCGACCCCGGCGAGGCAATGGACAAGAACCTGTATGACCTGCCGCCCGAAGAGTTGGCCGGTATCCCGACGGTTTGCGGGTCTTTGCGTGAAGCCATCGACGAGCTGCACAAGGACATGGATTTCTTGTTGGCCGGTGACGTGTTCACCAAGGACCAGCTTGCGTCCTATGTCGATCTCAAGGCCGAGGAAAATCAGGCCTACGAGATGTGCCCGCACCCGATCGAGTACAAGTTCTATTACTCCTGCTGATCTGTCAGTTTCGGGGTTCGACACAATCAAAGGCGCCCTGCGGGGCGCCTTTTTTCGTTTCCGGGTTGCCTGCATGGTGACAGGCGCAGACGCAATTTGACCCGGTTTTGCCTTCATGGTGAATAAATCCATGCGGGTTTGTGAACTTTCGCAGCGTAAAAGACTGAAACCGAGAACGCACTGTTTCCAAAACAGTGATTTTGCGCCGCATTTCAGACGCAAACCCGCCCGGGAATCGTCGGGATATCGGGACAATCCTGTGCCTATGGATAGCTGCCAATCCAAGGAGACCTTGTCATGAAAACCGAATTTCCGCTGTGCCAGTCCGGTATCGTGTTCCCGCTGATGTCGCGTGTCAGTGTTGATCTTGCTACCGCGCTGTTGGCCGAAGTGTTCGCCCGGCGCGGAGATGCGGTGGACATCACGCGCGACGGGGCCGAAATTCTGTTCCAGACCCCGGCGGTGACGCTGCGGATGAACCTGACCGAGGATCGCGCGCGGTTGCGGCTGACGCGGCCTGCGGAGGCGGCGCAGCTGACAGAGGCGTCGGCGCAGGCCTTGTTGGCGGCGCTGACGGCGGCGCTGGTGCGCGGGTTTGCGGCGGAAACCGTGTTGTGGCTGCGCAAGGACGCGGTTCTGCCTGCGGCGCGGTTTCTGGCGGCGGTGGACCCGGTGCGCCCGCGTCGGGTGCAGGTCCCCACAGCACAGCATCGGGCGCGCGCCGCGCGGCATGGTTCGGCCCGTTCGGATGCTTGGGCTGCGGATTTTGAGGCGGATCAGCAGACGGCGCTGGCGCATCTGATGCGCGAGGCGGAGGCCGAAGAGCGCGCCGAGGTCGCCTTGGCACATCCGACGCTGGCAGTGCGGCTGACGGCAGCGGTCGTCACGTTGTTTGTGGCGCTGTTTTCGCTGCCGCTGGCCGCGTCCCTGCTGGTCTGGAACACGCTGCGCGGCAGTGATCTGCGGGTTTCGACCACGATGCTGACAGCGCTGGCCTTCGTGACGCTGATCGGACAGGTCGTTGTGCCGGAAATCGCCGAAGCCATGGTCATGGCACCGGTTACGCGTGGCTTGTAACGCGGTCGCGCTGGGTCTTTGACGCCACCGCGCATCCGGGTCATACTCCCTCCGCATAGTTTTATGACGGAGGGGGCGATGGCCCGATTGATGAAAGTTGCGCGGCATGTTGTGACAGGCGCGCTTTTTGCCGGTCTGTTCGGGGCGGGGCCAGCATTAGCGTTGCAGTGCAGCAATTCCGGCAGCGGATTTGATACTTGGAAACGCGAATTTGCGGCGCTTGCGGCGGCAAATGGTGTCGGCAAGCGCGGATTGGACGCCTTGGCGGGAACGCGATACAGCCAGGAAACCATCAACGCCGACCGCAACCAGAAAAGCTTCAAGTATTCGCTTGAGAAATTCATGCAGGTGCGCGGGACAGATACGATCATTTCCCAAGGCCGCAAACGCAAGGCGCAAAACGCGGCGTTCTTTGCCGGGTTGGAACAGCGGTACGGCGTGCCGGCAGGCGTTTTGATTGCCATTCACGGCATGGAAACCGGATTCGGGTCGGGCATGGGCAATACGCCGGTCGTCTCGGCCATTGTGACGCTGGCGTTCGATTGCCGCCGGTCGGCGTTTTTTCAGCCCCACGCGATTGGCGCGCTGAAGCTGGTGGATCAGGGGTCGATCACGCCAGCCACGCTGGGGGCCAAGCATGGTGAGTTGGGCCATACCCAGTTCCTGCCCGGCAATGCAATGACCTATGGCGTGGATGGCAATGGCGACGGGCGGGTGGATTTCTATAACTTCGCCGATGCGCTGACCTCGACCGCGAATTTCCTGCGGGCCAAAGGCTGGCAACCCGGGGCGGGCTATCAAGAGGGTCAGCCGAATTACCCGGTGCTGAAACTGTGGAATGCCGCGACGGTTTATCAGCAGTCGCTCGCGATCATGGGGCGGCGGATCGACGGGTGATCGTAGGGCGGGTCGTTTCGACCCGCCTTCACTGATCCCAGGCGCGGTCGCCAGCGGCATCCTTGATCCGGGTTGGCAGGCCCATGCCATCCAGCAGCGTCAACAGCGGCTTGGGGTCCAGATCCTCGACATTGACCATGTGTTTGACGTCCCAGGTGCCATCCGCGATCAACAGCGCGGCGGCGACGGGGGGCACGCCTGCGGTATAGCTGATGCCTTGGGCGCCCACCTCGGTAAACGCGTCCTTGTGATCGGCGACGTTATAGGGGAACATCTCGACCGCCACGCCATCCTTCGCGCCCTGCACCCGCACCCCGATGCAGGTCTTGCCCACGTAATCCGGCGCAAGGCTGGCGGGGTCGGGCAGCACGGCCTTGACGAGTTTCAAGGGGATCACCTGTTGGCCTTCGGCGGTTGTCACCGGCTTTTCCGACAACAGGCCAAGGTTTTTCAGCACGGTAAAGACATTGATGTAATGATCGCCGAACCCCATCCAGAACCGCACATCGGCCTCTGGATAGCGGGCAGACAGGGAATGGACCTCGTCATGCCCGGTCAGATAGGCGCGTTGCGGGCCGACGACAGGCATGTCCCAGTTTTGTCCGACCTCGAACATGGTGTTCTCGGCCCATGCGCCATTTTGCCAAGAATACACCGTGCCGGTAAATTCGCGAAAGTTGATTTCGGGGTCGAAATTGGTGGCGAACCAGCGGCCATGCGACCCGGCATTGATATCGACGATGTCGATGGCGGTAACGTGGTCCATCTGGTCGGCGGCGAGGCGGGCATAGGCGTTGACCACGCCGGGATCAAACCCGATGCCCAGAATGGCCGTTACGCCAGCTTTTTCGCAGGCGTCGCGGCGCGTCCATTCGTAATTGCCATACCATGGCGGGGTTTCGCAGATCTTGGCGGGGTCTTCGTGGATCGCGGTGTCGATATAGGCGGCACCCGTGGCGATGCAGGCGTCCAGCACCGTCATGTTCACAAAGGCCGAGCCGACGTTGATCACGATCTGCGCGCCCGTGTCGCGGATCAGGGCGGCCACGGCGGCGCTGTCCATCGCGTCAACGGCATGGGCGTGGAACGCACCCGGCACTTTCATCGCGCCTTTGGCCTGGACCGAGGCGATGATCGCGTCGCATTTCGCCTGCGTGCGGCTGGCGATGTGCAAGGCACCGAACCGATCATTATGCTGCGCGCATTTATGCGCCACGACTTGGGCCACGCCACCTGCGCCGATGATCAGGACGTTTTTTGCGGGGGATGGGGTGGTCATGGCTGCACCTAGCCTCCTGTGGATAAGATCGTCGGGTCACGCTGCTGCCGCTAGATGACAGGGGCGTGACAGAGATGTGACGGTTGTTTTGTAACGCTGTTTTACGACAAAGCCGCCACAAATTCGGCATAGCTGAATTCGCGGACCACCCGCGTGGTGCCGTCCAACTCGCGGACCGCGATGGCGGGCATCTGCACGCCGTTGAACCAGTTCTTTTTGACCATCGTATAGCCTGCGGCGTCGTCGATGCTGACACGGTCGCCGGGTTTCAGCGCCTGCGCAAAGCGGAACGTGCCAAAGATATCGCCCGCCAGACAGGATTTTCCGCAGATCATCCATTCCTCGGGGCCTTCGTTCGGGGTCATGCGCGCTTCTTGGCGGTAGATCAGCAAATCGAGCATATGCGCCTCGACCGAGCTATCGACGATGGCGAGGTTCTTACCGTTGTAAAGCGTGTCCAGCACGGTCAGTTCCAGCGTGGTGGACCGCGTAATCGCCGCCTCGCCGGGTTCCAGATAGACCTGCACCCCGTTCGTGTCGGCAAAACGTTTCAGCCGGTCGGCCAGCCGGTCCAAAGGATAGCCGTCGCCAGTGAAATGGATGCCGCCGCCAAGGCTGATCCAGTCCATCTGGCGGATCAGATGGCCAAAGCGCTGTTCGATGCCGTCCAGCATCGCGGCGAAGCGGTCGAAATCGTCGTTTTCGCAATTGTTGTGGAACATGAAGCCGGAAATCAGGTCCGCCAAGGGTTCGATATTGGCCGGATCGTGCTCGCCAAGGCGCGAATAGGGCCGCGCAGGGTCGGCAAGGTCGAAGCTGCTGGTGGACACGCCCGGATTGACGCGCAGGCCGCGCACATGGCCCGCAGACACATCGGCATAGCGGGCCAATTGGCCGACGGTATTGAAGATCACCTTGTCGGAGTTTGCCAGCACGTCGTCGATTTCATGCGGCGCCCAGGCCACCGAATAGGCATGGGTTTCGCCCGGAAATTTCTCGCGTCCCAGTTTCAGTTCGAACAGCGAGGATGACGTGCTGCCATCCATATAATCGGCCATGAAATCGAACAGATCCCATGTGGCAAAACATTTCAGCGCCAGCAGCGCCTTGGCGCCCGAGTGTTCGCGCAGCCAGGCGATCTTTTCCATGTTCGGCAGCAGGCGGGCCTTGTCGATCAGGTAATAGGGCGTCTGGAGCATGGTGGGCATCCCTTTCACGGGCTGGGGCAGCGGGCGAGCGGCGTAGCTATCGTCTTATCTCTGCACATGCAAATGACAATGCCGCGTCAAGGACGGCTTGGTGGGCGCGAGCGGACGGCGGAATTTCGAAACGTTAACGCAAGGGCGCGATGCTGGCCCCACTGACGACGGGCCAGCAATCAATCGTCGCGGGAGGACGCCAGATATCGGGGCGCAACGGGCATTGGGCAAGACATATGATGCAGCAGACGGAATTGGCCGAACGCGAGCGGCAACGGATCAGGCGTGCTGTCGACAGTGTCGAGATGCAATTGATCCAGATGCGCGCAGAGTTGGAAGAGATGAGCAGCCGGGTTCATGCCGGCGAGTTCGCGGCACTCAAGGACAGCACCAAGGTCACGTCGGATATCCGGCAGTGGATCAGATTAGCGATGGAAACGGAGACGCAAATTGCAGAACGCCAGAAGCCTCTTGACGGTCACGGACCCGGTGGAACCCCGGCCATCGACCTTGTTGCCGTCCGGCATCAGATCGGGTGCCGGTTGGATCGCCTCCGCCGATGCGGGGGTGCAGGCGGAATTTCTGGAAAGCCTGACTGAACCCGAGCTGTGCGCGCTGCCGTGGCTGTTCGAATTCTGGGCGCTGGACCATCAGTTGCCCCCTGCGGGGGATTGGCGGACCTGGGTCATTCTGGGCGGGCGCGGTGCGGGCAAGACGCGGGCGGGGGCGGAATGGGTGCGCAGCCTCGTCGAAGGTGCGCTGCCCGGCGATGCGGGGCGGTGTCGCCGCGTGGCGCTGGTGGCGGAAACGCTGGATCAGGCGCGCGATGTGATGGTGATGGGGGAAAGCGGTATCTTGGCCTGCTCGCCCCCGGATCGCCGCCCGCATTGGCACGAGGGCAAGCGCAAGCTGACATGGCCAAACGGGGCCGAGGCGCAGTGTTTTTCGGCGCATGACCCCGAAGCCCTGCGCGGGCCGCAATTCGACGCAGCCTGGGTCGATGAGTTTGCCAAGTGGAAAAAGGCCGAGGCGACCTGGGACATGTTGCAATTCGGGTTGCGGCTGGGGGATCGGCCGCAGGTCTGCGTCACCACCACGCCGCGCAACGTCAAGGTGCTGAAGGATCTTCTCGCGCGGCCTTCGACCGTGTCCACCCATGCGCCGACCGAGGCGAACCGCGCCAATCTGGCGGACGGGTTCATCGAGGAGGTGCGCGCGCGTTATGCGGGCACGCGACTTGGGCGGCAGGAACTGGACGGGGTGCTGGTGGACGCGGCGGACGGCGCGCTGTGGTCGGACGCGATGATCGAAGCGGCGACGCTGCCCGGCGCAGTGCCCCGGCTGGACCGGATCGTGGTGGCGGTTGACCCGCCGGTGACGGGCCACGAAGGGTCGGATGAATGTGGCATCATCGTCGCGGGCGTTATGTGCCAAGGGCCAGTGCAGGATTGGCGCGCGGTGGTGCTGGCGGATCGGTCGGTGTCAGCCGCGCGCCCGCTGGTCTGGGCCAAGGCCGCAATCCGCGCGATGGAGGAATTCGGCGCGGAACGCCTGATCGCCGAGGTCAACCAGGGCGGCGATCTGGTCGAGGCGATGCTGCGGCAGGTCGATCCGATGATCCCGTTCAAGAAGGTCCATGCCGCCAAGGGCAAGGCCGCGCGGGCCGAACCGGTGGCGGCGCTGTATGAACAGGGGCGCGTGGTGCATGTGCGGGGATTGGCGGCGCTGGAGGACCAGATGCTGAAGATGACCGCGCAAGGGTATCAGGGGCGCGGTAGCCCCGACCGGCTGGATGCGCTGGTCTGGGCGCTGACGGCGCTGATGATTGATCCGGCGGCGGGATGGCGGTCGCCGACGGTGCGTTCGCTGTGACGTGGATTGAGGGGGCTGTCTGCCCCCTCAAACTCCCCCGAGAGGTATTTGGGGCAAAATGAAAGAGCGACGCAACGCGCGGTGGGTTTCATCTTTCGTAAACCTTGAGCGGCAGAGTGGCCCCAACGCAAAGAGCGGCACCAACAGGAGAATGAGCGGGATGGCATTCGATTTCTTCCGGCGGAACAAGGAGATGGCGCCTGACCTGGGTGGCGCGCCCGAAGTCAAGCGGTCGGCGGCGGGGCGCGTCGCGGCATTGGCGGCGGGCGGGCGCGTGGGCTGGACGGCGCGGGATGCCGGGTCGCTGACGCGGGCGGGGTTTCTGGGCAATCCGGTGGGGTTTCGCTGCGTCAAGATGATCGCCGAGGCCGCCGCCGCGCTGCCCCTCGTGCTGGATGCCGATGGCGGGCGGCATCATGTGCATCCGGTGCTGGCGCTGCTTGCGACGCCCAATCCGGGGCAGGGGCGCGCGGAACTGCTTGAGGCGCTGTTCGGGCAGATCCTGCTGACCGGGAACGGCTATGTCGAGGCGGTGGCGGGCGATGACGGCCTGCCGGTCGAGTTGCATGTGCTGCGGTCGGATCGCATGTCGGTGGTGCCGGGCGCGGATGGGTGGCCGGTGGGCTATGACTATACTGTGGGCGCAAAAAGCCACCGGTTCGGGGCCACCGGCCCGCGCCCGCAGGTCTGCCATCTGAAAAGCTTTCATCCGCAGGACGATCATTACGGGCTGTCGCCGCTGCATGCGGCGGCGACGGCGGTGGATGTGCATAACGCCGCCACGCGGTGGTCCAAGGCGCTGTTGGACAATGCCGCGCGGCCATCCGGCGCGATCATCTACAAGGGGCCCGAGGGGCAGGGCATGACCACCGACCAGTATGACCGGCTGGTGTCCGAGATGGAGGCGCATCACCAGGGCGCGCGCAATGCGGGGCGGCCGATGCTGCTGGAAGGTGGGCTGGATTGGAAACCGATGGGGTTTTCGCCGTCCGACATGGAATTTCAACAGACCAAGGAGGCGGCGGCGCGGGAAATCGCCTTGGCCTTTGGGGTGCCGCCGATGCTGCTGGGGATACCGGGCGATGCGACATTCGCCAATTACCAGGAGGCGCACCGGGCGTTTTACCGCCTGACCGTGCTGCCGCTGGCGTCGCGCGTGGCGGCGGGGGTGTCGGATTGGCTGAGCCTTTATGCCGAGGCGGTGCTGGAACTGCGCCCCGATCTGGATCAGGTGCCCGCGCTGGCGGCGGAACGCGAGGCGTTGTGGCGGCGCGTAGGCGCGGCGGCATTCCTGACGGATGTGGAAAAGCGGCGGATGCTGGGGCTGGCCACCGAGGCCGATCATGGCTGAGCCGCGCGCCTATGAGGGGTTCGATTGCGCGCCGGGGCTGAAGCTGGAAGCGCATGAGCGGCTCTCAGCCGTGCTGATCGACGGGTTGAAGGACCGTCTGGCGCGGCTGGAAGACGAACATGAGCGGCTGGAAAAACGGGTCTGGCTGGCGGTTTACGGCGTGGCGGCGGCGATCATTGCGTCGGCGTTCCAGTCGATCCTGACGGCGGTGCCGGGAATATCATGAAAGGGCGGATGATGGATGATCTGGAACGCAAGGATTGCCAGGGGGCCGCGCTGGTCGCCGATGGTGTGACGGTCGAGGGCTATGCCAGCCTGTTCGGCGCGGCGGATCAAGGCAATGACGTGGTGATGCCGGGGGCCTATGCGGCGGCGCTGCAACGGCTTGCGGGCGAGGGGCGGCGGGTCAAGATGCTGTGGCAGCATGATCCCGCGCAACCCATCGGCGTCTGGGACGAGGTGCGCGAGGATGCGCGGGGCCTGTGGGTCAAGGGCCGGGTGCTGGAAACCGTCGCGCAGGGCCGCGAGGCGGCGGCGCTGGTGGCGGCGGGGGCGATTGACGGGTTGTCGATCGGATACCGCACCGTCCGGGCGGAAAAGAATGACAGGGGCCAGCGGCTTCTGAAGGAACTGGAGCTTTGGGAGGTGTCACTGGTGACATTCCCGATGCTGACCAGTGCGCGGGTGCAGGCCAAAGGCGATGAGCCGGGGCATGCCTTGCGCGGGATGGCGGCGGCCCTGCGGGACGCGGCGCGGGCGCTGGCCGGGGACTGATCCCCGCCGGCAGAATTTAGGCAAGGAACCATGATGCAGACACCCGAGACCCGCTCTCGGACCGGAGAGGCTTTGTCCCCCGAGGCCGAGATGCAAGCCGCGCTGACCGGATTCGTCAGCGAACTGAAGGCGTATCGCGCCGACATTCACACCCGTATGCAACAGCAGGAAGAGCGCATGACCATGATGCAGACCAAATCCCAAATTTCAGCGCGCCACGCGCTGTCCACGCAGGCGCAGGCCGAAGCCCCGCACCAGAAGGCGTTCGACGCCTATGTGCGGTCGGGCGACGACGATGGCCTGCGCGGTCTTGTTCTGGAGGGCAAGGCGCTGTCCACCGCCGTGGCCGGTGATGGCGGCTATCTGGTGGATCCGCAGACGGCGGACGCCGTGCGGTCGGTGCTGAAATCCAGCGCCTCGATCCGCGCGGTGGCGAATGTCGTGACGGTGGAATCCTCGTCCTATGACGTGCTGATCGACACCACTGATCTGGGGCATGGCTGGGCCACGGAAACGGCGGCGGCCACGGAAACCGGCACGCCCACCATCGAGCGGATCACCATCCAATTGCATGAATTGTCGGCGCTGCCGAAGGCCAGCCAGCGGTTGCTGGATGACAGCGCGTTTGACATCGAAGGCTGGCTGGCGGGGCGGATCGCGGATCGTTTCGCCCGCGCCGAGGCGGCGGCGTTCGTGTCGGGCGACGGCATCGGCAAGCCCAAGGGCTTTCTGGCGCATACAAAGGTGGCCAATGCCGTGCAGGCCTGGGGCAACATCGGCTATGTGCCCACGGGGGCTGTGGGGGCGTTCCTGTCGGCGGATGCCATCGTCGATCTGGTCTATGCGCTGGGCGCGCCGTACCGCGCCAATGCGGTCTTTGTGATGAATTCGAAAACCGCAGGCACCATCCGCAAGATGAAGGACACGGATGGTCGTTTCCTGTGGTCGGATGGATTGGCGTCGGGGGAACCGGCGCGGCTGATGGGCTATCCGGTGCTTATCGCCGAGGACATGCCCGATATCGCGGCCAACGCATTCGCGGTGGCGTTCGGTGATTTCAGCGCGGGTTACACCGTGGCCGAACGCCCCGACCTGCGCATCCTGCGCGACCCGTTCTCGGCCAAGCCGCATGTGCTGTTCTATGCCACCAAGCGCGTGGGCGGCGACGTGTCGGATTTCGCGGCGATCAAGCTGTTGCGTTTCGCGGTGTCCTGAGCGGTGCAGGGCCGCGCGGGGTGCTCTCGCGCGGCCATTTTCGGGGGATGCGGGCAAGGACCGGAGGTGATCCATGATGTTGGTCGAAGAGACGCAGGTGACGGACGCGAACCTGCCGCTGGCAGAGTTTCGCGCCCATCTGCGGCTGGGAACGGGGTTTGCCGAGGATCAGGTGCAGGACGGGCTGTTGGCGGCGTTTCTGCGCGCGGCGATGGCGGCGATCGAGGCGCGGACGGGCAAGATCCTGCTGGAGCGCGAGTTTTCCTGGTCGGTCAACGCGTGGCGTGACAGCGCCGGCCAAGCCCTGCCGGTGGCACCAGTCAGCGCTTTGGTGTCGTTGGCCCTGCTGGACCGGTTCGGGGTGGCGGTGACGGTGGCTCCGTCGGCCTATCGGCTGGAACCCGATGCGCTGCGGCCCCGGCTGATGCCGATGGGCGGCGCATTGCCGACGATCCCCACGGGCGGGCAGGCGCGGCTGCGGTTTCTGGCGGGATACGGTCCCGAATGGGCCGATCTGCCGCGCGATCTGGGACAGGCGTGGCTGATGCTGGCGGCGCATTATCACGAATACCGCCATGACATGGCGCTGGGGTCGGGGTGCATGCCGTTCGGCGTTACCTCGCTGATCGAGCGGTTCCGCACGCTGCGAATCTTGGGCGGGGGTGTGGCATGAGCCCGGTGCTGTCGCGCGCGCTGGTGCTGGAAAGCCCGCAGCGACTGGCGGACGGCGCGGGCGGGTTTGTGGAAACCTGGGCGGTGCTGGGCACCTTGTGGGCCGAGGTGACCGCGCGCGCCCCACGCGAAACGGCTGGCGCGGGCGGGGTGCAGGTGCTGGTGGGTTACCGGATCACGGTGCGCGGTGCGCCCCCCGGTGCATCGAACCGGCCCCGACCGGGCCAGCGGTTTCGCGATGGCGCGCGGGTGTTTCGTATCCTTGGCGTGACTAATGCGGATGCAAGCGCGCGATACTTGACCTGCACCTGCGAAGAAGAGGTGACGCCATGACCTATGCGCTTGCGCCTGCCTTGCAGGCGGCGGTGTTTCAGCATCTGGCGGGATTGCCTGCGCTGGCGGGGGTCGCGCTGCATGATGCGCTGCCGCCGGGGCCGGTGCCGGATACCTATGTGACGCTGGGGCCAGAGGTGGTGCGCGACCGGTCCGATGCCACCGCGCGCGGCGCGGATCACGAATTTACCCTGTCGGTGGTGACCACGTTGGCCGGGTTTGCGGGCGCGAAAACCTTGGCCGCGACGCTGTCGGATGCGCTGGAAGGCGCGGGTCTGACGCTGGCGCGCGGTCGGCTGGTGGGGTTGCGGTTTGCGCGGGCCACCGCCTTGCGCGAGGGCACGGGCGACACCCGGCGGATTGACCTGCGGTTTATCGCGCGGGTCGAGGATATCTGAAACCTGAAAAGGAGTGGCAGCATGGCAGCCCAGAACGGCAAGGATCTGTTGATCAAAGTGGACCTGACCGGCGACGGCCAGTTCGAGACGATGGCGGGGCTGCGCGCGACGCGGATCAGCTTCAACGCCGAAAGCGTGGATATCACCAGCCTGGAAAGCCAGGGCGGCTGGCGCGAATTGCTGAGCGGCGCGGGCGTGAAAAGCGCGTCGGTGTCGGGGTCGGGTGTATTTCGCGACGAAGGCAGCGACGCGCGCGCGCGGCAGATCTTCTTTGACGGCGAAACTCCCGCGTTTCAGGTCGTGATCCCGGATTTCGGCGTGGTCGAAGGCGCATTCCAAGTCACGTCGATTGATTACGCGGGCAGCTATAACGGCGAGGCGACTTATGAGCTGGCGTTGGCCTCCGCGGGCGCGCTGGCGTTCACGGCGCTGTGATCATGGCGAACCCTTGGGCGGGCGAGGTGGCTTTGGTGATCGACGGCGAGCGACGCATCATGAAGCTGACGCTTGGCGCGCTGGCGGAACTGGAGGCATCGCTTGGCACTGATACGCTGGTAGCGTTGGTCGAGCGGTTCGAGGGGGCGGCGTTTTCCGCCCGCGATGTCAGCGCGTTGATCCTTGCGGGGCTGCGCGGCGGCGGCTGGCAGGGTGGCGCAGGCGCGCTGGCGCAGGCCGACATAGCGGGCGGTCCGATGGCGGCGGCGCGGGCGGCGGCGGAATTGCTGGCGCGCGCATTCGCCGATCCCGGTGTGGCGTGAGCCGCCTCGATTGGCCCGGATTGATGCGGGCGGGGATGCGCGGCCTTGGCCTGACACCCGCCGAATTCTGGGCGCTGACGCCTGCGGAACTGCGCCTGATGCTGGGCGTGGACCGCGCGGCGGGGCCGTTGACGCGCGACGGGCTGGCGGCGCTGATGACCGCCTTTCCCGATCAGACAGGAGATTGACATATGGCTGATATCGACGGGCTGGACGCCCTGCAAACCCAGGTCGAGGCACTGGAAGGGTCGCTGGGCGCGGCCACACTAGTTGCCACCGGGTTCGACAATGAAATGCGGCGGCTGCGCGAGGCCTTGGCAGAGACCGGCAAGGACGCCGCAAGCCTTGAAAAGGGCCTGAGCCGGGGGGTGCGCCGCGCCTTTGACGGGGTGGTGTTCGACGGCATGAAACTGTCGGATGCGATGAAAACCGTCGCCAATTCGATGATCAGCACGGCGTATAACGCGGCGACGAAACCCGTGACGGACCATGTCGGCGGGTTGATCGCGCAGGGCGTGGCGGGGCTGTTCGGGGGCGCGCTGCCGTTCGCCAAGGGCGGCAGTTTTGCCCAGGGCCGGGTGATGCCCTTTGCCAATGGCGGCGTGGTGTCTGGCCCCACGACATTTCCGATGCGCGGCGGCATGGGCCTGATGGGCGAGGCGGGGCCAGAGGCGATCATGCCGCTGGCGCGCGGGCCGGATGGGCGTCTGGGCGTCGCGGCGCAGGGCGGCGGGCGCGCGGTGACCGTGGTGATGAACATCGCGACGCCGGACGTTGACGGGTTCCGCCGGTCCGAAGGACAGATTGCGGCGCGCATGGGCCGCGCGCTGGGTCAGGGTCAACGCTATCGCTGACGGTCAACGCTATCGCTGAGGAGCGCAGAATGGCATTTCACGAGGTCAGATTTCCCACCAACCTGAGTTTCGGGTCCGTGGGCGGGCCGGAACGGCGCACCGATATCGTCACGCTGGCGAACGGGTTCGAAGAACGCAACACGCCCTGGGCCCATTCGCGCCGTCGCTATGACGCGGGGGTCGGGCTGCGGTCGCTGGACGATATCGAGGTGCTGATCGCGTTCTTCGAGGCGCGCAGCGGCCAGATGCACGGGTTTCGCTGGAAGGACTGGTCGGATTTCAAATCCTGCCGCCCGAACGGAACGCCTGCCTATCAAGACCAGTCGCTGGGGTTCGGTGACGGCACGCGGACCGAATTTTCGCTGGTCAAACGCTATCGCTCCGGCGATCAGGCGTATTTCCGCCCCATCACTAAGCCGGTGGCGGGGACGCTGCTGGTCGGCATTTCGGCCGATCCGCAGCAGGAAGGCGTGGATTTCACGATTGATGTCACCACGGGCGTGATCACCTTTGCCAATCCGCCCGATACCAGTCTGGAAATCACCGCCGGGTTCGAATTTGACGTGCCGGTGCGGTTCGACAGCGATGGCATCCGCACCTCGGTGGCGTCGTTCAAGGCCGGCGAGATGCCGCAAGTGCCGGTGATCGAGGTGCGGCTGTGACCGCGCTGTTGGACCATCTGGCGACCGGGACC
Organism: Paracoccus haematequi; assembly: GCA_945881965.1. Lineage (GTDB taxonomy): Bacteria > Pseudomonadota > Alphaproteobacteria > Rhodobacterales > Rhodobacteraceae > UBA9554. The sequence goes on along the minus strand of CAMCVS010000003.1, from coordinate 223,997 downwards.
ACCACCGTCTGCATGTGCTGGCGGCTGCAACGCAGCGATGGCACGGTGTTCGGCTTCACCGATCACGATCTGGAGCTGACGTTTGACGGCGTGACCTTTCGCGCTGACAGCGGCATGGCGGCCAAGGCGTTGATGCAGACCACCGGCCTGTCGGTGGACAACACCGAGGCCGTGGGCGCGCTGTCCTCCGACGCGATCACGGATGCCGATATCCTTGCAGGGCGCTGGGATGGGGCGGCGGTTACGGCGCTGGCGGTCAACTGGGCCGATGTCAGCGCGCGCGCGGTGCTGTTTCGCGGCACCGTGGGCGCATTGCGGCGCGAGGGGGCGGCCTTTGCCGCAGACCTGCGGTCCTTATCGGCTGCGCTCAACCGACCCGTGGGACGGGTTTTCCAGAAACCCTGCACCGCCGTTCTGGGCGATGCGACCTGCCGCTTTGACCTGACCCAGCCGGGGTATGCCGCCGAGGTAGACCTGCTGGCGGCAGATGGCGCGCGGCTGTTGTGCGCGGCCCTGCCGGGGTTCGAGGCGGGGTGGTTCGGGCGCGGATCGCTGATTGTGCTGACCGGGCGGGCGGCGGGGCTGTCGGGCGTGATCAAAAGCGATCTGGCAGGCGCGGGCCGCGAAGTGACGCTTTGGGCAGAGTTGCGCGCGCCGCTTGCCCCCGGCGACCGGCTGCGGCTGGTGGCGGGGTGCGACAAGCGGTTCGAAACCTGCCAGCGAAAGTTCCTCAACACGCTGAACTTTCAGGGCTTTCCGGACCTGCCCGGCGATGACTGGTCGCTGCGGTCGCCTTCGGGTGATCAGATCATGGACGGGGGCAGCCGCCGATGACCGCCCGTGTTGTAACCGAGGCGCGCGCGTGGATCGGAACACCCTATGTGCATCAGGCAAGCTGTCGTGGCGCGGGCGCGGATTGTCTGGGCCTGATCCGGGGGGTGTGGCGCGGGATCTATGGCCGCGACGCCGAATCCCCGCCACCCTATGCGATGGACTGGTCCGAGGTGTCGGGCCACGAACACCTCTGGGCCGCTGCGCTGCGGCATCTGCACCCGACCGACACACCCGACCCCGGCGACGTGATCCTGTTCCGGATGCGCGATGGCGCGGTGGCGAAACATCTGGGCATCCAGACCGCAATCGGGCCGGACCCCGCCTTTGTCCACGCCTATAGCGGGCAGGGCGTGGTCGAAAGCCGCCTGACCCCGCCCTGGGCGCGCCGCGTGGTGGCGCGGTTCCGCTTTCCCGACATGGCTTGATCCCTTGATCCGAACAGGAGTGCGCATATGGCCACGATCCTTCTTTCTGCCGCAGGCGCGGCCATCGGCGGCTCGATCGGAGGCACGGTGCTGGGCCTGTCCTCGGTGGCAGTGGGGCGGTTCATCGGGGCGACGCTGGGCCGCGCGATTGATCAGCGGATGCTGGGGCAAGGCGCGGATGTGGTGGAAACCGGGCGCACCGACCGGCTGCGCCTGACCGGGTCGGGCGAAGGCGAAGCCATCGCGCAGGTCTATGGCCGCATCCGTGTCGGCGGGCAGGTGATCTGGGCGACGCGGTTCCGCGAGACGGTGACGGTCACCGGCGGCGGCGGCAAGCGGCAACCGGCGCAACCCACCACGCGCAGCTATTCCTATTCGGTCAGCCTTGCGATTGCGCTATGCGAAGGCGTGATCACCGGCATCGGGCGCATCTGGGCCGATGGTGCCGAAATCGCGCCCTCCTCGCTTGGGATGCGGGTCTATCACGGCACAGCCTCGCAGATGCCCGATCCGCGCATCGAGGCGGTCGAGGGCGCGGGGCGCGTGCCCGCCTATCGCGGCACCGCCTATGTGGTGATCGAGGATCTGGATCTGGGCGCCTATGGCAACCGCGTGCCGCAATTCACCTTTGAAGTGGTGCGCCCCGATCAGGCCGGGCTGATGGCCGACCCCGACCCGGTGCATCTGGTGCAGGGCGTGGCGTTGATGCCGGGGACCGGCGAATATGCGCTGTCCACCCAGCCTGCGGTGTTCACCTCGGGTCCGGGCGTGTCGCGCGTGGCGAATGTCAATTCGGCCTCGGGGCGCACGGATATTGCCACGGCGCTGGATCAACTGGCGGTCGATCTGCCGCGCGCGCGCGCGGTGTCGCTGATCGTGTCGTGGTTCGGGGATGATCTGCGCGCGGGGGCCTGCACGGTGCGCCCGATGGTCGAACAGGTAACGCAGGACGCGCAAAGCCATCCTTGGGCCGTGGCGGGGCTAACGCGCGGGGTGGCGCGGGTGCTGCCGCAGGTGGACGGGCGGGTCGTCTATGGCGGCACCCCGTCGGATCAGTCGGTGATCGAAGCGATTGCCGCGCTGAAGGCGGCGGGCAAGCAGGTGATGTTCTATCCTTTCCTCTTGATGACGCAGCTGGCGGGCAATGACCGCCCTGACCCCTATTCGGACGCGCCGCATCAGCCGCTGCTGCCCTGGCGCGGGCGGATCACCGGGGCCAAAGCGCCGGGGCGCGCGGGCAGCCCGGATGGCACCCCGCAGGCGGCAGCAGAGGTCGCGGCGTTTTTCGGCACCGCGCGGGCGGCGGATTTCGCGGTCAGCGCGGGCGCAGTCAGCTATCATGGCCCCGACGAATGGACCCTGCGGCGTTTCATCCTGCATCAGGCCGCACTTTGTGCAGCGGCGGGGGGCGTCGAATCCTTCTGCATCGGGTCGGAAATGGTCGGCCTGACGCGGCTGCGCGATCATCAGGGCTATCCGGCGGTTGCGGCCTTTCGCGCGCTGGCGGCCGAGGTGCGCGCGCTGCTGGGGCCGGGGGTCAAGATCGGATACGCCGCCGACTGGTCCGAATACTGGGGCCATACCTTGGCGAATGGTGACCGGCTGTTCCACCTTGACCCGCTCTGGGCAGATGGCAACATCGACTTTATCGGTATCGACAATTACATGCCTTTGTCGGACTGGCGCGATGACACCGACCACGCCGATGAGGCCCGTCGCGCGATCTATGATCTGGACTATCTGCGCGCCAATATCGAAGGCGGCGAGGGGTTCGATTGGTATTACACCGGCCCCGAAGCCGTTGCCGCACAGCGCCGCGACCCGATCACCGATGGCGCGTTCAACGAGCCGTGGGTGTTTCGCTACAAGGACATCCGCGCCTGGTGGTCGAACCTGCACCATGACCGCGTGAATGGTGTGCGCAACCCGGTGCCGACCGCCTGGGCGCCGGGATCGAAACCGGTCTGGTTCACTGAAATCGGCTGTCCCGCCGTGGACAAAGGCACCAACCAGCCCAACGTGTTCCTGGACCCGAAATCTTCTGAAAGCGCGCTGCCCCGCGCATCGAACGGCGCGCGCGATGACCTGATCCAATTTCAGTATCTGCGCGCGCTGTTGGGCTATTGGGGCGACCCAGTGCGCAATCCGGTGTCGCCGATCTATGGCGGGCCGATGATCGACCTGACGCATACCTTTGTCTGGGCCTGGGACGCGCGCCCGTTCCCGGCCTTTCCCCGCTTGCGCGCGGTCTGGTCGGACGGCGAGAATTACACCCGCGGCCACTGGATCACCGGACGCATGGGCGCGCGCACGCTGGCCTCGGTCGTCACCGAGATCTGCCACCGCGTCGGCATGTATGACATCGACATGTCGCAATTGCACGGGCTGGTGCGCGGCTATGCGGTCACCGATGTGACCGATGCCCGCGCTGCGCTGCAACCCCTGATGCTGCGGCACGGGTTTGACGCGGTGGAACGCGACGGGCGCATTGCGTTCCTGACCCGCGATGGCCGCGCGCAGGCGGTGGTGGACGCCGACGCGCTGGTCGAAACCGACGAGGTGCCAGGCGCGTTGCGCGCCGACCGCGCCGCCGAGGCCGACATGGCGGGCCGCGTCCGCCTGCGCTTTGTCGAGGCCGAGGCGGATTATGAAATCGCCGCCGAGGAATCCGTGCTGCCCGATGCCGCGACCCATGCGGTGGCCGCCTCCGATCTGCCGCTGGTGATGACCCGGACCGAGGCGCGGCAAACCGTCGAACGCTGGCTGTCGGAATCGCGGATCGCCCGCGATGGCGTGAAACTGGCGCTGCCGCCATCGCGCGCCGATCTGCGGGCGGGCGATGTGATCGACCTGCGCACCGGCGCGGCGGCGGGGCTTTACCGCATCGACACGCTGGAACTGGGCCCGTTCCGCATCGCGGATGCCGTGCGGGTGGAACCGGTGGCGTATCGCGCGCTGGAAATGCCGGATGATGCCCCGCCGGTATCCGATTTCACCCCGCCGATCCCGCCCTTGCCGCTGTTCATGGACCTGCCGCTGATCCGGGGCAACGAGGTGGACCACGCGCCGCATCTGGCGCTTGCGGCAACCCCCTGGCCGGGTGCGATGGCGCTGTATGCGGCATCAGGCGGGCAGGATTTCACGCTGCTGAACCTGTTCGGGCGACCCGCCGCGATTGGCACATTGATGACCGCGCTGCCATCCGCCAGCGCGGCGGTGATCGACCGGGGCGCGCCCATACAGGTGCGTATGGCACGCGGCACCCTGCAATCCGTGGGTCTTGATCGCCTGTTGGCGGGCGCAAACCTGGCCGTGATCGGCGATGGCCGCCCCGATGGCTGGGAGGTGATCCAGTTTGCGCAGGCGGACCTGATCGCCCCCGATGAATACCTGATCTCGCACCGCGTCCGGGGCCGCAACGGGTCAGATGCCGAAATGGCCCCGCTCTGGCCCGTGGGCAGCTATATCGTGCTGCTCGACGGCGCGCCGGAACAGATCGCGTTGGCGTCAACGGATCGGGGCGTCAGCCGCACCTACCGCGTCGGGCCGGCGCGCCGCGCGCTGGACGATCCGTCCTATGTCGAGATCACTGCCGCCTTTGCCGGGATCGGCCTGCGCCCGCTGTCGCCGGTGCATCTGCGCGCGCGCGATGTTGCGGGCGATCTGGCACTGACATGGGTGCGCCGCACCCGTATCGACGGCGACAATTGGGACGGCTTCGAGGTGCCCTTGGGCGAAGAAGCTGAACTCTATCGCCTGCGCATCCTGTCCGGCACACAGTTGCTGCGCGAGGTGATCCTGACCACCCCGGCGTGGACCTATCCGGCCCCCCTGCGCGCGCTGGACGGGGCCTCTGGGCAAAGCGTTGAAATCACGCAGATATCCGCGCGTTTTGGCGCTGGCGCATCCGCGCGTCTGACCCTGCCGTGACCCTGCGTCTTTACTTTGCGGCGCATCGGCGTATCCTTACGGGCGTAACCATTGCCACAGGAGGCACCGGTGCCCGAACATCTGAAAGCCGTGCCCGACCTTGATCCGGTCTGGACCCGTATCCGCACAGAGGCCGAAGACATGGTCCGCGCTGAACCGCTTTTGGGCGGTCTGGCGCATAGTTCGGTTTTGCACCACGACAGCATCGAATGTGCGCTGGCCTACCGGATCGCGTTGAAACTGGCCTCTGCCGAGATGTCGGAACAACTGGTGCGCGAAATCTCGGATGCGGCGTTTCGCGCTGATCCTGACCTTGCGCTGGCCGCGCGCGCCGATATCGTCGCCGTGTTCGACCGTGATCCCGCCTGCCACCGGTTTCTGCAACCCCTGATGTTTTTCAAGGGGTTCCAGGCGGTGCAGGCGTATCGCGTCGGCCATTGGCTGTGGCGCGAGGGCCGCCGCGACATGGCGTATTTCTTTCAGATGCGCTGTTCCGAGGTGTTTGGCGTCGACATCCACCCCGCCGCCCGCATCGGGCGCGGCATCATGATTGATCACGCCCATTCCATCGTGATCGGTGAAACCGCCGTGGTGGGGAACAACGTGTCGATGCTGCATTCCGTCACGCTGGGCGGCACCGGCAAGGAAGACGGCGACCGCCACCCCAAGATCGGCGATGGCGTGCTGATCGGGGCGGGGGCCAAGGTGCTGGGCAATATCCGCGTCGGCCATTGCTCGCGCATCGCCGCCGGGTCCGTGGTGCTGCACGAGGTGCCGCCGAAATCCACCGTGGCGGGTGTTCCCGCCAAGGTGGTGGGTGAGGCTGGCTGCGCCACCCCCGCGCATGAGATGGACCAGATCCTGCGCGGCTGATCCATCCCGATTGCCGTTCAGGCGTGGCGGAACAGCGTCAAATATCCCTCTGGCCGCGCATCTTCGGCCAGATAGCTGACGCCATCGACCTTTAGCCCTGCCGCGTCCAGCAGCGTGATCGTGCCGCCCTTGTTCGACAAGGTGACCTGACCCAGCGTGACCGCGCGCACCTCGCCGGGGGCCAGCCAGACATCGCCGCCCAGCACATGCGCTGTATCGGCACGATTCAGGATCTGCCAGCCCGCCAGCGATTGCCCGACCGTGCCGCGATTGACCAGATAGACCATCTCGGGGCGGCCTGTCGCGTCGGGCTGGTTCTCGGGGCCTTCCGGGTTGATCAACGCGGCAAGGATCGCCACCCGGCGATCATCGCGGATCGGCGCGGGGACTGGCACAGGCGTTGGCTCCGGGGCTGGACCTGTCGGGTCTGCCGGCACCGGCGTTGGCCGTCCCAGCAGCGTGGCAAAGTTCTGGCTGCCGGGCAGGGCGTTGCCCGTGGCCTCATCGGTGTGGACGGCCTGACTGGCAAAGGCAAAGAACATCGCCGCCGTGCGGTTCTCGGCGGCAAAGTGCAGGAACACCGCCCCGTCCTGCCAGACGCCGTTGTATTGCGTGAACTGCCCGACGCTGCCCTGGTTCATGTGGATATCGTGAATGCCCTGCTTGTCGCTGTAGGGCTCGCCGAACAGATGCACCGTCGCCCCGCGCGCCACGGCGGCCTGCAAATCCGGCATCGCATAGTCGATGATGTCATTCGGTCCGCCGGGCAGGTCATGCGCCAGCACCCGCCCGGTGCTGAATTCCATCAGGTTGCCGCGCAGGTAATCCAGCGCCAGCCCACCCGGCTGTGACGGCAGGCTGCGGAACCCCGGCGTCAGCGACCCCAGCGCCTCTGTCACCGGATGGCGGTAATCCGGGATGAACCAATAGACCAATTCGGAAATCGCCGACAGCGACTTGACGTTGATCGAGGCGCGCCGTGCGCCGTCAAACTTGCCGCCCGTGCCATCGTCATAAAACAGGTGGATATGCGGCGATTTCGGGTCCTGAGCGGCGGTCTCGGCCGACACGCGCACGGCTGTGCCGGTCCAGACGCCGTAATTCTTGATGGGCATGGGAAACTCCGTTGAAAAATGCAGAATCAAAGGCGCAAACGATGGCGCGCCGTCAATCTAGCACTTATGCAACCCAAGCGCGATGAATCTGCGCGTGTCCCGCCCGATATGCGGGCCTCAGGCCAGCATCGCCAGCGGATTTTCGAGGTTGTCCACGATCGCCTGCAAAACCTGCGCCCCCAACGCGCCGTCGATGACGCGGTGATCGACCGACAGCGTGACAGACATAACGGTTGCGATCTCGATCTTGTCACCGTTGACGATGGGCTTCTTGACCCCCGCGCCCACAGCCAGGATCGCGCCATGCGGCGGGTTGATCACGGCGTCGAAATTGTCGATGCCGAACATGCCCAGATTGGAGATCGCGAAACTGCCGCCCTGATATTCGCCGGGGGCCAGCTTGCGCGCCTTGGCGCGGGCGGCCAGATCCTTCATCTCGGTTGACAGCGCCGACAGCGATTTCTTGTCGGCATCCTTTAGCACCGGGGTGAACAGCCCGCCATCAATCGCCACCGCCACGGCCACGTCGGACGGTGTCAGCTTCAGGATACGGTCGCCCGCCCAGACTGCATTGGCATCCGGCACCTCCTGCAAGGCCATCGCGCAGGCCTTGATGATGAAGTCGTTTACCGACAGCTTGACACCGCGCTTGTCGAGTTTCGCGTTCAACTCGGCCCGGAATTCCATCAGCGCATCCAGCCGGATATCGCGGCGCAGGTAGAAATGCGGGATGGTCTGCTTGGCCTCGGTCAGGCGGGCGGCGATGGTCTTGCGCATCCCGTCCAGCTTGACCTCGGTAAAGGCGCGGCCCTCGTACATTTTCAGCACGGTCTCGGTGGACGGGCCTGTGGGCATCGCCGCTGCGGGTTTCGCCGCAACCGGTTCCGCGTTGCGAACCGGTGTCACGGCGGGCGCGGCAGCGGCAGGCGCAGCCTGCGCCGCCAGCACATCCGCCTTGACGATGCGGCCATGCGGTCCAGAGCCTGCGAGCACCGCCAGATCAATCCCCTTGTCCGCCGCGATCCGCCGTGCCAGCGGCGAGGCAAACACCCGTGGTCCCTGCGGCGCCGAAGGCGCCGCCACCGAGTAAAGCGGCGCCGAAGGCGCCGCCACAGCTGTGGGCTTGCCCACAGCCATAGCCGGGGCCGCCGCTGGCGCGGCGGCGGGGGCCTCAGCCTTTGGCTGCGGCAAGGTTCCCGCCGCTTCGCCTTCGGCCAAAATTGTTGCAATCGGCGTGTTCACCTTGACGCCCTCGGTTCCTGCGGCGACCAGAATCGCGCCGACCACGCCCTCATCGGTTGCCTCGAATTCCATCGTCGCCTTGTCCGTCTCGATCTCGGCCAGCAAATCGCCCGCCTTGACCGTGTCGCCGGGTTTGATCAGCCATTTCGCCAGCGTGCCTTCTTCCATCGTCGGCGACAGCGCGGGCATCAGGATATTGACAGCCATGGTCCCGCTCCTCAGCGATAGGTGACTTTATGCACGGCGGCCACGACCTCGTCGGTCGTCACCAGCGCGTGCTTTTCAAGGTTCGCGGCATAGGGCATCGGCACGTCCTTGCCGGTCAGGTTCAGCACGGGCGCATCCAGATAATCAAAGGCGCGCTCCATGATGACGGCGGACAGGTGATTGCCGATGGCCCCGACAGGCCAGCCTTCCTCGACCGTCACGCAGCGGTTCGTTTTCATCACGGATGCGATGACCGTGTCATAGTCGATGGGGCGCAGCGTGCGCAGATCGACGACTTCCGCCGAAATGCCATCCTTGGCCAGCCGCTCGGCGGCCTCCAGCGCATAGGTCATGCCGATGCCGAAGCTGACGATGGTGACATCGCTGCCCTCGCGCCAGATCCGCGCCTTGCCAAACGGGATGGTGAAATCATCCAGCACCGGCACTTCGAAGGTCTTGCCGTAGAGGATTTCGTTTTCCAGAAACACCACCGGGTTCGGATCGCGGATCGCGGTTTTCATCAGGCCTTTGTAGTCGGACGCCGAATAGGGCATCACCACCCGCAGGCCGGGAATTTGCGCATACCAAGCGGCATAATCCTGACTGTGCTGCGCGCCCACGCGGGCGGCGGCCCCGTTCGGGCCACGGAACACCATCGGCGCGCCCATCTGGCCGCCTGACATATACAGCGTCTTGGCCGCGGAATTGATAATGTGATCAATCGCCTGCATGGCAAAGTTGAAGGTCATGAACTCGACGATCGGGCGCAGTCCGGCGAAGGATGCACCGGTGGCAATACCCGCAAAGCCCATCTCGGTGATCGGCGTGTCGATGATGCGTTTCGGGCCAAACTCATCCAGCAAGCCCTGGCTGATCTTGTAGGCGCCCTGGTATTCGCCCACCTCTTCGCCCATCAGGAACACGGTTCCGTCGCGGCGCATTTCCTCGGAAATGGCATCGCGCAGCGCCTCGCGCACGGTCTGCTTTTTCATCTCGGTGCCCGGCGCCCAATCGGGGCTGGCCTTGGGCGTGACGGCAACCGGGGCAGAGGCCACAGCGGCGGCCTTCGGCGCGGCAGGTACCGGCGCGGCAACCGGTGCAGGCGCGGCCCCCGCCACCTCACCATCCGCCAGCATCGTGGCAATCGGCGTGTTCACCTTGACGCCCTCGGTCCCGGCGGCGACCAGCAGCGCGCCCACCACGCCCTCATCGGTCGCCTCGAACTCCATCGTGGCCTTGTCGGTCTCGATCTCGGCGAGGATATCGCCCGCCTTGACGGTATCGCCCGCCTTGACCAGCCATTTCGCCAATGTGCCTTCTTCCATCGTCGGCGACAGGGCAGGCATCAGAATTTCAGTAGCCATCGCGCTGTCTCCTCAGGCGTAAATGTCGGTCCACAGCTCGGACAGGTCCGGCTCGGGGCTTTCGCGGGCGAAATCGGCGGCGGCGTTGACGATCTCCTTGATCTCTTTGTCGATCGCCTTGAGGTCATCCTCGGTCGCATGGCCGCCTGCCACCAACAGGTCGCGGACATGTTCAATCGCATCTTTTTCGTCGCGGATTTTCTGCACCTCTTCGCGGGTGCGGTATTTCGCGGGGTCCGACATCGAATGGCCGCGATAGCGATAGGTCTTGATTTCAAGAATATAGGGGCCTTCGCCCGCCCGCGCATGCGCCACGGCCTTGTCGCCCGCCGCCTTGACCGCCAGCACATCCATGCCATCGACCGCCTCGCCGGGGATGCCAAAGGCCTGCCCGCGCGTATACAGATCAGGCGTGGACGTTGACCGCCGCTGCGCCGTGCCCATCGCATACTGGTTGTTCTCGATCACGAAGATACAGGGCAGCTTCCACAGCGCCGCCATGTTGAACGTCTCATAGATCTGGCCCTGGTTCGCCGCACCATCGCCGAAATAGGCGAATGTCACGCGCCCGTTTTCCAGATACTTGTCGGCGAAGGCCAGCCCCGCGCCCAAAGGCACCTGCGCGCCGACGATCCCATGCCCGCCATAGAAATGTTTTTCCTTGGAAAACATGTGCATGGACCCGCCCTTGCCCTTAGACAAGCCCCCCGACCGCCCGGTCAGTTCCGCCATCACCCCGCCGGGGTCCATCCCGCAGGCCAGCATATGGCCGTGATCGCGGTAGCTGGTGATGCGCTTGTCGCCGGGTTCGGCGGCGGCTTCCAGCCCGACCACCACCGCTTCCTGCCCGATATACAGGTGGCAGAACCCGCCGATCAGGCCCATGCCATACAACTGCCCCGCCTTTTCTTCAAAGCGCCGGATCAGCAGCATGTCGCGGTAATAGCCTTTCAGCGCCTCGGCCGAGACATTCGGCGAACCGGCGGGTTTCTTGACGGCCATCGGCTGTCCTCCTGCGGCGAAAGATGTAGAGCGAAAGTAGTTTAGTGTTAAACTATCGCTACAACATTGCGCGCCGCATGGCGAGTGAAAAAGCGGGCGCGCCGACAGTCCGCACAACAGGCCGCACAGCCGTCAGCGGATCACAACCTCATCGGCGCGCAGCAGCCCCAGCACCGACCGCGCCTGTTCATCCAGCAGATCAAGGTCAAGATAGCCATCCGACATCCGCTTGGTCAGGTTTTCCATCCGCGCGACACGGGCCTGCAAGCTGGCCAATTCCGCCTGCAGGACGCGCGTATCGGCCAGCACCTCGGCGCGGCGGAACAGCCCGTAATTGCCCTGCATCGCGGCAAAGACAAAGGTCGCACCCAGCAACAGGGCGACACACCAATACAGGATCAGGCCCACAGAAGGGCGGGTGGTGGTCATGAAGATACGGTCACTCTGCTCACGCGCCTCTGCCGGACGCTCGCCACCAGATTCGCATATCCGAATCGCTTTGGGAATCCCTGAAATCGCCGTGCTCTTGCCGACGGCGCGGTTTTGCCGGACAGCGCGGAGGGGGCGCTGCCCCCCGGCTTCGCCGTCCCCCGGGATAGTTGGAAACCAGAGAAGACGCATCAGGCTGCCCGCGCTTCCGCTTCATCTTGCCAAAAATACTCCCGCCGGAGGCACCCCGAGCGCGCCGGCGTCAGCCGGGCCGCGAGATATCATGCGCGGCGCAGCCGCTCCGCTGGATCAGGCTTGGTGCAGGGCGGCGACACCGGGCAGCACCTTTCCCTCCATCCATTCCAGAAACGCGCCGCCTGCGGTCGAGACATAGGTGAAATCATCCACCACGCCTGCCTTGTTCAGCGCCGAGACGGTGTCGCCGCCGCCTGCGACGGATACCAGATGTCCGGCGCGGGTCTGGGCTGCGGCGAGTTGGGCGGCGGAATTGGTGGCCGCATCGAAGGGGGTCAGTTCGAACGCGCCAAGCGGGCCGTTCCAGATCAGGGTGCGCGCGGCGCGGAACACGGCACCGATAGCCGCGACAGTGGCCGGTCCGGCGTCAAGGATCATGCGGTCGGGCGGGCAATCGGTGGCGGGCAGGGTGACGTGATCGGCCCCGGCCTTGAACTCGGTCGCCGCCACCACATCCAGCGGCAGATGAATGACACAGCCTGCAGCCTTTGCCTTGGCCAGAATGTCGCGCGCGGTCTGCGCCATATCATGTTCGCACAATGACCGGCCCACGGCGATCCCTTGCGCGGCCAAAAACGTGTTGGCCATGCCGCCGCCGATCACCAGATGATCCACTTTGCTGACCAGATTGCCCAACAGGTCCAGCTTGGACGATACCTTGGCCCCGCCCACCACCGCCACGACGGGCCGGGTGGGCGCGCCCAGGGCGGCCTCCAGCGCCTGCAACTCTGCTGCCATCAGACGTCCGGCGCAGGCGGGCAGGTGATGCGCCAGCCCCTCGGTCGAGGCATGGGCGCGGTGCGCCGCCGAAAACGCATCGTTGCAATAGACATCGCCCAGCTTGGCCAGACGGGCGGCAAAAGCCGGGTCATTCGCCTCTTCGCCGGGATAAAACCGGATGTTTTCCAACAGGATCACATCTGCGGCGGCCACCTCTTCGGTCATCGCCTCGGCGCCTTCCAGCGTTTCGACAAAGGCCACCTTGCGCTGCAACGCCGCCTCCAGCGCCGACAGACAGACCCGCAGCGACATGTCCAGCACCACGCGCCCGTTGGGCCGCCCGAAATGCGCGATCAGGATCGGCCGCCCACCGCGCGCGAGGATATCCAGCACCGTGGGAGCAATGCGGTCGATCCGCGTGGTGTCGCTGACCATGCCATGTTCCACCGGCACATTGATGTCCACCCGCGTCAGAACGCGCTTGCCGCCCAAATCCATGTCGTCGAGTGTTTTCCAGGCCATGATCACTGTCTCCCGTGTTGTGCCCCGTTAGGCAGTGCCCCGCGCCCGCGTCAACACCTGCCTTGCGAGGCCGGACGATCCGGCCTAGGTTCCGGCGCTAACAAGGCACAGGAGAGAGCAATGCCCGAGATCAAGGACCCCGAGAACACCATCCTGATGGAGCTGAAAGGCGGCACCGTGGTGATCGCGCTGTTGCCCGATATCGCGCCGCTGCATTGCGCGCGCATCAAGGAACTGGCGCGCGCGGGCAAATATGACAACGTGGCGTTTCACCGGGTGATCGACGGCTTCATGGCGCAAACGGGCGATGTGGAACATGGCAATATGGAAAACGCGTGGAACCCGCGCCGCGCGGGCACCGGGGCGTCGGAATTGCCCGATGTGCCGGCCGAGTTTTCCGGCATCCCGCATGATCGCGGCACCTTGGGCGCGGCGCGGTCATCCAACCCCAATTCGGCCAACAGCCAGTTCTTCATCAATTTTGGCGACAACCATTTCCTGAACCGGCAATACACGGTCTATGGCCGGGTGATTTCCGGCATGGAGCATGTCGATGCCATCACGCGCGGGGAACCGCCTGCCGCCCCCGATCGCATGATCAGCGTCAAGGTGGCCGCCGATGCGTAACGCGGTCCTGGCTCTTGTCCTGCTGGCCAGCTCTGCGGCGGCTTCGGGCCTCAGGATCGACGTCGCGGGCGAGGGGGCCAATGGCACGATCATGATCGACCTGCTGGAAGACGTGGCCCCCGCCCATGTCGCGCAGATCACGGCGCTGGCCGCTGAAGGGGCTTATGACGATGTGGTGTTTCACCGCGTCATCGACGGCTTCATGGCGCAAACCGGTGACGTGACCTTTGGCAAGCTGGGCGCAGACATGCGGCAGGCGGGCTTTGGCGGGTCGTCCCGGCCCGACCTGAAGGCCGAGTTTTCCAATGTGCCGTTTGATCGCGGCGTCGTTGGCATGGGGCGCAAGCAATCGCCCGACAGCGCCAACAGCCAATTTTTCATCATGTTCGCGCCCGGTCCGCACCTGAACGGGGGTTACACGGTGGTGGGCCGCGTGACGTCGGGCATGGAGGTGGTCGATGCCATCAAGCGCGGCGCGGGTCGCAACGGCGAGGTCGTGGGACAGCCGGACCGGATGGTGAAGGTCACCGTCACCGATTGAGGGGTCTGACAGGCACCGCCTTGCGGCGGTGCCGCCCTGCGGCAGCGGGGGGCGCGCCCTATTTCATGAGGTCTTAGGCGCGCCTGTTTTAGTCCAGATGGATCGCAAACCGCGCGCGGATCGCTGCATCCGTCGCGGGGTCGAACCGGGCGGCGGCCACCTCTGACAGGATCGCCGCCTTGCGCGCGCTGGCGCGGGCCACCAGATCGGGGCGGTCTTTTTCCACCCATTCTTTTGGCGAGGTGCGGTCGCCAAGGCTGGGATAGACGTGATCCGTCTGCATCCGCGACAGCGTGTTGCCGGTGCCCAGATAATGCCCCGGCCCGCCGATGCAGACCTCGCGGATTTCTTCGAGTGCCAGCGTCTCGTCGGTGACCTCGATCCCGCGCACACAGCGCAGCGCCTGCCCGATGATGTCATCGCCCAGGATCAGGCTTTCGTGGCAAAAGCCCAAGAGCGACGCATGCATGCCCGCCGCCTCATAGATCATGTTCAGCCCCGCGAGCCCCGCCATGACGTTGGAACACATCTGTTCCCAGCCTGCCTGCATGTCGGGCAGTTTCGCATCCGCGATCCCCGCCGCAGCCCCACCGGGCAGGTCATAGAACCGGTGCATCTGCGCGCAACCTGCGGTCAGCAGCGCCTGTTCGCCCGACCCGCCGGTCATAGCCCCGGTGCGCAGGTCCAACCCGAAGGGCCAAGTACCAAAGATCGCCGGATGACCGGGTGCGATGGCGTTGACATAGACAACACCCGCAAGGCACTCGGCCACCGCCTGCACAATTGCCCCCGCCACGGTCGAGGGCGCAGTGGCCCCCGCCATGCCAGCCGACAACAACAGCACCGGCATGCCGCCTGCGATCACGCCTTCCATCACCTTGCAGGATTCGGTGGCGAATTTCATCGGCGGCACGACGAAACAGTTGGAATTGCTGACAAAGGGCCGCGCGCGCCATTGCGCCTCGCCGCCCGCGATCAGGTGCAGCATGTCGAACCCGTCCGCGACATAATCCGGGTCGGTAAAGGACACGCCGACATGCTTGGTCGTCCCGGCGCAGCAGGCATAGATCGTGTTCAGGTCCATCTCGCGGTTATCAAGGATGTCGCGGCAGACCATGGCGCGCTGAAAGAAATGCAGGTTTTCAAGCTGATCGGCGATGCGGGCGGCGTCATGCAGATCTTGCACCGTGCTGTCGCGGTATTCGCGGCCATGAACGTCAACCAGATGCACCGCCGCACCGGCCGTGCCGTAATGCACGCGGGTGCCCGACAGGTCCAGATCATGACGCGGGTCGCGGCCATAAAGCGTGATGCCGCGCGCGGCCTTGGCCAGCATGTCTTCGACCAGCGCGCGGGGAAACCGGATACGGCCATCATCGCCCAGCACAGCCCCCGCGCCGGTCAGGATTTCAACACCCGACGGCGGCGCATCGGCCAGCCCGATCTGTTCCAGCGCATCCAGCGCGGTATGGTGGATGCGCAGCACATCGGCATCCGACAGGGGTTTGTATTGCCCGCCGGACAGGCCGGGGCGCACCGGGCGCATGGCATCGGGCAGGGCATGGGACCGGGCATTGCGGCGCGCGTCACGGCCACCGGAACGGCGGGGGGATTGGTCAGTCATCGGGAAATCTCCGGGCAAAGGTAAGGGATCAGGCGCGGTCAGCCGCCCAATGGAGCCCCGCGCGCCGCCCGCCCGCGTTCGGCACCAATGGTGCGAACCACCAGCGTGATTTTCCAAGCCATATCTGTCATGTCACCCTCTGCGTCCCACGCTGCGTCAGGCTGCGTCGCGCGTCTTTGCGGAAAACGACGCGATGTCGCATTCGCGTCATTCCGGCTGCAGCATCGCGTCAACCTTGGCCCCGGACAGGCCGTGGGCCAACGGGCTGAAATCGCCCGCCCCGAACATGGCGGTGCCCGCGTCATGGATGGCGCGGTGGGTGACACGTGCAAGGCTCGACCCCAACGACAGCCGCGCCGCACCGATGGCGGCGTAATCCGCGCGGCTGTGGCGCGCATATGGCCCCGCAACCAGCGCATTGACCGGCAGGCGGGTGGCCGCACAGATGCGCGCCAGATCGTCCCATGTCTTTGGCAGCGGCGCGTAAAGGCAATCGGCACCCACCGCTTCGAAGGCCAACAGGCGGCGGATCGCCGCGTCGATGTCGTAGTGCCCGGTCATGATGCCATCCGCGCGCGCCACCAGCACGAAATCGCGGGGCAGGGCGCGGGCAGCGGATGCGGCGGCGCGGAACCGCGCGACCGCCTCGGCCATCGGATAGGGCGCGGCAGTGGCGGAGTTCACATCCTCGATGGATATCCCCGCCAGACCGGCCTCACAGGCCAGCCGCACCGTGTCGGCCACATCCTCGGGGGCTTCGCCATAGCCCGCCTCGAAATCGCCGGATACCGGCACGTTCACTGCCGCCACCAGCATCGCTGCATGGGTCAGCGCCTCGTCCCGCGTCACGCGGCCGTCTGGGCGGCCCAGCGTGAAGGCATGCGCAGCGGATGAGGTGGCAATCGCCTGTGCCCCCATCGCCACCATCATCCGCGCCGACCCGGCGTCCCATACATTGGCCAGGATGAACGGATCGCCGGGCACATGCAGGGCGCGAAACGCGGAGCCGGGGTCATGTCTCATGGGTGTCTCCTTGAGGGGCCAGTTCGGCAGCGGTTTCCAGCAGCGCGGCAAACGCCGCCGTAAAGCGCGCATCATCCACGGTCAGCGCGACGCGGACATGCCCCGCCGCTGCGTGTCCGAAACTTTCACCCGGCATCACCGCGATCTGGCGGGTGTCCAGCAGATGGGCGGCAAATGCTTCGCCCGACAGGCCCGTCGCGCGCAGGTCCAGCATCATGTACATCGCCCCGTCGGGCGGGATGGCGCGGACGATGTTCTGCCCTGCCAGCAGGTCCAGCGCGATCTGGCGGCGACGGCGGAATGGCGCGGCCACCTGCGCCTCGAACGCGGGGCCAAGGTCCAGCGCGAATTTCGCCGCCGCCTGCACGAACCCCGCCACGCCATAGGTGGTATGCGTGGACAGCACGGTCAGATGCGCAATCATCTCGGGCGGCCCGATAATCCAGCCGACGCGCGAGCCGGTCATGGCGTGGCTTTTCGACATCGACCCCACGACCAGCGTCCGGTCCGCCATGCCGGGCAGGGCGCGCGGGCTGACATGCGCGCCTTGCCAGACCTGCGTGTCATAGACCTCGTCCGAGATCAGCCACAGGTCATGGTCGCGGCAGACCCCCGCGATGCCGTCCAGCGTGGCGGGGGTATAGATCACCCCGGTCGGATTGTTCGGGCTGTTGATCAGCAGGCTACGCGCGCCGGGTGCAGCGGCGGCGATATCAGCGGCGCGGGGCTGAAACCCGTCTTCGGGGCGGGCGGGCACGGCGCGCGGGACCGCACCAACGCCCCGGATGGTGCCGGGATAGGTGGCGTAGTAGGGATCAATGAACAACGCGGTATCGCCCGCGTCCAAGACAGCAGTATGCGCCGCGAACAGCCCCGATTGCCCCCCCGGCACGATCAGCACATTGGCGCGCATGGTTTCCACGCCCGTGGCCGCCTGTACGCGCGCCGCCACCGTATCGCGCAGCGCATCAGTGCCGGGGATCGCGGCATAGCCCGTGGCACCCCCCCGCGCCGCGCGGTCCATCGCATCAAGGATCACCGGATCGGTGCGGATGTCATGCTCGCCAATCGTCAGTTCCGTCACCGGAACCCCTGCCGCGACCATGGCGCGCGCGCGATAGAACAGCCCCCAGCCGTCACCTCCGCCGCCTAGAATACCGCTGATCCGCGTCGATGCCTGCATGGTCCGTCCTTTCAGGTTTGCGCGGATAGGGCCAGCGGGGGGCGGCAGAGTCAACGCCTGCAAATCCACCTTGGCAGCGGCATGAAACGCGCCTAACATGCCGCGCATGACCATGTTGTGCACCCTCTGCATCTGCATTACCCGCTGACCTCAGGTCGCGGGCATCGTCATTTCCCCCGGAATGTCCCCCGCGACGCAAGCCTGTGCGAAAGGCCGCGCCATGACGGACCCAAAGACCCAGATCCACCTGCACAATACCCGCACCCGCCGGAAAGAGCCCTTCGTGCCGCTCGATCCGCAGAATGTGCGGATGTATGTCTGCGGGCCGACGGTCTATGACCGCGCGCATCTGGGCAATGCGCGCCCCGTCGTGGTGTTTGACGTGCTGTATCGGTTGCTGCGCCATGTCTATGGGCCGGATCACGTCACCTATGTGCGCAATTTCACCGATGTGGACGACAAGATCAACGCCAAGGCCGCGGCCACAGGTCGGGCGATCCGCGACATCACCGATGAAACCATCGGCTGGTATCACGCCGACATGGACGCATTAGGCGCGCTGCGCCCCGACCATGAACCGCGCGCGACCGACTGGATCGGCGCGATGATCGCCATGATCGAGGTGCTGATCGCACGCGGCCATGCCTATGCGGCGGCGGGCCATGTGCTGTTCCGGGTGCGCAGTTATGCGGACTACGGCGCGCTGTCGGGGCGTTCTGTGGACGATATGATCGCCGGCGCGCGCGTCGAGGTCGCGCCCTTCAAGGAAGACCCGATGGATTTCGTGCTGTGGAAGCCATCGACCGACGATCTGCCGGGTTGGGACAGCCCCTGGGGCATGGGGCGTCCCGGCTGGCACATCGAATGCTCGGCCATGGCGCGGGAACTGTTGGGCGACACGTTCGACATCCACGGCGGCGGGATTGATTTGGCTTTCCCCCATCATGAAAACGAGATCGCACAATCGGCCTGCGCCCACCCCGACGGCGGCTTCGCCCGCACGTGGATGCATAACGAGATGCTGCTGGTCGAGGGCAAGAAGATGTCCAAATCCCTGGGCAATTTCTTTACCGTGCGGGATT
Source organism: Paracoccus haematequi (assembly GCA_945881965.1). Lineage (GTDB taxonomy): Bacteria > Pseudomonadota > Alphaproteobacteria > Rhodobacterales > Rhodobacteraceae > UBA9554. The sequence goes on along the minus strand of CAMCVS010000003.1, from coordinate 204,999 downwards.
TGCTGGATCAGGGCGTGCCGGGCGAGGTGATAAGGTTTGTCTTCCTGCAGACGCATTATTCCAAGCCGATGGACTGGACCGAGGACAAGCGCGCGCAAGCTGAGGCGACGCTGCGCAAGTGGCGTGGGCTGACGGCGGGCATCGAACCCGCCGCCCGCCCGGCCCCCGGGGTAATCGCGGCGCTGTGTGACGACCTGAACACAGCGGGGGCCTTGGCCGCGTTGCATGCGCTGAATGATCCGGCGGTGCTGCTGGCTTCGGCAAGGCTGATGGGGGTGTTGGCGGATGGGATGGGGGATTGGATCGACGGACTGGTTGACCTGACCCCTCTGGCCACGCGTCTGGCCACGCTGCGCGACACGGCGATGGCCTGCAAGGATTTCGCCCCGGTCGATGCGCTGAAATCCGCGTTAGTCGCGGCGGGGGTCGAGGTGCGCATGTCCAAGGCGGGGGTGGACCTTGTGCCGGGTCCGGGCTTTGACGCGGCAAAGCTGGCGGACATCGCATGACCGACCGCATCCACATCTACGACACCACGCTGCGCGACGGGCAGCAGACGCAGGGCGTGCAGTTCTCGGTCGCCGAAAAGGTCCAGATCGCCGCCGCTCTGGACAGCCTTGGCGTGGATTACATCGAAGGTGGCTGGCCCGGCGCGAACCCGACCGACAGCGATTTCTTTACCGCCCTGCCACCCACCCGCGCCACCGTCACAGCCTTTGGCATGACGAAACGCGCAGGCCGGTCGGCGGCGAATGACGATGTGCTGGCCGCCGTGCTGAACGCGGGCACCCGTTCGGTCTGTCTGGTGGGCAAGGCGCATCCCTTCCATGTGGACACCGCCCTTGGCATCACCGGGGACGAAAACCTCGCCAACATCGCGGCCTCGATCGCGCATGTCGTGGCGCAGGGCCGCGAGGCGCTGTTTGACGCGGAACATTTTTTCGACGGCTGGAAAGCCGACCCCGCCTATGCGCTGGCCTGTTGCCATGCGGCGTTGGATGCGGGCGCGCGCTGGATCGTGCTGTGCGACACCAACGGCGGCACTTTACCGTCCGATATCGGCGCGATCACCGCCGCCGTGATCCAAGGCGGCATCCCCGGCGACCGGCTTGGCATCCATTGTCACGACGATATCGGCTGCGCGGTGGCGGGGTCACTCGCGGCCATCACCGCGGGTGCGCGGCAGGTGCAGGGCACGCTGAACGGGCTGGGTGAGCGTTGCGGCAATGCCAACCTCACCACGCTGATCCCGACCTTGGTGCTGAAACCCGAATATGCCGACCGGTTCGCCACCGGGGTCACGCCACAGGCGCTGACCCATCTGACCCGGATCAGCCGCCAGTTGGATGATATCCTGAACCGCGTGCCGCTGCGGCAGGCGCCCTACGTCGGGGCGTCGGCCTTTGCGCACAAGGCGGGGCTGCATGCGTCGGCCATCCTGAAAGACCCCGCGACCTATGAACATATCGACCCCGCCAGCGTCGGCAACGCGCGCATCATCCCGATGTCGAACCAGGCCGGCCAATCCAACCTGCGCGAGCGGTTGCGCGAAGCAGGGCTGGAGGTGGCCCCCGGCGACCCGGCGCTGGCGCGCATCCTTGACCGGGTGAAGGCGCGCGAGGCCGAGGGGTATTCCTATGACACAGCGCAGGCGTCATTCGAATTGCTGGCGCGCAGCGAGTTGGGCCAGATGCCTACTTTCTTCGAGGTGAAACGCTACCGCGTCACCGTGGAACGCCGCAAGAACAAGTATGACCGCATGGTGTCGCTGTCCGAGGCGGTGGTGGTGGTCAAGGTGGACGGCGAAAAGCACCTGTCGGTGTCGGAATCCATGGATGAAACCGGCACGGATCGTGGTCCGGTGAACGCCTTGGCCAAGGCACTGGCCAAGGATCTGGGGCAGTATTCCGAGGCCATCGGCGACATGCGGCTGGTGGATTTCAAGGTCCGCATTACCCAAGGTGGCACCGAGGCCGTGACCCGCGTCATCATCGACAGCGAAGATGGGCAGGGCCGCCGCTGGTCCACCGTGGGCGTCAGCGCGAATATCGTCGACGCGTCGTTCGAGGCGCTGCTGGACGCGATCAACTGGAAACTGTTGCGGGGGGCCGCATGAGCCTGATCTGGACGCTGGGCAAGATCGCGCTGGTCATCGCGGCGGTGCCGTTGGTCATCGCGCTGGGCCTGATCGCCTCGCAGCGGCCCGGTGCCTTGCCGACCGGGGGGTTGGATTTCAGCGCCGAGGCCGCCAAGGGCGCGGATGACGTGACCGCCACGCCTGTTGCGATGCGCGATGGCTGGGCGATGCCGGTGCGGCTGCTGGCGGGGCCTGAAAACGCGCCGCTGCTGATCCTGATCCACGGGTCGGGCTGGTATGGCCATCAATTCGCGCGGCTGGGGCCGGTTCTGGCGGCGGGGGCTGACGTGGCGATCCCCGATCTGCGCGGACATGGGACGGCGCCCGCCCGGCGCGGCGACGTGGATTACGTGGGGCAAATGGAGGATGATCTGGCCGACCTGATCACCGCCCTGCGCAAACCGGGGCAAAAGGTGGTGCTGGCCGGGCACAGTTCGGGCGGCGGGCTGGTTGTGCGGTTTGCTGGTGGGACACATCGCGCGATGATGGATGGCGCGGTGCTGCTGGCGCCTTACCTCGCATATGACGCGCCGGTGACGCGGACACAGTCTGGCGGCTGGGCGCATCCGCTGACGCGGCGGATTATCGGGCTGTCGATGCTGAACGGGGTGGGCATCCGCGCGCTGGACCATCTGACCGCGATCCAGTTCGCCATGCCCCGCGCCGTGCTGGACGGGCCGCTGGGGCAGGGGGCGACCACCGCCTATAGCTGGCGGTTGAACCGGGGTTTTGCGCCACGCCGTGATTATACGGCGGATGTGGCGGCGCTGCCGCCCTTCCTGCTGTTGGCAGGCACAAAGGACGAGGCATTCGTCGCCGAAGGCTATGCGCCCCTCATGACGGGGGTGACCGCCAAGGGCCGCTATGTCATGGTCCCTGACACGGACCATCTGGGGCTGGTCGATGCACCGCAGACCGCCGCCGAGATTGGGGCCTATCTTGCAACTTTCCGATGACGTGATCGCCTGCGCGCGGATCGTGCAGGCGGGCGACCCGGACCGGTTCCGCGCCACCATGGCCGCGCCGGTGACGGCGCGCGCGGTGCTGTTCCCGCTCTATGCCTTTAACGTCGAGGTGGCGCGCGCGCCTTGGGTCACGTCCGAACCGCTGTTGGCCGAGATCCGGCTGCAATGGTGGGCCGATGTGCTGGACGAGATAGCGGAGGGTCGCCCTGTGCGGCGGCACGAGGTGGCAACACCCTTGGCCAGCGTGCTGGACGCCGATGGCGCGCGCATCCTGCACGCCAACGTGAACGCGCGGCGGCGCGATGCACAGCGGCTGCAACTGACCGGCCCCGCCGATCTGCTGGATTATGTCGCCGATACCGGCGGCGCGCTGCTATGGGCCGCCGCCCGCGCGCTGGGGTCTCAGGATGAGGCGCGCGCGCGCGCCATCGGCACGGCTTCGGGGCTGGCGAATTACCTTATGGCGGTGCCCGCCTTTCTGGCCCGGGGGATCAACCCCTTGCCCGAGATGACGGAACAGCAATACGCAGACCTGCTGGATGGGCAACTGGCCAACCTTGCAGGCCAGCGCCCCGACCGCGCCCTGCGCATCGCGGCCCTGTCGGCCTGGCGCACCAGCGCCCTGCTGAGCCGCGCGCGTCGCGACCCCGCCGCTGTGCCGCAGGGGCGGCTGGCAGAACCCGCCGCGATCTCGCACCTGCGCCTGATGTGGCGGGCCGCGCGTTAGGCCGCGCCGGTTCACGCCTCGCGGGGTCGCATCACCAGCCAGATCAGCGCGCCACCCGCCAGCACCAGAAATGGGGCCATCGCAAGATTAACCGCCATCCAGCCCTCTTGCGGGCTGCCGCCGGAACAGTTCATCAACCCGCCCGATGACAGCGACGCCACCGTGACGCCGCCGAAGACCAGCAGGTCATTCATGCCCTGCATCCGGCCACGCTCTTGCGGGGCATGCGCGCCCGCCAGCATGGTCGTTGCGCCCACAAAGCCGAAATTCCACCCGATCCCCAGCAGGATCAGCGCGATATAGAAATGTTCCAGATCCACGCCCATCAGTGCGACCGCCCCTGCACCTGCAAGGATCATCAGACCGATGCCGACAATGCGCTCGACCCCGAAGCGGTTGATCAGATGCCCGGTAAAGAAAGACGGCGCATACATCGCCAGCACATGCGCGGACACCACATTCGCCGCATCATTGGTTTCGAACCCGCAGCCCACCACCGCCAAGGGCGACGAGGTCATCACCAGGTTCATCAGCGCATAGGACACAGTGGCGCAGATCACCGCGACTGCAATCACCGGATCGCGCAGCAATTCGGCCCGGCTGCGCCCCGCAGGTGCGCCAAAGGCGGGGGCTTTGGGCTTGGGGATGTCCAGCGCCAGAAACAGGAAGGAACCGATGACATTGACCGCAATCACCGCCAGGTATGTTCCCATGAACGGGATCACCATCGCATCGGCGGTCACCTTGACCAGTTGCGGCCCCAGCACCGCCGACAACAGCCCCCCCGCCATCACATAGGAAATCGCGCGTGGCCGATAGCTGTCAGAGGCGGTATCCGTCGCGGCAAAGCGGTAGAAGCCCTGGTTCGACATGTAGACGCCGGTCAACAGCGCGCCCAGCAGGAAGATGTAGAAATTCGCCGTGAACAGCCCATAGGCCCCGATGGCCCCGCCAATCGCGCCAAACCCCGCCCCGATCATGAACCCGGTGCGGCGGCCGTATTTCTGCATGATCGCCGACACCGGCGTGGCCGCCAGCATCGACCCAAGCACCGTCATCGTGATGGGCAGCGTGGCAAGGCAGGGGTTCGGGGCCAGCGTCGATCCCGCCAGCCCCGCGATGGTAAAGATCATCGGCATCTGCGCACCAAGGATGGCCTGCGCGGCCACCAGCACCAGAACATTGCGCTTGGCGCGGGCGTCGTCGGGGATATATGCGGAATCGGTCATGTATTCACGGTTAGCAGGTGAACCGGCGGACGCAAGGGGCCTGCGTCGCCACTGGCCTGCGTCCCGCCCGCGACGTAACATTACGCCAAACGGAGGAGGCCGCCATGTCCGCGCGCATCATCGACACCCACGCAGATATTGCCGAAGGCATGGCGTGGCTTGCGGCCACCTGTCCGCGCATGGCGCACGCCCACAGCCTGACCGGCCCCTTGCCGCTGCGCCGCCGGGGCGACGGGTTCGCGGAACTTCTGGCCGCGATCCTCAGCCAGCAGGTCAGTGTCGCCTCGGCCCGCGCCATCCGCGCGCGTCTGGAGGCGGCGGGCGCTGTGACCGAGCCCGCGATTGCCGCAATGTCCGAAGATGACCTGCGCGCCTTGGGCCTGTCGCGGCAAAAGGCGCGCTATGCCCGCGCGTTGGCCACGGCGGGGATCGACTATGCGCGCCTGCGCCACGCCCCTTTGCCCGACATCATCGCCACGCTGACAGCGGTGCCCGGCATCGGCATCTGGACGGCGGAAATCTATGCCATGTTCAGCCTTGGCCGCGCCGATGTCTTTGCGCCGGGCGATCTGGCCCTGCAAGAGGCGGCGCGGATGCTCTATGACCTGCCCGAACGCCCCAAGGAACGCGCCTTCCGGCAGATGGCGCAGGCCTGGTCGCCCTGGGCCTCGGTTGCGGCGCAGACGCTTTGGGCCTATTACCATGTGCGGAAAACACGCGAGGGGATCGCATGACACGGGTGCTGAAGGCCAAGAAACGCAAGGCGCAATCCGGCGAAACCCGCTCCGCCGTGGTGTTTCTGCATGGCTATGGCGCGAACGGCGCCGATTTGATGGGGCTGGCCGATCCCTTGGCCGATCATCTGCCCGATACGATGTTCGTCGCCCCCGATGCGCCGGAACGCTGTGGGGCCGGACCTTTCGGGTTTCAGTGGTTCCCGATCCCGTGGATCGACGGGTCGTCGGAAACCGAATCGATGGACGGCATGGCCCGCGCCGTGGCCGATCTGAACGCGTTTCTTGACGCGATCATGATCGATCACGACCTGTTGCCCGAACAGGTGGCCCTGGTGGGCTTTTCCCAAGGGTCGATGATGGCGCTGCATGTCGCCCCGCGCCGCCCCGATGCGCTGGCGGGTGTGGTGGCGTTTTCGGGCCGCCTGCTGGCCCCGGAACAACTGCCCGACGAGGTCGCCACCCGCCCGCCGATCCTGTTGATCCACGGCGATCAGGATGATGTGGTGCCGGTGCAATCCCTGCCCGAAGCCGCCGAGGCGCTTGAGGCCGCAGGTTTTGCCGAGGTCTTTGCCCATATCATGCGCGGCACCGGGCATGGCATCGCACCCGATGGCTTGTCGGTGGCGCTCGCCTTCCTGCGCGACCGCTGCGGGTTCTGACCCGTGCAGGCCGGCGCGAATCGTCACCCGGCTGTTACAGCGCCCCGTTAATTGTCCACAGCATCCCGCGACATCATGGGGCTTGCCCCATCGGTGCCGCGAGATATAGTTGACGACAAGATCGGAGCGGGGCTCCCGCTTCTCACCGCTGTCGCGGGACGGGCAGGAGGCGCAAGCCAAGATGGACGGAGATTTCAGAACCGAATTCGTGCGTGACCCGATCAGCCTGCGTCACCATCCGGCGCTGGTGCTCAATTCGGATTATCGCCCGCTGTCCTATTACCCGCTCAGCCTCTGGCCCTGGCAAGAGGCGGTCAAGGCGGTGGTGCTGGACCGCGTCAACATCATCGCCGAATATGACGAGGTGGTGCGCAGCCCCTCAATGACCGTGCGCATCCCCTCCGTGGTCGTCCTCAAGGAATACGTCAAACCGCAGAAAAAGGTCGCCTTTACCCGGTTCAACCTGTTCCTGCGCGACGAATTCTGCTGCCAGTATTGCGCGTCCAAGGGCGATCTGACGTTTGACCATGTGGTGCCGCGCGCACGCGGCGGGATCACGTCATGGGAAAACGTCGTCGCCGCCTGCGCGCCCTGCAACCTGCGCAAGGGCGCAAAATCGCTGCGCGCCTCCGGCCTGTCGCTGCGCAAACCGCCGCGCCAGCCTTCGGCTGAAGAAATGCGCAATCTGGGCCGCAAGTTCCCACCGAACCACCTGCACGACAGCTGGATGGACTTCCTCTACTGGGACTCCGAACTCGAAGCCTGAGCCGCGTCCGGCTTCTTCGGTTCACAACTATCCCGGGGGGTCCGGGGGGCTGGCCCCCCGGCTTTGCCGTGGTCCGGGGGGCTGGCCCCCCGGCTTCGACCTAGTCAAACATTGTGCAGATACAAATCGTAATCCACATCCGCGATGGTGCGGGCGACGCGGGCGTATTCGGCGGCTTTGACGGCGGTAAAGGTGCGGTGCATGTCCACCCCCAGCGCGTCTTGCAGGAACGCGGATCGTGTCGCCACCTCGATCGCGTCGCCCCAATCGCGCGGGATCGTGCTGTCATCCGCGCTGTCATAGCCATTGCCGCGCGTTTCCGGGCCGGGGTCGATCTGATCCGCCAAGCCTTTGCGCAGCCCCGCCAGAATCGTTGCGGCCACCAGATAGGGGTTGGCGTCCACGCCCGAGGGGCGATGTTCGATCCGGCGTGACGCGCTTGGCCCCTCGGGGATGCGCAGCGCGACAGACCGGTTGTTCACCCCCCAACTGGTCGATACAGGCGCATAGCTTTGATTGGCGAACCGCCGCCAGGAATTCAGATGCGGCGCGAACACCAGCATCGATTCGCCCATCGTCGCCCGCAGGCCGCCCAAGGCATGCAGCAATGCGGGGGCGTATGTTCCCGGCGCGGGATCGGCAAAGCGGTTCACACCGCCCGCATCGGGCAGTGAGACGTGGAAATGCATCCCCGACCCGGCATAATCTGCAATCGGTTTCGCCATGAAGCACGCCGTCACGCCATGGGCGCGGGCCTGCGCGCGCACGATCCGCTTCAGCCGCAGCAGGTCATCCGCCGCCGTCAGCGCGTTGTCGCGATAGCGCAGCGTCAATTCATACTGCCCCGGCGCATATTCGGAAATCATCGTCTCGGCGGTGATCCCGGCCATGGCCGCGCCCTGATAGATATCGGAAAACAAGGGCAGCATCCCGTGCAGGTGATCGACGGAATAGACCTCGGTCTTGTCCGACAGCCGACCGTCCAGCACCGCAGGTGCGGGGCGGACCCGCCCGCGTTCGTCGCGGGTATTGGCCAGCAGGAAGAACTCCAACTCGAACGCCGCCGCCGGGAACAGGCCCTCGTCCGCCAGTGCCGCCACTTGGCGGGCCAGCGCATGGCGGGGGTCCGATGTCATGGGCCGCCCGTCCAGTTCGTGCAGCGCCATCAGCACCTCGGCGCGCGCGGGCCGGGTGTTGTGCAACGCCACCAGCGTGCCGGGGATCGGCCAGGCCTTCAGATCGCCATCGCCCTGATCCCAGATCAGACCGGTTTCATGCACATCCTCGCCCACGATATCGAGGCCCAGGATCGAGATCGGGAACCCCCGCCCCGATGTATAGATCGCCATCAACTCATGCCGCCGGATGATCTTGCCGCGCGCGATGCCGTTCGAATCGGTCAGGATCAGGTCGATTGCCTCGATATGCGGATGGGCGACCAGAAAGGTTTCGGCTTCGGTGGGGGTGGCGCCGGTCGGGCACAGGGTCATGGGTCAGTCTTTCGCGAAAAGCACGGCCAGAACGGCGCGGAAATTGGTGATCAGCCGGTCAATCTGCGCCCGCGTGGTCACGGGCGACACCAGCATCATGTTGTGGAATGGCGCGATCAGCGAGCCACGGTTCAGCAGGCCCAAATGCACCGCCTGTTCTACCTCGGGCGCATGCGCGCGGGCGGCGTCCGACCCGTTGCGCAAGGGGCCGGGGGCGCAGATGAATTCGACCCGCGCGCCGACACGGGCCACATGCCAAGGCGCGGCGTGGTCTGCGATGGCGCGCGCCAGCCCGTCGGCCAGCCGCGCCGCACCTGCGTCCATGCGGGCAAAGGCGGCGGGCGTCGCAACCTCGGTCAAGGTCGCCAGCAGGGCGGCGAATTGCAGCGGGTTGGCCGACAGCGTGGTGCCCATGCCGGAATGGCCGGGCGCGCGGGCGGCGTCATAGGTGGCAAAGCGGTCGGCCACCGCCGGGCGCAGGCCCCAGACGGCTGTGGGCAGGCCCCCCGCCACGCATTTGCCGACCACGAAGATGTCGGGGTCCAGCCCATGCACGCGGCTATAGCCGCCATGCCCCGTGCTCTGGGTATGCGTCTCGTCGATGATCAGCAGCGCGCCATGCGCATGCGTCAGATCGCGCAAACCGTCCAGAAAGCCGGGTTCGGGCAGCACCATGCAGGAATTGGTCATCACGGGTTCGGTCAGCACGGCGGCGACATCGCCCTGCGCCAGCAAGGCCGCGACGCCCGCCAGATCGTTGAACTCGGCCACCACCGCCAGCGTGGACAGGTCGGTGATTTGCCCGACCAGACCGGGGCGGTTCACTGTGCGGCCCCCGTCCAGCGTCACCATCGCGTCATCCACGGTGCCGTGATAGCAGCCGTTGAACACCAAAACCTTGGGCCGCCCGGTGACCGCGCGGGCGATGCGCAGCGCGAAACGGTTGGCATCCGTCGCGGTGGTGGCGATCTGCCAGCGAAAATCGCCAAACGTCGCCGTCAGCGCGCGCCCCGCCGCCAGCGCCGCCTGCGTCGGCAGCATATAGGTCAACCCCCGCCCTGCCTGCGCCCGGATCGCGCGGGCAACCGGGGCAGGCGAATGGCCGAACATCGACCCGGTATCGCCAAGACAGAAATCATCCAGGGCATGCCCGTCGATATCGGTGATCCGCGCGCCCTGCGCCCGGTCCACGATCAAGGGATACGGCGTCGGCCAGTCGCGCATCCAGTGCATCGGCACGCCGTTCAGGAAATCGGGGGCCTCTGCCGCGCGCGACAGCGGGCGGGCGTCCGTATATCGCGCCACTTCTGCGACGCGAAACGCGCGCAGCCGGGCAACCGGAACGCCGGACAGGTCCACAGCAATGGTTTCGGACAGGCTCATCCATTTCCCCCGATGTCGCATGTTGGCGCACATTTGATCAAAATCGGCGAGAAGGGGAAGGGGGCAGATGCGTCACGCGCGCCCCATGCAAAAGGGCCGCCCCGCAGGACGGCCACCCAAATCCGAACCGGTCAGATCAGGCCTGGTCTTCGGGCGTGGCAGGCTTGCCCAAGGGCGGCAGCGGCATCTTGCCGGTTTTCGACAGGGGATCATCGGCGCGCTGCACCGAGCCTTCGAAATGCGCGCCGGATTCGATGGCGATGGTCTTGTGGATGATGTCGCCCTCGACGCGGGCGGTCGATGACAGGCGCACCTTCAACCCGCGCACGCGGCCCACGATACGGCCGTTGATGACCACGTCATCCGCCATGACTTCGCCCTTGACGGTGGCGCTTTCGCCGACGGTCAGCAGGTGGGCGCGGATGTCGCCTTCGACGGTGCCTTCGATCTGGATGTCGCCGGTGGTTTTCAGATTGCCCACGATGTGCAGGTCAGACGACAGCACCGAGGCGGGCGGCTTCGGCTTGGGGGCCGAAGGCTTGAATTCGGGTGCGGGGGCGCGCGAGGTGGTTTCCGGCGCGGGCATCGGCGCCTTGGCGGTTTCGGGTGCCTTGGGGCCGGGTTCGTTGATTTTGCTCTTAGAAAACATCGTTCGCTGCCTTGATAAATATCATCGGATTGACCGCCTCGCCCCCAACGCGCACCTCATAGTGCAGATGCGGGCCGGTGACACGTCCAGACGCCCCCATATCACCGATGCGTTCACCGCGCGATACCCTTTGTCCGACCCGGACGTTAATTCGGGACATATGGCCATAGCGGGTTTCGATGCCAAATTCGTGCTGGATCTTGACCAGACGGCCATAGCCCGCCAGCCAGCCGGAATGGACCACCACGCCATCAGCCGTGGCATAAAGCGGTGTGCCCACGGGACCGGCGAAATCGACGCCGGCATGCATCCGCCGTCCGCCCGTTTTGGGATCGCGGCGATAGCCATAGCCGCTGGTGAACCGAAACCCCTCCTTGACCGGGATCGCGAACGGCGCTTTCTGGGCTGCGATGCGATACAGGTTCAACTGGTCCATCTGGTCCAGCAGGCGGTTGGCGCGCGATTCGTCGCCCGAGGGGGCCACGCCCATGGTCGAAAAGGATATCGGGGTCAGCGGCCCGCCCTGACCCGCATAGCCGCGCCGGACCTGCGACAACAACGAATCCGTGTTCATGCCCGCCGCGCGGAACATCTTGTCCAGCGGTTTGACCGAGATCGTCATCGCATCCTCGATCTGGCGGAAAATCTGGTCGTTGCGGGCTTCCATCTGCTTGATCCGGTCGGCCATGTCGTCGGCCTGATCCAGCGCGTCGCGGGCATCCGCGCCGATGGTGTCGCGTTCGCGCGCGGTTTGTGCCAGCGCGGTCACCATCAGATCAAACGCCGCAGGCGCGGTGCTGTGGCCCGAGGCCACCGCCCCGGATGCGCCCGCGTCTGACAGCGCCTGTGCATCGCTGCGCGCGGTTTCGCGTTCGCGCATGGTGCGGCGCAGCGTCGCCTGAATGACCTCAATGCCGGTCTCCAACTCGCGCCGCCGTGTCTCGGAGGCCAGCAATTCGCTTTGCATCATCGAGATTTGCGTCAGCGCCGCGTTGAAACGCTCTTGCGCAGCAAGCGCCTCGACCGAGCGCGAGTCGCGTTCTGCGGCCAGCGCATTCAGGCGGGTTTCATAGGCTCGCTGATCGCGGCGGGCCTGTTCGCGGAAATTTCCGGCCCCAATGCTATCCATAAGCAGGATCGCGGTGGCGACGATGGTCCAGGCGACGAACAGGGCCGTGCCGGAAAATGCCAAAAGCTGCGTGACAGGGCGAAGCCGGATGAAGCGGGTATCGGTTTCAGAGCGCAGGAAAACCCGCCGTTCGGGAAACCAGTGTTCCAGCATCGCGTCGATGCGGATCGCAAGCCGTGTTCTCAAGCCGGTGTCCCCTGTCCCGTCGCGCCTTGCGGCGCCCTTCCATACCCGTCCGTCTGCGTTTGGCGTCTTGGTGCCTTGGCAGCGGTTGGGGCGACGGGGCCTTGTCCCAAAGACACACCGCCACAAACGGTGGTTAACCAGACCTTGACGATGCGGCAACATTTTTTGATCTGCGATTCGCGCGGTTCAGAGCAATCCCGCCGATCGGGCGGAAAACCGCGCATCGGCGGTCCATACGGCGGCGTCAAGTCACGCGGCTGGTCTTGGCGGGGATTTCATCTGCAAGCGGCCAGTAAAAATCGGGCGGAATACCGGCATCCGCGCGCTTGGCCTCGTTGAAGGGCGGCTTCAGCGCGCCGTGGAAATACTGCCGCACCAGCGCATGAAACGCGTCCTTGGGGTCAAGCCCGTCGCGCCCGCACAGCCAATGGAACCATTTCGACCCATAGGCGACATGCGCCACTTCTTCGGCATAGATGGTGTTCAGCGCGGCGACCGCGCCCGCATCGCCCGCCTTTTCAAACAGCGCGATCATGCCGGGGGTGACGTCCAGACCGCGCGCCTCCAGCACCATGGGCACGACGGCCAGACGGCCATGCAGGTCATCGGCGGTTTCTTCGGCGGCGCGCCACATCCCGGCATGCGCAGGCATCGCACCATAATGGCTGCCCAGCCGTTCCAGGCAATCGCAGACGAGGTTGAAATGCTTGGATTCCTCGGCCGCAGCCTTGACCCAGTCGTCATAGAACCCCGGCGGCATCGGCACATGGCCAAAGCGCGCGATGATGTCCCAATGCAGATCGACCGCGTTCAGTTCGATATGCGCCACCGCATGCAGCAGCGCGATGCGCCCCTGCGCCGATCCGGGCCTGCGGCGCGGCACATCGCGCGGGTCCAAGAGTTCGGGCTGTGCGGGGCGGGCCGGGTGCATTGGGGGCTGCGCTTGCCCCACGGGCAAAGACACGCCAGACGCCCGCGATGCAAACCACGTTGCGGCATGCGCTGCACTCAGCGCGGTCTTGGCGCGGCCATCGGCGGTGGTCAGAACGTCCACCGCCATTTGCGCCAGTGTCAGGCTCACAGTGCCTTGACCGCCGCCAGCACGTCCTCGGCATGGCCATCGACCTTGACCTTGGCCCAGATGCGCGCGATCCGCCCCGCGCCGTCGATCAGCACTGTGGTGCGTTCGATGCCCATATAGGTCTTGCCATACATCGCCTTTTCCTTCCACACGCCAAAGGCTTCGCAGACCTCTGCGGTGTCCGACAACAGCGGGATGCCCAACGCATGTTTCTTCACAAACTTGTCGTGGCTTTTCACGTCATCCTTCGACACCCCGAACACCAGCGCGCCTGCGGCGGCAAAGGCGGGCATATGGGCGGTGAAATCCAGCGCCTCCTTGGTGCAACCCGGCGTGTCATCCTTGGGGTAGAAATACAGCACCACCGGCGCGGGCCGCAGCGCCGACAGCGTGACCGTGGCCCCGCCATCGCGGGGCAGGGTGAAATCGGGGGCAAGATCGTTCACGTCAGGCATGTTTCCGCTCCTTTGGCTGTGTCCACATCATCATAGACCGCTCTGCGCCGGAATAAAGGCTTGAGCGTTCGGCCCGTTCTGCCGCATTTGTAGCCGCGATGACCGCGCCTGCTGAACCGACTGCCACGCCCGCCTCGCCGCGCACCGGGCCCGTCCGGGCGCGGTTTCGCGCGTTGCGCGCGGCATTGGTTATCGTGGCGCTGCTGGCCGCCGGGATCGCGGGCGCGGTGTGGTGGGCCATCGACCGGCCCCTGACGCTGACGCCCTGGATGCAGGCCCGCGTCGAGGCGCGGATTGATGCCAGCCTGCCGGGGTATCGCCTGCGCTTTGGTGAGATGCGGGTGGTGATGGCGCAGGGCTGGCGGCCAAGTTTGCGCCTGCGCGATGTCACGCTCGCCGAGGCGAACGCCGCCGCCCCCTTTGCCAGCCTGCGCGAATTGGAAACCGGCCTGTCGCGCGAGGCGTTTCTGGCTGGCGAACTGGCCCCGCGCACCGTGCGGCTGGTCGGCGCCAACGCGCTGTTGCGCCGCACCCCCGAGGGGTTGTTCCAGCTTGCCGTGGGCGAAGCGTTGCAACCGGTGGGCGCGGCGCCCTCGCTGTTGGAACTGATCGAGGGGCTGGACCGTGTGCTGACCCAGCCCGGTCTGGCGTGGCTGGACCGGATCGAGGTCGAAGGCCTGTCGCTGCGGTTCGAAGATGCGCGGTCCGCGCGGGCGTGGAACGTCGATGGCGGGCGGGTGACGCTGACCCGCGATGCCGATGATGCGCTGAAAATCCGCGCCAATGCCGCGCTTCTGGGCGGGTTCGATTATGCCACCGTGCTGGACGCGCAATATGACAGCCGCCTTGGGGTGCGCGCGGCCCGTGCATCAGTGCGGTTCACCGATCTGGCGGCGGGCGATCTGGCGGCCGAGGTGCCCGCGCTGGCCTGGCTGTCGGGGTTGCGCGCGCCGATTGCGGGGGAATTGCGGTCTTCGGTGGCCGAGGATGGCACGATGGGCCCCTTGTCCGGCCAGTTGCAGATCGGTGCAGGCGTGTTGCAGCCGACCGAAGCAACCACCCCCGTGCCCTTCGAGGCGGCAAGCGGGTTCTTTACCTTTCACCCGGATCGCGGTGTGCTGATCTTTGACGCATTGTCCGTCACCAGCCGCTGGGTCACGGGCCGCGCGGCGGGGCAGGTGATCCTTGAAGGCCTCACGCCAGAGGGCCGCCCCGAGGCCGTGGTGGGGCAAGTGACGCTGGATGATGTCACGGTCGGCGCAGGCGTGCTGGGTGACGCGCCCTTGCGGCTGGATCAGGTCTGGCTGGAGGGGCGGTTGCGGCTGGACCCGTTCGTGCTGTCCATTGGGCAGTTGACGCTGCGCGACAGCGACCAGCGCGCCACCGCCAAGGGCCAGATCACGGCGGCGCCCGCAGGCTGGCAGGTGGCGCTGGATGCCGAGGTGCCGGGCGGGGCGGATGGGCTGGACCTGTCGCGCCTGATGGGGTGGTGGCCCAGCCGGATTGCAGCCAAGGCGCGCGGCTGGATGACCGACAACATGCAGGCGGCAAATTTGCGCGACATGCGGCTGGCGCTGCGGCTGATGCCGGGGGATGCCGTGCCGCGCATTGACCTGGGCGCGGGTTTCACGCAGGCGCGGTTTCGTGCGTTGCGCGGCATGCCCGACATTCAGGACGCCGCAGGCTGGGTCAGCCTGACGGGCGACCGTTTTGCCGTCGTGCTGGAACGCGGGCAGATGCGCCCGCCCGAGGGCGGTTTGCTGGACATCGCCGAGACGGCGTTTGTCATCCCCGATGTCCGCATCGTGGACAGCCCCGCCGAAGCGCGGCTGGCGATGGCGGGCACGGTGACGGCGCTGTTGTCGGTGCTGGATCAGCCGCCGCTGCGCCTGTTGCAAAAGGCGAACCAGCCGGTGACGCTCGCCGATGGCCGGGTCACCGCCAATGCACTGGCGCGGTTCCCGCTGCGGGCCAAGCTGGCGGTGACCGAGGTGAATGTGATCGCCGATGCGACGGTCACCGATATCAGCAGCCGCGCGCTGGTGCCGGGGCGTGAACTGGCGGCGGTGCGGCTGGCGGCGCGGCTGGCGGACAATGTGCTGACGATTGGCGGACCGGCGCGGTTGGGCGCGGTGCCGATATCGGGGCAGGTGCAGCTGGGGCTGGCCGGCGGCGGGTCGCGCGTGACCGCCGAAGTGGAACTGTCGCAGCGGTTTCTGGACGAGTTTCGCATCGCGCTGCCCCGCGACAGCGTCACCGGCACAGGCAAGGGGCAGTTGACACTGGATCTGGGGCGCGGCGGCGCATTCCGCCTGACGTCGGATCTGGCGGGGCTGGGGGTCGCCATCCCGCAGATCGGCTGGCGGTTGCCCAAGGCGGCCAAGGGCAAATTCGAGATCACGGGCCGTCTAGGCACGCCCATCCGCATTGACAGCCTTGCGCTGGACGCCCCCGGATTGCGCGGCGAAGGCCAACTCAGCCTGACCGCGGCGGGCGGGCTGGACCAGTTGGTGATGTCGCGCGTCCGCATCGGTGACTGGCTGGATGCGCCGGTGACACTGACCGGGCGCGGTGCGCGGTCGCCGGGGGTCACGGTCGCAGGCGGCTGGATCGACCTGCGCCGCACCTCCGTGGGCGGCGGCGGGGCGGCAGCATCAAATGGCGGCGGGCCAATCAAGCTGACGCTGGACCGGCTGGTGATCAGCGAGGGCATCGCGCTGACACAATTCAGCGGCGCGTTCGACACCGCCAAGGGCTTTGACGGCAGCTTTGCCGGGTTGGTCAACGGGCAGGCGGCGATCACCGGGCGTGTCGTGCCGCAGAACGGGCGCAGCGCGTTTCGCATCCTGTCCGATGATGCGGGCGCGGTATTCGCCGCCGCTGGCCTGTTGAAAAAGGCGGCGGGCGGCGCATTGGACCTGACCATGCTGCCCGCGTCCGAGGCAGGCAGTTATGACGGCGAATTGCGCGTGACCAACGTGCGGCTGCGCGATGCGCCTGCGATGGCGGAACTGTTGTCCGCCGTGTCCGTGGTCGGCCTCTTGGAACAGATGGGCGGGCAGGGCATCCCCTTTGCCGAGGTCGAAGCCGATTTCCGCCTGACCCCGACCCGCGCCAGCATCCTGCGGTCATCGGCGGTGGGGGCGTCACTGGGCCTGTCGATGGATGGCACCTATGATCTGACCACCGGAGCGATGGCGATGCAGGGCGTGGTGTCACCCCTCTATCTGTTCAACGCCATCGGTTCGGTGCTGACCCGCAAGGGCGAGGGGCTGATCGGGTTCAGCTATCGTCTGGGCGGCACATCGGACAAGCCCAAGGTGCAGGTCAACCCGTTGTCGATCCTGACCCCCGGCATGTTCCGCGAGATTTTCCGTCGTCCCGCGCCGAAAGTCTCACCCTAAATTCGCCCCAGAAAGTGACGCCCGTGAACCTGTCCGATTTCGACTATGACCTGCCCGAAGCGCTGATTGCCACGCGCCCGATGGTGCCACGCAGCGCTGCTCGGCTGTTGGTGGCCGAAGGTGCCGCGATCACCGATGCGCGGGTGGGCGATCTGGCGCGCTGGCTGCGGCCCGGTGATCGTCTGGTGCTGAACGATACCCGCGTGATCCCGGCGCGGTTGTCGGGGCAGCGGCTGCGGGATGGCGCGGTCGAGGGGGGTGCGGCACGGATCGAGGTCACGCTGTTGGCGCCGCGCGCGGATGGCACGTGGTCTGCGCTGATGAAACCGCTGCGCAAGATCCGCGAAGGCGAGGTGATCACGTTCACCGACAGCCTGTCTGCGCGGCTGGAAGGGCGCGAGGACGGGCAGGGGGTGTTGCGGTTTTCGCTGGTGGGGGCGGACCTTGCGGCGGAACTGGACCGCGCGGGCGAGATGCCGCTGCCACCCTACATCGCCGCGCGCCGTGCCGCCGACGCCCAGGACCGCAGCGATTACCAGACCGCCTGGGCCGCGCGGCCCGGTGCCGTCGCCGCGCCCACGGCGTCCTTGCATTTCGACGCCGCCGCCATCGAGGCCTTTCGCGCCATGGGGGTGGGGATCACCCATGTCACGCTGCATGTGGGGGCAGGCACCTTTCTGCCGGTCAAGGTCGATGACGTGACCACCCACAAGATGCACGCCGAATGGGGCGAGGTCAGCGCCGAAGCCGCCGCCGACATCGCCGCCACCCGCGCCGCCGGGGGCCGGATCATTCCCGTGGGCACCACTGCGCTGCGCCTGATCGAAACCGCAGCACGGGCCACGGGCACGGTCACATCTTGGGTGGGCGAGACGGATATCTTTATCTATCCCGGTTTCCGGTTTCAGGCCACGGATGGGTTGGTGACGAACTTTCACCTGCCGAAATCCACGCTGCTGATGCTGGTGTCCGCGCTGATGGGGCAGGAGGCGGTCAAGCGCATCTATGCCCATGCCGTGGCCAACGGTTACCGCTTTTTCAGCTATGGCGATGCATCCTTGCTGATCCCGCCGCCCTGAGCGGACATCGCGCCGTCACCGGACATGCAAGCGTCGCATCCGTCTGTCATGGGCCGGGTTGGCCTGTTACCCTCATTCTACACCGCCCGGAGTGCGCCATGCTGAGTGTTCTGACCAATTCCTGGCCGCTGTTGTTCGGCATGTTGCTGTTGATGATCGGCAACGGGTTGCAGGGCACGCTGTTGGGCGTGCGCGGTGCCATCGAGGGGTTTTCCACCTTCGAGATGTCCATCGTGATGTCGGCCTATTTCGCCGGTTTCCTGCTGGCCAGCCGCATGGTCCCCGGCATGATCCGCCGGGTTGGCCATTTGCGGGTGTTCGCGGCGTTGGCCTCGATCATCTCGGCGGTGATCGTGATCTATCCCGCGCTGCCCGACCCCTGGGTCTGGACGGCGGGGCGGGTCATCATCGGGTTCTGTTTCTGCGGCGTCTATATCAGCGCCGAAAGCTGGCTGAATGCGGCGGCGACCAATGACAACCGGGGGCAGGCGTTGTCGCTGTACATGATCGTGCAGGTGGGTGGCATCGTGATCGCGCAGGCGCTTTTGCTGGTGGCCGACCCGGCGGGGTTCGTGTTGTTCGTGATCCCGTCGGTCTTGGTGTCGATCGCGGTGGCCCCCATCCTGCTGTCGGCCAGCCCGACCCCCGCCTTTGAACAGACCACGCCCCTGTCGCTGGCGGCGCTGTTCCGCGTGTCGCCCTTGGGCTGCGTCGGCATGTTCCTGCTGGGGGGCGTGTTCGCGGCGCAGTTCGGGATGGGAGCGGTCTATGGCACCCAGGCGGGGCTAAGCGTGCCGCAAATCTCGGCCTTTGTGGCGGCGTTCTATCTGGGGGCGGTGTTCCTGCAATTCCCGCTGGGCTGGATTTCCGACCGCATGGACCGGCGGCTTTTGATCCTGATCACCGCGGCCATGGGCGGCGCGGGCGCGATTGTGGGGCTGGTATCGGGCGGTCAGTTCACCGCGCTGCTGGTGGCGGCGACGATGATCGGCGGCATGACCAACCCGCTGTATTCGCTGCTGATCGCCTATACCAACGATTACCTGACGCGCGACACGATGGCGGGCGCATCGGCGGGGCTGCTGTTCATCAACGGCCTGGGTGCGATCCTTGGCCCGGTCATCACCGGCTGGGCGATGGGGCTGTTCGGCCCCGAGGGGTATTTCCTGCTGATCGCCATCCTGATGTTCGCCCTCGTGGGCTATGCCGCATGGCGGATGACACGCCGCGCCGCACCCAGCGTGGCCGACACCAACAGCTATGCGCCCTTGTCGCCAACATCGACCCCGGTGGCCGCGCAGGCCGCACGCGCCAAGCCCGCTGTTTAGACAGGCCGCGCGGGCGGGCCATTATGTCGCATTTGACGCATATTGTGACTGTCAGAAAGGCTTCACAATTTGGTAACATTTGCGGCAGGAGCGCGTGGATCACGCAGGGAGAGACAATGACAACTGTGGATGCCGTTCTGGCCTATTGGCTGGACGAATTGGGGCCTGCGGGCTGGTATGACGGATCGGATGCGATTGACACGGCGATCCGCGATCGGTTCCTGACCGCCTGGGAAGATGCCCATGCGGGGGCGTATGGGTTGTGGCTGACCTATCCCAACGGCGCGCTGGCCTATATCTTGCTGACCGACCAGTTCCCGCGCAACATGTTCCGGGGTCAGGCGCGGTCTTTTGCGACCGACCGGCAGGCGCTGGCGGCGGCGAAATCCGCCATCAACCACGGCTGGGACATGCGCATCGACGAACCCGCGCGGCAGTTCTTTTACCTGCCGCTGATGCATTCCGAAAATCTGGCTGATCAGGATCGCGCCGTGCGGCTGATCCACGACCGGTTGCCCGCGACTGGCGCGTCCAACCTGCTGCATGCCCGCGCGCATCGCGAGGTGATCCGGCAATTCGGTCGCTTCCCCTATCGCAATGCGGCGCTTGCGCGTCCGTTCACGGCAGTGGAACAGGCCTATGTCACCAGCGGCGGATATGGCCAGACTGTAAAGGCCATGCAGGCTGGGCAGACCTTGCAAGCGGGCTGACGCGCCCCATGCGCGTTGCCGGGTTCCGGAAATTGGTTTAACGTTGAACCAATTCTGGATTCGGAGGGCGGCATGGCTGACAGCGCATTTGATGTGATCGTGATCGGTGCCGGTCCCGGCGGCTATGTCGCGGCGATCCGCGCCGCGCAACTGGGCAAGAAGGTCGCGATTGTCGAACGCGAAAATCTGGGCGGCATCTGCCTGAATTGGGGCTGCATCCCCACCAAGGCGCTGCTGCGGTCGGCTGAGGTGTTCCACCTGATGCACCGTGCCAAGGAGTTCGGCCTGACCGTGGACAAGGCGGGGTTTGACCTTGGGGCCGTGGTCGCCCGGTCACGCGGCGTGGCCAAACAACTGTCCGGCGGCATCGGCCACCTGATGAAAAAGAACAAGGTGACGGTGCTGATGGGCACCGCCACGATTGCCGCGCCGGGCAAGGTCATTGTCACCACCGCCAAGGGCGACGAACACCTGTCCGCCCCCGCGATCATCCTTGCCACTGGCGCGCGCGCCCGCGAATTGCCGGGGCTGGAGGCGGATGGCGATCTGGTCTGGACCTATCGTCACGCCATGGTGCCGGTGCGGATGCCCAAGCGGCTGCTGGTGATCGGGTCGGGGGCCATCGGTATCGAATTTGCCAGCTTCTTCAACACCATGGGCGCGGATACCACCGTGATCGAGGTGATGGACCGCATCCTGCCTGTGGAAGATGCCGAAATCGCCGCCCACGCGAAAAAGCAATTCGTCAAGCAGGGCATGACCATTCTGGAAAAGGCCGCCGTGAAAAAGCTGGACCGCGCGCCGGGTATCGGCGTCACCGCCCATATCGAGACGGGCGGCAAGGTCGAAACCCGCGATTATGACACGGTCATCTCTGCCGTTGGCATCGTCGGCAATACCGAAGGTCTGGGGCTAGAGGCGCTGGGCGTCACCATTGACCGCACCCATGTCGTGACCGATGAATATTGCCGCACCGGGGTTCCGGGGCTTTATGCCATCGGCGATATCGCGGGCGCGCCGTGGCTTGCGCACAAGGCTAGCCACGAGGGCGTGATGGTGGCCGAACTGATCGCGGGCCTCCATCCGCATCCGATCAAACCGGGGTCCATCGCGGGTTGCACCTATTGCCACCCGCAGATTGCCAGCGTTGGCATGACCGAGGACAAGGCCCGCGCGGCGGGGCATGACATCAAGGTGGGCCGTTTCCCCTTTGTCGGCAACGGCAAGGCGATTGCCTTGGGCGAACCCGAGGGGCTGGTGAAAACCATCTTTGACGCCAAGACCGGCGAGCTGTTGGGCGCGCATATGGTGGGCGCCGAGGTCACCGAACTGATCCAGGGCTATGTGATCGGCCGCACCTTGGAAACCACCGAAGAAGACCTGATGCACACGGTGTTCCCGCATCCCACCCTGTCAGAGATGATGCACGAATCGGTGCTGGACGCCTACGGGCGCGCGATCCACTTCTGACGGGTCAGCGCGTCACCGTTACTTTGACACTACCGCGTCACCGCACCGCCCGCCTGCACCCAATTGCCGAAACCGCCGATGTTGGTGACATCGGCAAAGCCCAGCTTGCGCAGCATGCCCGCCGCCATGCCCGACCGCGCGCCCGACGCGCAATAGATCGCCACCGGTTTGTCCGCATGCAGGCCCGCCACGAAATCCGGGTGGCGCGGGTCGCACATCATCGACACCCGCATCAGCGGGATATGCAGTGCGCCTGCCGCGCGGCCCGTGGCCTTGACCTCGGAGATATCGCGCACGTCGATCAATGTGGTGGTCCCGGCCTGCACAGCGGCGATGACCTCGGCCAACGGGGTTGCGGGGGCGGCAGAGCGCAGGAAGTTGAACATGGCGCGGTCCTCGACAGATGGGGCGGTGAATTTTCTAACGCCCATGTGCCGCTGGCCCGCCCGTTTTTCAACTCCCTCGCCGCAAAAATATTCCGAAAACAGAATATATGTGGCACGTTCTCGTCAGTCTGCTGCGAAAACGGGCGCTGGCGCGGACGTGTTCACCAATCGTTCACGTTTTTCGGTTGGCCGCGCTGCGGATTGGGCTTATATCCCTCCCATCCAGCCGGGGGGCACCATGGCAGACCTCAAGTCCATCGACGTACGCGGCGCGCGCGAACATAACCTGAAGAACATCAACGTCAGCATCCCGCGCGACAAGCTGGTGGTGATCACCGGGTTGTCAGGGTCGGGGAAATCGTCGCTGGCGTTCGATACGATCTATGCCGAAGGCCAGCGCCGCTATGTCGAAAGCCTGTCCGCCTATGCGCGGCAATTCCTAGACATGATGGGCAAACCGGATGTGGATCACATTTCCGGCCTGTCCCCGGCGATTTCCATCGAACAGAAAACCACGTCCAAGAACCCCCGGTCCACCGTCGGCACGGTGACGGAAATCTATGACTACATGCGGCTTTTGTATGCGCGCGCGGGCACCCCCTATAGCCCCGCCACCGGCTTGCCGATTGAGGCGCAGCAGGTGCAGGACATGGTGGACCGGGTGATGGCGATGGCGGACGGCACCCGCGCCTACTTGCTCGCCCCCATCGTGCGCGACCGCAAGGGCGAATACCGCAAGGAAATGCTGGACCTGCGCAAGCAGGGGTTCCAGCGCGTCAAGGTCGACGGCGCGTTCTATGAGATCGAGGACGTGCCTGCGCTGGACAAGAAGCTGCGCCATGACATCGACGTGGTGGTGGACCGCATCGTGGTCCGCGAAGGGCTTGAGGTGCGGCTGGCCGACAGTTTCCGCACCGCGCTGAACCTGGCCGACGGCATCGCGATCCTTGAGACGGCTCCGGCAGAAGGCGACCCGGAACGCCTGACATTCTCGGAAAAATTCGCCTGCCCGGTGTCGGGGTTCACGATCCCCGAAATCGAACCCCGGCTGTTTTCCTTTAACGCGCCGTTCGGGGCCTGTCCGGCCTGCGACGGACTCGGCGTCGAATTGTTCTTCGACGAGCGCCTTGTGGTGCCCGACCACGCGATGAAGGTGGCGGATGGCGCGATTGCGCCGTGGCGCAAAGGCAAATCGCCCTATTTCCTGCAAACCATCGAGGCCTTGGCCACGCATTACGGCTTTGACAAAAAGGCGCGCTGGAAAGACCTGCCCGAAAAGGCGAAAGAGGTGTTTCTGCGCGGCTCGGGCGACGAGGAAATCCTGTTCCGCTACGACGAAGGCGGCCGGGTCTATCAGGTCACGCGCGTCTTTGAAGGCGTGATCCCCAACATGGAACGCCGTTATCGCGAAACGGATTCGACCTGGGTGCGCGAGGAATTCGAGCAATACCAGAACAACCGCCGCTGCGGGGCCTGTGGCGGCTATCGCCTGAAACCCGAGGCGCTGGCGGTCAAGGTGGCGGGCCTGCACGTGGGCCAGGTGGTCGAAAAATCCATCCGCGAGGCTTATGACTGGATCACCACCGTCCCCGATCACCTGACCAACCAGAAGAACGAAATCGCCCGCGCGATTCTCAAAGAAATCCGCGAACGGCTGGGGTTCCTGAATAACGTGGGCCTCGAATACCTGTCATTGTCGCGCGCCGCAGGCACCCTGTCGGGTGGCGAATCGCAGCGCATCCGGCTGGCCAGCCAGATCGGATCGGGCTTGCAGGGTGTGCTCTATGTGCTGGATGAACCCAGCATCGGGCTGCATCAACGCGACAACACGCGGCTGTTGGACACGCTGAAAAACCTGCGGGACCAAGGCAATTCGGTGCTGGTCGTCGAACACGACGAAGAGGCGATCCGCGAGGCGGATTATGTCTTTGACATGGGGCCGGGGGCCGGGGTTCATGGCGGGCGCATCGTGGCCGAAGGCACCCCCGCGCAGATTGCCGCCGACCCTGCCAGCTTGACCGGGCAATACCTGTCGGGCGCGCGCGATGTGGCGGTGCCTGCCAAACGCCGCAAGGGCAACGGCAGATCGCTGACCGTGGTCAAGGCCACCGGCAACAACCTGCGCGATGTCACCGCCGAATTTCCGCTGGGGATGTTCGTCTGCGTCACCGGCGTTTCGGGTGGCGGCAAATCCACGCTGACGATTGAGACCCTGTTCAAGACCGCCGCGATGCGCCTGAACGGCGCGCGCGAAACGCCGGCACCTTGCGAAACCATCAAGGGTTTTGAGCATCTGGACAAGGTGATCGACATCGACCAGCGCCCCATCGGGCGCACCCCGCGCAGTAACCCCGCCACCTACACGGGGGCCTTCACGCCGATCCGCGACTGGTTCGCGGGCCTCCCCGAATCCAAGGCGCGCGGTTATCAGCCGGGGCGGTTCTCGTTCAACGTCAAGGGCGGGCGCTGCGAGGCCTGCCAGGGCGACGGCGTGTTGAAGATCGAGATGAACTTCCTGCCCGATGTCTATGTCACCTGCGAAACCTGCAAGGGCGCGCGCTATAACCGCGAGACGCTGGAAATCCGCTTCAAGGGCAAGAGCATCGCCGATGTGCTGGATATGACCGTCGAAGACGCGCAGGGCTTTTTCGCCGCCGTGCCGTCGATCCGCGAAAAGATGGATGCGCTGATGCAGGTGGGGCTTGGCTATATCAAGGTCGGCCAACAGGCCACGACCCTGTCAGGGGGCGAGGCGCAAAGGGTCAAGCTGTCCAAGGAACTGGCGCGCCGCGCCACGGGCCGCACGCTTTACATCCTTGATGAGCCCACGACGGGCCTGCATTTCGAAGACACGCGCAAGCTGTTGGAAGTGCTGCATGAACTGGTTGAACAGGGCAATTCCGTGGTGGTGATCGAACACAACCTTGACGTGGTGAAAACCGCCGATTGGGTGATCGACATCGGTCCCGAAGGCGGCGATGGCGGTGGCATGATCGTGGCCGAGGGCACCCCCGAACAGATCGCCGAGGTCGCCGCCAGCCATACCGGGCGCTATCTGAAACCGCTGCTGGCCCGCCGCCGGACGGCGGCAGAATAACAGCGCCGCCGGACGGCGGCAGAATAACAGCGCCGCCGGACGGCAGCCGAATAGCGAAAGGCCGGGAATGCACCCGGCCCATTGCTTTCATTTTGCCCGAAATACTCCGGGGGGGCTGGGGGGCTGGCCCCCCTGCCTTGCGCTTACTTCTTCATCGCGCAGGTGTTCACACCGATCAGCGAATACAGCGCGCAGGTCGAAAACACGCCGGTTGCCAGCGGGATCACGCCCAGCAGATACAGCCAGCTATAGGTGCCGCCGCCGTTCAGGAAAAACCCGGCGATCAGCGCGAGGCCGAGGGCGATGCGCAGGACGCGGTCGATAGTGCCCACATTCTTGGTCATGACATTCTCCTTTGGGTTGGTCATTACCGGAACCTTACGCCGAGTCGCGCCACAAGTCTGTGACACTGTCACGCCGCGCCTGCGGTATCTGCGCGCGCCAACTCGTCCAGCGCGGCGCGGTCGATCACGTCGATCTGCCCGCGCTGCGTCCGGACCCAGCCCTTGCGCGCCCAGGCGTCCAGACGGCGGCTGACCACCTCACGTGCCGTGCCGACCTGTGCCGCCAATTCGCCTTGGGTGGCCATCACCGGACCGTCTCCTGACAAGGCCAGCACCCGCGCCGCCAGCCGACATTCCGCGCGGGTAAAGGCCACGTTCTCGACCAGCCGCAGCATGGTGCCCATCCGGTCGGCAAACGCGCCAAACACCAGCGCGCGGAACGGCGCCGACCCATCCAGCAGGTCCAGAAACATTCCGCGCGGGATCACCACCAGCCGGCTTTCCACGGTGCTGCGCGCCTCGGCGGTATAGGCCGCCTCGGACAGTAACCCCAGCGTGGTCTGCACGCAGGATTGCCCCGGCACCACGGAATACAACAGCAGTTCCCGCCCGCTGGCCCCGGTCAGCCATACGTCCACGCCCCCCGCCAGCACCACCGCATAGCCCTGCGCGGCATCGCCGGGACGAAAGATCACCGTATCGGGCGGCAGGGTCATCGGCACAAGCGTATCCAGCCGCGCGCGGTCGCCCGCGCCAAGCCCCGCCAGCGCCGATGTGGCGACCCAGCTCATCCGCGCCCGCGTTTTTCAAACCGGGGCAGCATGGCGGAAAAATCCAGGCCGCGCCCGCCTTCGTCCTCGACGAACTGGCGATACAGTGCCAGGGCCGCCGCCCCCATCGGCGTGTCGGCATCCACCGCCGCCGCGGCCTGCTGCGACAGGCCCAAATCCTTCAGCATCAATTCGGCGGCAAAACCGGGCTTGTAGCCGTTATCTGCCGGCGATTTCGGCCCCACACCCGGCGCGGGGCAATAGGCGTTCATCGTCCAGCTATAGCCGGACGAGGTCGACACCACGTCGAACATCTTCTGTCGGTCCAGCCCCAATTTATCCGCCAGCGCGAACGCCTCGCAGGTGGCGATCATGGTGACGCCCAGGATCATGTTGTTGCAGATCTTGGCCGCCTGTCCCGCGCCCGCAGCGCCGCAATGCACCGCCTTCTGCCCCATCACCGTGAACAGCGGCATGACGGTGGCAAAGGCCGCGTCCGACCCGCCCACCATGAAGGTCAGGGTGCCCGCAGTCGCCCCGCCGACCCCGCCCGACACCGGGGCATCCAGCGCGGCACAGCCTGCTTGAGCGGCCATCTCGGCCACGGCGCGGGCACTTTCGACATCGACCGTGGAACAATCCGTCAGCACCGCGCCCTTGTCCATCGCCGGGATCACCTCGGCGGCGACGCTGCGCAGGATCGCGCCATTGGGCAGCATGGTGATGACGACATCCGCACCGCGCACCGCATCCGCTGCGCAGGCCGCGACAGCCGCACCCGCCACGGTCACGCCCGCCACGTCGAACCCCGTCACCTGATGCCCCGCCGCCAGCAGGTTTGCCGCCATCGGCGCACCCATATTGCCCAGCCCGATAAAGCCGATCTTCATAATGTATCCTCCATCGTCCATTCTTGGGGCAGGGGGGCCAGCATTGTGGCCACCGCTGCGGTCAGATCATCCTTCGCAGTATGGCGCCAGCGGGGCTTTCGGTCCTTGTCGATGATCGCGGCGCGGATGCCTTCCAGAAAATCGCCATGTTCCATCGCCCGCGCGGTATAGCGGTATTCCAGCCGTAACGCGTCGCGGATCGTCGCCCCGCCGCGCAGCTTGGGCAGCAACGCCAGCGTGACCGCCATCGACAGGGGCGCGTTGCGCAACACGGCTTTCAGTGTCGCAGCCGCAAATTCAGTTCCCGCCGCCTGCAACCCTGCCACCAGCGCGGGCAGGTCGGGCGCGGCGAACAGCGCGTCGATATCCGCCGCGTGCCGGAACAGCGGCGCGTCAGGCGTGGGATGCGAGGGCAGGTCCACCTCGCCTGTTGCACAGAGCGCGGCGATGACAGCGGGCCAATCCGCTTCGGGGATGAACATGTCGGCAAATCCGGCGCGGATCGCGTCGCCCGGCCCCATGCGCGCCGCCGTCAGGCCCAGATAGTCGCCCATCCGCCCCGGCGCGCGCGCCAGCAAAAGCGAGCCGCCCACATCGGGCACCAGCCCGATACCACATTCCGGCATGGCGATCTGGCTGGTGGTGCCCACCACGCGGCAGCAGGCGTGACACCCCACGCCGACGCCGCCGCCCATGGTGAAGCCCTGCATGAAACTGACCACGGGTTTCGGATATTCCGCAATAGTGGCGTTCAGCCGGTATTCATCGGCCCAGAACCGCTGGCCAAAGCCATAGTCCCCCGCGCGCCCCGTGGCATAGAGATCGGCAATATCGCCACCCGCGCAAAACGCCCGGTCGCCTGCGGCGTCGATCACCACCAGCGCCACCGCGTCGTCATCGCGCCATGCGTCAAGGGACGTTTGCAACGCGCTTGCCATCTCCGCCGTCAGCGCGTTCAGCGCGGCGGGGCGGTTTAGCGTCACCCGCCCCGCGCGGCCCTCTATCCGGATCAGGATATCGCTCATCGTGCCGCCAGCATCTGCCGCGCGATGATCACGCGCATGATCTCGTTCGTGCCTTCAAGGATCTGATGCACCCGCAGATCGCGCACGATCTTTTCCACGCCGTAATCCGCCAGATAGCCGTAACCGCCATGCAGTTGCAGGCACTGGTTGGCGACCTCGAACGCGGCATCCGTCACATACATCTTGGCCATCGCGCAGAATTTTGTGGCGTCCTGCGCGCCCATGTCCAGTTTCCACGCGGCTTGGCGCAGGAAGGTGCGGGCGGATTGCAGTTTCACCTCACATTCGGCGATGCGGAATTGCAGGCCCTGAAACTGGTCAATGGTCTGGCCGAACGCCTTGCGCTCGCCCATATAGGCGAGCGTCGCGTCCAGCGCCGCCTGCGCGCCACCCAGGGCGCTGGCCGCGATGTTCAGCCGCCCGCCATCCAACCCCGCCATGGCATAGGCGAACCCGCGGCCTTCCTCACCCAACAAGTTATCGGCGGGCACGGCGCAATCGTCGAATTGCACCTGCGCGGTGGGTTGTGCGCGCCAGCCCATCTTGTCCTCCAGACCCCCGAACGAGAGCCCCGGTGTGCCGTCTTCGACGATGAGGGCCGACACGCCCTTGGGCCCGTCGCCCCCGGTGCGGGCCATGACGATATAGACATCGCTATACCCTCCGCCCGAAATGAACGCCTTGGTGCCGTTCATGACATAGCCGTCGTTGGTGCGGTCCGCGCGGGTGCGCAGTGCTGCGGCATCCGACCCTGATCCCGGCTCGGTCAGGCAATAGGAAAACACCTTGTCCATCGCGCAAAGCTGCGGCAGCCAATGCGCCTTGGCCTCTGCGCTCGCGAATTTGTCGATCATCCCGCCGCACATGTTGTGGATCGACAGGAACGACCCCACGGCGGGGCAGGCCATCGCCAGCGCCTCGAACACCAAAGTTGCGTCCAGCCGTGACAGGCCCGATCCGCCGTGATCATCCGACACATAGATGCCGCCCAGCCCCAGGGCCGCGACCTTGGGCCACAGATCCTTGGGGATGGTGCCCGCCTTTTCCCAGGCGCGGGCATGGGGCGCGATATGCTCCTGCCCAAAGGCATGGGCCATGTCGAAAATGGCCTGTTGTTCCTCGCTCAGTGCGAAATCCATGTCTGACCCCTGTTGTCTGGCTGTCCGGGTTGCCCCGTCAGCATGTGGTTGCATCGTCGCCGCTGTCAAAGCCCGAAACGCGGTGTTGATGCAGGTTAGGACGGGTTGACGCAGTGTCTTGTCGCGGCAGGTTGGTCACCCCACGTCCTGCGAGGTAACACGCAGGAGAAAGTCATGTTTGACCAGACCGGTCACCCCGCCGACATCATCACCCATCGCCCGCCCGCCGATCTGGCCGACCGGATCGCGCTGCGCGTCGTGAAAACGATGCGCCTGTTTGCGGACGCGTTCTTTGCCCGCCGCTATGGCCACCGCGCCGTGGTGCTGGAAACCGTCGCTGCCGTGCCGGGGATGGTCGGCGGCGTGTTGCAGCACCTCAAGGCGCTGCGCCGTTTCCGCGATGACGCGGGCTGGATCCGCGAATTGTTGGACGAGGCCGAGAATGAACGCATGCACCTGATGGCCTTCATCGAGATCGCCAAGCCGTCGGCGTTCGAACGGTTCCTGATCCTGATGGCGCAGGGGGTGTTTTTCAACCTGTATTTCCTGATCTACTTGTTCTTCCCCAAGACCGCGCACCGTGTCGTGGGCTACCTTGAGGAAGAGGCGGTGATCAGCTACACCAGCTACCTTGCGCAGGTCGAGAGCGGCGCCATTCCCAACACGCCCGTGCCGCGCATGGCAGTGGACTATTGGAAACTGGGCGAAGGCGCCACTTTGCGTGACCTGATCATCGCGGTGCGCGCGGACGAGGCCGGGCACCGCGACAAGAACCATGGTTTCGCTGATGCGATCCGCGACGGGGTTCACGGCTAGGCTCAGTCCATTGCCTTGAAGTTGAAGGCCGACCCTTCCTTGATCCCTGACGGCCAGCGCGCCGTCACGGTCTTGGTCCGGGTGTAGAAGCGGAATGCGTCCGGGCCGTGCTGGTTCAGGTCGCCGAACACCGATTTCTTCCAACCGCCAAAGGTGTGATAGGCCAGCGGCACCGGGATCGGCACGTTGATGCCGATCATGCCGACATTGATGCGGTTGGCAAAATCGCGCGCGGTGTCGCCGTCGCGGGTAAAGATCGCGGTGCCATTGCCATATTCATGGTCCATCGCCAGCTTGAGCGCTTCTTCATAGCTCTGGGTGCGGACAGTTGACAGGACGGGCCCGAAAATCTCGTGCTTGTAGATGTCCATGTCGGGCGTCACGTTGTCGAACAGATGCGGGCCAACAAAGAACCCGTCCTCATAGCCTTGCAGGCTGAAATCGCGGCCATCGACCACCAGTTTCGCGCCCTGATCCACGCCGGTCTGCACCAGCCGCAGGATGTTGGCCTTGGCCGCCGCCGTCACGACGGGGCCGTAATCCACGTCATTGCCTGCGGTCCACGGACCCACCTTCAGCTTTTCGATGCGCGGGATCAGGCGTTCGATGAGCGCATCCGCCGTCTTGTCACCCACCGGGACCGCGACCGAGATCGCCATGCAGCGTTCACCCGCAGCACCGTAACCCGCGCCGACCAGCGCATCGGCGGCCAGATCCATGTCGGCATCGGGCATGATGATCATGTGGTTCTTGGCACCGCCGAAACACTGCACGCGCTTGCCGTTCGCACAGCCACGGCCATAGATGTATTGCGCGATCGGAGTCGAGCCGACAAAGCCGATGGCCTGAATGGTGTCGTTGTCCAGAATCGCGTCCACCGCTTCCTTGTCGCCGTTGATCACCTGCAAAACACCATCAGGCAGACCGGCCTCTTTGCACAGCGCGGCCAGCATCAGGGGCACCGAGGGGTCACGCTCGGACGGCTTCAGGATGAACGCGTTGCCTGCGGCCAGCGCGGGGCCCATTTTCCACAACGGGATCATCGCCGGAAAGTTGAAGGGCGTGATGCCTGCGGCGACGCCAACGGGCTGGCGCAGCGAATACATGTCGATGCCGGGGCCGGCGCTGTCGGTGAATTCACCTTTCAACAGATGGGGGGCACCGATGCAGAACTCGATCACCTCCAGCCCGCGCTGGATGTCGCCCTTGGCGTCGGGGAATGTCTTGCCATGCTCGGATGACAGCGCCTCGGCCAGCTTGTCCATGTCGCGGTTGATCAGGCGGACCAGTTCCATCATCACGCGCGCGCGACGCTGCGGATTGGTGGCTCCCCATTTGATCTGCGCCTCGGCGGCATCGGCCACGGCGGCGTCCAGTTCGGCCTTGCTGGCCAGCGCGACCTTGGCCTGCACCTCGCCCGTCGCGGGGTTGAACACGTCCGCCGTGCGCCCCGAGTTGCCCGCAACCAACGCGCCGTTGATCCAGTGACCGATCTGTTTCATCTGCAATCCTCCCATGATTGCGCGCAGCATATCCTTGCATCCCTGCCACATAAAGCGGCAAGTTGCCAAAAGGGCTTTGCGCGGATGCAGGGGTAAAGGATGGACTGGGACGATATGAAGGTGTTTCTAGCGGTCGCGCGCGGCGAAAGCCTGTCGGCGGCGGGGCGTGTGCTAAAAATGGACCCGGCCACCGTGGGCCGCCGGGTGGCCAAGCTGGAACAGGGCATCGACACCGCGCTGTTCGCCAAAAGCCCGCAGGGTTACGCGCTGACCGATGCAGGTCAGCGCCTTGTCGCCCATGCCGAGGCCGCAGAACAGGCGATGGCCGGCGCGGTCGAGGAATTGCAGGGGCAGGGCGCAGGCCTGTCCGGCCAGATCCGCATCGGCGCGCCGGATGGCTGCGCGAATTTCCTGCTGCCGCAGGTGTGCGCCGCGATCTGTGACGCCAATCCCGATCTGGATATCCAGATCGTCGCCCTGCCGCGCGTGTTCAATCTGTCAAAACGCGAGGCCGACATGGCCATCGGTGTGTCACCCCCGACGGCGGGGCGGCTGTTGGTGCAAAAGATCACCGACTACCGCCTGACGCTGGCGGCGGCGCGCAATTACCTGATGGCGCATCCGCCGATCCTGACGCCTGCCGACCTGAAGGGGCACCGCATGGTGGGCTATATCCCGGACATGATCTTTGACAAGGAACTGGATTATCTGGGCGATCTGGGGGTGGACCGCGTCGCGCTGGCGTCCAATTCGGCCTCGGTGCAGTTTCAATGGGTACGGCTGGGGCATGGCCTTGGCATGGTGCATGATTTCGCGATTCCCTCCGCGCGTTTCGTGCGCCGGGTGCTGGCCGGGCAGATCAGCCTGACCCGCAGCTTTTATCTGATCCGCCATGCCGATGACCGCCGCCTGGAACGCATGTCGCGCTTTGCCGAGGCGCTGACCGAAGGTCTGCGCGCCGAGGTGGCCCGCCTGGAAGCCCCGATTGGCCCCGAGGCCACATAACTTGACATAAAGTTGCGCAAGGCGCAGTCTGAACGACAGGAAATATCACGCAGGGAGGCGTCTTATGCTTGTTCACCAGATCCTCAGGGCAAAAGGCAATCATCCGGTCATCACCGTGCGGCCCGATACCCCGGTCGCCGCCGTGGCCGATATCCTTGCCGAACGGCGCATCGGCGGTGTGGTGGTGTCAGACGACGGGCGGCGCGTGGTGGGCATCCTGTCCGAACGCGATATCGTGCGGGCCTTAGCGCTGCGCGGGGCGGAATGCCTGACGCTCGTCACCGCCGACCTGATGACGCGCAACCCGTCTTGCTGCGCACCGGGCGACGAGGCGGACGCCGTGCTGCAACGCATGACCGACGGGCGGTTCCGCCACATGCCGGTGACAGAACGTGGCGATCTGGTCGGTATCGTCACCATCGGCGATGTGGTCAAGGCGCGGCTGGACGAGCTGGCGATGGAAAAGACCGCGCTGGAAGGCATGATCATGGGGCACTGACGCGGCTTGGCGCGTCATGCGCCAACGCGGGTCCGGTGATTTCCGCCCTTGCCATTCCCGGCGGCATAATGTTGCGTGGCCAGACCATTCAGGCAGCGGGAGGAGGGGCCCCATGCGTATCGGTCTGTATCCGGGCACGTTTGACCCGATTACCTTTGGTCACACCGACATCATACGCCGGTCCTGCCGTCTGGTGGATCGTCTGGTCATCGGGGTGGCGATCAACCGCGACAAGGGGCCGTTGTTCAGCCTCGACGCGCGGGTGGCGATGATCGAGGCCGAATGTGCGGCGATGGTGTCGGAAACCGGCACCGAGATCGTGGTGCATCCGTTCGAAAACCTGCTGATCGACTGCGCCCGCGATGTCGGCGCCGCCGTGATCATCCGTGGCCTGCGGGCGGTGGCGGATTTCGAATATGAATTCCAGATGGTCGGCATGAACCGCGCGCTGGATGCCAGCGTGGAAACCGTGTTCCTGATGGCCGACGCGCGGCGACAGGCGATTGCGTCGAAACTGGTCAAGGAAATCGCCCGCCTTGGCGGCGACGTGTCGAAATTCGTGCCGCCCGCGGTGCATGAGGCGCTGAAGGCGAAGTACGCGCGTTAAGCCGCGTCCGCCCTTCGGATGAAATCGGCACAAGCCGCCACATGTGTGACGGGCAGCATATGCCCGCCCGCGATCACTTCGACCTTGATGGCCGGATTGCGCGCGGTCATGGCGTGGCCCTGCGTCTGGGGCGACAGGATGCGGTCCTCCGCGCCATACAGGATGCTGACCGGGACGCGCAGACCCGGATAGCCCGCCTTCATCCATTTCAGATCGGCGAGCGACGCCATGTAATCCCGGCTGGTGTTGAAAAACGTCTGCGGACGTAGCCCCAGCAGCCCGCCGCCCTTGGTGCCATAATCGTTGGGCACGGGATCAGGGCCGAACACCTGATCCAGCACGGCGGGCGCGTTGCGCATCCCCATCGGCGTGGCCAGCGTCCAGGCCATGACGCGCCGCCACAGGTCGGACTTGATACCAAGCGCTGCAAACGCAGGCGAGGGCGCATCCCCGCCCAGCGTCAGGGGTGCCAGCAACGCCAGTCCCCGGATGCGCTCCGGGTGATCCAGCGCCAGACACAGCGCAATCGCCCCGCCCAGCGAATGGCCCACCACCAGTGGCCGCTCGACCCCCATCGCATCCAGCACCGCCACGATCTGTGCCGCCTGCGCGCGCGGGGTGGCGGGGGTGGTGTCCTTGCGGTCCGACCACCCCATGCCGGGCCGGTCGATGGCGATGCAGCGATGCGTGGGGGCGAGCGCGCCCATCAGCCCATAGCTGAAATTCCCCGCCGTCACGCCCAGCCCGTGGATCATCACCACCGCAGGCCCCGTGCCTTGGTCGATCACATGGACCTTCCCGTCCGGCGTCGCGACAAAGCGGCCTTGTGGTGGTACGGCGGCCTCGGCCATCGCCTTGACCCGCCAGGTCGTGCGCACCAGCCACAGCACGGCCATGACCGGGATCGCGACCAGCAGCGCGAATATCCACAGGCCCGACATCACCCCTCCTTCAGCGCCAAAAGGCGATCCATTCCACCAGTTCAGCGAATTTCCGGGCCAGAAACAACAGGTTGACCCCGTCATGCCAAATCATGTCGAACCCGATCCCGGCCAGGATCACGGCACCAAGCGCGATGGAAATCTGGTTGGTCATGCC
This sequence comes from Paracoccus haematequi, assembly GCA_945881965.1. GTDB lineage: Bacteria > Pseudomonadota > Alphaproteobacteria > Rhodobacterales > Rhodobacteraceae > UBA9554. The sequence continues at coordinate 170,297 of CAMCVS010000003.1, read as the reverse complement.
GCGCTCCGCCTACGTTGCGCTGCTTATCGCCCGGATGCGCGGCGTTTGTCGAGCCGCTCTCGCCTTACAGCACCCGCCCCATCGCCACCGCGACATCGACCATGCGGCACGAGAACGCCCATTCGTTGTCATACCACGCCAGAACCCGAACCAGCCGCTTGCCCGTCACCTTGGTCTGGTCGGGGGCAAAGATCGAGCTGTGCGTGGTGTGGTTGAAATCCACCGACACCTTGGGTTCGGGGTCATAGCCCAAAATCCCCGCCATCGGGCCTGCGGCAGCCTCGGCCACCACGGCGTTCACATCGGCCTCGGTCACATCGCGGCTGGCGATAAAGGTCAGGTCCACGCAGGACACGTTCGGCGTGGGCACACGAATGGCCGACCCGTCCAGCTTGCCCTTCAACGCGGGCAGCACCTCGCCGAGGGCCTTGGCGGCACCCGTGGTGGTCGGGATCATCGACAGGGCAGCGGCGCGGGCGCGATAGAGGTCGCGATGGCGGCGATCCAGCGTGTATTGATCGCCGGTATAGCTGTGGATGGTGGTCATGATGCCGCTTTCGATACCGATGGCGTCATGCAGCACCTTGGCCAACGGTGCGAGGCAATTGGTGGTGCAAGACCCGTTCGACACCATCACATCGCCCTTGGCGAGCAGGTGATCGTTGACCCCCATCACGATGGTCTTCCGCACGTTCTTGGCGGGCGCGGAAATCAGCACGGCCTTTGCGCCCCGTTCGATGTGCTTGCGCGCCTGATCGCCGTCGTTGAACTCGCCGGTGCATTCCAGCACGATATCAACGCCGGTCCAATCCAGCGCGTCCAGATCATAGGTCGATTGCACCCCGAACGGGCCTTGACCCATGTCCATCGTCTTGTCGCCCGTGGTGATGGAGCCAGCAAACCGGCCATGCACCGAATCATACCGCATCAGATGCGCCGCTGTCTCCAGCGGGCCCGTGGCGTTGATCCGCACCACCTTGACATCGGACCGCGCGGCTTCCGCGATATGGCCCAACGTGCAGCGCCCGATGCGGCCAAAGCCGTTGATGCCGATGGTGATGGTCATGGGAGAGACTCCTCTGTGGATCATTGCGAATTAGCGCCCTCATAGCGCGCGCCTTGTCGCGCTCGAAAGCGAAAAAACCATGCCGCAGTGCGGCGTTGGCGCTCGCTGCGACATGATTGCGCTAACCTGTCGCCAGCCGCCGCAGCGCAGCGTCGGCTTGCCACAGCGGCCACGATGGTTAAGGTGCCAGCAAGCCGTCCCTGATACGCGGCGCAGCATCAGCGGAGAATGTCATGAGCGGATTACTGGCCCTGTTGGACGACGTCGCCGCCATCGCCAAGGTGGCGGCCACCAGCGTCGATGACATCGCCGCCGCCGCCGCCAAGGCCGGATCGAAAACCGCCGGTGTCATCATCGACGACGCCGCCGTGACCCCGAAATACGTGCAGGGCTTTGCGCCTGCGCGCGAATTGCCGATCATCTGGCGCATCGCGCGCGGGTCGGTGTTCAACAAGCTGGTGGTCCTGTTGCCCGCGCTCTTGGCGCTGGACCGCTTTGCGCCCTTCGTCATCACGCCCTTGTTGATGCTGGGCGGGGCATACCTGTGTTTCGAGGGCGCGGAAAAGGTCTTTCACGCGCTGTTTCCCCATGGTGACGCGCAAGTCGCCGCCGATCACGACGTGGCCGATCCCGCGCATCTGGAAGAGGCCAAGATCAAGGGCGCGATCAAGACCGATTTCATCCTGTCCGCCGAGATCATGACGATCTCGCTCGCCGCGATCGAACAGCCGAATATCTGGCTGCAGGCCGCGACACTGGCGGTGGTGGGCCTGTTGGTGACGGCGGCCGTTTATGGCGCCGTTGGCCTGATCGTGAAAATGGACGATGTCGGCCTGCATCTGGCCACCCGCGCCCGCACCGGGCTGGGGCGCGGGTTCGGGCGCGGGCTGGTCGCCGGGATGCCGGTGCTGTTGCGGGTATTGTCAGTCGTCGGTACGGCGGCCATGCTCTGGGTCGGCGGCAATATCGTCATCCACGGCATGCACGAACTCGGCATTGACCTGCTTTATGCGCCGATCAAATCCCTCGCCGCCAGTGCGGCCAGAGCGGTGCAGCCCGGATTTGCCGGTCTGACCGAATGGGCCACAACCGCCGCGCTGGACGGTGTGTTCGGGCTGGCGCTCGGGATGCTGCTGATCCCGCTGGCCACCCGCGTGATCACACCGATCTTAGCTGCGCTGACCGGGCAATCCTCCGCCCACTAAACCTGGTTCCGCATTCATTTTGCCCGAAATACTCCGGGGGGTTTGGGGGGCAGCGCCCCCCTCTCCTCCCTCTCAGCCCAGCAACCGCTTGACCGCTGCCACCACCGCCTCTGCCGTGATGCCGAACTGCGCATACAGGTCTTCCGCCGGGGCAGATGCGCCAAAACCGGTCATGCCGACGAACGCCGCCTTGCCCTCGCGCCCCCGCTCGCCCAACAGCCAGCGGTCCCAGCCCATGCGCACGGCGGCCTCGATGCCCACACGCACCGGGCCTGCGGGCAGCACCTTGCGGCGATAGGCCTCGTCTTGCGCCGCGAACAGCTCCATCGACGGCATGGACACAACGCGGGTGCCGATGCCATCCGCCTCCAGCACCGCGCGCGCTGCCATGGCGATTTCCACCTCGGACCCGGTGGCGATCAGGATCGCCTGGCGTTTGCCAGTGGCATCCGCCAACACATAGGCCCCCTGCGCGGTCAGGTTGCGCGCGCTATGCGTCACCCGCTGCAACGCCACGTTCTGCCGCGTCAGCGACAAAACCGAAGGGCGTGCCGTCTCGGTCAGCGCGATTTCCCAGGCCTCGGCGGTTTCCACCACGTCGCAGGGCCGGAACACCAGCGTGTTGGGGGTGGCGCGTGAAATCGCCAGATGCTCGACCGGCTGGTGCGTCGGGCCATCCTCGCCCAGACCGATGCTGTCATGCGTCATCACGTACACCACCGGCACCCCCATCAGCGCCGACAGCCGCATGGCGGGCCGCGCGTAATCGGTGAACGCCATGAAGGTGCCGCCATAGGGCCGGAGGCCGCCATGCAGCGCCATCCCGTTCATCGCCGCCGCCATGCCATGTTCGCGGATGCCGTAATGCACATAGCGTCCGGCACGATTGCCGATGTCAAAGATGCCCAGATCGCCGGTCCGGGTGTTGTTCGATCCGGTCAGGTCCGCCGAACCGCCCACGGTTTCCGGCATCACCGGGTTCACCTCCTCCAGCACCATTTCGGACGCGCGTCGCGTGGCCACTTTCGGCGCTGAACCGCTGGCCTGCTTTTTCAGCGCGCGGATGGTCGCGCCCAGCTTGCTGGGCGCCTCGCCCGCAAAGGCGCGGAGGAACTCCGCGCGCTTTCCCGCCGAAAGTGCTGCCAGCCGCGCGTCCCATTCCGCGCGGGGCGCAGCCCCGCGCGCCCCCGCCGCCGCCCAGGCGGCGGCAATGTCGGCGGGGATTTCGAACGGGGCCGCATCCCAGCCCCAGGCGGCCTTGGCCGCCGCGTTCTGGCCCGCGTCCGTCAGCGCACCATGGCCTTTGGACGTGTCCTGCGCCGCGTGCCCCAGCGCGATATGGCTCTTGCAGGCGATCATCGTGGGCAGGCCCTGTGCCTTTGCCGCTGTGATCGCCGCGTCAATTGCCACCGGGTCATGCCCGTCGATGGCAATCACATGCCAGCCCGCCGCGCGGAACCGCGCGGGTTGATCGACGCGGTCGGCCAGATCGACCTTGCCGTCGATGGTGATGCCGTTGTCATCCCAGAACACGATCAGGCGGCCCAGTTGGTGCCGCCCCGCCAGCGCGATGGCCTCGTGGCTGACGCCTTCCATCAGGCAACCATCGCCCGCGATGACATAGGTGTGGTGGTCGATCACGCGGGCCCCGTGCCGCGCACGCAGGATTTCCTCGGCCATCGCCATGCCGACGGCGGTGGCGATGCCCTGACCCAGCGGGCCGGTCGTCGTTTCGATGCCGCCCGCATGGCCATATTCCGGGTGCCCCGCCGTGCGCGCGCCCCACTGCCGGAAATTGCGGATTTCCGCCATCGTCATCTCGGCATAGCCCGTCAGATGCAGCAATGCATACAGCAGCATCGACCCATGCCCCGCCGACAGCACGAACCGGTCACGGTCGGGCCAGTTGGGCGCGCTGGGATCGAATTTCAGATGCTTGGCAAACAGGACCGTGGCCACGTCCGCCATCCCGATGGGCATGCCGGAATGGCCGGAATTGGCCGCCGCCACCGCATCCAGCGTCAGCGCGCGAATGGCACATGCCATGCGCCAATGGTCCGGATGGGTCGCGCGAAGGGCTGCAATGTCCACGGGTCTGTCCTTTGATCTGCTGAAACTGTCCCCCGTGGTGTGCCACCCGGTCTGGCCAAGATCAAGCATCGCGCGTAACCTGTTGGCAGGGTTCGCTTCCGCTTTGACGCAAAGCTGGCGCGGATGCGGCCCCGTCAAGGCCCGCCAAGGGTTGACCCGGTGCGCGAGTTCGGATTGATTCTGTCCGGCGTAAAGTGATGTGCAGGCGCAAAAGACAAGATGGAGCGCGCGATGAGCGACAACAGTGACCTGGCCGACCTGGAACACCGCCTGTCGGCGGCGCTGGAACGCATCGGGGTCGCGCTGGAAGGGCTTGCGCGCCCGCAACCCGAACCAGGGCCGCAACCGGAAACCGCACCGGTCGCCGTGGCCGACGTAGCGCCCGAGGTAGCCCCCCCCGAAGCCGCGCCTGTCTTCGACACACCCGCCGTGCCCTTTGCAATCGTCCGGCCCGACGCAGCCCCAGCCGATCCCGATGAACTGGCCGCGTTGCGTCAGGCGCTGGAGGATGAGCGCATCGTCACCGCCCAGCTTGAAGAACGCATCCGCCGCCTCAAGGCGCGCGGCAGTGACGGGGCGGCAGGGCTTCGCGCCGAACTGGCCGATGCCCGCACCGCGCTTGCGCGGATGGACAGCGATTTGCACGCGCTGCGGCAGGCGAATGACGACCTGCGCGCGGCCAGCGCCGAATTGCGCGACGCCGCCGCTGCGGGTCTTGCCGATGCCGGCCTGATCAACGGCCTGCTGGAGGCGGAATTGGCCGCGCTGATGGCCACCCGCAAGGCCGATGCCGCCGAGGCCGAAGCGATCCTGACCGCAATGGCGCCGCTGCTGGCGATCCCGCCAGAGGCTGATCCCAATGCCGCTGCCCAACCCGAGGAGGTCTGAGATGCCCGAAGTTGAAATCCGCATCGGGGGCCGTTCGTTCGAGGTGTCCTGTCAGGCAGGCGAAGAGCATTTCCTGCAATCCGCCGCCGCGATGCTGGACGCCGAGGCCACCGTGTTGGCCACCCAGATCGGGCGGTTGCCCGAGGCGCGGATGCTGTTGATGGCGGGGCTGATGCTGGCGGATAAAACCGCCGGGCTGGAGGAACGGCTGGCGCAGGCGCAGGTGCGGGTTGAGGCCGCAGAGGCCGAATTGGCCGCGTGGCGCGCGCGCCCCTTGCCCGATCCGGTGCGCATCGAAGTGCCGGTAATCCCGGCCGGTGTCACGGAAACCTTGCAGGAACTGGCCGCCCGCGCCGAAGCGATGGCGGCGCGGGCCGAGGAAAAGGCGGCGGGATAAACCGCCTTTTCACACGGCGCAGGCGTTACGCGTTCGCTTCGCGGATCTTGTCGGCGGCGGCCTTGTCAAAGCTGACGCCCTTCGCCTCCAACAACTGGTCCATCTCGCCCGACAGCATCATTTCGGTGACGATGTCGCAGCCGCCGACGAACTCGCCCTTGACATACAGTTGCGGGATGGTGGGCCAATCGGAATAATCCTTGATGCCCTGCCGGATATCGGCGTCTTCCAGCACGTTCACATCGCGGAAATCGACGGCCATGTAATTCAGCACGCCCGCGACGCGGCTGGAAAATCCGCATTGCGGCATGGCCTTGGTGCCTTTCATGAACAGCACCACGTCAGAGGTTTTCACAAGGTCGTCGATCCGGGCGGATGCATCGGTCATGGCGGAGTTCCTTTGAGGGTCAATCAGGGGCTTTGGTGGTCAGCGCGAGCGCGTGGACAGCACCGTTCGGCCCGTCCATCTTGCCCTTCAGCGCGGCATAGACGGCGCGCTGTTGCTGCACCCGGTTCATGCCGCGAAAGCTTTCGTCGATCACTTCGGCGGCAAAATGCGCGCCATCATCGCCGTCTACGCGGATCACCGCATCGGGAAAGGCGGCGCGGATCAAGGCTTCGATTTCATGGGCGTCGGTGGGCATGGCGCGGTCCTTTAGCGGCTTGGGGGAAATCTAGGCCCGCAGGGCGCGCGCCGCAAGGGTGGTCACGCGGCCAGATCGGCAAAGCCGGTTTGCACGGCGGTGAAGAATTGCCCGACATGCTGGCCATGCACCAGCGCGTGATGCACTTGCAGCGTCATTGCCATGTCGTGCCCCGCAGATGTTGACACGATCCGGCCCCAGGACACGCGCGGGATACAGTCGTCAGGACCGGGCAGGGCGTTGTCCAGCGACGTGTAATCCAGCCACGGCAGGCAAGACAGATAGGCCACGGCATCCTGCGCGCCGGTATTGGCGTTCAGGGGCGCGCCTGCGCGCACGGCGGCGATGCGGGCGGCGGCATCGGCATCGAATGCCGCGCGGTCGGGGTGCCATTGCAGATAGGTATAGCGAAACCCGTCCGGCGTGGCGATGGTGGGCGACAGGTCGATCCTGTCATGCAGCTCGACCTGATCGCCGCGAAAGCGCAGCCGCAACTCCGGCACCGCATGCAGCGCCTGGCCGATCATCCACAGGCAGGTGCGAAACACTGGCAGGCCGCTGCGTTTCAACCCGCTGACATCGACGCGCGCGGTCACGGCATAATGCGGGCGGTCATAGCTGCGGAACAGCCGGAACGCCTCGGCCCCGGTCCATGTCGTCAGGTCGATATTCAGCGTCACGCCAAGGCCGCCGCAAACGCCCCACGATACAACGCCAGCAGATCGGCCATCGGCGCGGCACTGTCGCCCAGCCGGAAGGTGGTGCCGCCAATGCGCCCGACCTCGGTCATCGGCAGGCCCGCCGCTGTGGCGGCCTGTTGCAGCGTCGCCGCCTGCGCGGGCGATGTGGCGATCAGATAACGCGCTTGATCCTCGCCAAACAGCGTCGCGGTGCCGGTCACAGTGATCTCTGCGCCGCGTTCCGCCGCCGCCGCCAGTTCGAACACCGCCAGCGCCAACCCGCCATCGGACAGGTCGGTGCAGGCGCGGGTCAGCGCATGATGTTCGCGGATGAACGCGCCATGCGCCACTTCTGCCACCAGATCGACGGGGGGCGCGTCGCCCTCGGCGCGGTTCCACATCTCGGCCAACAGGGCGGATTGCCCCAGATGGCCGCGCGTTTCGCCGAGCAGCAGCAGGGTGTCGCCCGATTGCGCCGGGCCCAAAATGGCGCGGTCCAGCGTTTCAATGATGCCAACCGCGCAGATCGTGGGCGTCGGCAGAATGGGCTGGCCATCGGTTTCGTTGTACAGTGACACGTTGCCCGACACGATCGGGGTGTCGAGTGCCATGCAGGCCGCGCCGATGCCTTGGATTGCGCCGACGAATTGCCCCATGATTTCAGGCTTTTCCGGGTTGCCGAAATTCAGGTTGTCGGTGGTGGCCAAGGGCTTTGCCCCGACCGCGATCAGGTTGCGGAACGCCTCGGCCACGGCCTGCTTGCCGCCCTCGACCGGGTTCGCCTTGACGTAGCGCGGCGTCACATCCGAGGTAAAGGCCAACGCCTTGCCCGTGCCATGCACCCGCACGATGCCCGCGCCCAGACCCGGTGCGCGGATGGTATCGGCCATCACCTGCGCGTCATATTGTTCATAGACCCAGTGTTTTGACGCGTAATTCACCGATCCGATCAGCGCGCGCAGCGCGTCGATGGCGTCCACTTCTGGCACATTTCCCAAAGGCGCGGGGGCAGGGGGCGTGACCCAGGGGCGGTTGTATTCTGGCGCTTGGGACGACAATTGCGACAAGGGCAGGTCGGCGCGCACCTCATTGCCATGCAGGATCAGGAAACGGTCATCCGCCGTGGTTTCGCCGACGACGGCGAAATCCAGATCCCATTTGTCGAAGATCGCCTTGGCCTCGGCCTCTTTCTCGGGGCGCAGCACCATCAGCATGCGTTCCTGCGATTCCGACAGCATCATCTCATAGGCGGTCATGCCCGGCTCGCGCTGCGGCACCCGGTCAAGGTTCAGCGTGATGCCAAGGCCCCCCTTGTCGCCCATTTCGACCGCCGAACAGGTCAGGCCTGCCGCGCCCATGTCCTGAATGGAAATCACCGCGCCCGACGCCATCAATTCAAGGCAGGCCTCCAGCAGGCGCTTTTCGGTAAAGGGATCGCCGACCTGCACGGTGGGGCGTTTTTCCTCGATCGTCTCGTCGAATTCGGCCGATGCCATCGTGGCCCCGCCGACGCCGTCGCGCCCTGTCTTGGCCCCCAGATAGACCACCGGCATGCCGATGCCCGAGGCGGTCGAGTAGAAAATCTTGTCGGTATCCGCCAGACCGGCGGCAAAGGCGTTCACCAGACAGTTGCCGTTATAGGCCGGGTGAAACCGCACCTCGCCGCCGACGGTGGGCACACCGAACGCGTTGCCGTAACCGCCGACTCCTTCGACCACGCCATGCACCAGTTGCCGGGTTTTCCAGTGGCTGACCGCGCCGAAGGACAGCGAATTCATCGCCGCGATAGGCCGCGCGCCCATGGTGAACACATCGCGCAGGATGCCGCCCACGCCTGTGGCCGCGCCCTGATAGGGTTCAATATACGAGGGGTGGTTATGGCTTTCCATCTTGAAGATCACGGCCTGCCCGTCGCCGATATCGACCACGCCCGCATTCTCGCCGGGGCCGCAGATCACCTGCGGACCCGTGGTGGGCAGGGTGCGCAGATGCACCTTGGACGATTTGTAGGAACAATGTTCGTTCCACATCGCGGAAAAGATGCCCAGTTCAGTGAATGTCGGCGCGCGCCCGAGGATATCGAGGATGCGCTGATACTCATCCGGCTTCAGCCCATGGGCCGCGATCAGGTCGGGGGAAAGGACGGGTTCTTGCATCGGGGGCCCCTGCGCTGTTTCATGCTGTCTTAGCGATCTGGGCAGGGCTGGAAAAGCCGCAAACGCCGGTTCGGGTCTGGCGTGCATCGGGCGCGGCGGCCACAGATGCGACGCCACGCCACGCTGCAATGCAGAAAATGCTTTCCCTGACCGGGTCCGGTCCTAACTTGGGTCAGGACGCACCCAGCGTTTGCAACCGGAAGGACCTGATCATGATCGTTCTGTTGCTGGGCAGCGGGCCTGCGGTAATGGCGGCGCGGGATTGGCCGCGCGCGCCGTTTGACTGCATCGTGGCGGTGAACAACGCCTGGGCCGTGCGCCCGGATTGGGACGTGATGCTGCACCCGGACGATTTTCCGGCGGAACGTCGCCCGCAGGTGCTGAGCCCAGATCAGCGGATCGTGACCGCCGATGGCTATGTGCCCGCCAACAACGCGTTTGGCGGCATCATCTATGCCGGGGCCACGATGGCGTTCAGCGCGGGATACTGGGCGCTGGCGGCGCTGCGCCCGCGTGTTCTGGCCTATTTCGGCTGCGACATGGTCTATCAGGGCAGCCGCACACATTTCTATGGCGCGGGCACGGCGGACCCGCTGCGGCGCGACCCGACCTTGCAAGACCTTTATGCCAAGGCGGCGCGGCTGGAATTGCTGGGCGCGCAGGCGGGTTGCGCCGTGGTCAACCTGTCGCAGGGCGAATCGCGGCTGTCGTTTGCGCGCGCTTTGCCGGATGATCTGGTGGGGCTGTCCGCGCCTGCGGTGGACGCGGCAGCCGTGGCACAGGCCCTGGCGGCCGAGGCGCGTTTGGCGGCCTATTGCCCCAGTGGGCGCTATTGGGAAGGCGCGGCGCTGGATGCCGATGCCTTGGCCGACATTGATGCGCTGTGGTGCGCCGCGCTGCGCGCCAGCCGGGGTGATGCGGCACGCGCCTTCGGCTGATTACCGGTCGCGGCGCCGCGCCAGAAAGGCGGCGTCTGCCTCTGACGCCGCCATGCTGATGGCCCGGTCATAGGCGTGTGCGGCATCCGCGGCCAGTCCCAGCCGCGCCAGCAATTCCGCCCGCGCGGCGTGATAGGGCTGATAGCCGTCCAGCACCTGCGCCAGCGCATCAATCGCGGCCAGTGCGGGTTCGGGCGCGCCCGCTTCGGCCACGGCAATCGCGTGGTTCAGCGCGATCACGGGCGTCGGCTCGAATTGGCGCAACCGGGCATAAAGCGCGGCAATCTGCGGCCAATCGGGGGCAGGGTCCATCGCGTGGCAGGCCGCAATCGCCGCCTTGATCTGATAGGGGCCAGCGCTGCGCCGCGCCATCGCGCGGTCGATCAGCGCCAGCCCTTCGGCCATCGCGGCATGATCCCACAGCGCGCGGTCCTGATCGGCCAGCGCCACAGTGCCGCCCGCATCGCTGCGCGCCGCCGCCCGCGCGTGGGTGATCAGCAACAGCGCCAGACAGCCCTCGGTTTCCGCCTGATCGGGGCGCAGCCGGTCGATCAGGCGCGCCAGCCAGATCGCCTCGGCACACAGGTCGCGGTCTTGGGTGGGGCCGACCGTATAGCCCGCATTGAAGATCAGATAGACCACCGCCAGCACGGATTGCAGCCGTTCCGGCCATTCCTCGGGGCCGGGCACCGCAAAGGGGATGCGCGCGGCGGCGATCTTGGCCTTGGCGCGGCTGAGGCGCTGGCCCATCGTGGTGTCATTGTCCAGAAACGCGCGGGCAATCTCGGGCGTGGTCAACCCCGCCACCGTGCGCAGCGTCAGCGCCACCCGGGATTTCGCGTCAATCGCCGGGTGGCAGCAGGTGAAGATCAGCCGCAACCGGTCGTCGGGAATCAGGGCAGGGTCCATCTCTGCCGCCTCGTCTTCGGCCAATTGCGCCAGATCGGCGGTGTTACGGGTATCGCGGGCGGTGCGGCGCAGCCGGTCGATGGCCTTGCGCAGCGCCACCCGCAACAGCCAGCCCTGCGGGGATGCGGGCAGGCCCGCGCGCCCCCAATGCGACATGGCCGACATACACGCCTCTTGCAGTGCATCTTCGGCCAGTTGGAAATCCCGCAGCCGGGATATCAGCGCGGCCATCAGCCGCCCCCGATCCGTGCGCAGCACCGCATTCAGCGCATGGGTGATGGCAATGGCATCGGAGGCGGTCATAGGCGTCGTCCTCAGCTTGCGGCGGGGTTGTAGTCCATCAGCGGGCGCACCTCGATGGTGCCGAACCCGGCACTGGGCAGCAACGCGGCATATTTCAGCGCCGCGTCCAGATCGGGCACGTCGACGATGTAATAGCCGCCCAGGTGTTCCTTGGTGGTGGCAAAGGGGCCGTCCATGGTTTCTACCTTGCCACCGCGCAACCGCAGCGATGTGGCGGTTTCCACGCCTTGCAGCCCTTCGCCGCCGCGCAGCACGCCGTCCGCCTTCATCTGTTCGTTGGCGGCAAAGAAGCCGGCCATCATGTCCTGGAACGCAGGGGTGCCATAGGCGGGTTCCAGCGCGGGATCGTTATAGATCAGAAGCATGTATTGCATGATGTGTATCCTGTGATGGGGTTTCAGAGGGGGGATGGGGCGGCCCCGCTTTGGCGTGACCGCAGGGATCTGCGCCGGGATCAGCGCAGGAAGATGTTTGCGGCCAGGCAAACCATGACGTTCAGCAGCGACAGGATGTTGGTGCCGTTGCCGACATAGCGCAGCGGGTGCGCGGCATTGTTGGGCAGCAACCCGAACGGATGCGCGATGCGCCCGATCAGCAGCAGCGCGCCGGAGACATGCAGATAGATCGCAGGGGCCTGCATGCCTTCGGCCAGAATCATCAGGATCAGAATGATGCTGGTCCATTCGGCGAAATTGCCGTGCTGGCGCACCCGTTGCAGCAATTCGGCGTTGCCGCCATCGCCGAAAGAGATGCCCGTCGCGCCGCGCACCGCGCTGACGCGGAACCAGAGGATCAGATAGATCGCCGCCAGCGGCAGCGCATAGAGGGGAGTTACGGTAAAGATCATGTTCGCGTCCTGTGCGTTGAATGTTTCGTAATCCAAGGACGCTGTGACCGCCGCGATTTCGACAAGTCTGGAATATTTTTTTGAGATAATTTTCCGCTTGGCTGGCAAAGCTGCCCCGCATGGCAATCGCCAGCAAGATTCGTGCAATGAGAACCGGGGCTTAGGTGCTGCAAATCGCATATGTGCAGGCGATGTCGCGAACACGTCGGACAAAAAAAGGCCGAGCACAGGGCTCGGCCGAAGTCCAACAGGGAGGTATGAAAGAAACCACGCGAAGCGCGATTTCAGTCAATCGCCGGATTATGCGGCAGCCGCATCCGGAGCAAGCAAAATCATGCTGCAACTGCACATGTCCGATATGCACTTGATGCATGTCTTGCCGTCAAAATCAGCCAAGCGCCTGATCTTTCATCAGTTTGCGATGTGCAATGATCTCGTCCAGCACGAAATCCCGGAATGCGGTCACACGTTTCGATTGCCGCAGTTCCTCGGGATAGGCCAGAAATACCGGCACTTCGGCGCTTTCGACATCGGGCAGCACCCGCAACAGCGCCGGAAAATCCTGTGTCAGGTAATCGGGCAGCACACCGATGCCCAAATCCGACACCACGCCTTGCAGCACGCCGAAATAGTTGTTCACCTTCAGCGTTGAGCGTGGCTCATAGCTCATCAGATGCGCGACCAGCACCGCGCCCGCGCTGACCTGCGTCGCGCCGGGGTTCTGGCAGATCAGGCGATGCCCCGCGATATCCTCGATCTGCGACGGGGTGCCGTGGCGCGCCAGATAATCGGGCGAGGCATAGAGCCGCATCCGCACCCCCATCAGGCGTTTGCGGATCAGGTCGGCCTGGCTGGGTTCCTTCATGCGGATCGCCACGTCGGCCTCGCGCATCGGCAGGTCCAGCACGCGTTCTTCCAGCATCAGGTCGATTTTCAGATCGGGGTATTTCGCATAGAGCGCGGGCAGGCGCGGGGCCAGCCAGAGCGAACCGAACCCGGTTGTCGTGGTGACGCGCAATTCACCGAACACCTCTTCTTCGCTGTCGCGGATGCGGGCGGCGGCGGTGTCCAGCCGTTTGGCCATCGAAGAGGTCGCCTCGAACAAGAGTTCGCCCTGCTCGGTCAGGATCAGCCCGCGCGCATGGCGGTGAAACAGCGTGGTGCCCAGGGATTCTTCCAGCGCGCGGATTTGTCGGCTGACCGCCGATTGTGACAGGTGCAGCGTGTCGCCCGCATGGGTCAGTGACCCTGCGTCTGCGACCGCATGAAAGATTCGCAATTTGTCCCAGTCCATATCCGCAACTTTCCTTGTACCCGAAACCGCACACGCGAAATATCAATCACCTGAAAGTCTTACAGTGTCGTGACGCCGCGTTGTCACGCGATTTTTCTTTATAGGTCAGGTGATGTGACCTAATCTGCCCCTATAGTGACCCAAAATGTCGCAGCAGGGGAGGCCGCGCCGATGACACAGTCCAAGGTATCGCTGAATGATCGGTTTGATCTGACGAAATCGCCGGTGTTGTTGAACGGCACGCAGGCGCTGGTGCGGCTGATGCTGATGCAAAAGGCCCGCGACCGGGCGGCGGGGATCAACACGGCGGGATTCGTCACTGGGTATCGCGGATCACCCTTGGGCGCGGTCGACATGCAGATGCGCCGCGCGGGCAAGGTGCTGGCGCAAAATGACATCACATTCGAGGAAGGGCTGAACGAGGATCTGGCCGCCACCGCGATCTGGGGCGCGCAACAGGCGGAACTGCGCGGCGAGGGCACGCATGATGGCGTCTTTGGCCTGTGGTATGGCAAGGGGCCCGGCGTGGACCGGTCCGGCGACGTGTTCCGGCACGCCAACATGGCAGGAACGTCCGTAAATGGCGGCGTCTTGGTCGCGATGGGCGATGACCATACCGGCGAAAGCTCGACCGTGCTGCACCAATCAGAATGGGCGCTGATCGACGCCTATATCCCGATCGTCAGCCCGGCGGGCGTGCAGGAAATCCTTGATCTGGGCATCTACGGCTATGCGCTGTCGCGCTTCAGCGGCTGCTGGGTCGGGCTGAAAACCATGAAAGATACCGTCGAGGCAACGGCGGTGGTGGATGCCCGCCCCGAACGGGTACAGGTGGTGACCCCATCGGATTTCGCCATGCCACAGGGCGGGTTGAATATCCGCCTGGTGGATACCCCCACCGCCCAAGAAGCGCGCCTGATCGACCACAAACGCCGCGCCGCCGAGGCCTTCGCGCGCGCCAACCGCATCGACAAGCGGGTCTGGGGCAAACCCGGTGCCAAGATCGGCTTTGTCGCAGCGGGAAAGAACTGGCTCGATCTTTTGCATTCCATGGCGCTGTTGGGGATTGACGCATCCGAGGCGGAACGGCTGGGCATCACCACCTACAAGGTGGCGCAGGTCTGGCCCTTGGACATGCTGTCGTTTCAGGAATGGGCCGAAGGGCTGGACCTGATCGTGGTGGTCGAGGAAAAGCGCAAGCTGCTGGAAGTGCAGATCAAGGAAGCGATTTTCGACGACCGCCGTGGTCGCCGCGTTTATGGCTGGCGCAAGGGCGGGCTGGAGGCGGCGGAGTTGTTTCCGTCGAAAGGCGCGTTGGACCCGGTCTGGATCGCCGAGAAATCCGGCGAAATCCTGATCGAAGAAGGCTGTGACAGTGCGGGCATCGTCGCGGGGCTGGACGCGATCCGCGAGGCGAAACGCAATGACAACGCGCAGGAAATAGCCTCGCGCATCCCCTATTTCTGTTCGGGTTGCCCGCATAACAGCAGCACAAAGGTTCCCGAGGGCAGCCGCGCCTACGCGGGGATCGGCTGTCACTATATGGCGCAATGGATGGACCGTTCGACGCTGGGCTATACCCATATGGGCGGCGAGGGGGCGAACTGGATCGGCGAATCGAAATTCTCGACCCGCGGGCATGTGTTCCAGAACCTTGGCGACGGCACCTATAACCACTCGGGGATTCAGGCAATCCGCGCGGCTGTCGCGGCGGGCACCACCATCACCTACAAGATCCTGTTCAACGACGCCGTCGCCATGACCGGGGGCCAGGCCAACGAGGGTGGCCTGACCGCCTATCGCATCGCCGCCGAGGTGCGCGCGATGGGTGTGGAACAGATGTTTGTCGTCTATGACGACAAGGAAGACGTGAACATCTATGGCTTCCCGGCCAATGTGCAGGCGTTTGAACGCGCCGAATTGCAAACCGTCCAGGAACGCTGCGCCACGCTGTCCGGCGTGTCGGTGATCCTGTATATCCAGACCTGCGCCGCCGAAAAACGCCGCCGCCGCAAGCGGGGCGAATTTCCCGACCCGGATCGCCGCGTGTTCATCAACACCGATGTCTGCGAGGGCTGCGGCGATTGCGGGGTGAAATCGAACTGCGTGTCCATCGTGCCGGTGGATACTGAACTGGGCCGCAAACGGGCGATTGATCAATCGTCCTGCAACAAGGATTTCAGCTGTATCAAGGGCTTCTGCCCGTCTTTTGTCACGCTGGACGGGGCACGGGTGAAAAAGGCCGAAGGCGCGAAATTCACCTTGCCGGACCTGCCCGCGCCGGTGCTGCCCACCATCCGTGGCACCTGGAACGTGGTGATCACCGGGGTTGGCGGCACGGGCGTTGTGACGCTGGGCGCAGTGCTGGCGCAGGCGGCGCAGATCGACGGCAAGGGCGCGGGCATGATGGAGATGGCCGGCCTCGCGCAAAAGGGCGGCGCGGTGCATATCCATTGCCGCATCGCCAATACGCCCGATGACATCAGCGCGGTGCGTGTGGCCACCGGCGAGGCGGACGCGTTGATCGGCGGCGATCTAGTGGTGTCGGCGGGTGCGAAAACGCTGGGGCTGACACGCACGGGGCGCACGGGGGCGGTGGTGAACAACCACGACATCGTGACCGGCGATTTCACCCGCAACACCGAGTTTCGCATCCCCGGCGAACGGCTGGAACTGGCGCTGGAAGCGCGGTTGCGCGATGCGCTGACGCTGTTCGACGCCTCTGAGCTGGCCCGCGTCGCCTTGGGCGATTCGATCTATTCGAACATGATGGTGTTCGGCGCGGCTTGGCAGCGCGGACTTATCCCGTTGTCACTTGCCGCATTGCAAGATGCAATCCGGCTGAACGGCGCATCCGTTGACCGCAACCTACGCGCTTTCGATATTGGCCGTTGGGCGGTGGTGGACCCGGCAGCAGTGGCGCGCCTGATGGCACCCAAGGTGGTGGACAAACCGAAGACACTGGAAGAACGCATCGCGTTCCGCGCGCGGCACCTGACGGATTATCAGGACGCGGCGCTGGCGCGGAAGTATCGCGCGCTGGTGGACGGCATCACGGATGCCCGCGTGAAAGAGGCGGTCGCACAGGGCTATCACAAGGTGCTGGCCTACAAGGACGAATACGAGGTGGCGCGCCTGCATCTGGCCACGGTCGCCAAGGCGCGCGCCGAATTTGACGGCGATTTCACCGTCAATTTCCACCTCGCCCCGCCGATGATCTCGAAACCCGGCGCGGATGGCCACCCGATGAAGCGCGAGTTTGGTCCCCGGATGTTGACGGGGTTCAAGCTGCTGGCGCGGCTGAAGGGGCTGCGCGGGACCATGTTCGACCTCTTTGGGCGCACAGCGGAACGCCGGATGGAACGCGGCCTGATCACGCAATACGAGGCCGACATGGCCGAAGTGCTGCCGCGCCTGACGGATGCCACACGTGACGCGATCGTGGCGCTGGCGGAACTGCCGCTGCAAATCCGCGGCTTTGGCCATGTCAAAGAGGCGAATGCCACCAAGGCCGCCGCGCGACGGTCGGAACTGTTGGCGGTGATCCAGGTGGGCGGCAGCGATTTGCGCCGCGCCGCAGAATAACGGCCCACTCCACTGATCCGGGTCATTGCGCGCGGCGGAATAATGTCGCGCGCAACGTCACGTTGCCGTCATTCATCTGGCAAGCGCCGCCGCGTCCCGCTATGCAATAGGGATGACCAAGGACAGGCACCAGATGAAACCGACCCAAAGCGAACGACAGATCGCCCGCGACATTTCCTATGCCCATTCCGCAGAAACCAAAGGTGGCCGTGCCCTGATCCGGGTGATGGAAAACGTCACCGGGCGCATCACGCTGATCAAGCGCGCGCGCGGCTATGAACAGGAAATCGCGGCGGGGCGGGATTTCTGGCAGGTCATCGTCGAACGTTATGGCCTTAGCCTTGATGTGGTCGGCGGCAGTCTGGACAACATCCCCAAGGATGGTCCGATGATCCTGATCGCGAACCACCCCTATGGCATCCTCGACGGGCTAATGATGGGGCATATCCTGTCGGTGGTGCGCGGCGATTTCCGTATTCTGGCGCACCGGATTTTCCGCAAGGCCCCCGATCTGGAAAAGATCATCCTGCCGATTTCGTTCGATGAAACCAAAGAAGCCATCGCGCTGAACCTGCAAACCCGCAAGGAATCGCTGCGTTACCTGTCGCAGGGCGGGGCCATCGGGGTGTTTCCGGGCGGCACGGTGTCGACGGCGGCCAAGCCGTTCCGGCAACCGATGGACCCCGGCTGGCGCGGGTTCACCGCGCGCATGATCGCCAAAAGCGACGCGACCGTGGTGCCGGTGTTCTTTGACGGCCACACCAGCCGCATGTTCCAGATCGCCAGCCACCTGCACGTCACGCTGCGGATGGGTCTGCTGATCAAGGAATTCGCCAAGCGTATCGACACCCCCGTGCGCGTTGTCATCGGCCAGCCCATCCCCCGCGCCGAAATTGACGCGCGGTCCGGCGATACCCGCGCGCTGATGGATTATCTGCGCCAGCAGACCTATGCACTGTCGCCATCGCCGCTCAAATCCTTCGACTATGGCTTTGAGTTTGAAGAAAAACACCGGCAGTAGGGTATCATGGCAGTAGGCGTGTTCGATAGCGGTCTGGGCGGGCTGACGGTGTTGTCGGCGCTTGAGGCGCGGCTGCCCGAGGTGCCGTTTGTGTATTTCGGCGACAATGCCCATGCGCCCTATGGTGTGCGCGATGCCGATGACATCTATGACCTGACTTGCGCCGCCGTCGCCCGCATCTGGGAGGAAGGCTGCGATCTGGTCATCCTCGCCTGCAACACCGCCTCTGCCGCCGCGCTGCGCCGGATGCAGGAAACCTGGGTGCCGCGCGACAAGCGTGTGTTGGGCGTGTTCGTGCCGCTGATCGAGGCGCTGACCGAACGGCAATGGGGCGACAACACCTCACCGCGCGAAGTGGCCGTGAAACATGTGGCGCTGTTTGCCACGCCCGCCACGGTGCGAAGCCGCGCATTTCAGCGCGAACTGGCGTTCCGTGCCATCGGCGTCGATGTCGAGGCGCAGGCCTGCGGCGGCGTGGTCGATGCGATCGAGGATGGCGACATGATCCTTGCCGAAGCGCTGGTGCGCAGCCATGTTGACGCGCTGAAACGCAAGATGCCGGAACCCGACGCCGCCGTCTTGGGATGCACGCATTACCCGCTGGTCGAGGATGTGTTCCGCGCCGCCCTTGGTCCGCAGATCAAGGTGTTCTCGCAGCCCAGCCTTGTGGCCGACAGTCTGGCCGATTATCTGGCGCGGCGGCCCGACATGCTGGGGCAGGGGACGGCGCGCAAGTTCCTGACCACCGGCGATCCGCGCCGGGTGTCCGACCGCGCCACGCAATTCCTGCGCCGCCCGATCCGGTTCGAGGCGGCCTGACCACGTAACGGCGCTGCGACCGCTGCGCGCAGGGGGATTGTGACACGCGACCGTGCTGCGTAGTCTTGGACAAAGAACGGAGGCACCGATGAAGGGTCTGAAGAAACAACGCCGCGTGCAGATCATCGCGCTTGCGACGGTCGCCTTGATCGGGGCGACCGCGCTGATTGGCTACGCCTTGCAAGACGGAATCAATTTTTTCCGCGCGCCCAGCCAGATCATCGCCGAACCCCCGCGCCCCGATGAAATCTTTCGTATCGGCGGGCTGGTTGAAACCGGCACCCTCGTGCGCGGGCAGGGCGAGACGATCCGTTTTGCCGTCACCGATGGCGGCGCGTCGATCCCGGTGACATATACCGGTATCCTGCCCGACCTGTTCGCGGAAAATCAGGGCATGGTCGGCACCGGGCGCTATGTGGACGGGGTGTTTCAGGCCACGGAAATCCTGGCGAAGCACGACGAAACCTACATGCCCGCCGAGGTGATCGACGCGCTGAAGGAACAAGGCGTGTATCAAGACCCCGCCAAGCCGCAAAGCTGACGCGCGGCCCGGTGACCATCCGTTAACCCTGCCGCGCCAGTCTGGCGGCATCGGAACACCGGATGCACAGCGGGGGCACCATGCGCGATATCCGCAAACTGGCCGAAGACATCGTCGCCCGCGAAGGCGGGTTCGTGGATGACCCGGACGACCCCGGCGGGGCCACCAAGCACGGCGTGACGATCCATACGCTGCGGCGGCTGGGAATCGACCTGACCGCAGATGGCGCGGTGGATGTGGCCGATGTGCGCGCGCTGACCCGCGCGGATGCCGTCGATATCTTCATCGAGGAATATTGGCGCAGGCCCGGTATCGACCGGCTGCCCGCGCTGTTGCAGCCATCGGTGTTTGACATGCAGGTCAACGCCGGGGTGAACGCGGTGCGGCTGTTGCAGCGGCTGCTGGCGGACATGGGCTATGCGGTCACCGTCGATGGCGTGATCGGGCCGCAGACCGTGGCGGCGGCGGCGCAGGCGGCCGCAGATGCGCCCGGTCATCTGGCGGATGCCTATGGCATTGCGCGGCGGGATTATTATCTGGCGCTGGCCGATGCGCGCCCCGCCAGCCGCAAATACGCCCGCACCCGGTCTGGCGGCAAGGGCGGCTGGGTGCGCCGCGCCGAGGAATTCCTGCACCCGCGCTATCATCTGACCGACACGGCATTTCGCGAAAGGACGGCGACATGGGGCTGATCGACAAAGGGTTGGACGTGGTCTTTGGCGATGGCGGCAATGTGATCCGCGACACCGCCGAGGTGTTCCGCGAAAACGCCGACAAGGCGGGGGCGCGCGAGGCGTCTCTGGCCGAGGCGACATTGGCGCAATATGGGGCCGAGTTCATCCGCCCGACATCATCGTGGTTCGACCGGGTGATGGACGGCGTCAACCGCCTGCCGCGCCCGATGCTGGCGCTTGGCACGCTGGGGCTGTTCGGCGCGGCGATGGTGGACCCCCTGTGGTTCGCAGAGCGGATGCAGGGCATCGCGCTGGTGCCGGAACCCTTGTGGTGGCTTATGGGGGCCGTGGTCAGTTTCTATTTCGGCGCGCGGCATCAGGCCAAGGGGCAGGAATTTCAGGCCAGCGTGGTGCGTGTACTGGCAACGGCGCCTGCGGTGATCAACAACATCTCCGCGCTGCGGCGGCTGGCCGCGACAAGCCCCGGTGCCGCTGATACAGGCCGCGATGCACGGTTGACCCAAGCGCTTGGAAAACCCGGCCAAAACCCGGCGCTGGACGAGTGGCGGCGCACCCGTCCGGTCGCGCGCGGATCGGACAGCGGACCCAACGGCGGATCAGGCGACCGCTGATCCGGCAAGACCCGCGACAATGTGACGGAACCGGACAAGGTTTTCCGATTGGCGCGGGCGTGGTGACAGACTATCTTTGCACAATGATTACAGAACTCGGACATTTCGCCCTTATCCTCGCCGCGTTGATCGCGGTCGTGCAGTCCGTTGTGCCGATGATCGGGGCCGCGCGGCGATGGCCCGGATGGATGGCCGTCGCGGAACCCGCCGCGATGCTGCAACTGTTGTTCATCGGCTTTTCCTTTGCAGCGCTGACCTATGCCTTCGTGACCTCGGATTTCAGCCTGAAACTGGTGGTGGAAAACTCCCATTCGCTGAAGCCGATGCTGTATAAGGTGTCGGGCGTCTGGGGGAACCACGAAGGGTCGATGCTGCTGTGGGTGCTGATCCTCGCGCTGTTTGGCGCGGCGGCGGCGTGGTCGGGGGGCAATCTGCCCCCCACGCTGCGCGCCCGCGTTCTGGCGGTGCAGGCGGCGGTGTCGGTGGCGTTTTACGCCTTCATTCTGTTCACCTCGAACCCGTTCCTGCGTCTGGCCGTGCCGCCGATGGATGGCAACGACCTGAACCCGCTGCTGCAAGACCCCGGTTTGGCCTTTCACCCGCCGTTTTTGTATCTGGGCTATGTCGGGCTGTCGATGACCTTTGCCTTTGCCGTCGCCGCCCTGATCGAGGGGCGTGTGGACGCTGCCTGGGGCCGTTGGGTGCGGCCCTGGACATTGGCAGCCTGGGTGTTCCTGACCATCGGCATCGCTTTGGGATCATGGTGGGCCTATTACGAATTGGGCTGGGGCGGGTTCTGGTTCTGGGATCCGGTCGAAAATGCGTCCTTCATGCCGTGGCTCTTGGCCGCCGCCCTGCTGCATTCGGCCATCGTGGTGGAAAAGCGCGAGGCGCTGAAAAGCTGGACCATCCTGCTGGCGATCATGGCCTTCGGGTTCTCGTTGATCGGGACGTTCATCGTGCGCTCGGGCGTGATCACCTCGGTTCACGCCTTTGCCAATGACCCCGAGCGCGGCGTGTTCATCCTCTTGATCCTCGCCGTGTTCATGGGCGGCGCTCTGACGCTGTTTGCAGCCCGCGCAGGCGTGATGGAGGCCAAGGGCGTGTTCGCCATGGTCAGCCGCGAAAGCGCGTTGGTGGTCAACAACCTGTTGCTGGCGGTGTCGGCACTGGTTGTGTTTGTCGGCACCTTGTGGCCGCTGTTCGCAGAAATGGTGTTTGACCGTAAGCTGTCGGTCGGCCCGCCGTTCTTTGACGCCGCCTTTACCCCGTTCATGGTTGGGTTGGCGATCATCCTGCCGTTGGGGTCCGTGATGCCGTGGAAACGCGCGACGCTGGACAAATCGTTGCGCCTGATGGCCCCGGCGCTGGTGCTGGCCTTTGCCACGCTGGCGCTGATGTTCGCGGTGCAGACCGGGCGGTCGGCCCTGGGTCCGGTGGGACTGTCGCTGGGCGTGTGGCTGATCGCGGCGGCGGCGATTGATCTTTGGTCGCGCACCGGGTCGGGCGGGGCTGCGCGCCTGTTGCGTCTGCCGCGCGCAGATTGGGGTAAGGCCACGGCCCATGCCGGTCTGGGCGTGACATTTATCGGTATCGCGGGGCTGATGGCCTATGATGTCGAAGATGTGCGCACGGCGCAGATCGGCCAACCCTTTGACGTTGCGGGCTATACCGTCACGCTGCAATCCGTCGAACGGCAGCAGGGGCCGAATTACATCGCGACGGTGGCCGCGCTGACCGTGGCGCGGGGCGAACGTCTGATGGCAACCGTGCATCCGGAAAAGCGGGTCTATCCGGTGGCGCAGATGCCGACGACCGAGGCCGGGATTGCCAGCGGTCCGTGGCGCGACCTGTATCTGGTTATCGGCGACGTGCAGGCGAACGGCGGCTGGGTGGTGCGCACCTATATCAAACCCTTCGCCAACTGGATCTGGGGCGGGGCCATCCTGATGGCGCTTGGCGGGCTGATCAGCCTGACCGACCGGCGATACCGCGTCGCCGCCGGGGCGCGCCGCGCCCCTGTTGCGGCGGTGCCTGCCGAATGAGACGGCTGGTGCTGTGTCTGGCTTTAGCGCTGGCGACGCCAGTTGCCGCCGTGCAACCCGATGAAATCCTTGCCGATCCCGTCTTGGAACAGCGCGCGCGCGAGATCAGCAAGGGATTGCGTTGTCTGGTTTGCCGCAACGAATCCATCGACGAATCCAACGCCGATCTGGCGCGCGACCTGCGGCTGTTGGTGCGGGAACGGCTGGTCGCGGGCGATAGCGACAGCGAGACCCTTGATTTCATTGTCGCGCGTTTTGGCGAATACGTGCTGTTGAAACCGCAGACCGGCGGGTCAAACTGGGTTCTGTGGGGCGCGGGGCCGGGGATGTTGCTGGTGGGGCTGGGGGTCGGTGTGGCCTTCCTGCGCCGCCGCCAGACCGCGCCCGAGGCGGCACCGGCGCTGACACCGGATGAACAGGCCCGATTGCGCGACATTCTTGGCGACTGACGCAAGGTTTCGGCTTTTCCTGACAACTGCCTTGGGTCATCGTGCCCCCGGACAGGGAGGAAAGCCATGGATTATCAAACGATCACCTATGTCGTGACCGACGGCGTGGCGGTGCTGACGCTGAACCGCCCCGACAAGATGAATGCGCTGAACAGCCTGATGCGCGCCGAGATCGCCGAGGCCGCGCGGACGGCTGGCACAGAGGCCCGCGTGCTGGTGGTGACCGGCGCAGGCCGCGCGTTCTGTTCCGGCCAAGACCTGTCGGACCGCGTCAACGGGGCCGAGATCGACCTTGAACGCACGCTCCGCGACGAATACGGCCCCATGCTGCGCGCGCTGTATGATTGCCCGGTGCCGGTGATTTCCGCCGTGAACGGCGCGGCGGCGGGCGCGGGCGCGAACCTTGCGCTGGCCGCCGATGTGGTAATCGCCACCGAAAGTTCCTATTTCCTGCAAGCCTTTACCCGGATCGCGCTGATCCCCGATGCAGGCGGCACCTATTGGATGACGCGCGGCATGGGCGCGGCCAAGGCGATGGGCGCGGCGCTGTTCGCCGACAAGATCACGGCCCGGCAGGCCGCCGATTGGGGTCTGATCTGGGAGGCGGTCGCGGATGCCGATTTCGCCGCCCACTGGCAGGCGCGCGCCGCGCATCTGGCGGCGGGTCCGACGCTCGCCTATGCCAAGGTCAAGCAGGCGATCCGCGCGTCCTGGGACAACTCGCTGAGCGACCAGTTGGACCTTGAGGGCCGGTTGCAGGGCGAAGTCGGCAAATCCCGCGATTTCCGCGAGGGTGTGCTGGCGTTTCTGGAAAAGCGTCCGGCGAAATTCGAAGGCCGGTAAAAGAAAACGCCGCCGGTTGTTGCAACCGGCGGCGGTGTGATGTTCAGCGCGCCTGGAACTGGACCTGCGCCAGGGTAAACGCGCTGCCGACGCCCTGAATGATCATCACCGGCTGGCCTGCGTCGCGCAGCACCGCATCCTCGCCTTCATAGGTCACGGTTAGGTCCGACGCGACCGAGGTCGACGAGGCATACAGGATCACGTCGTCGGCAATCGCGAAATCAGACACCACGGGCGCGCGGGTGCCGATGGTCCAGTCGCCGCCGACAAACACGTCATTGCCTTCGCCGCCGATCAGCGTGTCATCGCGCCCGCCGATCATGGTGTCATCGCCGGTCTGACCGTTCAACACGTCTTCGCGGTCGGTATCGGCCAGATCATCCGGGATCGCCGACAACAACGCGGCCAAGGTGGTGTCACCGGTCGCCAAAGTCAGCGCCGCGCCGTCAAAGAACGCGCCAGAGGCCAGCAGATCGTCACCACCGCTGCCGATCAGCGTATCGACGCCAAAATTGTCGAAGACGGTGTCATTGCCCAACCCACCACGCAGCAGGTCCGCGCCCGTGCCGCCGGTCAGCGCGTCGTCGCCGTCACGGCCCAGCACGACATCAGCCCCCGGTCCACCTTGCGCCGTATCGTCCCCGTCGCCGCCCATCAGGGTGTCTTCGCCCTCAAGCCCGATCAGCGAATCGTCGCCGCCAAAGCCGAACAAGGTGTCACTGCCCGCCGTGCCGGTCAGCGTGTCGTCAACATCCGGGCCGGGGCCGGGGCCACTCGCGATCTCGATCAGGTTCAGGTCCGCCGCCGTCAGCGTCGCACCGGTCCCGATCACGCGGGCGACCACAACCCCGTTAAGAACGATTTCCGACTCGCCAGCCGCATTGGCGCGCACAAGCACCTCGGCATCGGTCAGATCGCCTTCGATGCCCAGGGTGATGGTGTCATCTTCGCCGTTGAAATCGGTGATCACGGCGGGACGTGCCGGGTCGACCCATTCGCCCAGCACAAAGCTGTCGTCGCCTTCGCCCCCGGTCGCCGAATCCTGGCTGCCAAGGATGATCTCGTCATCGCCAAAACCGCCGGATAGCGTGTCGCCTTCATCCGTGTCCAGATCAGGCAACCCGGCCAGAAAATCTGCGTCCGCGCCTGTGCCGCTTGTAAATCCGGATGTGCCGATATCCACGCCGATCAACACATCACCACCCAGACCGCCGGACAGACTATCGGCCCCGCGATCACCGATGAGCGCATCCGGGCCGATGCCACCCTGGACAGTGTCATTACCCGCCCCGCCGAACAGCACATCCTGGTCGTCACCACCGGACAGGAAATCATCGCCAGCCCCGGCAAGTAGAATATCTTGCCCCGCCAGCCCGAACATGTCGTCATTTTCCGCCGTCCCGGTCAGCGTATCGCTGCCTGCGGTCCCGGTGATCCGGTCGTCTTGCGGGGTCATGGTGTCGGGACCGTCGGTGTCCTCATCGCCGGGCGTGTCGGGGGTATCCGAACTGCCATCCGACCCGAACAACTCGATCAACAGGGCAACCGCAGCACCAGTTGCCAGCAAACTCAGCAAGACAATCCCGCCCATACCCAACTCCTGATCCAAATCAACGGGCACTACGCCACATTTCTGCCATGTTTATGGCCGCCTGGGCGGGTCTTGCCAAATGCTTTTCCCGCATCCGGCGACAACTGCGGTCTGAGTCTATTCAATCCCTTCTGTTTGGGTTGGATGTTTCGCGTTTCACGACAATGGCGCGGTCAACTGTGCGATCACGCGGCGTCGCGCCAAAGCCTGATTGTGATTCGGCCCGGATCGAACCCCTGCGGCAGGTTGCGCAGAATCACTGCCGCCTGCCCATTGGCCAATACCGTCACATCGCCGCTTGCGGGGTCGGTTTGCGTCGTCAGCACGGGTGCCGCGGTGCCCACGCGATAGGTGTAGGTCAGCATATCCGCGTCCGGGTCGAAATCCGTCACGGTCGCGGGCGGGGCGTTACGGCCCCAATCGCCGGTGGCGATCTGGTCCGCGCCCGCGCCGCCGCTGATCGTATCGTCGGGACCGGCAAGGATCGTGTCATCACCGCCGCCCCCCTGAACACTGTCGCCCGCGTCGGGTTTTGCCGCGAAATCATAGTCAAAGCGGATATCGGCAAAGCTGCGCGCGGTGCGCAGCGAGGCGTTCAGCGCGTCCAGGTCCACAAGATTGGCCGCCTCGATGAAATCATCGCCATTGCCGCCATCGACACGATCCGCGCCCGCGCCGGGCAGGATCACATCTCCATCCGCATCGCCGGCGATAATATCATCGCCATCCCCGGCAAAGATCCAGTCAGAACCGCCACCTCCCGACACGACATCATCGCCCATGGCGGCCAGCAGCAGGTCCGCGCCACCGCCCCCTTGCAGGGTTTCCGCGCCATCGCGGCCTTCGATTCGGTCAGAATCATCGGTGCCACTGACCTCGTCCGTACCGATCAGCAACGGACCCAGCACCCCAAGCAGCATCATCGCCAAGACTATGCCCATAGTCGCCTCCGATTTGATGCACGGAGGATCGTCTGGGGCGCGTCAACATGCGGTGAACATCGCCGCATTTTGCACGTCTTGGTTAATGAAACCCAATAGCCGCGCAAGTATCAGCAAACGAAAACGCCGCCCCAAAGGACGGGGCGGCGCAATCGTTTCGGGCTGTATCAGCGCTTTTCGATATCGGTATAATCGCGGGTTGTTTCGCCCAGATACAATTGGCGCGGGCGGCCGATCTTCAGGTTCGGATCGGCAATCTGTTCTTTCCACTGCGAAATCCAGCCGACGGTGCGCGACACTGCGAAAATCGGCGTGAACATCGAGGTCGGGAAACCCATCGCCTCAAGAATGATCCCGGAATAGAAATCCACATTCGGGAACAGTTTCTTTTCGGCAAAATACTCATCCTGCAACGCCACGCGTTCCAGTTCCTTGGCCACCTGCAACAGCGGGTTGTTGGCAACGCCTAACAAATCCAGCACTTCGTCGGCGGATTGTTTCATCACGGTTGCGCGCGGGTCAAAGTTTTTATAGACGCGGTGGCCAAATCCCATCAGGCGGAACGGGTCATTCTTGTCCTTGGCGCGCGCGATGAATTCCGGGATACGGTCTACCGACCCGATTTCCTTCAGCATTTCAAGGCAGGCCTGATTGGCACCACCATGCGCGGGGCCCCAAAGACAGGCAATTCCTGCGGCGATACAGGCAAACGGGTTCGCACCCGACGACGACGCCAGACGCACCGTGGACGTGGACGCGTTCTGTTCATGGTCCGCATGCAGGATGAAAATCCGGTCCATTGCGCGGGCGAGGATCGGATTGGCGTAATAGGGTTCGGCTGGCACGGCAAAACACATCGACAGGAAATTCGACGCGTAATCCAGTTCATTGCGCGGATACACGAACGGCTGCCCAATGGAATACTTATACGCCATCGCTGCAATGGTCGGCACTTTTGCGATCAGGCGAATGGCGGCAACCTCGCGCTGCCAGGTGTCGTTGATATCAAGGCTGTCGTGATAGAACGCCGACATTGCGCCGACCACGCCCACCATTGTGGCCATCGGGTGTGCGTCGCGGCGGAAGCCCCGGAAAAAGTTGTGCATCTGTTCATGCACCATGGTGTGGCGCGTCACCCGCGTCTCGAAATCCTCGAGCGCGGCGGACGAGGGCAATTCGCCGTACAGCAGCAGGAAACACACTTCGAGGAAATGCGATTTCGACGCCAGCTGGTCGATCGGATAGCCGCGATGCAGCAGCACACCTTCGTCGCCATCGATGAAGGTGATGGTCGATTCGCAGGCCGCGGTCGAGGTGAAACCGGGGTCATAGGTGAACACGTCCGCTTGGGAATACAGCTTGCGGATGTCGATCACGTCCGGTCCGGCAGTCGGGGAATACATCGGCAAATCAATGCTTTTGCCATCAAAGCTCAGTGTCGCGGTCTTGGTCGGTTGCATCACGTGTCCCTTTGGTCAGGCCGGGGCGCGCGCTGCACCCGTGCGGCATCTTTGGTCGTTGCGGGTTTCGGATCGGTTAACCACGGTCAGACAGGTCAATCCGCGCCGGGCCCCGTGCCCTTTTCCATTCCAGCCCCAGTTTCGGTCGCATCGCCCAGACGGGCAAGCGTTTCGTCCCGTCCCAGCACCACCATCATGTCAAACACCGACGGTGTGGCCGTTCGGCCCGCCAGCGCGGCCCGCAAGGGGCCTGCCAGACGGGCGAATTTCATCCCGTGGTCTTCGGCAAAGCGATTGGCGGCAGCCTCGATCTCATCCCGTATCCAGCTAACATTCTGCAACTGCGGCGTCAATTCGCGCAGTATACCACGGGATACGTCATCCAGCATCTCAGCCGCCTTGGCATCCGGCACCACCGGCCGCGACACCAGCGCAAAATGCGCCTTTTCAAGCAGTTCCGGCAGGGTTTTTGCGCGATCCTTCAGGTAGGGCATCGCCGCCAGCAGACGCGCGGATTGCACATCGGTCAGGGCTGCGGCTCCGGTCACCGCCAGAAACGCCTGCGTTTCATGCAGCAGCGCAGCATCATCCATCCGCGCGATATGCTGGCCTGACACATGGTCCAGCTTCTTGAAATCCAGCCGCGCAGGCGCGCGCCCGATGCCGTCGAAATCGAACCAGGCCTGCGCCTCGGCATCGCTGAAAATCTCGGCATCGCCGTGGCTCCAGCCCAGCCGGGTCAGGTAATTGCGCATCCCCGCCGCCGGATAGCCCATTGCCTGATATTCCTCGACGCCCAAAGCGCCGTGGCGTTTTGATAGCTTTTTGCCGTCCGGGCCGTGGATCAGCGAGATATGCGCCCAGACCGGCACATCCCAGCCCATCGCCTGATAGATCATCATCTGGCGGGCGGCGTTGTTCAGGTGATCGTCACCCCGGATCACATGGGTCACGCCCATGTCGTGGTCATCGACCACCACCGCCAGCATATAGACCGGCGTGCCGTCGGACCGCAGCATCACCATGTCGTCCAACTGGTCATTGCGGATCACGACATCGCCCTGCACCATGTCGCGGATCACGGTGTCGCCGTCCAGCGGGGCCTTGATGCGGATCACATAAGGCGCGTCGGGATGGGTCGCGGGATCGGCGTCGCGCCACGGACTGCGAAAGAGGGTCGAGCGTTTCTCGGCCTCGGCCTGGTCGCGGAAGGCCTGAATTTCATCCTGCGTGGCAAAGCATTTATACGCCTTGCCCGCCGCCAGCAGGTCATGGGCCACATCGGCATGGCGCGGCGCGCGGTCGAACTGGCTGACCACCTCGCCGTCCCAGTCCAGACCCAGCCATGTCAGCCCGCGCAGAATGGCGTCCGTCGCTTCGGGGGTGGACCGCGCGCGGTCGGTATCTTCGATCCGCAGCAGGAACTTGCCGCCGCGTCCGCGCGCGTAAAGCCAGTTGAACAGCGCGGTGCGCGCGCCGCCGATATGCAGATACCCGGTAGGCGAGGGGGCAAAGCGGGTGACGACAGGCGGGGTCATGCGGGTCTTAACCTTTTGCTAACCATGTCGAGGGCAAGATCATGTGCAGGATCGCGGGCAGGATCGCGGCCTGTCTATCGGCCACAACGCGACAGGACAAGCCTTGGGGACAGGACAAGCCTTGCAGGTCTGGCGCGCGCTTTGCGATCACTGGATGGCCCAAAGGGGCCAGTTGTTCCCGTGGGTGCCGGTGATGCTGGCCTGCGGGATCGGCTTGTATTTCGTCCTGCCATTCGAACCCCTGCGTGCGCATTATGCGTGGGCCGCAGGACTTGCGCTGGCGGGGCTTGCTGCATCATGGCTGTTGCCCGAGGGTGTGACGCCGTTCGCCATGGCGTTGGCCCTGATCGCAATGGGGTTTCTGGTCGCGGGCGGGCAGGCACATCGCGTGGCGGCCCCGGTGCTGGAGTTTCGCTATTACGGCCCGGTGCAGGGCCGCGTCACAGCCATCGACCGCGCCCAAAGCGATGCGGTGCGGGTGACGCTGTCGGATGTGGTGCTGGACCGGATGGCAGCGACCGACACGCCCGCGCGGGTGCGGATCACGCTGCAAGGCGCTGCGGCGGGGTTCGCGCCAGAGCCGGGGCAGGTGTTGCTGTTCACCGCGCATCTGGCGGCCCCCGGCGGCCCCACGGAACCGGGTGGTTTTGATTTCCGCCGCAACAGCTGGTTTCAGGGCTTGGGCGGTGTGGGTTATACCCGCCTGCCCGTCATGGTCTGGTCCGAAGCCACAGGCGGCGGGATGGCGGCGCTGCGGATGCGGCTGTCGGCGCGGATACAGGCAGCGCTGCCGGGGGAAACCGGTGCCTTTGCCGCCGCGCTGGCCACCGGCGACCGGTCCGCCATGGCGCAGGACACCGTGAACGCGCTGCGGGTCACCAATCTGGCGCATATCATCTCGATCTCGGGGCTGCACATGACCATCGTGGCCGGGTTCGTGTTTGCGGCGGTGCGGCTGGGACTGGCGCTGGTCCCGGCGCTGGCGCTGCGGTTGCCGGTCCGCCGGATTGCAGCGGTGGCGGCAATGGCGGCGGCGGCGTTCTTTCTGGCGCTGTCGGGGGGCGGTGTGGCCACGGAACGCGCGTTCCTGATGACGGCGGTGATCCTTGGCGCGCTGCTGTTCGACCGCCGGGCGTTTTCGCTGCGCGCGGTCGCCTTTGCCGGGCTGATTGTATTGCTGGCGCGACCCGACGCGCTGACCGGGCCGGGGTTCCAGATGAGCTTTGCCGCCACCATCGCATTGGTCGCGGTGTTTTCATGGGTGGCGGACCGTGGCTGGCGACCGGGGCCGTCATGGGCACAAGGGGCGGTGTCGGTGGTCTTGTCGTCACTGGTGGCGGGGCTGGCGACGGCCCCGTTCGCGGCGGCGCATTTCAACGTGATCTCGCATTACGGATTGCTGGCCAACCTGCTGACCGTGCCGCTGTTCGGTGTGCTGGTGATGCCCGCCGCCGTCATCGCAACGCTGGCCATGCCCTTGGGGCTGGAGGCGCTGCCACTGTGGGCGATGGGGTTGGGGTTGGACTGGACGCTGCTCGTCGCGCATGAAATCGCGTCCTGGCCGGGGGTGCAATCGGCGGTGCCCGCGCCGCAGCCCATCGTTCTGCCGCTGCTGGCGCTTGGCGGGCTGTGGCTGGTGCTGTGGCAGGGTGGCGCGCGGTGGCTGGGAGCGTTGCCGGTGCTGGCCGCGCTGGTGATCTGGACACAGGCCGCCCGCCCGCTGCTGCTGATCGCGGGGGATGGCGGGCTGGTGGGCGTGATGACGCCTGCGGGTCGCGCGCTCAGCCGCGCCGAGGGGGCAGGGTTCGTCGCGCAGACCTGGCTGGAAAACGACGGCGATCTGGGAGGGCAGGTGGCGGCGGCGGCGCGGTGGCAGGCGCCTGTGGTGGACGGCCTGCGCCTGCGCCATGTCACCGGCAAGGGTCGGGTGGCGGCACTGACCTGCGCGGCGGATGAGTGGCTGGTGGTGAACGCCCCGCCGCCCGACCTGCCGTGCCGCGTCACCGGCCCGGATCAGTTGCCGGGGCCGATAGCCATGCGGGCGGATGGCACGTGGCAGCGCGGGCCAGAGGGCACGGGGCGGCTCTGGGCGCGCAATCTGGCGGCACCCGGTCAATAAGTGCGGATCAGCCCCACCAGCTTGCCCTGAATCTGCACCCGGTCCTCGGGCAACACGCGGGTTTCATAGTCGGGGTTCGCCGCTTCCAGCGCGATCATGCCCCCCTGGCGGCGATAGCGTTTCAGCGTTGCCTCGGCGTCATCGACCAAGGCCACCACGATGTCCCCGTTCTGCGCCGTCTGGCTTTCGCGGATCACCACCACGTCGCCGTCATTGATGCCGATCCCGATCATCGAGTCGCCCTTGACCTCGAGCGCGTAATGCGCGCCCGCGCCTGCCAGCATCGCACCGGGCACCGAGATGGAATGGGACGCATGCGCAATCGCCTCGATCGGCACACCCGCCGCGATGCGGCCCATCACAGGCAGATCGACGGCTGCGACTTCGGACAGGTCCATCGCGCCGCGCGGGCGGGGGCCATCGGGGCGGTCGCCGTCGATCACGCGGGGCGAAAATCCCTTTGGTTTCGGGGCGGGTTTCACCGCCTCGGGCGCGGTATCGGCCTTTGGCGTTTGCAGCATGTCGGGCAGCTTGACGATTTCCAGCGCGCGGGCGCGGTGCGCCAGCCGCCGGATGAAACCGCGCTCTTCCAGCGCCGTGATCAACCGATGGATGCCGGATTTCGACCGCAGGTCGAGGGCATCCTTCATCTCGTCAAACGATGGCGGCACCCCGTCGCGCTGCAAGCGGGCGTGAATAAACTCCAGCAGATCAAGCTGTTTCTTCGTCAGCATGGCGCATCCCTTCCTCTGTCCGCAACGGATTGTTAAGGAATGTTCTACCCATGTTCACGTTTTGTGTCAACAGCCCCACTAGAGCGGAATGTAATCCACCACGTCGCCAAGGTTGCGCGGCCCGTCGTTCACCGGGCGCACCAGCAGCGCATTGGCCTCTGCCAGCACGGTCAACAGCGCGCTGTCCTGCCGGTCAAAGGCCATGATGCCATCGGGGCTGACCTGCGCGCGCATGTAATGTTCGCGCGGGCCGTTGGCGGGCAGGGGGGCCAGCAAGGCGGCGCGGTGGCGGGGAACCGGCGTGGCCGGCAGGCCCTGCATCGCGGCCAGCACCGGGGCCACGAACACATGGCCGCAGACCATCGCCGACACCGGGTTGCCGGGCAGGCCGATCAGCATCGCGGCGCCGATCTGCCCCGCCATCAACGGCTTGCCGGGGCGCATGGCCACCTTGTGGAACCCCAGCGTCGCGCCAAGCGATTGCACCACGGGGGCCACCAGATCATGATCCCCGACGGAGGCCCCGCCAATGGTCACGATCAGGTCGGCCCCGGCGGCAAGGTCGAACGCCTGCATGATGGCCTTGTGGCTGTCACGCGCAATCGGCAACACGCGCACCTGCGCGCCTGCGGCGGTAAACAGCGCGGCAAGGCCAAAGGTATTCGACGCCACGATCTGATCCGGGCCGGGCTCGTCCCCCGGCATCACCAATTCGTCGCCGGTGGATATCAGCGACACCTCGGGCCGCCGCGCCACCGTCACGCGCGGCACGTTCATCGCGGCAATCAGCGCCAGATCGGCGGGCCGCAACCGGCGCGGCGCGGTCAGCGTTGCGCCTGCCGCGAAATCCGCGCCTGCGGGGCGGATGTTGTCGCCGTCACCGGGATCGCGCGCGATGGTCAGCTCGGTTGACATCCGCGACGTATCTTCCTGAATCACCACGAAATTCGCACCATCAGGGACGGGCGCGCCGGTGAAAATCCGCAGCGCCTCGCCGGTCATCAGCTGCCCCGGCCAATGCCGCCCCGCCTGCGCCTCGCCCACAACCTGAAACCGGTCGCCGACCTGCGGATGGGCCGTCAGCGCATAGCCATCCATCGCGGACGCCGCAAACGGTGGCTGCGCGCGGGTCGCCACAACCGGGGCCGCCAACACGCGCCCCGCCGCCTGCCGCAGCGCCACGGTTTCCGTGCCCATCCGGGGGGCCAGCGCGAACAGCGCTGCCAGCGCCTCCGCCACGGTGATCATGCCGTGAACCTGCCCGATTTGCCGCCATCCTTCAGCGTGACGCGGATGCCGCCGATTTCCATCGTCTTTTCCACCGCCTTGACCATGTCGAACACGGTGAGTGCTGCGACGGAGACAGCCGTCAGCGCCTCCATCTCGACGCCGGTCTGGCCGGTGGTCTTGACCGTGGCCACGATCCGCACACCGGGCAGGTCCGCATCGGGGGTCAGGTCGAGCGCCACCTTGGTGATTGGCAGCGGATGGCACAGCGGGATCAGATCGGCGGTGCGTTTCGCGCCCATGATGCCCGCCAGCCGCGCAATACCCAGCACATCGCCCTTACCCGCGCGCCCATCCACAATGATCGCAAGGGTTTGCGGCGTCATCTTGATGTAGCCCTCGGCCACCGCCACCCGCGCCGTCACCGGCTTGTCGCTGACATCGACCATATGCGCCGCGCCCGCGCCGTCGAAATGGCTCAGCCCCGCGTCCTTCCCGCTCATCCCGCGCCCCCCGGTTGCAGCGGATCGGCCAGGATCGCGCGCGTGGCCGCCGTGACATCGGCCTGCCGCATCAGGCTTTCCCCGATCAAGAACACCCGCGCGCCATACATCGCCATGTCGGCCAGATCGGCGGGGGTGAACAGGCCCGATTCCGACACCATCATCCGGTCACCCGGCACATGTTTCGACAGCCGCCGCGTGGTATCAAGCGAGGTCTCGAAGGTGTTAAGGTCGCGGTTGTTGATGCCGATCATGCGGGACTTCAGACGTGTTGCGCGGTCCAGTTCGGCGGCGTCGTGCACCTCGATCAGCGCATCCATGCCCCAATGGGCGGCGGCGGATTCCAACTCATGGGCCAGCACGTCATCGACCGAAGCCATGATGATCAGGATGCAATCCGCGCCAAGCGCGCGCGCCTCGGCGACCTGATAGGGGTCATACATGAAATCCTTGCGCAGCACCGGCAGGTCACAGGCGGCGCGCGCCTGCACCAGATAATCCTTTGCGCCCTGAAAGCTGGGGGTGTCCGTCAGCACCGACAGACAGGTCGCGCCGCCCGCCGCATAGGCGGCGGCCAAGGCAGCCGGATCGAAATCGGCGCGGATCAGGCCCTTGGACGGGCTGGCTTTCTTGATTTCGGCGATCAGGCCGTACCCCTCGCGGGCGGCGTCAAAGAGCGCATCCGCAAAGGGGCGCACGGGGGGCGCGCCACGCGCCTCGGCCTCGATGTCTGCCTGCGGTTTCGCGGCCTTGTCGGCGGCGATTTCGGCCAGCTTGTAGGCCTTGATGCGGTCTAGAATTGTGCTCATGCGGGCATACTAGCCCCGCATTGGTGCAAGCGAAAGTGCCCGCGATCACACCCCGCCAAATTCGGGGGCAGGCGTCAGGTTAAGGTTGGCAACGGCGGCGCGGACATCCTTTTTCCAGATGAACAGCCGGTTCCACACCGCCACACGGCAATAGTCGCGCGGCGCATATAACAGCCCGGTGCTGATATCGGCGCAATAGCGTTCGACCCAGCCATTCCGGTCGGTCGCTGTCGGCTTTTGCCCCTTGTCCAGCTTTTGTCGCAGCAGCGCCAGCCGTTCGACCATGCGGTATTCATAGCCGGTCAGCGCCTTGGGATCGGCCCAGGCGCCACGCGCCTCGGCCACGGCGACGCGCGCGGCCTCTTGCAGCAGCGGCAGGTCCAGCTCGCCCGGGATCGACGGATAGATTACCAAGGTCGCACCCCAGCCATTCGCAACCATGTCCAGATTGAACGTGCTGCGGTCGGCGCGTGTCATCCCGGCCAGCTCTTCGGCCTCATAGGACGGCGCGGTATAGGCCAGCAGACGGCCATAATTGTCGAACCGTTCATCGGCGACCCGCAGGAACAGGTTGCGCGTGGTGCCGTTGGGCCGTTTCAGCCGCGCATCTGTCAGCGCCTTGTGGGCGGCGGTGGCGGCGGCACCTTGTGCCCAATGCGCTTGCGGGGCGTCCGGGCGGTCGAGCTTGTCGGCCAGATGCGCGGCCAGCGCGTCGCCCACCGGGCTGTCGCCCGTCAGAACCCAGGCGCGCACCTTGGGAAACAGGTCAATGGCCTCGGCGGTGGACAGGCCGCGCGCCACCACCTTTTTCTCGGGCGTATCGACCGACAACATGCGGATGGACATCACGATCTTGGGCGTGTCGCCGTCGGTCACGGATGCGAATTGTTTGTCGCCGATCTGGTCAAGATCAAACCCCGCCGGGTTCCAGAACACTTTCAACGCCATGGATCACCTGTCGCGTGGGAATCAACCATGACGCTAAACTAGCACATTTTCACCCTTCGCGCGTGGCGTTCACGAGCCGCGCCAGACATTCCTGCGCCGCGCCGCTGTCGATGCTGTGGCGGGCCTGCGCCACGCCGGTTTTCAGATCAGGGGCGGCATCGGCAATCACAAGGGCCGCCGCTGCATTCAGCAGCACCGCATCGCGATAGGCCCCCGATGCGCCCTCCAAAAGCGCGCGGAGCGCGCGCGCGTTCACCTCGGGCGTGTCGCCCGCGATCTGGTCAAAGGGATGGACCGGCAGGCCGAAATCCTCGGGGTGCAGTTCCATATCGCGCACCGTGCCATCCGGTTCCAGCACCGCGATCCATGTCACGCCGGTGATCGTCATCTCGTCGGTGCCATCTGACCCATGCACCAGCCAGGCGCGTTCTGACCCCAACTGCCCCAGCGTTTCCGCCATGGGCCGGATCAGGTCGCGGGCAAAGGCCCCGGTCAACTGCCGCTTGACGCCCGCCGGATTGGTCAGCGGGCCAAGGATGTTGAAGATCGTCCGCGTGCCCAGTTCCGACCGCGCGGGCATGACGTGTTTCGTCGCCGGATGGTGCATGGGCGCCATCATGAAGCCGATCCCGGCCTCGGCCAGCGCGCGTTCCACCACCTGCGGGCCGACCATCACGTTGATGCCAAGATGGGTCAGCGCATCCGCCGCGCCGGATTTCGACGACAGGTTGCGGTTGCCGTGTTTCGCCACCGGCACCCCCGCACCTGCGACAACCAAGGCGGCGGCGGTCGAGATGTTCAGCGTTTTCTTGCCGTCCCCGCCGGTGCCGACGATATCCACTGCCCCCGCAGGGGCCCGCACCGCCACGCATTTTGCCCGCATCACCCGCGCGGCGGCGGTGTATTCCGCCACCGTCTCGCCCCGCGTGCGCAGCGCCATCAGAAAGCCGCCGATCTGCGCCGGTGTCGCCTCGCCTGCGAACAGGATGCCGAACGCCGCCTCGGCCTCGGATGCGGTCAGCGTGCGCGTGGCCGCCGCCGCGATCAGCGGTTTCAGCGCCTCGCTCATGCCGGCACCGCCGCAAGGTCAAGGAAATTGCGCAGCATCGCGTGACCATGTTCGGACGCGATGCTTTCAGGGTGAAACTGCACCCCGTGAATAGGCAGGTCGCGATGCGCCAGCCCCATGATGGTGCCATCCGCCAGCCAGGCCGTGACCTCCAGGCAATCGGGCAGGGTGGCGCGGTCCACCACCAGCGAATGATACCGCGTGGCCATGAACGGCGAGGGCAGGCCGCGAAACAGGCTGGCGCCCGCATGGTGCATCTGCCCCATCTTGCCATGCACGATGTCATGGCAGCGCACCACGTTCCCGCCAAACGCCTGCCCGATGGTCTGATGCCCCAGACAGACGCCCAACAGCGGCGTGCGCGTTTCCGCCGCCGCCGCCGTCAGCGCCAGACAGATGCCCGCCTGATCGGGATCGCAGGGACCGGGCGACAGAACGATGGCCGACGGGTTCAGCGCCAGCGCCGCCTGCACATCCAGCGCATCATTGCGCCGCACCACGACATCCGCGCCCAGCTCGCCCAGATAATGCACGAGGTTGTAGGTAAAGCTGTCGTAATTGTCGATCAGAAGCAGCATGTTGAACTTTCAGGCCACGTAGGCGGCCGGGTCTTGGGACGTGGTGACAGGCAAGGTCGCGCCGGTTAACAGGGGCTGGAGGCATTGCCCCGATGCGCAGTATAGTTGTTCAGGCTTGCGCGGAAGCGTCAAGAGGCGCCGACGGGAGGGTCGCGTCGGGAAACGCGGCGCTGTCTCTGGCTGGCAAACGCGGCGCTTGTGTATAAGGTGTCGCTGCGCAACGAAGGGGCCAAGCCCCGGTGACGGCAGTTGAGGGATCGGGTATGGCACGAGGTCTGGCAAGCGGCATGATCTGGGGGGCGCTGACCTCGGTTGTGGGGGCAGGGGCGGTGTCATTGGCAACCCGTCTGCCGCCGGGGACCGAGACTGTGATGGCCCCCGAGACGACATTGACCGCAGCCGCGCCGGAAATCACAGCCCCCGCGCCGCGCCCGGCAGAGGCTGTTCCAGAAGCCGCCGCCACAGCGTCTGAAACCGGGGCGATTGCCGCCCCCGAGGGGGCCGCGCCACCTGTCCCGGCCCTCGAAGTCGCAGCGCCGCAACCGCGCCCGGATGCCGCCGCCTTGGCCGCTACTGATGCTGCTCCGCAAACAGCGCCCACCCCGGATGCACCTGTTGTTCCAGCCGCCGACGCGACCACAGACGCCGCCGCAGCGCCTGCCGCTTTGGCAGAGGCCGCCCCCGTTGCGCCAACGGCACCTGTCGCACCGCAGCCCACGGCCGAGGCCCCTCCCGCTGTGGCCCCGCCCGCCGATGCTCAATCCGCCGAGGCCCCGCCAGCCTCCGAAACCGCCCCACAAGTCGAAACGGTGCCCGATCCTGCCCCCGATCCTGCCCCCGATCCTGCCGTGAATGTCTCGCCCAATGCCGAGGCCAGCGAAGCCGCCCAGATCGCCGCCCTCCCGCCCGCCGCACCGCAGGCCCCGGCGACGCGGACTATCGGCAAACCCACAGTGCCGCTGACCGAACGCGACAAACCCGCTGTCACCGCAGGCCCCAGGGCCATCGACAGCTTTGCCGTGCCCTTTGCCAACCCCGATGGCAAACCGCGCATGGCCATCGTGCTGATCGACCGGGGCGACAACCCGGTAGGGCTGGAGGCGTTGCGCGCCTTCCCCTATCCGCTGACCTTCGCAGTCGATCCGTCCCGCGCGGATGCCGCCGCCGCCATGGCGCGCTACCGTGCGGCCGGGTTCGAGGTGATGGCGCTGACTGATCTGCCCGCAGGCGCGACCGCCCCCGATGTCGAACAGGCGCTGGCGTCGATCCTGACCACGCTGCCCGAATCGGTGGCGGTCATGGAAGGCGACCGCAGCGGGGTGCAGGCCACCAAGGTCGCCGCAGACCAAGTCACCGCGATGCTGGCGGATTCCGGCCATGGCGCGGTGTTCCTGCCCAAGGGGCTGGATACCGCGCGCAAGCTGGCGGAAAAGGCCGGCGTTCCCGCCGCCACCATCTTCCGCGATTTCGACAGCGAGGGGCAGGACGCGGGCACCATCCGCCGCTTTCTGGATCAGGCCGCGTTCAAGGCCGGCACGGACGACGCGGGCGTCATCATGCTGGGCCGCCTGCGCCCCGAGACGATATCGGCGCTGCTGCTGTGGGGCCTGCAAGACCGCGCCGCCCGCGTGGCACTGGCCCCGGTGTCCGCCGTGCTGCGCGGCGAGTGACCGCGCAGCAGCAGGGCAGCATCAGCCGCGCAGAATGGACCGTCCGGCATATTGCGCGGTTTCGCCCAGCATTTCCTCGATGCGGATCAACTGGTTGTATTTCGCCAGCCGGTCCGACCGCGCCAATGACCCGGTCTTGATCTGGCCGCAGTTGGTGGCCACTGCCAGATCGGCGATGGTGGCATCCTCGGTTTCGCCCGACCGGTGCGACATCACGTTGGTATAGCCCGCTCGATGCGCCATATCGACGGCGCGCAGCGTCTCGGTCAGGGTGCCGATCTGGTTCACCTTGACCAGCATGGAATTGCCCACGCCCGCCTTGATCCCCCGCGCCAGCCGGTCGGGGTTGGTGACGAACAGATCATCGCCCACCAGTTGCACCTTGGCCCCCAGCGCCTCGGTCAGCATCTTCCAGCCGTCCCAGTCATCCTCGGCGCAGCCATCCTCGATCGACAGGATCGGGTAATCGGCGCAAAGCTGCGCCAGATAGGCCACATTTTCTGCCGCCGTCAGCGACAGCCCTTCGCCCGCCAGAACATATTTGCCATCGCGGAAGTATTCGGTCGACGCGCAATCCAGCGCCAGCATGATATCCTCGCCGGGTGTATAGCCCGCCGTCTCGATGGCCTTCAGGATGAAATCCAGCGCCGCGCGTGTGCTGGACAGGTTGGGCGCAAACCCGCCCTCATCGCCCACGCCAGTGGCCAGACCCGCCGCATGCAGGTCTTTCTTCAGCACATGGAACACTTCCGACCCCATGCGCACCGCCTCGCGGATATCCGCGGCGGCGACCGGCATGATCATGAATTCCTGGATGTCGATGGGGTTGTCGGCATGTTCGCCGCCATTGATGATGTTCATCATCGGCACCGGCAGGATGCGTGCCGACGTGCCGCCGACATAGCGATACAAGGGCTGCGCGGTGAAATCCGCCGCCGCCTTGGCCACGGCCAGCGACACGCCCAGAATGGCATTGGCCCCCAGCCGCGCCTTGTTGGGCGTGCCGTCGATCTCGATCATAGCCATGTCCAATGCGACCTGTTCCGTCGCATCCATGCCCACCAGTTCCTCGGCCAACTCGCCGTTCACCGCCGCGCAGGCCTCCAGCACACCTTTGCCGTGATAGCGCCGCTTGTCGCCGTCGCGCTTTTCCACCGCCTCATGCGCGCCTGTGGACGCCCCCGAAGGCACGGCGGCGCGGCCCATGGTGCCGTCCTCCAGCGTTACATCGACCTCGACCGTGGGGTTGCCCCGGCTGTCCAGAATCTCGCGGGCGTAGATGTCGATGATCGTGCTCATGGGGGCGCTCCTGACGGGGTTGCAACGGCTTGCGCGCTGCATAGGCGGGCCGCGCCCGCAGAGAAAGGCTGTTTGCGCAACCAGATAGCGCAATCACGCGACGGGTGTGGCCTCTCGGGCCGCCCGCGCCAGCCGCCGCTCGCGCAACAGGCTGTAAAGCCCCGACCCCACGATCAGCACCGACCCCAATAGCGTCAGCAGGTCCGGCCTTTCGCCGAAAAACAGCGTCCCGATGATCAGCGCAAAAATCAGCCGCGTATAGCGGAACGAGGTCACAAAGGCCACGTCACCCAGGCGGCTCGCCGCCGTGATGGCGTAATACCCCAACAGACCGCAGAGCAGCGCCGCCGCCATGAACCCCCATTGCCAGGGCAAAAGCGTGATCGGCGCGGTCCCGGTCAGCCAGAACAGGAACAGCCCCGCCGGCACCAGCGTGGCAAATCCCCAGGCCGACAGTTGCATCGAACTGACCTCGCGCGCCACGTTCCGCGTCGCCAGATCGCGCAGCGCCAGCCCGAACACCGCAATGACCGCATAGATCGACCGTGGATCGAAATCCGCAGCCCCCGGCCGCACGATCAACAGCACGCCCGCGAACCCGACGCCAATCGCGGTCCAGCGCCGCCAACCCACCGGCACGCCCAGAAACAGCGCCGCCCCCAGTGTGACCGCCAGCGGATTGGCCTGAAAGATCGCCGAGGCCGAGGAAATCGGCGTCAGCGCGATGGCGGACACGAACCCCAGGGTGCCGATGATCTCGCCGATGTTGCGCAACATCACGCCCCGCCGCAGCAGCACCTTGGATATCAACACCTCGCCCCGCGCGCGCACCACCAACGAAAACACCAACCCGCCGCCCAGCCCCAGAAACAGCAGGATCTGCCCCAGCGGCACACCCGCCACCGCCAGCTTCTTGATGAACAGATCCTCGATGGCAAAGGCCAGCATCGCGGCCACCATCAGCCCCGCGCCGCGTGTATTTTCCATGCCATCCTCCCTGATCGCGCCCCACAGCTAACGGGGTGGCCCCGGCAAAGATAGCCCGCCTCTGCCGGGGCAGCCATGCGCCTGTATCATGGCTTGGCGCGCGCGCTGCCCCGGACTGTCCCGGCTTCTCTGGTTCATAACTATCCCGGGGGGAGGCGAAGCCGGGGGGCAGCGCCCCCCTGCGCGCTCAGTCCCGGATGATCCGCACACCATACAGTTCCAGCCGGTGCCCCTTGAGCTTGAACCCCAGCTTGGCCGCGATCTTTTCCTGCAGGGCCTCGATCTCGGGGTCGCAGAACTCGATCACTTCGCCGGTGGCGATGTCGATCAGGTGGTCGTGGTGGTCGCGCTCGGCATCCTCGTACCGCGCGCGGCCATCGCCGAATTCCAGCCGGTCCAGAATCCCCGCCTCTTCGAACAGCTTGACGGTGCGATAGACGGTGGCCAACGAGATATGCGGATCGCGGGCGGACGCGCGGGCATACAGCTCTTCAACATCCGGGTGATCGGCCGAATCTTCCAGCACGGCGGCGATGATGCGGCGTTGCCCGGTCATGCGCAGCCCCTTGGCTTCGCAGCGCGACAGGATGGAAAAGGTCATGCGGCACCTCCGGCTGTGGTGGCCCCGCCTTACCCCGCGCGCGCGCGAATTTCCACCCGCCGCAACCCACCGCTGCGCGCAAGATTGACACCGCGCGTCGGATCGGCCATATGACCCCCAATTCGTTCCTGCCGCGTGAGCAGGGGGCCGCGTTACGCGCCTGACGGGGTCGGTCGATCCTGGAACGATGGCAAGATTTCCCTTGATCACGCCTGGGAGACGCGGGAACCGCCCCAATGGCACGATGCCGGCGGGGTATGCGCCGCCCGCAGGCTCAGGATACCGACCCGCAGGACGGGCGGACCCGATTTGCCCGTGGTTTTCGCGGGCGGAAAGACGACCCATGACCAAACAATTCGAAATGATGGGGCTCAGCGCCCACCTGTGTGAACGGCTTGAGGCGCGTGGCATCACCGAGCCCACCCCGATCCAGACCCGCGCGATCCCGCCCGCGATGGAGGGCCGCGATGTGCTGGGTCTGGCCCAGACCGGCACCGGCAAGACGGCGGCCTTTGGCCTGCCGCTGTTGTCGCGCCTGATCGAGGACCGCAAACACGCGCTGCCGAAAACCACCCGCGCGCTGATCCTCGCCCCCACCCGCGAACTGGTGCGCCAGATCGCGGAAACGCTGGAACATCTGGCCGTGGGCACGCCCATTAAGGTGCTGACCATCGTCGGCGGCGTGGGCTTTGTGCCGCAGGAACGCGGGCTGGCGCGCGGTGTTGATGTGCTGGTGGCCACACCGGGGCGGTTGATGGACCTGATCGGGCGCAAGGCGCTGCGGCTGGACCTGACGCATTTTCTTGTGCTGGACGAGGCGGATCAGATGATGGACCTTGGGTTCATCCACGTGCTGCGCCAGATCGCCAATATGCTGCCCAAGGCGCGCCAGACCATGCTGTTCTCGGCCACCATGCCAAAACA
Organism: Paracoccus haematequi; assembly: GCA_945881965.1. Lineage (GTDB taxonomy): Bacteria > Pseudomonadota > Alphaproteobacteria > Rhodobacterales > Rhodobacteraceae > UBA9554. The sequence goes on along the minus strand of CAMCVS010000003.1, from coordinate 127,272 downwards.
GATGGAAGAAATCAGTGCCGCCTATCTGGATCGTCCCGTCCGCGTGCAGGTCACGCCGTCCGGCACCACAGCGGCCAAGGTCACCCAAGAGGTGCATTTCGTGGCCAAATCGGTGAAAACCGATCTGCTGATCGAACATCTGGACACCCACCGCGACGAACTGGCGCTGGTGTTCGGGCGCACCAAGCACGGGATGGAGAAGCTGTCCAAGCATTTGGAAAAGGTCGGTTTTGCCGTCGCCTCGATCCACGGCAACAAAAGCCAGGGCCAGCGGGACCGCGCCTTGGCCGCCTTCCGGTCGGGCGAGGTGCGGGTTCTGGTGGCAACCGATGTGGCCGCGCGGGGTCTGGATATCCCGGATGTGCGGTATGTGTATAACTATGAACTGCCCAACGTCCCCGAAGCCTATGTCCACCGCATTGGCCGCACCGCGCGGGCGGGCCGCGACGGCAAGGCAATTGCCTATTGCGCACCCGAGGAAATGGGCGAGTTGAAGGATATCGAGAAAATCCTGAAAACCTCGCTGCCGATTGCATCGGGGCGGCCCTGGACGGGCGCGGTGGCCGACGCTGCCGCCGCCGCCGTCAAGGCCGCCGCACGCACCGCCGCGCAATCGCGCGGCGCAGGCCGTGGGCCGAAACCGCAGGGTTCTGGCAATGGCGCAGGTGCGGCCAAACCTGGCGCTGCGAAACCCGCAGGCGCGAAACCGCAGGCCCCGCGCCCCGTTCATCCCGGCCTTGCCCGCCCCGAGGGCGCGAAACCCAACCGCCGCCGTGGTGGCGGCAACGGTGGTGGCCGCGCGCGTCAAGCGTGATGCAAACGGCGGGAACGGTCAGCCGTTCCCGTTCGCAAACCGATAGGCATCCGCCGCCGCGCGGCGGATCGCGTTGGATTTGTGCAGGGTTTCCTGATATTCCGCCTCGGGGTCGCTGTCATAGACGATGCCGCCCCCGGCTTGGATATAAAGCTTGCCGTCCTTGACGATCGCCGTGCGCAGCGCGATGCACATATCCATGTCACCCCCCGCGCTGAAATAGCCGCAGCCGCCGCCATAAACGCCGCGCTTTTCGGGTTCCAGCTCGTCGATGATCTGCATTGCGCGGACCTTGGGCGCGCCCGACACCGTGCCCGCAGGCAGCCCGGCCAGCAGTGCCGACAACGCATCCTGCCCGTCGGCCAATTCGCCCACCACGTTCGACACGATGTGCATCACGTGGCTGTAACGTTCGATGATGAATTGCTCGGTCGGGCGCACGGTGCCGATGCGCGCCACGCGGCCCACATCGTTGCGCCCAAGGTCCAAGAGCATCAGATGTTCGGCCCGTTCCTTGGGATCAGCCAGCAGGTCCGCCTCATAGGCATCATCCGCCGCAGGCGTCGCCCCGCGCGGACGGGTGCCCGCGATGGGGCGGATCGTGACCTCGGACCCGAACACCCGCACCAGAATCTCGGGGCTGGCCCCCACCACATGAAAGCCACCGAAGTTGAAATAGAACATGAAGGGAGAGGGGTTGGTGCGCCGCAACGACCGATAAAGCGTGAACGGCGGCAGCGGGAAATCCTGCGTCCAGCGCTGCGACGGCACCACCTGAAAGATGTCGCCGGCGCGGATGTAATCCTTGGCCCGCTCAACAGCGGCATGATACCCCTCGCGGGTGAAATTCGACACCGGGGGCGCGATTTCGCGCGCCTCGCCCAGATCGCGCCGCGCCTCGGGCAAGCCACGTTCCAGATCGCGCACCGCGTCCATCACGCGTTCCGCCGCCTGCGCATAGGCGGCGCGCGCGGATTGGCCGGGCGTAACCCAGGCGGGGGCCACGACCGTGACCTCGCCCTTGACCCCGTCCAGCACGGCGATCACCGTGGGGCGCAGCATGACGGCATCGGGCAGGCCCAAAGGATCGGGGTTCACATCGGGCAGATGTTCCACCAGCCGGATCATGTCATAGCCCAGATAACCGAACAGCCCCGCCGATGCGGCGGGCAGGCCATCGGGCAAATCAATCCGGCTTTCCGCGATCAGCGCGCGCAGGCTGTCCAGCGGCGCGGCGGTTTCGGGTTCCCACGCGTCAGGGTCAAAGCGGGCGGACCGGTTGATCCGTGCCGCCGTGCCGTGGCATTGCCAGATCAGGTCCGGCTTCATCCCGATGATGGAATAGCGCCCGCGCACCTCGCCACCCGTCACCGATTCCAGCACAAACGCATCCTTGGCCGCGCCCGTCATCTTCAGCATCAGTGACACCGGCGTGTCCAGATCGGCGGCCAGACGCGCAAAAACCACCTGATTGCGCCCCGCGGCATGGGCTGTGGCAAAGGCGTCGAACGCGGGCGTCAGTTCCATCACGAAGATCCTTTGTTCCGGCCTTACTGCTGGTTCGCGTTGACCGCGTTGATCGCGGCCTGATCCAGGCTGACCCCCGCGCGGCGCTGGATATCGGTCGAGAACGCGCCATAGACGTCCTGCTGCAACCCGGCATCGGCCTGTCCCGTCACCTGTGCGCGCAGCGCCACGATGGACGGGTCCGTGTCATCGGGGGGCAGTTCGCCCGTCATCCGCACCAGCGTTGCCGCGCCAAAGGCGGTCACGATCGATACTTCGCCGGGTTTCATCGCAAACACCCGGCTCATGAAATCGGGCGGCGTGCCCAGAATGGCGGCGCTGCGCATTGCGCCGTCTTCGCGCGTGGTGGTCAGGCCCACGCCTTCGAACGTCGCCCCTTCCAGCAGGCGTGGCACCAGCGTTTCGGCATAGGCGCGCAGCGCGGCCTCGGTGCGCTCAGAGTCCCAGATCGCCTGCACGCGGTCGGCAACCTCGTCATATTCTTGTGCGCGGGCGGCGATGTCTTCGTCCAGCCGCAGCGCGACGATGCCGCCGTCATCCAGCGGCAGGATGCGGGGGAAATCGTCCTTGGCCAGTGTTTCGGCGGCGGTGTTGAAGGCGGGATAGGCGGCCATGCCTTCGCCTTCGTCGGGGTGCCAGTCGATGGTGCCAAGGTCCATCGCCGTCTCTTGCGCGACCTCTTCCAGCGTGGCCCCGCCCGCCATCAGATCGTCGATGGCCTGAATATCCTGTTCGATGGTGCGGCGCGCGCGGCCCAAGGCCAATTCCTCGCGCAGTTCCGGCAGCGCGTCGTCATAGCTGGTGATTTCAGCCGCCAAAATCCCGTTCATGCGGAACAGCGCGGGGCCGATTGAGGTGTCGAAGGGGCCGACAACCTGACCCGCCTCGGCGGCAAACACCGCATCTGCCGCCGCACCCAAGGCATCGCGCGCCACATCGCCCAGATCAATGTCATCCAGCGTCAGGCCGCGTTCGGTGACATAGTCGTCCAGCGTGCGGGTGCCCGCCTCGATCTCGACCTTGGCGGCTTCGGCGGCAGCAGTGGTTGCAAAGGCCAACCGTTCCACCAGCCGCCGTTCGGGGCGGTTGAACTCGGCGGCCCGTGCCGCATAGGCCTCGCGCAGGCTGGCTTCGTCCAGCTCGACGCTGTCGATCAGCATTTCCGGCGTCAGCGCGACATAGGTGATGCGCTTTTTCGCCGGTTCCTGAAACCGGTCGCGGCGGTCCGCAAACCACGCGCGCAGTTCCGCGTCTGTCGCGGCAGGCAGCGGCGCAGGCAGGTCTTCGGGCGTCAGGCGGGCATGTTCGAATACGCGGCGCGCGCCGGCATAGGCGATCAGCGCATCGGCATATTCGGCAGGCATCGCGACACCGCCCGCAATGGCGGCCTGCATCAGGCTGCGCGCGGATTCGGCGCGGACGCGGGTTTCAAACGCGGCTTCGGAATAGCCGGCCTGATCCAGCGCAAAACGATAGGCGTCGCGGTCAAACTGCCCGCTTGGCCCCTGAAACGCCGCGATCCCGGTCAGTTCGCGGGCGAGGTTTTCATCGCCAATCGACAGGCCCGCCTGTTTCGTCTCATGGTCCAGCGCTGCCTCGGCCACCAGCCGTCCCAGCGTGGCGCGGTCGACGCCAAAGCCCTGCGCGTCCGCAAAGCTAAGCCGCTGGCCGGTCTGTGCCTCGATGGCGCGCAGGTCTTCTTGCAGGGCGCGGGCGTAATCCGTCACCAGAATCTGCTGATCGCCCACCGACCCGATGCTGCGGATGGTGCCGCCCAGACCCGTTGCCCCAAATCCGGCAAGCCCAAGGATCAACAGACCCAACAGGGTCCAGACCAAGATCTTACCGGCGCCTTTGGACTGTTTCATGACAAACCCTTTCGGTGCCTGTGTGAGGCGTTCTCGTGTTTGGCGTTGTCTAGTGATGGTCCGCCGCAGGGGCAAGGGGCAGGTCCAGCGCCGCCATCCGGCGGAACAACGCGGCGATGCCATCAGTGTCGATATTGGCGAAGGCGATCCGCAGGCCCCGCGCGCCCATCGGATCACCGGGCGGGGTGAACATGGTGCCGGGCAGCGCAAGAATGGCGGCCTCTGTCACCAGCCGCTTGGCCAGCGCATCGGACGGCATCGCAAAGGGATGTTCCATCCATGCGAAATACGCACCCGCCCCCAGCAACCGCCAGCCTTTCGCCGCCAGCACATCAAAGCCCGCATGAATCGCCGCGCCGCGCGCAAGTATTTCATCCCGCTCGCCCGCCAGCCATTGACCCAGGTTCTGCATCCCCCACAGCGCGGCATGTTGCGCGACCTGATTGGGGCAGATTGTGACGGTATCCAGAAACTTTTCCACCTCGGCCAGCCGCGCGGGGCTGGTCAGTACGGCCCCCACCCGGTGCCCGGTCAGCCGGTAAGCCTTGGAAAAACTGTAAAGCTGCACCAGAGTCTGATCCCAGTCGGGCCGGGTCAGCAGGTTATGCGGCGCGCCGGTGCGGCTGTCGAAATCGCGGTATGTCTCGTCCACGATCAGGGTAAGCCCGCGCGCCCGCGCCAGATCATAGAACGCGGCCACCAGATCGGCGGGATATTCCACCCCGCCGGGGTTGTTTGGCGTCACCAGCACGATGGCGCGGGTGCGCGGCGTGATCGCGGCCTCGGCATCCGTCACGCGCGGCAACAGGCCCGGACCGGGCGGCAGCGGCACGGCGCGCACACCCGTCATGTCCAGCCACATCTTGTGATTGAAATACCACGGCGTCGGCAACAACACCTCATCACCTTCCGACGTCAGCGTATCCATCACGGCGCAGAACGCCTGATTGCAGCCCGAGGTGATGGCGACTTGGGCGGCACGAATATCGCCGCCATAGCTGGCGGAAAACTGCGCGGCCACTTCGGCGCGCAGCGCGGGCAGGCCCAGCACCGGGCCATAGAAATGCGCGTCCGCCACATCCATCACCACACGCGCCATCTCGGCGCGCATATCGGGGTGGGGCAGGGCGACCGGCGCGGCCTGGCTGACGTTCAGCAGCGGGCGGTCGGGGGTAAACGTCACCCCGTCCAGCCAACGCCGCGCCTCCATCACCGGGGGGGCAAAGGTGGATGCGGTGCGGGACAGGGTCATGACGGGCCTCCGGGTCTGGACGCCCAGAATTGCCCGCGCCGTCGGGGTCAAGTCAAGCGGCGTCAAACTGTTGCCGCGCGGCACGGATGGTATCGTGATGCAGGTCGGCCCAGGCCGCCAGCGCCGCAATCGGGTCCAGCGCAGATCGCCCCAGCGCGGTCAGCGCATATTCCACTGACGGCGGTTTGGTCGGATAGACCCGGCGCGTCAGCATCCCGTCGCGTTCCAGATCGCGCAGGGTCTGCGTCAGCATCCGTTTCGAGATATCGCCAACCGCGCGCTGCACATTGGAAAACCGCAGCGGCGCAGGTTCCAGCGCGATCAGGATCAGCAGCGGCCATTTCTGCCCGATCCGGTCCAGCACATCGCGCACCGGACACACCGACGGATCAGGCGGGGCACCGGGTGGCACGGCTGCAAAGCGCGCGGCTTCGGTGCAGGCGGGATGGTTACTTGCAGGTGCCTTGGGCATGATTTTCTGCCTCCTTCACAGCCGCACAACTGCGGTCTACATCCGAGACTATAACTTGAAACGGCACCATGTGCCAAGCAGGAGATACCAAGGATGACCCTCAAATTCATGATTACCGGGGCCTCGGGGCAGTTGGGCGCGCGGGTAATCGACGCGCTGTTGCAGGGTCACGCGCCGGATACCATCGGTGCCTTGGTGCGGCGCGCGGATGCTGTGGCCCCGTTGCAGGCGCGCGGCGTCACGGTGCTCATCGCCAGCTATGACGATCTGCCCGCGCTGACAGCGGCCTTTGCCGGGGTGGACCGCGTGCTGTTGATCTCGTCCAGCGAAGTGGGTGCGCGCGTGCAGCAACATGCCAATGTGATCGCAGCGGCCAAGGCGGCGGGCGCCGGGTTCATCGCCTATACCTCGCTCTTGGGCGCGGACCGTTCGCCCCTTGGCATTCTGCCGCCCGAGCATGTCGCGACCGAACAGGCACTGGCCGCGTCCGGCCTGCACCACGTGATCCTGCGCAATGGCTGGTATACCGAAAACTACGCCATGTCGGCGGCGGGCGCGTTGCAACATGGCGCGCTGATCGGGGCGGCGGGGCAGGGGCTGATATCATCTGCCGCGCGGGCGGATTACGCGGATGCCGCAGCCGCTGTGCTGGCCGGGGAATTGCCGCCCTCGGGCACGGTTTACGAATTGGCAGGCGATGACGCCTATACGCTCGACGCGCTTGCCGCGCATCTGTCCGCCCACGCGGGCAAGCCGGTGCCTTACATCAACATGTCCGAGGCGGATTATGCGGCGGCCCTGATCGGTGCGGGCCTGCCTGAAGGTCTGGCGCGGGTGCTGGCCGACAGCGACCGGGGTGCGTCAGAGGGTGGGCTGTTCAGCGCGGACCGCACCCTGTCGCGGCTGATCGGGCGTCCGACCACGCCGTGGCGCGACACGATCACCGCGCAGCTTGGTTAAGCCGGAACAGGTCCGTGGCGTCAATCGGCGCCACGGATCGGCTGCACATATTGCAGCGCCATATCCCAAGGGAAAAAGATCCAGGTGTCCTGGCTGACCTCGGTAATATAGGTATCGACCTGCGGCTTGCCCTTGGGCTTGGCATAGACCGTCGCAAAATGCGCGCGCGGATACAGCGCGCGCACCAGTTCCAGCGTGCGCCCCGAATCCACCAGATCATCGACCACCAAAATCCCGTGCCCGTCCTGCATCAGGGCGGCATCGGGGGCCTTCAGCACCCGCGCCTCGGTCTGGGCCTGATGGTTATAGGATTTCACGCTGATGGTATCGACGGTGCGGATGTCCAACTCGCGCGCGACGATCATCGCGGGGGCCATGCCGCCGCGCGTAATCGCTACCACGCCGCGCCAGTTGCCATCTTCGGGGCCCTGGCCCTGCAACCGCCAGGCCAGCGCACGGGCATCGCGGTGGATCTGGTCCCAGGACACGTGGAACCCGCGTTCATGCGGCAGGCGATCTGAGCTCATGGTCATTCCTTGCGCCGCGTCACCACGTCGATATCGGGCGCATCGACCGCCTTCATGCCGACGACATGATATCCGGCATCCACATGCAGGTTTTCGCCCGTCGTCCCTGACCCCAGATCGGACAAGAGGAACAGCGCGGCCTTGCCGACCTCGTCCTGCGTCACGTTGCGGCGCAGCGGCGAATTCAGCTCGTTCCATTTCAGGATATAGCGGAAATCACCGATGCCACTGGCCGCCAGCGTCTTGATCGGGCCGGCGCTGATGGCGTTGACGCGGATGCCGTCCTTGCCCAGATCCTCGGCAAGATATTTCACCGACGCCTCCAGCGCCGCCTTGGCCACGCCCATCACGTTGTAATGCGGCATCACCTGTTCCGCGCCATAATAGGTCAGCGTCAGGGCAGACCCGCCTTCCGTCATCAGCTTCTCGGCGCGCTGCATGACGGCGGTAAAGCTGTAACACGACACATCCAGCGTCATCAGGAAATTGGCGCGGCTGGTGTCAACATAGCGCCCGCGCAATTCGTTCTTGTCCGAGAACCCGATGGCATGGACGATGAAATCCAGCCGGTCCCAGTCTTGGGCTAGCGCGGCAAAGGCCGCGTCGATGCTGGCCTCGTCGGATACGTCGCAATCATAGAGCCGCGTCACGCCCAGTTCAGCGGCCAAGGGGGCCACGCGTTTGCGGAACGCCTCGCCCATATAAGTAAAGGCAAGTTCGGCCCCCGCCCCGGCGCAAGCCTTGGCAATGCCCCAGGCGATCGACTTGTCATTGGCAAGCCCCATGATCAGCCCGCGCTTGCCGGCCATCAGCGTGTTGGTCATCACTTGTTCCCCACAGTGGTGCGCACTAACGTTCCCATATGGCACCTCATTGCCGTCATCAAGGGCGGCGCAGGGTTGAACGCCAGTGACCATCGGGTCTAGCGTTCGGCGTGAGGACAGTTTGCAGCAACGGAGATGGACATGTCGGACCAAACCGGAATTTTCGCGGGCGATGACCCGTTCATCATCGCCAAGGCGTGGTTGGCCGAGGCCGAGGCCAGCGAGCCGAATGACCCCAATGCGATCGCCCTGTCCACGGTCGATGCGCAGGGGCGTCCCAATGCGCGGATGGTGCTGTTGAAAGACATCGAGGCCGAGGGGGCCGGGCAGGGGGCCTTTGTGTTCTATACCAACTACGAAAGCGCCAAAGCGCGTGAAATCGACGGCGCGGGGTATGCGGCCTTTGTGCTGCACTGGAAATCCCTGCGCCGCCAGATCCGGGTGCGCGGGTCCGTCACGCGTGAGGACGGTCCCAAGGCCGACGAATATTACGCCACCCGCAGCCTCAAAAGCCGTCTGGGGGCCTGGGCGTCGAAACAGTCGCAACCCTTGGCGGGACGCGCCACGCTGATGGCGGAAGTCGCCAAGATGACCGCGCTGCATGGGGTAAACCCGTCCCGCCCCCCCTATTGGGGAGGCTACCGGATCGCACCGTTTGAGATAGAGTTCTGGGCAGACGGTCCGTTTCGCTTGCACGATCGGTTCGTATGGCGACGCGAAACCGGGGCAGAACCATGGGCTGTATCCCGCCTGAATCCGTGACATTCACGTCGCGCGAGTTGCAAATGTGCTAAATTCCGTGACAATTTTGCCTTGAATTTGACACGACCTGTGTGACATTCACCCCGAGGGACTATCAATGACCAAATGATCGGAAGGCTGGCCGTGACCGAAGACTCAACAGCACCAAGCCATGTCTCCGGGCTGGTCAAATGGTTCGACCCCGTCAAGGGGTTCGGGTTTGTTGTCGCGGATAACGGCGGTCCCGATATATTGTTGCACGCCAACGTGTTGCGCAACTTTGGCCAAAGCTCGGTCGCCGATGGCGCGCGCATCGACATCACCGCGCAACGCACCGAACGCGGTGTGCAGGCCGTCGAAGTGTTGGCGATCCGTCCGCCTGCGGTGGGCGAAAATCCTGCCCTGGCCGATTTCGAGGGCATAGACCCCGAGATCATCCGCACGGCCCCCCTTGAAGCGGCGCGGGTAAAATGGTTCGATAAAGGCAAGGGTTTCGGTTTTGCCAACGTGTTTGGCCGTGCCGAGGATGTCTTTGTGCATATTGAGGTGCTGCGCCGCTCGGGCTTTGCCGATCTTTTGCCGGGCGAAGCAGTGGCACTGCGGGTGATCGACGGAAAGCGGGGTCGCATGGCAACCGAGGTTCTGGCCTGGGAAACGGGCGTCAAGAAGGCAAGCGTATGACGCGCGGGGGGGTGATGGCTGCGGTCTTTGCCCTTTGTGTCGGCGCTTTGCTGCCGCAATTCGTCACCGCCGCCGAATGTCGTTCTGACGAGGTGCTGCTGCGCTGGACGGGCGGGACTGCGCGCTTTGCCGTTGAAATTGCGGATGATGCAGGCGAACGCGCACAGGGGCTGATGTTCCGCGAAACCATGCCGCGCGGGGCCGGGATGCTGTTTGTCTATGACCGCCCGCAGCCGGTCGCGTTCTGGATGAAGAACACGCTGATCCCGCTGGACATGATCTTTGTCGGGCCGGACGGCGTGGTGCGCCATGTCCATTCCAATGCCATTCCGGGCGATGAAACGGCCATCCCCGGCGGGCCGGGAATCCTCGCCGTGCTGGAGATCAACGGCGGGCTGGCGCGCGCGATGGGGATCGCACCGGGAACGCAAATGCGCCATCCTGCCTTTGGGGCGGCCGCAGTCTGGCCCTGTTGACCGCGATAACCGGGCTTTTCATTCACGCGACCAGCCGCTATGGCACATGTGTCGGGGCGTAGCGCAGTCTGGTAGCGCGACGGTTTTGGGTACCGTAGGTCGGGGGTTCGAATCCTCTCGCCCCGACCAGCAATAATTCCTGCGTCAGATCAAGGTTTCGCCGGTTGCGGCACAGGTTGCCCGCCTGTCGCGGTCATGATCCCCGCCAGCCGCTGCCACACCTCGGGGTCATAGACCTGCACCTGCACCGGGGTTTTGCCTTCGCGCGGGATTTCCAGATAGACAGTCGCGCGGACCAGATAGGTGGCCTTTCCGGGGCTGCCTGCAAAGCGGATCACGCTTTCGGGCAGATCGCTGATGGTGCCGTCAAAGGCCAGGATCGCGGCGGCGGTGTTTTCGGGGGGCAGCAGGCTGCGACATTCGACGGTATTGCTGGAGGGTCGCGCGATGCGCTGCGCGGGGTCGGTGCAGACCTCGGCGGCGACCGCGAACAGCCGCGCGGGTGCCGCGTCAAAGCTGTAGTGCAATTCGGTCAGCGTCCCCGGAGCCTGCCGCAACCCCGGTTCCGGTGCGCACCCCGCCACCAGTGCCGCCAAAGGGGTGAGTCGCACAGCAGACCAGACATTCGCCCACATCTTGTGCATCATCTGCGATTTCCCCCTGTCCATGGTGATCAGGCCCCGATCCTGCCGCAAAGTGCAGGCAATGCCTTATCAAGATGTCGTAACCCTGCCGTTGAAAAGCGGTTTTCGGGATAGTCCCGAAACTGTCCACAGAATTGCCCCCCGGCGTGGTTAACCTTCGAATCCGCGCGCTGTGGACAAGCCGGCCCGTCAACGGAAAAATCCGCCTTTGTTGCAAAAAATTCCGTTGACCCTCGCCCCTGTTCCACGTCAGTTGGTGTTCGCTGCGGTGAAAACCACAAGATATAGTGGGCATCGCAGCAAGGGGCAGAAACGAACCAAAGCAACGATACCGTCGGGCCGCGCGCCCGTGGCGGTTCACGCCTGACAGGGTCAGGTGGCAGGGTCGTTTTGTGCCAGAGCGACGGACAATAAACGACCAGCCAAAAAGGACTTGGGGCAGCCATGAAGATTGAACGGAAATTTACCCGTAGCGACGCCGACGCCTATGCAGCTTTGGACTTTGTCACAACCGTATCAGAGATCCGCAACCCGGACGGGTCATCGGTGTTCCGCCAGGAAGGCATCGAGGTGCCCAGCACCTGGAGCCAGGTTGCATCCGACGTCATTGCGCAGAAATATTTCCGCAAGGCCGGCGTGCCCGCCGCGCTGAAGCGCGTCCCCGAAGACGGCCTGCCCGAATTTCTGTGGCGGTCCGTGCCCGACACTGACGCTTTAGAGAAACTGCCAGCAGATCAACGCTTTGTCGGCGAAACCTCATCCAAGCAGGTGTTCGACCGTCTGGCCGGGGCCTGGACCTATTGGGGCTGGCAGGGTGGCTATTTCACCGCCGAGGACGACGCGCGGGCCTATTTCGATGAAATGCGGTTCATGCTGGCCGCGCAGATGGCCGCGCCGAACTCGCCCCAGTGGTTCAACACCGGCCTGTTCTGGGCCTATGGCATCGACGGTCCGTCGCAAGGGCATTACTATGTCGATCACAAGACCAAGGTGCTGACGAAATCCACCAGCGCCTATGAACACCCCCAGCCGCACGCCTGCTTTATCCAGTCGGTCAAGGATGATCTGGTGGGCGAGGGCGGCATCATGGACTTGTGGGTGCGTGAAGCGCGGCTGTTCAAATACGGCTCGGGCACCGGCACGAATTTTTCGTCCTTGCGCGCCGAGGGCGAAAAACTGTCAGGCGGCGGCAAGTCGTCGGGCCTGATGGGGTTCCTGAAAATCGGCGACCGCGCGGCGGGCGCGATCAAGTCGGGCGGCACCACGCGTCGCGCGGCCAAGATGGTGATCTGTGACGTTGATCACCCCGATATCGAGGAATTCGTGAACTGGAAGGTGAAGGAGGAGCAAAAGGTCGCCTCCATCGTCGCCGGGTCCAAGATGCACGAGCGGCACCTGAACGAGATTTTCGCCGCGATTCGGCAATGGGATGGTGACGCCACTGACGCGGTGGACCCCGCCAAGAACCCGGCGCTGAAATCGGCGATCCGGGGCGCGAAAAAGGTCGCGATCCCGGAAACCTATGTCAAGCGCGTGCTGGATTATGCCCGCCAGGGTTACACCGCCATCGAATTTCCGACCTATGACACGGATTGGGATTCAGAGGCCTATGCCTCGGTGTCGGGCCAGAACTCCAACAACTCGGTCCGCGTCACCGATGCCTTCCTGAAGGCGGTGCAGGATGATGCCGACTGGGCGCTGTTGCGCCGCACCGATGGCAAGGTCGCCAAGTCGCTGAAAGCCCGCGATCTGTGGGAAAACATCGGCCACGCCGCCTGGGCCTGCGCCGATCCGGGCATCCAGTTTCACGATACCGTCAACGCCTGGCACACCTGCCCCGAAGACGGCGCGATCCGGGGGTCGAACCCGTGTTCGGAATACATGTTCCTCGATGACACCGCCTGCAATCTGGCGTCCTTGAACCTGTTGACCTTCCTCAAGGACGGGCAGTTTCAGGCCGAAGATTACATCCACGCCTGCCGCTTGTGGACTGTCACGCTGGAAATCTCGGTGCTGATGGCGCAATTCCCCAGCCGGGAAATCGCGCAGAACAGCTTTGAATTCCGCACCCTGGGTCTGGGTTACGCCAATATCGGCGGGCTGTTGATGAACCTTGGCCTTGGCTATGACAGCGACAAGGGCCGTGCCATGGGTGCCGCGCTGACCGCGATCCTGACCGGGGTGGCCTATGCGACATCGGCAGAAATGGCGCGCGATCTGGGCGCCTTTGATGGCTATGCGCGCAATGCGGGCCATATGCTGCGCGTCATCCGCAACCATCGCAACGCCGCCTATGGCAATGGCGATGGTTACGAAGGGCTGGCGGTGAAACCTGTCGCCCTGGATCACGCCAATTGCCCCGACCGCCGTCTGGTCGATCTGGCCATGTCGGCTTGGGACGAGGCGCTGAATCTGGGCGCACAGCACGGCTACCGCAACGCGCAGGTGTCAGTGATCGCGCCCACGGGCACCATCGGTCTGGTGATGGATTGCGACACGACCGGGATCGAGCCCGATTTCGCGCTGGTCAAGTTCAAGAAACTGGCGGGCGGCGGATACTTCAAGATCATCAACCAGTCGGTTCCCGCCGCCTTGGAAAAGCTGGGCTATTCCTCGGCGCAGATTGAGGAAATGGTGGCCTATGCGGTCGGTCATGGGTCGATCGGGAATTGCCCCGGCATCAACCACACGTCCCTGATCGGCCACGGGTTCGGCCCGCGCGAGATCGAAAAGGTCGAAGCCGCACTTGGGTCGGCGTTCGATATCCGCTTTGTGTTCAACCAGTGGACGCTGGGCGCGGATTTCTGCAAGGGTACGCTGGGCATCCCGGATGACAAGCTGAACGATCCGTCGTTCGATCTGCTGCGGCATCTGGGCTTTACCCGCGCGCAGATCGACGCGGCGAATGACCATGTGTGCGGCACCATGACGCTGGAAGGCGCGCCGTTCCTGCGCGACGAACACCTGTCGGTGTTCGATTGCGCCAATGCCTGCGGCAAGCGCGGCAAGCGGTATCTGTCGGTGGACAGCCATATCTACATGATGGCCGCCGCGCAGTCGTTCATTTCGGGCGCGATTTCCAAGACCATCAACATGCCCAATGATGCGACCGTCGAAGATTGCAAGCGCGCCTATGAATTGTCCCATTCCTTGGGCATCAAGGCCAACGCGCTGTATCGCGACGGGTCGAAACTGTCGCAGCCGTTGGCATCTGCGCTGGTCGAGGATGACGAGGATGCGGCGGATGTGCTGGAATCCGGCACCCCGCATGAAAAGGCGACGGTTCTGGCCGAAAAGATCGTCGAAAAGATCATCATCAAGGAAATCATCCGCGCGCAGCGCACCAAGCTGCCCGAACGCCGCAAGGGGTACACCCAGAAGGCGGTCGTGGGCGGGCACAAGGTTTACCTGCGCACCGGCGAATATGTCGATGGCACCTTGGGCGAGATCTTCATCGACATGCACAAGGAAGGCGCGGGGTTCCGCGCGATGATGAACAATTTCGCCATCGCGGTCAGCGTCGGCCTGCAATACGGTGTGCCGCTGGAAGAGTTCGTCGATGCCTTCACCTTCACCAAGTTCGAACCGGCGGGCATGGTGCAGGGCAACGATTCAATCAAGAACGCGACCTCGATCCTCGACTACATCTTCCGCGAATTGGCGGTGTCGTATCTGGACCGCACCGATCTGGCGCATGTCGCCCCCAAGGGCGCCTCGTTTGATGATCTGGGACGCGGCGACGAGGTCGAAGGCGTGGCCAACCTCAAGGAACTGAGCGACACCGCCACCTCGCGCAGCCTGGAAGTGCTGAAACAGATCAGCTCGACCGGGTATCTGCGCAAGCGGCTGCCGCAGGAGTTGGTGGTATTGCAAGGCGGCATGGCGATGAACGGCACTGACCCGGTGGCGGCGCTGAACCGGCTGATCCCGGAAACCACGATCTATGCCGCGACCGCGCTTGGGTCGGGCACCGTGGGCATGGATGCCCGCACCAAGGCGCGGATGCAGGGCTATGAGGGCGAGGCCTGCGGCGAGTGCGGCAACTACACGCTGGTCCGCAACGGCACCTGCATGAAGTGCAACACCTGTGGCGGCACGTCGGGGTGTAGCTGAGACAACACTTAGGATGGTATCGGTGACTGGCAGCAACACAAAAAGTAGTGCAGAACGCGACTGGTTGTGCTACGCTAACCTCCGATAACTGTATGTGCATGCTGAGAGGTGCCTTCGTGCAAGAATATGTGATGCAATTGTTAGGCCTCTGGGCGAGCGTGTTTACGCTGGTGCATGCTTTGGTTGTTATACTGAACCCAGTCGTTAGGTGGACTTGGTGCTGGCTCACGACTGAGAGAGTCTGGATAACGACCTTCGAGTATCATGAGCTTTTGAACGCTAGAGATGCGCTGGTAGTAATAAACCAAGCCGCAAAAGAGCAGGTGTCGACTGCTCCTAGTGATGGATTGGTAATACCAGCGTCTGGGAAGTGAAAAATGGCCGTAGTTACATTTCGTAGCGACCAACGAATATCTGTTGACAATCGGCGCGAACTTCGAATGTTCATTTCGGCCGCCGGTCAAAGTATTAAAGGACTGGCTTCGCGGCTTGGACTGATTGTTGTTGAGGAGCGCCTTCCGAAAGATACTGCAGCCGTACTGTTGTATTCTCCCAGGTGTGGCAGCGCTTCAGGGTATAAAATTGTAGTCAACCAAGATGATCCGCCAGAGCGGCAACGTTTTAGCGTCGCGCACGAAATTGGTCACTTTGTGCTTCATAGGGGCGATCCTGATTTCAAAGTTCTGCATGATGATGAGAACTATGGGGAGATTGTTCCTCTTTTTCCTGTTGTTGGAAACTCGTTTCGGAATGGTGCCAAAAGTAGGGTTGAACGCGAGGCAAATCAATTTGCGGCTGCTCTTTTAATGCCTGCCAATCTCGTGCGAGCAAACGTAAACTATCGTTTGGAGTCGGTCCAGAATTTGGCACGAGAGTTTTACGTATCCTTCGACGCTATGGATCAAAGAGTCAGGGAATTGAAGGAGTCTGATCGTATGCAAACTGATTCTGATTGCGCAGGGTCGCAGTTCAGAAAAAACAGTTGTCCGACAAGAAAAACTACTGCGCAACGGCACCTGCATGAAGTGCAACACCTGTGGCGGCACGTCGGGGTGTAGCTGAGACACGTGGCAGGGGGGCGCATAGCCCCCCGTTCACCTCACTGGCCGGTCAGCCAATAGCCGATCCGCCCGACATATTCCTTGATCGCGGTGTTGAGCGGTTCGATCTTGGCCGACAAGGACCAGCGGAACGACCCGCGCAACACGCCACTGCGATAATCCACCGGGTAGGGCGTGATATCCGGCCAACCGGCGGCGGCAAAGCTGCGCAGGGCGCGGTCCATGTGAAAGGCGCTGGTGACCAGAACCCAGGTGCCCTGCGGCACCCCGTCCAGGATAGCCACGCTGTTGCGGGCGTTCTCGGCGGTGTTGCGGGATTGGTCATCCCACAGGATACGGTCTGGGGCCACGCCAAGCGCGGTCAGCGCGTCGCGGCCAATCGCGGGCAGGGGTTGTCCCGCCGCACGGGTGGGCATCAACCGCGCAGTGCCGCCGGCCATCACCACACGCGCCTGCGGGTGCGCCAGCGCCAGTTCCGCCGCCGCAGTCAGGCGTTCGGCCGCGTAATTCAACTGCGCCACACCCCATTTCTGCGAGGTGCGGAAATCCTCGAACCAGCCCAGCACCACGATGCCATCGACCTGCGGCGGAGCGGGGCGGGGGGGATAGCGCGCCTCTAGGCGGGCCATCATCACCTCGCCCACGGGCAGCAGGCTGAGCGTGACCAACAGCGCCAGCAAACCTGCCAACATGCGCAGCGCCAAACGCCTGCGCCCGCGCCAGACTGCCCGGAACGCGACCACCAGACCCGCCGCGATCCAGGTTTCCGCCTGCAACGCGAACCCGATCAGCTTGGCCAACAGGAAAAACGCACTGTCCATTCGCGCCGCCGTTACGTTTGGCGCTTTGGCAGGAATTGACCCAGCTTGGACAGGTTCTTCCACGCCAGCGTCAGCGGCCCGCCCACCTTGTTGCGCCTCAGCGCGCGGTAATCCTCGGCCATCTTCTGCCTGATCTTGGCAAAGCTGCGGTTGCTGACCCCGCCGACGCGCATTTTATACAGCACTTCGGGCAGGTAAACCGTGCGGCCTTGCAGCTTTGCAAAGAACCGCAGGATGAAATCGTAGTCCGCCGCAATGCCAAAGCTGGTGTCATAACTGCCATAGCGGTCATAGACGCTGCGCCGGACATACAGTGTGGGATGCGCGGGCATCCAGCCGCGCCGCAGCTTGGCCATGGTGAACGGCCCCGTGGCCCAATGCCGGATCACGCGGGTGGTGTCGGCCTGTGCCACGTAATCCAGATCGCTGAACACCGCCTCGACCGCCGGGTCGGCAAAGGCCACCGCAATCCGCGCCAGCACATCGGGATGCGCAAGATAATCATCGCTGTGAACAAATCCGATAACATCGCCGGTGGACCGCGCGATACCCTTGTTCAGCGCGTCATAGATGCCGCTGTCGCGTTCGCTGAACAGCACCATGCGCGGGTGGCGGGCGCGTTCGATGGCGGTCAGCGAGCCATCTTTTGACAGCCCCTCGACAATGACATGTTCCACGTCCGGGTGCGTTTGTTCCGCGACGCTGGCGATGGCCTCGGCCACAGTAGCCTCAGAGTTGTAAACGGCTGTTACGACAGAGATTTTCACGCGAAATGCCTTTGATCCGGAATGAATTACCGGACCTCTAGCGCAATTCACCGGGCCGGGGAAAGGTTTCTTCGCAACCCATCCGCGCTGGATGCAAAAACGCCCGCCAACAGTGGGTGACGGGCGTCGGATTTATGCGATGCGTGGACGTATCAGGACTTGGGGCCCAGCGACGAGATGAAGGCCCAGAGATCCTTGGCCTCTTCTTCCTTGGCGACCTTGAACACCATGTTCGACTTGGCGCCCTTGTCGTCCAGCTTGGCCTTCAGGAACTTGTTCGGGTCCGCCAGATATTCGACAAAGTTGGCCTCGTCCCAGACAAACCCGGTCGCGCCCAAGGCAACGATGGATTTGCCATACTTGAACTCGGGGTAGGTGCCTGCGACGCGGCCCGGCATGCCGTACAGGTTCGGTCCGGTTTTCGACGCCTTGCCAGCCAGCACTTCGCCAGCTTCGTTGGCGACAATGTGGCAGGCCTGACACTTGTTGAAGGCCTTCTGGCCCGCTTCGACGTTTCCGGTGGGGGCGGCCGTCTGCGCAAAGGCCGGGGCGGCGAACAGGGCGGCAGCGGCGGCGAGGGCCACGAATTTCAGGGTCATTCCTATCTCCTCTGGAACGGGTATGATTTAGATATGTTGTAATTGCAGGCGGTGTCAAACCACCTGCGATCACGCCGCTGTAACACAGCCCGCGTCACGCCACCGCATGGGCCAACGCACATTGCCGCCACAGGCTGGCCAGCGCGGTCACCAGATGGGCGATATCGGCATCGCTGTGCAAGGGGCCGGGGGTGATGCGCAGCCGCTCGGTGCCTTTGGGAACCGTCGGATAGTTGATCGGCTGCACATAGATGCCCCAATCCGCCAGCAGGATGTCGCAGATCATGCGGCATTTCACCGGGTCGCCGATGATGACCGGGATGATGTGGCTTTCATTGGCGATATGTGGGATGCCCGCGCGATCCAGCGCCGCGCGCAGTTTCGCCACATTGGCGCGCTGTCCGGCGCGTTCGAATCCGGATGCCTTGAGGTGCCGGATCGAGGTTGCGGCGGCCACTGCGACGGCAGGCGGCAGCGCGGTGGTAAAGATGAACCCGCTGGCGTAAGAGCGGATGAAATCCACCAGCGCCGTCGTGCCGGTGATATAGCCGCCCACCACGCCGAACGCCTTGCCCAGCGTGCCCTCGATCAGGTCGATCCGGTGTGCCAGCCCGCGTTCTTCGGATACGCCGCCGCCGTGCGCGCCATACATGCCCACGGCATGGACCTCGTCGATATAGGACAGCGCGCCATGGGCTTCGCAGACCTCGACGATCTCGCGGATGGGCGCGATGTCACCGTCCATCGAATAGACCGATTCAAACGCCACGATCTTGGGCCGGTCGCCGACCGCGTGCAGCTTGCGGTCCAGATCGCGCCAGTCGTTGTGTTTCCACAGCACCTTGTCGGCGCGGGAATGGCGGATGCCCTCGATCATGCTGGCATGGTTCTTTTCATCCGACAGGATCACCGCATTGGGGATCTGCGCGCCCAACGTGGACAGCGCCGCCCAGTTCGACACATAGCCGGACGTGAACAACAGTGCGCGTTCCTTGCCGTGCAGGTCGGCCAGTTCGCGTTCCAGATCAAGGTGATGCACCGTGTTGCCACCGATATTGCGCGTGCCACCCGCGCCGGTGCCATGCGCCTGCACCGCATCGACCATGGCGCCCACAACCGCCGGATGCTGGCCCATGCCCAGATAGTCGTTGTTGCACCAGACGGTAACATCGCGCACCGCGCCGTCCTTGTGGTGCGCGGCCTGCGGGAACGCGCCACAGCGACGGTCCAGATCGGCAAAGACACGGTAGTTGCCTTCGCCCTTTAGGGCCTCAAGGCGGGTCTGGAAATAGGCTTGGAAATCCATGGCAGTCACTTTCTGGCTTGTAGGCTCGCAGGGGTGGGCGGCTTTGCACCGGGCGTCGCATCCGGCAGCATCCAGCGCCAGAGCCGTTCATCGGGAAGAGGCAGCGTCATGAACAGATGTTCCAGCAGCGCAAGCGCCGCCAGACA
The DNA here is from genome assembly GCA_945881965.1 of Paracoccus haematequi. GTDB lineage: Bacteria > Pseudomonadota > Alphaproteobacteria > Rhodobacterales > Rhodobacteraceae > UBA9554. The sequence continues at coordinate 107,673 of CAMCVS010000003.1, read as the reverse complement.
GGTCAAAAGCGCATAGCCCACAGTGGTTTCAGGGCTGTCTGCTGCACGGGTCAGACCCAGCAGCAGCGCGGTGATGGCGATCAGGCTGACCACCGAAACAGGGTAGAACGCGCTGGCGCGCGCCAGGCGGAAATGGCTGGGCAGATGCGCCAGCGGGCGTGGCAGGAACTGCGTGTTGATGCGCGGCACGCCGAAGAACAGGTTCAGCTTGGCCGACACCCGCGCCACGAACAACAGCGCGAAAGTCAGGAACGCGGTCACGCTGCCGTCCGGGATCAGCGCCAGCGCGGCCAATGTGGCAACCAGCGCCGCTTCGTGCCACGCAATGGTGCCGAACGCGCGCCAGAACCGTTCCGGCAAGGGCAGGTTCGCAGGACAGGGGGTGGTCACCGGCCCGGTAATCACGCCCGACAGGAACGCCAGTTCGATCCAGCCCCACAGCGCCAGCGCCGCGATGAACCCAAGGTAGACCCCCGGCACCGTCGCATCGCTTGCGCCATGCGTGGCCAGCCACGCCCCGCCCAGCAACAACGGCAGCCCCGCCAGCACCGATGTCAGGTGCTGGCCCGTGCCGCCATTGTCGGCCACGCGCACCCGCCACAGGATCGCCCCGGTGGAAAACCACCAGAGAAACAATGCAGCAAGTGCGGCAAGCCACGGATTGGTCATGCGTGGCACCCCGATTGCCCGAGGTGCCACGCGGGACCGGAGGACGCGCCCATCGCCCCGGTCCGCACCGCTGCTTGCGCAGCAGTATGGGGTGTCACGATCAAAACGCCGGTTCCAGCCGCACGTTGGCGGGCGGGGTCTGGTGTTTGACCGGGATCAGAAACAGGTTGGCAAAGGCCAGCATGGCGCGCACCGAACCCGCCTTGTGCCGCAGCCAGCCAGACAGGCCGCCGGCCTTCTGGCCGCGCTCCATCTCCAGCATGCCGTCATTCATGCGCCGCAGGTTGGGGATCCAGCGCGGGTGGTCGATGTCCAACTCGATAGGGAACACCTGCCGCGCGATGATGGACGTCTTGCGGAACACCTCCTGGTCATACCAGTCGATATCGACGCCCAACGCATTGTGGAAATCCTTGCGGGCATGGTCGCGCACCCACATCGTCGAATAAACGGCAGTCAGGAAGAACCGGATCCACAGCTTGTTCTGCCAGCTTTGCGTCAGCTTGGGGTCGGTGCGCATCAGCAGGGCGAACGCCTCGCCGTGGCTGAACTCGTCGTTGCACCATTCGCGGAACCACTTGAAAATGGGGTGGAACCGGTGTTCGGGGTTCTTTTCCAGATGACGGAAGATCGTGATATACCGGGCATAGCCGATCTTTTCCGACAGGTAGGTGGCGTAATAAATGAACTTGGGCCGGAAATAGGTGTATTTCTTGGCCTTGGTCAGAAAGCCCAGGTTCACCGCCACGCCCGCTTCGCGCAGCGCGTCATTGATGAAACCGGCATGCCGCGCCTCGTCGCGCGCCATGTAATTGAACAATTCGCAGATATCGGGGTTCGATCCGCGCCGTTTCATTTCCTTATACAGCACACAGCCCGAAAACTCGGCGGTGCAGGAGGACACCAGAAAGTCGATGAATTCCGACCGCAGGGCGGGGTCCATGCCGTCCCAATCGACCTTGTCCCAGTCGGCATTCTTCTTGAAATGGCCCTTGTTGGGGTCGGATTTCATCTGCGCCAGCAGCGCATCCCATTCCTTGCGCACTGGCGTGACATCGACCTTGTCCATTTCCTCGAAATCGGTGGTGTAAAACCGCGGATTGAGCAGCGTGGTTTCGGTGGCCATCGCCGTGGTGTCAAAGGTATTGACGATTTCCGCATGCAGTTCGTCATGCGCCGAAAGCGCGGGTGAGGGGGCGTTCATGCTTTCAACTCCTCGCTGAAGGAAAATTCGCACAGTTCCATGAAGTCCAGATCGCCGGTCATCCGCGTCCACCAGCGTTCCAGCGCGGTGGCGCGCGTGATCGTGGCGGTGCGCTGTTCGATGATCAATTCGCCATAGGCGGCCAGCACCGGTGCGCCATGCACCAGCACCTCGTCGCCGGGGTGGATCACCGCGCCATTGTCGAACCGGACATGGGCATGCAGACTTTCAAACCGGTGCGAAACTTCGACCGTGCAAGGCACCTCTTCGGTCTTTCGGGGGATGAGTTTCATTGTTTGGTTCCCTTTGGATTTTTATCCATACCGAGCATTTTTGTCCGGCAGTTTACGGCGTTCGTGGGGTCGTTCGGTCGGTTATTTCTGGTCCAGCAGCCGTTCAAAGGCCGCCTTGTTGTCGCTGCCAAAGGCATAAAGCTCGGCGCTCCAGCCCGTGACGGGGTCTTCGGCCACCAGGCGTCCGCCGGGCGTGCCATTGTCATAGCGCACAACGCGCATCGGCGGGTTGCCGTCCACGCGGGCGACCGTGCGGGCGCGCTGCATGGCCGACTGGATCACGGTGACAAAACCGCCATGCGGCAGGTCAAGGATCACGTCCCCGTTCGTATCGCGCACGATCACGGATTGCGCGTCAAGCCCTTCGAGGATGAAGGAACGCTCGGCCAGGATGGCTCCCTGCGGCGGCACACCGACATGGGGCGCGCCGGTCAAGCTGGCATAGCTGGCAATCGCCACCGCTGACAGCGCCAGCGCCAGCATCCCGCGCAGCAGGGTCTTGGGGATCATGTCCTTTTCACGGTCGCGCGCGACGGCCTCGCGGTGATCGGGGTGGATGGCATTGGGGCCAATCGGCGTGGCGGGCAGGCGTTGCATCATCAGCGCTCCTTATTCGGCGGCAACAAGATCGGCGCGCGGCGCGGCGCGGCTGATCCGGGGTTCATTGACCTTGGCCGAGGCGGTATCCGCCAGCAGACGCGCAACGCGTCCGGCATCGGGGATCGCGCGGAAGGCGGGTTCGGTGCGCCGCATCACCCAGGGCTTGGCATGGGGCCAGATCACCGCATAGGCCAATTGCGCGTCCGCGCGCGTCTGCATTGCGACCGTGCCCACGCCCGTGGTGCCATGCAGCGCCAGCGACGCCCCTTCGATGCAGGTAAAAGGGATGGTGAAGGTCATCGGCACCGCCGCGCCAATGCGCAGGATCACGCGGGCCGAAGTGATGGAATAGATCGTCGCGCGGGCTTGCAGCCAAGCCATCAGATACACCGCAGCGTAACCCGCCAGCGCCAGCACCAGATAGGGCAAAAGCCGCGCCAGCGCGAGGCTTGCGCCGCCATCGGCCCAGCTTGCACCGGCCTTGTAGAACGCCAGCACCACCAGATAGCCGGTGATCCAGCGGATCGCAAAAGCCTCGCGGGCCAGCACGGTGGCGTCGGGGCGGCCCTGCCACAGCAGGGTTTCGCCGGGGGGCAGCGGGGCGGGAAGCCCGGGCTGCGATTCAAAGTCGAAATCATGGTCCTTCATGGCGGACCCTCCGTCGTTTTGGGTAAGTCGGGGCGGCGCGGGCGCGCGCCACCCCCCTTGTCGTCATGTCAGTTGATCATCGCGCCGGCGGGCACCTGCGCGGTGTTGCGCACCGGCCCCGTGGCATACAGCAGACCCGACGCCACATAGGCCGAGATCTTTTCTTCCTCGAGCTTGGTCACCTCGCCCGGCGTCTTGATGCCGGGGATCGCCGCGAACATGTCGGCATTCAGCGCCTCGATCCGCACACGATCGGACCGGATCACGGCCATGGTCATCGGCACCAGACGGTGGCCGCCCGATGTCAGTTCGATTTCCAGATAGCGCACCAGTTGTTCCGGCACGTCGATCCACATTTCGGAAATCTTGCCGACCATCTGGCCATCACGCGCCTGCACCGGCAGACCGCGCGGATCGCGCCCGGCCGAGACGACAAATTCTGCGACCATCGCCATCGGCATCAGCTTGGCTTTGCCATGGCCGTCCAGTTCCGGCACATCGGCGCGCGGCACCCAGGACGCAGGGCCCACGCCATCCAGCATCGGATTGCCGGTCGGCGCAAACGGGAACCCGTCCGACCCGGCGGTACGGGCCAGCGCCAGATCGGTGCGGCGGTGAGCGGCCTCGTTGGCCGCTGACGGCACCGTCACCTGACCGCGATCATGCGGCAGGTCAAAGGTTTTGGGTGCGGGGACCGCAAACGGGCCCTGATTGGCGGCAGGTTTGCCGTCTTCGGTTTCGAGGGGATAGCCCTCACGCATGTTCTCGGTTTGCAGATAGTAAACCAGCAGGGCGAAAAAGCCCCAGAACAGCCAGATCGAAAGGCTGGCAAGATCAAAGTTGCCGAAGAAGTTGACGCCGACCATGTGAGGTCCTCCGCTGTCAGGTTGGGAACTCGGCCAGCCCGAGATTGGGCTGACCAAGGGTCCCGGTTGCAGGTTGCAGTGTGCCGACCCGGACCAGCGGCCCAAGCACGGCGAGAGTGACGAAAAGCAATGCGATTTCCGTATGATAGACGGCCGTGTATCCAAGCGCCGGATCGGCCAGCTCCCGCAGCAGGCCCGTGCCCTGCGCGTGACCCACAAGGTCGCGCAGCGCGCCCCCGAAAAAGATCGACAGCCCCGCCGAGGTCGCCTGCGCGGCCCCCCAGGCCCCCAGCGCCAGCCCCGCCGCGCCCGCCACTGGCAGCGCCATCGCCGCCGTCAGCGTGGCCACGCCAAAGGTGCCGCCGCCAAACCCGATCAGCGCGGCCCCGGCATAAAACAGCGCGGGCGAATGCAGCGGGCTGGCAAAGACGACAGCGGTAAAGGCCGCGATGCCGATCAGCACGCCCCGCGCCGCCAACCGCCAGGGATCGCCGCCCCGCGCCAACATTCTTGCCGACATCAGGAAACCCAACAGCGCCCCCGCGCTCCATGTCGCGGTCAACAGCGTGGTTGCGGCCACCGACAGGCCCAGGATTTGCCCGCCATAGGGTTCCAAGAGCACATCCTGCATGTTGAAGGCCAAGGTGCCCAGCACCACCGCCACCAACATCCGCCGCGCACCGGGTTCGGCCATCAGGCTGGCCCAGGCCGCGCCAAAAGCCGGACGCGGGGCCGCACGTTCGGCGCGGGACATCGGGCGGACCTGCTCCATTTTCCACAGCGCGAGGATATTCAGGATCAGCGTCACAGCGCCACAGCCCTGCACCACGCGGACCAGCGTCAGCGGCGTGAAATCCCGCAGCAACCAACCGACGATCAGCGCGGAAATCCCCATGCCGACCAGATACATGACATACAAAAGCGCCACGACGCGGGGCCGGGTGTCGTCGCTGGCGCGGTCAGCGGCGAGAGCCAGACCCGCCGTCTGCGTCATGTGCATCCCCAACCCGGCCATCAGGAAGGCCAGCGTCGCCAGCACCTCGCCCGCCCAGGCGGGGCCATGGACCTGATCACCCGACAGCACGATCAGCGCAAATGGCATCACGGCCAAGCCACCCATCTGCCACAGGCTGCCAAACCACAAAAACGGCACGCGTTTCCAGCCGATCGCGCTGCGATGCGTGTCCGACCGGTGCCCCAAAGCCGCGCGGAACGGGGCCACCAGCACCGGAATGGCGATCATCGCGGCCACGATCATCGCGGGCACGCTCAGTTCCACGATCATCACCCGGTTCAGCGTGCCCAACAGCAGCACCTGCGCCATGCCGACCGAAATCTGGAACAGCGACAACCGCATCAGCTGCGCCAGCGGCAGGTCCACCGATCCGGCCGCCGCAAACGGCATCCAGGCGGCCCCAAGGCTGGCGATCTGGCGCTTGCCGATAATCATGGCCGATACTCCAGACATTCGGAAATGTAGAATCCGCGCGCCACCCGCCCCGCCTTGGTCACGCGCCCCTCGGCCACGCGGTTCAGCGTGGCGTGGTGATGCGGGATCATGACAGGCGAGCGGTCGGATTTCGGGAACAGCTTGCCCATGCCCCAGAATGCCATCAGGAACGGGGTGCGCGGGGCGACCGTGAACACCACCGCCTCGCGGGTGCGAGATGCCAACAGATGCAGCGCATCGGTGATGTCCTGGGTGTCGTAATAGATCAGGCTGTCCATCGCGATGACGTAATCCTGCTGGCCATAGTCCGCCGTCATGTCGCCGCTGGCAAAGCGCACGCGCGAGTGATGATCGGCGGGCAGACGGCGCCGCGCGATATCCACCAGCGCGGGCGAAATATCGACCGCTGTCACGTCTGCGCCGCGCGCGGCCAGGTCCGCCGTCATCTGCCCCGCGCCGCAGCCCGCATCCAGCACCCGCGCACCGCGCAGATCGGCAGGCAACTGCTGCAGCATCAGCGCGCGCATGCGGTCACGCCCCTCGCGGACCGTCTGGCGGATGCGCGACACCGGCGCGTCAGAGGTCAGCCGCTCCCAGACCGTGGTCGCGGTGCGGTCGAAATACTGCTCGACCCGGTCGCGTGTGGTGCCGTAACGATTGGACGCAGGCATGGGCATCAATCAAACCCCAGCAATTCAAAGATTTCCCGGTCCGGCAGCGGCGCGGGCGACGATCCTTCGCCCTGCACCGATCGCCACAGCACATCGGCCAGCCGCATGTACTCGGCGCGCGCCATCACGATGTCCTCGCTGTCGTCCATTTCGAACAGCGTCTTCTTTTTCAGACGCGAGCGGCGGATGGCGTCGATATCGGGCATATGCGCGATGCGGTTGAACCCCACGCGTTCGCAATAGCGGTCGACCTCGTTGGTCTCGCGGCTCCGGTTGGCCACGCAGCCCGCCAGCCGCACCTTGTAGTTGCCCGATTTGGCCTGCACGGCGGCGATGATGCGGTTCATCGCATAGATGCTGTCAAAGTCGTTGGCGGTGACGATCACCGCGCGGTCGGCATGCTGCAAGGGCGCGGCGAAACCACCACAGACCACATCGCCCAGCACGTCAAAAATCACCACATCGGTGTCTTCCAGCAAATGATGCTGTTTCAACAGCTTGACCGTCTGCCCCACGACATAGCCGCCGCAGCCGGTGCCGGCCGGCGGTCCGCCCGCCTCGACGCATTTCACGCCGTTGAACCCGGTCGCCACGTAATCCTCGGGGCGCAATTCCTCGGAATGGAAATCGACCTCTTTCAGGATGTCGATCACGGTCGCCTGCAACCGCCCCGTCAGGGTGAAGGTGCTGTCATGCTTGGGGTCACAGCCGATCTGCAACACCCGCTTGCCCATCATGGAAAACGCCGCCGACAAGTTGGAACTGGTGGTCGATTTGCCGATCCCGCCCTTGCCATAGACGGAAAACACCTTGGCGCCTTCGATCTTGGTCTCGGTGTCCTGATGCACCTGCACCGACCCTTCGCCGTCAAGGCCGCGCAGGTTGGGGATTTCGTCTCTGGGGCTCATGTCGGGCCTCCTGTTAAGGTCATATTCATTTTGCCGGAAATACTCCGGGGGCCCGGGGGCAGAGCCCCCGAATCTTTCGACTGGGGCAGGGCCCCCACACAAGGCGCGTCACTGGAAACACCGCTGCTCATTCTGCCGCGATCCCTTCCATCCGGTCTTCCAATTCGTCGGCGGCGGCCTGCAAGGCGGCCAGGGTCGCTGCATCGGGCTGCCAATAGTTGCGATCTGAGGCTTCCAACAGCTTTTGCGCCATCCGCGACGAGGCCGCTGCGTTCAGCCGTGCCAGCCGCTGGCGCATGTCGTCGTCCAGCACGAATGTCTCGGACAGCCGCTGATAGACCCATGGCTCGACATGGCCGGTGGTGGCCGACCAGCCCAGCGTGTTGGTCACATGCGCCTCGATCTGGCGCACGCCCTCGGCGCCGTGACGCAGCAAGCCCTCATAGAACTTGGGGTTCAGGCTGCGTGACCGGGTTTCCAGCGCGATCTGATCCTTGAGCGTGCGCACCACCCCGGTGCCGCGGGTCTGGTCGCCGATATAGACCGGCATTTCGCGGCCGCCCTGCGCGCGGCGCGCGGCGCGGGCCACACCGCCCAGCGTGTCGAAATAATGGTCGACTGTAGTGACACCCAATTCGACCGATTCAAGGTTCTGATAGGCCAGATCGACGGTGGACAGCGCCTGTTGCAGCAGCTTGGTCTGTTGCACCGCCTTGCCATCGACACCAAAGGCAAAGGATTTCCGCGCCTCATAGGCATCGGCCAACTCGTCCTCGGCCCCGAACGCCGATGATCCCACCAGCGTGTTAACATTGGACCCATAGGCCCCTTCGGCATTGGAAAACACCCGCAAAGCGGCGGATTCCAGTGGCAGGTTCAGCTTTTCCGCCTGCGCCAGCGCATGGGCCCGGATGAAATTCTGCGACAAGGGTTCGTCCGCCAGCGCGGCCTTCAGCGCGGCTTCGGCCAGCATCTTGGTCTGCAACGGCAACAGGTCGCGGAAGATGCCCGACAGCGTCATCACCACGTCGATGCGCGGGCGGCCAAGGTCCGACAGCGGGATCAGGTCGGCCCCGCAAAGCCGCCCGTAATGGTCAAAGCGCGGGCGCGCCCCCATCAGCGCCAGCGCCTGCGCGATCGGGCCGCCGTCGGATTTGATGTTGTCCGACCCCCACAGCACCAGCGCGATGCTGCGCGGCAGGACCGGGTGCGCGGCCAACAGCCGGTCCGCCTGCGCCGCGCCATCGCGCAGCGCGAAGGCCGTGGGCATCCGGAACGGGTCAAAGGCGTGGATATTGCGCCCCGTGGGCAGGATATCGGGGCTGCGGATCAGATCGCCGCCATGCACCGGCGCGGTGAAATGGCCCGAGAGGGCGCGCATCAGCGCGGGGATTTCGCTGCCTTGCGCCAGCAGGCGCGCGGCCTCGGCGCGGTCGGCGGTGGCGGGCATCAGGTCCAGCATCTGCGCGATGCCATCCGCCGACATCGGGCGGCCCAGCACATGGAACCCGTCGGTGATCAGCGCGCCTTCGGTTTCCAGCAGTTTGACCCACAGCGTGTCCGTGTCGAACCCGCCCAGATCGACCGCGACCGCCTGTTCGCGCACCAGCGCCAGCAGGTCGTCCTGTTCGCGCGATCCGGGGGCCATGGCGCGCAGGCGTGACAGGCTGTCCTTCAGCTCGGCCAAGCCCTTGTAAAGCCCGGATTGTGCCAGCGCAGGGGTCAGGTGCGAGATGGTGATGGCGTTGGACCGGCGTTTCGCCAGCGTCGCCTCGGACGGGTTGTTGGCGGCGTAAAGATAGATGTTGGGCAGGTTGCCGATCAACCGGTCCGGCCAGCACGCGCCTGACATCCCCGCCTGCTTGCCCGGCATGAATTCCAGCGCGCCATGCATCCCGAAATGCAACAGCGCATCCGCGCCGAAATCCTGCCGCATCCAGCGATAGAAGGTCACGAAGGCATGGGTGGGGGCGAACCCGTGTTCGAACAGCAGGCGCATCGGGTCGCCCTCATAGCCGAACACCGGTTGCAGGCCCACGAACACGTTGCCGAATTGCCGTCCCAGCACGAACACATCGCGCCCGTCGGTCTGATGCCGTCCGGGGGACGCACCCCAGGCGGCTTCGATGTCCGACAGCCAGGGCGTCTCGGCCACGATGCGCGCCGCGGGCACCCGTGCTGCGATATGGGCGGGCTGGCCATGGGTTTCATGCGGCCCGCACAGCACCATCGCGCGCAATTCTTCGACCGATGACGGCGGCGTCAGGTCGTAACCTTCGGCCTTCATCGCGTGCAGCATGTTGAACAGGCTTTCGAACACCGACAGATAGGCGGCGGTGCCAGCCGCGCCCGCATTGGGCGGAAAGCCATAGAGCACGATACCCACCTTGCGCGTCGCCACATCCGACCGGCGCAGGCGCGCCAGACGCGTGGTCTTGTCCACCAGCGACGCGATCCGGTCGGGGCAGGGGGCCATCGCGCGGGTCTGGCCTTCGGCCTGTTGCGGGCGGCAGTTGTGCTTGCAACCCGCGCAGCCGTTCAGGTCATGACGCCCTGCGAACACCGTCGGATTGGTCGCGCCGTCAATCTCGGGCAGGGCGACCAACATGGTGGTTTCCACCGCGCCCAGGCCACCGCCTGACGCCGCCCATTGTCCCAGCGTCTGAAATTCCAGCGGGTGCGCGGCGATGTATGGCAAATCCAGCGCCTGCAACGCCGCCACCGCCGCAGGGCTGTCGTTATAGGCAGGCCCACCCACCAACGAGAACCCGGTCAGCGACACCATCGCGTCCGCCCGCCCCGCGAAATAGGCGTCAATCGCGGGACGACCGTCCAGACCACCGGCAAAGGCGGGCAACACGGCGACGCCTGCCGCCTCAAACGCGCGGATCACGGCGTCATAATGCGCGGTATCAGACGCCAGCACATAGCTGCGCAGCATCAACAGCCCCACCGTATGCGTGGCCCCTGTCGGGCGCGGCAGCAGGGCGGCATCGGTGCAGATGCGCGCGGGCAGGTCGGGGTGATACAGGCCCACCTCGGGATATTCGACCGGGGCGGCGGCGCGCACGGCTTTCCAGTCGCGGTTCGGGGAATAGCGCGCGACCAGAAACCGCACCATCGCCTCGATATTGTCATCCGACCCGCCGAGCCAATACTGCATCGACAGGAACCACGCGCGCATGTCCTGCGCGGTGCCGGGGATGAAGCGCAGGATTTTCGGCAACCGGCGCAGCATCGACATCTGCTTTTGGCCCGACTGCGCCGATGGCTGTTTGTTGCCGCGCAGCTTTTTCAGCAGCGCCATCGCGCCCGATGCGGGCTTGGACATGTCCAGATCGCCCATTTTCGTCAGCTTGACGATGGACGGGTCGGCGATGATGCCCACGAACGCGTCAACGCGGGCGCGCGCGGCGGTCAGTTCGGGCATGATCGCGGTGATATGTTCCTCGATGAACAACAGGTTCGCCACGATCATATCAGCGCCCAGCACGGCGGCCTTGGCGGCGGCCTTGGCGGCGGGGTTTTCCGCCCATTCGGCGGCAGCCAGCACGGTGATGCGCAACCCCGGAAAATCCGCCTGCAACCGGGGCGCGGCACGCGATGCGGGGCCTGCGGCATGGGCATCCAGCGTCACGATGACGACGGAATAGCCACCCGCGGATGTCACCGGGCGGTGGTCGTCAAGCGTGTGGACGTTATCGCGCATAATGGGCCTTGGCCTCATAAAGGGTGTCGATCGAGATCGCCTCGACCCCCCGCGCCACGGCATAGCTTTCCGTGTTGCGGCGCGCGGTATTGCGCACAAAGAACGGGATCTTTTTCAGCTCGCGTTCGGCATCAGGCAGCCAGCGGATGGTGCCCTTGGTGGTGACTTCGGGCAGTTTGACCGGCTCCGGCGTCTCAACCCGAGCGGTGGCCTTGTGGCCATGATGGCTGGCCCCAGCGGCATCGTGAAACTCGAAATCCTCGCGGAACATGGTCAGGAGATGTTCCTCCAGCCCCATGACCAGTGGATGCACCCAGGTGTCGAACAGCACATTCGCGCCTTCCCAGCCCATTTGCGGGCTGTAGCGGGCGGGGAAATCCTGCACATGCACCGGGGCCGAAATCACCGCGCAGGGGATGCCAAGGCGCTTGCCGATATGGCGTTCCATCTGGGTGCCCAGGATCAACTCGGGGGTGGCGGCGGCAATGGCGGCCTCGACTTCGAGATAGTCATCGGTGATCAGGGGGGTGACCCCGTAAAGGGCGGCGGCGCTGCGCAGCGCGCGGGCCTGTTCGCGGTTGTAGCAGCCCATGCCGACGACGGTGAAGCCGATCTCGCGCGCCGCAACCCGCGCGGCGGCGATGACATGGGTGGCGTCGCCGAACAGGAACACCCGCTTGCCTGTCAGATAGGTGCTGTCCACGGACGCCGACCACCAGGGCTGGCGCAGCCCGGTTTCATCGACTTGCGCGCTTAACCCGGTGATCGCGGCCACTTCCGCCAGGAAATCGCGGGTCGCGCCGACGCCGATGGGGACCACTTTCGTGAACGGTTGCCCGCAGGTCTTTTCCAGCAGACGCGCCGCAGACTCGCCGGTTTCGGGGTACAAGAGCACGTTGAAATGCGCCTGCCCCAGCCGCTTCAGATCGTCAGGCGTGGCCCCCAAGGGCGCGCAGACGTTCACCGTGACGCCCATCTGCGCCAAGAGCCGCGTGATCTCGGTCACGTCATCGCGGTGGCGGAACCCCAGCGCGGTCGCACCCAACAAGTTGCAGGTGATGGCCTCTGTGCGCGCCATCGGCACAGCCAGCGCGCGCACCAGCGCGTGAAATGTCTCATCCGCGCCAAAGGTTTCCTTGCGGCTGTAGGATGGCAGGTCCAGCGCGATCACCGGGCAATCAAGGCCAATCGCCTTGGCCAACCCGCCGGGGTCATCTTGGATCAGTTCGGCGGTGCAGGACGCGCCCACGATCAGCGCTTGCGGTTTGAACCGGGCATGGGCATCGCGGGCGGCGTTCTTGAACAGCGTCGCGGTATCCGCGCCCAGATCTGAGGCCTGAAACGTGGTGAACGTCACTGGCGGGCGATGGTCGCGCCGTTCGATCATGGTGAACAACAGGTCGGCATAGGTGTCGCCCTGCGGCGCATGCAACACCAGATGCACGCCCTTCATCGCGGTGGCGACGCGCATCGCGCCGACATGGGGTGGGCCTTCATAGGTCCAGAGCGTCAGTTTCATGCCGCATCCCCCTTCAAAAGGGCCTTGCGGCGCAGCGGGCGGCTGAACAGACCGGCCAGATCGCCCGCCTGTTCATAAAAATGCACCGGGGTGAACACCAGTTCGATGGCCCATTTGGTGGAATGGCCCTTCGCCTCCAGCGGGTTCGCCAGCCCAAGGCCGCAGACCGTCAGGTCCGGCGCAAGGCCTGCGTGGCGGTCAAGCTGCGCATCCACATCCTGCCCTTCGATCAGCGCGGGGCCGTGGGGCAACAGCGCCAGATCGGGGCCCATCAGGCCGCGATGCAGGTAGGGCGTGCCGATTTCCAGCGGTGTCATGCCGCACTCGCGGGCCAGAAACCGCGCCAGCGGGATTTCCATCTGGCTGTCGGGGAACATGAACAGCGACTTGCCGCGCAGCGTAGCGGCATGGGCGGCAACCGCCTTGGCGGCGCGCGCACGCGGTGCGGCGGTGGCGGCGTCAAAGGTCGCAGGCGTCACGCCATAGACATCAGCGACAGCTTGCAGCCACAGCGTGGTGCCTTCCTCGCCGAATGGAAACGGGGCCGCGATGCGCCGCGCGCCGCGCCGTTCCAGCGCCTCGGCGGTATCGGCCAGAAAGGGTTGGGTCAGGATGAAACGGGTGTTCGCCCCGATTGCGGGCAGATCGGAGGCGCGCCGCGCGGGCAGGAACCGAACGCTGGTAATCCCCATCGCGGTCAGCAGGGATTGGCACTGATCCTCGACCACATCGGGCAGGGCGCCGACCACCAGCAATTCCGCCGCGTCCGACGCGGGCAGGGTGGGGACCATGGCCGCCAGACAAGCATCCTCGCCTTGCGTAAACGTCGTCTCGATGCCGGACCCGGAGTAATTATAGACCCGCACATGCGGCGCGTGCTGGCCGTTCAGCCGTTCGGCGGCGCGGGCGAGGTCCAGCTTGATCACCTCGGACGGGCAGGACCCGACCAGAAACAACTGCCTGATATCAGGGCGACGGGCCAACAGGCGCGCCACCTCTCGGTCCAGTTCGACATTGGCATCCGCCAGCCCCGCCAGATCCTTTTCTTCGAGGATGGCGGTGCCGAAACGCGGCTCGGCAAAGATCATCACGCCAGCGGCGGATTGCAGCAGATGCGCGCAGGTGCGCGATCCAACCACGAGGAAAAACGCATCCTGCATCTTGCGGTGCAACCAGATGATGCCTGTCAGCCCGCAGAACACTTCGCGCTGGCCGCGTTCCTTGAGGACGGGGGTATCGGTGCAGCCGAGCGAGGGCGCATCAAGGCTCATGCTGTCACCCCGCCGTGATCAGCGCCGCCATCCAACCGGGCGTGGCGCAGTTTCAGGATGAACTGCACCGCGTTGATGACATAGGCCGCATAGGCCGCCAGCGCGAGCAGCATCAGGTCCGTGGGCGACAGCGCCCCTGTCCACAGCGCCCACAGATAGGCGGTATGCAACCCGATGACGAGAAACGAAAAAACATCCTCCCAAAAGAAGGCGGGCGCGAAAAGATACTGGCCATAGACCACCTTTTCCCAGATTGCGCCGGTGACCATGATCACATACAAAAACCCGGTCTTGACCAGGATCGACACCGTAGCCGCCTCGTATCCCGCGCCCGTCAGCAGGTAACGCGCGACCAGCACCAGCGACACCGCAAAGGCGAGAAATTGCAACGGGGCCAGAATCCCCTGCACCAATGTCCATGGCGACGAATCCCGCCGCGCCCGTTCATCTGCGGTGTAAAGCGCCTTACGCGTTGATTTTCGCGTGGAATTTTCCGGTGGGCGCGTCATGGCGGTCTGGGTCTTTCTGGGTCAACTTCCTCCCAGAGGTTAAACGTGACGCACAAAGTGTCAATGAAAACTTACACATTATGCGCGGCTATTTATGGGGGTCAGAGGGGGTGTCTGCACGATCCAATCGGCGTGTTGCAGAAAAAAGCCAAGCAAAAACAATGGTAAGACAAAAATTGATCGAAACGCCCAGCCAAAGCTGTCAATTTATGTGGACATTCACCCCGAGTCGGAGTGACATAAGGCAACAGGGTGAGCCCTGTGTCATTTCCCCGTCGTGCCCGACATCCGGGGGCGCGGGCCCCGAAAGCAGACTGACAACAGAGGCGCAGATGCGTGACGAAGGAAGTTTTTCCAACACGGATCGTGACAGCCCGGATGGCTATCGCAGTCTTGCGGCGGAAGTGCTTGAATCCCTTGCGTCGCGACGTCTGCGAAGCGAGGTGCGGGTGCGCCAGTCGCTGCTGACCCGCATGATCGCTTCGGTCAAATCGCCGATTGGCGAGGCGACGGAAACCCTGTGCCTTGAATTCCGCCGTGCCCGTGTGCCGATGACCGACATGGCCGATATCTATATCCCCGAGGTGGCGCGCCATCTGGGCCGCGCCTGGGAACAGGACCGCGTCAGTTTCGCCGAAGTCACCGTGGGGTTGTCGCGGTTGCATACCCTGTTGCACGAGGTGCAGGCGGATTGGGTGGCAGACAGCGCGGATCGTTCGCGGATGTCGGCCACGCTGCTGATCGTGCCGCCGCAGGAGCAGCACACGTTGGGGGCCATGATCCTTGCATCCCAGTTGCGCCGCAAGGGTGTATCGGTCTGCATCCGCATCGCCCCAGGGATGAACGACCTGAGTTCGCTGGTGGCGGATGGCCGCTTTGATGCGGCGATGGTGACCCTGGGAAGCAAAGACAGGCTTGAAACCTGTGCAAAACTGGTGAAGACCCTGAAAACGATGACGAAAGGTCTGCTGAATGTTGCCGTGGGTGGCGCGGTGGTGGACGAAAATCGTGACGTGCTTCTCGATGCGGGGGTCGATGTCGTGACAAACGACGTGGCGACCGTCGTGCAACAGTTCAAGCTGTAACGGCGGCCTTCGCGGGCCGATAGGGGGGGGACCGACACTGTGCAGGCGACTGGTTCGCCGATGAAAGGTTATGGACGTGGCTTCAGATGGACGCTTTTTGCTGAGACGGGGGTCGCTTCCTGACCTTGCGCCGGACCTGCTGGTGGACATCGTCACATCTGCCTGTGACCTTGCCCTTGTCGTTTCCGCCGATCACACCGTTGTCTCTGTTCTCGTGAACCCGCAGATGGGGGTGGGGGCCAAGGTGGCCCATTGGCAAGGCGCGCATCTGCGTGACCTGTTGACCTCGGATAGCTGGCTCAAGCTTGAGGCGCGGTTGGCCGGGATCGAAATGGACACCCGCCGCCCGATGATGGTCGAACTGACCCATGCGGATGACACGAATTTCCGCTTTCCGATCAACTATGCCATCTCGCGCACCGCCGATGACGGCGCGATCCTGATGGTGGGCCGCGACCTGCGCCCGATTGCCGAATTGCAGCAACAGCTTGTGTCGGCGCAGCTGATGCTGGAACGCGATTACGAGGCGCACCGCGAGCTGGAAACCCGTTACCGCGTGGTGATGGAACAAAGCCCGCAACCCCTGATCATCGTGTCGATGTCGTCGGGCAAGATCATCGACGTGAACGCGGGCACCGCCGAATTGATCGGGGTGCCGCGCGCCGAACTGATCGACGCGCCGGTGGCGCAGGAATTCGAAGGCCGCCGCCGGGGCGAATTTCTTGAAAGCCTCGCCAAGCTGTCGGGCGTGGAGTCGGGCCGGTCGCTGGAACTGACGGTCAAGCGCAACAAGCGCCGTGTCACCGTGACGGTCGAGATGTTCCGCGCGGCGGGCGACCGGTTGTTGTTGTGCCGTCTGGGCATGGCGGACGCGGGCAAGGCGCAGATCACCGAATTGACCGACATGATGACGCGGCTTTACGCCAAGGGCATCGACGCCATCGTGTTTCTGGACGGCGACGGCGCGGTCAAGAGCGCGAATGAGGCCTTCCTGAACCTGACCGATTGCAGCAGCCTTGCGATGGTGCAGGGGCGGTCGTTTGCCGATTTCCTTGCGCGCGGCACGATTGATCTGCGGATGCTGATGGATACCGTGAAACGTGTCGGCCATATGCGCCATTTCACCACGCGGCTGAACACGGATTACTCGGGTCAGGTCGCGGTGGAATTGTCGGCGACATGGTTTCAGGACAAAGCCGCGCCCTGCGTCGGTCTGGTGATCCGCGACGCAAGCGTGGCCGAGGCGACGCGCTGGCCGGTCGAGATGCCGGGCAACGACGGATTGCGCAATGTGATGCAGTTGGTGGGCTATTCCACGCTGAAGGATATCGTGGCGGAAACCACCGAAATCATCGAACGGATGTGCATCGAAACCGCGCTGGAGCTGACCGGCAACAACCGCGCGGCGGCGGCAGAATTGCTGAGCCTGTCGCGGCAGTCGTTGTATGTCAAACTGCGCCAGTTCGGCCTGCTGTCAAAAGACCCGGCCGAGTCAAAATCCGACTGAGACACCTGTGACCCGGCAAGCCGGTTTGATGCGTCGCAAATCGATCCGGCTAAGTCTGTCAACCTGACCTGACAGCATCGCCTGTGGTAGGCGGCAATCTCAGATATTTAGGATACCGCGCAGCGGAGGCAGCGCCGCGTGTCATGCCATAGGCGAGTCGGTGCATATCAGCGTCGGGCATGTCTGGACCTTTGTGGCCACCTGAACCTTCGCCACCGCGTCACATCGGCACCGTACATTCACAATTGCGGCCCAAACGCGAGCGGTGGGGCAGGCTGCATCCCCGCAACGTGTTTGGTATGCGGCTGTTTTCGAGAGACTTCTTTCGTGTTTGGCACGGCCCGATGTGCAGGTGCGCGAAACACAGTGCTGCGCCAGCGGCGATGCCGCCTGACGGGCCACCCTGATCCCGCAGCAAATCTGACCCGCGCCGCAATGTAAGCCTTGTCAGACAGAAAACTGTCAGGTTAAATTGACACATGAGCGCCCTCGATATCACATCCCCCCCGCGAGTCTGGCCCGAACCACTGGCCATGCTGACTTTGATCAAGCCGATCACCTGGTTCCCGCCGATCTGGGCCTATCTGTGCGGGTCGGTGTCGGCGGGGGTGCCGCTGTCCGGCAACTGGGGCATGGTCATCCTGGGTATGGTGCTGGCCGGGCCCATCGTCTGCGGCATGAGCCAGGCCGCGAATGACTGGTGCGACCGCCATGTCGATGCGGTGAACGAACCGCACCGCCCGATCCCGTCGGGTCGTATCCCCGGCCGCTGGGGGCTCTGGATCGCGCTGGCGATGAGCGTGCTGAGCCTCGCCGTCGGCTGGCTGCTGGGCCCATGGGGCTTTGGCGCGACTGTGTTCGGAGTGCTGGCCGCCTGGGCCTATTCGGCGGAACCGGTGCGGTTGAAACGGTCGGGCTGGTGGGGGCCGGGGCTGGTGGGGCTGTCTTACGAAGGGTTGCCGTGGTTCACCGGGGCGGCGGTGCTGCTGAACGGCGCGCCGTCCTTCCAGACCGTGGCGATTGCGGGCCTGTATGCCATGGGAGCGCATGGCATCATGACCTTGAACGATTTCAAGGCGCTGGAGGGCGACCGCCTGCATGGTGTGCGGTCCTTGCCCGTCGTGCTGGGGCCAGAAATTGCCGCCCGCATCGCCTGCACGGTGATGGCGATGGCGCAGATGCTGGTGATTGCGCTGTTGCTGATCTGGGGCGCGCCGCTGCATGGACTGGGCGTCACGGCTGTATTGCTGGCGCAATTTGCTGCGATGCGCGTGCTGCTGCGCGACCCCAAGGGCAAGGCGCCGTGGTATAACGCCACCGGTGTCGTGCTGTATGTCGCGGGCATGATGATTTCGGCGTTTGCGCTGCGGGGGATGACATGAACCTGACATGGGTCCAGATCATCCGCCTTGGCCTCGTGCAGCTTTGCCTCGGCGCGATCGTGGTGCTAATGACATCCACGCTGAACCGGCTGATGGTGGTTGAACTCGCGCTGCCAGCCGTGGTGCCGGGGCTGCTGGTCGCGCTGCATTACGGTATCCAGATCACCCGGCCCAACTGGGGCTTCCGGTCGGATACGCGCGGCAACCGCACGGCCTTTATCATCGGCGGCATGGGTGTTCTGGCCTTGGGTGCGTTGCTGGCAACAGTCGCCGTCGTCTGGATGCCGCAGGCGCGATTGGCCGCGCTGGCGCTGTCGGTTGTGGCCTATGCGCTGATCGGGGTCGGGGTTGGGGCATCGGGCACATCGCTGCTGGCGTTACTTGCCACCGCCACGGCGCCGCACCGCCGCGCGGCAGCGGCGACGATCACATGGCTGATGATGATCTTTGGAATTGCGGCCACCGCCGGAACCGTCGGCCATTTCCTTGACCCCTACACGCCCGCGCGGCTGCTGCTGGTGGTCGGCATTGTCGTGACCGCCGTGATGGTGGTGACCACGCTGGCGATCTGGGGCATCGAGGCGCGGGTGCAAGCGCGGCGCGAACCCGCATCCATGCCGTTCCGCCAAGGTCTGGCCGAAGTCTGGGCCGAGCGCCGCGCGCGCCATTTCACGTTGTTCGTGCTGCTGTCGATGACGGCTTATTTCATGCAGGAACTGATCCTTGAACCCTATGCGGGCCTTGTGTTCGCGTTCAGCCCCGGCCAATCAACGCTGCTGTCTGGCGCGCAGAACGGCGGCGTGTTTGTCGGCATGGCGCTGGTTGGTGTGCTGGCGACCGGGCTGCGCGTCGGGTCGCTGCGGCTCTGGGTGACGCTGGGCTGTTCCGGGTCGGCGGTGGCGCTTCTGGCGATTGCGGCGGCGGGGCAGGGGGTAGCGCTGCCCTTCGTTCCGCTGGTCGTGGCGTTGGGGTTTTTCAACGGCATGTTCGCGGTCGCGGCCATCGGGTCGATGATGGCTCTGGCGGGTGCAGGCCGCAACGCGCGCGAAGGCACCCGGATGGGCCTGTGGGGTGCGGCGCAGGCTGTTGCCGCAGGCGCGGGCGGGCTGGCGGGCGCGGCGCTGGTCGATATCCTACGCCATACGCTGCCGGATGCTGCGGCCTTTGGCGCGACCTTCACGTTGGAAGCGCTGATTTTTGTCCTGGCCGCGATCCTCGCGGTGCGGGTGATCGAAACCGAACCGCGCCGCGCGCCTCCCGCGCCCGCCTTCGCCGTGCCAGGAGAATGACCATGTATGATGCCTTTGTCGTGGGCGGTGGCCCGTCCGGTGCAACGGCGGCCGAGGATCTGGCCCGCGCCGGATTGCGTGTGGCGATGCTGGACCGTGCGGGCCGGATCAAGCCCTGCGGCGGCGCGATCCCGCCGCGCCTGATCGCGGATTTCGCCATCCCCGACCATCTGATCGTGGCCAAGATCACCTGCGCGCGGATGGTCTCGCCCACTGGGCGCGCTGTCGATATACATATCGAGGGCGGCTATGTCGGCATGGTCGACCGCGAGGATTTCGACGAATACCTGCGCGACCGCGCCGCGATGCACGGGGCGGCGCGGCTGACCGGCACCTTTCTGCGCGTCGAACGTGACGCGGATGGCACGCATGTGGTCTGGCGCGACAAGGCGACGGGCGCAGAACACCGCGACCGCACCCGCGTGGTGATCGGCGCCGATGGCGCGCGGTCAGGCGTCGCCCGCGCCGAGGTGCCCGGCGGCGACAAGATCCCCTATGTCATCGCCTATCACGAGATCATCGCCGCGCCGGATCGCGCGGTTGCGGCCAATGCGGACTATGACCCCACGCGCTGCGACGTGATCTATGACGGGCGCATCTCGCCCGATTTCTATGGCTGGGTGTTTCCGCATGGCAAACACGCCAGCATCGGCATGGGCACGGAAATCGACGGCGTGGACCTGAAACGCGCCACCTCTGATCTGCGGGATATGGCGGGGCTGGGGGGATGTGAAACCATCCGCCGCGAAGGCGCGCCGATCCCGCTGAAACCGCTGGACCGCTGGGACAATGGCCGCGATGTGCTGCTGGCCGGCGATGCGGCGGGCGTTGTCGCGCCGTCGTCGGGCGAAGGCATCTATTACGCGATGGCGGGGGGCCGTGTCGCCGCGACTGCTGCCGAGGCGTTCCTGCGCACCGGACGCGTCGCGGAATTGAAACGAGCGCGGAAAATGTTCATGCGCGAACATGGCACGGTGTTTTCGGTGCTGCGGTCGATGCAGGACGCCTATTACCGCAGCGACGACCGCCGTGAACGGTTCGTCAGCCTGTGCCATGACAGCGACGTGCAGAAACTTACCTTTGACGCCTATATGCACAAGCGTCTTGTCACCGCGCGCCCGCTGGCGCATCTGAAAATCGGCGTCAAGAATCTGGCGCATCTGATGGGGCTGGTGTCACCGACATGGTCATGACCGATCCGCAGGCCAGCGGCCTTATTCCCGCCTGGATCGACGGGCAGTTAACCCCTGTGGACAAGTTGGAGGTGCACCAGCGCGGGCTGCGCCATCCGGCAGTATCGGTGTTCGTAGTGCAGGGCGATCGCGTATTGATGCAGCAACGCGCGCTGACCAAGTATCACACCCCCGGATTGTGGACAAACACCTGCTGCACCCATCCTTTTTGGGGCGAAACCGCGCTGGATTGCGCCAATCGGCGGCTGGACGAGGAATTGGGGCTGACGGGTCTGACGCTTTGCGCTGTGGGGCAGGTGGAATACCGCGCCCCTGTTGCGACCGCTTTCGGCCCTGCGCTGACCGAGCATGAAGTGGTGGATATCTTCTGCGCGGAAACTGCGGGCGACGTGACACTTTGCCTTGATCCGACCGAGGTCAAGGCGGTACGGTGGATGGATATGGCGGACCTGCGCGTTGATATCGCGCGTCATCCGGACTGCTATACACCTTGGCTGAAGATATATCTGGATCAGCACCATCAGATGATCTTTGGTGACGCTGTGTCGCACCAAGCGATGTCGGCCTAACCTGTCCTGACCTGATCCGGATTGGCGTGACGGCGCAACCAGTCCAGGATCGGGGTCAGCAACGCCTGCCCCGGTTCTTCGTGCACCAGATGCCCTCCCGCGACCCGCAGCAGCGCGGCACCGGGGATGCGGGCGGCGGCCTGTTCCGACACGTGCGGTGGCACGGCGCGGTCATCCTCTGCCGCGATCAGCAGCACCGGGGATGTGACCGTTTCCAGCCGCGCCAGCAGCGGGGCCAGTTGCCACTGCGCCATCATCTCCAACGCGCCGCGCACGTGGTCGGCGTCCTGCACCAGACGGCGGTATTGCGCGCGCCCTTCTGGCTCCATTTCAGACCCGGTGCCGTCCAGCAGCCGATCCACCAGACGCGGGCTGGCCCATAATGTCGCCAGCGATGCGGCGAACGGCATTGCGGCCAGGCCCTGTGCCAGACGCGGGAACACCACGCCCGCCGCGCCGTCAAACTGGCTGAGCGCGGCATTGATACCGACAACGGCCAGACCGGGCGTATCCAGCGCCATCTGCAAGGCAATGGCGCCGCCCGCCGAATGGCCGATCACCGCGACAGGGGCTTGACCCAGCGTGTCGCACAGCCGCCGCAAATCCTGCGCCGTGGGCTCCAACCCGCTGCGCCCGCGCGCGCCCATCTGGGTGCAGCCCTGACCGGGTAAGTCCGGCACAATGACGCGGTATGTGGCGGACAATCCGGGGATCAGGTGGCGAAAGCTGTGCCCTGACGCGCCCAGCCCGTGCAGCAGCAGCACCACAGGGGCCGTTGCCGCGCCCGCCTCGATCACCCACCAGCGATGCGGCCCCGCGATCACATGGCGCGCGGCGTCGCGATAAGGCCAGTCAGCGGGCAGGCGTCGCGGGTCCACGCTAGCGCACCGGAACCGGGTCCAGCGAGGCGCTAAGCGCCGCCGCCAGTTGTCCGCCGCCCACACGCGGCAGCGCCAGATATCGCGCGCCCATGTTGCGCGCCAGGTCTGCCAGACGCGGCTGCTGGCGCTGCGCGGTATCGATCACCAAAGCGGTGCATCCTGTGGCGCGAATGGCGCGCGCCATCTGCGCGGTGTCGAGATCGGATTGCGCGCGGTCTGCCGTGCCGTCCAGCGCCACGTTGCCGCGCCCATCCGTCAGCAGCGCAATCGTCGGCGTCATACCGCGCGCGCGCGCGCGCAGCGCGGTGTCCAGCGCCAGCCGCAGCCCCCCCGCCAAAGGCGTTGCCCCGCCCCCCGGCACCCCGCGCAGCCGCGCCTTGGTCATCACCAGACTGCGGGTCGGCGGCAGCAGCAATTCCGCCGCCTGCCCCCGGAAGGTCAACAGCGCGACGTGATCGCGGCGGCTGTAGGCGCGCGCCAGCAGTTGTTCCACCGCACCCTTCGCCTCGGCGAGACGGGCGACGGCAGCAGAACCCGACGCATCGACCGCAAACACCAGCACCCGGTCCGACATGATCTTGGCGCGCTTGAGGTGCAGGTCGGACGCCTCGACCAGCAGCGCTTGCGCGGCGCGGTCGGGGTTCGCGGCGCGGCGCACGCCTTGCCATGGCGCTGCGGCGCGGAGTGTGGCGATCAGGTCAATGCGCGCACCCGACTTTGGCAGGCCCCGGCGTGGCGGCAGGGGACGGCCCCGGCGGTTGCCCACGCGCGCGGCCCCGCTGCCGGATGCACCGCGCGCCTGCCGCTGCGCGCGTGCCTCGGCCAGATCGCGCAGGATTTCATCGGGCAAGGCGGCGCGCACGGCGTCCACCAGAATATCGCCCTTGGGCAATTCGGCAGAGGTGTCGGGCCTGTCCGCATCAGCGGGGCCACTGTCCGGTGGCGGGCTGTCGGGCGGGGGCGGCGGGTCGTCGCTGTCAGGCGGATCGGCCAAGGGAGCCGCGCGATGCGCCAACACCAGCCCCGCCGCCGCCGCCAGATCGGCACGTTCCACCACCACGCGCCCGGCCAGAGCGGCCAGCGCGCGCGCGGCGGCCAGCGTCAGGATCGGCGCGCGGGTGGACAGGATCATCAGGTCAGCGCAGGCGCGCACAACGTCTGCCACCGCGTCATGCGGCACCCGCACCGTGGGCAACAGCGCGCGGGCGGCCTGCATCTTGGCGGCATCCAGCAGCGGCAGCCGTTCCGGCAGGCGGGTTGCATCCAAATCAAGGAACAGCCCCAGCCGGTCTGCAAGTTTCTCGGGCAGGCCCTCGCCGTCATCCGCCGCCTCGTCCAGTGCCACGATGGCATGGCGGCGACCGTCCAGCGCCTGCGCCAGCCGCGCGGCCAGATCCGGCGCACAGCGCTCCGCCATCGGCAATACCAGCACGGCGGCGCGGTCCAGCAGGCCCTGGCGCAGCACGGGCCGCCCCGCGCGCAGGGTGGCGGCACTGTCCAGCCCGCCGAACAGCGCCTCGTCGGTGACATTCGAGGCCAGCCGTTGCACCGGCAGCGGCAACGGCAACAGCGGCAGTACTTCGAGCAAGCGTTGCCGGTCCGGCCCCGCGCGGGCGCGCAACCACAGCCCGCCAATCGCCGCCGGGTCGATGGTCAGCACGGACAGCAACAGGCGCAGCGTTTCGGGTTCCATGATCAGGGCAGCGTTTCGGCCAGAACACGGGCGACGCGGGCGCCTGATCCGGCCTCGTCCAGCGGATCGCGGCGCAGGCGGTGGCCCAGTGCCAATGCCGCCACCCGTTTCAGATGGCTGCGCGCGACGGACGGCGCGCCTTCGGTCGCGGCCAGCGCGCGGGCGGTGCGCAAGAGCGTCAGCTCGCCGCGTAACCCGTCCGATCCCAGCGCGATGCAGAGCGCCGCGCAATCATGCAACGCGGTGCCGGGTGTGGTGATCCCCGGCAAGGCCGCGCGGGCGGCCATGATGCGGTCGCGTAGCGCGGCATCTTCGGGCGTCCACGTCGCCAGAAACGTGTCGGGGTCGGTGTCATAGGCATCGCGGCGGCGGATCACCTCGACCCGGGTTTCGATGTCGCGCGGGCTGGTGACATCGACCGACAGGCCGAACCGGTCCAACAGTTGCGGGCGCAGGTCGCCTTCTTCGGGGTTGCCGGACCCCACCAACACGAACCGCGCGGCATGGCGGATCGACAACCCGTCGCGTTCAACGACGTTTTCGCCCGATTGCGCCACGTCCAGCAGCAGATCGACAATGTGATCCTCCAGAAGGTTCACTTCGTCGATATACAAATACCCGCGATTGGCCCGCGCCAGCAGACCCGGTTCAAACGCCTTTTCACCCCGCGCGATGGCGCGTTCGATGTCCAGCGCGCCCGTCACGCGGTCCTCGCTGACACCCAGCGGCAGATCGACCACCGGGGTCGGCTTGCGGATGATCGTCTGCGATGTGATCCCGGCCCAATCCGGGCACTGGTCGGGTCGCGCCGAGTTGACCGGGCAGCCTTCGACCGCGTCAATCTCGGGCAAGAGCGCAGCCAGCGCGCGCACGGCGGTGGATTTGCCGGTGCCCCGGTCGCCAAACACCAAGACGCCGCCGATGGCCGGGTCCACGGCGGTCAGGATCAGCGCCAGCTTCATGTCCTCTTGCCCCACGATGGCCGAAAACGGGAACGGCGCGCGGCGCGGGGTGGGCTTGGTCGCGGGCATGGCGCGCAGATGCGCGGCCTCATGGGGTCTTGCGGTCATGCGGCGGTCCTTTCCGGGACGCTTTGCGGGGATGGAACGATGCGCGTTTCCGCGCCATCCCATGTCCCGGTCGATCCGATCACCCGAAAGCGGGCGTAAAGCTCTTCGTTGAACCAGTCACCCTCGCGCACGGCGCGGATGGCGCGGGCGTGGGGGCCGTCATGGCGGGCAAATTCCGCCATCGCCGTTGTATCCGGCCAGACCGAAAATGTCACCTGATGCAAGAGCGGCACCTCGCCGATGCCGATCTTGAACGCCACGTTGGGGTCAGACCCGATCGCCGCCGAAATGCCCGGCACATGCCGCCAGAACCGCAGCGCATGGCGGGGCTTTACAGTGGCGCGGGTCAGCGCGGCGATGGGTCCGGTGTGGTCAGATGCAGGGGTGGCCGCAAACGGCGTCACCCCCGCCCATTGCCCGCGCACCGAGGTGGGGGCCAGCGTCAGCGTCCAGTCCGCTGCCGCCCGCGCGCGCCATTTGGCCCATACGCCCGATGTGGTGCCGCGCGTGGCGGCGGCCTCGTCCTGCCAGACCGCGAGGATCGCCCAGACCTGCCAGTTCGGGCGCGGCGTGAACCCCTCGCCGGTGCCTGACCCGCACAGCTTGAAGAACGTCAGCCCCGATCCCGCGCGCCCCGATTCGCGGCGCAGCACACGCGGGGCCAGCGCCATCTGACCGATGACCCACCACCGCGCGGCGCGGCTGGTAAAGCGAAACAGGCTGAGCGTGACGACGGAAATGGCGCAAACTCCACGCAAAAGTGTCGCAAAAAGTGTCAGGGACATGTTACACCCATTTCCCGCCGGGGAAAGCAGAAACAGGCGTCTTAACAGCGGCCCAACTCAAGAGTTGTAAATCCAGCTAGACAGTTTATCGTCAGGTTATGACACAAATCCTGCGCCCCGCACCCGCCTTGCCCGTTTCTGCCGCGCCATCGCAGGCTCTTGTTATCGGGGCAGGGCTGGGCGGTCTGGCCTCGGCGATGCGGCTGGGGGCCAAGGGGTGGCAGGTCACGGTGCTGGACCGGCTGGACCGCCCCGGCGGGCGCGGGTCGTCGATCACGCAGAACGGCTATCGGTTCGATCTGGGGCCGACAATCGTCACGGTGCCGCAGACGCTGCGCGAACTGTGGGCGGCCTGTGGGCAGAGCTTTGATGATGACGTCAAACTGGTGCCGATGGACCCGTTCTATGAAATCCGCTTTCCCGATGGCCAGACCTTTGCCATGCGCAAGGACGGGGCCGCGATGGAGGCCGAGGTGGCGCGGATCAGCCCGCGCGACCTGAAGGGCTATCGCCGGTTTCTGAAGGACAGCGAGGCGCGCTATCACTTCGGGTTCGAGGATCTGGGGCGGCGGTCGATGCACCGGCTGTGGGACACGCTGGCCGCGATCCCGCGCTTTGCCGCGCTGCGCGCCGACCGGTCGGTCTATGGCCACGCAGCGGCACGGGTGCGCGATGAACATCTGCGCTTTGCGCTGTCGTTCCATCCGTTGTTCATCGGCGGCGATCCGTTCCGGGTGACGTCGATGTACATCCTTGTCAGCCATCTGGAAAAGGCGTTCGGGGTGCATTACGCCCAAGGTGGGGTGCAGGCGATTGCGGACGCCATGGTCAAGGTGATCGAAGGCCAAGGCGGGCGCATCGAATACGGGGCAGAGGTCGATGAGATCGTCGTGAAACAGGGCCGCGCGGCGGGCGCGCGCATGGTCGATGGCACCGAACGCGCCGCCGAGATCGTGGTGTCGAACGCGGATGCGGGCCACACCTATGACCGGCTGTTGCGCAATCATCCGCGCCGCCGCTGGACCACGAAAAAGCTGGGCCGCGCGCGGTGGTCGATGGGGCTTTACGTCTGGTATTTCGGCACCCGTGGCACCCGCGACATGTGGCGCGATGTGGGGCATCATTCCATCGTCGTCGGCCCGCGCTATCGCGCGCATATCGCCGATATCTTCCGGCGCGGGGTGCTGGCGGATGACATGAGCCTGTACGTCCACCGCCCCACGGTCACGGACCCGTCCTGTGCGCCTGCGGGGGACGACACGTTCTATGCGCTGTCGCCGGTGCCGCATCTGGGCCATGACAATGGCGTCGATTGGCAGGCGGAACAGGAATCCTACCGGCTCAAGATGCTGAAAGTGCTGGAGGAACGGCTGTTGCCCGGTCTGTCAAAGCACCTGACCGAAAGCCTGATCTTTACGCCGGATACTTTTCGCGACCGCTATCTGTCGCCCTTGGGGTCGGGGTTTTCGATCGAACCGCGCATCCTGCAATCGGCATGGTTCCGCCCGCACAACCTGTCCGAGGAAGTGCCGGGGCTGTTCCTGGCCGGCGCGGGCACCCATCCCGGCGCGGGGGTGCCCGGCGTGATCGGCACGGCGGAAGTGCTGGGCAAGCTGGCCCCCGATGCGCCGCGCCGCGTGATGCCTGCGCCCCTGATGACCCCGAAACCCATGGCCGCCGAATGACACAGATCACGCCCGATGACATGGCCGCTTGCCGCGCGATGATCGCCACCGGCAGCCTGTCGTTCCACACTGCGTCCCGCGCCTTGCCCGCGCGTGTGCGCGATCCGGCGCTGGCGCTGTATGCGTTCTGCCGCGTGGCCGATGACGAGGTGGATGAGGGGCCGAAAGGTGCGGCGCAAAAGGCCGCCGCCGTGTTGCGCCTGCGTGACCGGCTGGATGCGATCTATGCCGGCCGCCCGCGCGCCAACCCGGCGGACCGCGCCTTTGCCGCCGTGGTCGATCAGTTCGACATGCCGCGCGTGTTGCCCGATGCCCTGCTGGAAGGGCTGGCATGGGATTCGCTGGAACGCCGCTATGCGTCGCTGTCCGACCTGCAATCCTATGCTGCCCGCGTCGCGGCTGCCGTGGGCGCGATGATGTGCGTGCTGATGCGGGTGCGCGAGGCGGACGCGCTGGCGCGCGCCTGCGATCTGGGGCTGGCGATGCAATTGACAAATATCGCGCGCGACGTGGGCGAAGATGCGCGCGCGGGGCGGTTGTTCCTGCCGCTGGACTGGCTGGCCGAAGAGGGGATCGACCCCGAGGCGTTTCTGGCCCATCCCGCGCCCCTGCCGGGGATCCGGCGCATCACGGGGCGGCTGTTGGACCGCGCGGATCACCTGTATTGGCGGGCGGGCACGGGCATTGCGCGGCTGCCGCTGGATTGCCGGATGGGGATCTATGGCGCGGGGCATGTTTATGCCGCCATCGGGGGCGAGGTGCGCCGCGCAGGACTGGACAGCGTGACGCGGCGCGCGCGCACCACACGCGGGCAAAAGCTGCGGCTGCTGGCGTTGTCGGGCCTTGAAGCGGGGCTCAGCGTCGCGCGCCCCGTGTCGCCGCGGCTGCATGCCCGCCCCGAACCCGAGGTGGCATTTCTGGTGCAGGCGGCGACGCGCGCCCCGGATGCGCGCGCGCGGGCGGGGCAGGCCCGCTCGGATGCGTTGTTGGGCGTGCTGGCCCAGCTTGAGGCGCGCGACCGCGGCATGGTCTGATCTGCGCGCGCAGTTTTCGCGCACAATTGGCCGTAACAGGCGTGAAAGGGACATTGCCCCTTGGCCAAGGCCCTATCCCTGCCTATGTCCGTCCCAGACAAGTTCGCAGGAGACGCGCGCCGATGGCCGAACCGACATTCATCATTCTGGCCATGACCTTTCTGGCCGCCTGCTTTGCCGCCGGGGCAACTGGCGCGATGTTCATGCCCGGCGACTGGTATCGCAACCTGAAAAAGCCGTTCTGGACCCCGCCCGACTGGTTGTTCCCGGTGGCGTGGACGGTGCTGTATCTGTGCATGGCGACGGCGGGCGCGCGGATTGCCCTGTTGGCGGGATCAGTGCCTGCGACGGGGTTCGCGCTGGCGCTGTGGTCGTTGCAGATCGCGCTAAACACGCTGTGGACGCCGGTGTTCTTTGGCCTGCACAAGATCCTTGCGGGGATGATTGTGCTGACGCTGCTGTGGCTGGCGGTGGCCGCCACGATGATCGCGTTCTGGCGGATTGATCTGGTCGCGGGGCTGCTGTTCGCGCCCTACCTGCTGTGGGTCACCATCGCGGGCGCGCTGAATTTCGCGGTGCTGTGGCTGAACGGCAATGGCCCCCGGTCTGACGCCGTGGCCACGCGCTAAGCCATCAGGTCCAGCGCGGCACCCGCACCGCCAGCATCGGCTTCAGCAGCGGCTGATCGAACCGCCACAGGTCAAGCGCCTCGTGCATGCCCACGCTGCGTTCGCCGTCGATCTGGGTTTCCACCAGCCCGCGCGCATAGAACGGGGCCTGCAACAGCGACATGCCTGTGCGCGGCGTGACCCCTGCGTCGGCGCGGGTTTCGCGTTTCACCCCCCAGATATTGCGGCGCAATCCCGCCATCGGCGGCGGCACGATTTCCTGCACACCGCCCACGCGGTCGATCTGCACCCCCAGCGCCAGCGTGCTGCCGTCCGCCCGCGTCGCATCATAGAAACACACGGTGCGGTCGCGCAGCGGATAGCGGCCCCAAGTCCAGAACCGGAAATCCTGTTCCAAGGGCCGCTCTCCGAAGTTGGCGTCGAAATAGCCGTGGCCGGACCAGCGGGTGCCAGGCCCCAGATCGACATCAATGCGCGAAATCGGCGCAAAGGGCCGCCACATGTGCCGCCCGTCCGGCGTCAGCGCGACCTCGGTTTGCGTCACCGCTTGCGGCGTCAGCACGATTTGCCCGCGCAGGGGGGCGACATGCGGCAGCGCGCCCCATTCGTTGACGTCGATCACCATCTCGGTGCCGGTCCAGTGCATCCGGCTTGGCCCCACGGTCAGCGTATCACGGGTCTGGGTCAGCGCGGCGCGGCCCCGGTCGGTCATGGTGAATTTGCCGTCCAGTCCCGAGGTGACCACGTTGATGCAGCAATTGTTCGCCGGATCGCCGCGCCCCGACCAGCCATACCAGGGTGAAAACACCGACCCGATAAAGCCGATCACCGAGACGGCGCGCGTCCCGTCGTCAGAGATGCCGTCGACATACCACCAGGCATAGCCGCCGGGGGGGACGTCGGCGCGGAAATCCGGTCCTCCGCCAAGGCCTTGGCCGCGTGCTGGCCGGACAGCATCGCCATCGGCACCCCCGCACCCGGATGCGCCCCGCCCCCCGCCAGATACAGCCCCGGCAGCGTGGTGCGCGCCAGCGGACGGCGGAACGCCGACAGCGCCCCCTCGGGGGACGCGCCATAGATCGCCCCCTGTGACCCCGGATAGCGCGCCGCCAGCATCGCGGGCGTGGTCAGCGCCGCCAGGTCCGGGTCCGGTGCAAAGGTCAGACCCATCCGGGCCAGCGTGGGGAAGGTGCGTGTCCGGCATGCGGGTTCCTCGGTGGGGCTTGGCGCGCTGTTGGCGGGGCCGTTCATGATGATTTCAAAGCGTTCCGTCGTCGGAACAGGTGTGCCCAGCTCGCGGTCCTGCGCGCAGACATATAACGTGGGCGCCTCGGGCATCTGGCCGCGTCCGATGGGGCCGAATTCTGCTGCCGGATCGGCGGTGAAGAACACGTTGTGATGTGCCAGATCGACGCCTTTGGGCTGGGCCGCAAAGGCCCAGACCCAGGCCGACAGGCTGGGCGGCGTCTTTGAGGCCGGGATCGCATCGCGCGCCGCATCGCCCAACAGATTGCCGCGCAACGCGCCGGGATCGCCCGCAAAGACACAGGCCGCGCAGGGCAGGGTTGCCCCGCCTGCCAGTTCTACACCCGTCACATGCCCGCCCTGCCGCAGGATCCGCCGCGCCGTGATGCCATAGCGGAACGCCACGCCACGGGCCTCTGCCACGCGGGCAAGAGCGGCGGCCAGCCCGTGCAGCCCTTGCCGCACCGCCCAGACGCCCCGCGCCTCGGCCTGCCAGACCAGCGCCAGCACAGCGGGCGACTGCGCAGGCCGCCCGCCGACATATGTGGCATAGCGCGCGAACAACTGCACCAGCCGCGGATCGCGGAAATAGAAACGCAGCAGCCGGTCCAGCGTCATCCCCGGCAGCAGCGCGCCCCAGGTCTGCGGTGCTGCCAGCGCCGCGCGCGCCACTGCGCGGGGGTCGGGGCGCGCGGACAGCATCATCGGGGCCTCGAAGGTGTCATAAAGCGCCGCTGTCATGCGGTCGAATCGGCGGAAGGCGTCGGCCGCGCGCGGTCCGGCAAAGGCCGCGATGGCGTCAGTGGTCTGATCCCGGTCGGAAAACAGGTCAAGCCTGCTGCCATCCGGCCAGAAATGCCGCGCCAGCCGGGGCAGGGGGATCAGGTCCACCTCATCTTCGGTGCGGGTGCCGCACAGCGCGAACAGATGATCCGCCACGCCGCGCAGCGTCAGCACGGTTGGCCCGGTATCCACCGGCCCCGCATCGGATGTCACCGCGCGGGCCTTGCCCCCCGGACCATCCGCCATATCCAGCACCGTGACCGAAAACCCAAGCGATTGCAGATGGATAGCCGCCGAAATCCCGCCCATGCCGGCCCCGATCACCACGACTTTGTCGCCACCTGCCACGCGCCATCCCCAAGCACTGTCAATCTGCACCGACAGAAAAGTGTAAGTTTCAGTTTACAGATGCAGGCGTAAATGCCAATCTCAAATCAACGGGAACGCGCGGGGAGAATGCCATGCCGCTGGACGGACGCATCGAAACGGCCCTGCAACGCGCGCTGGCGCTGGTGCAGACATCATCGGCGCCGCCGCTGCTGGGGGCCGCGTTGCCCTATGCGATCTTTCCGGGTGGCGCGCGCATTCGGCCCACGATCCTGTTGTCGGTCGCGGGGGCCTGCGGCGATGACCGCCCCGAATTGGCGGATGCGGCGGCGGCGGCGCTGGAACTGATCCATTGCGCCAGCCTTGTGCATGACGACCTGCCCGCCTTTGACGATGCCGATACCCGGCGCGGCAAGGCCAGCCTGCATCGCGCCTATGGCGAACCGATTGCGGTCCTGTCGGGTGACAGCATGATCGTGCTGGCCTTCGAAGTGCTGGCCGAGGCGGGGGCCGTCCATCCCGGCCGCGCGCTGCGGTTGATCCGGGCGCTGGCGCAGCGCACCGGGGCGGCGCAGGGCATCTGTGCCGGACAGGCCTGGGAAAGCGAGCCGGTTGTTGATCTGGCCGCCTATCACAATGCCAAGACCGGCGCATTGTTCATTGCCGCAACGCAGATGGGCGCGATTTCTGCCGGGCACGACCCCGAGCCCTGGCAGGATCTTGGCACCCTGATCGGGTCGGCGTTTCAGGTCGCGGATGATCTGAAGGATGCGCTGTGTTCGGCGGACGTCACCGGCAAACCCGCAGGACAGGACGTTGCGCTGGCACGTCCCTCTGCGGTGCGGTCGCTGGGCGTTGACGGCGCATGGCGGCATCTGGAGGATATCCTGTCGGGGGCGATTGCCTCGATTCCGTCCTGTCCCGGTGAGGCGCGGCTGGCCAAGATGGTGCAGGCCTATGCGCGGCGGATCATGGATATTCCTACCGCAGCGGTTCGCGGCTGAACCGGGTGGCTGATATTTCTGCGCCGGATCAATCCGTTACCCCCTCATCTCGCCGTAAGAAGCCGGGTCTTCTGACCCGGCTTGCCCTGTCGCCACGGTTTCATGCCCTGGCCGAGCGGGTGCCGTTCCTGCGCGGCCACGCCCGTGCCGAGGGACGCGCGCTGTTCGATATCCTGTCAGGATTTGTGCAGACACAGGCGCTGACTGCGCTGGTCGAATTGCGGCTGCTGCACCGTCTGGCCGAAGGGCCTGCGACGGCGTCCGCGCTGGTCTTGTCGGCACAGATGCCCGCCGACCGGCTGGCCGTGCTGATGCAGGCGGGGGCGGCGCTTAAACTGGTGCGGCATCGCGCGGGCCTGTGGCACCTGACCCCGCGCGGCGCGGCGTTTCTGGCGGTGCCGGGGCTGGAGGCGATGGTGCGGCACGATTCGGTGCTGTATCGCGACCTGTCTGATCCAGCGGCGTTTTTTCGCGGGCAGACCGACCCGGAACTGGCGCGGTTCTGGCCCTATGTGTTCGGCGCGCTGTCGCAATCCGACCCGGCCTTGGCCGCCCGCTATTCCAGCCTGATGAGCGACAGCCAGGGGCTGGTGGCCGCCGATACGCTGCGGATGGTTGACCTGAAGGGGGTCAGCCGCCTGATGGATGTGGGCGGCGGCACGGGCGCGTTCCTGCGTGCGGTGCGGGCGAAATACCCGGCCCTCGCGCTGACGCTGTTTGACCTGCCCGAAGTGTTGGCCGGTGTCGATACGGGCGCGGCTGCGGGAATAACCGGCCTGACGTTGCACCCCGGCAGTTTCCGCAGTGATGCGCTGCCGGTGGGGGCGGATGCAATCAGTCTGGTCCGCGTTCTGTATGATCATCCTGACAGTTTGGTGGCCACCCTTTTGGCATCGGTGCATGATGCGTTGCCGCCGGGGGGGCGGGTCATCATTTCCGAACCCATGTCCGGCGGCGCGCGGCCCGATCCGCAGACCGATATCTATTTCGCCATCTACACGATGGCGATGCGCACGGGGCGCACAAGGTCTGTCGCGGAAATCAGTCAAGCCCTTGCAAAGGCGGGTTTTTCCGTTTCGCCGCCGCGCCCCGCCCCGCGCCCCTTCATCACATCGGTGATCGAGGCGCGCCGTCCTGCCACCTGATGCGGCGCAGGATATTTGCAGGGACAGCGCAGAAACTGTCTAATCTAATTGACAGTTTATGCTGTCAGTATAGACTTACAGATAACGCAGGCACCCAGCCCCGACTCTCGTCGGGCGGCCCTGCTCCCCAGGGGGAACGAATGCAGACCACCGCCGTCATCATGTCAGCCGCCCGCCAGATCGCCGTCGAAAGCGCGGCGCTGAAGGCACCCGGCGCGGGCGATCTGGTGGTCGATATCGCCTATTCCGGTATTTCCACCGGCACGGAAAAACTGTTCTGGCTGGGCACGATGCCGGCCTTTCCGGGGTCGGGCTATCCGCTGGTGCCGGGCTATGAAAGTTTTGGCGAGGTCGTCGAGGCTGCGCCGGACACCGGGTTCAAACCCGGCGATACGGTATTTGTGCCGGGGGCGAATTGTTTCGAAGGTCCGGTGCGCGGCCTGTTTGGCGGCGCGTCGCGGCGTCTGGTCACTTCCGCTAACCGGGTCTGCAGGCTGGATGCCGGGATCGGCGCGCAGGGTGCGCTGTTGGCGCTGGCGGCCACGGCGCGGCACGCGCTGGCGGGGTTCGACACCGCGCTGCCCGACCTGATCATCGGCCACGGCGCGCTGGGCCGGTTGCTCGCACGTCTGACCATGGCCGCAGGCGCGCCCGCGCCGACCGTTTGGGAAATCAATGCCGACCGGCAGGGCGGGGCGACCGGATACCCGGTGCTGCACCCCGATGCCGACCCGCGCCGCGATTACCGCGCGATCTATGACGCCTCCGGCGCGCCCGACCTGCTGGACACCCTCGTGCCCCGCTTGGCCAAGGGCGGCGAGATCGTGCTGTGCGGGTTCTATACCGGCGCGGTCGGTTTCGCCTTTGTCCCCGCCTTCATGCGCGAAATGCGCCTGCGCATCGCCGCCGAATGGCAGCCTGCCGATCTGATGGCCACCCGTTCGCTGATTGAATCGGGCGCGCTGTCTTTGGACGGGCTGATCACACACCGGGCGCGGGGCCAAGACGCCCCCGCCGCCTATCGCACAGCCTTTGAAGACGCGGGCTGCCTGAAAATGATACTCGACTGGAAGGACGCCGCATGACCCTCGACATTCCACAACTGAAGGATTTCGACGCCCGCCTGCGGTCCGAGGCCGCCGAGGAACCCACGCTCGAAGTGCCCATGGGTGAGCCGACGAAGAAAACCCAGATCATCGCGATTTATGGCAAGGGCGGCATCGGCAAGTCGTTCACGCTGGCCAACCTGAGCCACATGATGGCCGAAAACGGCAAGCGCGTGCTGCTGATCGGCTGCGACCCGAAATCGGATACCACGTCGCTGTTGTTCGGCGGCAAGGCCTGTCCGACCATCATCGAGACGTCCACCCGCAAGAAACTGGCGGGTGAAGAGGTCAAGATCGGCGACGTCTGTTTCAAGCGCGGCGGCGTGTTCGCGATGGAACTGGGCGGGCCAGAGGTTGGCCGGGGCTGCGGCGGACGCGGCATCATCCACGGCTTTGAATTGCTGGAAAAGCTGGGGTTCCACGATTGGGATTTCGATTACGTGCTGCTCGACTTCTTGGGCGATGTGGTCTGCGGCGGGTTCGGCCTGCCGATCGCGCGCGACATGGCGCAAAAGGTGATCGTGGTCGCCTCGAACGACCTGCAATCGCTGTATGTCGCCAACAACGTCTGTTCGGCAGTGGAGTATTTCCGCAAGCTGGGCGGCAACGTCGGCGTCGCGGGCATGGTCATCAACAAGGATGACGGCACCGGCGAGGCGGCGGCGTTCGCTGCGGCGGTCAATATTCCGATCCTCGCCTCGATCCCGGCGGATGACGATTTGCGCCGCAAATCCGCGAATTACCAGATCGTGGGCAGCCATGCGACCCAATGGGGCGGGCTGTTTACCGAGTTGGCCGATAACGTCGCCGAAGCGCCGCCCCTGCGCCCCAAACCCCTGACGCCCGATGGCCTGTTGGGCCTGTTCGATGCGGAAACCACCGGCAAGAATTTCGTGCTGGAACCGGCGTCTGACGCCGACATGCGCGGCAAATACGCCGGGAAAACCGCCAGCCTTGAAGTGGTCTATGACAATGTTTGATCTGGAACTGCTGCAACAGCTCGAAGCGGCGCTGCGCGCCTTGCAAGCGGGTGGTCTCCGCTGATGTCCGACGCGCCCGTGATCCATACCACCGATGGCCAGCCGGTTGACGGCATGGGCTGCCACGCGGGCGCCACCCAGATGGAGGCCGCTGCGCGCGCCGCCGGCAATTCGGAAATCCTCGACCGTTACGCCGCCGATTACCCGCAAGGCCCGCATGACAAACCGCAGTCGATGTGCCCCGCCTTTGGGTCATTGCGCGTCGGCCTGCGGATGCGCCGGGTCGCCACGGTGCTGTCGGGATCGGCCTGCTGTGTCTATGGCCTGACCTTTGTCAGCCACTTCTACGGCGCGCGCCGCAGCGTGGGTTACGTGCCGTTCAATTCGGAATCCCTGGTCACCGGCAAGCTGTTCGAAGACATTCGTGATGCGGTGCATGAGCTGGCCGACCCGGATCGTTATGACGCCATCGTGGTCACCAACCTGTGCGTGCCGACCGCGTCCGGCGTGCCGCTGAAGCTGTTGCCAGATGAAATCAACGGCGTACGCGTGGTAGGCATCGACGTGCCGGGGTTCGGCGTGCCGACCCATGCCGAGGCCAAGGATGTGCTGGCCGGGGCGATGCTGAAATATGCCCGCGCGGAAATCATGGCAGGCCCGGTGGCCGCCCCCGCGCAGGGCCGTTCTGACCGGCCTACTGTTGCCCTGCTGGGCGAGATGTTCCCGGCGGACCCGATGATGATCGGCGCGATGCTGGCCCCCATGGGTCTGGCCGCCGGTCCCGTGGTGCCCTGCCGCGAATGGCGCGAGTTGTATGCCGCGCTGGACAGCAAGGTGGTCGCCGCGATCCACCCGTTCTATACCGCTTCCGTGCGTGAATTTCAGGCGGCGGGCCGCACGGTCGTGGGGTCTGCTCCGGTGGGTTATGATGGCACGATGGCGTGGCTGGCCGCGATTGGCGCTGCCTATGACGTCGATCCTGCCCGCATCGCCGCAGCCCAAAACGCCTTTGGCCCGGCGATCAAGGGCGCGCTGGCTGCAAGCCCGATCAAGGGCCGCATCACCCTATCGGGCTATGAGGGCAGCGAATTGCTGGTCGCGCGTCTTTTGATCGAAAGCGGCGCGGACGTGCCTTATGTCGGCACCGCCTGCGCCAAGACGCCGTGGAACATGGGCGACGCCGAATGGCTGGCCGCCAAGGGCGTGGTGGTGCAATTCCGCGCGTCTTTGGAAAACGATCTGGCCGCGATGGAGGCGTTTGCCCCCGACCTCGCCATCGGCACCACGCCTGTGGTGCAAAAGGCGAAACAGGCGGGCATCCCGTCCTTGTATTTCACCAACCTGATTTCCGCGCGGCCCCTGATGGGACCGGCGGGGGCGGGGAGCCTTGCACAGGTTGTCACCGCCGCGATGGGCAACAAGACCCGCATGGCCACAATGCGCGACTTTTTCGAAGGTGTCGGCACTGGCGATACCGCAGGCATTTGGGAAGGCGCGCCGAACCTGCGCCCCGATTTCCGCGCCGCGCATCAGAAAAAACTCGACAAACTGGCGCGCGCCGCCAAGGCCGAGGAGATGATCTGATGCTGGTGCAAGATCATGATCGGGCGGGCGGCTATTGGGGCGCGGTCTATGCGTTCTGCGCTGTCAAGGGCTTGCAGGTCGTCATCGACGGCCCGGTGGGCTGCGAAAACCTTCCCGTCACGTCCGTCCTGCATTACACCGACGGTCTGCCGCCGCATGAATTGCCCATCGTGGTGACGGGCCTTGGCGAAGACGAGATGACCCAAGGAACCGAAGCGTCGATGGCGCGGGCGTGGAAAACGCTGGACCCGGCGCTGCCTGCGGTGGTGGTCACGGGGTCGATTTCCGAGATGATCGGCGGCGGTGTCACGCCGCAGGGCACGAATATCCAACGCTTTCTGCCGCGCACCATCGACGAGGATCAATGGCAGGCCGCCGACCGCGCGATGACCTGGCTGTTCACCGAATTTGGCCAGACCAAGGGCCGGATGCCGGTGGAAACGCCGCGCGCCGCAGGGGCCAAGCCCCGCGTGAATATCCTGGGGCCGATGTATGGCGTGTTCAACATGTCGTCCGACCTGCACGAAATCCGCCGCCTGATCGAAGGCATCGGGGCCGAGGTCAACATGGTGCTGCCGCTGGGCGCGCATCTGGCCGAAATGCGCAATCTGGTCAACGCTGACGTCAACGTGGTGATGTACCGCGAATTTGGCCGGGGATTGGCCGAGGTGCTGGGCAAACCCTATCTGCAGGCGCCCATCGGCCTAGACAGCACGACGCGGTTCCTGCGGACGCTGGGCGAGATGCTGGGGCTGGACCCGGAACCCTTCATCGAACGCGAGCGCCATTCCACGCTGAAACCCCTGTGGGATCTGTGGCGGTCGGTGACGCAGGATTTCTTTGCCACCGCCAGCTTTGCCATCGTGGCCAACGAAACCTACACCCGCGGCATCCGGCACTTTCTGGAAGACGAGATGGGGCTGCCCTGCGCCTTCGCCATCCCGCGTCTGGCCGGCAAAAAGACCAACAATGAACTGGTCCGCGCCGAGTTGCGTCGCACCCGGCCCTTGATCGTGATGGGGTCGATCAACGAAAAGATGTACATGGCGGAACTGAAGGCCGGGTTCGGACCCGCGCCCAGTTTCATCGCCGCGTCATTTCCGGGCGCTGCGATCCGCCGCGCCACGGGCACACCGATGATGGGCTACGCGGGCACCGTGTGGATCCTGCAAGAGGTCTGCAACGGGTTGTTCGACGCGCTGTTCCATATCCTGCCGCTGGGGTCCGAGATGGACAGCGCGGCCGCCACCCCCACCACCCTGCGGCGCGACATGCCTTGGGATGCCGACGCGTCCGCCGCGTTGCAACGCATCCTGGAAGAGCATCCGCTGCTGACCCGGATTTCCGCCGCGCGCTCCTTACGCGACGCGGCCGAGAAACACGCGCTCGACCAAGGGTCGGAACGCGTGGTCGTCGAATACGTCGAGGCACTTCGCGGCACCTCCGCACAGGCCTCCAAACCCCAAGGAGCCGTGTCATGACCGATCATACCGCCAATGGCGCCCATGTGTCGCACACCCGCTATCCCGCGCGCACCCCGCGCGCTGAATTTGTCACCTATTTCGTGCTGATCCTGTTGGCCGCCCTGCCCATCGTGTCCGTGATGTGGCTGTGGACGCTGGTCACGACGCAGCGCCTGCCGGTGGATGGTCCGTTCGTGCGCGCCTGGCGCGAAGCGGCGACGGTCACGCCGATGCTTTTCCGGCCCTGATCAGGGCTGACGCTATTCCGGCCCCAACAGGCCGGTGATTTCCGAACGCGGTGCGCCCGCCCGTCCGGTGCAAGAGTTCGTCAGGACCGGTGTCCCCGGCCCTGATGGAAAACGCGGAAAGGCATGATGCCCGCCCGTTACCCGGCCGCAGGGTCTGCGGCACAGTCTGACAATCCGGAGGATAGTATGGCTGATAAATCTGACCTGAGCTTCACAGGTCTCACCGACGAACAGGCGCAGGAACTGCATTCTGTTTACATGAGCGGGCTTATGCTCTTCACCGCCGTGGCCGTGGTTGCACACCTGGCCGTCTTCATCTGGCGTCCGTGGTTCTGAGGAGGATCAAAAAATGTCCAAATTCTACAAAATCTGGCTGATTTTCGATCCCCGTCGCGTGTTCGTGGCACAGGGCGTGTTCCTGTTCCTGCTGGCAGCGATGATCCACCTCGTTCTGCTGTCGAACCCCGGCTACAACTGGTTCGAAATCGCAAACGCCAAGTACGAGCGTGCGGCCGCTGCCAACTGATGGCGACCCTTGTGGCGGGCAGGACCAGCGGTGCTGCCCGCGACATATCGGCTACATCATAGCTTAAACCCTCGGCACGCTCCCGCGCCAGACCGGCAGAGGACCGTCCCGCAACAGCGGAGACACGGGCATGGCATTGCTCAGCTTCGAACGCAAATACCGTGTTCCCGGCGGCACGCTGGTTGGTGGTAACCTTTTCGACTTTTGGGTCGGGCCTTTCTATGTGGGCTTTTTCGGGGTCACCACCTTCTTCTTCGCCGCGCTCGGGACACTTCTGATCTTCTGGGGGGCGGTGCTGCAAGGCACGTGGAACCCGTGGCTCATTTCGATCAACCCTCCGGACATCGCGCTTGGCCTTGCGGCTGCGCCTTTGGCCGAAGGCGGGTTGTGGCAGGTCATCACGATCTGTGCCATCGGCGCCTTCGTCAGCTGGATGCTGCGCGAAGTCGAAATCTGCCGCAAGCTGGGGATGGGCTATCACGTGCCCTTTGCCTTCGGCATGGCGATTTTTGCCTATGTCACACTGGTGGTGATCCGGCCCTTGCTGATGGGTGCCTGGGGTTATGCGTTCCCCTATGGCATTTTCAGCCACCTCGACTGGGTGTCCAACACGGGCTACCAATACGGCAACTTTCACTACAACCCCGCCCACATGATCGCCGTGACGTTCTTCTTCACGAACAGCCTCGCGCTGGCGTTGCATGGTGCGCTGATCCTGTCGGCAGCCAACCCTGAAAAGGGCAAGAAGATGCGCACGCCCGACCACGAGGACACCTATTTCCGCGACCTGATCGGCTATTCGATCGGCACTCTGGGCATCCATCGCCTGGGCCTGCTGTTGGCGCTGAACGCGGGCTTCTGGTCGGCCATCTGCATCGTGATCTCGGGCACGATCTGGTTCGACCAGTGGGTCGTCTGGTGGGATTGGTGGCTGCAACTTCCCTGGTGGGCCGATATCGCGGGAGGCGTAAATGGCTGAGTATCAGAACATCTTTACCCAGGTGCAGGTCCGCGGACATGTTGAACCGGGTATGATCGAAGACGTCGAGGTGCAGAACCGCACCTCGGGGGGCGGGTTCTCGACCCTCGCGGGATGGTTCGGCAACGCCCAGCTTGGCCCGATCTATCTGGGCACGCTGGGGGTGGTTTCGCTGGCAACCGGGGCGATCTGGTTCATGCTGTGCGGGGCATGGTTCTGGTATCAGGCCGACCTCAACCCGGCGGTGTTCCTGCGCGACCTGTTCTGGTTCAGCCTGGAACCGCCAGCCGAAGAATACGGCCTTGGTTTCGCGCCGCTGGCCGAAGGCGGGTTGTGGCTGATCGCCAGCTTCTTCCTGCTGGTGTCGGTGATCACCTGGTGGCTGCGGACCTACATGCGCGCTGTCGCCCTCGGCATGGGCAAGCATGTGAGCTATGCCTTCGCCAGCGCCATCTGGCTGTTTCTGGTGCTGGGTCTGATCCGGCCGGTGCTGATGGGATCGTGGAGCCACGCTGTGCCCTACGGCATCTTCAGCCACCTGGACTGGACCAACCTGTTCAGCCTTACTTACGGAAATCTGTTCTATAACCCCTTCCACGCGCTGTCGATCGTGTTCCTGTATGGATCGGCGCTGTTGTTTGCGATGCACGGGGCGACCATTCTGGCGGTGTCACGTTTTGGCGGCGACCGGGAACTGGAACAGATCGCGGATCGGGGCACGGCTTCGGAACGTGCGGCGCTGTTCTGGCGCTGGACCATGGGCTTCAACGCCACCATGGAAGGCATCCATCGCTGGGCCTGGTGGTTTGCGGTGCTGGTAACGCTGACCGGCGGTATCGGCATCCTGTTGACCGGCACTGTGGTGGACAACTGGTACATCTGGGCACAGGACCACGGCTTTGCGCCGTTGAATTGAGGATCACCATGGCAAACAAAGACTACTTTGACGAAGGCCGCACTGCCCATCTCATGTATTGGGGGCTGGGTCAGATGGCAAAAGGTGCCGGTTGGGCCGCTGCTGTTCTGGTGACGATTGGTGTGGTGATGTACGGCATCTGGGCTTTGGGGCAGTTGCTGCCCGCGGAAAGCAAGCAGGCACCGTCGCCCTACAGCGCGATCACCACCGACACGCGGAACGTCTGACACCTGACGACATCCTCCGGGGCGGTGCCAAACGCCGCCCCGGAGGGGCCATGATCTTCCGGGGCGTTGCGGTGCGCCGCCCCGGACAGGGCATCCGGGCGCATCGCCTGCCCGGTTCCGGGGCCTGACCACAGCCCGGTTCCCTTTCCTGTTGGCGACAGGCACCTGGTGCCGTGCCGAACACGCACGGCACCCTTTTGCCATCCTGCATCAACCCGGAGCCTGCCATGACGGCCGCACACCCCGTGACCCCTGCCACGCCCGTTCTGGACCGCATCAGCACCCCCGCCGACCTGAAGGGCCTGTCTGACGCGGACCTGGTCCAATTGGCGGGCGAACTGCGACGCGAGACGATTTCCGTGGTCAGCCAGACGGGCGGCCATCTGGGATCATCGCTGGGCGTGGTCGAATTGACCGTCGCGATCCATGCCGTGTTCAGCACACCGCGCGACAAGCTGATCTGGGACGTGGGCCACCAATGCTATCCGCACAAGATCCTGACCGGGCGGCGCGACCGGATGCTGACGCTGCGGCAGGCGGGCGGGCTGTCGGGGTTCACCAAGCGCGCGGAATCCGAGTTTGATCCGTTCGGGGCCGCGCATAGTTCCACCTCGATCAGCGCCGCCTTGGGGTTTGCCGTCGGTCGTGATCTAGGGATGCCGGTCGGCGACACCATCGCGGTGATCGGGGACGGCGCGATCACCGCAGGCATGGCCTATGAGGCGATGAACCACGCGGGCCACCTGAAAACCCGGCTGTTCGTGATCCTGAACGACAATGACATGTCGATTGCGCCGCCCGTGGGCGCGCTGCAACGCTATCTCAACGATATCGCGATAAAAGACGGCCAGCCCACGCCGCTGACCGAGGACGGGATTGCCGCCCAGATGCCCGGACCGCTGCGCGACAGCGCGCGCCGCGCGCGGCAGATCGTGACGGGCCTGCCGGGGGGCGGGACGCTGTTCGAACAGTTCGGCTTTGACTATATCGGCCCGATTGACGGCCATGACATGCCGACCCTGCTGGCCACCCTGCGCGCGGCACACACCCGCGCCTCTGGCCCGGTGCTGATCCATTGCGTCACCGTCAAGGGCAAGGGCTATGCCCCCGCCGAAGGTGCCGATGACAAATACCATGGGGTTGCGAAATTCGATCTGGCCACCGGGCAACAGGTCAAGGTCAAGGCCAATGCGCCGAGCTATACCGAGGTGTTCGGGCGCAGTCTGACCGAAGAGGCCGCGCGCGACCCGCGCGTGGTGGCGATCACGGCGGCGATGCCGGGGGGCACCGGCCTTGACATCATGGCGAAACGCTTTCCGGCCCGTGTGTTCGATGTCGGCATCGCGGAACAACACGGCGTCACCTTCGCCGCCGGACTGGCCGCATCCGGCATGCGCCCGTTCTGCGCGATCTATTCCAGCTTCCTGCAACGCGGCTATGACCAGATTGTGCATGACGTCGCCTTGCAGAACTTGCCCGTCCGCTTTGCCATCGACCGTGCTGGGCTCGTGGGGCAGGACGGCGCGACCCATGCCGGGGCCTTTGACA
This sequence comes from Paracoccus haematequi, assembly GCA_945881965.1. GTDB lineage: Bacteria > Pseudomonadota > Alphaproteobacteria > Rhodobacterales > Rhodobacteraceae > UBA9554. The sequence goes on along the minus strand of CAMCVS010000003.1, from coordinate 64,473 downwards.
TCAGCTTTCTGGCCAATCTGCCGAATTTCACCGTGATGGCGGCGGGCGACGAGGCCGATCTCTGCGACATGATCGCCACCGCCGTGGCGCATGATGCGGGCCCCATCGCGTTCCGCTATCCGCGCGGCGAAGGGCGTGGCGTTGAATTGCCCGAACGTGGCACACCGCTGCCCATCGGGCGCGGGCGCATCCTGCGCCACGGCGCGGATATCGCGTTCCTGTCCTTTGGCGCGCATCTGGGCGAGGTGCTGGCCGCCGCCGACCTGCTGGCCGCAGAAGGCATCCATGTCACCGTGGCCGATGCGCGCTTTGCCAAACCGCTGGATACCGCGCTGATCGCTGATCTGGTGGCGCGGCATCCGACGCTGATCACCGTCGAACAAGGGTCCACGGGCGGGTTCGGCGCGCTGGTGCTGCACCATCTGGCCGCCACCGACCAGATCCAGCGCCTGCGCGCCATCCGCACCCTGACGCTGCCCGACACGTTCATCGACCAGGCCAGCCCCGCGCAGATGTATGCCTGGGCCGGATTATCCGCCGCCGACCTCTGCGCCACGGCGCGGGAACTGCGCGCAAAGATGACCCAAGACCGCGAGGGAGGCCGCAGCGTCAGATAAATCCGGCCGCCTGCCCAAATATTGAACATGCCCGGCACACGAGTGTATGCTGTCCGGAGGAATCACGCATTCGCCGCGGCTAGGCCAACAGGCCGACCCCGTGGATGCGCACGGGACGGGCCGGATAGTGAAGTTTCAACAGACCTACTACGTTCTGGACCAGGAATTCCGCGTGCTCTGGGTCGGAGGCGAATGGGATGAATTTGCGCTGTCGAACGGCGGCGCAGGCGCGCGCGCCAACGAAGTGCTGTCCACCTCATTGATGACCTACATCGCCGATGAACCCACGCGCGACGCCATGTCCGCGCTGGTCAGCGCTGTGCTGGACATGCAGCAACCGCTTCGGCTTGACTATCGGTGTGATAGCATGACGATGATGCGACGATTTCAATTGACCGTACAGCCGATGCGCGACGGCCGGGTGTTGGTGGTGCATGACCTGCGCGACGCCGAAAGCTTTCCGCAGCCTTTAGTGCCATGGCAACATGATCCCGACGTGGCCGACGAAAAATGTTCGTTCTGTCAAGCGGTGCGGTTCGGCAACGGGCAATGGACCCCGGTGATGCTGCTGGCCGAACCGCATCCCGCGCGCGTGGCGTTCTGTGTCTGCCCGGATTGCCAGGGCCGGATCGACGAAGCCATCGCCGCCCTGCGCGGAAAACGCGCGCCCCGGCGCACGCTGGCCAACGGGTTCGGACCCGTGGGACAGAACGGGTAGACGGGGCAGGGGGCGTCACTGCGGACCTATCCGAGGATATCCAAGGGAAGCAAACCGCAGAGTTTCCTTGACCAATCCTCAGACTTGTTGTTTTAACGGAACAAATTTGTCTGGTAAGGTCGACTACACGGAGTTTTCACTCCAAAGTTGTTTTCCGAACTAAAGGATTGCGGTTTCTCGTTTGCCCTGTTTTTCTCGCAACCAAGATTTAAAAAGAACAGAACGGGTCGACTATTGAAACGTCTGATGCGCAATCGTTATGTAAACACTGGCCTGCAATTAGGGTCAGGATTGCTCGCGTTCGGTATATTTTTGACACTACGTGCTTTGATGCCAGCAGATGAGTTTTATTCTGTAACGGTTCTGTTTTTTGCCGGCACATTAGCGGTCGGGATTATAAACATGAACCTTGACCGTAAGTATTTCAATCTTGTGGAAGAACTTGGACTTTCGCCTGTATTCTGGATGCTGTTTGCGTTTGCAAAGTGGTTGATCGTGACGTTCGCAGTATTGTGTTTTACAGTCGCGACAGACGTTCCGATGGCGGCGGTTGGTGTGATTTTCTTTCTGTCGCAGACGATGATCGAACTTTATCCGAAAGGATATTTCGAAAACCAAGAGGCGGGTCCGCAATCTGTCATCATGTTTACTGAACGATTGGCGATGGCTGTGACCCTGGGATTTGGATACCAGGCATTCTTCGCCCTCCTTCTGCCATTCAGAACGATATCGATCTGCGCAATGTGGGGTCATGTCTGGTTTTACCGACGAAATGCCAATCTGAAGACCTGGGATCGGGAGGCGGTTCAAGAACTGATCTGGAATATTCGCACATACCTGCCCGTGGGTTTGATCAACACGGCCATTCTGCAAGTGCCGATCTGGCTGGGTGGTTTGGTCAGTGATCCGCAGGCAATGGCCCGACTGGCTGTATTGCAACAATCCCTGCAAATTCCGCGTCAGTTATCAACAATCGTGACCCGCCTGTTCCACAACTGGATGCAGGCTGGGACAGTGTCGGTCTTGTTGCGGGCACTGGGTTTGGCCGCAGTTTCGGTTGCGGTTTCCTTGTCGCTTTTCGCGATGCTTGCCATCGCGATGGGTGCCAAGTTTTCAATGGATGACTCCCTTATGCAATTGCATGCGCTTTGGTCATTCCAGATCATCCTGACACTATTCATTGCAAAACGGATGTCCTTGTTCGGTCAGGACAGAAGCGTGATACTTGGAGCACTTGTTGGTCTGGCCCTTTCGGTGCCTACCTTCTGGTTGCTCACTGTCGCAGAGTTTGAGCCCGTGGCATCCTACGTCTTGGCTATTGCCGGCCCACATCTTGTCGGTGTGCTTGTATCATGGTATTTGGGGGTAAATCGGGAATGAGGGTAGTCGTATTCGGTTATCTGGGCTTTCAGAATTTCGGCGATTCATTGCTTCTCGATGCTGTGCTTAGAAACTGTGCGGATGGGTCGGTTGTAGACGTTATCCAGAGCGGTTCTCTGGATGAGGTGATGTCGCACGACAATCAGCGCAGACTAAAGTTGACATTGCGCCGCGCACGGACATTCGAACATTTTATTGCTATCCTGCGCGCTGATCGGGTTGAATGCATCGGCGGAACTTGCTTTCATGGGCGCCATTCTGGATTTGTTCTTAATCAGATTATGGCGGCGATGACTCTCAAGAAGATCACCTGGAACAATGTTGGTTTTGAAAGCGATTATCGACCAACGAAGTGGCAGCGAACTGTATTTAGAATTACATGTAAGAAACTGACCGTACGGGATCCGGCATCTGCTGAGATTGCAATGAGAACTTTGGGCGTCGAGAGCGATACCAAGCTCGACGTTGGATTTGAGTACGGAACCCTCAGCACTCTGTTCGAGGAACCAACGCTTAAGAATATCGGCATTGTATTGAGTCCGCGAACAGAGACGAATTGGCGTTCGGATCACCTTGATGTCATCCGGAAGCTTGCTTTTGACCATGGTTTCCAGCCACCCGAAATTGTCGTTCTGCCAGCAGGTCCGAAAGACAGCAGATTGTCTGCAAAGATTGCGGAAGATTTGGGGGGGCGGGTTCTGGAATTGGACTGGATGGGGCAGATAGCAGCCCTGAAGTCAGCCAAGATCGTTGTGGCCGAGCGTCTTCATCACCATGTTGTTGCCGCGGCCTTGGGCAAACAAGTTTTTTCTGTTCCGTACATGGAGAAAAACCGGACGGTTCTGAACGCGGCTGGTTATTCTGTTCAGGTGCTTGAATGAAGCTTGTTATCAAAAAAGGCGACGGTTTGCAGGGAAGATTGTTCCTGTTCGTGGTGGCGTTTCCGTTGGTGAGCTATGCGGCAAGAGTATGGGCGCTGGATTTCTTGGACGAGTATTCAATCGCTCTTCCGTTCGTGGTCCTGTTGAAGTTCATTGTTGTCCTGCTTGCGATGTATGCCATCATTGGTTGGCATGTTCAGAAATATGAACGTCGCGATGAGCTCTATGCTCAAAGGGTCTTTGATTCTGCCTGGAAGCTTGCGGCGTATTTCTTTATCGTGATAGCCGCTGCATCAAGTGCCGTCGGCCTTTTCCATGTGTCAAACTTCTTTTCTCCCGATGTTGCCATCGCGATTGCATTGCTTATGGGAAATGTCCCATTGACGGTCTTGCTGGTTGTTGAATCGACCTTCCTCGGAAACAAAGGCGCCCTGTTTTTTTTGATTATTTTCCTGTTCCTCCGCGACGGTATTTCGCGCCGTCAGATGGTGTTTTTGATTTCTTCGTTGGCTCTGCTGCCGTTTCTTTATCTTCTAGGGCGGGTTGCGTCAGCTTCGGTGATTTTGGAAGGACAGTTCGATCTATCATCGATCATCGAACTTTTCCGGTCGCTGCTGAGTAAATCGGATACCTACTTGTTCTTGATCGATTCGATGTCAAAGCGATTGAACCAGTACGACGGTGTGGAGTTTGGATTGCAGTATGGCCAGTCGCTGGCATATTCGGCGCTTGATCCACAGTTTCTTCTGACACGCGTCGTGGACTCGTTCACGCCATTCGGTTCGTCAGTTCCTTCATTCGGTTCTTATATCGGGCGACAGATGTTGCCTGAAATAGATTTTGCTAGGGGATACGCTGGAGCACTTGGCATATTGGGTCAGATAGCTGTAGCCGACCTTATTGACATCATTGTTCTTATGATGATCACTTTTATCATGACATATCTTGGATTGCGCGCGTTCTCGCGATTGCCGGGTCGGCGAGTACACCTTCTTTTTGCGTCTTTGGCTTTTTCTCCGGTGTTGATATCAGGCAATATGGATTCGGTTGTTGTTTTGTTTTTGCGTCTGCTTTTTGGAATAGCAGTCTTGCGTATTCTAAGCGGATTTTTCCGAGCCATATTAACAAAGTCTATAAAGGTGAGTTTTGCTTAGATTTGTCAGGAAGTTCACCTATTGGCTTCACCTATGGCGCACCGGGGTATCCGTGCGTCCCGGTACCGTGATCGTCGCGCCGCTGAAATTGCGTCTTGGTCAGAGATGTCATTTCGGTTCGAATTGTTTCCTTGATGCTCGCGGTGGCCTGGACATTGGCGATGGCACCATCTTTGCGAATGATGTCAAGGTTCTGAGCTATAATCACAACCTGAATGATCGCCAAACCATGCCCTATGACAAACGAATGGAGGCCAAGCCTGTCGTGATCGGGCGTGGTTGTTGGCTGGGTCAGAGCGTTCTCGTTGCTCCTGGCGCAGAAATGGGCGAGGGATCGGTTGCGGGGATAGGTTCCGTCGTCGTGGGCAATGTGGATGCAAACGCGTTGGTCGTCGGGAATCCGGCGAGGCAGATCCGCCTGTTGGACTCGGTGCGGGAGCTGTACCGCAATCATGGAAATTCCCGGCGCAGTTCGCTTTTGAACATTATCCGCTTTGTCAGTCTGCGTGAGCTGTGATGATGAAGGTTGTTCTGTCTTGCCCCGCTGTCGATTGCGTCAGGAAGGCACGCTGATGACAAAGGTGTTCTTTCTTACGGATGCAATCCCGTTTCCCCCTCATGACGGGCGTAAGGTGCCGGTTGCCAATTATGTGTGGGAATGGGCGCGACGGGGTGTCGTCGCCGACGTGCTGGTGGCTGTCAAGCAGCCACGTGCGGGTGGCGTTCTGGCGCGGGCGAATGAATTCTGGGCGCGGGTGCGCCCGTTCGGGCCTTATTTCACAACTGAGGCTCTTGCAGACGCAGATTTGTCGCGTCTGCGTGCGGCCGGACCTGCGATCTTGTTCGTAGCGCCGGGACGCTTGATGGGTTTGGCTCTTTCGGCGCGAACGATCAATCCTGCGTTGCGGATCGTATTGCTGCTGAATGACGCGCAATGGGGCATGAATCTTGAGGCGCTGCATTACGGTTTGGGTCTTTATCCGGGGGGTAAGGCCTATGATCTTGGCAAGGGGCTTTTGCTGCCATCAACTTTGATGCGTGAAATGACCGCGTATCGTGACGCCGATGTCGTCGTGGTGCAAACATCGCGTGAGGCGGCGCGGCTGCCGTGGCTTGGACGGCGGATCGTTGTGGCGCCCAATGCCGTCGCGCAGCCTGCGATTGCCTGGAACGGACAACAAAGCCATGAGTTCGCGGTCCAGGTCAATTTCACCAATCGGCGTGAGGCAAAGCTGCGGCCTTTCATCCAGAACATATGGCCAAAGATCCGGGCGTCTGAGCCGACTTTGGGACTGGCGCTGTTCGGGCCTGGCGCTGCGCTGCCTGGCTGGGCTGAGGGTGTGGCCGGGGTTCGGTATGCAGGGCCAGTCGCTGATCTTGATGCGTTTCTAGCCGACAAACGCGCGTTTCTCGTGCCGCTGGAGCATGGTACCGGGATTTCCAATACTGTGTTGCGCGGGCTGGCCATGGATATGCCGATGGTGATCACCGACAGCTCCAGCCGGGGTGTTCGGTCGGTGATCTCACCTTGGCCTGAGAACCGTGTGCGGATTGCGCGCAATGCGACCGATTTCATCCGCCAGACCTTGGCGGTGCATCACGGCCAATCGGCCGGCCATCCGCGTCAAGTGGGCAGTTGGTCGGAAAATCTAGACGCCATTCTTGCCGGGCTTGACCGGGCTTCAGTATGACAGGGTCCCATGAATAACTCCTTGCTTGCTACAGTCACCGACCTTGCTTCGCAGAAGCTGGATTTTGCTTTGATCGGGGCACAGAAATGCGCCACCTCCTGGATGTATCTGTGTTTGCGCGATCATCCGCAGATCTGTGTGCCCGACAAGAAACAAGAGGCCGGATATATCGGCGGGCCGATGTTTGCCGAAAAGGGGGCGCAATGGTTTTTTGACCGCTTCTCCTGTGCGCCGGGGCAAATGCGGGGGGATGTGTCGGTTGAGTATCTGTTTGATGGTGCAAGCGCTGCTGCCTTGGCAGAACGCATGACGGCCACGCCGAAACTCGTAGTATCTTTGCGCCATCCGGTTGACCGCATGGTGTCAGGCTATTTCTGGCTTATCCGGCGCGGGTTTCTGCCCAAACTGCCGATCGAACAGGGTCTAGCCCCATTGTTGCGACAGCGTCCGGGTTTTCCCGATCCGCTGGATGGTGCCTTGGAAGAGGTGGTGCGGCGCAGCAACTATGGCCCTCAGATCGCGCATTTTGTGGCCCTGTTCGGGGCAGAGACAATGTGTGTCGTGCTTTATGATGATGTCGAGCGCGACAGCCTTGGAACCATTCAGCGGATTTACCGGTTTCTTGGCGCAGATGATACATTCGTGCCGCCCAGTCTGAACACCGCACCGAAACAGAATGCACATACCCCATTGCTATTGGCGATCGAACACCAGTTTGGAAAGATTCGGATGATCACCAAACTGGTCGATATTACGAACCAATCCTTGCTCTCGCTCGGTCTGATCAAGCGGCGGGATGTGTTGCCTGCGGATATGCGGCGACAGTTGGACTTGTTGGTGGCGCCATGGATTACCGAAACAGCAGCCGCCCTGCGGGCTTTGCCAGTATCGCAGCGGCCCGATCCCGACAATCTGCAGCGGTTATGGGGGGGCAAATGACGGCGGCGAGCGCATACGGGTTTGATCGCCCGGTGATTATCCTCGGCTCGCCGCGCGCAGGCACGTCGATCTTGGGCCGGTTGCTGCAGGCGCATCCGGCTTTCGTTCATGTCAAGGAACCGCGTTTCATCTGGCGGTATGGCAACGATGGCAGGTCGGACATGTTTCAGGCCCGCCATGCCCGCCCCGAGGTAGTGGCCCATATCCGCAAGCGTTTCGCGCGCATTCTTGCCGAAGGCGGTGGTCAGCGGCTTTTGGAAAAAACTCCGACCAATTCCCTGCGAGTGCCGTTTGTCGAACAGGTTTTTCCTGACGCCGTCTATGTGCATGTTATGCGCAACGGATATGATTGTGCAGCCTCGATCCGGTCATATTGGTTGAATTCCACCAGCGGTGTGGCGAATGGACGGATTGGGGACAAGAAGTCGATCCTGTGGCAGCGTTTTGCCGAGGCGGAACCACGTCAGGTGCCCTTCTATCTTTGGGAATTGCTGGCACGTCTGCTACCGGGGCGACCTGGCGAGCCCAAGACGATGTGGGGGCCGCGTCTGCCTGGGATGGCGCAGATGGTGCGCGACATGGACCTGATCGAGGTCGCGGGTTTGCAATGGCGTGAGTGCGTTGAACGCGGAGCCATCGACGGACGCGCGCTTGGCCCGAAACGTTATATGGAAATCCGGCTTGAAACCCTGACGCTGGAGCGTGTGGCCGAGGTGTTAAAACATTGCGGACTGGATATGGTGCCAGAAGTCGAGGCGAATTTTCGCGCTGAATTCGACAGTGGCAAACACCTGTCCCGGCGCACTTCACTCAGCGCCGCAGACCGTTCCGCCTTGCGTCGGGTCATCACGCCAACCATGCAATGGCTGGGCTATGATGAGCCATCAGGGTCGTCATTGGCAGAAACGCAACACGCCGCTCCGGTGGCTCCGATCAAAGAGACTGCGCCATGAACCCGCTCTTGAAAAAGGCTGCGACCAATCCGACATGGTTGGTTGAGAAGGTTTGGCTTTGGGGCCGCAGCGCGCTTCGGTTGCGGCGCGATGATGTGGTCTTCGCGTTCTATCCCAAGACAGGATCGACTTGGGTCAGGATCGTATTCTTTCATTTACTGAATCAGCATCAGGCAGATACAGATTTCAGCTTTGACGATGTCAATCAAGTGATGCCGGAATTTGCCAATCCGTCGTTCTTTCAACGCTGGCCGTTTCCGGCGATCCCACGGTTGGTCAAGACCCATCGTCCCTTCAACCGTTTACTGGCGCGGAACCGGATCGTGGTATTCACCCGCGAGCCGCGCGATACGATGATATCTTTTCTGCATTACGCAAACGCGAAAAAAGCCTTTGGTTTCTCTGGCGATCTGGCCGCGCTTCTGGTTCACCCCGAAATGGGGCTGGATGCCTATTTCCAGTTCTACCAATCCTGGTTGCCGCGCGCCGGGTTGGTGATCCGTTACGAAGACCTGCTTGCCGATCCGCAGGGCACCTTCCGCAAGCTGGTGGATTTTGTTGGACTGGAGGTCAGCGATACCGAAATCGCCGCTGCTCTCGAAGCATCCAGCCTTGAACGCACCCGCGCGGCGCAACAAAGAAGTTCCGACGCCTTCAAAGACAAGTTTCAGGATGGCTTTGTTTTCGCGCGTTCTGGGCAAAGCGGCGAGGGCAGGGCGGTCTTCACACCCGCGCTTGAATTGCAATTGGCGGTCAAGCGTAAGGAATACCGGTTCGAGGCCTATCCGCTATGACCCGTGCCGTGGTGATTGCCTATCCGCAGGCGCTGTCGTTCTCTGGGCAAACGGCGGCGACCGTGTTGGCGCTGCGTGAACTGCGGGCGCGCGGTTGGGACTGCAAGTCGGTGGAGTTCACCGCGCTGGATCGCAGCAAGCCTGCGTTGACGCGCAACTTCGTCTTTGTTGCGGGTGTCATTCTGGCTTGGCTGCGGATGATCAGAGCGGCCACGCAAGGCGCGCCCGTGATCGTTTTCAACCACGGCCAAAGCCTCGCAAGTTTCCTGCGCATGGGTCCTTTGCATCTGGGGCTGCGGGCGCTGCTGCCGCGTCGCGCTATTGTTACCTCACTCCATGGGTCGGTGTTTCTTGGCTGGGCTCCTGATTCACGTAACATGCGGATCTTCCTGCGCCTTTTGCGCGCCTCCGACCGCATCACTGTGCTAGGTGAGACCCAGCGCGCGGGGTTGATCGCTTTGGGGATCGCGGCGGAGCAACTGGTGCTGATGCCCAACACCGCTGATCTGGCACTTGCTGATCCGAAGGGCATTCAGAGCCGCCATCAGGCGCTGGCTGATGATCCTTTGGCCCCAATCGTCATACTGCACCTGAGTCTCCTGATCGAAAGCAAGGGCTATCCGGCGTTTCTGGACGCTTGCCTTGCGCTTGCGACCGCACCGGATCGCCCCGCGCGACCATTGGAAATAAAACTTGTCGGGCCAATGGCCTTTACCGGGTACTGCACCCGCTTCACCACCCCCGAGGCCAAAAGCGACTGGATCAACGCGCGCATCGCTGCCTTGAATTCGCTGCCGGATGTGACAGCAAAATGGATTCCCGGCGCAGAGGGCACGCAGAAGCAAACGTTGTTCGATGACGCGCACATTTTTGTCTTTCCCAGCCGGTTCCCGGTCGAGGCGCAACCTTTGGTTCTGTTGGAGGCGATGGCCTCGGGCTGCGCCATTGTCGCTTCGGATCAGGGTGAAATTGCCGCGACCGTCGGAAACGATACCGGTTATTGCCTTTCCGACGTTGGGGTACCTGCGCTCGTGACGGCACTTCGCAGCTTGATTGTTGACCATGATCTGCGGCTGCATGCGGCCTCAGCCGGAAGGGCCCGCGCAGAAACAGTCTTTGGATCAACAGCTTATGGGAAAAACTGGGATAGAATGCTGACTGGATTGCAGACAAAAGGGGCGGTCGCATGAAAGTTCTGGTCACAGGGGCCTCGGGGTTGATCGGGCGATGGTGCTGCGACCTCTTGCACCGGGAAGGTCACGACGTCGTTGGAACGGACATTCAACCAAAACCCGATGAAACAGGTGATTGGGCGTTTCGGACTTGCGATCTGCTGGATGGCGCGGCGGTGCAGGCGCTTTTCTCTGATGTCGCGCCGACACATCTGTTGCATCTGGCCGCGCGCACTGATCTCGACGGTAATTCCGTCGCCGACTATGCGGTGAACACCCTTGGTGTTACGCATGTGCTTGATGCGGTCGCCACAACGCCTTCCGTGATCCGCGCCGTCTATACCTCCTCGCAACTGGTCTGTCGCGTCGGTCACATTCCGACACGTGACGACGAATATCTGCCGTCAACGCCTTATGGCGAAAGCAAGGTCGAGACTGAAATCCGGGTCCGCGCAGCAGACGGCGGAGGCGTAAGTTGGTGTTTGGCGCGGCCTACAACCGTTTGGGGGCCTCACATGAGCGCACATTATCGGTCGCTCTTGCAACGCATTGAGACGGGGCGGTTCTTTCATTCCGGCGCGGGCCCGCTGTATAAATCCTACTCATTTGCCGGCAACATTGCGTATCAATACAAGAAACTGCTGATGGCAGATGGTCTGGCAATCAACCGCCGTGTGTTCTATCTTGCGGACTACGAGCCTTTGGCCTTGCGCGACTATGTGAACCATCTTGCAGAAGCGTTGCAGGCACGCCAGCCGATCACCCTGCCATTGCCTGTTGCGCGGATATTGGCATGGTGCGGCGATGGTCTGGGAAGCTTTGGGGTAAAGTTTCCGTATAACTCCTTTCGGCTGAACAACATCCGGACCGAATACATATTTGACCTGCGCCCGACAGAAGAAGTCTGTGGACCCTTGCCGTTCAGTTTCGACGAGGGTGTGGCCGAGACTATTGCCTGGCACAAAGCGCTTTCCGAGAAAGAGGCGCGAAAATGACATATCGTTCTGAAATCGACGGACTGCGCAGTATTGCTGTGGTTTCGGTCATCCTATTCAATGCCGGAGTATCCGGTTTGTCAGGCGGATTTGTAGGGGTCGATATATTCTTCGTCATCTCGGGCTTTCTGATTACAGGATTAATCTTGCGCGATCAGGACAAGGGTCATTTCTCGCTGGTGGAGTTCTATCAACGTCGCGCACGTCGGCTTCTACCGGCGTTGTTGGTGATGGTGATAGTGACACTGCTGGTTGGAATCCTAGTATTTCCGCCTATGCAGTTGCAATGGCTAGCCCAAAGTGCATTTTCTACAGGCCTTTTCGCGGCAAATCTGTATTTTATGGTCAAGGGTGGAGACTACTTCGCACAGGATGCATTTTTTCCATTGAAACATGCATGGAGCTTGGGCGTAGAAGAGCAATTCTATTTTGTCTTCCCAGCACTTATGGTTGTGGCTCTGCATTGGGGCGGAACAAGAGCGCGTGCAAGAACGATCTGGATCGGCTTCTTTCTGTCTTTGGCGCTGACCATCAACCCTTGGGCGAATACGGGAGATGCGCATTATTACAATCCAATCTTCCGCGCGTGGGAACTATTGGGCGGCGCGATCCTTGCGCTTTTACCCCGCATCGAGACGGTAAAGACCACCGACAACGTGCTTGGAACTCTTGGTCTGTTCATGATCATCGCTTCGATTGTTGGGTATGACGAAACTGTTCCATTTCCGTCTCTGTGGACCTGTGTTCCCGTATTCGGCACGATGCTGATGATCCGCCATGTCGTGTCAGGGTCGCTGTTGGCACAGGTTCTGAAATTAGGTCCACTGGTGGGACTCGGGAAAATCAGCTACGGTCTGTACCTATGGCACTATCCGATGATGATTTTCGCAAAGTATTATGGCGTTGACACATCACGGCCCGTGCCGCTTGCTATATTGCTTATCGCAATCTATCTTGTCTCACTTGTGTCGTTCCATTTGATCGAGCGACCAATCCGGTTTGGCATCAAGAACATTGCGCATCAGGACAGGGTAGCTATTGGCCTGTTGAGCGTTTCGGCCCTCGTCGTGTGCGCGGGGTTATGGGTCAACGCAACGGGCGGCTTGCCGCACCGAAACAACATAGCGGGTTTGCCAGCGGATTATTTCAGCAAAGCCGGAAAGATTCAGCGTTTCGCGAGGGGCATTGACGGAGAGCGATGTTCGGACGGGTGCTTGGCCCTCGATCCGGTTCATGCCAACGAGACATGGCTTCTGGTCGGAGATTCCCATGCAAATGACATGCGTGACGAAGTGCTCAAGTCAGCACGGCTTGCGAAGGCAAAGTTATTCTTTCTGATAATAGCAAACTGTGATTACTCTGAGGTGGGGTGCACACGTGGAATCCAAAAGCTTGATAAGCTCTTGGATCGGCATGCTCCAACAAAGATTTTCTTTTCGTCATCTCTCGCCTCAAAGGACAACAGCATCATGTATCGGCTTCGGGCTGACACAGGTGAATTGTTCGAGAAGGTACTAACAAAGGGTACCAGTATTGTTTTCTTTAGTAACCGCCCAAGGTTTGATGTCGATCCGGTGAGGCTTGCCTTGACTGGTCGTTTCACCGAAATTCGTCTTGACGCGAATTGGACTTTGTCTAACCAGACACCGGACATGGTGGCGATTGGTCTTGAAAACCAGTACAAGAATTTCGCGATTCTGGATCAAACAGCCGCATTGGCAGATGCCGCTCGTAAAGCTCCCAAGGACTTTGATGGTCACGATAACAATCGTTTGCCTCTTTTTAGAGACAATAACCATCTCTCGGAATACGGAGCGGAGATAGTATTCAAGGCCCTTGATGGTGATCAGTAGTGGGTTCTTTTGCGCGTTGCATATACACAATGCCGCGGTTCAACGTAATGACTGAATTGAAGAAAGATGGCGGAGAATGACGAAAAGAGCACTTATTACAGGAATAACGGGGCAGGATGGAAGCTACCTTGCAGAATTCTTGTTGCAGAAAGGCTATGAGGTACACGGGATAAAGCGTCGGGCGTCTTCATTCAATACGCAGAGAATTGATCATATCTACGAGGATATTCACAATCCCAATCCGAGGCTAAGATTGCATTACGGAGATCTCACCGATACGTCGAATCTTACCCGTATCCTTTCGGAAGTTCAGCCGGACGAAGTTTACAACTTGGGTGCGCAATCTCACGTTGCGGTCAGTTTCGAAGCACCAGAATACACCGCAGACGTTGATGGAATTGGTGCGTTGCGGTTGCTTGAGGCGATCCGGTTTCTTAAGATGGAACGTAAAACACGTTTTTATCAGGCGTCAACATCAGAACTTTATGGTCTGGTTCAAGAAACACCGCAGAAGGAAACAACTCCATTTTATCCGCGAAGCCCGTATGCCGTTGCGAAATTGTATTCGTATTGGATCACAGTGAACTATCGCGAGGCCTATGGGATGTATGCCTGCAATGGCATACTTTTCAACCACGAGAGCCCGCGCCGCGGTGAGACTTTTGTTACACGCAAAATTACACGAGGACTTGCCAACATCGCTCAGGGAATTGAAAATTGTGTGTATATGGGGAATATTGACTCCCTGAGAGATTGGGGGCACGCGAAAGACTATGTTCGAATGCAATGGATGATGCTGCAACAAGAGGTTGCTGAGGATTTTGTAATTGCGACCGGCAAGCAGTATGCGGTGAGAGAGTTTATCCGTTGGGCTGCTGCCGAACTTGGGATACTGATTGATTTCGTCGGATCAGGAGTTGATGAGGTTGCAGTGGTTTCCGAAGTTCATGGAGAAAATGCACCTGCGGTTGAAGTTGGAAATGTTATCATGCGTATTGACCCAAAGTATTTCCGCCCTGCGGAAGTCGATACTTTATTGGGTGATCCGTCCAAGGCAAAAACCAAACTCGGCTGGATGCCGGAAATAACTGCGCAGGAGATGTGTGCAGAGATGGTCGCTGAGGATCTGAAAGCAGCAAAGCGACAGAAGTTGCTTCGTCACCACGGCATGCAGATGCCCAATAGTCAGGAGGGTTAATCTTGTATGAACCACATTCAATAAAATTTGGTCTCTATTCCCAGAATGATGGCACGCTAGACTTTTACATGAGAGTAGGCCAACTCGCTGATGCTGAGAAGGTTTATATCGATTTCGGAGCCGGTCGTGGTCAATGGTACGAAGACGATCCGATTTCGTTTCGGAAGCGTGCTAGGCATATGCAGGGAAGGTTCAAGGAAGTTGTTGGCGCAGATATCGATCCGGCTGTCATGAAGAACAACGCTGTTGATCGGTCGGTTCTGATGCGTGATGGAACTTTGCCAATGTTGGATCAATCCTCTGATGTTATTGTTGCAGACTATGTTATCGAGCACATAGAAAATCCGAAGTCGTTCGCATCCGAGATTGACCGGCTGCTCAAGCCTGGTGGATGGTTTTGCGCGCGAACCCCACACAAACTTCACTACATAGCCATGGGTGATCGTTTGATTCCGGAGTCTTTGGCCAAATTTGTCTTGCATCGGGCACAGCCGGGGCGGAAGGAAGAAGATGTGTTTCCCAAGATTTATAAACTGAATACAATGCGCGATATCGCTGAAGCGTTTCCGGGCTGGCACAACCATTCATTCATTTACAGAACAGACCCCGGATATTTCTTCGGCTCTCGAGCAATCTATACTGTAGCTGACTTCTTCCATCGTGTGATGCCGGCTGCGTTTTCCGGGAACCTCTTTATTTTTTTGCAGAAGCCTTTGTGATCGGATCAGTATCATGACAAAGATCTTTCTCGCCGGGCACCGTGGCATGGTGGGTGGCGCAATCCTGCGCCAATTGGTGGCGCGGGACGCAGAGGTCGTGACCCGTACCCATGCCGAGCTTGATCTGACCGATCAACCGGCTGTGCGGGATTTCATGCAGACCGAACGTCCGGATATTGTGATTCTTGCGGCGGCAAAGGTTGGGGGTATTCATGCCAACAACACGTTTCCGGCGGATTTCATTTACGAGAATCTGATGATGGAATGTAATGTCATTCATCAGGCGTTTTCTGCTGGTGTTACACGATTGTTGCAGCTGGGATCATCCTGCATTTACCCAAGGGCCGCGCCGCAGCCGATGGCAGAAGACGCGCTGTTGACAGGCCCGCTGGAACCGACCAATGAACCCTATGCGATTGCCAAGATTGCCGGAATAAAGCTCTGCGAAAGCTATAACCGGCAGCATGGCGTTGATTTCCGCAGCGTGATGCCCACCAATCTTTATGGCCCCGGTGACAATTTCCACCCACAGAATTCGCATGTCCTGCCGGCTTTGATCCTGCGGTTTCATGACGCGGTGCAGGCGGGTCTGGACGAGGTCAAGATCTGGGGCACTGGCACACCACGCCGCGAGTTTCTGCATGTCGATGATATGGCGGCAGCCTCGCTATTCGTGCTGGACCTGCCCGTCGATAAATACGCGGCGAATACGCAGCCCATGCAGAGCCATATCAATGTCGGTTGCGGCGAGGATGTATCAATTCTGGAACTTGCGCAACTCGTGGCGCGCGTCACAGGGTTTCAGGGACATGTCACAACAGACCCCAGCAAGCCCGACGGCGCGCCGCGGAAATTGATGGACGTCACCCGCCTGTCGAGTATGGGCTGGCAGGCCGCTATTCGGCTGGAGGATGGCGTGGCGGAAACCTATCAATGGTTCCTGCAGAATCAGGACGCGCTGCGACGCTGAACAGGGGCGGCAATTGCCGCCCCCTCAATCGCGCGCCATTCAACTGCGCGCGTAAACATCCTGATAGCGGATGATATCATCCTCGCCCAAATAGCTGCCGGTTTGTACTTCGATCAGCACCATGGGCACCTTGCCGGGGTTTTCCATGCGGTGAATAGCGCCCAGCGGGATATAGACCGACTGGTTTTCGCTGATCAGCCGCACAGAGTCGTCCACCGTCACCCGCGCCGTGCCCTGCACCACGATCCAATGTTCGGACCGGTGATGATGCGATTGCAGGCTCAGCGCCGCGCCCGGATGCACCACGATGCGCTTGACCTGAAACCGCTCGCCGATGATCAGGCTGTCGAACCAGCCCCAGGGCCGGTGGTCGCGGGGCAGGTGGGTCGCCTGTTTCACGCCGCGCGCTTTTAGCTGGGCGACGGCGTCTTTCACCTTTTGGCTTTGCGATTTATGCGCGACGAGCACGGCATCCGCCATCGCGACCGCGACGATATCGGTCAGACCGATCCCGACCAGTTCCTGCCCGTCGTTTTCGGCGCGCATCAGGCTGCTGCTGCAATCAATCATCGTCACCGCACCGGCGCTGGCATTGCCGTTATCATCCGTCTCGGCCTCTTGCAGCACGGCCTCCCAACTGCCCAGATCGGACCAGGCCCCGCGCCACGGCATCACCGACAGGTTGCGGGCGCGTTCCATGATCGCATAGTCGATCGAGATATCGGGCATCTGGGCAAACGCGGCCGCGTTCAGGCGGGTAAAGCCAAGGTCGCTTTTCGCCTCCGCGACGGCGGCGCGGGCGGGGTCCAGCATGTCGGGCGCATGGATGCCAAAGGCCGCGATGATCGCCTTGGCCTGAAACAGGAAAATTCCCGCGTTCCACAGATAGCCGCCCTCGGCCAGCATGGCTGCGGCGCGGGCTGCGTTCGGTTTTTCGACAAACCCGGCAAGGGGCTGCGGCGCGTTCTGTGCCGGGTCCGCATCGGAGCCCAATTGCAGATAGCCATAGCCCGTTTCGGGCCGCACCGGCACCACGCCAAAGGTGACGATCTGTCCTGCTGTGGCAGCGGGCAGCGCGGCCAGAACTGCGGCCCGAAAGCCGTCCGCGTCCGGGATCACATGGTCAGACGGCAGCACCAGCAGCACCGCCTCGGGGTCGCGCGCGGCGGCCCATAATGCCGCGACAAGGATCGCGGGCGCGGTGTTGCGCGCTTCGGGCTCGATCAGCGTCGCCGCCGACGTCACGCCAAGCGCGGCCATCTGTTCGGTGACGATGAATCGGAAATCCTCGGCGGTCATGATCAGCGGTTCCGCAAACCCCGCCCCCGCCGCGCGCGTCAGCGTTTGCTGGAACAGCGTGCGCGGTCCGGTCAAATTGACAAATTGCTTGGGAAAACTGCGCCGCGACAACGGCCACAACCGGGTGCCCGATCCGCCACACATGATGACAGGAATCACTTTGATATCGTTCTGCATTTAAGGCTCGCTTTGAAAATCGATCTCGTGACTTGGCATACCGGACGTCGTCCACCACGCATATATGAAATCAATCCGCTGTCCCGCAAATCGGCCTTGTTTGCGTCAGGGTTGCATTGGAGCAGTCTTGGCAACCGCGACGCGCCACAAACCAGCGTACAACATGCACATTACGCCATAAGTCCATGACGTCGAAGGATTTTTGGCTCCGGCGGTAGGGATCGAACCTACGACCAATTGATTAACAGTCAACTGCTCTACCGCTGAGCTACGCCGGAACACTGGGGCGCGTATAGCAACTGACCCGGGGGGCGTCCAGTGGGTTCCGGCGGTTTCTTTGCGGAATTGTGACGGCTTAATCGCGGCGGGAAAACTGCGCGTCGACGGCGAGCGAAGGGGTGGCCGTGACACGCGATTTGCCATGCAGATCAATCAGATGCGCAAAGACATTCCGGGTGGCGGCGGGGATGAGGGCGTCAGGCGTCGTGGTGTAGATGCGGCGTGCCAGATCGGCGGCGGTGGCGGGGCCATCGTCCAATGCGGCGAGGATTTCGGCCTCGCGGCCCAGCCGGTGTGCGATCAGCCAGTCCAGCCGCGCCACAGGGTCGGTGATCGGCGCGCCGTGCCCTGCATAGGCCACGCGCGGGGCAAGGGCGGCCACACGGCGGCAGGACGCCATGAAATCCGTCAGATCGCCATCGGGCGGCGACACCAGCGAGGTGGCCCATCCCATCACCAGATCGCCGGAAAACACCGCGTCCTGCCACAGGAAACTCAGGTGATTGCCGAAATGGCCCGGCGTGTGCAGGGCGCGGACCTGCCAGCCGTCGCCGGTGACGCTATCGCCATCCGCCAGCACCACATCGGGGGCAAAGCTGTGGTCCACGCCTTCGCCGCCGCCTGCCAGACCGGTGGCGGCTAGCGTTTCCATCACCGCGCTGCGCCCGGCGCGGGCATCGCCAAAGCCATGCACCCGTGCCCCCGTCGCCTGCGCCAGCGCGCGCGCCAAGGGCGAATGGTCCAGATGGGCATGGGTGACAAGGATATGGCTGATGTGCTGGCCAGGCCCAACGGCGGCCAGGATCGCGGCGAGGTGGCGCGCATCTGCGGGGCCGGGGTCGATCACGGCCAAACCGCTTTCGCCCAGCATGTAGGTATTGGTGCCGCGATGCGTCATCGGGGACGGGTTCGGGGCCAGCACCCGGCGCAGGCCGGGTGCGATCACGTCGGCCACCCCCACCAACGGGGCGAAATCGGGATCGGGGTCCTGCATGTTCTGCCTTTCGTCACGCCGCCGCCTTGGCTAGGTGTAGCGCATGTCCTTTGAATGGCTCAAACGCTATCTGCCGCGCGGCCTGTACGGGCGGGCGGCGCTTATCCTGATCCTGCCGGTGGTGACGCTGCAACTGGTGGTGTCGGTCGTGTTTATTCAACGCCATTTCGAAGGCGTGACGCGGCAGATGACCCAGACGGCGGCGCGCGAGATCGTGCTGGTGATGAACGCCCGCGCCGCAGGTCAAAGCGATACGATTGCGCGCGCGCTGGACCTGCGGCTGACGCCGGATGCCGATCCGCCTGCGGGGGATTATCGCCGTTGGTATGACCTGACCGGGCTGGTGGTGATTGCGACGTTCCATGCCGCGCTGCCCGATCTGGCGGCGGTCGTGTTGACGGACGACAGGCAGTTGACGCTGCATCTGGACCCGCCTGCGGGACGGTTGGCGGTGACGCTGGACCGCCGCCGCGTATCCGCCACCAACCCGCACCAGTTGTTCGTGAACATGGTGTTTTTCGGCGGGGTGATGACGCTGATCGCCTATATCTATCTGCGCAACCAACTGCGCCCCGTGACCCGGCTGGCCGAGGCCGCCGAGGCCTTTGGGCGTGGCCGCGTCATCCCCTATCGCCCGACGGGTGCCGCCGAGGTGCGGATTGCGGGGGCCGCGTTTCTGGACATGCGGGCGCGGATCGAACGTCAGATCGAACAGCGCACCCTGATGCTGTCCGGGGTCAGCCACGATTTGCGCACACCGCTGACGCGGCTGAAGCTGGGCCTGTCGATGATCGACGATGACGACCGCGTCGCGATGGAACGTGATGTCGAAGAAATGGCGCGCATGATCGACGAGTTTCTGTCCTTTGCGCGCGGCGCGTCCGAGGGCGACCCCGAGGCCGTCGATCCCGCCGCGCTGATCCGGCAACTGGTCGCGGATCACCGCCGCGCAGGCCGACCGGTGGAACTGGTCGGGGTCGAAGGGGCGGGCGAGGTGATGCTGCGCCCGCTG
Organism: Paracoccus haematequi; assembly: GCA_945881965.1. Classification (GTDB taxonomy): domain Bacteria; phylum Pseudomonadota; class Alphaproteobacteria; order Rhodobacterales; family Rhodobacteraceae; genus UBA9554. The sequence goes on along the minus strand of CAMCVS010000003.1, from coordinate 44,678 downwards.
GCCATCCGGCGCGCGGTGGATAACCTGATCGGCAATGCCGTGCGCTATGGCAGCCGCGCCGAGGTGACCGTGACGCTGACCGACCGCGCGTTGCGGATCCGGGTCGAGGATGACGGGCCGGGCATCCCTGCCGACCAGCGCGGCGAGGCGATCCGCCCCTTTGTGCGGCTGGACAGCGCGCGCAATCAGAACGCGGGTCCGGGTGTCGGGCTTGGCCTTGCCATCGCCACCGACATCGCGCGCGTCCATGGCGGGACGTTGCGGCTTGGCGAAAGCGCCACGCTGGGCGGGTTGCGCGCCGATATCGTGATCGGGCGCTAGGAGGCCTCGGGGGGCAGGCGGGCGAGGATTTCCGTCAGCGCCATCTGCGTCGCCCCGGTGTTGGGCGCCAGCGCGCGGCGGGCCGCCAAGGCCTGAGCCGCACGGCGCAAAGGCGCGCGCAGCAGGGTCAGCCCTTCTGCCAGATCCTGCGCGGTGGCAACCGGATACATCCCGCCCGCATCCACCAGCCGGTCATAGGCTTCGGTGAAATTCCAGACCTGCGGCCCGACAAGGATAGCCGACCCAAGTGCGGCCGGTTCATAGGGGTTGTGCCCGCCCATCGCCGCGATCGACCCGCCGACAAAGGCGCGGTCGCACAGCCGATACCACAGCCCCATTTCCCCCATAGAATCGGCGACATAGACCTGCGTCGCGGGGTCCAGCACCGCGCCCGCGCCGCGCCGCGCGGTGACAAATCCCGCCGCCTGCGCCATGGCCGCGATGTCAGCCCCGCGTTCGGGATGGCGCGGCACCAGGATCAGCAGGTCTTCGCCCGCCGCGCGATGCGCTGCCAGCACCACCGCCTCTTCGCCGGGATGGGTGGACGCCGCGAGCCAGGCTTGCCGCCCCCCCACCGCGTCCTGCAACGCGGCCAGCGTCGCCGCATCCGCGCCGGGTGGGGCCAGTTCCTGCTTCATCGACCCCGACACCACCACATGGCTGACACCAAGTGCCAGCATGGCGCGCGCCGTTCCCACCTCTTGCGCAAGGATTAGCGCGAAGCTGTCCAAGAGCGCCCGCGCGATCCGGGGCACCCGCCGCCATGTCCGCAACGTGCCCCCCGACACCCGCGCATTGATCAACAGCAGCGGCACGCCCGCCGCCCGCGTATCTGCCAACAGGCGCGGCCAAAGTTCGCTTTCGGTGAACACCGCCAGATCAGGCCGCCACTGCGCCAGAAACGCCCGCGTCGCAGGTGCGCAATCACAGGGCACGAACTGATGCGTGACACCGGGGGGCAAGGCTGCCTCCAGCATCTGCGCCGAGGTCACCGTGCCCGTCGTGATCAGCACCCCCAGATCGGGCCGCGCCTGCCGCAGCCGCGCGATCAACCCCAACAGCGACAGCGATTCCCCGACGCTCGCCGCATGCAGCCAGATCAGGGGGCCCGCAGGGCGCGGCGCGTCCGTCTGCCCGAACCGTTCCCGCCAGCGCAGCGCGTCCTCCTTGCCCGCCCGCAACCGCCGCCGCACCACACCCCGCCACAACGGGCGCGACACGCGCGACAGGGCCAGATAGGCCCAGAGGGCAGGGGGCATGGACATCGCGCTCTCGATGGTCGGACGGGTTGCCTTGGGGCTAGGCGGTCCCGCCGCATCCGTCAACCCGTGGCGCAAGGGTGGTGGTAGGCCCGGAGGGACTCGAACCCCCAACCAAGGCGTTATGAGCGCCCTGCTCTGACCATTGAGCTACAGGCCCGATCTATTGCTTTGGGTGGCAGAGCGGCGCGGGCGCGTCAAGATTGGATCAGGTTCCATGCGACCCAAATCATGGTCGCCAGCGGAACGCCCCAATAAAGCGTTCCGCGTAGGAAGCCTGAAACGCGGCCCCGCAGGATCAGTCTGGCCACGTCGATCCGGGCGGCATCACTGACCGTAGCGCCCATGTCGCGCATCTTGGCGACGGCGGCGCGGGTGTAGTCGGATTTCTGCGTCTGCCACAGGGTCAGGGAAAACACCGCATGCACCAGCGTGGGCAAGAGCGTGGTAAAGGTCATCAGCCACAACGCCATCCCTTGCACCGGGTCCGCCTGCGCGCCCGCCCAATAGGCGCGCCAGTCAAAGGGCAGGCTGGCGGGATGGATGGTGGCCCAGAGTTCCAAAAGGCCCACCAGCCCGGCCAGCAGCAGGACAAGGCAGATCGCGCCCGCGATCAGGTCAAGGATCAGATGCCCCGCCAGCCCCCATGCGTCGGGCCTGCGGCGCGCCATGTCGCGCAACAGGGTGCGGGTAATGGCGAGGGACAGCCAGTCTGCGGTGGCATTGGCGAGGGGAAGGAGGGCGTAGAGGAAAACGATCAGGGCAGCTTGTTCCACGGGAACCAAAACGGCAACGGCAAAGGCAAAGACAACGGCAAAGGCAAAGGCAAAGGCAACGGCACCGGCAACGGCAACGGCACCGGCAAAGGCAACGGCAACGGCAAAGGCAACGGCACCGGCAAAGGCAAAGGCACCGGCAACGGCAACGGCACCGGCAAAGGCACCGGCAAAGGCAACGGCAAAGGCAACGGCAACGGCCAGCAACTCGACCAGTTCCGGCAACCACCGGTCCGCCTTCGCAAGAAAACCGGACCGGTGGTTGGCAGTGTCAAGCCTTTTCCGCGCAAAGTCACCCAGTTTCTTCGACCATCGGTCGGCGCGGCGCAGAAACAAGATCATCACTGCGATCAATCCCACGGTCAGCGCCCCCCGCCACAGGCGGTCGGCCCACGCGGGCGTATCAGGGAACAACGCCAACCCGCCCGGCGCGGTCTGGTTCGCCACTATCCAGCCGATCAGCGCTGCCAACAGCGGATAGACATAGGCCAAGAGCAGCGACAGGTTGAACGCTTGCCATCCCAGCGGCGCGCCATAGGCCCGGTCGGTCCAGGCCAGCAGCCGGTCAAGCGAGGCATAATATCCCGCTGCCGCGCGGCAGTCGTGCCGGTCGATCAGCTCTGCGCGATAGGCGGGGTCGGCCACCTCGGCTTCGATGCCGCGTTGGGTTTGATTGTGCCAATAGGTCGCCAAACCACCAATGCCGGCCAGAAACGCACCGACGGTCGCAAACTCGACCACAAACTTCCAATCCAAACGCACCCCCGCCGTTACCGACGCCAACACAACCGCAGGGCATCTCTTGGGTCAAGTGCGCGCGTCAAGCCGATGATTGCCAATCTGCCCCCCATGCGTTACCCCGCAGGCCACGATTTGCAGATGGGATATGCCATGACCTCGCCCGCCGATACGCCGAAGAACGGGATCACCTATGCCGATGCCGGGGTGGATATCGACGCGGGCAACCGGCTGGTGGATCGGATCAAGCCTGCGGCCCGCGCGACCGCGCGGCCCGGTGTGATGGGGGGCTTGGGCGGCTTTGGGGCGTTGTTTGATCTGAAGGCAGCGGGATACACGGACCCGGTGCTGGTTGCGGCGACGGATGGCGTGGGCACCAAGCTCCGGATCGCGATTGATACCGGGCGGGTGGATACCATCGGCATTGATCTGGTGGCGATGTGCGTCAACGATCTGGTCTGCCAAGGGGCCGAGCCGCTGTTTTTCCTTGATTATTTCGCGACCGGCAAGTTGGATGTCGATCAGGCCGCGCGCATCATCGCGGGCATCGCGCAGGGCTGTGCGGACAGCGGTTGCGCGCTGATCGGCGGCGAGACGGCGGAAATGCCGGGGATGTATCACGCGGGCGACTTTGACCTTGCGGGCTTTGCGGTGGGCGCGATGGAGCGGGGCCATGACCTGCCGCGCGGCGTCGCGGACGGCGATGTGGCGCTGGGGCTGGCGTCATCCGGGGTTCATTCCAACGGCTATAGCCTGGTGCGGCGGTTGGTCGAGATGTCGGGGCTGGGCTGGGATGCGCCGTTTGGCGACGGCACGCTGGGGGATGCGTTGCTGGCGCCGACGCGGCTCTATGTGCGGCCCGCGCTGGCGGCGATCCGGGCGGGGGGCGTGCATGGCCTTGCGCATATCACCGGCGGCGGGCTGACCGAGAACCTGCCGCGCGTGCTGCCCGAGGGGCTGGGTGCGGTGATTGATCTGGAGGCCTGGGCGCTGCCGCCGCTGTTCCAATGGCTGCGCGCCGTGGGCGGGATGGCCGAGCCCGAGATGCTGAAGACCTTCAACTGCGGCATAGGCATGATCCTGATCGTGGACCCGGCGCGCGCCGATGCGTTGGCAGCATTGCTGCGCGACATGGGCGAAACGGTCACCGTTCTTGGCACGGTCGCGCCGGGGCAGGGCGTCACCTATACCGGCGTGCTGTGATCCGCGTCGCGATCCTGATTTCGGGCGGCGGGTCGAACATGGTCCGGCTGGTCGAAGATATGGCGGGCGATCATCCGGGGCGGCCCTGCGTGGTGGTGTCGAACACGGCCGCTGCCGGTGGGCTTGCAAAAGCCGCCGCCATGGGGGTGCCAACCGTTGTGGTGGATCACCGCGCCTATCCGGATCGCGCCGCGTTTGAGGCGGCGATGCAGGCGGAACTGCGGCGCGCGGGGGCCGAGGTCGTCTGCCTTGCGGGCTTCATGCGGGTGCTGACGCCGGATTTCGTGGCGCTTTGGGAAGGGCGGATGATCAACATCCACCCCTCGCTGTTGCCCCGCCACAAGGGCCTGCACACCCATCAGCGCGCGCTGGACGCGGGCGATACCGAGGCGGGGGCGAGCGTGCATCTGGTCACGGCCACGCTGGACGATGGCCCGGTGTTGGGGCAGGCGCGGGTGCCGGTGCTGCCGGGCGATACGGCGGACACGCTGGGCGCGCGGGTGCTGGCGGCAGAACACCGGCTTTATCCGGCGGTGCTGCGGCAGTTTTTGCGCGAGTTATCCGGCGTTTGAGGCGCGCGGCAACAGCGGCCACAACAGCGTCTGCGCCGCCACCGTCAACAGCACAAGGCCGATCAGCGTCACCTGCGGCTGCAACAGCGTCAGCGCCGAGGTGACGGTAAACGGGGCCAGCGCCGCGGCGATCATCCGCAGCCGCGCCAATTGCCCCAGCCGCGCGCCGAACCCAACCGTTCCGAACAGCGCCAAGGGCACGGTGCCGCGCACGATGGACACCAGCCCCTGCGACAGTCCGAACAGCACCGCAAACACCCAGCCCGCCAGCGTCACGCCGGGTGCAAGGCTTAGCACCGCGAGCGCTGCCACCAGCAACCCGCCCGTGATGAGCGCTGTGGTGACCGGGTGCATCCGCTGGCCAAAGCCCATGTCCAACACGCGCACGGCGACCTGCGCCGGACCCATCAGCGTGCCCGCAATCACGGCGGCCTGCGCGGAATGGCCCATGCCCTGAAACAGGATCACCCAGCAGGCTGTCGCCGCTGCATAGACGAACCCTGACAGCGCGAAACTGCCGCCCAACAGCCACAGCGCCGCCGTATGGCGTTCGGGGGGCAGCGGCACATGGACGGGCGCGGACCCTTCGGACAGCGCATCCCTGGGCGGGGTGACAAGATCAGGGCGCGGCAGCGTCAGGTGCAACGGCAGGCACAGCACCAGATGCAGCGCCGCATAGATCATCAGCGTTTCGCGCCAGCCATAGCCATACATCAGCCAGCCGGTCAGCGGCCAGAACAACGTGGACGCGAAGCCCCCCATCAGCGTCATCGTGGTGATGGCGCGGCGCGCGCGGGCGCGGCCGAAACTTTGTGTCAGCGCGGCAAAGGCGGCATCATAGGTGACCAGCAACGTCGCCACCTCGATCACCAGAAGCGCGGCACCTAGGCTTGCCAGCCCCTGCACCTGCGACAGCGCCAGCATCGACAGCGCGGCCACCACGGATCCCGCAATCATCACGTTCCGCGCGCCGTGACGGTCGATCAGACGACCGGCCAAGGGTGCCCCCAACCCGCCGATCAGCAGCGCCGCCGAGAACCCGCCGTAAATCCACGACAGCGCCAGCCCGAGGTCCGTGGAAATCATCGGTGCCAGCACGGCAAAGCTGTAATACAACGTGCCATAGCCCACGACCTGCGTGACGCCCAAGGCGACGATCATCGGCCATGAGGCAGGAAGGGCAGGCGGCAAGGACACGGCGCGTCTCCGGGTGGGGTGAGCGCATCAAATCCGCGTCAGCGCCAAGGTCAAGGGGCGGCGCAAAGTCACAGCCTATCGCGCGCCACGCCGCGCCCTTTTCATTGCGGCGCGATTGGCTTACGACAGATCAACGACATGGCCCGGTAGCATGATTGCCGCCGCGCCCTTGGGATGGACCCGAATGCGCACGATCACCACGACCGAAGACCTCGCCGCCTTTTGCCGTGAGGCCGCGAAACACCCCTATGTGACGGTCGATACCGAATTTCTGCGCGAACGCACCTATTACGCGAAACTCTGCCTGATCCAGTTGGCGATGCCCGGAAAGACGGATGACACGGCGGCGCTGGTCGATCCGCTGGTGCCTGGGCTGTCATTAGAGCCGCTCTATACGTTGTTTCGCGATCCGAATGTGGTCAAGGTGTTTCACGCCGCGCGGCAGGATCTTGAGATTTTCTATGTCGATGCCGGGCTGATCCCTGCGCCGCTGTTTGACACGCAGGTGGCCGCGATGGTCTGCGGGTTTGGCGAACAGGTGGGTTATGAAACGCTGGTCAAGCGGATCGCCAAGGCCCCGATGGACAAGACCTCGCGGTTCACCGATTGGTCGCGCCGCCCGCTGACCGATGCGCAAAAGATCTATGCGCTGGCCGATGTCACGCACCTGCGCCGGGTTTACGAATATCTGGCCGCAGAACTGGCGCGGGACGGGCGCGCGAAATGGGTGGCCGAGGAATTGGCGGTGCTCGAGGCGCCTGAAACCTATGTCACGCATCCCGATGAGGCCTGGCTGAAAATCCGCACCCGCACGCAATCGGGCCGGTTTCTGGCCATCGTGCGCGAACTGGCCCGGTTCCGCGAGGATTACGCCCAGAAAAAGGACGTGCCGCGCTCGCGCGTCTACAAGGATGACGCGCTGGTCGAACTCGCCTCGACCAAGCCGCTGAACTATGACGATCTGGGCCGGTCGCGGCTGTTGCTGCGCGAGGCGCGGCGCGGCGAAATCGCGGATGGGATTCTGGCGGCGGTCAAGGCGGGGCTGGAATGTCCCACGGACGCGCTGCCCAAGGTCGAAAGCGATGACCGCCCGCGTGTGGACAGCGCGTTGGCCGATCTGCTGCGGGTGCTTTTGAAAGCGAAAAGCGAAGGCATGGGGGTGGCGTCCAAGCTGATCGCCTCTGCCGCCGATCTGGATACCATTGCGGGCGGCGGGCGGAACGTGCCCGCGCTGACCGGCTGGCGGGCCGAGGTATTCGGGCGCGACGCGCTGCGGCTGTGCGAAGGGCGGATTGCGCTGGCGGCCGTTGGCGGCACTGTGCGGATCGTAGAGCTGTAACGCCTCTAGCGGCTGGATGTGCGCTGATTGCGCAGGCCGACGACGCGCACCGTGCGCACACCTTCCAGTTGCTGCTCGGTCATCGCCAGCGCGGCGGTAACAACGCGCGTCTGCGCAGGGCCTTGGGATGTGGCGCGCGGCGGATACTGCACCTGCATTTCATAGGTTTGCACACCCTTGTCCGGCCCGCCCTGCGGCACCAGACGCACATCATAGGCCCCTTGGCGTTCGGCAATGCCCGCTGCGCGGATCATCGCGCCGCCAGGGATACGTTCAAGGCTGAGTTCGGACACCTGTTCCACGCGCTGACCCTGATACCCCACCTCGGGCCGCGACAGTGCCGATTTTTCGGGCAGCAGCGCATCCCGTGCATCCGGCACCACCGGTGCTGCGGTGCTGCGTCCGAACCAGTTTCGCGGGTTGGCAGCACTGTCGCGGAACCCGCCGCAGGCCGTCAGGGTCAAGGTGGCCACCATCAGGGCCGGGATCATGCGCCGCATCGCAACCGCCTCGTTCGCTGTGTGCTTGTTGGGGTTAGCGTATCGCAGGCCGGATGAAAAGCGCGTCGTTCTTGCACACTGGACCTGAAGCGCCCCTGCGCCTAGGTGTGTGCCAAAAGGAGACATGTCATGGCCCAACCCGCATTCGAGGATATCGTCGCGGATTTCGCGTTTCTGGATGATTGGGAAGACCGCTATCGCCACCTGATCGACCTTGGCCGCGCGATGCCCGCGATGGACGCGGCGGTCAAGGTGCCCGCCACCAAGGTCGAGGGCTGCGCCAGCCAGGTCTGGCTGTTGCCGCGCCTGACGCCGACGCAGATGGGGTTTGCTGGCGACAGCGATGCGATGATCGTGCGCGGCCTGATCGCGGTGCTGCATGCGCTGTATGACGGGGTGCCGCTGGATCAGGTGGCAAAGGTGGACGCAGGCGCGGAACTGGCGCGGCTGGGGCTGGACCAGCACCTGTCAGCACAGCGCAGCAATGGCGTGCGCGCGATGGTGGACCGGATCCGGGCGTTGGCGGCGGGTTAAAGTCCTGCCAACGCGGGGGTCAGATCGCCATACCCCGTGAACCGCCGTTCAAACGCCAACCCCAGCCGCGCGGCGCAGTCCCGCGCCTTGGCGGTCAGCGCCGGATCATCGGTCTGCGCCTGATAGACCAGCGTCTGGTAATTGCCGAAATAGGTGTCACGCAATTGCGGATAGCGGTCCAGCCCCAGAGGCCGCCAGACAAAGGCATCGAATTGCCGCACCAGAAAATCCGTGAGGTAAAACGCTGTCATCTCGTCGCGCGCGGCAAAGGCGGCATTGCCCTCGAAGAAACTGTAGCAATGCGGGCCGTCCAACATCGCCACCCCCAGCCGGTTGGCCAGCGCTTGCAACACCCCCCCGGTGCCGCAATCGGCATAGGCGATGAACACCGATTGATAATCCGCGCGCCGTTCGGTGACAGCGGCGGCGACGGAGTCGGGGATGCGGTCAGGGTGATTATGCAGGATTGCGGGCAGGCAATGCAGGTCGATATGGTCCCACCCGTTCACTGCTGTCAGGTCAAGGATTTCGCGCGCCAGCGCCCCGCAGGCGATCACCAGCACGCGGCCCTTGCCCTGCGGGGGCAGGCCGTGGTCAGTCAGGGTGGTGTCATCGGGCATTTGCATGAGGGCAACATGACGCCGCGTTACGGCTGACGCGCGGGTCAAACCGACCCAAGCTGGCCGAAACCGACGCCGGAGCCTGCGATGACCGATCCCGACTTTGCCCCACGCAGCGCCGATTACGCGGGCCGCGTGCGCGACAGTTTCGCGCGCCAAGCGGTCATGACCACCTTTGGCGCGCGGCTGGTCCGGGTTGTGCCGGGGCGCGTGGTGGCCGAGATGGGGTTCAGTGCCGCGCTGACCCAGCAGCACGGGTTCCTGCATGCGGGCGTCGTGGCCGCTGTGCTGGACAGCGCCTGCGGCTTTGCCGCGCTGTCGCTGATGGATGAGGACAGCGCGGTGCTGACCGCCGAGTTCAAGATCAACCTGTTGGCCCCGGCGGCGGGGCAGATGTTCCGCTTTGACGGGCAGGTGATCAAGGCGGGGCGCACCCTGTTGCCCACCGAAGGCCGCGCCTATGCGGTCAATGACGGTGCAGAACGCCTGATCGCCACGATGTCGGCCACCATGATGGCGGTGCGGGGGCGTGGTCTGACAGGTTAGGCGTGCGCGGCCTGCTGGTTGTGCTTGCGCGCGACCAGCGCCTTGGCGGTTTCCACTGCCACGGCAGCATCACGGCAATAGGCGTCGGCCCCGATGGCGCGGCCAAATTCCTCGTTCAGAGGGGCGCCGCCCACCAGCACGATGAAATTGTCGCGCAGACCCTTTTCGACCAGCGTGTCAATCACGACCTTCATGTAGGGCATGGTGGTGGTCAGAAGCGCCGACATGCCCAGGATATCCGCGCCTTCGCTTTCCAGCGCGCCAAGGTATTTCTCGACCGGGTTGTTGATGCCCAGATCGACCACCTCGAACCCCGCGCCTTCCATCATCATGCCGACAAGGTTCTTGCCGATGTCGTGGATGTCGCCCTTGACGGTGCCGATCACCATCTTGCCCATGCGCGGCGCGCCGGTTTCGGCCAACAGCGGCTTCAGAATGGCCATGCCGCCCTTCATCGCGTTGGCGGCCAACAGCACTTCGGGGACGAACAGGATGCCGTCGCGGAAATCGCGGCCGACGATGGTCATGCCTTCGACCAGCGCCTCGGTCAGCACCTGATAGGGTTCCCAACCGCGCGCCAGCAGGATGTTCACACCCTCTTCGATTTCGTCGCGCATCCCGTCATAGAGGTCGTCGTGCATCTGCTGCACCAGTTCCTCGGTGGACAGGTCGGCCAGGATGATTTCGTCGTCGGACATCGGGGGATTCCTTGGGTATCATATGCCAGGATGGGCGCTGTGCGGTGTCGCACCAAGATGTCGGTCAATGCGGTCTGCCGGACTGTCTGGAATACGACATCGCCGCATGATGTTCCGACACGCGGGCAAAACTGCGGCCAGAACGAGCGGTTTTCAGGATTTGCGGCGGCGTTCGCGTTTTGGCGCGGTGTCGTCGCCGGTGCCGTCCGACGCAGAGGTGAACGGCCCCAGCGCATCGGTGATCTGGTCCAGCGTCGGGCGCGGCCCCACGGGCCGGGTTTCCAGCGCGGCGCGCATCGCGACCAGATGTTCCGGCATGGTGCCGCAGCAGCCGCCGATCAGCTTTGCGCCGCTGTCGCGTGCAAGCACGGCATAATCCGCCATCAGGGGCGGTGTGCCGTCATAGTGGATGTGGCCGTCATGATATTTCGGGATGCCCGCGTTGCCCTTGGCGATCACGGCGCGTTCCGATCCTTGGGCGGCAAAGCCCAGAATGGTGCGCAACAGGTCCGACGCGCCAGTGCCGCAATTGGCGCCAAAGGCCAGCGGCGGGTTCGGCAACGCCTCGACCATCTCGACCATCGCGGCGGATGTGACGCCCATCATGGTGCGCCCGGCGGTGTCAAAGCTCATGGTGCCGCACCAGGGCATGCCCGCGCGGGCGAAACCTTCGGCGGCGGCGCGGTATTCTTCGGGGGCGGAAATGGTTTCCAGCCACAGCACATCCGCGCCGCCCTCTTTCAGCCCTTCGGCCTGTTCGTGAAAGATTTCGACGGCCAACGCATGGGTCATCGTGCCCATCGGTTCAAAGATATCGCCCGTCGGCCCCACCGACCCGGCCACGATCACGGTGCGCCCGGATTTATCGGCCACGTCGCGGCCGATTTCGGCGGCGATGCGGTTCAGCGCGCGGGTGCGGCCCTGCGCGTCATGCAGTTTCAGCCGCGAGGCATTGGCCCCGAAGCTGTTGGTCAGGAACAGGTCCGACCCGGCATCGACGGCACCCTTGTACAGCGCGCGGATACGGTCGGGGTGTTCCTCGTTCCAGATCTCGGGCGCGTCGCCGGATTGCAGGCCCATGTTGAACAGGTTGGTCCCCGTGGCCCCGTCCAACAAGATCCAGTCGCGGGTGGCCATCATCCGGGAAAGCGCGTCAGTCATCTGTTGGTCCTGTCTGGGTCATCGGGCATGTATCGACCGCGGTGCTGTCACGCGGCGGCGAACGGCGCAACGGCATAATCCTCATGACGATAATGAGGGCAGAGACGCAAACGGCGCCGGTCGCCCGACGCCGTTGTGGTCTGTTCTGACGCTGTTTACTTGGCTTCGCTCATCAGCTGCGCCTTGGCCACGGGCAGCAATTCGGCCATCTTGGCGCGGATCGCCTCGGCGGTGGACTTGTCGCCCAGATCGGCCAGCACCTTGCGCACCACGTCCTCGTGGCCCGCTTCTTCGAAATCAGCGGTGATCACCTCGACGGCATAGGCCGCCGCGTCATCGCCGGATTTGCCCATCAAGTCTGCCGCCCAAAGCCCCAAAAGCTTGTTCGCGCGGGCCTGCGCCTTGAACTGCATTTCGGCATCATGGGCAAATTTCGCCTCAAAGGCGTTCTCGCGGTCGTCGAATGTGGACATGGCTTGCGCTCCGGTTGCGGGTTTGCCTTTAGATAGGAAAGCCACACCGCGTTGTATAGCGTCATCCACCCCGGCGGATCGAAAAAAGCGCCTCGCTTGCGGCAGCGGGCCGCATACCATATGAGGGCAGGGACCACCGCCGAGACTCGCCTCGCGGGTGCAGGACTGGAGTGCAGATGGCACGGCGCAAGAAAATCTACGAAGGCAAGGCCAAGACGCTCTACGAAGGCCCGGAACCCGGCACCATCGTGCAGTATTTCAAGGACGACGCCACCGCCTTCAACGCCGAAAAACATGCCATCATCGAAGGCAAGGGCGTTCTGAACAACCTGTTGTCCGAGTATTTCTTTACCGGGTTGAACAATGTCGGTGTGCCCACGCATTTCATGCGACGGCTGAACATGCGCGAACAACTGGTGCGCGCCTGCGAAATCATCCCGTTGGAAGTCGTGGTGCGCAACTATGCCGCCGGGTCGATGTCGAAACGGTTGGGCATTGCCGAGGGCACGCAACTGCCGCGCCCGATCATCGAATACTACTACAAGGACGACAAGCTGAGTGACCCGATGGTCACCGAAGAGCATATCGCGGCCTTTGGCTGGGCCAGCCAGCAGGACATGGATGATGTCGTCAGCCTCGCGTTGCGGGTCAATGATTTCCTGTCGGGCGTGATGTTCGGCGTCGGCATCCGGCTGATCGACTTCAAGATCGAGATCGGCCGCGTCTGGGAAAACGATTTCGCCCGCCTGATCGTGGCCGATGAAATTAGCCCGGACAGCATGCGGCTGTGGGATGTCGAAACCGGCGCCAAGCTGGACAAGGACGTGTTCCGCCGCGATCTGGGGTCGCTGACCGATGCCTATACCGAGGTCGCCCGCCGTCTGGGCGTCATGCCCAAGGGCCAAGGCATCCCCGGCAAGCCGACGCTGATCAACTGAGGGTTACGTGATGAAGGCCAAGGTAACCGTGATGCTGAAGACCGGCGTGCTGGACCCGCAGGGCGAGGCGGTGCGCCATGCGCTGGTGGGTCTGGGGTTTGACGCCGTGCAGGGCGTGCGGCAGGGCAAGGTGATCGAGCTGGACCTCGCCCCCGGCACCCCCGAAACCGAGGTGCGGCAGATGTGCGAGCGGCTGTTGGCCAATACCGTGATCGAACGCTTTACCATCGAGATGGCGTGATGCTGGCGGCTGTCACGGTCTTTCCGGGGTCCAACTGCGACCGCGATCTGAAATGCGCGCTGGAAGCGGCGGGTTTCAAGGTGGCGATGGTCTGGCACAAGGATACCGCGCTGCCGCCCGGTGTTGATCTGGTCGGTGTTCCGGGCGGGTTCTCGTTCGGTGACTATCTGCGCTGCGGCGCGATTGCCGCGCAGGCCCCGGTCATGCGGGCGGTCGCCGATCACGCGGCGCGCGGTGGCTATGTGCTGGGCATCTGCAACGGGTTTCAGGTCTTGACCGAAACGCGTCTGTTGCCGGGTGCCTTGATGCGCAATGCGGGCTTGAAGTTTATCTGCAAGACCGTTGATCTGGTGGTGGAAACCCCCGACAGCGCCTTTACCGCAGGCTATGGCCGGGGGCAGGTGCTGCGCATCCCCATCGCGCATCACGACGGCAATTATCAGGCCGATACCGATACGTTGGACCGGCTGGAGGGCGAGGGGCGCGTGGCCTTCCGCTATGGCACGGATGTGAATGGTGCTGCGCGGCAGATTGCGGGCGTGTTGTCCGACAATCGCCGGGTGCTGGGCATGATGCCGCATCCCGAACGCGCGGCGGAAACCGCGCATGGGTCCACCGACGGTCGGCAGATGTTCGCCGCTTTGGCCGGGACGCTGGTCGCTGCCTGAGGGGCGCGCCTTGGAAAGCCTCGGTCCGGCGCGTAATGTCGGGCGCATGTCTGTGCCCGTGACCACGATCAAGTTGCCCGCCACCCGCGCAACCCGCACGGTAAGCTGGCGTGTGCGCGCGGCGCTGGCCGTGCTGTTGGTGGTGGCGATCGCAACGATCGTGATCACCAATGCCACGCTGACCGACCGCTTTACCCAGAACACCCGCCAACGTGCCGAAGTGCGGCTGGCGCTTTATTCCGGCAACCTGCTGTCGGAACTGCGCCGCAACGCTATCGTGCCGCAACTTCTGGCGCGCGATGCCGCGCTGATCGGCGCGCTGAACAGCGATGATTATTCCACCTCCACGCAGCGGCTGATTTCCTTTGTCGAGGAAATCGGCGCGGCGTCCCTGATGCTGTTGGACCGCGAGGGCCGTGCGGTGGCCGCGACTGACCGCAACCGGCTGGGATCAAACCACCGCACCGAGCCATTCTTTATCGCGGCGCTGCGGTCGAATGACACCGTGTTTTCCGCCATCCCGCGCGAGGCGGGGGGGTATGTGTTCACCTATTCCCGCCGGATCGAGGCGCAGGGTGCATCGCTGGGCGTGATCGTGGTCGAGGTCGATCTGGCCAAATTCGAACGCGCCTGGGCCGGGATTTCGGATGCCATTCTGGTGACCAATTCCGAAGGCATGATCATTCTGGCCACCGAACCGCGCTGGCGCGGGCAGACCGAGGAACAGGCGCTGGCGCAGGAACCGGCCGAAACCGCGATTCAGCGCGCGTTGCAGGCCACCACGGACTGGACGGCGCTGCCCGCCTACGCCTATGTGCAGGGCGAGGCGGTGATGCGGGTCGAGGCGCGCATCCCGTTTCGCGGCTGGCGCATCGTGTCGTTCAGCACTTACGATTCGGTGCGTGAACGGGTGAACGGCGTGCTGGCGCTGGAAATCATGGGCTTTGCCATCCTGTTCGCGCTGGCCTTTTACGCGCTGTCGCGCCAGACCGCGCTGCGCATGGCGCTGTTTCAGCGCGAATCCGTCGAATTGCGTGCGCTGAACGCCCGGCTGCAACGCGAAATCGCCGAACGTGAACGGGTGCAGAAAACGCTGGCCGTGGCGGAACAGACGCTGGCGCAATCATCCAAACTGGCCGTGCTGGGCGAAATGTCGGCGGCTGTCAGCCATGAACTCAATCAGCCGCTGGCGGCGATGAAAACCTATTTGGCGGGCGCGCGGCTGTTGTTGCGCCGCAACCGCCCCGACGAGGCGCTCGCGGCGTTCCAGCGCATCGACGACCTGATCGAACGGATGGGCGCGATCACCCGGCAGTTGAAAACCTATGCCCGCAAGGGCGGCGAGGCGTTGGCCCCCGTCGAGATGGGCGCGGCGCTGGCGTCGTCGCTTGCGATGATGGAACCGCAGTTCAAGGCGCGCAAGGTGCGGATCACCCGCCATCTGCCGGGACAGCCCGTGCGCGTGATGGGCGACCGGGTGCGGATCGAACAGGTCATCGTCAACCTGCTGCGCAATGCCATCGATGCGACACAGAACGAACGTGAACCCGAGATCGAACTGATATTGGCCGCAGGTGAAACCGCCACGCTGACAGTGCGCGATAACGGCCACGGGATCGAAAACCTTGATGCCTTGTTCGAGCCGTTTTTCACCACCAAGAAACCCGGCGAAGGCGTGGGGCTGGGATTGGCGATCTCGTCGGGGATCGTGACCGATCTGGGCGGGCGGTTGACCGCGCGCAATGCGGAAAGCCAGGGCGCGGTGTTCGAGATGCAACTGCCGATCCTGAACGAAGACGGCGAGACAAAAGCGGCAGAGTGAGGCCGCAGTAAACAGGTGTGCCATGAGCAAGATGATGAAGATCGCCATCGTTGATGACGAACAGGACATGCGCCAGTCGATCAGCCAGTGGCTGGCGCTGTCGGGCTATGACACCGAAACCTTCGCCTCTGCCGAAGAGGCGCTGAAGGGCATCGGGTCGGATTACCCCGGCATCGTGATTTCCGACATCAAGATGCCCGGCATGGACGGGATGCAATTCCTGAAAAAGCTGATGGGCACCGATTCGGCGCTGCCCGTGATCATGATCACCGGACATGGCGATGTGCCGATGGCGGTCGAGGCGATGCGCGTTGGCGCGTTCGATTTTCTGGAAAAGCCGTTCAACCCGGATCGCATGTCGGACTTGGCGCGCAAGGCTACCAATGCGCGGCGGCTGACGCTGGATAACCGGCAGTTGCGGCGTGAATTGTCGGATGCGGGGGCCTTGATGCAAAAGCTGATCGGCACCGGCCCGTCGATGGAACGGCTGCGCGAGGATATTCTCGATCTGGGGCAGGCGGATGGCCATGTGCTGATCGACGGGGAAACCGGCACCGGCAAGACGCTGGTGGCCCATGCGCTGCATGCCGTGGGCGCGCGGGCGGGGCGCAAATTCGTACTGATTTCCTGCGCTGCGATGGAAGAGGACCAACTGTCCAAGCGGCTATTCGGCCCGATGTTGCCCGAAGACAGCCAATTGCCCGCCGTCGAAGAGGCGCGCGGCGGCACCTTGGTGCTGGAAGATATCGAAAGCCTGTCGGACGCGCTGCAAGGCCGCCTGTTGGGATTTATCAACGATCAGGGCACACCCGGCGAAACCCGCATCATCGCGATTTCCAACCTGCAACAGCAGGACCGCACCATCGAAGGCGCGCTGCGGTCTGACCTGTTCTACCGGCTGGCCGCGCTGCGCATCACCTGCCCGCCGCTGCGCAACCGGGGCGAGGATATCCTGACGCTGTTTTCGCGGCAGGCGGAACAGTTCGCCGATGAATATGGCTGCGACGCGCCGCACCTGACCGCACAAGAGGCGGCACAACTGTTGCAGGCACCCTGGCCCGGCAACGTGCGGCAACTGATCAATCTGGCGGAACGCGCGGTGCTGCAATCGCGGCGCGGGCAGGGCACCATCACGTCGCTGCTGATGTCGGACAGCGACAACATGGCCCCGGTGATGACGACCGAAGGCAAGCCTTTGAAGGAATACGTCGAGAGTTTCGAGAAGATGCTGATCGACAACACCATGCGCCGCCACAAGGGGTCGATCCAGGCGGTTATGGACGAATTGTGCCTGCCGCGCCGGACGCTGAACGAAAAGATGGCCAAGTATGGCCTGCAACGGTCGGATTACCTGTAACGGCGGGCGCGACGGGCCGCCCGACATTTTGTCGTTGTGCCCGGTCGCGATCCCCGCCTATTGTCATCAACGCGGCGGTACGTCGCGGGCTTGGCCCGCACTCGCCTTTGAGTTTCGCTGTGCATCTGTCACCCGACTAGCATCCGGGGTGGATGCACAGGCCGATTGGGTCCCGCAAGGGGCCGGATGAACGCCCCGATCCGCAAGGAAAACGGGCTTGGAATTGGCGTCACGGTGCAACCGGGGACGTCGGAGAAGAACCGCGAATGTGGCGCGCAGAAAAGACCTCGGGCTTGACCCTGATCCGCACGGATCGGGACGCCTGCGTGTCGCACATAGCCCCAATCAGACATACGCCGCAGGCCACACGCCCCTTGGGGCCGGTGGTTTTGACGCGATGCAAACGGATATCATGGTCAAGAAAATGCTTATCGACGCCACCCACCCCGAGGAAACTCGGGTCGTGGTGGTGGATGGAAACAAGGTCGAGGAATTCGATTTTGAATCCGAGAACAAACGCCAGTTGGCAGGGAACATCTACCTTGCCAAGGTAACGCGGGTCGAACCGTCGTTGCAGGCTGCCTTTGTGGATTATGGCGGCAACCGGCACGGGTTTCTGGCCTTCGCGGAAATCCACCCGGATTATTACCAGATCCCGGTGGCCGACCGGATCGCGCTTATCGAAGAAGAGCGCGCCTATGCCGATGCACAGCGCGCCCGCGAAGAGGCGGACGCCAACCGCCGCGCCGCCAACCCGCGCCCTGCGTCGCGCGCCGAACGGGTCCAGGCCCCCGATGTTGTGGTCGGTGGCGATGTCGCCGGGATGGAAACCATTGATCTGGAAGACGAATCGGGTGTCGAGGATGTGACGGCGACCGCCGATGCGATGGCCGATGACGCCGAATCCCCGATGGAACGCGTGACGGACACGCCGGTCGAAGATCCGGTGGATGCGGTTGCAGACGACGCGCCGGAAACCGACGTGGACAGCGACGAACCGGTTACGGAAACCGACCCGGAGGCTGACCCAGACGAAGCCGATAGCGCTGATCATGCGGCCAAGAGCGGCGATGACCATGGCCATGATCACGGCGATGGCAACGGGCACGAAAATGCCTCCGAAAATGGCCATGAGAATGGTCACGAGAACGGTCACGAAAATGGCCACGAAAACGGTCACGAACGTCGCGGGTCGCGTTACGCCGCCGACAAGGACAGTTCCATCGAATCCGTCGGCGATGATGACGAGGATTTCCGGTCCTCGCGCAAACCCCGCCCGCGTCGCTATAAGATCCAGGAAGTGATCAAGGTCCGCCAGATCATGCTGGTGCAGGTGGTGAAAGAGGAACGCGGCAACAAGGGCGCGGCGCTGACCACATACCTCAGCCTCGCAGGGCGCTATTGCGTCTTGATGCCCAACAGCGAACGTGGCGGCGGCATTTCCCGCAAGATCACCAATGCAGCCGACCGCAAGAAGCTGAAAGAAATCGCCGAGGAAATGCAGTTGCCGCGCGGCGCGGGGCTGATTGTGCGCACCGCAGGCGCGCAGCGCAGCAAGACCGAGATCAAGCGCGATTACGAATACCTGCTGCGGCTGTGGGAACAGATCCGCGAACTGACGCTGAAATCCATCGCCCCCGCCAAGATCTATGAAGAGGGCGACCTGATCAAACGCACCATCCGCGATCTGTATTCGTCGGAAATCGACGAGGTGCTGGTCGAAGGCGAACGCGGCTATCGCAACGCGCGTGATTTCATGAAGATGATCATGCCGCCGTCAGCCGCCAAGGTGAAGCTCTACAAGGAACAGATGCCACTGTTCGCGCGTTTTCAGGTCGAAAGCTATCTGTCGTCAATGTTCAACCCGACGGTGCAGTTGAAATCCGGCGGCTATATCGTGATCGGCGTCACCGAGGCGCTGGTGGCGATCGACGTGAACTCTGGCCGCGCCACCAAGGAAGGCTCGATCGAGGAAACGGCGGTCAAGACCAACCTCGAAGCCGCCGATGAGGTCGCCCGCCAGCTGCGCCTGCGCGACCTGGCCGGGTTGATCGTGATCGACTTCATCGACATGGACGACCGCAAGAACAACGCGGCTGTGGAAAAGCGGATGAAGGATCGGCTGAAGACAGACCGCGCCCGGATTCAGATTGGCCGCATTTCGGGCTTTGGCCTGATGGAAATGTCGCGTCAGCGCCTGCGCCCCGGCATGATCGAGGCCACGACCCAGCCCTGCGCGCATTGCCATGGCACGGGTCTGGTGCGGTCGGACGACAACCTAGCGCTGTCGATTCTGCGCCAGATCGACGAGGAAGGCACCCGCAAGCGGTCGCGCGAGGTGCTGGTGCGCGCCCCCGTGGCCATCGCCAACTATCTGATGAACCACAAGCGCGAGCATGTCGCCACCATCGAGGCGCGCTATGGCATGTCGGTGCGGGTCGAGGGCGATCCCGCGCTGATCTCGCCGGATTTCAGCCTGGAAAAGTTCAAGACCGCCACCCGTCTGGTGCCGGAATCGCATGTGGTGCAGGCGGATTCGTCGCTGATGGATGAGGTGGACGAGGCGTCGGCTGCCGAGTTGGAAATCGAGGTCGAAGAGATCGAGGCCGAGGTCGAAGAGGCGGAACCGGTTGCGGTCCCCGAGACGAGCGAAGCGGGCGAAAGCAAGTCCAAGAAAAAGCGCCGCCGCCGTCGTCGCAAACCCGCCGCGCAGCGTGCCACGCTGGACGCGGATGGCAATGTGGTCGAGGCCGCAGCGGAAGCCGATGACGAGGGCGACGAAGACGGTGAGGGCGACGAGTCCGACGCGGTGGCCGAACCCGAAGCTGTTGCCGAAGATGACGCTCCGGCGAAAAAGACAGTGACCCGGTCGTCGTCGTCGCGGTCGTCCAGCCGCGCCAAGGCCAAGGCGGCAGAACCCGCCGACGCCGCCCCGGTCGAAGGCGAAGACGCCGCGCCGAAAAAGACCCGTGGCCGTCGTCGGTCCGGTGCCAAGGATGCGGACTCGGTCGAAGGTGCCGAAAAGGCCCCGTCGCCCCGCAGCGCCGCAGGCCGCGCCGCCAAGGCCGAGGCAGAGGCCGCTGCGGCGTCGGATGGTGTGGCGGCTGACGCCGTGATGCCAGAGCCTGTGCCAGAGCGTGTGCCAGAGCCAGAGGTTGTGGCTGAAACGGCAGCACCCGTTGACGCGGTGGCAGAGGTTACGGTGGTCGAAACACCTGCGCCGGACGCGCCGGCTGTGGCAGAGCCTGTGGCAGAAACCCCGGTCGCGGAAACGCCGGTGGCAGAAGCTCCGGTCGCAGAAGCCACGGTCCCTCAGGCCCCGGTCGCGGAAACCATCGTGGCCGATGCACCCGTCTCAGCACCCGCCCAAGAACCGGCCCCCGAACCCGCGCCTGATGCCAAGCCGAAAAAGCGCGGCTGGTGGAACCTGGGCGGCTGATCCGACCCGGACACGGCAAAGCCTGTAACACAACAGGCGTTTGACCTGACACGACTGTGACGCCCCGTCCGCCGATATCCCGGTGACGGGGCGTTTCGCATCCGTTAGGACAGGGCCATGTTTGGCATAGATATCATCGACGCATCGCTGTTGCCCGCCATGGCTGTTGCCTTGGTGGCCGGGTTGATTTCGTTCCTCAGCCCCTGCGTGCTGCCCATCGTGCCGCCCTATCTGGCCTATATGTCGGGCCTGTCGATTGCCGACCTGTCATCAGGCAACGCACCGCGCAACCGCGCGCTGCTGCCTGCGTTGTTCTTTGTGCTGGGGCTATCGACGGTATTTCTGTTCCTCGGCTTTACCGCGTCGGCCATCGGCACGTTGTTCCTGCAATATCAGGGCTGGTTCAACACTATTGCCGGGTTGCTGGTGATGCTGTTCGGCCTGCATTTTCTGGGCATCCTGCGTATCCCGTTGCTGACCCAAGAGGCGCGGCTGGATGCGGGCGACCGGGGCGGGTCGGCCATGGGGGCCTATGTGCTGGGGCTGGCGTTTGCGTTCGGCTGGACGCCCTGCATCGGCCCGCAACTGGGCGCGATCCTGTCGCTGGCGGCCTCTGAGGGGTCATTGGCGCGGGGCACCACATTGCTCGGCGTCTATGCGTTGGGTCTGGGGATCCCGTTCCTGCTGGTGGCGGCCTTTCTGCCGCGTCTGGGCGGGCTGATGGGCTGGATGAAACGGCATATGGACGTGATCGAGCGCATCATGGGCCTATTGTTGTGGACCGTGGGTCTGTTGATGCTGACGGGCGGATTTTCCGCATTCTCCTATTGGCTGCTGGAGACGTTCCCGGCGCTTGCCGCACTAGGCTGACATCACCGGGCCTTACCCCCGCCCAATTCGCCCGCTAGTCTGACGCCGAAAGGGGCAGGTCATGTCAGACGCCGCGCAAACCGTCCGCCGTCGCCGGGTGTTCTATATCCCCGGCTATGACCCGATTCATCCCCGCCGCTACCGTGAGTTGTATCGCAAGGAAGGCACGGATCAGGCGGTCATCAGCGGCTACGCGCTGTCCTTGCGTCCGAAAAAGCCCAAGGGCGGCGGCTATGGCTGGGCGGTGACGGCCGAGATCGGCGGCGCGACGGTCGAGACCACCTTCGAGGTGCTGGTCTGGTCCGATATCGTGCGCGACAGCATGTCGAATACGATTGTTGCGACCTATGGCCAGATGATCCGCACCGCGTGGGAATACATCGCCACAGGGGCATTGTGGCGGCTGATGCGATTGCGGAAGGGGCCGGTGATTGCCGCGCTGTATCCGGTGGGCGCGCTGATCCTGATGGCGGGGACTGCGGTGCTGGCCGGGCATCTGCTGGCCCGCGTGGCGCTGTGGGTCACCGGGGCTGCGGGCGGGCTGGCATGGGGTCTGTGGCTGGCGGTAACGCTGCCCGTGGCCTATGGCGTCTTGCGCTGGTTTCAGGCGCGCGACAACCGCACCTTCGTGTTCTACCTGATGCATGATTACGCCTATTCCGCCAGTTATCGCGGCGCGAACCCACCGGAACTCGAGGCGCGGATGGCCGAATTCCGCGCCCGCATTGCCGCCGCACTGGCCGAGGATGTGGACGAGGTGCTGGTGGTCGGCCATTCGTCCGGCGCGCATCTGGCGGTGTCGGTCTTAGCCGATCTGATCCGGGGCGGGGTTCCTGCCGGACCCGCGCTGGGGTTCCTGAGCCTGGGGCAGGTGGTGCCGATGGTCAGCTTCTTGCGCGATGCATGGCGGTTGCGCGCCGATCTGGCCTATCTGTCGACGCGGGATGAACTGACATGGGTCGACGTGACCGCGCCCGGTGATGGCTGTTCCTTTGCGCTCTGCGATCCGGTGAGCGTCTCGGGCGTCGAGGGGCCGGGCAAACGCTGGCCCTTGGTCATTTCGGCGGCGTTTACCCAGACACTTTCGCCGGAGCGTTGGCGCGCGCTGCGTTGGCGATTTTTCCGGCTGCATTTCCAGTATCTCTGCGCCTTTGACCGCCCCGGCGATTACGATTATTTCCAGATCACGGCAGGGCCGCAGACGCTGGGTGCGCGCTATCACGGCCGCGCCCCGTCCAAAAGCCGCATCGATGTGGCCGTGTCGCGCTATACGCATACATCCCCATGACCGGCTGCCCTGTCCATCCGCCGAAACCACCATCGCGGCCTGACCGGGTCAGCCTGTGGCGCTATATGCGGCTGTTCCGGGCCGATATCCTGTCGGCGCAGCCCGCGCGGCTGTATCGGGCATGGATGGCCGAATTCCGCACGCCGTTCTTTCGGTCCTATCTGGTGAATCAGCCTGATCTGGTGGCCGAGGTGCTGAAAGCCCGCCCCGACGATTTCCCGAAATCGAACCGCATCGCCGAAGGGCTGCGGCCCCTGTTGGGCAATTCGGTGTTCCTGACCAATGGCGATGTCTGGAAACGCCAGCGCCGCATCATCGACCCCGCGTTCGAAGGCGGGCGTCTGCGCGATACCTTTCCGGCGATGCTGGCCGCGACCGAGGCGGCGGTGGCGCGGCTGGCCGCCCGCGCAGGCGCTGTGGTGGAAATCGAGGAAGAAACCAGCCACGCCGCCGCCGACGTGATCTTTCGCACGCTGTTTTCCATCCCGATCGACCATGCCATCGCCCGCGACGTGTTCGTTGAGTTCCGCCGCTATCAACAAAGCCAGCCGATCCTGAATATTGCGGCCTTTTTGCCCTTGCCGCGCTTCATCCCGCGCGGGTTTTCGCGCGACACCCGCGATGCGGCGCGCAACATCCGTCGCCTGATCACCGATCTGACCGCCGCGCGGCAGGCGGATATCGCGGCGGGGACAGCGCCCGACGATCTGGCGACCAAGATCATGACCACGCGCGATCCCGTCACGGGGCAGGGGTTTACCACCGAAGAAATGGTCGATCAGGTGGCGATCTTCTTTCTGGCGGGGCATGAAACCTCGGCTTCCGCCCTGGGCTGGGCGCTCTATCTGATGGCGCTGTTCCCCGACTGGCAGGACAAGGTAGCCGCCGAGGCGCAGGCGGCAGGCCCCCTGGATTTCGCGGCCCTGTCGCGGCTGAAGACCGCGCGCGACGTGTTCCGCGAAACGCTGCGGCTGTATCCGCCGGTGCCGATGATGGTGCGGCAGGCGACATGCCCCGAACGGTTCCGCGACCGTGACGTGCCATCCGGCGCGCAGATCGTCATCTCCCCTTGGCATCTGGGGCGGCATGAGCGGTTATGGGACAACCCCGACGGCTTTGACCCCGCCCGCTGGCAGGGCGATGTCCCGCGCGAGGCGTGGATTCCCTTCAGCGCAGGCGCGCGGGTTTGCACCGGGGCGGGCTTTGCGATGATCGAGGGCACGCTGCTGCTCGCGCATATCCTGCGCGATCTGCGCGTGACCCTGACGGATCAGGTGCCGAAACCCGTCGCGCATCTGACGGTGCGATCCGCCAATGGCATCCACCTGCGGATCGACCGGCGTTAGGTCGCGCCGCGCTCGGCCCAGCCCGCGAAAATCCGCTCCAGCACCAGAACGCCATAATACAGCACGATCCCCAGCACCGCGAGCGCGATCAGCACCGCAAACATCAGCGGATAATCCCCGTTCGTCTCGCCCGATTTGAACAACGCGCCCAGACCCCGCCCATGCGGGCTGACGATTTCCACCAGATTGGTGCCGATGAAGGCCAGCGTGACTGACACTTTCAGCGCGCCAAAGAATTCGGGCAGGGTTTTCGGCAGCGCGATCTTGGTGAAAATCGTGAAGCGTGACGCGCCCAAGGACCGCAGGATATCGCGGTATTCCGGTTCCAGCGTCGACAACCCGATGCCCACTGAGACCGCGATGGGAAAGAACGAGATCAGGAAGGCCATCAGCACCGTGTTGAAATCATGCGCGCCGATAAAGATCAGCGAGATCACCGGGACCAAAGTCGCCTTGGGGATCGCGTTGAACCCCACCAGCAGCGGATAGAGCCCGTCGCGCGCGATGCGCGAAAAGCCCATGATCATGCCCAAGAGCGTGCCGAACAGCACCGCCAGCCCCAGCCCCAGCACAGTGCGCCACAGCGTCTGCCAGCCCATTTCCAGAAACAGCCAGCGGAATTTCCAGAACGCGGGCGGCAGGTCAGATGGCGAGGCCATCTTGTAATTCGGCCAGTTGTTGACCCAGACCAGACCTTCCCACAGACCCAGAAAGATCAGGACGGCGCCAATCGGTACAGCGATTTTCTGCAAGGTTTCCATCAATGCCCGTCCCGCCCTTGGGCCACGCGGATCTGGTCGCGCAGGTAATGCAGCATCTCTTGCGCCTTGGGTTCATACAGGATGTCCAGCGTGCGGTCGGCGGGCAGATCGACATTCAGCACCGCCTGTGTCCGCGCCGGACGGCCTGAAAGGACGACGACCTGATCGCCCAGAAACACGCTTTCGCGCAGGTCATGCGTGATCAGCACGCAGGTAAAGGGTTCCGCCGCGCGCAGGTCGCGCATGGTTTGCCACAGATCTTCGCGGGTGAAATTGTCCAGCGCGCCAAAGGGTTCGTCCATGATCAGCACATCGGGTTTGTGCACGATGGCGCGGCACAGGCTGGCGCGTTGCCGCATGCCGCCCGACAGTTCGGATGGGCGCTTGCCCTCGAACCCGTCAAGGCCGACCATTTTCAACAGAGTCATCGCGCGCGCCTCACGATCCGCGCGCGGCATCCGGGGGGCGACGATTTCCAAGGGCAGGATGACGTTGTCCAGAATGGTCCGCCATTCCAGCAGCACCGGGTTCTGGAACGCCATGCCCACCGTCTTGCGCGGGCCCGTGACGCGTTCGCCGTGCAACCACACCTCGCCCGCATCCGGCACCATCAGCCCGGCAATCAGCCGCGTCAGCGTGGACTTGCCACAGCCCGACGGGCCGACGACGGCGCAAAACTCGCCTTCTGGCACAGCGACATCCAGCCCGTCCAGCACCGGCAAAGGCCCCGCCTTGGTGCGATAGGCGTGGCGGACGCCCTTGATATCAATCAGGTTTGTCATGATGTAATGCGGCCCCGGATCACGCAGGGGCCAACCCTGTCACTGCAACATGCGCGCAGCAGTGGCAGGCAGGTATTGCGGATCGAAATACAGCGCGGCATCGGGCGCCGACTTGAAGCTGTAGACCGTTTTGGTCTGTTCGATCGCCTTGGCCATGCGCGCGGCGTCAATCCCGCCCAGCCCGTTGGCCTTGACATAATCCGTCAGCACGTTGGCCGCGATGGCCATGCTCAGGCGTTCCGTCTCCAACGCGGGATCAGCCGCCGGGTTGCGTTTCACCAGCGCGGCGATGGCTTCCGCCGGGGCCGCGATGCTGTCCTTCCAGCCCTTGGCGACCGCGCCCAGAAACCCGGTGACCAGCGCCGGATTGGCCTTGGCGAAATCGGTGTTCACGATGATCGCATTGCCATAAAGCGCCACGCCGTGATCGGCCATCAGGATGACCGCGATATCATCCGACGGAACGCCCAGTCGTTTCAGGTTCAGCGTCGACGAGAACGAGAACCCGGTGACCGCCGCCACCTTGCCCTCGGCCAGCATCGGCTCGCGCACCGGGAAGCCGACGGGTTCGACGGTAACCTTGCCCATGTCGATGCCATTGGCGGCGGCAAAGATCGGGAATTGCGCCCAGGCGCCATCGGGCGGCGGGGCGCCCAGCACCTTGCCTGCGATATCGCCCGGCGCACTGATTCCCAGCGATTTGCGGCCCACCATGGCAAAGGGCGGCTTGTCATAGATCATCATCACGGCGGTCACCGGCGCGCCGGGGTTCTGGTCCAGGAATTTCATTAGGCTGTTGATATCGGCAAAGCCCACGGGAAACGCGCCGGTGGCCACTTTCGGAATGGCATCCAGCGACCCCGCGCCTTCGGAAATCGTCACGTCCAGCCCGGCCGCCGCGAAATGCCCCTTGTCCAGCGCCATGAAATAGGGCGCGGCGGGGCCTTCGAATTTCCAATCGAGCGCGAAGGGCATCTTGGTCTGTGCAGCCGCCGCCCCGGCAAGGACAAGCGTAGCGGCAAAGGCGGCGGCAAAACTGGCGCGGGCGTAGCGGAACATCGGTGGATCTCCTTGGTGATGACTGCAACAAGTCTGCCGGATGGCGCGGGCCTGTCCAGCCCATCCCTGCAAAGTTGCACGGCGGATTGATGAAAAAAACAACAAAAAACGACGCCAAGGTGCGAAACCGCCCGGAAAAGCGGCGACTAGATGTGCTTCTCGCGGAAATGCCGCAGCACCAGAACCCGGATCGCCGAGGCCAGCCCGACATCACCGCGCACGGCGTCCACCTCGGCGGCAAGCGCGTTCAGGGTCTGGCCGCGTGCGGTGGCAATGTCGCGGAACGCCGCCCAAAATTCGGGCTCCAGCGACACCGAGGTGCGATGGCCGCGCAGCGTCAGTGAATGCTTCTCGGGGCGGGTGGTCATTGCTCTGACCCATCCGTCTCGCGCCGATGCGCGGCCAGTTCACGCGCCGCCATCTCGGCCCTGGCCTTCTCCAGCGCCTTCTGCTCTTTGGTCTGGCCGAATTTCACCGCGTTGGCATCGGCGCGCGCCTTCTTCTCGGCCCGCGCCTTGGCTTTTCGGAACGTGTTCAGGTTCACCGTGTCGCCCATGCGATCAGATTACCATCGCGAACATCCGGGAAAACCCTTGTCTTTCATCTTGCCCCAAATACTCCGGGGAGCGCGAGGGGCAGCGCCCCTCGCTCTGCCCTCTCAGCCCTTGGGCCCGATCATGTCTTCGGGGCGCACGATGCGGTCGAATGTGTCGCCATCCACGTATCCCAGCGCGATGGCTTCTTCGCGCAGCGTGGTGCCGTTCTTGTGCGCCGTTTTCGCCACCTTGGTGGCGGCGTCATAGCCGATGGTCGGCGCAAGCGCGGTGACCAGCATCAGCGATTCCTGCATCAGTTTCTGGATGCGCGGAATGTTCGCCTGCGTGCCCACCACCATGTTATCGGTGAAACTGCCTGCGGCATCGCCCAGCAACTGCATGGATTGCAGCACGTTATAGGACATCATCGGGTTATAGACGTTCAGTTCGAAATGACCCTGGCTCCCGGCAAAGCCCACGGCGGCGTCATTGCCCATCACCTGCGCGCATACCATGGTCAGCGCTTCGGCTTGTGTCGGGTTGACCTTGCCCGGCATGATCGAGCTGCCCGGTTCGTTTTCCGGCAGGATCAATTCGCCCAGACCCGACCGGGGCCCGGACCCCAGCAGCCGCATGTCATTGGCGATCTTGAACAGGCTGGCAGCGACGGTTTTCAGCGCGCCCGAGAACATCACCATCGCGTCATGCGCCGCCAGCGCCTCGAATTTGTTCGGCGCGGTGACAAAGGGCAGGCCGGTGATCGCCGCGATTTCGGCCGCGACGTTTTCGGCAAAGCCCTTGCGGGTGTTCAGACCCGTACCGACGGCGGTGCCGCCTTGGGCCAGTTCATAGATATCGGGCAGGCACATCTCGACCCGCGCGATGCCCTTGGCGACCTGATGCGCGTAGCCGCCAAATTCCTGCCCCAGCGTCAGGGGCGTGGCGTCCTGCGTATGGGTGCGGCCGATCTTGATGATCGTGGCAAATTCTTCGGATTTCGCGACCAGCGCAGCATGCAGCTTGCGCAACCCCGGCAGCAACGTGTCGCGCGCCATCATGCCGATGGCGACATGCATCGCGGTCGGAAAGGTGTCGTTCGACGATTGCCCCATGTTGACATGGTCATTCGGATGCACGGGTTTCTTCGACCCCATCTCTCCGCCCAGCATTTCGATGGCGCGGTTCGAAATCACCTCATTCGCGTTCATGTTCGACTGGGTGCCCGACCCAGTCTGCCAGACCACGAGGGGAAAGTTGTCGTCGAACTTTCCGTCAATCACCTCTTGCGCGGCGGCCTGGATGGCGCGCGACAGAGTAGGGTCCAGATCGCCAAAGCCCTCGTTGACCCGCGCGGCGGCCTGTTTGATCACGCCAAGCGCGCGGATGATGGCCACCGGCTGGCGTTCCCAGCCGATGGGAAAGTTGATGATCGACCGCTGGGTCTGCGCGCCCCAATACTTGGTGCCATCCACCTCGAGCGGGCCAAAGCTGTCGGTTTCGGTGCGGGTGGAATGGCGGATCGCGGTCATGGGGACATCTCCTGAAAATGCGCCCCTGTCATAGCGGACGGGCGGCGTGGGTCAATGTGATCTGCGCCGGAACACGAACACGCGGGCGGGCGGCAGGTTGGCCCAGACCGTGCCGCGTTTGGTCGCCACCACACCCAATTCGCGCTGCACATCTTCGGGTATGGGGGCGGACGGGCTGTAGGTGATCTGCACGAAAAACCCGTCGGGCCGCATCACGCGAAAGCATGGGCCGACGATTTCGCGCTGGATCGTGGGGCGCGCCAGCACCGGCACGCCGGAAATCACCGCGCCGACATCGCGCAGCCCCAGCTTTTCGATCTCCTGCGCCGGACGACATTCGACGCGCACACCGGGGAATTTCGCGCGCAGCGTCTCGCAAAACCGGGCGTTCAGTTCCAACAACGTCAGACGTTCGGGCGCAATGCCGCGCGCGAGGATCGCCTTGGTAAAGCTGCCGGTGCCCGGCCCGATTTCCACGATGGGGCCGGTCACGGTCTCGAGCCCCTCGGTCATCAGCCGCGCAACGGCGGCGGATGACGGCGCAATTGCCGACACCTCGGTCGGGCGGCGCAGCATTTCCCCCAGAAAAACAGCAAAATCCTTGGCCATGAGCAACACTCTCCCTCTGCGACGATCAGTGCAACGATCTGTGCAACGATGGCCCCAATCGACGACGCGCCGCGCCACCGCGCAAGCCGTGTCTTGCCCGCTTTACAAAAAGTTCATCTTGCGGGCGAAAGATCGCTTATTTGCGGAACCGGTCCAGTTGCACGACCTGGGCTGCGCTGCGGCCTTGTGCGCTGTCCGGGCCGTTGGTCGGCCCATTCTTGGGGCCGTTCGGCGGGCCATCGGGCGGCGGTTCGTCATCCTCGTCGTCGCCGTCCGTGGTTTCGAACCGCAGCCCGAATTCCACCGACGGATCGACAAAGGTCTTGATCGCGTCATAGGGGATATACAGCGGCTCGGGCCGGTCACCAAAGTTCAACGTGATGAAGAACCCGTCATCGGTGACCTTCAGCTTATCGAACCAGTTCTGCATCACCACGGTCATTTCCGCAGGATACCGGTCTTTCAGCCAATCGGCCATCTGCACCAGCGGATCGCGGGTATCGAAGGTGATGAAGAAATGATGTGCCCCCGGCAGGCCGTGGCTTTGCACATCCCGCAGCACCTGCTGGATCAGACCGCGCATCGCGCGGTGCATCAGCTTGCCATAATCAATCGTGCGGGCCATCACCGTCTCCGTTCTGGGTCCACCATAAGGGATTCGGAACAAAACGAAAGACCGCGCAAAGCGGAATCTTGACCTCACACTACCAGATGCAGCGCGATGCCTGCGGAGGCCATGATCACCAGCGTCTGCCCCATGCCGCGCTTGCCCGGTCCCATCAAGAGCCCGGCCAGCGCCACCAGCCCCAATGCGATTGCGTCCAGCGTTGCCCAGACCGGCAGGGGACCAAAGCGCGTGTCATCCACTTGGGCAAAGACCACATGCAGCGCGAACCACAGCGCAAGGTTCAGGATCACGCCCACCACCGCCGCCGTGATCGCCGCCAACGCGCCTTTCAGGCGGGGCCGCGCCATGATCCAATCGACATAAGGCGCGCCGGCAAAGATCCACAGGAAACACGGCACAAAGGTCGCCCACAGCGCCACGCCCGCCGCCGCGATGCCCAAGCCGATGCCGCCCTTGCCGTGCCCGGCCAGAAAAGCCACGAATTCCGTCACAAGGATCAGCGGCCCCGGCGTGGTTTCCGCCAGCCCCAGCGCGTCGATCATCTGGTCTGTGGTGATCCAGCCCTTGGTGTCCACCACGGCCTGCGCCATCCAGGCCAGAACGGCATAGGCCCCGCCAAAGGTGACGACGGCCAGTTGCGAAAAGAACAGCGCCACATCCCATAGGAAATCCTGCCCCGTGGCAGGCAGCAACAGCAACGGCAGCACCCACAACCCACCCCAGACAGCCACGGTGCGCAGCGTGTCACGATGCGCGGGCAGCGGGTCCGACGCGCCGGTGACCCCCGCGCTGGTGATCAGGCCATAAATCCCCGCGCCAAGGATGATCAGCGGGAACGGCACGCCCAGCACGAAGATGCCCAGAAACGCCAGCGCCGCGATCACATAGGCCGCGCGATCCTTCAGCGCGCGTTTGGCGACCTTTTGCAAGGCCTGCACCACGATGATGACCACCGCCGCTTGCACGCCCACAAAAGCCGCCTGCACAAGGGGTTGCGCACCAAAGCTGACGTAAAGCGCCGCCAGCGCCAGGATCAGCGCCGCGCCGGGAGCCACGAACAACAACCCCGCCAACAGCCCGCCCGGCACCCCGCGCAACCGCCAGCCCGCAAAGGTGGCCTGTTGCATCGCCTCGGGGCCGGGCAACAGCATGCAAAACGACAATGACGACAGATAGGTTTTCTCGTCCAGCCATTTGCGTTCGTCCACCAGCACGCGGTGCATCAGCGCGATCTGGGCCGCGGGGCCGCCGAAACTCAGCAGACCGATACGGCCAAAGACCCGGATCATGTCAGACCATGATGGTGTCATGCCGGAACTCCCGCAGGCCAATCGTGGCCCTCGTCAAACCCGTCGCGCGCCCAGCGATAGAGCCCGTCATAAACCGTCATACCCGCGTCAAGCTGTGTCAGATCATCTTTGCACATCCGTGACAGCCCGACCGAAATCGCCTGCAACCCCGCCGCCTGCGGGGCCAGATCGTGCCGGTCGGTATCCGCTGCGCGCACCACGGTTGCCAGCCGGTCCAATGCCGGATGCGCCAGCCCGAAATCCGCGATCAAGGTGTCAAAGGTGCAGGTGTCGCCGCGATGGGTATAGTCCACCCCGTCGATGTCAAAAGGCGTCGCGCCGAAACGGTCTGCCACGGCGGCGACCTCGGCGGGGGCCACGAACAGGAACCGCGCATCGGGCGCGATGAAGCGACGGATCAGCCAGGGGCAGGCGATGCGGTCGATCTTGGGCCGATGGCGCGTGACCCAGAGCGTTGTGCCCTCCAGCCGCGCGATCGGGATCATTGGCAGATCCGCTGCCGCCCAGGCCAGATTGCCGCCCGCCAAAACCTCGGCGGTCATGCCATGGGTGCGCAGCAGGGCAGCGGCCCCTTCAGACAGCTTGCGGCCACCGTGGCAGACCACAACCGCACGCCCGCCGGGTTGCGCAAGCGCGGCCAACCCCTGATGCGGCGCGGCGATGGCGGTTGGGATGCGGCGCGGATCAAGCGCGACATCCTCGGGCAGGCGCACGTCGATAACGACAGGCGCATCGGCTGTGCCGATCAGGCGAAAAAGTTGTGCAGGCGTTATCTGGCCATATCTAGGCATGGGTGCATCCTTGGGTTAACGATCAAAGATGCGACGCTTGGGCCTTGGCCTCACGGGGCGCGGTCGCGGCCCCATGCCGCGAGCGATACGCGATGCGGCAGGTATGTCAAGCGCGGGGAAAAGTGCAGGCTTCTGTTGCCAGGTGCCTGCGAACCCCGCCTTACGCTGCTAGGCGCAAGGGCTTCAGTTTTGGTATTTCGGACCGCTTACGCGGCCAGAGCCACCGGAGCATGATTGTCATTGGCAATTATGCGATTTGCACCGATAACGGTGGTAGCTCACCGAAACAAAGCAACATCTTTACACGTTCGTCGATCCTGTTTCGACCCCAAGCCCCCGCAATGCCGGGTGTGTTGGTGGAGTCGCCGGGTACCGCCCCCGGGTCCGATCCGCTTATTCCATGCGCGTTTATGCCCATAGTCCCCGAGAGGACATGACAGATATAAGAAGCCCCGCCCGCTTTGTGAAGGGGGTTTGCGCCCGCCGGGTTTGTCTGCCAGCATCGGGGCGGATATTTCACCAAAGGCTGTGCGGCAGACATGATCACCCCCGAATTTGTACAGACGATGGCGCGGTATAACGTCTGGCAGAACGGACAGTTGCGCGCAGCGCTGGAACCCCTGTCGCAGGACGACCTGACGCGGGATCGCGGGGCGTTTTTTGGGTCGCTCCTTGGCACCCTCAACCATATCCTGTGGGGGGATGCGGTGTGGATGACGCGGTTCGATGGCGGGCCGCGATTTCCGGGCGCGATTGCCGACAGCGCGGGGCTGTGCCCGACACTGGCCGATTGGGTGGCGGAGCGGGATCAGATGGACAGGCGCATCACGGACTGGGCGGCGGCGCTGGAGGCGTCGGTTCTGGCAGGGCCACATCGGTGGTATTCTGCGCTGCTGGGCCGCGAGGTCGAGAAACCGATGGGGTTGCTGGTGACGCATATGTTCAACCACCAGACCCATCACCGGGGACAGGTCCATGCCATGCTGACGGGTCTGGGCGCGGGTGGGCCGGTGTCGGACCTGTTCCTGATGCCGGACTAGGGGCGCGGGGGTAGGGGGACAGCCCCCCTCGGCCTCGCGGCCTCACCCCCCGGGATATTTCGGGCAAGATGCAAACAGATCAACAGGGAGACGGCGATGTTCAAGGCATTGGTGATGGACAAGGGCGAGGACGGTGTGGCCCGCGCAGGCCTGCGCGATCTGACCGAGGCGGATTTGCCGGCGGGCGATGTGACGGTGGCGGTCGAATTTTCGACCGTGAATTACAAGGACGGGCTGTGCCTGTCGGGCAATGGCGGCGGGCTGGTGCGGACCTATCCGCATGTGCCGGGGATCGACTTTGCGGGCACGGTGACCGCGTCAGATGATCCGCGCTATGCGGCGGGCGACAAGGTGGTGCTGACAGGCTGGCGTGTGGGTGAGGTGCATTGGGGCGGCTATGCGCAGATGGCCCGCGTCAAGGCCGATTGGCTGGTGCCGCTGCCCGCTGGGTTGAGCACCAAGCAGGCGATGGCCGTGGGCACGGCAGGGTTGACGGCGATGCTGGCGGTGATGGCGCTGGAGGATCACGGGCTGCGCCCCGGCGCGGGTCCGGTGCTGGTCACGGGCGCGGCGGGCGGTGTGGGGTCGGTCGCGGTGGCGCTGCTGGCGGCGCTGGGGCATGAGGTGGCGGGTGTGACCGGGCGGCCCGAACAGGCGGATTACCTGACCGGGCTGGGGGCGGCGCGGATCGTGGCGCGCGCGGACCTCGCGGAAACCGTCAAGCGCCCGCTGGAGGCCGAGACCTGGGCGGGCTGTGTCGATGCCGTGGGCGGCGCGATGCTGGCGCGCGTGTTGGGGCAGATGAAATATGGTGCATCCGTTGCCGCCGTGGGGCTGGCGGGCGGGGCGGGGTTGCCTGCCACGGTCATTCCGTTCCTGCTGCGCGGGGTAAATCTGCTGGGGATCGATTCCGTGATGCAACCTTATGCCGCCCGCCTGCGTGCCTGGGACCGCATCGCGCGCGATCTGCCGTTGGACAAGCTGGACGCGATGGTGCAGATGGCGACGCTGGCGGACCTGCCCGATCTTGGGGCCGCGATCCTGCAAGGCGCGGTCAAGGGGCGGGTCGTGGTGGATGTGAACGGCTGAGGGGGACATGATGCAGCTTGATCTGGATTTCGTGCGGGCGCAGTTCCCGGCCTTTGCAGACCCCGCGCTGGCAGGGCAGGCGTTCTTTGAGAATGCGGGCGGGTCTTACCCGTGCCAACAGGTCATCGACCGGCTGTTCCGGTTTTACCGCGAGCGCAAG
Source organism: Paracoccus haematequi (assembly GCA_945881965.1). Lineage (GTDB taxonomy): Bacteria > Pseudomonadota > Alphaproteobacteria > Rhodobacterales > Rhodobacteraceae > UBA9554. The sequence goes on along the minus strand of CAMCVS010000003.1, from coordinate 10,478 downwards.
GTGCAGCCCTATGGCCCCTATGCCGCCTCGCGCCTTGGCGGCGAAGAGATGGACGAGGCGCGCACCCGGCTTGCGGCCCTCATGGGCGTGGCGCGGGACGAGGTATCGTTCGGCCCCTCGACCACCGCGAATACCTATGTGCTGGCGCAGGCGTTCCGCCGCATGATGCAGCCCGGCGAGGCGATCATCGTCACCAATCAGGACCATGAAGCCAACACCGGCCCGTGGCGGCGGCTGGCCGAAGAGGGGATCGAGGTGCGCGAATGGCGCATCGACCCCGCGACCGGCATGCTGGACCCAGAGGCGCTGGAGGCGCTGTTGGACGAGAAGGTCCGGCTGGTGTGTTTCCCGCATTGTTCCAACGTCGTGGGCGCGGTCAATCCTGTGGTGGAAATCACCGCGCTGGCCCATGCGGCGGGGGCGTTTGTCTGTGTCGATGGGGTCAGCTATGCGCCGCATGGCCTGCCGGACGTGGGGCTGATGGGGGCGGATATCTATCTGTTCTCGGCCTATAAGACCTACGGCCCGCATCAGGGCATCATGATGATGCGCCGCGCATTGGGGGAACTTTTGCCCAATCAGGGGCACTATTTCAACGCAGGCAGCCTGTACAAACGGTTCACGCCTGCCGGGCCGGACCATGCCCAGATCGCGGCCTGTGCGGGCATGGCGGATTATTTCGACGCGCTGGCAGATCATCATGGACTTACAGGCACGCCTGCGGCGCGGATGGGCGGCGTGCATGACCTGATGCGCGATCATGAAACGGCGCTGTTGCAGCCGCTCTTGGATTGGGCCGTGGCGCGCAATGACCTGCGGATGCTGGGGCCGCGCGACGCCAGTCTGCGCGCGCCGACGGTGGCGCTGGACCTAGGGCGCGACCCGGCCCCTGTGGCCGCTGCGCTGGCCGCGCGGGGGATCAATGCGGGGGCGGGCGATTTCTATGCCGTGCGCGCGCTGGAAGGGCAGGGGGTGGATGCAGGGCGCGGCGTGCTGCGGCTGTCGTTTGTGCATTACACGTCCGCAGACGAGGTCGCGCGCCTGATCGCGGCGCTGGATGCCGAAGTTTGATCTGGTTCCTGCCCTCCGGCGTAAATACGGCAAATAACGTCACAAAGGCAGTGGGATGACGGCTGCGACCCTTTTGTGGATCAGGCGCGATTTGCGGTTGTCCGACCATCCGGCCCTGACGGCGGCCATCGCGCGCGGTGGGCCGGTGATCCCGGTGTTCATCCGCGATGCTGGCGTGGACGGGTTGGGTTCTGCGCCAAAGTTCCGGCTGGGGCTGGGGTTGGCGGCTTTTGCGGCGTCGTTGCAAGGCGCGGGCAGCCAGTTAGTGCTGCGGTCCGGTGATGCGCTGGCGGTGCTGCGCGCGCTGATCGCGGAAACAGGGGGGCGGTCTGTGGTCTGGACCCGTGGCTATGACCCCGACAGCGTGGCGCGCGACGCGGACGTGAAGGCTGGGTTGAAAGAGCAGGGCATCGACGCGCGGTCGTTCGGCGGGTTCCTGATGCACGAGCCATGGACCGTGGAAACCAAGACCGGCACCCCGTTCAAGGTCTATACCCCCTATTGGAACGCGGTGAAGGCTCGTGAGGTTGACGCGCCCTTGCCTGCCCCCGCGCGCATCCCGGCCCCCGATGTCTGGCCTGTGTCGGAGACTTTGACAGACTGGCAGATGGACCGGGCGATGAACCGGGGGGCAGCGATTGTTGCGGCCCATGCCCGCGTCGGCGAACAGGCAGCGCAGGACCGGCTGGCGGCGTTCTGTGCGGGGCCAATTGCACAATATCACGAGGCCCGTGATTGGCCGGGGCAGGATGGCACCTCGGGGCTGTCAGAGAACCTTGCGCTTGGGGAAATCAGCCCGCAGCAATGCTGGCACGCCGGTGCGCGCGCGCGCGAAGACGGCAAGGCAGGGGCCGAGGTGTTCCTCAAGGAGATCGTCTGGCGCGAGTTTGCGTGGCACTTGGCGCATCACACGCCGCATATCCTGACGCGCAACTGGAAACCCGACTGGGACGCGTTTCCATGGGCCACGGACGAAACGCACCGCCATGTCATCGCCTGGAAACAGGGCCGCACCGGCATCCCGTTTGTCGATGCCGCCATGCGCGAGATGTATGTGACGGGGCGGATGCACAACCGGGGTCGCATGATCGTGGCGTCTTATCTGACCAAACATCTCATGACCGACTGGCGCATCGGGCAGGCGTGGTTTGCCGATTGCCTGACCGACTGGGATATCGCGTCCAATGCGATGGGCTGGCAATGGGCGGCGGGGTCGGGGCCCGATGCCGCGCCCTATTTCCGGGTGTTCAACCCGGTCAGCCAGTTGGAGAAATTCGACCCGCGCGGGCTCTATGCCGCGCGCTGGATCGCCGAGGGGCGGCGCGCGCCTTCTGCAACGGCGCTGGCGTTCTTTGACGCCGTGCCGCGTGGCTGGGGATTGCGGCCTGACGCGCCTTATCCCGTGCCGATCGTCACCGCTGATGCAGGCCGCGCACGCGCCTTGCAAGCCTATGAAAACCGTGGCTTTTGAGCCGTCTCATGTCAACCAGAGCGGCAGAGGCCGCCAGACCCGCAGGGAAACCGACGATGATCCTGACTGACACCAAGGGGCAGACCAACCTGCCACGCTATTTCGCCCGCGTCTTTGACGTGGTGAAAACCATGCGCCGCGGGCGGCTGGATTTCGTGTTGCCCGACGGGCGGCATTTCCGCGTTGAAGGCCCGAACCCCGGCCCGGTCGCCGAATTGCACATTCACAACACCGACCTGTTCGCACGGCTGATCCGCGAGGGTGACCTTGGGTTCTGCGAGGCCTATCTGGACGAGCAATGGACCACGCCGGATTTGCAGGCGTTTCTGGATTGGGTCCATGCCGACAACGAAGTGGTGTTTGACGGCTTTCCCGGCATGGGCGCGGTCCGGGCATTCGAACGGCTGCGGTTCTGGTTCCAGTCGAATTCGCGCCGCCAAGCGCGCAAGAACATCTCGTATCACTATGATCTGGGAAATGATTTCTACGGGCTGTGGCTGGATGAATCCATGACCTACTCATCGGCGCTTTTTGAACCCGGCCAGAACAGCCTGGAGGCGGCGCAGCATGCGAAATATGCGTCGATGGTGGATCAGATGGGGGTGGCCCCCGGCGATCATATCCTGGAAATCGGCTGTGGCTGGGGCGGGTTCGCGGAATATGCCGCGCGCGAACGCGGGTTGCAGGTGACCTGCCTGACCATCAGCGAGGAACAGTTCAAATATGCCGTTGACCGCATCGCCAAGGCGGGGCTCTCTGACCGCGTGACGATCAAGTTGCAGGATTACCGCGACGAAACCGGCGTCTATGACGGCATCGCGTCCATCGAGATGTTCGAAGCGGTGGGCGAAAAATACTGGCCGGTCTATTTCGACGCCCTGCGCGCACGGCTGAAACCGGGCAAGAACGCCACGTTGCAGATCATCACCGTGCAGGAATCGCGTTGGGAAATCTATCGAAAGAGCGTTGATTTCATTCAGAAATACATCTTTCCGGGCGGCATGTTGCCCTCGCCGAAATCGCTGCGCGCCGAGGTGGAACGCGCAGGTCTGCGCGTGGCGCGGTCGATCGAATTCGGCGAAAGCTATTCCCGCACCTTGCGGATCTGGCACGAGAAGTTCAACGCCGAATGGGATCGCATTTCTGGCATGGGCTTTGACGACCGGTTCCGGCGGATGTGGAATTTCTACCTGACCTCTTGCGCGGCGACATTCGAAAGCGGTAATTGCGATGTGACCCAGATCACGGTTACGCGACCCTCCTAGGCCGCCTGCCGCACACCAAAGTGAGCCGCCATGATTTACCCGACCGCCGCCAAGCTGGTTGCTGCGCTGATCCTGGGCGCGACGGGGTTTCTGCTGTCCGGGCTGGTCATGGTGCTGTTGCCCGAAGGCACAGACCCCGGCTGGTTCCCGCAAATCAATCTGGTGCTGGGGGTGCTGGTCGGCTGGATCACGGTCGGGCGGCGCGCGGGGCGGGGCATTTCGGCCGCGATTGGCAACGGGTTGACAGGCGGCGCGTTGCTGCTGTTCTGGGGCCTGTTCGTGCAGGCTTTCAATGAGATGCTGCGGCTGGCGTTACGCAAACGCTATGACGGGCCGATGGAGGCCTTGATGGCGATGCTGGGCAAGGGGTTCGAATGGGGCGTCTTGTCTGTCACCTATCCGCCGTTCCTGATCGGGTTGCTTGTGGGGGCGGTTGCCGCCGGGCTAGCGTCGGAAATGGCCGCCAAGCTGTGGCGCTGAGGTGATGGCGCAGTTCTTTTACGGCACGCTGCGCGATCCGGAATTGCTGGCAATTGTGCTGGGGCGCGCGGTGGTGCCGGTGTCGGCGCACCTGCCGGGACATGCGGTCTGTCACGCGGGCGAAGCAGCGTTTCCGTTGATCGTTGCAGGCGGGGGCGGCGTTGACGGCCTGCTGGCCGAGGGGCTGAGCGCGGATGATCTGGCGCGGCTGCAATGGTACGAAGGCGCGTTCGGCTATGAATTGCGCGCCGTTACGGTGAAAACCGCCGATGGCGCGCGCGCCGCACAGGTCTGGTTCCCGCCACAGGGTCAATCCCCCGGTGCGGCGTGGTCGTTGCGCCATTGGCAGGACCACCATGCCCCCTTGGTGCGGGCCACCGCGCGCGAGGTGATGGCAGCGTTTGGCCGCATCCCCGCCGACCGGCTGCCCCGCATGTGGCACATCATGGAAAGCCGCGCGCAATCGCGGCTGACGGGCGCCCGTGCCGCTGATAGCGCACTGTCGGGGATGGCGCGCGCGGATGTGACGGTGATCGCCACGCGCCGCCCCTATCAGAATTTCTTCGCGGTCGAAGAATACGACCTGACCTTTCGCCAATTCGACGGCACCACCAGTCCGCAGATCGAACGCGGCGTGTTCCTGTCGGCAGATGCCGCGCTGGTGTTGCCCTATGATCCCCGGCGCGATGCCGTGTTGGTGATCGAACAGTTCCGCTCTGGCCCCTTCGCGCGCGGTGATGCCCATCCCTGGTGCCTGGAACCCATCGCGGGGCTGATTGATGGCGGTGAAACGCCCGAGGCGGCGGCGCGGCGCGAAACGCTGGAAGAGGCGAACCTGACGGTGGACCGGCTGATCCACATCGGGCGCGGCTATGCCAGCCCCGGCGATTCCACCGGGTTTTACAACATGTTCTGTGCGCCCTGCGATCTGCCCGACGCGGCGGCGGGTGTCGGCGGGTTGGCATCCGAATCCGAGAATATCCGGTCGCATATCCTGCCCTATGCGCGGTTTCTGGACCTGCTGGATGGCGGGCACCTGAACGTCACACCGTTGATCGCGATGGGGCACTGGCTGGCGCGGCACCGCGACGGGCTGCGCGCGGCTTATTGAGTTCTGGCCCCGCGCGGCCTATTCCTTTGGCCAGCAGCGAAAGGACCCGCCATGCGCCCTGATGTTTTCCCCACCAAACACGCCGCCCGCGATCTGTCCGAAGCCATCGGCAACACCCCCCTGATCCGCCTGCGCAAGGCGTCCGAGCTGACCGGCTGCGAGATCTGGGGCAAGGCCGAATTCATGAACCCCGGCCAGTCGGTCAAGGACCGCGCCGCGCTGTTCATCATCCGCGATGCGGTGGCCAAGGGCCTGTTGCAACCGGGCGGCACGATTGTCGAAGGCACTGCCGGGAACACCGGCATCGGGCTGGCGCTGGTGGGCGCGTCGATGGGGTTTCGCAGCGTGATCGTGATCCCGGACACGCAAAGTCAGGAAAAGAAGGACATGCTGCGGTTGGCGGGCGCGACATTAGTCGAAGTGCCCGCCGCGCCTTACAAAAACCCCAACAATTACGTGCGTTATTCAGGGCGTCTGGCTGAGGCACTTGCGCAAACCGAACCCGGCGGCGCTGTCTGGGCCAATCAGTTCGACAATATCGCCAACCGGCAGGCGCATATCGAAACCACCGGGCCGGAAATCTGGGACCAGACCGGCGGCACCGTGGACGGGTTCATCTGCGCGGTCGGGTCGGGCGGCACCTTGGCGGGCGTGGCGATGGCGCTGCAACCCAAGGGCGTCAAGATCGGGCTGGCCGACCCGATGGGCGCGGCGCTGCACAGTTTCTACACCACCGGCGAACTCAAATCCGAGGGCAGCTCGATTTCCGAAGGGATCGGGCAGGGGCGGATCACCGCCAACCTTGACGGGTTCACCCCCGATTTCAGCTATCAGATTCCGGATGCCGAGGCGCTGCCCATTGTGTTCGACCTGTTAGCCGACGAGGGGCTGTGTCTGGGCGGATCGTCGGGGGTGAATATCGCGGGCGCCATGCGGATGGCGCGCGAAATGGGGCCGGGGCATCGCATCGTCACCATCCTGTGCGATTACGGCACGCGCTATCAGTCGAAACTGTATAACCCGGCCTTCCTGCGCGAAAAGGGGCTGCCAGTGCCCGCGTGGATGGATGCCGCGCCCAAGGCGGTGCCGCCGGTGTTCGAGGCGTGACAGCCCTGCTGCGAGGTGTGGCGCTGCTGGTCGCGCTGGCGCTGGCCGGTGTGGCGGGGGCGCAGGACACAGCCGCGCCGGTTCCGGCATCTCCGCCCCCCGTGGCGTCCGTGGATGGGGTGCTGAACGCAGCGGATTACGCGGTCTGGGAAAGCATCGTGGCCCGCGCCGAAGAGGCGATTTCGGTGCAGCGCGCGTCCAGCGACGCGTTTTTGTCGCTGCGACAACAGGTGGCCGATTGGCGCGCGCGCTTTGCCAACGGCATGGGCCAGAATGACGACCTGATCGCATCGCTGCGCGAACAGATCGCCGCCCTTGGTCCTGCCCCTGCCGAAGGCGCGTCCGAGGCCGCCGAACTGTCCACTCAGCGCGCCGCGCTGAATGACCGGCTGAACACGCTGGCCGCCCCGGTGCGCGCTGCCGAAGTGGCCAATGCCCGCGCCGAGGCGCTGATCCGCGCCATCGACCGCATCCTGCGCGAACGCCAGACGGGGCGGCTGCTAGAACTGGGGCCATCGCCTCTGAACCCCGCAAATTGGCCCGATGCGGCCGAGGCGGTGATGACCACATTCACTGTGTTGCGCGATGAATTGCGCGCCGCCTGGAACAACCAGATCCAGCGCACCGAGATGCGCAACAACCTGCCGTTGGTGGTGCTGTTGCTGGCTATCGGCACGGTGCTGGTGCTGCGCGGGCGGCTGTGGACCGAAGGGCTGTCGGCCTATGTCCAGACCGACAGCGCCTCGCCGGGGCGGTTCCTGCTGGGGCTGTTCATATCGCTGGGACAGATCGTGGTGCCGGTGGCCGCGCTCGCATTGCTGGTGGCGGCGGTGGAACTCTTGGGCGTGTTCGGCCTTCGCGGCGAGCCGATCCTGCAAGCGATCCCCGATATGGGCGTGGCGATCTTCTTCGCCCGCTGGATCGGTGCGCGGATGTTTCCCATCGGCCACAGCTATGCCTTTGCGCTGAACCTGACACCGGAACGCCGCGCCGAGGGGCGGTTCGACGCCGGGTCGCTGGGCGTGATCATCGGGCTGGGGTTCTTGCTGGAAACCGCCAGCGGCGCGGTCGGGTGGTCGTCCGAGGCGCGCGTGGTGCTGTTGTTCCCGTTTCTGGTGGTGGCAGCGATCCTGCTGGTGCGGCTGGCGCGGCTGCTGCGGCTGCATGTGCAGAACGACGAGGCCGAGGACGGCGAGCGCAGCTATCGCAACCGGCTGGTGCACCTGCTGGCCCGCGTGGTGTCGGGGGTGGCCGTTCTGGGGGCCGCCGTGGCGGGGCTGGGTTACTTCGAGGCGGGGGTGAACATCGTCTATCCCACCATCCTGTCTTTGCAGTTGATGGGTGTGCTGTTGGTGCTGCAACGCGTGGTCACTGCTGTCTATGCGCTGTTCACCGGGACGCGTGACGGCGTGTCCGAGGCGCTGTTTCCGACGCTGGCGGGGTTCGTTCTGGCGATTCTGTCATTGCCGGGGTTTGCGCTGATCTGGGGGGCCAAGACGACCGACCTGCTGGAACTCTGGGCCGGGTTTTCCAGCGGGGTCGCCATCGGCGAGACGCGGATTTCGCCCACGGCCTTCCTGACCTTCGCCGTGGTCTTTGCCCTGGGATACATGGCGACGCGGCTGGTGCAGGGCACGCTGAAGGCGTCCGTGCTGCCCAAGACCAAGATCGACCCTGGCGGGCAGAATGCCATCGTGTCGGGGCTTGGCTATATCGGCATCTTCCTTGCGGCCTTGGCGGCGGTCACCTCTGCGGGCATCGACCTGTCGGGGCTGGCGATTGTCGCGGGCGCGCTGTCGGTCGGCATCGGCTTCGGCTTGCAGAATATCGTGTCGAATTTCGTGTCCGGCATCATCCTGTTGATCGAACGCCCGATTTCCGAAGGCGACTGGATAGAGGTCGGCGGCAAGCAGGGCTATGTCCGCGACATTTCCGTGCGCTCCACCCGGATCGAGACGTTCGACCGCACCGATGTCATCGTGCCCAATGCCGATTTCGTATCCGGCATGGTCACGAACTATACCCGTGGCAAAACGCTGGGCCGCCTGATCGTGCCGGTGGGCGTCGCCTATGGCAACGATACCCGCAAGGTCGAGGCGATCCTGCGCGAAATTGCGGCGGCGCATCCCATGGTGCTGGCCAATCCGAAACCGCTGGTGCTGTTCATGGGATTCGGCGCCGACAGCCTGAATTTCGAGATCCGGGTGATCCTGCGCGATGTGAACTGGTCGCTGTCGGTGCGGTCGGAAATGAACCATCAGATCTATGAGCGGTTCCGCGCGGCGGGAATCGAGATTCCTTATCCGCAACGTGATGTCTGGATTCGCAACCCAGAGGTTATTGTGGCAAAGCCTGTGGCGAGTGCAACCGCCACCCCTGACCCGCAAGGTCAGACCTGACAGGACCGTCCCATGACCCGCCTGATGTTCCGTGATGACGCCTATCTGCGCGAGGCCCCGGCGCGCGTGCTGTATCTGACCGACGAAGGCGGCATCGTGCTGGACCGCACAGTGTTTTATGCCACAGGCGGCGGGCAACCGGGCGATTCAGGCTGGCTGGAATGGCCGGGCGGGCGGATGGAGATTGCGACCGCGATCAAGGGCTCGGGGTCCGATATCATCCTGGTGCCCGCCGAACCGGTGCCGCTGCCCGCCGTGGATGCAGACGTGATACAGCACCTGCACTGGGACCGCCGATATCGCCACATGCGGGTGCATACCGCGCTGCACCTGTTGTCGGTGGTGATCCCCTTGCCGGTCACGGGCGGGCAGATCAGCGCGGAAAAAGGCCGTCTGGATTTCGACATGGCCGAACCGCCTGCCGATCTGGCCGCGCTGGAGGCCCGCCTGAACGCGCTGGTGGATGCCGACCTGCCGGTGACCGAGGACTGGATCACCGACGCCGAACTGGCCGCCAATCCGGGGCTGGTGAAAACCATGTCGGTGATGCCGCCGATGGGGCAGGGCCGGGTGCGGCTTGTGCGCATCGGCTATGGCGCGTCACAGATCGACCTGCAACCCTGCGGCGGCACCCATGTGGCCCGCACCGGCGAGATCGGCCGCGTCAGCTTTGGCAAGATCGAGAAAAAGGGCAAACAGAACCGCCGCGTGGCGATCCATTTGGCGGAGTGACGGGGTCAGGGGCGACGCGTCAGGGCCGCAGCGCGGCGACCCGCGCCTCGGCCAGCGGGACCTGTCCGGCATAGTAGTCGGCAAAGGGATCATGCCCGCCGTCCCGCATCACCTGCCCGGCGATCCGGATCTGCGCCAGCGCCGCCTCGGCCATCGCGAGATCGCCGGTGCGTTCGGCAAGGAGGGACAAAGCTTCGCCCTGATTGCCCGTGCTCATGGCCCAGTCCAGCGGCACCCGCTCCCGCGTCCGTTCCGTCAGCGCCGCCTGAAAGGCCGCGACCGCCTGTTCCAGCTTCGCGGTGCCGCTTTCGCGTTCCCCGAGGGTGGCCAGCGCGGTCCCGAGGTTGTTCTGCGTCATGGCCCAGTCCAGCGGCACCCGCTCCCGCGTTCGTTCCGTCAGCGCCGCCGCATAGGCCGCGACCGCCTGTTCCAGCCGCAAGGTGCCGCTTTCGCGTTGGCCGAGACTGCTCAGCGCATTGCCGAGGTTCATTTGCGTCATGGCCCAGTCCAGCGGCACCCGCTCCCGCGTCCGTTCCGTCAGCGCCGCCTCAAAGGCCGCGACCGCCTGTTCCAGCCGCGCGGTGCCGCTTTCGCGTTCCCCGAGGGTGGCCAGCGCGGTCCCGAGGTTGTTCTGCGTCATGGCCCAGTCCAGCGGCACCCGCTCTCGCGTCCATTCCGTCAGCGCCGCTTGATAGGCCGCGACCGCCTGTTCCAGCTTCGCGGTGCCGCTTTCGCGTTCCCCGAGACTTTGCAGCGCGGTCCCGAGGTTGTTCTGCGTCGCGGCCCAGTCCAGCGGCACCCGCTCCCGCGTCCATTCCGTCAGCGCCGCTTCATAGGCCGCA